>CAVQCQ010000001.1:0-227947 GCA_963711015.1 uncultured Actinomycetota bacterium
TCAACCGTTTTTGTTCAGTGACATCCACCAAAGCGGCCATACCTTATCTCCTCATCCATCCGACACACAAGTGGTCAGTTCGCGACTGGCAGGAAGTAGAACAAGATGGCGATCATCGCGTAAACGGTGATCAGTTGAACCCCCTTGAACCAGTTGGACCGGCCATCGCCCGCCACCAGGGCGCCGATCAGCACACCCAGGAACAGCGTTCCGGTTTCCGCGCGAGTGAAGGCAAGTTCCAAGGGCTGCGGCGCGATGAAGTAACTGGCCAGCACCAGTGCCGGCGCGATGAAAAGTGCGATCTGGATGCTGCTGCCCATCGCGATGCCCACGGTCAGATCCACTTTGTTCTTCCGGCCCATGGCAATCGCCGAGCCGCTTTCAGCGGCGCCACCGACGATAGCCAGGAATACGACACCGATGAACACATCTGACATGCCCAGCGCCTTGCCCGTGCCCTCCGCCGCGCCCACGAGGAGCTCGCTCATCCACGCCGCGAGCAGCGACGCGCCCACCAGACTGCCGACCGCCCGTGGCACGCTCCATCGAGGACCATGATGCTCGTGCTCCACTTTCCCGCCACCGACGGCCTGGAAAAAGTCCGCATGCGTCTTGAGCATGAAGACCAGATACAGGCCATAGGTTGCCAGCAGCACGAACGCGGTCGCGAGATTCACCGCCCCCTCCGCTCGCATCGTGCCTTCGGGCGAGAAGAAGCGGTTGAACGCGCTCGGCACGGCCAGGCTGATGGCCGCGATCAACATCATCGAACCGTACAGGCGCGCCGCGCCGGCGTTGTATTCCTGCGTGCGATACCGCAGCCCGCCGAGAAGAAATGCGACGCCCGTGGCGAGCAGCAGGTTGGCGAGTATGGCGCCGACGAGAGACGCCCGCACCATGTCGAACAGCCCGGCCTTCAGCGCCACCATCGAGATGATCAACTCCGGCGCGTTGCCGAACGTGGCGTTGAGCAACCCGCCGACGGCGTCGCCGGTATACGTGGCGAGGTGTTCCGTGGACCGCACGATCAAGGCCGCGATGGGGATGATGGCCAGCGCCGCCGAGAAGAACAGCAGCGGCGCAGGCACATGCGCACGTTCCAGCGCCACACTAACGGGGATGAAGGCGAAGAACCAGTTGATGGAGGGTTTGAGGAGTCCGCTCATAGGTTCACGTCTGGTCTGTATTCGCCCGCGACCCGTACATCCTGGTCACCACCGCGAAGAAAAATCCCGTGGACAGCCCGCACATCAGGATGCCGGTCAATGCCTCCACCGGGGCGAGCAGGCGCCACTCCGTCGGCAGCACCAGATCGCCGTACCCCACCGTGGTGTAAGTGACTCCGGAGAAATAGAACGATGACTCCGCACCCGGCAGGCACTTCTGCCACCAGTAGAACAGTGCCCAGACCGCAATCTCGGCAAGATGCAGGAGGACCAGCCCCCACGCGACCGTAATAAGCCGTCCCGTCATCGGCCAGAACCGCGTCTCGGCCGGTGCCGCCAACGCCGGCACGCGCCGCAACATCGCCGAGAGGCCCGAGGCATGGATCGTCACCGTCACGGCCAGGAGACACCAGGCGGTCAGAAGCTTCGAGATCATGGTTGCAAGGAAGTGACGGTCACCGACTACTTCCTGGCGGCCACGGGCGTCGGCCGCAACGCCAGCTGTCCCTGCCGCAGGTAGTCGATGGCCTCGCCCAGGATGCGCGCGGCTTCCTGTGGCGCGTGGAAGCCGTTCGAGTTCTCCGACTCGACGAAGTCGACGTAGAACTGTCCGTGCCGCTGGAACTCGAGCGCGGCGGTCACTCGGCGGGCCGGTCGCCCCCGCGGCCTTGGCCGCCTTGATGTCGGCGATGAGCGCGACCAGCGCATCCATCGCCCGGTTCCGGAGAGCGACTGTGCGCTGCTGAATCGTCTCGACGCGGCCGCGCAGCTCGTCCTCGGACCACTTGTGACACGTCTGGCACGCGCGGTTGATGTTCAGCAGCGGGCTCCGTACGTGATGGTCGCTGATCTTCTGCGCGCCCTCGCGCATGTAGGGCATGTGGCAGTCGGCGCAGGTCACCCCGGAGCGCGCGTGAATGCCCTGGTTCCACATTTCGAACTCGGGATGCTGGGCCTTGAGCGCGGGCGCTCCGGTCTCGGCGTGCGTCCAGTCGGTGAAGCCCGCCTCGCGGTAGTACTCGTAGATCTGGTCCACCTTCAGGCCCTTGGCCCACGGATAGGTGAGCCGCTTTTCGGCGCCCTTGAAGTAGTACTCGACGTGACACTGCCCGCAGACGAAGCCGCGCATCTCCTGCCGCGTCGCCATCGTGTTCACGTCGTAGTCGTTCACGCCCTCGCTCGCCTTGAAGGCGCGGATGCCTTCGATGAAACCCGGCCGGGTCACGCGGAGCGCCATCGTGTCCGGTGCGTGACAGTCGATGCACGCGATGGGATGCGTGAAGGCCTTGCGCGCCTCGGCATACGGCATCTGGTTGTAGTGCTCGAAGCCCTTGATCAGGTCGCCGTTCCCGGCCTTCTTGTAGGGCACGTACACCGACGCGTGACAGTGGATGCAGGTGCCCGGCTGCTTGAAGTTCTGCACGCGCTCGGTGTAGGTCTGGTCCTCGAGCATGTACGCGTGACCGCGCTTCTTGCGGAAATCCGTGGCGAACGCGTAGCCCGCCCACATCGTCTTCAGCCGGGGATCTTCTTCGAGGCGCGATTGCGCCACGATCGAGCGCGGGTCGGCTTCGGTCGGCGACCGCGGCATGGCCTCGCTGCCGCCGTAGCGCGTCCGCTGCTGATCGACGGTGCGCAGGTAGCCGTCGTACTGCAGCGGAAAGTTCTTCCCCCAGATCGCGGGATCAATGGTCTCGTCAGTCAGCTCCACGACACGGAAGAAGGAATTCTGCGCTTCCCCCTTCCGCTCCATGATGTTGACGAGGAGGGCCGCGATCGCCGCGGTGCCGAGCGCCGCCACGACTGCCACGGTCACGACGGCACTGCGACTCCAGCCGCGAATTCGGCCTGGTTTCTGGTCGGACACGGTTCACCTCGAAGGATCGGCGACGTTGGTCGCGGCAAGTTCCATGTGGCCCACGGATCCGTGACAACGGATACACGAGATGTCGCGAGATCCGGCGTGTGCGGGCGTCCCCATCGCCTCGACGACGGGCTCGTGGCAGCGGCGGCAATTCGCCTCCGCGATCGCCCGGCTCCCCGGCAACGCCCGGATTGGCTCAGGGAACATGCCCCGGTCGTGAAGTAGTACGAGTGCCAGAAGCCGTTGCGGGCCTTCGTCGCATACTTGGCGACCAGGCCGTGGGGCACGTGACAGTCGTTGCACACGGCGACCGAGCGGTGGCTGCTCTTGATCCAGCCGTCGTATTGCTCGTTCATGACGTGGCAGTTCGCACACGCCCGCGGGTCGTCGGTCATGTACGCCCAGCCTCGCGCATACGCGAACGTGTAGGCAGCCGAGCCCGAGCGCCGTTCCGAGACCCACGGCGACAATCACAATCGACGCGTGAGAGGCCTTCATTCAGACGCCTCGGCACTCAGGAGTCCGAGCTCGCGTGCCTTCGGCATCTACGACGAGTACGCAGACGAGCCCTCGTAGACGCACGCCAGCGTCGCAGGTCAGGAGATGTCCCAAGATAGGGTACTCGACAGCAACGAGCATGCCCAATGAGACGACGCGACCGCCTGATGACCTGCCAACAGCAAGGGCGAGCTCGAGAGCGCCACACCCATTTTCTGATCGTCGCGCATTGACGGCCTGTGGTGAGCGTTGACGACAGGCGGTGATGCGCAACCGAGGGTGCGCGCCTCCCGAGCGCCGGACCATGGGCGGCCGCCTTGCCGAGAGCCGCGCGCCGCCCTCGCAAAAGCCGAACCGAAACGTTGCCCGCGGCAGCCTCATGCGATCCGGCGAAGGCCGCCGGACTGTCGGAACACGGATTGCCATTGGGGTGGCAACACCGAGTCGTCTCACGCTCGTCACGATCCCGCTGACTGTGCCCTGGCCCGCACCGCTCGGCCGGCGCAGCAGGCCGGAGCCCGGGACGACATCGCGAGCGATTTCGTTCACGAGGCAAGGAGGCAGGATGACACGGAGAAAGCCGGTTGACGGCGTGATCAGGGCCTCGCAGGGGCCGCGGTTCTTCTGTGCGCGATCGGCTCGGCCAACGCGCAGACCGAGTTCACCGGTCGCGGCGGAGCCCAGGGCCCGACAGCCGAGAAGCCCGAGCGCGACGACAACCGCGAAAGCGGAGCCCCCGCCCGCGCCAGCAGCCCAAGCCGGACGGATTCACGGTCGGGTCGTTTGTCTTCAAGCCGGGAGGGCGGATCAAGCTGGACGTCATCCGTGACTTCGATCCCATCACCTCCGAGGATTCGTTCGACCCACGCACGATCCCCATCGATGGGAGCGAGGGCGGCAACTCGCAGGTCCATGCGCGCGAGACGCGTCTGTTCCTCGACATGCGCGGTCCGGTCGAGGGCAAAGAGCTGCGGATGTACGTCGAGACCGACTTCTACGGCAGCGGCAATGTTCTTCGGCTGCGCCATGCGTATGGGAGCTGGGGTGGCCTGCTGGCCGGGCAGACCTGGTCGACCTTCCTGGACGACGCCAACTTTCCCAACACGATCGACTTCGAGTCGCCGATGGCTTTTCCATCGATCCGGCAGGCGCAGGTGCGTTGGACGCACAAGCTGAGCGCGAACGCGTCGTGGTCGGTGGCAGTCGAGGACAACAAGTCGGCGATCGAGTCACCCACGGGAGAACCCGGCAAGGCCGAGTACCCGATGCCGGACGTGACCGGGCATTTCCGTTTCGGCGGGTTCGCGCGGGCACGCCTTCGCGTCGGCTTTCGTCGGCAAAGGCGCGCTTCCGGCCGACGGAGGGCGAGCCGGACGACGTGACGCTCTGGGGCGGTCTCCTGTCTGGGAGGGTGAAGACGTTCGGGCGTGACTACGCCTATACGCCAGTTCACCTTCGGCGACGGCGTCGGCCGCTATCGCGGAGGCGTCACCGCCGTGCCCGATGCGAACGGCGAACTGCAGCCGGTCGGACTCATCGCGTTGATGGGCGGCTACGAGCACTACTGGTCTGACCGGCTGTCGTCGAACGCGGTCTACAGCGTGGCGTCGTCGGCGGACGAGGACTACTACGCCGACGACGTTCAACAAGGACCTCGATTACGGCGCGGTCAATCTCCTCTACTGGTTTCTGCCGGACCGCGCGTGGGCCGGCGTCGAGTATCTGTACGGCCGTCGCGAGGTCTTCGATGGCGAGGTCGGCAGCGCCGATCGGCTTCAGTTCGCGGTTCGCTTCAACCTCCCGTCGTAGCGACGCCATGGGCAGCGTGACCGTCGCGCGCCGGCTCCGATTCGGGTGGATCGCTCCGCCGCTCGGCATCAGAGCGAGCGTGGCCGGCGCTCGCCCTGCTGATGCTCGGCGCGGCGTGCGGCGGGCCGGCGGCCACGGACCCAGAGGTCCCGGCCGCCGGCGAGTGGCGCACGTTCGAGCGGGAGCTGGACCGCCTCGGGCACGCGAACCACGTCTCGACCTGGGGGCGGACCACCGGGCGTCGATCGTCCACATGAACGGGTCGCTGCTGCTCACCGGGGAGAACAGGCCCGGAGTCGGGTTCCGGGCCGAGTTCGTCGGGTTCACGGACAGCCAGAGCGGGATGGTGGGCCGCGCCGTCTGGACCGATGAACGCGGCGACAAGGTGTTCAGCGAGCTGAAGGGCGAGTGGGTCGGAACCGGCAACCGCATCGCCGGCACGTTCCTCGGCGGGACCGGGCGCTACGCGGGGGCCACGGGCGAGTACGAGTTCCAGTGGCGGTACGTGCTCACGGCCGAGGACGGCGCCGTGAGCGGGCGAACCGCGGGCTTCAAGGGGCGGGTGCGTGTGGGCGCGCCGCCGGCGCCGTCCGCCGGAGCGCCCGTCCAATGACCGCCCCGGATCGTCGACCGCCGCACCCTGATCAAGCAAGGCGCTGATGTTCGCCCTGGCGCTCGGCATCTGGCTGACGCCGGTTCCGGCCGGGCTGACGAACGAGGCGTGGCACCTCTTCGCCATCTTCTCGGCCGCGATTCTCTCCGTCATCCTGAACGCGTTCCCGCTCCTGACCGCCGCGATGCTGGCGGTCGCGGCCTCGGTGCTCACCCGCACGGTCGACCCCAACAAGGCCTTCGCGGGCTTCGCCAACGCGAGCGTGCTGCTCGTGATCGTGGCCTTCCTCGTCGCCTACAGCGTCGTGAAGTCGGGCCTGGGACGGCGCATCAGCCTCCTGGTGGTGAGCGTGTTCGGCCGGTCGACGCTCGGCCTGGGCTACAGCATCTTCCTCACCGATGCCGTGATCGCCCCGGCGTTCCCGAGCAACACGGCACGCGGCGGCGTGCTGTTTCCCATCGTGCTGTCCCTCGCGCAGAACGCCGGCTCGAAGCCCGAGGACGAGAGCACGCGCCGGCTGGGCGGCTACCTGATGTTCTGCGGGATGGCGAGCCTCGCCGTCTCCTCGGTCCTCTGGCTCACCGCGGCCTCGACCAATCCGATCGGCGTGTCGGTGGCGAAGCAGTACGGCCTCGACGATCGACTTCGGCTCGTGGTTCGTGGCCGCGTCGGTGCCGACGCTGACCGCGATCCTCCTGCTTCCCCTGGTCCTGTACCGGCTGTATCCCACCGGGCGTCACCGCCACGCCCGACGCACCGGCGGCCGCCCGCGCGGCGCTGCGCTCGATGGGACCGCTGAGCCGCGACGAGCGGATCGTGGCGGTGTCCTTCGCGGTCATGGTGACCGGCTGGGTCATGGCGGGGACCCTGAACCTGAACCTCACCGCCGTGGCCTTCGGCGGCCTCGCCGTGCTCCTCGCGACCAGCGTCCTCACCGTGGACGACATCGCCCAGCAGGGGGGCACCCTGGCCACGTATCTCTGGCTCGCGGTGCTCTTCGCGCTGAGCAGCCAGCTGAACGAGCTGGGCTTCATGAGCTACGTCGGAGACCGGCTGACCTCCCTGCTGGGAGGCATCTCCTGGCCGATCGCCTACGTGGCGCTGCTCGTGCTCTACGTGCTGATGCACTACATGTTCGTCAGCCAGTCGTCACAGGTCCTGGCGCTCTTCGGCGTGTTCCTCGATGTCGGCATTCGGACCGGCGTGCCGGCGCCCCTCATGGGGTTCGCGCTCCTGTTCGCCAGCGGCTATTTCTCGGTGATCACGCCCCAGGGCGGGAGCCAGAACGTCATCTTCGTCGGAGCCGGGTACCTGACCCAGGGCGAGCTGTACCGGCTCGGCGCCCTCACGACGATCTTCTGCGTCCTCGTTTTTCTCATCGTAGGAACCCCATGGCTGCTGTTCGTCACACGCTGAGCGACCGCTGGCGTCGCGAGCAGTCATCCCGGGCGGCGGTCTCCTCGCCGCCTCGTTCAGACACATAGGAGCATTCCGATGGCCAAGACTCCTCTGCACCCAGGATCGACCACTTCTTCTCGGCGGTTGCCGCGCGCCTCGACCTCTGGCGTGACCTGAGCCGGGCGGCGCAGGCCTGGGCCGCCAATCCGGCGAGCCGCGGCGATGCGGGCCTGCAGGCCGCGTGCAACGAGGCGCTCACCGCGCTCCTGCCCCTGGAGGACTTCCAGGCCTACCCGGGCGCGCGCGTGCTGAACGCCATCAAGGAGCGCGTGGCCGGCGGGGACGCGCTGGGCACGGCGCGGCTGGTGCAGCGCGTCTCGTCGGCGCTGATGTCGCGGAGCTACCGCAGCGATGCCGGGGAGTTCGAGGCGGAAGACGACGCGGCCACCCCGGAGCGCGCGATGCCGACCGCGCAGGCGAGAGGCGGCGGCGAGGCCCTACTTCGAGGTGCTGTTCGTGACGCCCACGCCGCCCTCGCGCTGGCCCGCGCACGCCCAGCAGATCCGGAAGCTGCGGCGCCCCGCAGGACGAGTTCGTCTACGAGCCCGTGTTCGTCGGCTCGTTCGAGGACGCGGCGCTCGCCGTGATCCTCAACACGAACCTCGAGTCGGTGGTGATCTACGACGGCTTCCCCTACGAGTCCTCGCGCGACGTGCCTCTGCTCAAGAGCCTGCTGTCCTCCCGGCTGTCCGCCGAGCTGAAGGACCGCGCGGCGGGCGCCGACGGCCTGATGCTGGCGAAGCTCATCAAGCGCTTCCGGCCGGAGCTCGACATCATCCTGCTCGCCGACAAGAAGCCCGACGCGATCCTCGCCGACCCGGCGGCCGCGGGCATCCGCCGCGTCTTCTACGAGGTCGAGGAGCCGCTCGAGATCCACTTCTCGATCCTCTCCGGCGTGGCCGAGCGCAACGAGACGCCGTTCTTCGACAACCTGAAGAAGTACGCGCAGAAGCCGGTGGGGACCTTCCACGCGCTGCCGGTGGCGCGCGGCAAGTCGATCTTCAAGTCGAACTGGATCCGCGACATGGGCGAGTTCTACGGGGCCAACCTGTTCCTCGCGGAATCGTCGGCGACGTCGGGCGGCCTGGACAGCCTGCTCGAGCCCACGGGCAACATCAAGAAGGCCCAGGACGCGGCCGCGCGCGCCTTCGGCGCCGACCGCGTGTTCTTCGTGACCAACGGCACGTCGACCTCCAACAAGATGGTCCACCAGGCGCTGCTCGAGCCGGGCGACATCGTGATCGCCGATCGCAACTGCCACAAGTCGCACCACTACGGGATGGTGCTGGCGGGGGCCCAGCCGTACTACGTCGAGGCCTTCCCGATGGTGGCGTACTCGATGTACGGCGCCGTGCCGTTGCGGAACGTCAAGAAGGCCTTGCTCGACCTCAAGGCGGCGGGCCGGCTCGACAAGGTGAAGACGGTCACGCTGACCAACTGCACCTTCGACGGTCACGTCTACGACGTGCGCCGCGTGATGGAAGAGTGCCTGGCGATCAAGCCCGACCTCATCTTCCTCTGGGACGAGGCCTGGTTCGGCTTCGCCCGCTTCTCGCCGCTCTACCGCCCGCGCACGGCGATGGGCGCGCGCGCGGCCCTGAAGGAGGCCTTCGCCGACCCCGCGTACCTGGAGCGGTACCTCGCGCAGGAGAAGCAGCTCGGCGCGGACCTCGACCCCAAGGACGCGCGCGTGCTCGACACCCGGCTCATCCCCGATCCGCGCAAGGCCAAGCTGCGCGTCTACCAGACGAACTCGACGCACAAGTCGATGTCGTCGCTGCGGCAGGGCTCGATGGTGCTGGTGGCCGACGAGGACTACCACCGCCACGAGCAGGCCTTCAAGGAGGCGGTCTTCACCCACGCCTCGACCTCGCCCAACCAGCAGATCATCGCGTCGCTCGACGTGGCCCGCCGGCAGATGGAGCTGGAAGGCTACGAGATGGTCATGCAGGCCATCCAGCTCGCGATCG
Organism: uncultured Actinomycetota bacterium; assembly: GCA_963711015.1. Taxonomy (GTDB): domain Bacteria; phylum Actinomycetota; class Actinomycetes; order Propionibacteriales; family Propionibacteriaceae; genus Microlunatus. The sequence continues at coordinate 9,379 of CAVQCQ010000001.1, forward strand.
AGATTCGCGTCGCGGTGAACACGCATCCCCTGGTGTCCAAGTACTTCCGGGTCCTGGACGTCGAGAACATGGTGCCGGCCGAGTTCCGGCAGTCCGGCCTCAAGAGCTACACCGAGGGCGGCGCCACCTGGGCGGATGCGGCCCGCGCCTTCCGCGAGGACGAGTTCATCCTCGACCCGACCCGGCTCACCTTGATGTGCGGGACCGCCGGCTACGACGGCACGCAGTTCAAGGACCTGCTCGCGGCCGAGTACGAGATCCAGCTCAATAAGACCTCGCGCAACTCGATCCTGCTGCAGACCAACATCAACAACACGCGCAGCGACGTGGCCAACCTGCTCAAGGTGCTGGTCGAGATCTCCAAGGAGATCGAGCGAGCGTCTCAAGAGCGGCGGTGACGCGGCGCGCACGGCGTTCGCGGCGCGGGTGAAGTCGCTGGTGGAGGACGTCCCGGACCTGCCCAACTTCAGCCACTTCCACGACCGTTTCCGCGACGACCCGCAGGGCACGACGCTCGAAGGCGACATGCGCACGCGCGTTCTACATGGCCTACGACCACGACGGATGCGAGCACATCAAGCTGATGAGCCCCGAGATCGACAAGCGGCTCGCGTCCGGACCGCCTCTCGTCTCGGCCCACTTCGTGATCCCCTACCCGCCCGGCTTCCCGATCATGGTGCCCGGGCAGGTGATCAAGGCCGACACCATCGAGTTCATGCGCAAGCTGGACGTGAAGGAGATCCACGGCTACGACGCCAACCTGGGGCTCAAGCTGATCAGCCCGGCGGCGCTGGGGGAAGCAGGCGAAGCCGGCGGAACAGTCGAAGAAGGCGAAGCCGGCGGCCGCGACGGCCGGCACGTAGCGCTGGCCGCCGATCCACGACACCACGGCACATGAGACATGGCAAACGGAGCAAATCATGATTGACTGGTTCTTCGCAACGCTGCGCCAATACCCGGAGATCGCGATCTTTCTCACGCTCGCCATCGGCTACTACTTTGGCAAGTTCACCTTCAAGGGCATCGGCCTGGGGGCGGTCACCGCGACCCTCCTGGCCGGCGTCCTGATCGGACAGATCGGGATCACCATCGCCCAGCCCCTCAAGGCGACGGTCTTCCTGATGTTCCTGTTCGCCGTCGGCTACGCCGTCGGGCCGCAGTTCGTCCGCGGCGTCGCCACGGACGGCGTGCCGCAGGCGCTCTTCTCGGCGGTCCAGTGCCTGTTCAGCCTGCTGGTCCCCGTCGCGATCGCGAAGATCGCCGGCTACGACCTCGGCTATGCGGCCGGGCTCTACTCCGGGTCGCAGACGATCTCCGCCGCGATGGGCCTGTCGACCGACGCCATCAACCGGACTGGGCCTGGCCGCCGATCAGGCCAAGGCCCTGATCGACTCGATGCCGGTCGCCTACGCCGTGACCTACATGTTCGGCACGATGGGCTCGGCGATCGTGATCGCCGTCCTCGGCCCCAAGCTGCTCGGCATCAATCTCGTGGCCGCGTGCAAGGACTACGAGGAGAAGCAGGGCGGCGTCAAGGAACTGGGCGGCCCCGGCACGGCCTGGCGCCGCTGGGAAGTGCGGGCGTTCCGCGTGGCGCCGGGCGGGAAGGCCGTGGGCCTGCGGGTGATCGAGGCCGAGGCGCTGGTCGCCCGACTGCGCGCCTCTTCGTCCTGCGCCTCCGCCGCAACGGGACGATCGAGGAGGCGACCGCGGACACCGTCCTGCGCGAAGGCGACGTCGTGGCGGTCGCGGGCGCCCGCGACGTGCTCGTGAAGGTGCTCGGGCGAAGGCGCGACCGAGGTCGAGGATCGCGGAGTTGCTGGCGGTGCCGGTGGAGGGCGTCGACGTCCTCGTGAGCAACAAGGCGGTCGACGGCAAGACGCTGGCCGACCTGGCGCAGATGCCGGAGACGCGCGGCGTCTTCCTGCGGAAGATCACGCGCGGCGCGACCGCCACCGACGATCCCCATCCTGCCGAACACCACGATCCAGCGCGGCGACCTGTTCACGATCGTCGGCCGCACGCAGGACACCAACAAGGCCATCAAGCTGCTGGGCGTCGCCGATCGCGCGACCGACGTGACCGACATGGCGTTCGTCGGCGCGTTCGATCGTGATCGGCGCCCTGTTCGGCTCGCTGGTCCTCAACGTCGGCGGCGTGCCGCTGACGCTGTCCACGGCCGGCGGCGCGCTCATCGCGGGGATCATCGGCGGGTGGCTGCGGTCCGTCCGCCCGACCTTCGGCCGCATCCCGACGCCGACCATCTGGTTCATGAACTCGGTCGGCCTCAACATCTTCATCGCCATCGTCGGCATCTCCGCCGGCCCGGGCTTCGTGAACGGCCTGAAGACGCAGGGCGTCGGCCTGTTCCTGTGGGGCGCGCTCGCGACGACGGTCCCCCTGGTTCTCGGGATGTTCGTCGCCAAGTACCTGTTCCGCTTCCACGACGCGCTCACGCTCGGCATCGTCTCCGGCTCGCGCACGACCACGGCGTCGCTCGGCCTGGTCTGCGATCAGGCCAAGAGCCAGGTGCCGGCGCTCGGCTACACCGTGACCTATGCCGTCGGCAACACGCTGCTGACGATCTGGGGCATGGTCCTGATCATCCTGCTCTCGTGAACGGCGCCGCTCGAAATTCAGTCGACGCTGGAGGACAAGCAATGGAACACCTGGATTACAAACAGTACGAGAAGCTGGGCCCGTTCGAGATCAAGGACTTCGTGGCCAAGGTGGCCACGAAGGCCGCGGAGGACTCGTCGCTCACCTACCTGAATGCCGGCCGCGGCAATCCGAACTGGGTCGCGACCGAGCCGCGCGAGGCGTTCTTCCTGCTCGGGCAGTTCGCGGTCACCGAGAGCAAGCGCGTGCTCGACCTGCCGCCGGGCGTCGGCGGCATGCCGAAGGCGAAAGGCATTGCCGGGCGGCTGGACGCCTGGCTCACGAAGCACCAGGACATGCCGGGCGCGCCCTTCCTGCAGCGGATGGTGCCGTGGACGGTGAAGAAGTTCGGCTTCGATGCCGACAAGTTCGTCCACGAGCTCGTCGATTCGATCATCGGCGACCACTACCCGGTGCCCGACCGCATGCTGGTGCACAACGAACAGATCGTCCACGAGTACCTGCAGTGGGCGATGTGCGGCGAGCCGCACCCGAAGGGCAAGTTCAAGATCTACGCGGTCGAGGGCGGCACCGCCGCCATGTGCTACATCTTCAAGTCGCTGAAGAGCAACCGCATCCTGAACCAGGGCGACACCATCGCGATGGGCGTGCCGATCTTCACGCCGTACCTCGAGATGGCGCACCTCGAGGACTACGACCTCCACTTCGTCGAGGTGCACGCGAAGCAGGAGCACAAGTTCCAGTATCCGGATGCGGAGCTCGAGAAGCTGCTCGATCCGAAGATCAAGGCGTTCTTCGTCGTCAACCCCGGCAATCCCTTCGCGGTGGCGATGTCTCCCGCCACCATCGACAAGATTGGCGAGGTGCTGAAGAAGCGGCCGGATCTGATCCTGCTGACCGACGACGTGTATGGCACGTTCGTGCCGGGCTTCCGGTCGCTGATGGGCGCGTTCCCGAAGAACACCATCGGCGTCTACTCCTACAGCAAGTACTTCGGCTGCACCGGCTGGCGCCTGGGCACGATCGCCGTGCACGAGGACAACATCTTCGACGAGATGATCGCCAACCACCCCGAGCCGATCAAGAAACTGCTGGACAAGCGCTACGGCGGCCTCACCCTCGAGCCGCGCAAGTTCGCCTTCATCGACCGCATCGTCGCCGACAGCCGCGACATCGCGCTGAATCACACCGCGGGCCTGTCGCTGCCGCAGCAGGTGATGATGTCGCTGTTCTCGCTCGGCGAGCTGATGGACACCAAGAAGGACTACCAGAAAGCCTGCCTGGGCATCTGCAAGAAACGCGTCGAGGCGACGATCGAGGGGCTGGGCATCGAGGTCGGCCCGAACGAGCTACTTCGACTACTACTACGGCCTGATCGATTTCGAGTTCTTTGCCCGCAAGAACATCGGCGAGGACGCGGTCGCGTGGATGAAGGAGAACGTGCACCCGCTCGACATCGTGTTCCGGCTGGCCCAGGACCACGGCATCGTGCTGCTCAACGGCAGCGGCTTTGCGGCGCCGGACTGGTCGGTGCGCATCTCGTTCGCCAACCTGAACGATCACGTCTACGACGACATCGGCCGGGCGCTGCGCGCGATTGCGCGCGGCTACCGCGAGCAGTACGAGAAGGCCACCGGCAAGACCGGCAAGCCGGACGGAGTTGTCGAACCCGCAGCGAAGGCGTAATCGACGCAGCGGCGCTCGTCGTCGGCACAGCGTCGGCAGATCGGCCACGTCCGCGAACTGCCGGCGGCGAGTCACGAACCGCGTCGCCGGGGCACCCGAGACGCAGTCATGTCAACAAGGTTCTTCATGAATGCCCTGCTGAACGCGCTTCGCACCCACCCGGAACTGGCGATCTTTCTGACGCTGGCCGTCGGGTTCGTGATTGGCCGGATCAAGATCGGGTCATTCAAACTCGGGAACGTCGTGGGCACGCTCATCGCGGGCGTGCTCATCGGACAACTCGACATCAAGGTCGATGCCACGGTCAAGGCGGTCTTCTTCTCGCTCTTCCTGTTTGCCACCGGCTACAAGGTCGGGCCGCAGTTCTTTCGCGGCCTGAAGAAGAGTGCGCTGCCCCAGGTCGTGCTGACGGTCGTGTTCTGCGTGACGAGCCTGGTGACGACGCTTGTCGGCGGCGCGACTGCTCGGCTACGACAGCGGGACGGCGGCGGGTCTCATGGCCGGGGCGTTCACCGAATCGACGGTCATCGGCACCGCCAGCGACACGATCGACCGGCTCGATCTGCCCGAGGCCGAGAAGACGAGGCTGAAGAACAACATCCCGGTGGCCTATGCGGTCAGCTACCTGGTCGGCACAGGATTCGTCGTCTGGTTTCTGTCGGCCGCGGCTCCACGTCTGCTTCGCGTCAACCTGAAGGAAGAGAGCCGGAAACTGGCGGCGCAGATGTCGTCGGGAGGCGGAACCTCGGATGAGACGTGCTCACCTGGCCTACAAGGAATGGAGCATCCGTGCCTACCGGCTGGCCGACGACGGCGGCGGGCCGGACCGTGGCGGATCTCGAGCGCGCCGCGAGCCCCGAGCGCGTCTTCGTGGAACGCATCCGGCGAGGCGCCGAGCTCATGGATGCCACGCCGGAGACCGTGCTGCAATCGGGCGATGTCGTCGCCATCGCGGCGCGGCGGCGAGTGCTGCTCGGTGGAAAGCTGCCGCTTGGAGCGGAAGTCGAGGACCCTGAGCTGCTCGACTTTCCGATGGCGACGCTCGACGTGGTGGTGACGAAGCGAGAGGCGGCGGAGCAACCGCTCTCGGTCCTGGCCCAGCGACACGGGCGAGGCGTCGTCCTCGTGAAATTGATCCGCGGCGGCGAGGAAATTCCCTTCGCTGCCGAGACGATCATCAACCGCGGCGACCTGCTCCGGCTCGCCGGCGCCGAGCGGGACGTGGAGCGCGCCGGACAAGGCGCTGGGCTACATCGAGCGTCCCTCGAGCGAGTCGGACGTCGTGTTCCTCGGCCTGGGCATTGTCGTCGGCGGTCTCGTCGGGCTGTTGACGCTCACGGTCGGCGGGCTGCCGCTCACGCTCACCACGAGCGGCGGCGCGCTCATCATGGGCCTGGTCTTCGGCTGGCTGCGCTCGGTGTATCCGACGTTCGGCAGAATCCCCGAACCGGCCCTCTGGATCTTCGACACCGTCGGCCTCGCCGTCTTCATCGGCATCGTCGGATTGACCGCGGGCCCGACGTTCGTGTGCCGGGCTTCGCCAGACCGGGCCGAGCCTGCTGTTCGTCGGCGTTGATTGTGGCGGTCACTGCCGCACCTCGTGGCGCTGCTGTTCGGATACCACGTCCTGAAGATGAACCCGCGTGATCCTGCTCGGCGCCTGCGCCGGGGCGGGAACCATCACGGCGGCGCTGCGAGCGATCCAGGACGAATCAGAAAGCAAGCTCCCGGTTCTCGGCTACACCGTGCCCTACGCGATCGGGAACATCCTGCTGACGGCCTGGGGCCCGGTCATCGTCGTCCTCATGCAAGTAGGAGCGGTCGTTACGCGCTGCTGATCCCGCGCACGATGATCTCGAAGCTCCTGATCGCCTGGTGTCTCCTGGCGCTGACGGTGACGATTCACGCCGCGGGGCTGTCGGCGATGTTGCCGGGCCTGCGGTCGGTTCTGCCCGACAGGCGGTTCTGGCCGTTGACGTGGCGCCTCCTGTCGGTCGCGTGGAGGCTGGTCCTCCTGCACCTCGCCGAAATCATCGTCTGGGGACTGTTCTACTGGTGGCAGAAGTGCCTGCCGGATGCGGAGTCATCGTTCTATTTCTCCGCGGTCACCTACACCACGGTAGGTTACGGCGACCTGGTGCTGCCGCAAGAGTGGCGGCTGGTCGGCGCGGTGGAGGGATTGACCGGCATCCTCATGTGCGGACTGTCCACCGGGTTGTTCTTCGCCGTCGTCAGCAAATTTCTCGCTGCCACATCCGCGTCCAGACAGGACTGACCGATGAACCTACTGCTCAAGGAAATCCAGCACAACAAGCTGCTCTGGCTGCTGGTCTTCGTGCCCGTGGTGTTCGCGGCCGAGAAGCTCGCAGCCCGACGCGCACACGCTGCTCTTCGCGCTGTCCGTCCTGGCGATCGTGCCGCTGGCCGCCCTGCTCAGTCACGCCACCGAATCGGTGGCGGCCAAGACGGGGGATGCGGTCGGCGGCCTGCTCAATGCCACGCTCGGCAACCTGACGGAGCTGGTGATTGCGCTCACGGCCTTGCGGGCCGGGCAATTCGTGCTCGTGAAGGCGTCCGTGGCCGGCGCGATCGTCACCAACACGTTGTTCATGCTCGGCGTCTCGCTGCTCCTCGGCGGACTCAAGTATCACGAGCAGGAATACAACCGCATCAGCGCCCGCATGCAAGCGGGCCTGCTCTTCCTGGCCACGGTCGCCCTGTTGATTCCTTCGGCGCTGTCTCAAGCCGACTCGGTCAGCGGGGGCCGCGTTCACCCAGAAGTTGAGCGTGGGCCTGTCCGTCCTGCTGATCGTCGCGTACGCGTTGAGCATGCTGTTCTCCCTGAAGACGCACCGGGAATTGTTCGCCAGCGCGGGACATGGGGAGGCCGGCGGCGAGTCGATGTTCCCGATGGGACTCGCCCTGGCGACGCTGGCCGGCGTGACGGTGCTGGTGGCCATGGTCAGCCACATTTTTGTCGAGTCAGTGCAGATAGCGGCGGAGACGCTGGGGATGAGCCCGGCGTTCGTCGGATTCATCGTCGTGGCCATCGTCGGCGCGGCCGCGGAGATGGCGTCGGCGTTCGCGGCGGCGCGCAAGAACCGGCTGGACATGAGCGTCGGCATCGCGCTCGGCAGCGCGTCGCAGATTGCGCTGTTCGTCGCGCCCGTGCTCGTGCTCTTGAGTTATGTCATCGCCCCGTCGCCGATGAACCTGCAGTTCTGGCCCGGTGCGGTGGTGATGATGTTCATCGCCACGATGACCGCCTCGCTGGTGACCAACAGCGGGCGCTCGGCGTGGTTCGTGGGTGTCATGCTGCTGATGGTCTATACGCGATCTTCGCCATGACGCTCTACATGTTGCCGCCGCGAGTCGCATGACATCCTCCACGCGAGTCCTGGACCCGATCGATCGCGTCTCCGAAGTCCTGTTCGGGCTGATCATGGTCCTCACGTTCACCGGGTCACTGAGCGTCGCCGAGGCCGGCCGCGACGATGTTCGCACGATGCTCGTCGGCGCGCTCGGGTGCAACGTGGCCTGGGGCATCATCGACGCGATGTTGTATCTGATGGGCTGCCTCGCCGAGAAGGGCCAGGGCCTCATGACGTTCATGGCCGTGCGCAAGGCCACCGATCCGCAACAGGCCCAGCGCCTCATCGCAGACGCGTTGCCGCCGGTGGTCGCGTCGATCCTGGAGCCGGCGGAACTGGAAACGATGCGCCGGCGGCTGATGCAACTGCCCGAGCCGCCGGAACGCGCGCGCCTGAGCAAGGACGACTGGCTGGGGTCGATCGGCGTGTTTCTCATCGTGTTCGTCTCCACGTTTCCGGTGGTGATCCCGTTCATCTTCATGCAGAGCGTCGGACCGGCCCTGCGTGTGTCCAATGCGATCGCCATCGTGATGTTGTTTCTGACGGGCTACGCCTTCGGAAGCATGACCGGGCGTCACCCGTGGCTCGTGGGTATTGCGATGGTTGTTCTCGGGTCCATGCTCGTCGGCATGACCATGGCGCTGGGAGGATAGTCACGTGCGACGACTTGCGTGCCTGGCGATGGCGATCGCGCTCATGAATGACGCTGTCTTCGCCCAGGCCCCGACGAACGTGCCCATCTCCCCGGCGACGAACACGCCGCCCGACCCGGACGAAAAGGCGTGGTCCTTCTCCGCCTCCGGATACACGTATTTCGTCCCCGATGACAGCAACTACGTGCAACCCACCTTCACGGCGGACCGCGGCTGGCTGCACCTGGAAGCACGCTACAACTACGAAGCGCTCGACACGGGCTCGGCGTGGCTCGGCTACAACTTCAGCGGCGGCGAGAAACTGGCGTGGGAGCTCACGCCGATGATCGGCGGCGTGTTCGGCGACACGACCGGCATCGCGCCGGGCTACAAAGGCTCGCTGAGCTGGTGGAAGCTCGAACTCTACAGCGAGGGCGAGTACGTCTTCGACACGCGCAGCACCTCGGACAGTTTCTTCTACAACTGGTCGGAGCTGACGCTGGCCCCCGCTGAGTGGTTTCGGTTCGGCATGGTGACGCAGCGGACGCGGGTCTACAAGACCGATCGCGACATCCAGCGCGGCGTGCTCGCCGGCTTCTCCTTCAAGAAGGTCAGCCTGACCGGCTATGCGCTCAATCCGGACGAGGACAAGCCCACCTTTGTGCTTGCGGTCGCAGTGACTTTTTGAAATCATCCCCGGAACAAAGGCAGAGGGTCGGCGCCTTCGCGGCTACAGTCGGGGGTTGCTCCGTCATTCCGGAGGTCCTCCGGAGTCCGGCGAGGCGTGGACTTTTCCGGGGGCCCGCAAGCGCCCGGGGGATCCGCGTCAAGGCCCTGTGGCGCAAGGACATCGCCGATGGAAGCGGGCGAGCCGTCAGGCTGGCATGCCGGCTGCACGTCTCCGCGTCACTACTCACCACGGGTCGTCGCGGGCGCATCACGGTATTTCGTGATCGACCTCGCCCACGCGGGTCACCGCGTGGCGGTTACGGCCTCGTGAACTGGGTTCCGCCGTAATTCTGCCTCCTGCGCAGCGAATCGCGACGGCGTGCGAGCGGCTCGTCAATTGCACCGAGGCCACGTATCGACTGATCTCTAACGAAAGGACGGATTATGAAGAAGACACTCGTAACGCTCGTGACTCGCGATAGCGCTGACGCCGGCGCTGGCCATGGCCCAGAAAACCAGCTACGACTACGACAAGACCGCGAACTTCGCCGCCTTGAAGACCTATGCGCACAAGGACGGGACCAAGGTTGGGCAGCCTCTGATCGACGACCGAATCGTCGCGGCGATCGACACGCAGATGGCGGCGAAGGGCTTCACGAAGGCCGACGCGAACCCGGATGCGATCGTGGTGTACCACATCGCGTTCGACAAGCAGAAGGACATCTCGACGTTCAGCTCCGGCTACGGCGGCGGCTACGGCGGCTACGGCTACGGCTGGGGCGGCGGCTGGGGTGGTGCGGCACGACCAGCACACAGGTCCGCGACATCCTGATCGGCACGCTCGTCATCGATATCATCGACGCGAAGCAGGGTGGTAAGGGGCAGATGGCCTGGCGCGGAATGGGCGTCAAGGAAGTCAACACGCAGGCCAATCCCGAAAAGCGCGACAAGAGCATCAACAGCGCCGTGGAGAAGATCTTCAAGAACTACCCGCCAAAGGTCAAGAAATAGGCACGCACGAGGCTCCCCTCGAGAACGGACGCCGCACGTCGAACCCAGAAAGTGGCGGGTCGGCGTCCCGTTCTGCCTCCTCTCGCTCCCACCTCGTAGCATCCCCTTTTTCAAGGAACAGTTCCCAGGGCCGGAGGTCTTACAGGTTCGACCGCGGCGAGAGGAATGGGCGCCCCTCCCGCGCTTCCCGCACCGCGAGCATCAGGTCGGACGCGAGCCGGGACTTGAGCACGTAGCCGATGCCCCCGGCCGCTTTCGCCGCCAGGATGAATTCTTCGTCGTCGTGGACCGTGAGAAACACCAGGGAGGCCGTCGACCCCTCCTTGCGGAGACAGGTCGCGACCTCGAGCCCCGTCATTCCGGGCATGGAGATGTCGAGCACGATCACGTCCGGCCGCAACGTCCTGGCCGCCACGAGTGCCGCCGGCCCGTCTTTCACCGTTCCGACAACAGTGCAGCCTGGCGACAGCACTGCCGACACGCGAACCAGGATGGCCTCGTTGTCGTCGACGAGAAGGACGCGCGCCAGTTCAGAGGCCCGCTCAGACAATGTGGTGCTTGATGCAGGGCGCAGTCGCAGTCGCGGACACGCCGTGCCCAGCAGCGTGCGGACCAGGTTGTTGTAGCCCCAGGAGAAGAAGCGCCGCCGCCACGGGTCCTGCCGGGCGACACGGTAGCCGACGACCACGGGATCGTGCGTCGGCCAGGGCGAGCAGGCGGGCCAGGTCGGCGAGGTCGAACTGGCAGTCGGCGTCGGTGAAGGCGACCAGGTCGCCGCGGGCCGCCTCGAAGCCGGTCGCGCAGGGCGGCGCCGTAGCCGCGGTTGTGCGTCGTGCCGCAGCAGCCGAGGCGTCGGCCGCGCCCGCCGCGGCGCGACGACGTCGGCGGTGCCGTCGCGGCTGCCGTCGTCCACGACGAGGATTTCGTAGCGCGCAACCAGGGCGGCCAGGGCGTCGTCGGCCTCGGCGACGGCCCGGCGCGATGCCGGCGGCTTCGTTGTAGGCGGGAATGACCAGGGAGAGCGGCGCGGCGTGGCGTGGGGGTCGTCCATGACTCCTGGCTTCCTCCGTCCGGAACACACCGGGGGACGGCAAGTTCCCACAACCACGCCAGGGCTGTCAAGGCGGCCAGGCACAAAGCCGCGGGCGGGCAGTTTCCTACAATCTCCCCATGATCCGACCCGCGACCGCCGCCGACACGGCGGTCATTTCCCGCCTGATCCGCGACCTGGCGGAGTACGACTCGCCCAGGTCATCCTGGACGAGGCCCGGTTGCACGAGCACCTGTTCGGCCCCGCCCCGTTCGCCGAGGTCCTGCTTGGCGGAAGGATTCGGCGGGCGGTCGGCTATGCGCCTTGTTCTTACCCAACTTTTCCACTTTCCGGGCCAGCCCGGAACTTTACCTCGAAGACCTGTTTGTCGCGCCCGCACACCGCGGCAAGGGCCACGGCAAGGCGCTGCTGCGGGCCGTGGCGCACGGCTGGCCGTCGAACGCGGCTGCGGCACGGCTGGAGTGGTCCGTCCTGAACTGGAATGAACCGTCGATCCGCTTCTACCAGACCCTGGGGGCCGCCCCGCTGGAGGGGTGGACGGTGTATCGCCTGGCCGGCGACGCCCTGGCCGCAGTGGCGCGGTAAGGCATGTTCAATAATCGTGTTAGCCTTTTGTAGGACGGACTTCCAAGTCCGTCCGTGAGCCCGGACGGACTTGGAAGTCCGTCCTACAACGCGAGGTTGCTGGAACGGATACCTGGGCCGGCACTCCATGTTTGAACATTATCCCGAGTACGAGGACCTGCTCGCCCGTATGCAGCTCGTGCTGTTCATGCTCGGCATCGGCCCACGCTGTCGCGGCGGATTTCGCCGGGCTGGTCCGCCAGCCAAAGTACCTGCTTGCCGGGGCGGTCAGTCAATTCCTCCTGAGCCCTTGCTGGCGGTGCTGGTCAACCGTGTGGCCGGCCTGGAGCCCGGCATCGGCCGTCGGCCTGATCCTGGTCGCATCCATGCCCGGCGGCACGCTTTCCAAGGCGTTCGCCTACCTGGCGCGCGGCAACCTGGCGCTGGCGATCACGTTAACCGCGTTCGGCACCCTGGCGTCGATCGTCACCGTCCCCCTGCTGTTGCGACTGCTGGCGTTCGCCTACGTGCCGGACGAGTTCCAGCCGCCGGCCGGCTACATCGCCGCCGAGGTGGCCCTGTACCAGCTGCTGCCGGTGGCAGCGGGGATGGCGCATCGGCCGGCTTTCGCCGCGGCGACGCGACACCGTCTCGAAGTGGTGCATTCGCGTGGGTTTCGTGTTCGTCGTGCTCATGGTGGTTGGTGCGCTGGGCAGCGGCCGCATTCGTCCGGGGGAGTACGGCTGGCGCGTGCCGCTGGCGATCATCGCCTTCTGCCTGCTGGCCCAGCAGCTGAGCATGCTGCCGTTCCGCCTGCTGGGCTGGCCGCGTGCCCGACTGTGTGACGGTGGGCATCGAGGCGACCATGCCGCAACCTGAACCTGGCGCTGCTGCTCAAGGCGCTGTTGTTCCCGGCGGCGCGGCGGAGGCCGCGGAAATCGCGGACGGCGTGCTGTTCGTCATCCTCTTCTACGCGGGCGTGGCCCTCGGCGCTGGCACGCCGCTGGCGCTGGCTTACCGGCTCATGGCGCGCGGCGCGGCCCGCCGCTGAGGTCCCGCTCTGGCCTTGATCGCTTGCGGGAATCGGCTATAGTCCGCCCCCTTGAGGGCACAGCCGAACGCGCCCTCATCCCATCGGACAGAACGGAGGGAGCCGTGTACGTCGCATGTTCAACGCTTTGTTTCGCCGGTATCCACTGGAGCGCGCCCTGCGGATCATCGGCGAGCTGGAGTTCAGCAAGCTGGACGTGGCCATCCACGAGGAGGGGCCGCACCTGCAGCCGTCGGAGGTGGTCGCCGACATCGGCCTGGCCGCGCAGCGCATCCGCATCGGGCCGAGCCTGACGCCCGGCGGCGTTTCAGCGTCGAGATTCGGCGCGGCCGATGCGCCGACGTACTGCGGCCCAGCTGCGGGCCATCTGCCGGCTGGCCCGCATGTCCACGGTGTCGCGTGATCGCCATCCCTGCCGGCCCGGCCGGGAGCGGCGTGGACGCCGAGGTCAAGCGCCTGCAACCCGCTGGTCAAGCTGGCCGCCAGGCCGAGGGCCTCGTCCTGACCGTGACGACCCGCATCGGCACTCTGACCGAGACGCCCGACGCCGCCGCCGCGAACTGTGCGAGCGCGTGCCCGGCCTGGGCCTGACGCTCGACCCCAGCCACTACATCGCCGGGCCGCACCAGGGCGCACCCGTTCGACCAGGTGTTCCCCTTCGTCCGCCACGTCCACCTGCGCGACACCGGCCGCGGCCCGGACCAGTTCCAGGTCCGCGTCGGCCAGGGCGAGGTCGAATACGGCCGCATCATCACGCAGCTGAGCGCGCTCGGCTACGACCGTCTGCTGACCGTCGCCATCCACGACATCCCCGACGCGCCCTTCGCCATGGAGGCGGAGGTGCGCAAGCTCAAGTACCTGCTGGAGAGCTTGATCTAGTGCCGGATCCGCAAGTGCTGTTGGCGAGCGGCCCGGCGACACCCGCAGACGCGCCGGCGATCAACCTCCCGTCGTTTCGGCGTCTGGCGGCAAGTCGAAAAAACGGTTGGCTGCGGCATGGCGGGCCCAAAGCAGGTATAATGCCTGGCAGGGCACTCATGGCCATGCTACGCAAATCACTCCTGGTAGGGCTCGTGTGGCTGACGGCGGCGATGACCGTCGTCGCGGGCCTCCTCATCGCCACTGCCGGTGCCCCGACGAAACGGCCACGCCGCTTCGCCCCTGCGCCGCGTCCATACCTTCCGGCTGCTGCTGTGGGGGTTCGTGTTGTTCCTCCACCGAAGATGGCGCCGGCCTGCGGCCGGCGTTGACGCTGCTCGCCGGCATTGGAAGGCACGGAAGCAAGCAGCGGCAGCAGCCAGAAGCCCACGCCAGCGGACGCCGTCAATGGCCACGTCGAGCGGACCCCGTGCACGCTGGCGCTGTCCCGGGCGCCGGTCTTCACGGCCTCCCAGGGCAAGGCGACAGTTGTCAAGGCTTCACTGGCGGATGCTCCACTGTCCACCGTGGCAGGGACCTTTGCCTGGCTGACCTCGGGCCCAACGTGCGACGCGCTGGGAGATTTGTCGCCTGCCACCGCCGACGCTCGATTTGATCACACTCCTCCAGCACTTCCTACTGTGAGAGCTGCACATTCGTTCGCACGTGCTGGCGAGGTCGGGGTTGCGCGGGGCTGCGTACACCCACGGCCATTCCGCTGGCCCTCCCACGGCTTCATCCAAAACCATGCCGCCAGCAAGGCGTCGTCCGTCCCACGGTGGTTTTGTCGCGTTCCTTCAAGGGAGTCATTTCATGTCTCAATACATCTCCACTGGGCCGCCGGACCGCGACGGAGGTCTGCGTGCGCCGCCGCCCGACCTCGGTCACTGGGCCAAGCTCGCGTGGTGGCTGGAAAGTTCTGGCTGTTCGTCAAGACGGCCCGGTTGCGCTTCATCGTCGTCCTGGTCGCCGTCGGCCTGGTCATCGTCAAGTGGGATACCCTCAGGGCCTACTACGATCGCTGGACGCGCCCCGCCGCACGCAGGCGGCCGCCAGTCCCGACACCGAGTTCTGGTGCCCGATGCACCCGACCATCGTCCGCGAAGGCCCCGACAAGTGCCCCATCTGCGGCATGCCGCTGTCAAGGCGCAAGAAGGGCGAGGCGGGGGAGGACGAGCCGCTGCCGCCCGGCGTCGTCAGCCGCGTGCAGGTCACGCCGTACCGCGTGGCCCTGGCCGGCCTCCAGACCACGGAGGTCCGCTACCAGCCACTGACCAGAGAGATCAAGACGGTCGGTTTCGTGGAGTTCGATGAGCGCAAGCTCGAACGAATCGGTGCACGGGTGACGGGCCGGAGTCGCATCGACAAGCTCCACGTCAACGTCACCGGCCAGATGGTCCACAAGGGCGATCCGCTGGCGGAGCTCTACAGCCCCGAGCTGTGAGCGCGGCCAGCAGGTTGTTGGCCGCGGCGATGGCGGTGAAGTCGCCGGTGAACTGCAGGTTGATGTCCGACATCGGCACGACCTGGCTGTAGCCGCCGCCGGCGGCGCCGCCCTTCATGCCGAACACCGGTCCCATCGACGGCTCCCGCAGGCACGCCATCGCGCGGTGCCCGAGCCCGTGGAGGGCGTCGGTCAGGCCGACGGTCGTCGTGGTCTTGCCCTCGCCCGCAGGTGTCGGCGACAGCGCCGTCATCAGGACCAGCTTGCCGAGGGGGCGGTCCGCCAGGCTCGCCAGGTACGGCAGCTGGACCTTCGCCTTGTCGTGACCGAACGGCACCAGGTGCTCGGACGCGATCCCGAGGCTCTCCCTCGCCACGTCGACGATCGGGCGGAGGTCGGCGGCGTTCGCGATCTCGATGTCGGACAGCACTGAGGGCCTTTCTGTCGAGCAGGTCTTCGGTCAGGTGGTGAGGTCGCCGAACGCGTCGAGCACGAGCGGGTCGAGGCGGTCAGGGTCGTGGGAGACCTCCTCGGCGAGCTGCGCGCGCATCCGGGGATCCCAGAAGTTCGTGATGTGCGCGGCGACGGCGCGGGCGCCGTCCTCCTCGGGCAGGTGCGCGAACTGGCGGGCGATGTCGTTGGCGAGCCGGACCACGGGAGGGACGCCGACGTGCCCCGTGCCCATGCGTTGCCCTCCGGGAGGGTCCTCCCCCACGGCTGCGGCCCCGTCAGCCACGACTCGAGACCGCAGTGGGGGTGTCCACGGGCAGACCCTCGAGGGGATCGGCGCCCGTGGGCCTGGCGGCTGCCTCGGCCGCCGCGGCGTCGGACGCTCGGGCGGGAGCCACCTGGACGGCGGTGACCTTGTACTCCGGGCAGTTCGTCGCCCAGTCGGAGTGCTCGGTCGTCACGACGTTGGCGCCGGTGACCGGGTGGTGGAAGGTCGTGTAGACGACGCCGACCGGCATCCGGTCGGACAGGACTGGCGCGCAGCGTGGTCGCGCCGACCCGGCTGCGCCAGCGTCACCTGGTCGCCGTCGTCGATGCCGCGGACCTCGGCGTCGTGCGGGTGGATCTCGAGGATGTCCTCGGGGTGCCAGGTCGACGTTCGCCGTCCGCCGGGTCTGCGCGCCGACGTTGTACTGCGACAGGATCCGGCCGGTCGTCAGGATCAGCGGGAACTTGCGGGTGCTGCGCTCCGTGGTCGGGACGTAGGGCGTCTCGACGAACGCGCCCTTGCCGCGCACGAACTCGTCGACGTGCATGATCGGCGTGCCGATCGGGTGCGTCTGCGTTGCACGGCCACTGGACGCTGCCGACCTCGTCGAGCTGGTCGAACGAGACGCCGGCGAACGTCGGCGTGGTCACCGCGATCTCGTCCATGATCTGCGCTTGCGTTGTCGTAGTGCATCGGGTAGCCCATCGCCTGCGCGATCTCGCAGACGATCTCCCACTCGTGCTTGCCGGTCTTGGGCGCCATCACCGGGCGGACCCGGTTGATCCGGCGCTCGGCGTTGGTGAAGGTGCCGTCCTTCTCGAGGAACGACGTGCCGGGCAGCAGCACGTGCGCGAACTTCGCGGTCTCGTTGAGGAACAGGTCCTGCACGACGAGCAGGTCCAGCGCCGCCAGCGCGGCGTGCACGTGCTTGGTGTTCGGGTCGGACTGGGCGATGTCCTCGCCCTGGACGAACAGCGCCCGGAAGGTGCCGTCGAGCGCGGCGTCGAACATGTTGGGGATGCGCAGGCCCGGCTCGCGTCAGGATCGGCGTGCCCCACAGCTGCTCGTAGATCTCGCGCACGGCCGGGTCGGAGACGTGCCGGTAGCCGGGCAGCTCGTGCGGGAACGAGCCCATGTCGCAGGAGCCCTGCACGTTGTTCTGGCCGCGCAGCGGGTTGACGCCGACGCCGCTCGCGGCCGATGTTGCCGGTCGCCATCGCGAGGTTGGCCATGCCCATCACCATGGTCGAGCCCTGGCTGTGCTCGGTGACGCCGAGGCCGTAGTAGATCGCGGCGTTGCGGCGCCGGCGGCGTACAGCCGGGCGGCGGCGCGCAGCTCGCTCGGCCGGGCACGCCGGTGACCTCCTCGAGCGCCTCGGGGCTGTTCTCCGGCCGGGCGATGAACGTCGGCCCACTCGTCGAAGCCCTCGCAGCGCTCGGCGACGAACTCGTCGGTCGCACCAGGCCCTCGGTGACCACGACGTGCGCCATCGCGTTGATGACCGCGACGTTGGTGCCGGGGCGAGCTGGCAGGTGGTGCTGCGGCCTCGATGTGCGGCGTGCGGACCAGGTCGATCCGGCGCGGGTCGACGACGATCAGCTTCGGCGCCCTCGCGCAGCCGCTTCTTCATCCGCGACGCGAACACCGGGTGCCCGTCGGTCGGGTTGGCGCCGATCACCACGATGACGTCGGCACTCGTCGACCGAACGCGAAGTCCTGGGTGCCGGCCGAGGTGCCGAAGGTCTGCTTGAGGCCGTAGCCGGTCGGCGAGTGGCAGACCCGCGCGCAGGTGTCGACGTTGTTGTTGCCGAAGGCCGCCGCGCACCATCTTCTGGACGACGTAGACCTCTTCGTTGGTGCAGCCGCGACGAGGTGATGCCGCCGATCGAGCCGGCGCCGTGCTCGTCCTGGATCTCGCGGAATCGCCTTGCGACGAAGGCGATCGCCTCGTCCCAGGTCGGCCTCGCGCCACTCGTCGTCGATCGACTCGCGCATCAGCGGCGTGAGCACGCGGTCCGGGTGCGTGGCGTAGCCGAACGCGAAGCGGCCCTTGACGCAGGAGTGGCCCTCGTTGGCGCCACCGTCCTTGGCCGGGACCATCCGGACGACCTCGTCGCCCCGCAGCTCGGCCTTGAACGAGCAGCCGACGCCGCAGTAGGCGCAGGTCGTGATGCACCGTGCGGGTCGGCATGCCGAGCTCGACGACCGACTTCTCCTGCAGCGTCGACGGTCGGGCAGGCCTGCACGCACGCGCCGCACGAGACGCACTCGGAGTCCATGAAGCTCGTCGACGCCGGCGGTCACCTTGCGAGTCGAAGCCGCGGCCGTCGATCGTCAGCGCGAACGTGCCCTGCACCTCGTCGCACGCGCGCACGCAGCGCGAGCAGACGATGCACTTGCTCGGGTCGAAGTCGAAGTACGGGTTGAGGTGTCCTTCGGCGCGTCGAGGTGGTTCTCGCCGGCGTAGCCGTAGCGGACGTCGCGCAGGCCCGACTGCCGCCGGCCATGTCCTGCAGCTCGCAGTCGCCGTTGGCGGCGCAGGTCAGGCAGTCGAGCGGGTGGTCGGAGATGTACAGCTCCATGACGTTGCGGCGCAGCCGCTCGAGCTTCTCGCTCTGGGTGCGGACCTCCATGCCCTCGACCACGGGCGTCGTGCAGGACGCCGGGCGTGCCCTTGACGCCGTCGACCTCGACCACGCACAGCCGGCAGGACCCGAAGGCCTCGAGGCTGTCGGTGGCGCAGAGCTTCGGGATGTCGATGCCGGCCTGCGCCGCGGCACGCATCACCGACGTGCCCGCGGGCACCGACACGGTTCGGCCGTCGATCTCGAGCTCGACCGTGCGCCGGCGCGGGCCGGCGTCCCGAAGTCGGGTTCC
This sequence comes from uncultured Actinomycetota bacterium, assembly GCA_963711015.1. Taxonomy (GTDB): domain Bacteria; phylum Actinomycetota; class Actinomycetes; order Propionibacteriales; family Propionibacteriaceae; genus Microlunatus. The sequence goes on from CAVQCQ010000001.1 coordinate 27,991, forward strand.
TCGAGCAGACTCATGGTGTCGCTCCCGTTGCCTGTGGTCAGGGTTCGTGGTGGCTCGGTGCCATGCCGAACGCTGCGTCGGTGCAGGGTGCCGGTCGGCGTGACGGTCGGACTCGTCAGCACGACCGAAGGCGGGCGCAGGCGTCGTGCCCGGCCTGCCGAAGTCCTCGGCGAAGTGCCGGATCGCACTGCGCACCGGCATCGGGGTCAGGCCGCCCATCGCGCAGAGCGATCCGTCGGTCATGACCTCGCACAGGTCGTCGAGCAGGACGAGGTTCGGCTCGCGGTCCTGGTCGGCGATGATCCGGTCGATCGACCTCGACGCCGCGCCGCGAGCCGACCCGGCACGGCGTGCACTTGCCGCACGACTCCTCGGCGCAGAACTCCATCGCGAAGCGCGCCTGCTCGGCCATGTCGACGGTGTCGTCGAAGACCACGATGCCGCCGTGGCCGACCATCGCGCCGGCCTCGGCGAACGCCTCGTAGTCCATCGGCAGGTCGAGCTGGTCGACCGGGAGGTAGGCGCCGAGCGGGCCCCCGACCTGGACGGCGCGGACCGGCCGGCCGCTGCGGTGCCGCCGCCGTACTCCTCGACGAGCTCGCCCAGCGTGATGCCGAAGGCGGTCTCGACGATGCCGCCACGAGCGATGTTGCCGGCCAGCTGGAAGACCTGGGTGCCGCGGGACCGGCCGACGCCGTGCTCGGCGTACGCGTGGCCTCCGTCGGCCGCGATCATCGGGTGCCGCAGGGCGTGGCGATGGTCGAGTCGGGCTGGAACAACGGCGTCGTGTCCGCGCGCGGCGCGATCGGGATCATGCAGATCCTGCCCGCGACCGAGGCGTGGCTGGAGGACCACATCGTCAACCGCGAGCTGGACCTCAACAACCCGGCCGACAACGTCGAGGCGGGGATCGCCTACCTCGACTGGCTCTACGGGCACCTCGGGCGCGACGTCGATCTCACGCTGGCCGCGTACTACGAGGGCTACAACCGGGTCCGCCAGAACGGCCCCTCCGCGGCAGCCCGCCACTACGCGGCGACCGTGCGCGCGGTCGCAGAGGACTTCTAGCGATGGGCGAGCAGCTGCGCCGCGAGGTCATGGGCGACGCCTACGTCGATCGCGTCACGTCGGTTACCACGCCGTTCTCGGCCCCGCTCCAAGAGCTCATCACCCGGCACGTCTGGGGCGAGGTGTGGAGCCGCCCCGGGCTGGACCGGCGCAGCCGCAGCATCGCGACGATCGCGACCCTGGCCGCGCTGCGCGCCGACGAGCTGGCGCTGCACGTCCGCGCGGGGCTGAACAACGGCCTGACGCCGGAGGAGATCGGCGAGGTGCTGCTGCACATCTCGGTCTACGCGGGCGTGCCTGCCGCGGTGAACGCGTTCGGGATCGCGGAGCGCGTGATCGCGGAGGCCGCCGGTCCCTGACGCGGCGCCGCGCTACCAGCTCGCGGCGCGGAAGCCCGTGCCGATCGTGCGCTGCCCGCCGTCGGGGTCGATCGCGACCACCGCGCCGTCGTCGTAGGTCACCAGCAGCCACCTGCCGCTGGGGTCGAGGTCCTGGTCCACCACGAAGCCGGGGTGGGGGAACGTCGCGACCACCTCGCCGTCGGCCGGATCGACGACCGCCGCCTCGCCGGGCTCGGTCGCGGCGGGCTCGGAGAAGCCGCCGCAGCACTGCGCGGCGACCACCAGCAGGCCGTCGGCCCGCCAGGCCGGCAGCTGCCAGCCGGGGCCCTCGGGCTGCGGCACCTCGTGGGCGGTTGCGCCGTCGGCTGCGTCGGCGACCGCGATCTGGTCGCCGCCCTCGCTGAGGCGCTCCCACGCGACCTGCGACCCGTCGGGCGACCAGGCCGGCGCGCGCAGCGAGCCCTCGTAGCCGGGGTCGGGGATCTCGCCGACGCGCTCGTACGTCGCGGCGTCCAGCAGCGCGATGCCCACGGCCACGTCGAGGACCGCGAGCGTGCTGCCGTCGGGGCTGACCGCGGGCGCGTAGTAGTACCCGGCGCCCGCCCGCGTGCCGCCGCCGGTGAGGATCGCGTAGAGGTTGCCGGAGACCGGCTCGCAGCAGTCGTCGTAGTAGGCGATGCGGCCGTCAGGCGCGAGCGCGACGCTGTCGAGGTAGTTCGGCGGTGGACCCTCGGACGACGTGGCGGAGGGGGACCCGGCGACGTCGAGCTCGCGCAGCTCCTCGCCGGTCGCTGCGTCGAGGAGCACGAGGCGCCCGTCGGTGGTGATCGCCACCAGGCGTGCGGGCGGCTCGGCGGACGCGGTCGCGGTGGGCTCGGGCGTCGCGGTGGCGGTGGCGGTGGGCGCGGGCGTCGCGGAGGCGGTCGGCTCCGGGGTCGCTGTGGCGGTCGTGGTCGGCTCCGGGGTCGCGGTGGCCTCCGGTGTGGACGTGGCGGTGGCCTCGACGGTCGGGGCCGTCGCCGCCGGTGTCCCCTCGTCGAGCGCGACGTTGTTGGCCCGCCGGATCTGGATGACCGAGTAGACCGCGACCCCGATCGCGACCAGCGCGATCAGGCTGAACGCGGCGGTGAGCCGTTTCCACACCGCCAGCTCCTCGGGCGTCGGAGGTGCGGGGTCGGTCACGTGCGCCACTTTAGGTGCGCCTCCACGTGCCCCCGGCTCGCGGCTCGCACGCGTTGCAAGGGCCGGGTCGCGCAGCGACCATCGGGCGGTGCGTCCGCTGCTCGCGCTCCTGCGCCGCAACGCCGACTTCCGGCGGCTCTTCCTCGCCGCGCTGATCTCCTACTGCGGGGACTGGTTCGCCCTGGTGGCGGTCAGCGGGCTGGTGGCGGAGCTGACGGGGCGGGAGTCCTCGACGGCGCTGGTGTTCGCGGCGGAGGTGCTGCCGCTGTTCCTGCTGTCGCCCCTGGCGGGGTCGCTGGCGGACCGCATGTCGCGCAAGACGCTGCTCATCGGGTCCGACGTCGCACGCATCGTCCCGGCTCTGGGGCTGCTGGTGGCGGCGGCGACCGGGACCGCGTGGGTCGCGTACGCGTGCGTCCTGGGGATCTCGGCCCTGGCGGCGTTCTTCGCGCCGGTCGCGCCGTCGGTCGTGCCCAACCTCGTCGACGACGAGGACCTGCCGACCGCCAACGCCGCGCTCGGCGGCCTGTGGGGCGCGATGCTCTTCGTCGGCGCCGCGCTGGGCGGCCTGGTCGCGGGGATCTTCGGGCGCGAGGTCTCCTTCGTGCTCAACGCCGCGTCGTTCGCGGTGTCGGCCCTGCTGCTGGTGCGCATCAAGCGACCGTTCAACGCCGAGCGTCCCGTCGGGGTGGGCGGGGTCACCGTGCTGAGCCACCTGCGCGAGGTCTGGGCGTTCGCCAGGGAGCGCAAGGCCGTGCGCGCGCTGATGCTCACCAAGGCGGGCGTCGGCGTGGGCAACGGCATCATCGGGCTGCTGCCGGTGCTGGCGGTCACGACGTTTCACACGGGCGACGCCGGGATCGGGCTGCTGCTCGCCATGCGCGGGCTGGGCGCGCTGGTCGGGCCGTTCGTGGGCCGCCGGTTCGCGACGCGCTCGCTGCGCAGCCTGGTGCTGTCGGCAGGCTCCGCGATCGTCGCCTATGCCGTGTGCTACCTGCTGCTGCCGTTCGCGCCCTCGCTGGCGGTGGCGGCGGTGGTGGTGTTCCTCGCGCACCTCGGCGGCGGGTACCAGTGGGTCGCGTCGACGCTGGGCCTGCAGCAGGCGGCCCCGGACGGGATCCGGGGGCGGGTGATGAGTCTGGACTTCGCGCTCGTGACGCTCTCGATCGGCGTCTCGGCTCTGGTGGGCGGCGCCCTGGCAGAGGCGCTCTCCCTGCGGGTGGCCGTGGGGGTGCTGGCGGGGTGCTCGCTGCTCTACGGGGTCAGCTGGCTGACCTGGACGCGCGACGTGTGGCGGCGGCCGGCGTCAGGCGGCGACGGCGAGGACCTCGTGGTCGGTGAGGAGCAGGTGCAGGCAGGCACCGACGCGGGTTGACCAGTCCGTGTCGGGGCGGGTCGCGGCGGCACGCAGCTCGGCGTACGAGGTCGCGGCGCCCTGGGCGCGGATCGCGTCGGAGACGGTGCGGGCGTCGGCGCGCCCCTCGGAGCCGAGGACCCGCAGAGCCGCGGTCAGGGGACCGGTGCGAGGCCCGCTCATCGCCTCCCACTCCGCCGCCATGACCAGCTGTGCCACCAGGGTGTCCGTGCCCATCGTCCGTGTGTTCCTTCGCGAGTGCCGGGTGTTGCTCTTGTCACCAACACTCGCGCGAATCACAACATTCCTCACCGAAACCACCCGATGGGAGCATTCGAGGTGACCCGCTCGGCCTAGTCCGCGACGGGGGCGAGGACCCGCTCTGCGAGGTCCGCGAGGAGGCGGTTGACCTCGTCCGGCGCCTCCAGCGGGGCCATGTGCCCGATGCCCTCCAGGACGGCGAGTTCGCCGTCGGGGAGGTGCGCGGCGATGCGGCGCGAGTGGCTGGGCGGGGTCAGCCGGTCGGCGTCGCCGACGATCACGAGGGTCGGCACCTTCAGCTGCTCCACGGAGTCCGCGATCGCGAGGTTGGCCATCGTGCCGCCGAACGCGGCGCGCACGTCCACGGGGAGGCCGAGGACCAGCCGCTCGGTGAACCGCACGACCGCGGGGTCCGCGTCGCGCCCGAGCCCGAACCAGCGCACGATCGGCTGACTGATCGCCGGGTGGACCCGCGGCAGCGGCACGGGGGTGCGCAGCGCCCGGGACGCGACGCGCCGCGTCAGCTTCGGCGCCAGCGCCGCGGCGACCGGTAGGAGCAGGGCCTCGTGCAGGAGGTCCTCGGTGCCCATGCTGATCAGCGCCGCGCCGGCGATCCGCTCGGCGACCGTGCCGGCGTGCTGCCCGGCCCACGCGACCACGCTCATGCCGCCCATGGAGTGCCCGGCGACCAGCGGGCGCTGGCCCTCGGACACGGTCTGACGCAGCACCGCGTCGAGGTCCGCGCCGAGGGCCTCCACGGAGTAGTCGCCGGTCGTCGCGCGCCCGCTGCGGGCGTGCCCGCGCTGGTCGTAGGCGACCACGCGCCAGCGCCGGGACAGCTCCGCGACCTGGAGGGCCCAGAACTCCACGGCGCAGACCCAGCCGTGCGACAGCACGATCGTCGGGGCGTCGTCCGGGCCGAACACCTCCGCGTGCAGCAGCGTGCCGTCCTCCGAGCGCACGGCCATGGGGCGCCCGCGCGGCGGGTCGTCGAGCAGCTCGTGGCGGAGGTCCTCGCGTCTGCGCGACAGCACCCGGCTGACGGCGAACGCGCCGCCGGCGAGGGCCGCCGTCGCGGCCAGCCCGCCTGCGATCCAGCTCCAACGTCTCATCAGGCCTGCATTCTGGCGTGGTGCAGCGCGAGCTCGTGGTCCTGGGGACGGCCAGCCAGGCACCGACCCGCACCCGCAACCACAACGGCTACCTGCTGCGCTGGGACGGCTGGGGCGTGCTCGTCGACCCGGGAGAGGGCACCCAGCGCCAGCTGCTGCTGGCCGGCGTCCCCTCCAGCGCGATCACCCACATCTGCGTCACCCACGCGCACGGCGACCATCTCCTCGGCCTCCCGGGCGTGCTGATGCGCATGGCGCTGGACCGCGTCGCCCATCCCGTCCACCTGTGCTACCCGGCCCACGCCGAGCCGTACGTGCGGCGCCTGCGCGCGGCCGCCGTCTACGACGACCGCGTCGACGTGCGCGAGCACGCGCTGGACGGCGCGGCCGACGTCCCGAGCGACGCCGCGACCGGTCTGCGAGGCCGCGTCTCGGGTGGCCCGCCGTTCACGCTGCGCGCCGAGGTGCTGGACCACCGCATCCCGACGCTGGGCTGGCGGGTGCAGGAGCCCGACGGGCGGCGCATGCTGCCCGACCGGCTCGAGGCCGCGGGCGTGCGCGGGCCGGCGATCGGGGCACTGCAGGCCGCGGGGTCGCTGGAGGTCGGCGGCCGGGTCGTGCGGCTGGAGGACGTGAGCGCCCCCCGGCCCGGGCAGTCCGCCGCGGTGGTGATGGACACGCGCCCCTGCCCCGGTGCCGCGACCCTCGCCGCCGGCGCCGACCTGCTGGTGGCGGAGGCGACCTTCCTCGACCGCGACGCCGAGCTCGCCCAGCACTACGGCCACCTCACGGCCGGCCAGGCCGGCGCGCTGGCCGCGGCGGCCGGCGCCCGCCGCCTCGTCCTCACCCACTTCAGCCAGCGCTACCCGGAAACGGTTGAGCACCTCGCCGAGGCGTCCCTCCACCACGCCGACGTCCACGCCGCTTCCGACCTCGACGTGATCCCGGTCCCGCCCCGGCGCACCTGACGCCTGACCGGACGCCGCCTGTGGATCGCCGGGCGGGGGTGTCGCAGGGCGGCGGCATACTCGCCCTGCGAGGCTGGCGAACGGGACCCGGCGGACCGCCGGTGGAGGGAGTGGTGTGCTGCACGTGGTCGCCGCGGAGCGCGCGGACCAGCTGGTCGGCGCGCTGGCCGACGTGCTGGCCCCGCCGGCGGCCGACCCCTTCGCGGTGGACCTCGTCGCGGTGCACTCCCACGGGATCGAGCGCTGGCTGTCACAGGAGCTGGCGACGCGTCTGGGTGTCGGAGCGCGCGGCGCGGACGGCGTGTGCGCCAACGTCGAGTTCCCGTTCCCGGCCCGGCTGGTCGCGCGCGCGGTCGCGGCGGCCACCGCCGTGCCAGACCCCGACCCGTGGGAGCCCGACCGCCTGGTGTGGCCGCTCCTCGAGGTCGTGGAGGTCAACCTCGGGCAGCCGTGGCTGGCGACGCTGGCGCGGCATCTGGGGCGCCAGGACGGGAGCCGCGACCCAACGCGCGCCAGTCGCCGCTTCGGGGCCGTGCGGCGGATCAGCCAGCTCTTCGACCGCTACGCGGTCCACCGCCCGGAGATGCTGCTGGCCTGGCGCGACGACACCGACGTCGATGCCGGGGGCGGCCCGCTCGACGCGCGCCACCGCTGGCAGGCGGCGTTGTGGCGGGCGCTGCGCGCGCACCTGGCGGTCGCCTCGCCACCGGAGCGCCTGGGTGCGGCGGTCGCGGCCCTGCGTGCCGCTCCGCACGATCTCGGCCAGGTCCGCCACGTCGCGGCGTTCGGGCTCACGGCGCTCCCGGCCTCGACGGTCCAGGTGCTCTGCGCGTTGGCCGCCCACCGCGACGTCCACCTCTACCTGCTCCACCCCTCCGGCGGCCTGTGGCGGCGGGCGGCGCCCGCGCTCACCGCGGGCCCGGTGCCGCGGAGGGACGACGATCCGGCCAGGCAGCTGGTCGTCCACCCGCTGCTGCGCTCCTGGGGGCGCGACGCGCGGGAGCTGCAGGTGGTGCTGGCCGCGGCCGGGGTGACCGCCGACCCCCTCGCGCTCCCGCCCGCGGCGCCGACGCTCCTGGGCACGCTGCAGGACGACCTGCGCGCCGACCGGTCGCCCTCCGGCGCGCGCGCCGACGGCACGGTGACGGTGCACGCGTGCACCAGCCGGACCCGCCAGGTCGAGGTCCTGCGCGACGCGATCCTCCACCTGCTGGCCGACGACGCCACCCTGGAGCCACGGGACGTGGTCGTGATGTGCCCGGATGTCGAGGCCTTCGCGCCGCTCGTGCGCGCCGTGTTCGCGGCCACGCCCGACGCCGGGGACGGCACAGACCCCGACGCGGAGGACCCCGGCAGGCGGCTGCGCGTGCGCCTGGCCGACCGCGCGCTGCGGCAGGTCAACCCCGTCCTCGAGGTCGCCGCCGACCTGTTGGACCTGGCCGGCGCACGGGTGACCGCCAGCGAGGTGCTGGACCTGGCCGGCAGAGCGCCCGTGCGGCGCCGCTTCGGGTTCACCGACGACGATCAGGAGCGGCTCGCGGACTGGGTCAGCGGCCTCGGGATCCGCTGGGGCCTCGACGCCGATCACCGTGACGCCTACGGGCTGGGCGGCATCGCGCAGAACACGTGGCGTGCCGGGTTGGACCGGCTCCTCCTCGGTGTCGCGATGCCCGACGTCGACGACCGCGTCGTCGCCGGCACCGTGCCGTTCGACCACGTCGAGGGGACGGAGGTGCACCTCGCCGGCAAGCTCGCCGAGCTCGTCGGCCGGCTCCACGCGGCAGTCGTCGCGCTGCAGCAGCCGCGGCCCGCCGCCGCCTGGGCCGCCGACCTCACCCAGGTCACCGACACGCTGACGGCCGTCGATGCGGACACGCGCTGGCAGGCCGTGCAGCTGCACACGCTGCTGGCCGAGGTGTCGGGGGCCACGACCCGCGACGGCGTCGCGTGCGCGGAGCCGATCGATCGGGCCGAGGTCCGGGCACTGCTCGCGGAGCGGCTGCGCGGCAGGCCCTCGGTCACCAACCACCGTGCCGGGGACCTCGTGGTCTGCACGCTCGTGCCGATGCGGTCGGTGCCGCACCGCGTCGTCTGCCTGCTGGGCATGGATGACGACACCGACGCCGGGCCGGTGTTCCCGCGGCGCACGGCGGAGGACGGCGACGACCTCGTGGCGGCGGCCCCGCGGGTCGGTGACCGCGACCCGCGGACCGAGGACCGCCAGCTGCTGCTCGACGCGGTGCTCGCGGCCGGCGACGCGCTGGTCGTCACCTACACGGGCAAGGACCCGCGCACGGGCCTCGACCGGCCGCCCTGCGTGCCGATCGCGGAGCTGGTCGAGGTGTGCACGGAGATGACCGGGGTCGACGTCGTCACGCGGCACCCGCTGCGCGCGCACGACCCCCGGAACTTCGCCGCCGGCGGGACCCTGCATCCGCGGCGGCCCTGGCGCTTCGACCGCGCCGCCCTCACGGCCGCGCGTGCGGCCGCCCTGCCGGCCCAACGGGCCGCACCGTTCCTGGCCTCGCCCCTGCCCCCGCCCCCCGACCGCGACTGGACGGTCGACGACCTCGTCCGTGCCCTGCAGCACCCCGTGAAGGAGCTGCTGCGAGCCCGGTTGGAGCTGTGGCTGGAGGACGAGGAGCTGCCCGCGGACCGCATGCCCACGGAGCTGGACAGCCTGGCCGCCTGGAAGGTCGGCGACGGCTATCTGCGGGCGCACCTGGAGGGCAGCGACGTCGCTGCCTGGTCGGCTGCCGCGCGGGCCCGCGGCGTGCTGCCGCCTGGCCGCTTCGGGCAGCAGCTCCTCGACGGTGTGGAGGAGGAGGTCGCGAACCTGCTGGGGGTGGCCCGCGGCGTGTTGCCAGGTGACGGCCCGGGCGGCCTCGCGCCGGAGACCGCACTGCCGGTCGACGTGGTCCTACCGGACGGTGGGCGGGTGACGGGCACGGTCGCGGTGCGCGGGACGACGGTCGCCGAGCTGCAGTACGGCAAGGTGCGCCCCCGCCAGCGGCTGGCGCAGTGGATCCGCCTGCTGGCCGCGCAGGCGTCGGTGCCGGATCCCGACCGCACTGCGATCCTGCTCGGCCGGAACCCGATGCGCTCCGCCAAGCCGACGCAGCGCAGCGTGCTCACGGCGGCTCCGGATCCCGTCGCGGAGCTCGCGGCGCTGGTCGCCATCGCGCACGCCGCCCGGCGGGAGCCGCTGCCCCTGCCCTGCGCGTCGGCCTGCGAGTACGCCGAGCGCCGCACCCGCGGCCGGTCGCCCGCCGACGCCCGGGCCGAGGTGGAGCGTGCCTGGCTGCGCGCCGGCGGCGACGGCCGCGACCCCTGGCTGGCCATCGTCCACGGCGAGAGGCCGGAGCTGGCGGCCGTGATCGGAGCCACCGGGTCTCCAGGCGCGGAGCCGATCGTCGGCTGGGGTGCCGAGGAGCCCACGCGCTTCGGCCGGCTCGCCGCCGCGGTCTGGCTGCCCCTGCTGGAACGAGAGAAGACGGTGGACGAGTGAGCACCCACCTGCGGCTGGTGCCACCGCTCGGCGACGAACCGGCCGGGGCGGAAGCCCTGCTCGAGGAGTTCCGGCCCGACGGCCCGCTGCCCGGGCCAGGGATCACCGTCCTGGAGGCCAGCGCCGGGACCGGCAAGACCGCCGCGCTCGCCGGGCTGGTCACCCGCTTCGTGGCCGAGGAGGGTGTGCCGCTCGCGCGCGTCCTGGCGGTGACCTTCACCCGCATGGCGACGGTCGAGCTGCGCGACCGGGTGCGCCGCCAGCTCAACGAGGCGGCGACGTTCCTGCGCCGCGTCGAGGGCGGGGGGCCCGTCGACGCGTCGGACGCCACGCTGCTGCAGGCACTCGCCGCGACCGATGTGGCGCTGCGCCGCGGCCGTCTGGAGCGCGCACTCGCGGAGCTCGACACGGCCACCATCACGACCATCCACGGCTTCTGCCGCCAGGCGCTGCTGGGGTTGGGGCTGGCCGCGGACCACGACCCGGCGGCGCAGCTCACGGCGGAGCCGGCCCAGGTGATCGACGCGCTCCTGGACGACGTCCTGGCCGCGACCGACCCCGAGGGACCTGCGCCGCCGTCGTTGCGCGACCTCGCCGACGGTGTGCGCAAGGCCCTGACCAGCGCCGCGGCGGTGCTGGGTCCCACCGGCGACGTGCCGGACGCGGTGCGCCTGCGCGTCGAGCTGGTCGAAGCCGTCCGCACGGAGCTGACGCAGCGCCTGGCAGCTGCGGGCACGACCACCTACGACGGCCTGGTCTCCGCGCTGGACCGCTCGCTGGGCGACGCCGCGGCCGTCGCGCAGCTCGCGCAGCGCTACGACGTGGTGCTGGTCGACGAGTTCCAGGACACCGACACCACGCAGTGGCACATCTTCCGCGCGGCCTTCACGGCCCGCGACGACGTGCGCACGGTGCTGATCGGCGACCCCAAGCAGGCGATCTACGCGTGGCGCGGCGCCGACGTCGACGCCTACCTCGATGCGACGCAGGACCAGCGCCGGCAGACGCTCGACGCGTCCTGGCGCTCCGACGAGCGTCTCCTCGACGCCCTCAACGCACTCCTCGCCGGGGCTGAGCTCGGCCACGACCGCATCCCCTACCGGTCCGTCCGCCACGCCCCGGGCCACGAGGGGCAGCGCATCTCCCACCCCAGCGGCCACGAGGTCGTGCCCTTGGAGGTGCGGATCGTGCAGCGCGAGGGGGGCGCGCCCCTCACGGCCGAGTTCGCGGTCAGCCGCATCGCCGCGGACGTGGCAGAACGCATCGACGCGCTGCTGCGCTCGGGCTGCACGCTGGCGCGCGGCGACGGCAGCGATCCCGCGATCCGCGCCGACGACCTGGCCGTGCTCACCCGCACGAACGCCGAGGCGCGCCTCGTGCAGCGCAAGCTCGCCGAGGTCGGGATCCCGGCCGTGCTCGGCGGCGCGGGCGAGGTCCTCGACAGCCCGGCGGCAGCAGCCTGGCAGGCGCTGCTGGCCGCGCTGGAGCGGCCGTCCGCCTCCGGGCCCGCCCGGCTGCTGGCGCTCACGCCGCTGGTCGGCTGGGGCGCGGAGCGGGTCGCGACGGCGTCGGAGGAGGACTGGGACGGCCTGCACGAGCGCCTGCACGACTGGGCCGCGATCCTCGCCCAGCGCGGCGTGGCGGCGGCGTACCGCGCCGTCGCCCGCAGCCAGGACCTGGCGGCGCGCGTCCTGCGGCACGACGGTGGCGAGCGGCTGCTCGCCGACCTCGACCACGTGGCCGAGATCCTCGACGCGGAGCCCGACCGCCGCAGCCCGGTCGCACTGGCGGCCTGGCTGCGCGAGGAGCGCGACGCCGCGCGGGCCCGTGCCGACCTGTCCGCCGCCCGCCGCCTGGAGACCGACGCGCCCGCGGTCACCGTGCTCACGGTGCACCGCGCGAAGGGCCTGGAGTTCGGCGTGGTCTACGTGCCGTTCCTCGCGACCGGCATGCGCAAGGAGTTCGGCGCGCTCGTCGTCCGCGACCCCGGCTCCGGGCGGCGCATGGTGCACGTCGGGGGGCCGGGGGCGCCCGACCGCCGCGAGGTCGAGGGACGCGCCGCGATCGAGCGCTACGCCGAGGAGCAGCGCCTGCTCTATGTCGCGCTGACCCGCGCCCGCCATCGCGCGATCGTGTGGTGGGCGCCGGTGCGCTACGCGCACGAGTCCCCGCTGGCGGCGGTGCTCTTCGGCCGCCGCGACGACGACGGCCGGCTGGTCCCGGGCGCGCGCTGCCAGGCGTTGCCGCCCGACGAGCGCGCGCGCGAGCAGGTCGATGCCATCGCCGCCCGCTGCCGGCGCGCCGTGCGACCGTCATGGGTCGCGCTCGAGCCCGCGGCGATCCAGCCCCACGCTCCGGCCGCCGTGGGCGCGCTGGACGTCGCCGAGTTCGCCCGCGGGATCGACCGCACGTGGCGGCGCGCCTCGTACACGGCGCTGGTCGCCGGCGCCCACGCGGCGGTCGGGCTGGTGCCCGGTGAGCCGGAGCAACGCGTCAAGGACGACGAGCCCGAGGTGGGGCCATCGGCGGTGGACCTCGCGCCGCCGGACCCGGGGCTCGCCGCGCCGCCGCCGCTGGCGGCAGTCCCGGGTGGCGCCAGCGTCGGCACGTTCGTGCACGCGGTGTTCGAGCACGTCGACTTCGCCAGCGCCGGGCTCGAAGACGACCTGCGGAAGGCCGTCGCGCACCACGCCGCGCTGACCGGGGTCGCACACCTCGTCGGCGACGGCCAGGAAGTGGCGGCCGACCTGCTGCGAGTCGTGGAGACCCCGCTCGGCGCGCTGGCCGACGGTCTGCGGCTGCGCGACGTGGCCCGCCCCGACCGTCGCGACGAGCTGTGGTTCGAGCTGCCGCTGGCGACCGCGGGGGAGGCGTCCGTGAGCGTGCACGCCTTCGCCGCCCTGCTCGAGGCGCACCTGCCGGCCGGCGACCCGCTGCGCGGCTACGCGTCGCTGCTGCGCGCCGACCCGACGCTGGGCGAGGTGGTGCGCGGCTACCTCGGCGGCGCGATCGACCTGGTGCTGCGCCTGCCCGGTGCGGTGCCGCGTCGAGATCCCCTGAACGGAATGAGCAAAGAGCAACTACGACGAGGAGAAGTCATGACACTGCTATTCGAAACCAACGATCGACCCGATGAGCTAACCGTCGATGCTGCGGCCCGTGTCGTCGACGCCGTGAAGGTCTACGGCAAGGGAGACACTCAAGTCCAAGCTTTGGCAGGCGTGTCGGTTGAGTTCGAACGCGGCCGATTCACGTCAATCATGGGGCCATCGGGGTCCGGGAAATCCACATTGCTTCACTGCCTTGGGGGTCTCGAGTCCCTGACTCAGGGTCAGGTGATCATTGGTGATACCGACTTAGAAACCATGAAGGATCGACAGCTGACAGAGCTTCGAAGAGACCGAATCGGGTTCATCTTCCAGTCGTACAACCTCATTCCAACTCTGACAGCGGCTCAGAACATCACCCTCACATCAAGGCTGGGAAGACGCAGGGTTGATCGTGCCTGGCTCGAAACAGTCGTGGAAGCAGTTCACCTCGAGGAGCGACTCAAGCACCGGCCATCTGAGCTTTCCGGTGGGCAGCAACAGCGGGTTGCTGTCGCCCGAGCTCTGGCGTCGCGACCGGACATGATCATCGCCGATGAGCCGACTGGGAATCTCGATGCTCGGACGGCCGGCGAGATTTTGTCTCTTCTCCGGACCTCGGTCGCCGAGTTTGGCCAAACAATCGTGATGGTCACACACGACCCTCGAGCAGCGAGTTGTGCAGACCGCACGCTCTTCCTGGAAGATGGACGGATCGTCGAGGACCTCGAGTCTCCATCGGCGGATCAGATCCTGGAGACGCTGCGGGTCCTTGGCGATTGAGTTCGGCGGCGACACCTGCGGGCCCAGTCAACCCAGGTAGCCGTGCGTGAGGCCATGGTGCGATCGGACGGCAGCTCTGGCATCGAGGCCATGTCGGTGACGCCACATTGATTCACGGCGTTCGCGCCGCCGAGGAAAGACCCGAGCTGGGGTGAGCTTCACAATCTTTGGCACGCTCTTCGTGCGCGACCCGCAGGCAAGCCGGCCAGATGGTTGGGTGGGAGGCTCTCATTGTCACCCTCATCGCCTGTTTGTCGGTGGGGGCCATCACCGCGGTACATCTCGCGCAACACAGACGATCATTGATTGGATTCTGGACGCCAGCGATGTCATGGATACAGGTTGGTGGCCTGGCTCCTCGTTGCTCTGTCTCTTGCACTGGTCGCCCTGTTCCCTACTCGAGGTTCACTTCGCTCAACCCCGATAGAAGCAATCAGTGCGTGGGTTGCTCCCCAAGACGCTCAAGGAGAGCGCCTCGGACAATCCACCAACTGACTAACCCATCCTCGCTGCGCGACGCACCGGAACCCTCCAAGAGTGTCGCAATCAGGGTGCTTCCCTGATGTCGCAGGCCCCGCTGCCGAGGAACATCAAGCATCGAGATCATCACGATCTCCCAACCGCCCCTAGGAGGCAGACATGTCATCTACCAAATCGCTAACGGTCACCAATCCACAACCAAGCCAACAGTCCATCAGGGCTCGGCACCCATGGAGGTGGTTCGCCGTCGCATCAGGATTCATCGTGTTCGGCTGCATTCTGTTCGCATCCGTGGGCCCCACGACCACGGACACCCACCATCAAGCATTCGACGGGGCTGTGAATCAGTTGATCGTCGACGTCGACGGGGACGTCGCCATTACGGCTGGCGATACCACGAACGTAACAGTGGTGCGAGAGTGGGCTCTATACGGCGCTCCGACGACAGATCTCGCAATGGAATCCGGGGTTCTCAGCGTCACCGGGGTGTGTCCGGCGTTCGCCGCGCAGTGCACAACCAATGTGACAGCCACCGTGGCTCCTGACGCCGAAGTTGTGGTCAAGACCTCGGGAGGGGCCATCGCAGTGAGCGGATCAGGCGGAGGTGTGGATCTGAGCAGCTCTGGCGGGCAGGTCGAAGTCAACGATGTTTACGGGCCCGCCCGACTCATCACCTCGGCTGGAAGCATCCGAGGATCCCTCCTTGGAGGCGACGTTGACGCCAAGACCTCCGCCGGGAACATTGATCTGACGGTTTCGGGCAGCTTTGAGCGCCTATCGGCAATTACTAGTGCAGGATCAGTTGATCTCACCGTTCCCGACTATGTCTATCTCGTCGACGCAGATACTTCAGCGGGGCAGGTACATAGCGACGTCCGAACAGATCCGAATGCATCCAAGCTGATCACCGCCCGTTCCAGTGCCGGTGACGTCACCGTCGCGGCAGCCAGCTGATCACTTCCACTACCGAGATCTCCAGTAGTCCCGAGATCTCGGTAGTGGCTGCGAACCGACGAGAACAGCAAGTGGGAACGGTCACCGATGAAGAACCTTCTGAGCGGGCCTCCCCTCGCATCCGGGGATCGACCGACACGCGTGGCACCACAGCGCTGGCGGCCAGCAGAGAAGCCGTTGATAGCCAGGGGCTCTCATCCCTACCTCCCGCCGCTGCCTGAGGACATCGTCGCACCGCCGCGACAGGATGTCATCTGCTTTGACTTGACGAAGTTGAGCATCTTCCTCAATGTGATCGCCTTGAAAGCAGCGCGTGCAAACCTCTTGTGTAGCTACGAGTCGCCGCCGATCCGCGTCGTCCATTGCGAGTAGCGATTCCATGGCAGACCTTTGGCATGTCTTGATAGGTCCCGCCTTCAATGGATCTCAAGCCAAGATCGAAGTGTTTCGTAAAACGAGAGGGTTCAGATGGGTTCTCACTACCGAAGGTAAGGGAGACACTCAGAACACAACAGAAGATTTCGTTCCCTACGGGTCCGGCCATGGATCTTCAGACGAAGACGACTATCAGGCACTTTTTCAGGCTCTGAGCACGGCACTGCCGGGACTGGGTGTTCCCGACTTCCCGGACCTCTTTAGGGAGGTCCCACTGATGGAGTACTTGATGTCCCAGCTCCCGCCTGAAATGCTCGAGGGTGTCGAGATCTACACGACATCGGACTTCCTCGCAAAGTACGGCGAAGATTCGCAGTGGTCTGGTTAGACCGAGGAACGTCATCAACGGAACGCTGAGGTCATGACCCAGTGTCCTGGCGGCCACGCCGGTGATTCACTGGTAACTGGACGACCTGTCTCATCTGAGGTCACCGCGGCGATCACACGACAAGCAGCGTGGGCTGCACGAAACGGGCTAGGGCTGAATCCCAACGGTACCGGGCTCTTAGACCGGAAAGCCGGGATCTTCGGAGAGATCCGATGCGGGGTCCATAAGTTTGGGGAACCGATGGGTGCTGCACGCCATACCCTGGTACCTGCGGGCCAAGAGGAGGATGACGGTCGAGGAGAGAAGGCTGGTGATCGCCAGGCTGATGAACACGTAGTCGCGCCGATACACGGCGAGGGATCCCACCAGGAGACTGCTGGCGAGCCACATAGCCCAGGCTCGGGGACTGATCCCTGCCGAACAGTGCTCTCTCGACAGATGAGACACCTGAGGAACGTAGGCGACGACCGACAACCCGATGCCGAGCATCCCCAGAGTCTCGAAGACCGACCTCACAGGCGGGTCCGTGGGCGCGGCCGGTGGACGCCTCGGTGTGGGACTGTGAGTCGATGATGGTGTGTGCGGGACGGCTGAGTCGAGGCGGACCGAATAACCGGGGCATGCTCAGCCTCGGGCTCCGTGGTCTCGGTAATTTGAGCCGCAGTGGTCGTCGGAGTGGTCGAGCTCACCGACGATGTCCTTGTGGTCGCGACTGCCACCTCGCCGCATTGGAACATCCGGACGACATGGCGAGGAGGGTGCACAGGTTCAGGACACAGGGCCAAGACCTGAGGGCCCCGGGCGGTGGTCGGCTCTCCGCAATCGGGGGTACGCCGACCAAAGGCCAACCTACCCGGAAATGCTTCATAGAGGCGCGGGCCACGGTTGTCTCCTCGTCACGTAGAGGTACTTCCCTGCCGTCACACCGATTTGCCGCCTCATGGGATGGAAACTTCAGCGACGACTCCGAAATGGTCGGACGCCCACAGGCCAGTCGAAGTCTTGGCGGTGGTACCTATGAGAGTCGCCCGCGCTGTCTTGACAGCGGGCGTCATTGTGAGGATCAAGTCGATGCGGATCGAAGCGGTCGATGTCGGATTGAGTAGGTCTGCCGCTTGTCCCCACGTGAGCCCAGGGTCGTTGAGGTTGGCTTCGCTCCAAGAATCCCGCATCTTGCCTTGCGAAGGGTTGGTCAGGATCTGGTAGGCGCCGCTGTCGGGCCCAGTCGGTGGCGAATTGAAGTCGCCGACGGCAACCAACTTGAGCGTCGTCTGCAGCGGACCGGCGACGAGTTCATGTGCCTGGGCATCGCGGACAGGGCCGACGGATGACTCGAGGTGGGTGTTCATGAAGACGAACCGCTCGTTGCCCTGTTGGACATCGACCGAGGCCCATCCACGAAGGTCGACGATGTCGTTGCCAGGAATGCCGCCGACATTCGGAAAGACGACGTTCGTCTCGAAGTGGTCGGATCGTGGATTTGTGTAGGGCACCCCGTCTCGGACCAGGATGACATTGCGGAGTGTCAGCCGAACGTCCCTGAAGACCGGCACCGGCACCGGGTCCGAAGTGACCGTGGCCGGCGCCTCGACGTCGAATCCTTCCTGTATCACCGCGGCGGTATAGCCCAGATCAAGCCCATCGATCTCGGCGAGGAGGAGGGCCAGGAAGTCGTATTCGACGGTCGCCGCAGTGGCCGGGTTGTTGAAGGACCCGGAGCGCCACAGCGCAACTTCCTGCAATCCGACGAGGTCCGGGGAGGTGTCGGCGATCTCTTGTGCCAGGAGTTTGGCACGGGCCGGAAAATCGGTCTCCACCATCTGTTGGTGGATGTCCGCCACCGCCATGACCAGCTGGCCTGGGTTCCCAGCGACGATGGCCGGGGTGAGGTCGGCACCCAAATAGACGTTGCGGGTCATGACAACGACGTTGCTCCTGGCGGCGGCGACGGACGGCAACAAAGCCACCAGGCTCGCTACCGCTACGAGTACGGCGATACGATGTCGGGTTGACATGGGACTCCTCATTCGGCCCTCGGCGGCTGATCCGCGATCTATTGATGTCTTCGACTCAGGTCGAACGTACGACGCAAACAGGAGAGTTCATCGGTAGGCGCTACCTAATTTGGAGTTGTTCGCCAGCTTGGAAGCGAAACCTCAAGTGCTACTCCGAGTCCTCGGGCGGTCGCTGCCGCCTCGTGACGCGAGGAGGCATTTAGTTTGGACAGGACCGCTGCCACATGGTGCTCGGCGGTACGGGACGAGATGAACAGACGGTCAGCGATCTCGAGATTCGTCAGACCCTGCGCGATCAAGTCCAGAACCTCGGACTGTCGCGACGTGAGGTTGGCCAAGTTGTCCCGGGTCGAAGGGCGGGGACCGCGTGCGGACATTCCTCACCCCATCGCGGCGAAGGTCACGGCGAATCCGGGTTACCAGCGGAACAGCACCCATCTCGTCCAGGATCCGCACGGCAGTCAGCCGGGCCGACTCATCCCCGTCAGCCATGGCCATTGCTCGTTCGTAGGGACGTTCCCAATCCGCCCAAATCTCGGCGGCACCTTGCCAATCGCCAAAGATCTGCTTCCGATAAGGCAGTGGGAGCCAGGGGGGCATGTCAGACAGAATCTCGAGCTTCCACAGCCACCAGAACAGAGATGCTGCTGAAACTGGTTCCACGTCCGATCGCCCATAACGCTGGTACCACTCGTCGTAATACGTGTATTCGCGGATGGCCGAATCAACGTCGAATGGCGAACTCGGGTCCAGCCAGTGAGCCTCCGCCAAAACGGGTTCGACCCCATAAGCGACAGGGGGAAGGCGATCGGAGATGGCGAACAGTCTCGTGATCGACTCGCCGGCCAGCGGGCTGCCCCTCCGGACCTGAGCAAGCGCGGTAGCTTCCAGTGCCCACAACGTCATGTTGTGGTCGAGATCTGACCACACGGCGGCGACGTCGTGTCCGATGTCCTCGGCAATGGCCAAATGCCCGGCCAAGAGCTCGCAGTCTGCCCTGGCCATAAGATAGAAGGCCCGCCGCTCTTCCAAGCCGTGGTCTTCAGCGAAGGCGATTGCTTGGTCGATGACGTCACCACGGCGGGAGGGGTGAACCCGCACGCAGGTAAGCGCTAGACCGCTGTAGGCCGTGTCCATGGCTCGCACCGAGCCAGCCTCGATGGCCATCCCCAGTGCTTGTTCCCCTATATCCATGGCGGATTCAGCGTCCTCCTCGAGCCAGACTTCAAAAGCCCGAGCAACCAACTCCGTCTCCGAGCCGGATGGTGCCAACTGTCGGGCTCGCGTTGTCGCATCCGCAGCCACGTCCACCCTGTCGGCCAGATTGTTGACGAAGGCCAGATCGACGAGAGCCAAGGCAACCTGCTCGCTGGACGCACCGGCTGCTTCCAATTCCGAAACCAGTCGTAACGCACCTCGCAACGCCTCCTCGTTTTGCTTCGTGTACCAGAGGAACATCACCGTGTTCTGTCTGGCCAACGCCGCACCCAACGCGTCGCCGATCTCCTCATGAACATCTATGGCCTTCCGGATCAGAGCAAATGCCCGCGCGGTATTTCCCAGGTCTTGTTCGACCCCGGACCATTCCTCCAAGAGCTGAGCCCTCACGTCCGGATCGAAGCGTTCGAGGTGCGGCTCCAGCGCGCGGTAATAGACCGCCGCCTCACGTCTGCTCCCGGCGGCGGTGGCCCGACGTGCCGCGCCCGGGGCGTATGCGACAAGAGCGTCCGAGTCACCTGCCTCCAAGGCGTGATGGACGAGGACCGAAGCATCGGCTTCCATCTTCTCCAACTCGCCCAGAACCCGAGAGTGCAGGTCGACCCTGACGGTGACAGGGAGTGTCTCTTCGGTTGCCCTCCTCAGCAACTCGTGTCTGAATGTGAGGCCATCTCGATCAACATTGAGAAGCCCGCTCGCCTCGGCCCGTTCGAGATCCTCCCGGGAGTAATTGACGGAGGCCGCGGCCAGATCGAGCGGGCAGCCACCGGGAAGAATTGACACGAGTTCGACGATTGAGCGGGTCGTTCGATCCAGCTTGGCCAATCTCACGAGGACCATGTCCGAGACAGACGCTGGGACTTCGAATCCTGAGTGGATCATCTCGGTCACCAACAGCGGATTACCGCCCGTGAGGCGCAACAACTCGTCGGCCCGATCGTCACCTGCGAGGAGAGCAATCGACTCTCGCGTCAGGGGCTGCGGGGTAATTCGCAGCATCGAATCTGGGGGCACATCGCTTACTACCCGTCTCAGCGGATGCTCGGCAGGCGTGTCCTCGTCTCTGAACGCGACCACCACTAGTCCATGAGTCCGGTCGATCCGACGGCCCACCCTCATCAGAAGGTCAATCGTGGCTTGCTCCGACCAATGCACATCATCTATCACGACGACCGTGGGTCGCGACCTCCGGCCCAGAAGCTCCATGAGCGCATCGAACACCGCTCTCGGATCATTCGTCTCCAGGGCCGGCAACAACCTCGGCTCAAGGCCGGCCATGTCCCACAGAGCCTCGAAGGGTCGCGGTGACGCCACGTCGTCACACACCCCGTACAGAAGGTGCGCCATGTCCCCCAACGCACCCATGAACTCTCTTAGCAGCGCTGATTTCCCAATACCGGCCGGACCGCGGACGAGCACCATCATCCCGGAGCCACCAGCCGCACGCTCGACCGCCCAAGCAAGCCGCTGCAACTCCGGTTCCCGTTGGGCGAGACCAATGCCGAGTGCCATGTGGGCGCGCCAAGTCTATTTGGCCCTCTAGGGCATGATGCTCAGCAGAGGGGTGTCACCTTGAGGCTGACCCTCTCGCGAAACCGGCCGCATTCTGAATGCCACCTCATTACATCTGGGGGAGCCCGCTGCCTCCTATTAGGTGTGAAATGCTCAAAGAGGACTTCCGGTGCGAGTGGGGCTCGTCGTCAGTCTGCGGCGCCGGCCCTCCCTTCTGTGGGATCCTCGAGATCGGCTCGATGCGATCTCGGAGTTGATTGATGTAAGACCGAACGAGAAAGCACCTCGCATCCAGAGAAGTGCTTCATAGCGCGAATCTCGTGGGGCGTCTGTGGAGCCGCTGATGTCGGGATCGCAGAAAGCCAACAGACTTCGGCGTGACGCCAACGCCCTGACCAGGGCATCTCGTGGAGCTGGGGGGATTTGAACCCCCGACTTCCTCGTTGCGAAAGACGCGCACAAAACGCTCTGACCAGGGGTTTTAGGCTCATCTGAGGGTCCTGTGGCGCGGCTGTGGGACGAGCGACGTGAGACAGCGTGAGACCTGACACTTGAGTCTTGTCGACTCGGGGCTTCAATCTTGGAGTCAGGGCTCTTCCGTCACCGGGTCGATTTGGAGTCCAGCTGATCCAGCCGTCATCCCAGCTGCGCCCGCAAACTGCTTCGGGCCGGTGGGGATGCTCCGAGCGGCAATAGTGACGGAAAGCACGAGGATGATTGCGCCGACCCATTGGCGGGCGCCGAGCTGTTCGCCGAGAAGGACGCTTCCAGCTGCGATCCCGAACAGGGGGATCAGGTTGAGGTATTGGCCTGCGACTGATGCCGGTGTCTCCTTCAGCCCTGTCAGGTAGAGCCAGAAGGCGATGCCGTAGTAGAGGCAACCCGAGATGACGGCGCTTGCCCAGGATCGAGTTGAGATGTTCTCCGCCATCAGGGTGCCCGTTGAGACGATGACCGCTCCGAGGATGGTGATGGCGAATCCGAGCGCCGCGATCTGTTGGATGGCCACGACTCGGAGTGAGGATTCTTCGACCAGCCATTTTCTCGAGAGGACGGTGTAGACCGCGGACGCGGATACGGCGGCGAGCGTCAGTGCGATGCCGATCAAGTGGCTGGTGCGATCGGGAGCGCTGACAATCAAGGCGACCCCGACGGCTGCTGCCCCCGCGGCGACCCGCTGAGTCTTGGTGACCTGTTCGCGGAGCGTGACCGCGGCGAGGACCATGATCATGATCGGCTCGGTTGCCCACAACAAGACTGCCTCGCTGGCGGTTATGTAGACCAGACCTACCAGGCCGAGGGCGTAGGAGATTCCGGGGTTGAGTATTCCGAGGCCGATGACACGTCCGAGCCTCCTCGTCCGCGGTTCCTGCCGGTGCCGGGCCAGAAGCACCGGCGTGATCAGCAAGACGCTTGCTGCGAGCTGGATGGGGAGAAGGGCGACGGGTGGGATCTCGGTGAGTGCGCTCTTGGCGATCACGGTGGCGAGCCCCCATGAGGCGGCCGCCCCGGTGAGGACGTACGCGGATCGATGACGACGGAGGTTGGTGAGCACTGGTACTCCCTGGTATGTGCGAGGCGAGCGGGTCAGCGGTCGGTCTGACTCGCTGGATCCTCGGAGTCGTGCCGCCGAACGCTCGCGGCGAACGTGGCGCAGAACCCCCGTCCCGTCCTGGACCACACCACCACGCTGGCGTCGGCATGACCACCACCGGTGGCGGGCCGTCGACCAGCCACTTCCACGAGCTTGACCGCGCACGATGCGATGAGCTGCTCGCCACCCACCGGGCCGGCCGCGTCGCCTGGAATGCGCCAGACGGTCCCATGGTGTTGCCGGTCACCTATGCGGTGTACAACGGCGACGTCGTGTTCCGCACCTCCCCCTACGGCGCTCTGTCCGCGCTTGCTGATCGCACCAACGTGGCCTTCGAGATCGATGAGGTGGACCAGGAGGCAGGCACCGGCTGGAGCGTCCTGGTCCGTGGGCGGGCCCAGGCCGTCGTGGGTTCCTACGACCTGGTGACCTTGTGGCAGATGGACGGCGTCGTGCCCTGGGCCACCGGCACCAGAAACCTCTTCCTCGCGATCACCCCCCGCACTATCACCGGTCGGGCGGTCAAGGCTCCCTTCGCCGACTGAGGACTGCGATGGCCGAGGGCCCGCCGGCGGTGACTTCCGAGCGCAAGTCAACCGCCGTAGGTGAGAACAGGACACCTCGACTGCGAAAGGGGAGATCATGAACACCAGCACCAGCGGCGAGGTCATCGTGGGTGTCGACACCTCGGTTTCGGGACGGGCCGCAGTTGAGAGGGCTGCGGCTTACGCGCGATCAACGGGGCAACCTGTCGCGATTCCGCGCCGGATGAGTGCGAGCGAGTGTTGCACCTGGCTTCGTCAGCACCACGAAGGCCGCCTCAGTTATCTGTCGGGGCGCGGACCGCAGTCAGTCGTGGTGTCCTACGTCGTGGCCGGCGACCAGATCCTGCTGCAGATTCCCGAATACAACGAGATTGCGCAATACGCCCCAGGTGCGGAGGTCACCCTCGTGGTGGACCGCATGGTCGAGCCAACCTCGGCGATCCAACCGGGCGTGACGATCGACGTGGTCAGCGTCACGGGTACAGCGGCGCTCGTAACGGAGGCGGATCGGCCGCCGGCCGCCGGCGGATTCGGCGAGTTCTGGCCGGCCGGGATCAAGATCAGCCTGCTCGGTCTGCCGCTGACCCAAGTCCACGGATTCGAACGCGTGCGAGAGCACCGCCGCGCCGTTGATCGCGCGCGGTCATCATGACCATCTCCACCGGCCTGTGGTGGTCCCTGACCAAGCGCGGCAGCCGGTTAGACAGGCTAAGTCCCTGGGAGTGTCGGCGATTGCTCGGCTCGACCGACGTCGGCCGGCTCGGCTATACCAGTGCCGACGGCCCTCGGATTGTGCCGATGAACTACTCCGTGGCCGGCGACCGACTCATCTTCCGTACGGCGCCAGAGACCGAAGCCTGTCGCTGCGCGAACGGACACCCGGTGGCGTTCGAGGTAGATCAGGTCGACGAGATCCTGCGTGCGGGCTGGAGCGTCCTGGTCACCGGCGAGGCCAGCGAGATCACCTCGGATGAGCTCCGGATGCTCGACCTGTCCCAAGCTCCAGATCCCTGGCCCGACGGCTGGCAGACGATCTTCTTGCAGTTGCCGTTAACCAAGATCACCGGTCGGCGCGTGCACCGAGCGTGATCTCGACCCAGACCTCATGCGGCGCCAACGGACAGCGACGAAGTGGTGACAGGTCCGGGTGGCCGACGCTGCGCTGCCCGAGATGCATGACAGCCGTGACGCCATCGTCCGAGTCGACGCCCTGACCATTTGCGGGACTGATCTTCACATCCTCAAGGCGACATACCGGAGGTGGAGTCCGGTCGGATCCCTCGGACACGAGGCCGTCGGCACGGTGTTGGAGGTCGGCGCCGCCGCGCCCGTCCACCACGAGCAACCACTCCCGGCACCTGCACCACCTTGAGCGGAACCGCTCCACCGTCGCCGGGTCGTTCACGGCCCGATGCAGCGCGGCCAGACCGGCCGCGCTGAGCCGGCGCGCGCTCATCGGCCGCCCTCTTGGGGGTCGCGCACCAGGCGGCGCAGCCGAGTCACCTCTCGGACCGTGATCCCGGCGCCGCACCAGTCGACGGTCTCGCGAGCCGACTGTCCCTCGTCGTCGCTCATCGCCCTCAGCGCCTCCCCGGCACGCTCTTCCGCATCCTTGACCGCCCCGTCGCGCTCGCGCTCCCCGATGCGGTCAGCACGGCGACTGCTAGGACCTCCAGCCGGCGGTCCCGGTCGGCCCCTTCCTTCCGCCGCGCCGCCTGCGCGTCCAGCGCCGGCCGTCGCGCCTCCTGCCGCACCGACTGCTGACTCATCACCGTCTCCCCTCACCGACGCCGATCCTTCGATCAGTCCTCAGCCGCTGCCCCTCGGTCACCACCGACGATTCCGGTCTGTTTCGAGTACCCCCAGCCGATTTTCAAGGTTCGATGTGCCACACACCCGATGCACCGCCGGAGGTTCCTCGGGTTGGCTTGACCGCCCCGGCGGCACGTACCCCTTTCGGGTGGGTGTGACGATGAGCATTCACAAGCTCACTGCGGGAGCTGGGTATGACTATCTGACCCGGCAGGTCGCTGCGCTGGATGCGACCGAGAAGGGGCGCGTCGCGCTGGCGGCCTACTACGCCCAACGGGGCGAGGCGCCTGGGGGGTGGATCGGTTCCGGCCTGCACGGGATCGACGGCGTCAACGTTGGTGACCCGGTGACGGCCGAGCAGATGCGAGCACTGTTCGGCCGCGGCCTGCACCCCTTGGCCGAGCTCCGACAGCAGCAGCAGCAGGCAGGTCCCGGCCTCACCCCGCGCGGCTACCAAGCGGCGGTCAGGCTCGGGGCGCCGTTCAAGATCGTTGATGGCGTCAGTCCGTTCCGCCTCGTTGTGGCCAGACGGTTCGCGGCCATCAATACGGCGGCCGGCCTGCCGGCCGGCGCTGCCCTGCCGCCGGAAAACCGGGCGCGGGTGCGGACCGAAGTGGCGCGCGAGTTCTTCCTCGCCGAACATGGCCGCGAGCCGATCGACGCCCGGGAACTGGCCGGACAGATTGCGAAGGACTCCCGGCCGCGAACCCAGACGGTGGCCGGTTACGACTTGATGCCGTTCAGCGCTACACAGACGGCCTCCAGGCCGCGGCCGAGCAGCTCATCGGACCAGCGACCGTAGCGGCGCTCGATCGAGTCGACCAGATCATTCCCGGGCTCAGCAGCGAACCATCCTGGCCGACCCTACGAGCACACCTGCTCGCGTTGGCGGCGCAGAACGGTCAGCATCCACTCCGCCAACTGCAGGCAGCCGCCGCCGGACGGGACCTATACACCGCAGGGGACATGGCCGCCGTCCTCGACTGGCGCCTCCCAGACCCCGACTACACCGAACCAGGCCCACTGCCCTGGCTACCCGGCATTTCACCAGCACTTCAAGATCATCCCGATTGGGGTCAGTACCTGGCGAAGCGGGCACAGCTCGTAACCGGCCTCGCACACCAAGTACGAGACAACGCCAGCCAGCAAGGCGTCCAGCCGGTATGGGCACCGCCGGGCAGCCACCCCACCCCCGCCCTCATCGGCGAAATCGCCGTCTGGCGTGCCGCCGTCGGCATCGACCCCCAAGATCGCCGACCAACCGGAGCAGGACAGCTACAGATGGCGTCGGCTCTGTGGCAACGGCACCTCGAGCGAAGTGTCGCCGAATGCAATGACGACCACAACCGCCTGGGTGTCCGAGCCAGCCGCTCTGCCAGTCGAGATCGCCGGCATCAACATCAACAACACGTGCTCCAGCCGCACGCCACCCGCCCGAGCCCGCCGGCCCCGGCATCGGCTGGTAAGAGAATTGCGCCACCGCGAGATTGACGATTCGACTGGGGCTCCACGCGCTCATGAGCTGGCAGCGGATGTCAGCTGGTTAGTTCGGGCTCTTACTGACCGCCCCGCTGCCGCCCGCGCCCTTAGGGATTTGACGCCGGCAGGACCTCGACGAGTCGAGCCGCTCAGCTCGAGCCGACTGCCGAAAAGGCCGCGGCGATTGCACTAGGTCGCCACGCAGATTCGGCGGGCCGACCGTGCGTCAGGATGCGATCCACGAGAAAGAAGATGATCATGACACTCGAGGCCGGCGACAGATTGTTATCGCTCACCGATCTCTCAGAGATGTTGGG
Organism: uncultured Actinomycetota bacterium; assembly: GCA_963711015.1. Taxonomy (GTDB): domain Bacteria; phylum Actinomycetota; class Actinomycetes; order Propionibacteriales; family Propionibacteriaceae; genus Microlunatus. Next base: position 54,343 of record CAVQCQ010000001.1, read on the forward strand.
CATCCCGGTTCACACCTTGTACCGCTGGCGGTACAAGGGCGACGGTCCCGTCGGCTATCGGGTGGGCCGCCACGTGCGGTACCGCCGCGAAGCCGTCGAAGCATGGCTGGAGCAGCAGGCCGACCAGCGCTAGCAAGCCGATCAATCCCGAGCGGTCCCCGAGGCAGCGGACCGAGAGCCGAGCCGAACGCTGCGCAACTGGCGCGTGCGACCAGAGAAGGCCTGCCGGGACTGCGCCTTGCTAGGTGACTGCGCCTCAAGAAAGGGCAGCTTGGCCCAACCTCAGGCCAGTAGCGATCCGACTTAATAAACGGGGGGTAAACAGGGGGCTGGCTGACCCAAATTTGGTAAAATCCCTAGTCAGGCTCCCCCGGTTGGACTCGAACCAACAACCCTTCGGTTAACAGCCGAATGCTCTGCCAATTGAGCTACAGGGGACCGCGTGGCGCGGCTACGTACCTTATCAGCCGGCTCAACCCAGGTCGTACTCCGATTTCAGCTCTGCGACGGCGCGATCAGCAGCTTCGCGTACGCCTTCGGTCTGCCAGCTCAGACCGCGGGTCAGCGTGGAGTGCCAGCTGATCGAGCCACCCTCGACGAGGTTCCGCCGGGCGGTGATGATCACGCCACGGTCCCCAGCGAGAGACACGAACCGCTCCAGAGCGATGGTCGCGGCGATCCGCTCACGAAACAGCTCCGGCATCCGACCCGGCTCGATGAGCGTCGCCGCACCGCGTCCGCCGTCGAGCCGCTTCCAGCGCAGGCTGCGGGTCTCGGCGTTCCACTCGCCACGCTCGATCTCGTGCCAGGGAGTGTGCGTCCAGTGGTCTCCGTCACTGATCGACAACCGAGTGAGCCCGCCGATGCAGAATCCGCCCGAGGTGCGTGCCCAGGCGAGGATCCGCGCCGGGATCTGCTCGCCGCGGTGTACCTCCAGCCAGGCCGCGTACGCCTCCGTGGGTAAACCGCGCGACCGCGACCACCATGCCGAGCCGCTGCGCATTCGGCCATTCTGCTCTGGTTCAGCTGGCCAGATGCGCCGACGCCTGCTGCGGGCATCGCTCGCGAAGCTCCTCCAGGGCGCGGGCCTCGAGCCGGCGGACCCGGTTCACCGAGATCTGCAGGACTCGCGCGGTGCGGGCGTAACTGCACGGCTCACCGTCCGCGAAGCCGAGCCGCAGTTCCAGCACTCGCCGGCTGAGCTCGTCGAGACCGCCAAGCAGCTCGCGCACCGCGCCGGCCAGATCACCCGTCTGGTAGGTCGCCTCCTCGGCCCGGACTCGATCAAGATCTGTTGGCTCGACGAGCTCCAGCGACTGCGGCTCGGCATGGGACAGCAGTTCCGCGGTCCAGCTCTCGGCCTTGCCCAACGCTTCGGCCACCTCGGCGACGGTCGGCGGCCGACGCAGCCGCTGGGCCAGCTCAGCCTCCAACCCGCGGGCGGCCCGCAACTGCTCCGCCCGGCTGGTCGGCAGATTCAGCGCGCCGAGGTGGCGCGCCGCCGAGCCGCCGATGTAGGCACGGATCCAGAACAACGCATAGGTCGAGAACCGGAAGCCGCGGGCGTGATCGAAACGGGCGACCGCGGTGATCAACCCGAGGCAACCCTGCTGGAAGAGGTCGGCCTCAGACAGGTCGCTGCGGATCGCGATCTGCCGGGCCACCATCTTGACCAGCCGCAGGTTGGCGGAGATGAAGCGCTGGCGGGCCCGTTCGCCCTGCTCCTCGAGAACTCGCAGCTCGGTTTCGGTTGCGCCGGCCGCATTGGTGCCGGATTCGCGCGCCTCGCGAGCCAGCACGCCCGCCTCGATCTGGCGTTGCAGGCCGACCACCTCGGCAGGGGTCAGCAGGGTCAGGTCATCGTCGATGTCGGTCATGCGCAGCACCCTGCGACCGGCGCCGACCCCAGCACCAGAGGGTCAGAGAAATCTGTGGACAACTCCCCCCTCTTTCCGAGTTGGGAGCGAGGACGCGAGGATCTAGCGGTCGCGGAGGAAGTCGCGCACCCGTTGCATCATCAGCTCGGTGGCATCGGCGTCGTAGGACGACAGCGAGGAGTCGGCGAACAGGTGCTGGTCACCGGGGTAGAGAAACAGCTCGCCGTCGGCGGCGGCCGCCACCAGGGCCTGAGCGCCCGGCATGTCGTAGCCGTTGTTGAACTCCGGGTCGTCGGCCATGGCGTGCACCTGAACGGGCACCTCGGCCGGCCACGCGTCACCGAACTCTCCTGGCTCGAAGCCGGCATGGAACAGCAGGAGCCCGCGAGCGCCCGGCCGGTTCTGGGCGAGCTTCTGCGCCGAGCTCGCACCGAGCGAGAAGCCGGCGTAGACCAGCTCCTTCGGCAGATCCTCAGCCGACTGCACACCGGCGGCAAGGATGTTGGGGAAGCCGAGCTCCTGGGCGTGCTTCACCCCCGCCTCGAGGGTGTCGAAGGTTCGCCCCGCGTACAGGTCAGGAGTGTGGACGGTGTGCCCGGCGGCCCGCAGCTCGTCGGCGAAGCCGACGACTCCCGTAGTCAGACCCTGAGCATGGTGGAACAGCAGAATCTCAGCCATTCCCCGAACCCTAGTCCGCAGCTCCGAGGCTCTTGGTGCGGAGTTCCTCGCGGCGAGCCTCGAGCACAACGAGCTCGGAGAACATCCGTCTGTGGGTTTGACCCGCTTCTATCGGATTGGTCCGTTGCAGCTTGGACTTGAGCTCTGCGATCGCTCGCATCACGGTGAGCAACTGCAGACCGGCGCTGTTGGCCACCACGAACCGCGGCTCCACCTGGCCCTGCACGGGCAGCGGCTCGACCGCGAGGCCGGCCACCAGCGACCTGGTTTCCTCGACCCCGGCGTCGGCCACCCGGCGCACCCAGTCGGCATGGGCAGCCGGGTCGCCGGGACCCGGTACGCCGTCGGTCGCTGCCTTCTCGACCGCGCGAAGACCGCCGCGTACGCGGGTGGGTGAAGTCGGCTTCGCTCAGACCCGTCCCAGCCGATCGGCGAACAGCTCCGGGTGCTGGATCAGCAGCTTGCTGGTCTGCCGCTCGGTCGACAGCAGCCGATCCCGAGGGTGCGGCATGGGCAGCGCCGGCACTGTTCTCGTCTCGGTGACCGGCTCCGGATCGGCGGGCCGATCATCGCCGCGTCTTCGCGACCGGGCCGCCCGAACGACCTCGCTTCGCACCTGCTCGATGTCCTCATGGCCAAGCATCAGGGACAGTTCCCGCAAGTAGCGCTCGGTCATCGCATGATCGCGAATGTTGGCCAACAGCGGTGCGGCCTGCCTGAGGGCAGCCAGTCGGCCGTCTGCGCGGTCGAGGTCGAAACGAGAAAGGATGCTGCGCATCACGAACTGATAGAGCGGTTGGCGGCGCCCCACTAACTCACGCAGGGCGGCATCGCCCTTCTGCAACCGCAGGTCGCAGGGGTCCAGCCCGGTCGGCTCGATCGCGACGTAGGTCTGGGTGACGAAGTTCTGGTCACCGGCGAACACCTTCAGCGCCGCCGCCTGCCCGGCGGCGTCACCGTCGAAGGTGAAGATCACCTCGCCGTGGAACGCATCATGATCACCCATCAGCCGGCGCAGCAGCCGGGCATGATCATCACCGAACGCGGTGCCACAGGAGGCCACCGCGGTGTCGACGCCGGCCAGATGCGCCGCCATCACGTCGGTGTAGCCCTCGACCACCACCGCCTGGCTCTTTCGGCTGATCGCCGTGCGGGCCAGGTCGAGGCCGTAGAGCACGTGAGACTTCTTGTAGAGCACGGTTTCGGGGGTGTTGATGTACTTCGCCGGCAGCCGGTCGTCCTCGAACAGCCGGCGAGCCCCGAAGCCGAGCACCTGCTTGCCGGAGTCGCGAATCGGCCAGAGCGCGCGGCTCTGGAAGAAGTCCCAGCCGTTCTCCCGTATCAGGCCGGCCGCCACCAGATCCTTGTCGGCATAGCCGCGGCCCCGCAGATGCCGCAAGAGCGCTTTGCCGTCCCGAGGCGCGAAGCCGACCCCGAAGTGCTCGGCCGCGGCCCGGTCGAAGCCGCGCTCGTCGAGGAACTGCCGAGCCGCCTGCGCTTCCGGCGTGCCGAGCTGCTCGGCGTAGTACTCGGCGGCCTGCTTGAGGGCCTCGACCAGGCGCATCCGCTGCCCTGGTTCCGCGCGTACGCCCTGGCCGTCGTCGGTGTAGCGCAGCTGCAGGCCGACCCGGTCGGCCAGCCGCTCGACCGCTTCGACGAAGGACAGATTGTCGATCTTCTGCATGAAGGTGATCACGTCGCCGCCCTCGCCGCAGGCGCCGAAGCAGTACCAGTAGCCGCGGGACGGGGTGACCTGAAAGCTCGGCGTCTTCTCGTCGTGGAAGGGGCACAGACCCTTCATCGTGCCGCCGACCGAGCGCAACGTCACATAGGAGCCGACGACCTCTTCGATCCGGGCCCGCTCGCGGACTGTGGCGATGTCCTCCTCGTTGATCCGCCCGGCCACGGGGTGAGTGTACGAGTCGCAGCCGACACCGATCGACGGTCTCGGAGCCAGGGGCCAACACGTTCGAGGGGGGCGAAGGCGAGCCAGCAGATCAGCGTCGGCGCGAAGTGGATGTACAGGATCGACACGGTGAAGACATGGAAGCTGAGCCAGAAAAGCGCGGCCAGCAGCAGCGCGCGTCCGTGCAACCAGAGGACCACGAGCGAGCAGAGCTCGGCGAGAAAGGCGCCCCACTGCATCCAGTGCAGGAGCTCCGGGAACGGGATCAGGAACTGACCCAGCCCGTTCGGCCGGCGGATGATCGCCCAGAGCAGGATCGAGCTCTCCGGCCAGCTGGTCACGCTCCAGCCGCCGCTGCGGATCTTGGTGAGCGCGGACAGGAAGTAGGTGAAGACCACCGCGATCTGGATGCACTTCAGGGCCCAGCCGGCCTGCGCCGAGCGGTCCCTGCTACGCCAGCGGTCGGCAACCACGCCGACCGTCGGCAGCACCCAGAGCGCGACGACCAGTGCCAGATGATCATGGTCGACCTTGCCGTAGCTCATCCCGATCGCGGTCCACCAGGTGAAGGCGGCCGCCACCACCCAACCCGCGATCCGCGGCAGCCGGTTGGCCGCGGCGAGAAGCGAACTGACGACGATCACCACGTACAGCGTCACGGTGAGCGGGACGCTCGGCGGCGGTAGGTGCAGCACCCGTTCCAGAAAAAGTGGGTGATAGAGCTCAGGATGCCGGCTGAGCGGGATCGGGTCCCGCACGATCAGATGGATGTCGACGATCACGAACAGGTAGAGAATCGTGCGCAGGATGGCGATCCGTGCCTCGGGCAGCACCGGCGCGAACCAGCCGACGATCTTGGCCCCGGTGATCATCGGGGCACCGTCCAGGTGGCCAGCTCGAGAAGCCGGGTCGCCCCTTTGCGACCCTCCACCAGCCGGGTCTCATCCTGGACCAGCCAGAGCTGCACGAGCGGCGGCTCGTCGGGGTTGCGGGCCGTCCAGCCGTTGGCGACCGAGCGGAGCAGCGAGGGATCAGCCGTGATCTCCGGAATCCGAGCCTCGATCTCGGCGCGGCTGATCCCCGCGGTGCCCACCCGCAGCGGCAGGTCGATCCGCCGTCCGTCGGCCAGCCGCCCCTCGACCCGGGTGATGACGATCGTCGCGTCCTCGGGCGGTGAGAACGCGTACTGGGACAGCGGCCCGAACGGCCACACGTCGTCGCTCATGCGCAGCGAGCCGTTGAGCAGCAAGGCGATGCCGGCGACCGCGACCAGGATCCGCCAGGCTAGGCCGGTGCGCGTGATCGGTCGGACCCGCTGCTCCACGGGCTGATTACAGCACAACTAGCGAGAGGGCCAGGTGCCGTCGGTCGGCTCGACGGGTACACGCTCGGCGACCTCGTCCGGAGCAAGCTCCTCCCGGCGGGTGCACACTGACCAGCGGTGCCCGAACGGGTCGCGGACGATGCCGTACCGCTCGCCCCAGAACATCTCGGCCACCGGCATCTCCACTTCCGCCCCCATCTCCACGGCATGGGTGAAGGCACTGTCGACGTCCTCGAGCTCGAGCAGCAGCAAGACCGGCGAACCACCCAGCGTCGCCGGGGACACGGCGTTCAGCTCCGCGATCTCCTCGCTCAGCAGCAGCTTGTCCGGGCCGACCGCCAGCTCGACGAACAGCACACGTCCGTCGGGCAGGCAGTGCCGGACCAGCTCGGTCGCACCGAACGCTTCGGTGTAGAACGCCACGGCAGCGTCGGCGTCGGTCACGAAGATGTGCGTTCCTAGGCCGAGCGGGCGTATCCGGGTCATGTGGTTCTCCGTTCTCTTGCGAGAAGTCCGGCGGTCTCGGCGGCCGCCACGAGTCGTGCCATCAGGTCCGCCTCCTCGCGCACAGCTCGCGCACCCAGCGGTGTGAGCTGGTAGTAGCGGCGGCGAGCGTCATGCGGAGCGGCCGGGTCGCTGGTCTCGGCCTCGCTGACCAGCTCGTCGGCCACCAGGCGGGCCAGCGTCCGGTAGAGCGTGCCCGGTCCGAGCCGAACCTGCCCGTCGGTCAGCTGATCGACAAACCCCATCACGGCGTAGCCGTGGCTGTGGCCCGAGGCCAGGGCGAGCAGCACCTGGAAACCGGCGGTCGTCAGGACCGGGACATCCCTTGCCGAGGTCACGGCGGCAGGATACAGTCCGAAGCGGATATGACCAGTGTGGATATATCAACCTGAGCACATTCGATCCGAATCAAGGAGGGCGTCGTGATCACCCGGGTGAGCAAGGTCATCGTTCCGGTGGCCGACCAACAGGCTGCACTGGACTTCTGGGTTCGGCGCATGGGCTTCGAGGTCGTACGCGACGACACGTACGGGGACGAACGGTGGATCGAGGTCCGACCGCCCGAGCAGGACCTGTTGCTGGTCCTCAGCCCGCGCCGAGCCGACGAGCCCAGGCGTACGGTTCCGGACCGGCAACCGCACTCCGACCTGTTCTTCGACTGCGCCGACATCGAGAGCACCTACGTGGAGCTGCGGGCGCGCGGTGTGGAGTTCCCGCTGCCGCCGGCCCGGCAGCACTTCGGCTGGTGGGCGCTCTTCGAGGACAACGAGGGCACGCGGTACGCGCTGGGCCAGTGGGCTGGCGGCACGAGTCTGCTTGACTGAGCCAGATGGCCGGCTGACCGGAAGGACAGGCATCGGGATGGGCAAGATCGTGGTGGTCAACAGCCTCACACTCGACGGGGTGACCCAGAGCCCGGGCCGCCCGGACGAGGACACCCGAGGCGGGTTCGAGCACGGCGGCTGGGCCAGCGCGTACGCCGACCAGGCCCAAGGTGAGGCCATGGGGAAGTCGATGGCCCAGAGCCGCGGCATCCTGCTGGGACGTCGTACCTATGAGGACTTCTACAGCTACTGGCCGAAGCAGACCGACAACCCGTACACCGAGGTGCTCAACCAGGCGCCGAAGTATGTCGTCTCCCGCACCGCGGCCGAGCCGCTGCCGTGGCAGAACTCCACCCTGCTGTCCGGCGACCTGGTGGCCGAGGTCACCGCGTTGCGGGACCGCACCGACGGGGCGATCGCGGTGCTCGGCAGCGGCGAGCTGGTGCGCTGGCTGACCGAGCAAGATCTGGTCGATGAGTATCTGATCCTCATCCACCCTCTCCTGCTTGGCGGTGGTACGCGATTGTTCGCCGAGATCGCTCCTCGGCGTGCGCTGACGCTCACCGACACGGTGATCACCCCCACCGGGGTGGTGATCGCGACCTACAACGCCCGGGGTGATCTCTCATGACGGAGCCAGAGCGCTGGCAGGTGTCGACGGATGCGGCCGAGGTCTACGAGTCCTGCTTCGTGCCCGCGATCTTCGGCGCCTGGGCTGGGCCGGTCACTGACGCCGCGGCCATCGAGAGCGGGGACAAGATCCTCGACGTCGCGTGCGGGACCGGGGTGCTCGCCCGTGAGGCCCTGAGGCGGACCGGGCCGGACGGCCAGGTCGTCGGCCTCGACCTCAACGAGGGAATGCTGGCGGTCGCCGCACGAACCGAGCCGGCGATCGAGTGGCGACGAGGTGATGCGGGCTCATTACCCTTCGCGGACAGTGGATTCGATGCCGTGGTCAGCCAGTTCGCCCTCATGTACTTCGCGGACCGCGAGGCCGCGCTGCGCGAGATGTGGCGCGTTCTCGCGCCGGGCGGACGCCTGGCGGTCGCCGCGTGGGCCGCGATCGAGCACGCCCGCGGCTACCAGATCCTGGTGGACATCGCCGTTCGACAGTGCGGGCCTGAGGCGGCCGACGTGCTGGCCGCGCCTTTCGTCCTGGGCGACCGGGCCGAGCTCGCCGAGCTGTTCGTCGACAGCGGCATTGTCGAGGCCGACATCGCCCTCCATCACGGCTCGGTCCGGTTTCCGTCGGTCACGGAGTTCATCCGCGTCGAGGTCAAGGGTTCGCCCTTGGCCGACAAGCTCAGCGACGACGAGATGCGAATTCTTGCCGCGGAGTCGGAGAACGCGTTGGCGGAGTTCGTGGTGCCGTCAGGCGAGCTCGTCATGCCGATCGACGCGCACATCGTCACCGCGCACAAGGTCTGACCGCCGCGCGGTTGATGAGAGCGGCGTCGACGAGGATGGCCCGTATGGTCCAGATCCGTGACTACGACGCCTGGCACCGGCAGTACGACGATCCCGGCTCCGGCCTGTCGTGGCGGCTACGCCAGGTGCAGACCTGGATCAGCGAAGGACTCGACGCACATCCGGGGGCGTACCGGGTGCTGAGCCTGTGTGCCGGCGACGGCCGGGACATCATCGGAGTGCTGCACGATCGTCCGGACGCCGATCGGGTCAGCGCCGTGCTGGTCGAGTTGCACCCCGAGATCGCCCAGCGCGCCCGCGAGAGCGCACTCGCCGCCCGACTGAGGCGAGTCGCCGTGCGCACCGCGGACGCCGGGACGACCGACGCGTACGCGGGCGCGGTGCCGGCTGATCTCGTGCTTCTGGTCGGGATCATGGGCAACATCCCCGACGAGGACCTGTGGCGGCTGATCGACGCCAGCCCGCAGCTGTGCGCGCCGGGCGCGCGGCTGATCTGGTCCCGGGGTCGGGATGAGGAGGATCTCAACGACCAGATCCGAGCCAGGTTCGCGGCAACTGGCTTCGCCGAGCTGGCGTACGCGACCCTCGACCAGGCCGACGGCCGGATCGGGCTCGGGCTGGTCCGCTACGACGGGCCGCCGGTGGCCCTGGAGCCCGGCTTGCGGCTGTTCCGGTTCGTCCGCTGAGTGCTCTGGGTACATTTCCCGTCTCCAGATGGCAAACGGCCCCAATCTGGACGTGACGGCTGGCCGTTTGCCATCTGGAGACGGGAAACGTACGCGAGCCCGCCAGCCGGTGAAGGAGCGGGCGGCGCCTCAGCGTCCGCGGTCGATGCCGCGCGGCAGGCGGTCGGGTTTCCAGCGGAGCAGCTCGATCGCCCGGTCGAAGGCGTACCGGTCGGTCATCCCGGCCACATAGCTGACCGCGGCCCGGACCGCCACTTCGCTGCCGGGAGCTGAGATCGGGCGAGTCGGGCAGCAACGTCGGATGCGCGGCGTAGTGCTCGACCAGGGCGCGCAGGACGTCGATCACCGCCCGCGACTGCGCCACGGAGGCCGGCCGGACGTAGATGCGCTCGTAGTTGAAGGCCCGCAGTTCGGCCAGCGCCGCGGCCTCGGTGGGCGGCATCCCGACCTCACCGTGCTCGTCGATGGTGCGGACCACGGCCCGGACGAAGGTGTTGAGCTGCTCCCGCCGGGTGCGGCCGCAGATCGCCACGGTCTCGTCCGGCAGGTCGTCCGGACCGACGATGCCGGAGTGGATGGCGTCCTCGAGGTCGTGCGCGCAGTAGGCGATCCGGTCGGCCCAGCTGACGATCTCCCCTTCCACGGTCGTCGGCGCGGGCCGGGACCAGGAGTGGTTGCGGATGCCGTCCAACGTCTCGGCGCACAGGTTGAGCTCGGCGAGCACCACGTCCGCACCCCACGGCCCGTGCTCGTAGCCCTCCGGGATGAAGGCGTCGAAGGCGTCCTCGCTGGCGTGCCCGCCCGGCCCGTGGCCGCAGTCGTGGCCGAGCGCGATGGCGTCGGCCAGCGAGACGTTGACCCCGGCCGCTCGCGCGATCGACGTCGCCACCTGGGCCACCTCGAGCGCGTGGGTCAGCCGGGTCCGCTGATGGTCGGTCGGGTAGACCACGACCTGGGTCTTGCCGGCCAGCCGGCGGAACGCCGTCGAGTGCACGATCCGGTCACGGTCGCGCTCGAAACAGGTCCGCTCGTCGTCGGGCTGCTCGGGACGGGCCCGGTTACCGGCCCCCTCGGCGAGCGTCGCACCGGGCCGCAGCAGAGCGCGTTCGCGCTCCTCGCGCTGCTCTCGGAGAATGACCTCACCGGGCCCGACGTACGCGGCCGAGCCGACGTGGGCTCGGACCAGGGCCGCATCGGGGTGACCGGCCATGGTGCTGGCCCAGGCCTCCGCGCGCGGGGTTGGTCCGTCAGCCACCGGAGATGCCCAGCTCCGCGCCGACCAGGTCGAGGTCGCGGCCCGAGGTGTCGTCCAGCCAGCCCTCCGGCAGCGCAACCCGGGCCCGTGGCGCACCCTGCCGGCCACGCGGCCGGCCCAGCTCGGTGTCCGGGAACGGCACATCGGCGTCCAGCTTCCCGAGCAGGTCGTCGAGCTCGGCCAGCGAGCCGACCATGGCCAGGGCGCGCCGGAGGTCGCCGCCGACTGGAAAACCCTTGAAGTACCAGGCCATGTGCTTGCGCAAGTCGGCGCAGCCGCGAGCCTCGCCCATCAGCCCCGCGAGCAGCTCGCCGTGCCGGCGGACCGCCTGAGCCACCTCGCCGAGGGTTGGCAGGGCACGACCCGGGCTGCCCGCGAAGGCCGCGGCGAGGTCGGCGAACAGCCACGGCCGACCGAGGCAGCCGCGCCCGATCACCACTCCGTCGACGCCGGTCTCGGCCACCATCCGCAGTGCGTCGCCGGCCTCCCAGATGTCGCCGTTGCCGAGGACTGGGAATGCTGACGGAGCCTTGAGCGCGGCGATCGCGTCCCAGTCGGCGTGCCCCGCGTACGCCTGCTGGGCTGTCCGTCCGTGCAGCGAGATCGCGGCACATCCCGCGTCCTCGGCGATCCGGCCGGCATCCAGGTAGGTCTGGTGATCATCGTCGATGCCGATCCGGGTCTTGATCGTCACGGGCGCCCCGTAAGGCTCAGCGGCCCGGACCGTCGCCTGCAGGATCTGCCGCAGCCGGTCCCGCTTCCAGGGGAGGGCCGCTCCCCCACCCTTGCGGGTCACCTTGGGCACCGGGCAGCCGAAGTTGAGGTCGACGTGCGCGACGGCGTACTCGTTGATCAAGATGCGGGTGGCATCGGCCATGATCACCGGGTCGACCCCGTAGAGCTGCACCGACCTGATCTTCTCCCCCGGGTCGAACTGGAGCATGCCGAGGGTCTTCGGGTCGCGCTCCACCAGTCCGCGCGAGGTGATCATCTCGCAGACGTAGAGTCCGGCGCCCTGCTCCCGGCACAGCTGCCGGTACGCCGCGTTGGTGATCCCGGCCATCGGCGCCAGTACCACCGGCGTCTCGATTCCCAGGCTCCCGATCTGCACGGCGGACCAGCCTACGCCGGAGAGAAGATGGCCGGTCAGAGGAAGACGGCGGTCTCGCGGAGCCGGGCGACGGTGGGCTCAGTGAGACGACAGCGGGCGAGCAGATCGTCGAGGCTGGCCAGCCGGACATATTGGCGGGCGGCGACGATCTCCTTTGCTTCCTCGGTCGATAGGGCGCCGAACCGGCTGAGGGCCTCGGCCGAGAGGGAGTTGAGGTCGAGCAGGCCGCCGTCGCTGAAACTGCGGGCCAGGTCGGGCCGGCCGACGCCCATGGTGCGCGCAAGGTTGGGATCCCGCCGGGCCAGGTTGCGGTACTGCTCCCGCTCGCGGCGCCGGGTCAGCTCCTCAACCGTTCCGGGCAGGGCGGCGCGAGGATTGCGGTTGATCACCGCGACGACCGTGGCGATCACGATGCATCCGAAGAAGACTGCGACGCCGATGTCGGAGCGGATCGAGGTGCTGTCCGCCGACCCGAAGAAGATCAGCGAGGCATAGGTCGTCAGGCCGATAGCGACGCTGAAGATGATCATCTGTAGGCGATACCGGCGGTCGAGCCTACGCTGGCCGGCCGCCCAGAGCGCCGGCACGAACGCGGCCAGCCCGAAGGTCAGCATCGGGAGCACGATCATGATCCAGCCCACGATCGGCGTGCGCCTCTGGGCCGGGATGGGCGCCGACGTCGGCGGGGGCATCGCCGGCGACTCCGGCTCCTGCCGGGGCCGGATGGGGGCCGCAGGTTCGAGGGATGGGAGGGGCGGGGTCATCGACTCGATGGTGGTGGCCAGTCGGCCGACGTCGGCGGTCCATCGGCGGTCGTCGAGCGCGATCGCGTTGAACCGGGTGAGCGGGCGGACGCTCTCCGGCAGGTCCGCCGGTCGCGGCATCTCGGCGCCCTCGACCAGCACGGGGATGACCCGGGTGTTCGGCGAAGCCAACGCGCTCTCGATCTCCACCCGGACGAAGTCGTCGTCGGCGTCGATCCGGCGGCCCGGCTGGTCGGGTGACTGCTCCAGCCAGTTGTCGCCGATCATCACCAGCACGAGGTCGCAGAGCTCGATTTCGCGTCGGATGTGATCCTCGAAGTCGGCGCCGGGCGGGATGGAGTCGATGTCCATGAAGATGCTGGCGGACGGCAACCGATGGGACAGGCCGTCGTACAGACCGTTGGCCTGCGGCTGGCAGTCGGCCCGCCGGTAGGAGATGAACACCCGGGGCGACCCGGAGGCGCCGCTGCTGGCCTTCGCGGTCGCCGGTGCCGGCGCGGACGGCGCGTCGTCCACCCAGAACCGCCAGCCGGCCGGGGTCGGACCCCAGCGCGGATCAGCCTTCCAATCGGTCGGCGGCGTCCACCCCGGAGGCGGCTGGGGCCAGTTGGGCGGCGGGTTGAAGCGGAGAGTCATCGGCGGACGAAGCGAGCCTCGAGGGGTCAGCAGCCGACGAGGCGCGAGGACAGGTAGTCGGTGACCTTGTCCAGGCTGACCCGGTCCTGGGTCATGGCGTCCCGCTCGCGGATCGTGACCGCGCCGTCGTCGAGGGTGTCGAAGTCGACGGTGACGCAGAACGGCGTACCGATCTCGTCCTGGCGCCGGTACCGGCGGCCGATGGCCTGAGCGTCGTCGAAGTCGACGTTCCAGTACGCGCGCAGCTCGGCGGCGAGGTCGCGCGCCTTGGGCGACAGCGCCTCGTTCCGCGACAGCGGCAGCACCGCGACCTTGACCGGGGCGAGCCGGTGGTCCAGCTGGAGCACCGTCCGCTTGTCCACGCCGCCCTTGGTGTTCGGCGCCTCGTCGACCGCGTACGCGTCCACGAGGAAGGCCATCATCGCCCGGTTGGGCCCGGCCGCCGGCTCGATCACGTACGGGACGTAGCGCTGACCGGTGCCTTGGTCGAAGTAGGACAGGTCGACGCCTGAGTGCTCCGTGTGGGTGGTCAGGTCGAAATCGGTGCGGTTGGCGATGCCCTCCAGCTCGCCCCACTGGTTGCCGACGAAGCCGAAGCGGTACTCGATGTCCACCGTCCGCTTCGAGTAGTGCGACAGCTTCTCCTTCGGGTGCTCGAAGTGCCGCAGGTTCTCCCGGTCGATGCCGAGGTCGACGTACCAGCGGGTCCGCTCGTCGATCCAGTACTGGTGCCAGGTCTCGTCGGTGCCCGGCTCGACGAAGAACTCCATCTCCATCTGCTCGAACTCCCGGGTCCGGAAGATGAAGTTGCCCGGCGTGATCTCGTTCCGGAACGACTTGCCCATCTGGCCGATGCCGAACGGCGGCTTCTTGCGCGACGCGGTGACCACGTTGGCGAAGTTGACGAAGATGCCCTGCGCGGTCTCCGGACGGAGATAGTGCAGACCGGACTCGTCGTCGACCGGACCGAGATAGGTCTTCAGCATCATGTTGAAGTCGCGGGGCTCGGTCCAGCTGCCGCGCGTGCCACAGTGCGGGCAGGTGACCTCGTCCAACCCGGACGGCGTACGCCCCTTCCTCGACTCGAACTCCTCGAGCAGGTGGTCGGCCCGGAAGCGCTTGTGGCACGAGGTGCACTCGGTCAGCGGGTCGCTGAACGCCCCGACGTGGCCCGAGGCGACCCACACCTGGCGCGGCAGGATCACCGACGAGTCCAGCCCGACGATGTCGTCGCGGCCGGTGACCATCGCCCGCCACCACTGCTTCTTGATGTTCTCCTTGAGCTCGACCCCCAGCGGCCCGTAGTCCCAGGCCGAGCGGGTGCCGCCATAGATGTCTCCGGCGGGGAAGACGAACCCCCGTCGCTTGCAGAGGCTGATCACTTCGTCGAGACGGCTCGTCGCAGCCACGTTCCAACTCCAGACATGCATCACTGCCCCGCCCCCGGCTGGGACGGAGTCAGCGCCCCAGGCTATCGCGGGGTGATCGAGGTGACCCGGGAATGCCGAGCCGCGAAAGCCTCGCCATGGCAACACTGCACGCCAGTTCCTCGCGCTGCACGCCGGAAGCTTCCGGAGCGCAGCGCGAGAAACCAACGCAGCGTCCGATTCTGACGAGAGGGTGGCGGCGTAGTGTCGCGGGGGTGGATTCGACGGCCGCGGCCTCGTTGCTGAGGCTGGCCGAGGACGCGCGGGACCGGATGCGTGCCGCAGACGACGCGTCGGCGCGGACCGAGGTCGAGGCGAGATACCCGGAACTGCTCGAGGCCATGGACTGGTACTCGGCCGAGGGCCAGCCCGATGAGGCGTACCGAATCGCCTCGGCCCTCGTCCCGTTCTGGATGACCACCAAGCGGATCGACGATGGCGCCCGCTGGCTCGCGGAGGCCTTGCGACGGCCGGGCGGGACCCAGGTCCGCCGGGCCCGCGCGTTGTACGACCACGGCTACCTCGTGTTCTGGGCCGGTCAGTACGAGCTGGCGGCCGACCGGTTCCTCGAGGCGCGTGCGCTGGCCGAGCGGATCGGCGACCACGACCTCGAGGCTCTGGCGCTCGCTGGTTCGGCGCGCGTCGCGCTGGACGACGACCTCGACGAGGCCATCCGACTGCTCCGTCGAGCCACCGAGGTGACGGCATCGACACCGGACAGCTGGGGGCGGTCCAGTGCATTGCATGTCCTGGGTGTCGCGCTCCAGATGTCCGGCGATCTCGAGGAAGCCCGCAGCGTGATGCGTCAGCGTCTGGACTGGGGCCGGGCGCGGGATGACAGTTCGGTGGTGTTCGTCGAGTCGGCCAACCTCAGCATGGTCGAGCGTCAGCTCGGGAACCTCGGCGACGCCGAGGCGCTGTCGCTCGTCGCGTTGCGGATCGCGGCCGGCAAGCACGACGAGATGGCGATCCCCTGGGTCCTCAACGGGCTGGCGGCCGTGATCGCCGCGAAGGGCGACCTGGAGCGGGCGGCAACGCTGGTCGGCATCGCCGAGAGCCTCCTCGAGCGGGCCGGCGGTGAGTGGCCGCCCGACGAGCGCGCCCAGTACGAGGACACGCTGGCGGTGTTGTCAGCGGCACCTCAGCAGGCCACCATCGAGCAGCGACGAGCCGGGGGTCGGGCGAAGAGCCTCGACGAGGGCGTCGCGTACGCCCTCGGCTGAGTCGGCCAAACCTCGGCCCCTGCCGTTCGCCGACCGCGGTCAGTCAGGGGTGAGGACGACCTTTCCGATGTTTCGCCGTTCCGCCAGGTAGCGGTGCGCGTCGCCCGCCTGCTCGAAGGGAAACGACGTGGCAACGACAGGGTCCAGCCGCGCGGAGGCGAGGTGGGCGAGGAGGGGACTGATGATCCGCTCCATCCCGCCCTCTCGGCGCCACCAGCTGTACAGGTTCAGGCCGAAGACCCCGCGGTTCTGGTTGAGCAGTCGCCCGGGGTTCCACCACGGCATGGTCGAGGTCGGGATGCGAAGCAGGCTGCTGACTGTCGCCCGGAGGTTGCGGCCCCGTTCGTCAAGCGCCTCCGACAGCCCGTACATGATCAGTCGACCGCCGGGCCGCAGGATCCGGTAGTCCTTGCTGAAGGAGGTGGGTCCCATCGCATCCAGCACCACGTCGACGCCCTGGCCGTCGGTCAGTCGTCGCACTTCGGCTTGGAAGTCCTGCGTCCGATAGTCAATGGGGTGGTGCACGCCCTGAGCCCGGATAACGTCATGCTTCGCGGCCGAGGCGGTGCCGAAGATCTCCGCACCGACGTTGCGCGCGATCTGGGTCGCGGCGATCCCGACCCCACCGGCTGCGGCATGGATCAGCACCCGCTCGTCGGGTCGTAGTCCACCCATGATCATCATGCCGGCGTACGCGGTGGCGTAGTTGACGCAGAACGCGGCGCCCTTCTCGAAGCTGAGGTGCTCGGGCATCGGCATGACGTCTCGGGCCTGAGCCGTGGCCAGTTCGGCCTGGCCACCGAAACGAGTACCGGCCATCACCCGCTGCCCGACCGTGAAGCCGTCGACCCCGGACCCGATCGCCTCCACCTCTCCGGCCACCTCAAAGCCCAGGACACACGGCGGCTTGGGGGCGGCGGGATAGAGCCCGACCCGAGCCATCGTGTCGGCGAAGTTCAGTCCCGCCGCCCGCACCGCGATCCGGACCTCATCGGCGGCAACAGCTGGGACGACCCGCTGCTGAACCTCGAACACGTCCGGACCGCCGGTGCGGGTCATCACCACGGCCCTCATGATCTGTACCTCCCCGGTGCCACTCCTGCATAGCACGGCCACCTCACTTCCGTGGTGTCGGGAGGCTCGGCGATCAACTTGTCACACGGACGAAACACCGCCGAAACTGATCGCACCTAACGTCTGACGAACTCCGCCGCGACGCAGGAGGCAGCCCCGTGATCGAACACGTCGATCCCTTCATCGGGACGTCGTCCACCGACCTTCCCGAACCCCAGGGACTGGCGGCGACGTGGTGGTGGCCCAAACCCCAGGTCGGCAACACCCATCCCGGCGCGACCTTCCCGTTCGGCATGGCCTCGGTTTGCGCGTACTCCGGCGCCTACCCCACGGGCTACGGCCAGTACCAGCTCAACACCGAAGGGGTTCCCTCGGAGCTCTACGACCGGCAGATCGCGTCCGGCTTCACCCACTTCCAGCAGTCCGGTACCGGCGCCATTCGCAAGTACTACAACTACTTCCGGGTGACGCCGATGCTGGAGCCGCTGGACTCCCTCGGCAACACCTGGGAGCTGCGCGACGAACGGGCCGAGCCGGGTTACTACGCCTGCACCTTGAGCTCCGGGATCCGCTGCGAGCTGACAGTCGGACCACGCAGCGCGGTCCATCGCTACACCTTCCCCGCCCATCATGACGCCCGGCTGGTGGTCGACTTCTCGATGGGCGGGCTGGCCATTCCGTACGGGACGACGGTGCCGTTGCGGGCGCATCTGGAGGCGCTCGGGGTCGGCGTCGCCCAGGCTGAGATCGTCGTCGAAGGTGCCCCGCTGGCGGTGCATCTGGAGTGCGATATCGGCGACTGGCGCCAGCTGCTCTGGTACGACCGACGGCTGATGCACGGCGGCACCCGACTGGACTTCGACCGGATCCGGCCGACCACGCTGCGGCCCTTCGGCATGATGTGGCGCGGCGCGACCGAGCCTGGGCAGGTGCTCGAGCTCCGCTTCGGCTTCTCACTACGCGGCGTGCAGCAGGCCCGGCACAACCTCCAGGTCGACTGCCCTCGACAGTCCCGCGGGGTAGACGGGATGGTCGGCCCCAGCGGCGACTCGATGATCGAGGATCCCACCATGCCGGTGTCGGGACCTGCTGCCTTCGAGGTACGCCGCCAAGACACCGCAGCGGCCTGGCGTGACCATCTGTCGCGGATCAAGATCGAGACCGGCTCCGACACCCGCCAGGCGATCTTCTCCACCGCGCTCTACCATTCGTTGATCAAGCCGTGCTTCGCCACTGGCGAGAGCCCCTTCTGGCCGAACAACGGTCCCTTCGCCTTCGACATCTGCACCATGTGGGACATCTACCGGACCCAGCTGCCGTTGATCACCGCGCTGTTCCCGGCCCGGGCCGCCGAGCTCGCCAACGCGATGTTGAACATCTGCGAGGAGGAGGGCAACTTCCCGATCGGCTACCGGATGGCCAAAGGCGCCGACCGCTTCTCCCGCCAGGGCAGCGCGTTGGTCCAGACCTTTCTGGCCGACCTGTGCCAGCTCGGGGTCTCCGGCGTGGACTGGGACTGGGCCCTGTGCCACATGGACACCGATCTGCGCCGCGCGTACGGCGAGGAGTATCTGCTCCGCGGTGTGACCCATCCGATCACCCACACTCTTGACCTGGCCTTCGGCTACCAGTGCACGGCCAAGGTCGCGCACTACGTCGGGGACAACGCGCTGGCCGAGCAGTTCGAGGAGCTCGCCACCCGCTGGGTGAACGCCTTCGACCCGAAGACCGGACTGCTCGTCGACTCGGCCTACTACGAGGGCGGCAAGTGGAACTACTCCTTCCGGGTCCTGCACGACATGCAGGCCAGGATCGAGCTGGCCGGCGGCGACAAGGCCTTCACCAAGATGCTGGACGCCTTCTTCGGCTACAGCGCCGATCCGGTGAAGCAGGTCGGCGAGCGGCCGAGCGTCGAGGAGCTGACGGCGGGGTACGCGCTGAACCGGTTCGAAGGGCTGAACAACGAGCCCGACATGGAGGTGCCGTGGGCGTACCACTACTCCGGCCGGCCCGACCGGACCGCCGAGGTCGTCCACGCCGCCGTGAACAACATGTTCGGGCTGGGTCGAGGCGGACTTCCCGGCAACGACGACTCCGGCGGGCTGAGCGCCTGGTACGTCTGGGCCTCGCTCGGGCTCTTCCCGGTGGCCGGCCAGAGTCTCTACCTGTTGAACGCTCCGTCCTTCTCCTACTCCCGGATCGACCTGGGAGGTTCCGAGCTGGTGATCGAGGCGACCGACTTCGTCGAGCCCGAGGCCGGCGGGCCGGTGCAGTACGTGCAGTCGATGACGTTCAACGGCGAGCCGCTGGACCGGACCTGGCTGTCGGCCCGGGAGCTGCATCGGGGCGGGCAGCTGGAGATCGCCCTTGGCCCGAAACCGTCGGACTGGGGCACCACCAACCGGCCTCCGTCGGTGTCGCACCCCGGTGAGGGCTATCCCTCCAGCTCCGCCGCGCCACTACCGGCCGACATCGCTGGCTGACCGGGCCGACCACCCGGCGCACACGCAGTACCGAGAGAAACGGGGAAACCCTGATGGGAGTCTTGATGGCCGACCCGTACGTCGTCGGCGCGCCGAACCGGCGTCGACTGGTCATTGTCGTACGCGCCGATCCGGTGATCTGCGGGCATTCCGGCGAGGCCCGGAACCTGGCCGAAGCGGCCCTGCTGCGTGGGTTCACCGAGGTGCGGATCGTCACCTGGCCGCTGGACTTGCTGGAGCGGTCCGGCCTCCCGCTGAAGCCGCTCGACGGCGTGCTGCCCTATAGCGAAGGCATCGAGGTCGAGCGTCCGGCGCCGGTCGGGGACTACAAGGTGCCGGACGGGCGATACCTGGCCGGGATGACCGGCCGGCTGGTCGAGCTGTTCACCGACGGGGTGCCGACGGTGTGTATGTCGCTCTATCTCACCCCCCACACCATCGCGGTGAGCGATGCCCTGCGGGTGGCCCGGTCGACGGGACTTCCCGTACCGGTGATCACCGTCGCCGAGGCCGTGGGATCCGACGTCACGAACGTGGTGCGGTCCTGTGTGGCCGAGGGCCGGTTCGGCGCGGCGGCTCAGGTGCTCTCGGCGTACCTCGAGAGTGACGTCGCAGTGGCGGTCTCGGAGTACACCCGCGAGTTGATCATCTCCTCGGCCACCGACATCGATGCCCGCAACGGCACCCGGTTCGCCGAGCAGTGCTCGAACAAGGTCGCGATCTCCTACCCCGCGATCAACACCGCGGACTTCCTCGACCCCGACACCGAGGTGATCACCGAACGGCTCGCCGCTCGTGGGCTGGAGCGAAACGGCTACGTGCTCTTCCTGTCCCGGCTGGCCCACGCCAAGGGAGTCGACGACCTGATCAACGGGTTCGCGGCGAGCGCCTGCTGCCGTGACCTGCGGCTGGTGATCGCCGGCAACGGGCCGCAGGCGGAGGAGCTGCACGAGGTCGCCGCGCGGTCTGCCGCCGCGGACCGGATCATGTTCCTCGACGATGTCGACGATGACGAGAAGCCGTACCTGATGGCGGGCTGTGCCACGTTCGTGCTGCCGAGCAAGCCTCGGCCGGAGTTCGTGGAGACCTTCGGCATCGCACTGGTGGAGAAGATGCTCGCCGGCGGCGGCCCGGTGATCACCACCGACACCGGCGGGATCGGCGAGGCCGTCGGCGACTCGGCATTGATCGTTCCGGTCGACCGTTCGGACTCGATCGCCGCCGCCCTGGATCTGGCGATCACGATGCCCGACTCGGAGCGCGCCGAGATGGCCGCAAGGGCCAGGGCGCACGCGCTGCAGTTCGACCGGATGAACGTCTTCGATGCCCTGCTCGCCCGGGTGGAGCAGGTGGCGGCGCCGACGCTCAGCCCGCTCTGAGCCTCGGCCCGCGCCCGCGGCCGTCCCGGCCCTCCACCGCGAGTCGCCCCACCCGTCACAAGTTCCCCATGCTGCATGGGAAATCAGCTCTGTCCCTAGAAAGCTTCCTGTGGAATCGGACAGTTTCCCATGCAACATGGGAAACCGCGGCGAATGGCCAGTCCCTCTGTTTGACTTCGGGTTCGCGCTTAATGAAAATGGTTTTCATGACAAGGCGGCGAGTCGTGCTGGCCGCGGCTGGTCTGGCTCTGGTCGCCGGCTGCGGCAGTCCCGCCGGCGCGCCGGCCGACTCGCCCGGGCGGCTGGAGATCGTCGCCGCGTCCTACCCGTTCCAGTTCGTCGCCGAGCGTGTCGCCGGGGCGCACGCGGACGTGCAGAACCTCACCGAACCGGGTGCCGAGCCGCACGACCTGGAATTGAGCCCCCGCCAAGTCGCCGACCTCTCCGGCGCTGATCTGGTGATCTTCGAGAAGGGCTTCCAGCCGGCCGTGGACGAGGCCGTCGCGCAGAGCGGCACCGACAACGCACTGGACACGTCCACCGTCGTCCCCCTGGAGCCTCTGGTTGCCGATCATGATCACGGCGGGCTCGACCCGCACGTCTGGCTGGACCCGACCAACGTGGCGACGATCGCCGAGGCCGTGGCAGAGCGCATGATCGCGCTCAGCCCCGAGCACCGCTCAGAGTTCGAGCGGAATGCCCAGGCCCTGGACGCCGATCTGACCGAGCTCGACCAGGCGTACGCCAGCACCCTGAGCTCCTGTGACCGGAAGGAGTTCATCACCACCCACGCCGCGTTCGGCTATCTCGCGAAGCGTTATCAGCTGACGCAGATCGCGATCAGCGGACTGTCCCCTGAGGCGGAGCCGTCACCGGCCCGAGTTGCGGCCGTGCAGGACAAGGCGCGCGAATACCAGATCACCACGATCTTCTACGAGACGCTCGTCTCCCCCGCCGTAGCGACCTCGATCGCCGCCGATCTCGGACTGAAGACCGACGTACTCGACCCGATCGAAGGCATCACCCCTGACTCCCGCGGCAGCGACTACCTTGCGGTGATGAAGTCCAACCTGGCCGCACTTCAGATGGCCAACGGATGTCGCTGAGCTCGGCACTCCGCGATCCGGTCGTCGGCGCCGCCGATGTCTCGGTCGAGCTCGGCGGTCTCCCGGTGCTGCGCGGCATCACCCTTTCCGTCGGAACCGGGGAAGCGGTCGCGGTGCTGGGCGCAAACGGGTCGGGAAAGTCCACGCTGATCCGGGCGCTGCTCGGACTGACTCCCGTTCATCGCGGCTCGGTCGAGCTGTTCGGTACGCCGCTGCGGTCGTTCCGGCACTGGTCGGCCGTCGGCTACGTCCCCCAACGCTCCCCGGCTGCCCTCGGCAACGCCAAAGTCACCGAGGTGGTGGCCTCCGGCCGCCTCGCGCTGCGCCGGCCGTTCGTCCCACCGAGCCGAGCGGACCGGGCGGCGGTGACCGGCGCGCTGGAGGCGGTGGGGTTGGGCGACCGCGCCGCCGACCGCTTGTCGCTGCTCTCCGGCGGGCAGCAGCAGCGGGTGCTGATCGCCCGCGCGCTGGCCGGGCGGCCAAGGCTGCTGGTGCTCGACGAGCCGACGGCCGGGGTCGACCTCGCGCAGCAGTCGGTGCTGGCCGGCACCCTTGCCGAACGGGTCACCGACGGCGCAACGGTGATCGTGGTTCTGCACGACGTGGGCGTGCTGGCCCCCTTGATCACCCGCGCCCTGGTGCTCACCGACGGCCGGATCACCCACGACGGCGCCCTCGGTTCGTTGGGCCAGCCGTACCATGATCATGCTGATCATCATCCCGCCGAGGTCGACCGGAGCTGGTTCGGCGGAGCGGTGGAACGATGATCGAACTGTTCTCCTACCCCTTCATGCAGCGCGCGCTGCTCGCCGCTCTGCTCACCGGCCTGATCGCTCCGGCGATCGGCACCTACATCGTCCAGCGCCGGCTCAGCCTGCTCGGTGACGGCCTGGGTCACGTGGCGATCGCCGGGGTTGGCCTGGCACTGCTCACCGGGCGGGCGCCGGTGCCGGTGGCCGTCGTGATCTGCGTGGCCGGCGCACTGGCGGTGGAGCTGATGCGCCAGCGCGGCAAGACCAGCGGTGACGTCGGCCTGGCCATCCTCTTCTACGGCGGGCTCGCAGCCGGAGTGCTGATGTCCGGCATCGCCGGCCAGGGTCCGGCGGCCCTGGCCCAGTACCTGTTCGGCTCGCTGACCACGATCGTGGTACGCGATGTCGCCCTGGTGGCCGTGCTCGCGGTGGTCATCCTGGTGCCCACCATCGGCCTGGCTCCCCAGCTGTTCGCGATCAGTGCGGACGAGGACTTCGCCCGTACCCAGGGGCTGCGGGTCGGCGCGTACAACGTGCTCATCGTCGTGCTGGCCGCCATCACGGTGGCGATCGCCATGCGGACGGTCGGGCTGCTGCTGGTGAGCGCACTGATGGTGATCCCGGTCGCCGCCGCGCACAACCTGGTCCGCGGCTTCTACGCCGGACTGATCACCGCGATGGCCCTCGGGGCCATCACCTCGGTCGGCGGCACCATCGGCTCCTTCTACGGCGACACCGCTCCCGGGGCGTTGATCGTGGTGCTGGCCATCGCGGTCTTCGGGCTCAGCTGGCCCGTCTCCTGGTTGCTCAACCGGCGAGGTCACCGCACGCCGGTCCTTCCCGAACCGCTCGCCGAGGAACCAGCACCGCACGTCGTGGTCACTGAGGGTCACCCGCACCGGCACGCGCCCGGCTGCGGCCACGTCGCGGTGCAACACGGTGACCACACCGACTTCATCCACGAGGGTCATCGGCACGCGGCCCACGCCGACCACTACGACGAGCACTGATGAGCTCCGAGCAGAGGAGCGCCAACCCGAACGCGCCGACACCGCAGCGGCGTACCCGCCAACGGTCCGCGGTGGACGGCATCCTGGCCGGTCGGTCCGACTTCCGCACCGCGCAGGAGATCCACGACGACCTCCGTCAGATCGGCGAGCGGGTGGGGCTGACCACGGTCTACCGCACCCTGCAGGCGATGTCAGAGGCCGGCGAGCTGGACGCGCTGCGAAACGCCGACGGCGAGATGGCCTACCGGCGCTGCTCGACCGGCCACCACCATCATCTGGTCTGC
Source organism: uncultured Actinomycetota bacterium (assembly GCA_963711015.1). GTDB lineage: Bacteria > Actinomycetota > Actinomycetes > Propionibacteriales > Propionibacteriaceae > Microlunatus. Next base: position 78,074 of record CAVQCQ010000001.1, read on the forward strand.
CGTAGCTGCGGCCGGACTGTCGAGGTCTCCGGACCGGCGGTCGAGAAGTGGGCGAACGCGGTGGCCGCCGAACACGGTTTCCGCGACGTCAGCCACGACCTGGAGATCTTCGGCACCTGCGACGACTGCTGACTCCTTCTACTACCGACGGTCAAAGATTGGGTACCGCTCCGCCGTAACGTCTCTCCCGGTTGGCATACATCTCGACTGCCCGCCACAGGTCCCGGCGGTCGAAGTCGGGCCACAGCCGGTCGAGGAAGACCATCTCCGCGTACGCGCTCTGCCAGAGCAGGAAGTTCGAGGTGCGCTGCTCCCCGGACGATCGGACGAACAGGTCGACATCAGGAATGTCCGGCTCGTCGAGGAACTGCCGGAACCGGTCCTCGGTCAGCTTGGCGGGGTCAAGCCGGCCGGCCGCTGCCAGCTCGGCGACTCGGCGGGCAGCGTCGACGATCTCGGCTCGGCCGCCGTAGTTGACGCAGAACTGCAGGGTCAGCACGTCGTTGTCGAGCGTCCGCCGTTCCGCGTCCTCCAGCTCGTTGATCACGCTGCGCCACAGCCGGGGTCGCCGGCCGGCCCAGCGGACCCGGACCCCCATCGCATCCAGCTGGTCGCGGCGCCGGTGGATCACATCCCGGTTGAAGCCCATCAGCCAGCGCACCTCGTCCGGCGAGCGGCTCCAGTTCTCGGTGGAGAAGGCGTACGCGGACAGATAGCGGACCCCGATCTCGATCGCCCCGGCGATCACGTCGAACAGTGAGTCCTCGCCGCGGGCATGCCCCTCGGTCCGGGGCAGGTTGCGAGCCTTGGCCCAGCGCCCGTTGCCGTCCATCACGATGGCTACGTGTCGAGGCAGCCGGTCGGCGGAAATGGTGGGCGGGCGGGCGCCGCTCTCATGCGGCTGCGGAGGCGCCGGGGACATACGTGGCGCCGCCGGTTTCGAGTCGCGACGGGTGAACTTGGGCATCTCAGGGACAATATCCGGGTGCCGACCTACCGCGACGAAGCTGTGGTGCTGCGCACCCACAAGCTCGGCGAGGCGGACCGGATCATCACGATGCTGTCCCGGCAGCGCGGCAAGATCCGCGCGGTGGCCAAGGGGGTACGCCGGACCACCTCCAAGTTCGGTGCCCGGCTCGAGCCGTTCTCCCATGTCGACCTGCAGTTCGCGACGGGGCGAACCCTGGACGTGGTCACCCAGGTCGAATCGCTGCACGCCTTCGGCGAGCCGCTGACCTGGGACTACCCCGCCTACACCGCCGGCCAGGTGATGCTGGAGACCGCGGACCGGCTGGTCACCGAGGAGGGCGAGCCGGCGGTGCAGCACTACCTGCTCCTGGTCGGGGCGCTTCGCGTGCTCAACTCCGGCACCGCCGACGGGACCCGCGCGCCGTCGCTGATCTTGGACTCCTACCTGCTCCGGGCTCTCGCGGTGGCCGGCTACGCGCCGTCGTTCGCCGACTGCGCCCGCTGCGGCCTCGTCGGACCGCACCAGGCGTTCTCCCCCGCCGCCGGTGGCGTGGTCTGCGACCGGTGCCGGCCGCCGGGCTCGGCGCGACCGGCCCGCGAGACGATCGACCTACTGGGTGCCCTGCTGGAGGGCCGCTGGAGTGATACGCGCGACGTCGACGAGCGCTTCACGCGCGAGGCGAGCGGGATCACCGCCGCGTACGCCACCTGGCACCTGGACCGCAACCTGAGATCGCTGGCGCATGTCGAGCGTTGACCCGAACTGGCCGCCGCCCCCCGAGCCGCTGGTGCATCGGCCGCATCCGGTGGCGTACGTCCTCGCCGTTCTGCTGCCCATCCTCCTGATCGCCTTCCTGGCCGCTCCGCTCGGCGTCGCCTGGGCGGTGCGGTCCGGCTTGATCGGCTCAGGCGGTGCACCCGGTCTTCCCGGCGTGCCGGGCTCCGGCGCTGGGCAAGGCAGTGCCGGCCTCGGCGACCCCTACTACCCGAACTCGGGTAATGGCGGCTACGACGTGGCCAAATACCAGATCGCGGTCAACTGGGATCCGAGCGCCCAGACTCTCCGGGGCACCACCGTGATCAGCGCCCGGTCCACCCAGCAGCTCGAGTCGTTCTTCGTCGACCTGGCGCTGCCGGTGGACAAAGTGCTGGTGAACGGACAGCCGGCGGAGACGGCCAAGCAGGGCTTCGCGGACGTCGAGATCACTCCGGCCGCGGCGATCCAGACGGGCAACGACTTCACGGTCACCGTCGACTATGGCGGCAAGCCCGGCGACATCCGCCAGGGCGCGGTGCAGCCCTGGCTGACCACGAACCAGGAGTGGACAGCGGCCGGCGAGCCGGAGAGCTCGGCGTGGTGGTTCCCCGCCAATGACCATCCATCCGACCCCGCCCTGATGGACGTGTCGGTGCGGGTTCCGGCGGGGATGGAGGCGATCAGCGTCGGACGGCTCGAGTCGGCCGATGCCGCGAACGAAACGGACTTCGACACCTGGCACTGGGTCGCTCGCCAGCCGATGGCGACCTACGTGAGCTTCATGTCGATCGGGGAGTACGAGCTCAAGCAAGGCACGGTGAACGGCCTGCCCTACGTCTACGCGGTCACCGAGCAGCTCTCGCCCGAGAACCGCAAACGGGCGTTCGACGCGTTGCTCACCTCGGGCGCGCAAGTGAAGACCCTGGAGGGGATGTTCGGCCCTTATCCGTTCACCGAGCTCGGCGGCATCGTGCCGGCGCACAAGTTCCCCTTCGCCGGGCTGGAGAACCAGACGCGACCCATCTACAACGCCAGCTCGATCCTGAGCGACTTCGCTACTGAGCTGATCGCCCACGAGCTGACCCACATGTGGTTCGGGGACAGCGTCACGCTGCGCGAATGGAACGACATCTTCAACAACGAGGCGTACGCCTCCTGGGCTCAGTGGGGCTACATCGAGCGGACCGGCGGGCGGAAGGCCAACGACGAGCTGAACGAGACCTACGACCGCACGGCGGACAACGACGAGTTCTGGGCGATCACCATGATCGACCCGGGCCGGGCGCACCTGTTCGACGTGGTGTACGTCCGCGGGCCGATGGCGCTGCAGGCGCTCCGCAACGTGATCGGCGACGAGGCGTTCTTCCGGCTGGCCCGCGAATGGGCCCAGGCGCCCGGCACCCGGTCACTGGAGGAATGGATGACCGCCGCGCAAGCCGTCACCACCGTCGACCTCGACCCGTTCTTCCAGGCCTGGATCTTCTCCCCCAGCGCCCCGGCGCGTACGCCGGAGAACGGCTTCCGCTGACCTGGCGGGTTCGAACGTATACGTCCCTTGCTCGGACTAATACGAGCTGTAGCTCAGCATGGCGTCCAAGAACCAGATCCCGATGACACCGCAGACGATCGAGATGACGATGAGCGTCACGCCTTGGGAGCGCCGCGCCGTATTGGTCGCTTGCATGATGCCGGCGACCAGCCCGGCGATCGGGAGGAGAACGGCGAGCAGGATCAGCCCCGCGAACGCTCCGCCACCCAACGGCTGACCGGTCGGCCGCGCGGGCTGGGCGAGCTGGGCAGGGGGCCGGTAGGGCGGCGGAGCCGACCTCGGCACGTTGGACGCGAACGCCGCCGGAGGCGGTGGGCTGGACTGCGGCGGCCGCCAAGTCGGCTGGACGGGGGGCAGGGGCAGGTTCCGCGGTGGGATCGGGCCAGCCCCGGCCGGTGCCGAGATCGATGGCCGCAGGATCTGGTCGATCTGCCGGGCGATGCCCTCACTGATGTCGCGCCGACGACGAAGTCGTTGCAAGAGCTGCAGCGCTGCCACCCGGTCGTCGTCGTCCTCACCGAGATAGCCGCGGAGGTCGGCCAGCAAGTGATTCTGCTGGGAGAAGGTGAGGTCAGGAGCCTCAATGCTTTCGGCGAACTGGTTCATGTACGAGATCGGCGGGGGCGGTGGCGCCGGTAGAGCACCGGTCAGCTCCGGAGCCGGCGGCCGGCTGGCCACCGCCGAGACCAGGGCGATGCTGTTTTCGACGGTGCGCACCCGATAGTCGACGATCTGGGTGTTGGCGATGACGGGCGGAGCGTGCGCGATGATCACGTCCTGGATCAACACCGGCAGCAGTGGTCGATCGACGGCCATCCCGTACGCGAGCTCCGATCGGCACGCCCGCGACCGGAGCGACTCTGGGCTGACCACGAACAGGTACAGGTCGCAGGCACGGATCTGACTCAGAATCGTGTCCCACCACGCCTGGCCGCCGGTCAGCTCGTTGTCGATCCACATCTGGTGCCCGGCCCGGTCCAGGTCGCGGACCAGGGCCTCGACCGCCTGGCGGTCCTTGCGGGCGTAGCTGACGAAGATGCGCATGCTGACCTCGCTGATGGACGCTCTTACTGGTATGGAGCGCCACCGACGACTCCCAATACATCCAGCCCGCTTGCCGCCCAAACACCCGTATCGGCAGAGTACGAAATCGAACGCTGCGTCCGAATTTCGCGCTGCACTCCCGAAACTTCCGGAGTGCAGCGCAAGATTCAGACGCAGCGTCCGATTCTGCAGGGGTCGCGCGGGAGCAGGGTCAGCCCACTGCGCGGTCGATCGCGGAGGTGACGGCCTTGAGCGAGGCGGTGACGATGTTTGCGTCCATGCCTACGCCCCAGACCACCACGCTGTCCTCCCCCTCACCGATCTCGCACTCCACGTACGCGGCGGCGAGCGCGTCGCCACCGGCCGAGAGGGCGTGCTCGGTGTAGTCCAGCACCCGCACCTTGTAGCCGCGGGTGGAGACCGCGTCCACGTACGCCGAGACCGGTCCGTTGCCTTCGCCCCGGATCGTCTGCGGTACGCCGGCATCAACCACCGAGACGACGAGCGTGTCGCGCCCGGCGCTGGTGGTCGAGGAGTCGACATTGACCAGCTGCAGCGGCCCGCGCGACTCCAGATAGGCGAACTGGAAGATCTCCCACAACCGAGCCGGGCTGACCTCGCCGCCGTCGGTGTCGGTGTGCGCCTGCACGACCTTGGAGAACTCGATCTGCAGCCGGCGCGGCAGATCAAGGTTGTGCTCGGACTTCATGATGTAGGCCACGCCGCCCTTGCCGGACTGCGAGTTGACCCGGATCACGGCCTCGTAGGTGCGGCCCACATCGTACGGATCGATCGGCAGGTACGGCGCCTCCCAGGCGATCTCGCGGACGCTGATCCCCTGTTCGGCGGCCCGCTTCTCCAGATCCTCCAACCCCTTCTTGATCGCGTCCTGATGGGAGCCCGAGAAGGCGGTGTAGACCAGGTCCCCCGCGTACGGGTGGCGCGGGTGGACCGGCAGGTTGGTGCAGTACTCCACGGTGCGGCGGATCTCGTCGATCGCGGAGAAGTTGATCTTGGGGTCGATGCCCTGGGAGAACAGGTTCATCCCCAGGGTCACCAGGTCGACGTTGCCGGTGCGCTCGCCGTGGCCGAAGAGGCAACCCTCGACCCGGTCGGCGCCGGCCATCAGGGCCAGCTCGGTGGCGGCGGTTGCGGTGCCGCGGTCGTTGTGCGGATGCAGCGAGATGGCCACGTGCTCCCGATTGTGCACATGCCGGGAGAACCACTCGATCTGGTCGGCGTACACGTTCGGGGTCGACATCTCCACCGTGGCCGGCAGGTTCAGGATGATCTCCCGGCCGGCGTCGGGTTGCCAGACGTCCATCACCGCGTTGCAGACCTCGACCGAGAAGTCCAGCTCGGTTCCGGTGAAGATCTCCGGTGAGTACTGGTAGCCGAACTCGACATCACCAAGATGCTGCTCGGCGTACTTCATCACGAGCTCAGTGCCCCGGGTGGCCATCGCGATGCACTCGGCCCGGTCGACGTGGAACACCACCCGCCGGAACAGCGGGGCGGTCGCGTTGTACATGTGGATGGTCGCCGTCTTGGCGCCGACCAGCGACTCGGCCGTCCGCTCGATCAGGTCCTCGCGGGCCTGGGTGAGCACCGAGACGGTCACGTCGTCGGGAATCCGGTCCTGGGTGACCAGCTGCCGGACGAAGTCGAAGTCGGTCTGGCTCGCCGACGGGAAGCCGATCTCGATCTCCTTGTAGCCCATCGACACCAGCAGGTCGAACATCCGGTGCTTGCGGGCCGGCGTCATCGGGTCGATCAGGGCCTGGTTGCCGTCCCGGAGATCGGTGGACAGCCAGCGCGGCGCCTGGGTGATCCGACTCGACGGCCAGGTGCGGTCCGGCAGGTCGATCGGGGGAAAGGCGCGATATCGGGAGAACGGCATCGGGCTGGGCTGCTGAACGGGTACCCGCTGCGGCCGCGTACCGAACTGTGAACTGGGGGTGGTCATGAAGAAGGTCCTCGCTGGTAGGTCTCAAGTGGGCCGAACAGGCCGAACTCCGCAGCGAGGAGGCCGACCCGGTTAGTGGGCCCCGCTGCGGCAGCCAAGGAGGAGCAACGCGACGTGCGATGCGTGACCAGCCACGGGGTCACCATAACCGATCACTCCACCCGACGCCACCACGGCAGCGACTCGAGCGTGACCTCGAGCGCGATCTCGGCCGGACCGTCGACCTCCGTCCCGTACGCGTCCCGCCACCGGCCGGGCGGCAATCGTCACCGTGCGGACCCGGGCGCCGGCCTCGAGCACCGGCGCGACCAGAATCGTCTCGCCGAGCAGGAACTGATCATGGACGGATTCGTAACCGGGCCAGTGGTACGCCAGGGCGCGCAAGATCGGCTCGCCGGTCCGGGCGGCGTGCCGGACCAGACTCATGATCTCCGGCAGCAGCGCCGGTGAAGGCCCACAGCTCGCCGCCACCGACCATGTCTGGGCAGTTGAACGCGTGCCCGATCAGGCCCTGCGCGATGCTCTCGGGAATCAGTGACGCCAGTCCGCCGGCTCCCCACGCGCACGGCTTGTCGTGCAGCCGTTGGGCCAGCGGCTGGCCACCCATCTTCCAGCTCGCCCGCAGCTCGTTGAGCGCGAACTCAGACGCCAGCCGGGCCCATGCCTCGCATTGGCCGACGGCGCCGTCCCCGGCGACGGTCACGTCATCGGCGCGGTAGAAGTGCACGTCGCCGGCATCGAACTTGAAGCCATCCACGCCCAAGGTCTGGAGTGCGGCCAGCTGGTCCCGCAGCCAGTCCACCCCGTCGGCCTGCGTGAGATCCAGCACGGTGCTGTAGCCGTTCCACCACTCCCGGACAACCTCGCGGCCGTCCGGTCCTCTGACCAGCCAGCCGCGCCTGGCCGCCATCCGGGAGCTACTGCTGTCCGGACTGAGAAACGGCACCAGCCAGAGCATCACCGAGAAGCCGAGGTCGTGCAGCTCCTCGATCATCTCCGCCGGTCGGGGGAACCGGGCCGGGTCGAAGGTCCAGACGCCGTAGTCGACCGACCAGCGGTCGTCGATCATGATCACTCCCGGCGGGAACCCAGCGGCCAGCACTCCGCGGGCGTAGTCGATCACCGCCTGCTGGGTGGGGTGATACGGCATCTCGATCCAGGTGTTGTACTGCGGCGCGGCGAACATCGTCGCTGCCGGTGAGCGGCCCGAGGGCGGGAAGAACCGGCCCGCCGCAGATCGGTACGCCGAGGCCAGGGCGACGCCGTCCTGGCCGACGATGACCTCCTCACCCGCCACCTCGAGGCCGCCGGCGCCGTCGAAGGCGAAGCTGAAGGGCCGCTCGGACCAGAGGTAACGACCGGCGCTGGACACCAGCAGCGGCGCTGACTGGTTGGGTCCGCGCACCGGGTCATCGACGAACCCGGCGTTGACGGCGAGGTCGCGGCGATGAGCGCGATCACCGAACGGCATCGCCTGACCGTCGGACACGGCTCCGCCCCACCAGTACTCCCCGGGCTCCAGCTCGAGCCTGTGGATCTGTCGCCTCGGCCTCAGCTGCTCACTCATCGTTCTCGACGCACTCACACCGCCCGAAATCCCATGGCGCCACCAAGGGCTGCTGCGGCACCCTGGTCTGGTGCCGTTCGTACGCGTACAGCCCGGCGACCATGCGCAGGTCGCGATCGAGGCCGAGATTCTCAACGCCGCGCAGGCCGTCGACGACCCCGAGGCGTACCCGGTGCTGGCTGGCCTGCTGGCCGGCGACCTGCGCTACGGCTGGGACTCCGATCCCTCGGAGCACCATCTCTATCTGCCTGAGGGCTCGAACGTTCCCGTCGGCACGCTCGAGATCGACATGCCTACGCTGGACAACCGCCATCTCCTCTGGTTCAAGCTCGTCGTGCACCCTGAGCAACGGCGACGGGGGCACGGCACCACGATGATGGCCGAGGTGGTACGCCGGGCCCAGCAGGCCGGTCGGCCGACGCTTTGGGCCCACTGCGTCGAGGACGACCTCGGCGCCCGCAAGTTCGGTGAGAATCTCGGCTTCAGCTATGCCAGCCACGACGCCCGGCGACGCCTGGTGCTGGCCGAGATCGAGCACTCCGAACTGGACCGGCTCAGCATGGCGGCCGAGACGGCCGCCGCCGACTATCGGCTGGAGCGGATCCGCCCGCCGATCTCCGACCAGGTGCTGAGCGAGCTGATCGAGGTGACCAACGCGATCAACGACGCCCCGATGGGCGAGCTGACCTATGAGGACGAGGTCTACGACCTGGCTCGGATGCGAGCGGTCGAGGACAACCTGGTGGGCCGCGGGGATCTCAGCTATCGGGTCCTGGCCCGGCATCGAGATACCGGTGAGGTCGGCGGTCACACCTTCGTGGCCCTCAACCGCCTCCGACCGTGGTTCGGTGGCCAGGGTGACACCGCCGTGGCCCGCCGGCACCGCGGCCACAAGCTCGGCCTGCTTCTCAAGATCGACATGCTGCGCTGGCTGGCCGAGGCCGAGCCGCAGCTGGAGGTCATCGACACCTGGAACAACGTCGACAACAACTTCATGATCGACGTCAACGAGGCGATGGGCTACAAGCTGTCGCAGGTCTACGCGATGTTCGAGCGGAACCTCGACCTCGGCTGATGGCGACGAGCGCCGAGGTCCTGGACGAGCTGGCCGAGCTCGCCGCGGTCGAGCATGCGGTGATCGCGGAGTACCTGCAGATCGCGTACGTGCTCGGCCATGGATTGCCCGAGCCGGCGCCCGGGCCCGCTGGGTCGGCAGTCGCCGAGGCCGCCGAGAAGATCCTGAACCTGGCGATGTTCACCGAGATGAGGCACCTGAAGCTGATCAACGAGTTGTTGGTGGCTTCCGGTCGTCCGGCACAGCTCGGCCAGGCGGTGGGCGTCGACCATGGTCTCGGGGCGAGCCTGAACCACCCCGACGAGGAGCTGAGCAGTTCGCTGTTGTCCTCGGCGATCACCTCGATGGACACCCTGGACCAGTTCAACGCCCAGCTGGTCGCCCGCGGGCTGCTGCCCGACCTCAGAAGCCCAGCCGGTTCAGCTGCTTCGGGTCACGCTGCCACTCCTTGACCACCTTGACCCGCAGGTCGAGATAGACCGGGGTGCCGAGCAGAGCCTCGATCTGGGCCCGCGCGGCCGCGCCGATCTCCCGTAGCCGGCTGCCCTGATGACCGATCATGATGCCCTTCTGGGAGTCGCGCTCGACGATCAGCGAGGCGTACACGTCGAGCAGCGGGCTGTCCGCGCGCCGGCCCTCGCGCAACCCCATCTCCTCGACGGTCACGGTGATCGAGTGCGGCAGCTCGTCCCGTACGCCTTCCAGAGTCGCCTCTCGGATCAGTTCGGCGACCAGGGTCTCTTCCGGCTCGTCGGTGATCTCACCGTCGGGGTAGAGCGGCGGACCGGGTGGCAGCAGGTCCACCAACAGGTCGGTCAGCACGTCGAGCTGAGCATGCCCGGTCGCCGATACCGGGACGATGTGCCTCCAGCTGATTCCCAGTTGTTCCTCGAGGGCGGCGATCCGGCTCAGATGTTCGGCCATCCGACCCGCGGCCACCAGATCGGACTTGGTGGCGATGGCCACCAGGTCAGGCCGCTTCGGCAGTTTGGCGATCTCGCCCACCAGGTAGGTGTCGCCCGGCCCGATCCGCTCGTTGCCCGGCAGGCAGACTCCGACCACGTCGACCTCGGACCAGGTGGCCCGAACCAGGTCGTTGAGCCGCTCGCCGAGCAGGGTACGCGGCTTGTGCAGGCCGGGCGTGTCGATCAGGACGAGCTGGGCATCGGGCCGGTGCACGATCCCGCGAATCGCGTGCCGAGTGGTCTGCGGCTTGGACGACGCGATCGCCACCTTGCTGCCGACCAAGGCGTTGGTCAGGGTCGACTTGCCCGCGTTGGGGCGGCCGACGAAGCAGGCGAACCCGGATCGGAACGTCACGTGCGAACCACGTCGCTCAGGCCCCCGGCTCGGTCGACGGCGAAGATCGGGATCGACGCGCCGCCCAGGTCACGCACGATATCGGCGTCCCCGGCCTCCGGTGGGTCACCGGCCACCGCGGCCGCCTCGAGGCCCCCCGCGCCGGACGAGACCGCCATCGCGACGGCCACGCCGATGGCCGACAGCTGCAGGTGCGGCAGCGCGACGCGGGCGCCCGCGTACGTGCGTCCGTCGGTGTCGCGGACGCACGCCCCCTGGCCCGCCTGGGTCCGGGCCAGCGCGGACCGGGCGAGATTGATGATCTTGATGTCTTCGGGATCGCTTGGCACGCTCACGACGCGCGCGCCTGTTCGGCCACGATCCGGGTCGCCGCCTCGGCCCGGGCGTCCTCGTCGGCGGCATTCGTGTCGATCTTGCTCGCGATCACCGTCCCGATCCGGTTCCGCCGTCCGGTGGTCCGCTCGGCGACCAGCTCGATCCCGCCGTACTTGACCACCGAGCCGGCGATCGGCACCTTGTTCAGCTGCTTGGCCATCAACCCGCCGACCGTCTCCACGTCATCATCGTCCAGCTTGAGCCCGAAGAGCTCGCCCAGCTCGTCCACCGGCAGCCGCGACGAGACCCGGAACCGACCCTCACCGAGCTCGGTGATGTCAGTGTTCTCCTCGTCGTACTCATCGGTGATCTCCCCGACGATCTCCTCCAGGATGTCCTCGATGGTCACCATGCCGGCGGTGCCACCGAACTCGTCCACCACGATCGCCAGATGTACCCGCTTGGCCTGCATCTCCTGCAGCAGCTCATCGATCGGCTTGGAGTCCGGGCACCACACCGGTTTGCGCATCATCGAACCCACCCGCTCGGTCTGCTGCGCGTCGGGCTTGTCGTAGACCCGCTTGATCACGTCCTTGAGGTAGAGCACACCGACCACGTCGTCCATCCCGTCGCGGATCACCGGGATCCGGCTGAAGCCGGAGCGCAGGGCCAGCGAGACGGCCTGGCGCAGCGTCTTGTGCGCCTCGATGAAGACCATGTCGGTGCGCGGCACCATCACCTCGCGGACGATGGTGTCGCCCAGGTCGAAGACCGAGTGGATCATCCGGCGTTCGCCGGACTCGATGACCTCGCTGGCCTCCGCCAGGTCGACGAGCTCGCGCAGCTCGGCCTCGGTCGCGAATGGGCCGTCGGTGAACCCCTTGCCCGGGGTCAGCGCGTTGCCGATCAGGATCAGCAGCCGAGGGAAGGGACCGAGGACCGTCGTGACCGCAACCAGCGGGCCGGCGAAGGAGCAGGCGACCGTCTGGGCGTGCTGTCGGCCGAGGGTGCGCGGGGCGACCCCCCAGAAGATGTAGGAGACCACCGTCATGGCGCCGGCTGTGATGGCCCCGGCCTCCCAGGTCGGCAGGCCGAAGCCGAACACGACACTGGCCACCAGAGTGATCGCCGAGATCTCGACCAGGGTGCGCAGGAAGAGAGCGGTGTTCAGGTAGCGCGGCGGGTCGTCAGCGATCTGGCGTACCCGCTTGCAGCCGCGTACGCCCTGCTCGACCAAGCGGTCCGCCCGGGCCTTGGAGAAGGATGACAACCCGGCCTCGGCCGCCGCGATGAACCCGGCCCAGACCACCAGCACCAGGGCGATGGTCAGCTGGATCCAGTCCGTCGAGTTCACGAGCGCACCGCTCGATCCGGCCGTACGGTCGCCCAGCGGGCGAGGATCCGGTCCTTGAGGCCGAACATCTCGGCCTCCTCGTCGGGGTCGGCGTGGTCGTAGCCGAGCAGGTGCAACAGTCCGTGGACCAGGAGATACTCCGCCTCGGCCTCGGCGCTACGGCCATGCGCGGCCGCCTGGCGGGCGGTGACCGCCGGGCACAGCACGATGTCGCCCAGCAGGCCGGCGGGTGGTTCCTCGTCCTCCTTCGGAGGGCGTAGCTCGTCCATCGGGAAACTGAGGACGTCGGTAGGTCCCGGCTCTCCGAGGTACTTCTGGTGGTAGGCGCTCATCGTGTCCTCGTCCACCAACAACACGGAGAGCTCGGCCATCGGGTGGATCCGGAGCTCGTCCAGGGCGAAGGTCGCCAGCCGGACCAGGCCGGTGCTGTCGGCCTCGATGCCGGACTCGTTGTTGATGTCGACGTTCATGTTCGTCTGAAGCGCGGAGTCAGCGGCCGCTGCGCGGCGCCGGCGGCTCATCCGACTCGAACCGGTCGTACGCCGCCACGATCCGACCGACCAGCTTGTGCCGGACCACGTCGTGGTTGGTGAGGTAACAGAAGGCGATGTCATCGACCTCGTCCAGGATGCTCTGCACGACGCGGAGTCCGCTGCGGGTGCCGCTGGGCAGGTCGACCTGGGTGATGTCGCCGGTGACCACGATCTTGGAGCCGAAGCCCAGGCGGGTCAGGAACATCTTCATCTGCTCCATCGAGGTGTTCTGCGCCTCGTCGAGAATGATGAACGCGTCGTTCAAGCTGTTGTGGGTGACCAGGAAGTCTTCGGTGACGTAGAGCGAGTCGGCGGCGCCGACTGCTATGCACACGCAGTCGGCCTTACCGAAGGGTTCGATCCGGTCGATGAAACGCATGGGTCGGCCGCCGCCCGTCGCGTCGTACGCAGCGGCCTTCCGCGTTAGCCGGAACGGCGGAATGCCGGCGGGAAGCCGGATGTCCAGGACCCAGGCGTCGTGCCGGTAGGGCACCGGCCGACCTTTGGCAAGTCCGGGGGGCCGGCCGGCCGCCGCCCGACGGCGGACATAGGCCGCGCCACCCAGGGATCGGACCAGATAAGTCACGTCGTCACGCAGGCGCTCGGAGCAGGTCGTGTATTGGACGCGGCAGCTCCGCCCCCGCTGCGTCACCGGTCCACCATCGGTGTCCAGCAGGCCCTGAAGCACCGCGAGGCGAACCGCAACGCTGTTGAACAGGTAGCAGGTGGGTACGAACTTGGTGGTCGAGCGGGTGCGCGCCAGACCCAACTGCCGAAGCTTCTCGGTGATCGGGTTGGCTGTGATCACCCCACCGCGGCCGCCGCCACCAACACGTTTCAACACATATTCGAACTCGGACTTGCGGAACAGGGAAGCGTCAGGCAGTGCGCGCTGAAGGGCTTCGGCAAGCTCGGCATCGGCGGTCGTGAAGCTCGGCGTGGTTGCGGTGGTCAAACAGCCATCACCCAGCAACAATCCGAGGGCGTACGGCTCAAGAGGAACGTCGCGCTCCACCATCTGGACCGGCCCGACCATCGGCAGCTCGAAGCGACGCGCATGTGCGGCGCGCAACTTTCCGATCATGTCGCTGGTCTGCACCACCCGACCCGGCTTGCCGTGCCTCCGGTCACTCGGGGTGGTGACGAACCAGAGGTGCTCACCGCATGCCTGCGTCGAAGCGCCGTCCTGGGTGGTCACCCGGTAGACGGGCTTACGGCCCTGCGGATAGATCCCGAGCACCGGCGTAGGCCGGCCGTCAGCACCCACTACGAGGTCACCGACCCGCAACCGGCCGATCGGCCGGAAGCCCTCAGGGGTCAGGACTGGGGTGTCGACGGGTTGCGCGCGGCCGCGCATATAGGCCAGCGGCGCAACCTCGATGGTGCCAGCGGTCAGCAACCGGGGGATCGACTCCGGGTCGAGCATGTCGTGCAGCGCGTCGTAGAGCGGGCGCAGGTAGGGGTCGATCTTGTCGCTCAGGGTGCCCGGCAGGAAGCCGAGCCGCTCGCCGGCCTCGACCGCGGGCCGGGTCAGGATGATCCGGTTGACCTGCTTGGCCTGTAGTGCCTGGACGGCCTTGGCGACGGCCAAGTAGGTCTTGCCGGTGCCGGCCGGGCCGATGCCGAACACGACCGTGTGTCGGTCGATCTGGTCGACGTACCGCTTCTGGTTGAGCGTCTTCGGCCGGATGGTCTTGCCCCGGGCCGACAAGATGTTGTGCGTCAGCACGTCCGCCGGGCGGGCATCCTCCCGGGCGGACAGCATGCCGACGATCCGCTCGACGGCGTCTGCGGTCAGGCCCTGGCCCGTCCGCAGCACGGTGACCAGCTCGGTGATCACATCGACGGCGAGATCTACGGCCGCATGCGGGCCGGTGAGGTTGATCTCGTTGCCGCGTACGTGGATCTCTGCGTCGAGCTCACGCTCGAGGATCCGCAGGAACTCATCCCGCGGACCCAGGATGTTCACCATGTCCACCGAGGCCGGAACCGTGACTCTGCGCAACTCCTCCAGGCCAGGGGCGCCTGACTCTTCTGGAGCACTCGCCGATATTTCTGACCTACTCAGTTGGTTCCTCACAGACGGGTGGACGATGTCGGTTTCATCCTAATGCCGCTCGCCGCGCTTGCCCCACTCTCTTTCGCCCGCTTCCTCCCTCTCGCCCCGCTGCAGAATCGGACGCTGCGTCCGTTCTTCGCGCTGTGCGCCGGAAGCTTCCGGCGTGCAGCGTGAGATTCGGACGCAGCGTCCGATTCTCCAGGGGGGTCAGCGAGTGACCGCGGCGAAGTGGTCGGTTGCGGCGACCAGAGCGGCGGCGATAGCCGGCTCGCTGTAGGCATGACCGGCGACCGGGATGATCTGGAGGTCGGCTTCGGGCCAGGCCTGGTGCAGCTCGTACGCGGTGACGGCCGGAGTGGCCACGTCGTAGCGGCCCTGCACGATGACTCCGGGAATCGCCGCCAGGCGTCTCGCCTCGGCGATCAGCTGGCCCTCGGCGAGCCAGCCGCGGTGCCGGAAGTAGTGGTTCTCGATCCGGGCGAAGGCCAGGGCGTACGCGGGATCGGCGAACTTCGCGATCAGCACCTCGTCGGGCACCAGCGTGATGGTTGCGGCCTCCCAGGTGCTCCACGCCACGGCCGCCGGCCCGTGGACCAGCGGATCGGGATCGACGAGGAGCTCGTGGTACGCCTCGATCACGTCGCCGTCGAAGCTCGACCCACCGAGTGGCGCCAGGAGCGCCTGGTACCGCTCCGGGAAGAGCTGTCCAGCGCCGCCGCCGTAGTAGAAGTCGAGCTCGCTGCGGCGCAAGGTGAAGATGCCCCGCAGCACCAGCTCACTCACCCGCTCCGGGTGCTGCTCCGCGTACGCGAGCGCGAGCGTGCTTCCCCAGGAGCCGCCGAACACCAGCCAACGCTCGATCCCCCGTGCCTCCCGCAGTCGCTCCAGGTCGCCCACCAAGTGCCACGTCGTGTTGGCACTCAGGTCTGCGCCGGGTGAGCTGGCGTGCGGGAGGCTGCGGCCGCAACCGCGTTGGTCCAACAGCACGACCCGGTACCGGTCGGGATCGAAGAACTGGCGGACCTCGGGCGTCAGGCCACCACCGGGTCCGCCATGGAGGACGACAGCAGGCTTGCCCTCGGGGTTTCCGCATTCCTCCCAGTAGATCCGCTGGCCGTCACCGACGTCGAGCAGCCCGGAATCGTGGGGCTCGATCGGGGGGAACAACGGCTCAGTACGTCTCGTCCGGGACGATGTGCATGGCCGCCTCCTCCGCGCTGGCCGCGCCGGCGTCGATACCGACGTCCTCTCCGATCAGGTCCTTGTCGACGTCCGGGCCGATGCCCTGGTTGGGATCCATCAACCGGCCGGCCCGCTGGTCGCCGACCTCACCGTCGTCGAGGTTCTCCAGCTCATCGCGAACCGTGAGGTTGTCCTCCTCCTCGGGCACGACGTACGGGTCGGCCTCCGGCTCCTCCTCGGCCAAGCGGGCGTCCAACGTGTCGTGCTCACCCCCACGGAGCAGCACCGACGGCTTCTCCGGCGGCGAGTAGCCCTCGTCGAGTGCGTCCTCAACGCCGCGGTCGTTGAGGGAGTAGCCCGGCTGCAGCGGATCCTGGTCGAGCTGCTCGGAACGGTCGTCATCGACGGTGTTGTTGGCGTAGTCGCTCATGACCTCAGCCTCCCATGCGGAGCCAGCGCGTCGGTGTCCGACCGTACGATCCCTTGCCGTGACGACATCCGACCTTGCCCCGCGAGCGCCCAGCCAGGCCGCCGCGTACGCGCGGCATCCCAGCGGCACATATGCGGTCGTGGTGGCCCTGTTCTGCGGGCTGCTGCTGATCTCCAACGTCGCCGCCACCAAGCCGATCGCGGTGATCGAGTCTGGCGTCCCGCTGCTCGGTGGCATCTTCACCGACGGCGGCGCGCTGCTCTTCCCGCTCACCTACGTGCTGGGCGACGTGCTGGCCGAGGTCTACGGTCTCCGGCAGGCCCGTCGCGCCATCGTCCTCGGCTTCGTCCTGTCCGCCGTGGCCTCGATCATGTTCCTCCTGGTGGGCGCGGCTCCGCCCGCACCGGGCTATGAGAACAACGAGGCCTTCCGCGCCGTGCTGGGGTTCGTCCCGCAGATCGTGCTCGCCAGTCTCTGCGGCTTCCTCGCCGGCCAGTTCCTCAACGCGTACGTCCTGGTCAAGATCAAGGAACGGTTCGGCGAACGGCGGCTGTGGGTCCGGCTGTTCAGCTCGACGGTGGTTGGCGAGCTGGTGGATACGGTGCTGTTCAGCGTGATCGCGTTCGCCACGATCTTCACCACCGAACAGCTGGTCAGCTTCATCGTCGTGGGCTGGTTGTGGAAGGTAGGGGTCGAGGCGCTCTTCCTGCCGGTGACGTACGCGGTGATCAAGGCGGTGAAGCGACGCGAGCCGGACTACGCCGTGCATGCCGCGACTGCGGCCCGGGTCCGGCAGCTGCGGCTGGTGGTCGCCGTACCGGACTACGACGAGGCCGTCCGGTTCTATCGCGACGAGCTCGGCCTGGTGCAGGAGGAGCAGTACGACTCGCCCGGTGGTGCCCGGGTGATGATCCTGGGAGCCGGCCGGGCCACGCTGGAGCTGTCGAACCCGGCCCAGATCGACTACATCGACACGGTGGAGGTGGGCCGTCCAGGGGTCGCCCCGCAGTTCCGCGTCGCCCTCGAGGTCGACGACGCGGCAGGCGTCACGGAGCGGCTCACGCAGGCCGGCGCCGGACTGATCGCTCCGCCGACGCGTACGCCGTGGAACTCCCTGAACGCTCGGCTGGATGGTCCGGCCGGTGTCCAGCTCACGGTGTTCACTGAGCTTGGGGACGAAGAGGGCAGATGACCGACACACCAGGGGTCACCGCCGAGGACATCCGGTTCTTCGAGGACCTGGCGGAGAACAACACCCGGGAGTTCTGGACCGCGCACGAAGATGTCTTCGAGCGCCAGGTCGGCCTGGGCGAGTTGCACGATCCGGCGTACCTGCTAGGAACGGCGGTTCTGGAACGGGATTTCCGCCTCGACGCAGGTGCCGTTCGCCGTGGTCAAGATCTGCAGACGTCCGCCAAGGGCCTCCACCCGATCCATGAGTCCGCGTAGTCCCGATCCCATGGCCGGGTCGGCCCCACCCACTCCGTTGTCGGCCACCACGACCAGCACCCTTCCGTCGACCCGCCGTACCCGAACGTCCACCGAGGTGGCCCGGGCGTGCTTGCCGGCATTGGCCAGGCATTCGCTCACCACGTAGTACGCCGCCACTTCGACCGGCTCGGGCAGCCGGCCGGAAAGGTCGACATCCAATCGCACCGGCATCGCCGCCGATCCGGCGAGCGACTCCAGGGCCACGTCCAGTCCGTGGTTGGTCAACACCGCCGGATAGATGCCGCGCGCGACATCGCGGAGCTCGGCCAAGGAGGCCGAGACCTCGGCCTTGGCCCGGGCCAGCCGCGTACGCGTCTCCTGGTCGGTGTCGGCCCGCTCGCCCAGCAGGCCCAGCTCCAGGGACAGGGCCACCAGCCGCTGCTGAGCCCCGTCGTGCAGGTTCCGTTCCAGCCGCTGCCGTTCCCGCTGGCCGGCCTCCAGCACCCGGACCCGCGAGCCCTGTAGCTCCTGCAGCCGCGCCCGCAGCTCGGCCTGGAGCCGGCCGTTCTCCAGGGCGATGCCCGCCGCGGCCGCGACGGCGTCCAGCAGTTCCCGCTCGTCGGCCAGCGACCGGTCGAACAGCAGCGCCGCCATCGGCTCGTCGTCTCGGGAGATGATCCGCAGCGCCCGGCGCTCATCTGCCTGCGGGAGAGGCACGGGATGGCCGTTCTGGTCGGCCCAGGTGCCCTGCTCCGGCAGCCAGTACGCCAGCTGCAGCGAGGGGTCGCGCAGAGCCCGGGCCAACGGCGCCTGCAGGTCCTTCGTCGGATCGGCCCGCAGCTCCACCAGCAGCCCCGCGACCTCGCCGCGCGCGAGCCGGGCGTCGAGGAGGGCGAAGAGGAACGCGACGGGCGCCAGCCCGAGGGAGGCGAAGGTGACCAGCCGGATCGTCTCGAACGCCGGCCAGCCCTGCGTTCCGGCCACGTAGAGCAGTGCGAGCATGACCAGGGACAGCCCGAACGCGTCGACCAGGAGTGCCGTGGGCCGCCATTGCGAGGTGCCGCTTCCCCGCCTTCGCCAGAACAGCAGGACGGCGCCGACCAGCAGCAGCCCGGCGACGATCATCAGCTGGACGCCCTCGACCCGGTTGGCGGCCGCGGCGTTGGCGAAGACCGCGAGCAGGTTGTCCGGAGTAACCCCCAGCACGATCTTGGTGACCTGCAGACCGAGCACGGCGGCGTAGCAGGCGATCACCACGATCCGCTCCGGCAGCCTGGTCAGTCTTCCGGTCGGAAAGGCCAGGAAGACGTGCAGGAACAAGGCCGCCGGCAGCATGTCGAACAGATGACCGATGCTGTACAGCACGGGCTGGTCGACCCATTGCAGCGGGGCCAGAGCGGTGGCGAAACCGGTGGCCAGCATCAGCAGCCCAAGCCGGCTTTCCGGCCGCCGCCACCACGCGAGGATGCCGCTGACCACGTACGGGATGACGACCCAGCCGACGAGCAGGCTCTGCAGACCCAGGCGGTCGAGCTGGTTACTGGCCAGCGCGAGGACGAGGGTGCCGGCGATGATCCCGATACCCGCGACGGCAATCGCCCAGAGCGCCCAGGCGTGGGGAGCGCGCAGGTCGGAGCCCAGAGGCTCGGCAGCAGGAACCGCGTCGACCACGAGCGACCTCCCTCCAGCGAAGCGCTCCCGGTGACCTCACCCTACGCCGCCGCCTGACCTGGGCAGATGGGAGAAAACCGGCCTATCTGTTCACGGGTCAGCCACAGTGCGCAACCGCGCCGGCGCCGCCAGGGTGGAAGCAAGGTCATCCATCGAGGGAGTGCGTCATGGCATTTCATCAAGCGGCATCGGATTGTGGTCTTCTTCGTCCTCGCCTACGCCCTGGCGTGGGGGGCGATCCCGTGGAACAGCTTCTTCGCGCCGGGCGTACTGCTGGCGGCGCTGATCGTGGTGACGCTGACCGAGGGCCTGAGCGGGTTGAAGGCGCTGGGCGCGCGGCTGATCCGCTGGCGGGTCAGCTGGGTCTGGTACGCCCTCGCCATCGGCGTACCGCTGCTGGTGCATCTGGCCTCCGTGGCCATCAACGTCGGACTGGGTGCGCCGCCGCCCTCGCTCGGAATGCTGTCGCCCTGGTACAGCCTGCCGATGGCGATCGCGCTGCACGCTCTCAGCCCGACCGGGGGTCCGCTGATGGAGGAGCCGAGCTTCCGTGGCTATGCCCAACCCGAACTGCAGGTGCACCACTCGCCCATCGTGGCGACGACGATCATGGCGGTGCTGGTCACCGGCTGGCATGCGCCGCTGTTCTTCATGCCGGTGTTCGACGCGCACCCGATCGGAGCCGTGACCACGGTGGCGGTGACGTTCTGGTACGCCTGGCTGTTCAACCACGCGTCCGGCAGCTCGTTGCTCACGCTTGATCGCCCACGGCACCGAAGGTGCCGTGCTCACCAGCAGCTTCTGGTCGGCCGGTGCGGATCTGGAACGCCTCAACTACCTGTACGCCATCGTGTGGTGCACCGTCGCCCTCGCCCTGCTGGTCTTCGACCGGGGGTTCTGGACCCGCCGTCCGTCGCTCGACGCGGCGCCCGCCGATCCAGACCTCCCGGCACGGTACTCGAGCTCGACCGCAACCCCGAGCCGGACCTGAGTGGCAGGAACCGGCGATGAGCAACGTCGACGCTCACGCAGAGCAGCTTCGGCCTCCCGCAGCTTTGACCGACGATCTGGGCAGCGGGCCGGGGGGATCCTCGGCCCTCGGCCGTCACCCGCTGCTGGTCTTCACCGTCTTGACTCTGGTCCTTTCCTGGCTTCCGGTCATTCCCTACGCGCTTGGGGCTGTTCCCGGGGCCGGTGCTGGCCTTTGGCCCGTTCCTGGCGGCGATTCATCACCGCAGCCATCGTCGGCGGCCGGAAGGGCCTGCGGGCCTACTTCCGCCGGCTGATCCAGTGGCGGGTCGGCGTGGGCTGGTACGTCCTTGCGTTCCTGGCTCCGGTGGCCGGTTGGGCGATCGTCGCGTGGGTGAACGTCCTGCTGGGGGCGGCACCGCCCTCGCCGGCCCAGCTCGCGAGCTGGTTGTCGATCATCACTGCCACGCTGATCTTCCTGGTCAATCCCTTCACCGGCGCGTTCGAGGAGCCTGGCTGGCGCGGGTACGCGTTGCCCCTGTTGCTGCGGCGCCATTCAGCGCTGGTGGCCAGCGTGGTGCTGGGGGTGATGTGGGCGGTCTGGCACGTCCCGCTGTTCGTGACCGGCCTCATTCCCTGGGCGGACGCGGCGATGCTCTTCGCATTGAACTTCGTGTTCACCGCCATCTACCTCCGTACGTCGGGGAGCGTTCTGATCGCCTTCCTCCTCCACGCCAGCTTCAATGGCGCGGCGGGTTTCTTCGTCGTGCTGTTCACCGGAGATGACCGGGTGCGGATGTACTGGATCATGGCCGTACTGTGCGCCGTGATCGCGATCGTCGCCATCGTGGTCAGCCGCGATCAGTGGCGCCGGGTGCCCGCCGTTCGGTGATCGTGCGGCTGCACTCGCTCGCCGCCTTCTCAACGTCCTTTACCTGGATTGTGGCCGTGTTGGTTGTCATCCGTTTCGGGCGAACGCGGCTAGCGTTGATGTGACGTGCAGCGGAATCGCATCCGGCGGGAGACGCTGAGGTCGCCGATCGTGTCAAGGTTTGGTTGGCCGGCTGCGGATCTGGACCGATGCCGCACAAGGCACCACGATCAGGGTGGAGGTCCCGTGCGAGTAGCCATCGCCGAGGACAGCGTGCTGCTGCGCGAGGGAATCGCCCGGCTGCTAGTTGACGCCGGGCTCGAGGTCACCGGCCGCTTCGGCAACGCCGCCGAGTTGCTGGTCCACGTCGATGCCGACCCGCCGGACGTGGTGATCGTCGACATCCGGCTGCCGCCGTCCCACACCGATGAGGGGATCCGGGCCGCGCTGAGTATCCGTCGCAACCATCCCGGCGTCGGCGTGCTGGTGCTGTCCCAGTACGTGGAGGTCGGCCTGGCGATGCAGCTGCTGGCCGAGGGCGCGGAGGGCGTCGGTTATCTGCTCAAGGACCGGGTCAGCGAGGTCCAGGAGTTCCTCGGTGCGCTGACCCGGGTGGCCGAGGGCGGATCCGCTCTCGATCCCACTCTCGTGACCACGATGATGCAGCGGCGGCGTGCAGCAGACCCGCTGGCTGTACTGACCCCACGGGAACGACAAGTGCTCGAGCTGATGGCGAGCGGCGCCTCGAACCAGGGCATCGCCGATTCCATGGTGATCACCCTGAGGGCGGCGGAGAAGTATGTCTCGACCGTGTTCAGCAAGCTCGGCATCCCCGCCACCGGCAGCGAGTCGCGCCGCGTACTCGCGGTGCTGCTCTTCCTGCGGTCGTGAACGCGGGTCAGCGGTAGTAGCGGCCGAGGAACTCCGTCCGGAAGGCGTCGAAGTCGCCGGCGATGATGCTGGCCCGGATGTCGTCGACCAGACGGACGACGAAGCGCTCGTTGTGGATGGTGCACAGGGTCGAGGCCAGCATCTCCTTGGCCTTGAACAAGTGGTGCAGGTAGGCCCGGGTGTAGTGGGCACAGGTGTAGCAGTCGCACTCGGCGTCGATGGGCTCGAACGCGCGGCGGGAGGCGGCGGTGTTGACGTTGAACCGGCCGTCTGGCGTGTAGACCGCCGCGTTGCGGGCCACCCGGGACGGTGAGACGCAGTCGAACGTGTCGGCCCCGTTCTCGATCGCGGTGAACATGTCGTCCGGCTCTGAGATGCCGAGCAGGTGCCGTGGCCGATCCTCCGGCAGCTCCGCGCTGCACCAGCCGACGATGGTGCCCAGGTTCTGCTTCTCCAGCGCGCCGCCGATGCCGAAGCCGTCGAAGCCGCGCCCGTCGACCCGGAGCGCGGCCAGGTCCCGGGTGGCGGCGCGGCGCAGGTCCTCGTACTGGGCGCCCTGGATCACCCCGAACAAGGCCTGGTACGGCCGGCCGGCGGGCGTCGCGGCGAGCCGGCCGTGCTCGGCCAGACAGCGCTCGGCCCACGCCCGCGTACGCGCCACCGAGCGTTCCTGGTAGCCGCGGGTGTTCATCAGAGTGGTCAGCTCGTCGAAGGCGAAGATCACGTCCGCGCCGAGCTGGTGCTGGATCCGCATGGAGGTCTCGGGCGTGAAGCGATGCGTCGACCCGTCCAGATGCGAGGTGAAGGTGACCCCGTCGTCGTCCACCCGGGCCAGCCGGGTCTTCCCAGCGGCGATCACGTCGTCGTCGGCCAGTCCGTCGGTGCTCATCGCCAGCACCTTCTTGAACCCGACGCCGAGGCTCATCACCTGGAAGCCGCCGCTGTCGGTGAAGGTCGGCCCGGGCCAGTTCATGAACGCGCCGAGGCCGCCCGCCTCCTCGACGATGTCCGGACCGGGCTGCAGGTAGAGGTGGTACGCGTTGGCCAGCACGGCCTGCGCGCCGAGGGCGGCCATGCTCTCGGGCAGCACGGCCTTGACCGTGGCCTTGGTCCCGACGGCGACGAAGGCCGGCGTGTTGATGACCCCGTGCGGAGTGGTGATCGTTCCGGTACGCCCGAGCCGGTCCGGCAGCCGGGTGCCGACGGTGAAGCCGAACCCGGTCATCGTCCGCGCAACAGCCCGACCGCGACGACGCCGGCCGTCGAGGTGCGCAGCACACCGTCACTGATCCGGACCGGGCAGGCGCCGGCCCCGGCGAACGCCTTCAGCTCGTCAGGAGCGATGCCGCCCTCCGGTCCGACGATGATCAAGATGTCTCCCTCCTCGGACCGGTCGACGTCGCCCAACCAGGTAGGCGCGTCTTCATGCAGCACCAGAGTGAGCGGCGTACGCGCGGCGCGATCCGCCAGCTCCGAAGTGGTCAGCGGCTCGGTCACAACTGGAACGCGGAGGCGGCGGGACTGCTTGGCCGCCTCGCGGGCGGTGGCCCGCCATTTCGCCAGCGATCGGTCGCCTCGGTCGCCAGACCAGCGGACGATCGAACGCGCCGCCGGCCAGGGCACGATCTCGTCGACGCCGATCTCGGTGAGCATCTCCACGGCCAGCTCGGCTCGGTCCCCCTTGGCCAGTGCCTGCGCCACGACCAACCGGCGGGCCGGGACCGGAGCCGCCAGCGACTCGGTCACGTCCAGCTGCACGGTGTCGCGACCGACCTCCCGGACGACCCCGCGTACGCCCTGCCCTCGACCGTCGCCGACCAGAATCGACTCCCCCGGCCGGATCCGCCGAACCGTCGCAGCGTGCCGGCCGTCGGGGCCGGTCAGGGTGAAGTCGGCGCCGACCGCCGGCCAGTTGGCAACGGAATCGGCAGTGAAGAAGAGCGGGTCGGTCACTGACCGGCGAAGGCGTCCCGGAGCCGGCCGAAGACCCCGCGTCCGGCCTTCTGCACGGTCACCTCGGGCCGGGTCTCCTCACGCAGCTCGGCCAGCTGGCGCAGCAGCTCGCGCTGCTCGTCGTCGATGCGGGTCGGGGTCTGCACCAGCAGAGTCACCCCGAGCTGGCCGCGTCCGGTGCCGCGCAGTCGGGGCACTCCTCGACCGTCCAGACCGATCCGGGTGCCGGACTGGGTTCCGGCGGGGACCGAGACCCGGACCGCACGGTCCTCTGCGTCGGAGTCGGGCAGGTCCGCCTCCAAGGTCGTCACCAGGACCTCTGTGCCCAGTGCGGCCGCGGTCATCGGGATCTTGACCACGACCTCGATGTCGTCGCCCTCCCGTCGGAACACCTCGTGGTTGGCCACGTACAGCTCGACGTAAAGGTCGCCGGCCGGTCCGCCGCCCGGACCGACCTCGCCATGCGAGGCCAGGTGGATCCGGTTGCCGGTGTTGACCCCGGGCGGGATCTTGACGTTGATGGTGCGGTTGGAGCGCACCCGCCCGTCGCCGGAGCACTCGACGCAGGGGTCCGGGATGACCGTGCCGTAGCCGCGGCAGGTCGGGCACGGCTGGGTGGTCCGGATGTCGCCGATGAACGACCGTTGGACGTGCGTGACGTCGCCCTGGCCGTGGCAGGTCGAGCAGCGGACGGGCTTGGAGCCCTCGGTCGCCCCGGTGCCGTTGCATCGGGGGCAGAGCACCGCCGTGTCGACTCGAAGCGGCTTGGTGGTGCCGAACGCCGCCTCGGCCAGCTCCAGATCCAGCCGGACCAGGGCATCCTGGCCCCGCCGGACCCGCGACCGCGGCCCCCGCGACGTCTGGCCGCCGAACATCGCGTCCACCAGGTTCGTGAAGTCGAAGCCGCCGGCCCCGAACCCGCCGTTGAAGCCGCCCATCCCACCGCCGAGCGGGTCGCCACCGCGGTCGTAGAGGTCGCGCTTCTTCGGGTCCTGCAACACCTCGTACGCCTCGGCGACCTTCTTGAACCGCTCGGCGGCATCCGGTTCGGTGGCGACGTCCGGGTGCAGCTTCATCGCCAACCGGCGATAGGCCTTCTTGATCTGCTCGGGGCTGGCGTCGCGGGACACCCCGAGGACGTCGTAGTAGTCGGTGCTCATCGATATGTGTTCTCGTTCATCCTTCGGAGAGGAATCGGCCGACGTAGCGGGCTACGGCACGGACCGACGCCATGGTCGAGGGGTAGTCCATCCGGGTCGGGCCGAGCACCCCCAGGGTGGCGAATGTGTCTCGATGACTCCCGTAGCCGCTCGCGACGACGGAGGAGGACTGCAGCTCCTTGTACGGATTCTCCTGCCCGATCCGTACCGTGACCGCATCGGCCGTGGTCGCCTCGCCCAGCAGCTTGAGCAGCACCACTTGCTCCTCGAGCGCCTCCAGGACGGGCTTGACCGCGGTCTCGAACTCCGTGCCGTACCGGCTCAGGTTCGCCATTCCCCCGACGAGCAGCCGGCTCGAGGTCTCGCTGGTCACCATCTCCATCAAGGTGGCGATCGCGGACTGGCCGAGAAGCTCCAACGACGGCGGCAGCTCGGCGGCGAGCCGGCTCAGCCGGACCGCCGCCTGGGAGGACGCGTGGCCGACCGCCGCGGCGTTCAGGTGGGCTCGCAGCTCGGCCAGTGTCTGCTCGTCGTGATCGGAGATCTCCAGGGCCCGCTGCTCGATCCGTCCGGTCGAGGTGATCAGGATCAGCAGCAGCCGTGAGGTGGACAGCGAGACGAGCTCGACATGCCGGACCGTGGAGTGACTCAGCGTGGGGTACTGCACGATCGCGACCTGCTGGGTGACCTGGGCCAGCAACCGCACGGTCCGCAGCAGCACGTCGTCCAGGTCGATGGCGCCGGACAGGAAGGTCTGGATGGCCCGCTGCTCGGCCCCCGACAGCGGTTTCACCGATCCCAACCGGTCGACGAACAGCCGGTAGCCCTTGTCCGTCGGGATCCGGCCCGCGCTGGTGTGGGGCTGGGTGATGTAACCCTCCTCCTCCAGCGCCGCCATGTCGTTGCGGACCGTCGCCGGGGAGACAGCGAGATCGTGCCGCTCGACGAGGGCCTTGGAGCCGACCGGCTCCTGGCTGGAGACATAGTCGGTGACAATGGCTCGCAGCACCTCGAGCTTGCGGTCGTCCATGGCCACCTCCCTCCGGCTCCCTGGGGCGTTTGGCACTCGCCCGGGCAGAGTGCCAGTCTAACCTGGTGAGCCAGTTCGCCCTGGGATCCTGGCACGAGCTCGCGCCAGGGGTGTATCACGCCGTCGCCGAACCCGAGTCGGTCAATGTGGGACTGGCCGTCGGCCGCACCGGCGCGCTGCTCATCGACACCGGGTCGAGCCCGGACCAGGGAGCGGAGGTACGCGCCTCGCTCAGCACGGTGACCGACCTTCCGTTGGCCGCGGTCGTGATCACCCATTGGCACTACGACCACGCGTTCGGTCTGGCCGCCTTCGACGACCTGCTGACCATCGGCCACGAGAGCGTACGCGGCCGGCTCGCGTCGGCCGAGGCAGCCGCTGAGGCAGCCCGCCTCGGCGGATCGCCCGAGGCCCTGGTGCCGCCCCGCCGGGAGATCGTGGTGGCGACCGCCGTGGATCTCGGCGACCGGCGGGTCGAGATCGCGCACCTCGGTCGCGGCCACACCGATGGCGACCTGGTCGTCGTGATCCCGGACGCCGAGGTGATCTTCGCCGGCGACTTGATCGAGTCGGCGGGTCCGCCCTCGGTCGGCCCGGATTCCGTGCTGGCCGAGTGGGCCGGAACGCTGGACGGGCTGATCGGACTGATGACCGCGACGACGGTCGCCGTGCCGGGTCACGGCGCCCCCGTGCGGCGGGAGTTCGTCTTCGAGCAGCGTGGCCGCCTCGCCGCTCAAGCGGCCGGAGTCACACCGGCGCCGCTACCCGAGCGACCGCCGCTGCCGCTGGCCTGAGATCGCGTCAGTTCCCCATGCAACATGGGGAACTGACCGATTCCATAGGAAACTTCATCGGGAATCAGCTGGTTTCCCATGCAACATGGGGAACTTGAGGTCGCGTGGGGCTACCGGACCAGGCCTGACTGGTACGCGATCACCACCAGCTGAGCGCGGTCCCGGGCGCCGAGCTTGACCATCACCCGGCTGACGTGGGTTCGGGCGGTGGCATGGCTGACCACCAGCCGCTCGGCGATCTCGGCATTGGACAGCCCCTCGCCGATCAGTCCCAGGACCTCCCGCTCGCGTTCGGTCAGCTCGGCCAGCCGGGGATGCGGTCGGCGCAGCGCCGACCGGGCGGTGAACGAAGAGATCACCCGGCGGGTCACCGACGGCGACAGCAGTGACTCACCGGCCGCGACCAGCCGGACCGCCCGCAGCATGTCCGCCGGCTCGCTGTCCTTGATCAAGAATCCCGCGGCCCCGGCCTGCAGCGCGTCGAAGACGTACTCATCGGTCTCGAACGTGGTCAACATGATCACCCGCACTCCGGCGCAGGATGGATCGGCGGTGATCTGGCGGAGCGCGGCGATACCGTCCAACCCCGGCATCCGGATATCCATCAAGATCACGTCGGGACGGGTGCGCCGGGCCAGCGCGACCGCGTCCCGGCCATTGTCCGCCTCGCCGGCGAGCCGCAGATCGTCCTCGGACTCGATCAGCACCCGTAGCCCCATCCGGACCAGCGGCTGGTCATCGGCGAGGGCGACCGAGATGGTCATCTCAGTGGCCCGCCGATCGGCAGCAGCGCACGGACACTCAGCCCGCCGCCCGGCCGCGTGCTCACGCTCAGCCGACCCCCCACCGACCGGGCCCGCTCCTCCATCCCCCGGATCCCGTTGCCGGGCTGCGGGCTCTCGATCGCCCGACCGTCGTCACTCACTTCGAGCCCCAGCCCCTCCGCCTCCCGCCAGACCCGGACGGTCGCCGCTGCCTCCCCCGCGTGCCGGACCACATTGGTCAACGCCTCCTGGATGATCCGGAATGCCGCCTGATCCACTGCCGCGGGCAGCGGCTCATGATCGTCCTGGTCGTCCCGGACCAGCTCGACCGTCCGGCCGGCCTTACGCAGGGCGGCGACGAGATCGGTCAGCCGGGCCAGTCCGGGCAGCGGCGCCCGCGGCGCACCCGGCTCATCACGGAACATCCCGAGGGTCATCCGCAGCTCGGCCAGCGCTTCGCGGCTGGTACTGCGGATGGCCTCCAGCGACTCGGCGACCTGGTCGGGCCGCCGGTCGAGCACGTGCAGCGCGACGCCGGCCTGCATGGTGATCACCGACAGACTGTGGCCGACCACGTCGTGCACGTCCCGGGCGATCCGCATCCGCTCCTCGTACGCGTACCGCCGCCGCTCCTGCTCCCGCGCCGCCCGCTCGGACTCCCGACGGCTGCGCCGCAGCAGTGCGATCAAAGCCGGCACCACCGCGACGGCGACGCCCAGCACCAGGGCGGCGTACAGGCGTGGGTCGAGCAGTCCGAAATAGGGCTCGCGCCAGAACCCCGCGCCGATCATCGGCACCAGCAGCGCCGTCAACGGCAGCCACTGACGCATCGGCAACGCCATGGCCATCGCGTAGATGCCCAGCGCGGGAGCGAGGAACACCGGCCCGAAGATCGTCCCGGCCGCCAGGTAGCCGCCGACGCCGATCGTGATCAACACGAACGCGCTCCGCGGCCGAACTGCCCGCAGCGTGATGCCGATCATGAAGGTCGCGATCGCCACCGCCACCCAGGGCTCGACGTCGGAGAGACTCGGGTGCGGCAGTTGCGGTCTGCCGCCAAGATCCGGACCGTCCAACTGGGGCGGGCCCCAGGAGACCAAACTCGCCCAGAAGCAGGCCCAGCCCAGCAGCAGGGCGACGGCGGCGTCCACCAGGACGCGGCGGGTTGGCACCCGCATGCTGCCTCCTCTGCCGTGGGATCTCAGTGACCGTAGCCGACCGGGGGCCGCTACGCATCGGCTCGGGAACGTAGACCGCGTACGCACCCGAACGTATGCGAAGTGTCGCTGCTGGCCCGATGTGTCGAGCGATCTGAGCTCCGAACATGGTGGACATGACCACACCACTGCTTCTCCCCCTGGACGGCAGCCGGCCTGGCCCGCCCTGGGCCGGCGGAGATCTCTCGTTCCCCGGGGGCGGCCTGTTCCCCTTTGCACCTCTGTTAGGAGTTGGCATGTTCTGTTTGTTCCTGTTATTGCTCGCCGCGACGGTGTTCTTCCTGGTCCGCAGCGGCCGGGTCGGCCCATCGCCGTGGAACCAGTCCCGCGCGCCCGAGGCCGAGGCCAAGCGCGTCCTGGCCGAGCGGTTCGCACGCGGTGACATCACGACCGACGAGTTCATGGAGAAGGCCAGCGTCCTGAACTGGACGCCGGGAACCGATCCGTTCGAGAGCTTCCGCTCCAAGAAGAAGAGGTAGTCGTACAGCTCACGCACTGCCAGTGGTGAACCGGCGCGCCGCCGAGGCGGAGGCTTGACCCAGGTCTCGACCCCTGGCACAGGTTGCAACCTGTGCCAGGGGGTCGAAAACTACGCTTACGTAGGTTTCGGCGACCCAAAGCGAGAGACCCATGTCGTTCGGCGCTGGTGACAACGCGGTTGCTGGAGTAGCGTCCGGCACGGTTCGGGTCGTTCTGCGAGGCGAGGATTCCGGTGGCACGTATCACCGTCAAGACGCTGGCCGCGGCCGTCGGCGTATCGCCGTCGACGGTCTCCAACGCCTACAACCGGCCCGATCAGCTGTCCGAGCATCTCCGTCAGCGCATCCTGGCTAAGGCCGACGAGCTCGGCTATGCCGGGCCAGACGCGGCGGGGCGTACGCTCCGGGTCGGCCGGGCGGACGCGGTCGGTGTGCTGCTGTCCGAGAGGCTCTCCTACGCCTTCTCCGATCCCTATGTGATCGAGTTCCTGGCGGGCCTGAGCGAGGTGGCCGAGCAGCACGCGATCAGCATCGTGTTGATGCCGCTCTCCGCCGGCGTCGGTGAGCACGACCTCCGCTCGGTCCGCCAGGCGAGCATCGACGCCATGGCTCTCCTCTCCCTGCCCGGTGACCATCCCGCCGCGCAGCTCGCACGGAGCCGCGGGATCCGGCTGGTCACCACTGACCCGAGTGAGGACGCGGACGCCAGCTGGGTCGCGATCGACGATCGACGGGCCGGACGTCTGGTCGGGACTCACCTCGCCGGGCTGGGACATCGCCATGCGGTGGCTGTCGTCGAGACCAACCGCCCGGCCGGCAGCCCGACCGCTCGGCTGAGCGAAAGCCAGGTCGAGACGTACGACTACGCGGCCCGGTTGCGCGGACTGCGCGAGACCATGCCTGGCACCGTCACCGTGCTCACCGGCGGGCACAACGCCCAGGACTCCGGGCTCAGCGTCGCCAACCACCTGGTCGACGCCGGGATGCTGCCCACCGCTGTGGTGGGCCTGAGCGACGTGCTCGCCCTTGGCGTGCTCGCGGGCCTGACGGCGCGGGGCATCGGCGTGCCCAGGGACGTCTCCGTCTGCGGCTTCGACGACATACCGGCTGCCCGCGCCGCCGATCTGACCACGGTTCAGCAGCCCATCCGCCGCCGAGGCCAGCTGGTCGGCCGGCTGCTGATCGATCCCGCCGCGCAACCCCGCCAGGTGATGCTTCCGATCAGCCTCCTGGCGCGGACGACCACCGGCTCCGCACGGTCGCGGGCGTGACGCGCCGATCGCCAAGGGCGTGTCTCCTGAACCGATGTCTCGTCACGCCCTGCGGGGGTTCAAGGGGGTCGTCCCCCTTGCTTGGGCTAGTCGCGATCCGGCCAGGGCGACTCGAACGACAGGGCCGCGTCCTGGGTCAGCTCACCCAGCCGGCGGAGCAGCTGCTCGGCCGTAGCCGAGCGAAGCAGCTCGATCTGGTCCAGGGCGGTCACCGGCGCGATCGCCGCCAGCTGCCACAGTGCTACAGCGGGGTCTTCGGACAGCTCGACATCGGCCGGCCACACCGACGCGGAGAACTCACTGGCCAGCGCCAGGGTGCGGCGGACCTGCCGTTCAGTCTCGGCGCGCAGTCCCTCCAGCGCGGTGTCCCAGGTCAGATCGTCCAGCTCGGCGACCTCGGCGCGGGGATGCGGCGCATCCTCCAGCCACTGCCGCACCTGGAACCGGCGACCGCCTCGGGCGCTCAGCATGACGAAACCGTCCTGGGCGCTGAGGTGGGTGATCTCGGCCACCGTGCCGGTCCCGAACCGCTGCTCGCCGCCGCCCACCTCGCGGCCGCGCTCGATCAGCACCACGCCGAAGACGGCCGAGTCGGAGGTGAGCAGCTCGGCCAGCATGATCAGATACCGCTCCTCGAAGACCCGGAGCCGCAGCGGCATGTGCGGAAACAGCACGGCGCCCAGCGGGAACATCGGCAGCACGGCCATTGATCCAGCAAACCACCGTCCGAAGATCCCCGGCCGCGCCGTCCTCGCGCCGTACCGTTTCGAGGGTGAGCGGACAGCGGCGCTACGCCGACGACGTGCTGGCCGCAGGCTGGCAGCGCGCCGGCCGGCCAGCCAGCGTCGAACTCACGCTGGAGCGCGGCCAAGTGCTGGAGGATGCGGCCAGTGGCTTCTGCGGTGCGGTGCTGCGCTGGGAGAACGGACTGGTGGTCCTGGAGAACCGGCACGGCCGGCGGCGCAGCTTCCCGCTCGGCGGGGGCCTGACCTACGAAGGGCGTCCGGTGATCATCACGGCTCCGCGGGCCCGTCCACCTGATCAGGGCTCAACCCAACGGACAGCGTCCGGCTCGCTACGCGGACCCGCGCGCCGGGCCCGGACGGCCCTGGCCAGCCGGATCTTCGTCGAGGGCCGGCACGACGCGGAGCTGGTCGAGAAGGTCTGGGGTGAGGACCTGCGGCACGTCGGTGTGGTCGTGGAGTACCTGGGCGGAGTCGACGACCTGCCCCGGATCGTGGCGGACTTCACCCCCGAGCGTGGTCGCCGGCTGGGGGTGCTCGTCGACCATCTGGTGCCGGGCAGCAAGGAGTCCCGGATCGCCGCCGAGGTCGGCCGCGGCTCGGCCGGGGAGTTCGTGGAGGTGCTCGGCCACCCCTTCGTCGACATCTGGCAGGCGGTCCGGCCGGAGCGTCTCGGGTTGTCGGCCTGGCCGCAGATCCCGCGTGATCAGGACCTGAAGTACGGCACCTGCCGGGCGTTGGGCTGGCCGGCCGGTGACCAGGCCGACATCGCCGCGGCCTGGCGGACCATCCTGGGCCGGGTGAACAGCTGGCACGACCTGGAAAGACCCCTGCTCACCACGATCGAGCAGCTGATCGACTTCGTCACTCAAGATCATCCAGGAGATCCCGACTGATCCCGTCGGCGAGCAGCCGGCCGGACCGGGTGAGTACCACCGCGCTTCCACTCGGCTCGATCAGCCCGCGAGCGGCCAGGTCGGGCAGCCGCTGCCGTTCGGTTGCCGTCAGGACGTCGAGGTCGAGGCCGTCGGCCAGCCGCAGCTCCAGGAGCACGCGTTCCACCCGACGTTGCCCGGCGGTCAGGACCTCCCGGGCGTACGCCGGCGACGTGCTCGCGGCGAGGCGGGCCGCGTACGTGGCGGGGTGCTTGACGTTCCACCACCGAACCCCGCCCACATGGCTGTGCGCGCCCGGGCCGACGCCCCACCAGTGGTCACCGTGCCAGTAGCCGAGGTTGTGCCGGCAGCGATGCCGGCGGCCGGCCGCCCAGTTGCTCACCTCGTACGCGGTCAGACCGGCCGCGCTCAGCCGCTCGTCGGTCAGCAGGTACTTGTCGGCCAGATCGTCATCCTCCGGCGACGGCAGCTCGCCCCGCCGGATTCGTGCGGCCAGCTTGGTGCCGTCCTCGACGATCAGGGCGTAGGCGCTCAGGTGCTCGGGCTCGGCGGCGATGGCCGCGTCGAGGCTGGTCCTCCAGTCGGCGAGTGACTCCCCGGGCGTCCCGTAGATCAGGTCGAGGCTGATGTCGGCGAAGCCGGCGGCGCGGGCCTCGGCGGCCGCCTGGAGTGGGCGATCCGGCGGGTGAACCCGGTCCAGCACGGTGAGCACGTGCGGCACCGCCGACTGCATGCCGAAGGAGATTCGGGTGAAACCCTGCTCACGAAGCTCGCACAGATCGGCGCCGGTCACCGACTCAGGATTGGACTCGGTCGTCACCTCGGCTGCTGGATCGAGCCCTAGCCGCTCGTCGATCGCCGCCAGCAGCCGGCCCAGCGTTGCGGGCGGTAGCAGGGTCGGCGTGCCGCCTCCGAAGAAGACAGTGGACACCGGCGGCCGGGAGGGCCCGAGCAGCCGAACGGCGAGGTCGAGCTCGGCGATCACCGCGTCGACGAAGCCGGCTCGACTGGGTCCGGGCTCGGTGCCGAGCTGATCGGCCGTGTAGGTGTTGAAGTCGCAGTAGCCGCACCGAACGCGGCAGAACGGCACGTGGAGATAGACGCCCAGCGGGCGGCTGCCAATCTCGGCTTGCGCCGACTCCGGCAGGGTTCCGTCCAGCGGCGGGCTCTCGCCCTCAGGCAATGTGGACGGCACGCGCCGACCTTATGCGCTGCGCCGGCCCCCCCGGCAGTTTCGAACGCTGCGTTGGTTCCTGGCGCTGTGCTCCGGTTACTTCGGGCGTACAGCGCAAGGATCCGGCGTGCACTGGCGTGGAGTGCGCGCGGGTCAAGGCAACAAGACGAGCTTGCCACGCATGTGACCGTGCAGCATCTTCTCGTACGCCTCGGCGGCGCGCTCCAGCGGGAAGGTCTCGAACTTGATCACCAGCTTGCCCTGCTCCAGCAGCTCGGCGGCCTCGGCCAGGGCCTTCATCGGTTGGCTGTCAGCGCTCCCCCCGGTCACTCGCGCACCCGCCGCGCCGGCGTTGAAGTTGGCGATGGAGACCACCTGCGATGGCTCAGGGGCGAGGCTGATCAAATCCTCGATATCGGTCTTGCCGGCGACATCGAGTACGGCGTCGATATTGGCGGCCTCGGGTATCGACCGGACCCGGTCGATCATCCCCAGTCCGTAGTGCACCGGGATCGCCCCGATCTCGCGCAGGTAGTCATGATTGGCATCGCTGGCCGACGCGATGACCGTTGCGCCCCGCGCCACAGCGATCTGGACCGCCACCGCGCCGACGCCCCCCGCCCCGCCGTCGACGAACAGAGTCGAGCCGGCTCTCACCCCGAGCAACCGGAGTGCCCGCTCGGCAGTCTCGGCCGCCACCCCGGCGGCCGCGGACGCACTCCAGTCGACGGATGCGGGCTTGTGCGCCCACGAGTCCAGCACCGCGTACTCGGCCTGGGTGTTCTTTCCGTTGCCGAAGACGTCGTCTCCGACACTCACCCCGGCCACCCCCTCGCCGACCTCGTCGACGACACCCGCCGCGTCGTAGCCGAGATATCCGGTGCCCTCCATCGGCTTGCCGCCGGCCATCATCCCCGAGACCAGCTTGCGGTCGATGCCGTTGACGCTGGCCGCCTTGACCGCGATCCGGATCTGGCCCGGACCGGCGTGCGGCTCGGGAGCCTCACCGACGGTGAGCACCTCGGGTCCGCCATACTCGCTGTACTGCACTGCCCGCATGGGGCGCTCCTTTCGGCTAGCTTTCCTTGGTCGTTTGGCCGGTGGACAGCGCGGCGACGAAGGCCTCCTGTGGCACCTCGACCCGGCCGACCATCTTCATCCGCTTCTTGCCTTCCTTCTGCTTCTCCAGCAGCTTCCGCTTCCGCGTGATGTCGCCGCCGTAGCACTTGGCGAGCACGTCCTTGCGGACCGCCCGGATGGTCTCCCGAGCGATCACCCGCGACCCGATGGCCGCCTGGATCGGCACCTCGAACTGCTGCCGCGGGATCAGCTCCTTGAGCTTGGCGGTCATCTGCACCCCGTACGCGTACGCCTTGTCCTTGTGCACGATCGCCGAGAACGCGTCGACCGGCTCGCCGTGCAGCAGGATGTCGACCTTCACCAGGTCCGCCGGTTGCACGTCGGACGGCTCGTAGTCCAGGCTCGCGTACCCCTTGGTCCGCGACTTCAACGCGTCGAAGAAGTCGAAGACGATCTCGGCGAGCGGCAGCGTGTAGCGGATCTCCACCCGGTCGGCGGACAGGTAGTCCATGCCGTTCTGGACGCCGCGACGGCTCTGGCACAGCTCCAGGATGGTCCCGATGTACTCGGTGGGGGTGAGGATGGTGGCCCGGACCACGGGCTCGTAAACCGTCGCGATCTTCCCACTGGTCGGGTACTCGGACGGGTTGGTCACCGTCATCTCGGATCCGTCCTCCAGGACCACGCGGTAGACCACGTTGGGCGCGGTCGAGATCAGGTCGAGGTTGAACTCCCGCTCCAGCCGCTCCCGCACGATCTCCATGTGCAGCAGGCCGAGGAAGCCGATCCGGAAGCCGAAGCCGAGCGCACCGGAGGTCTCCGGCTCGAAGCTCAGCGCCGCGTCGTTCAGCTGCAGCTTGTCCAGGGCCTCCCGCAGCTCCGGATAGTCGGCACCGTCGATCGGGTAGAGCCCGGCGAAGACCATCGGGTTGGGGTGCCGGTAGCCGCCCAGCGCCTGCGCGGCCGGCCGGTTCAGCGAGGTGACCGTGTCGCCGACCCGGGACTGGCGGACCTCCTTGACGCCGGTGATCAGATAGCCCACCTCACCCACGCCGAGCGAGCCGACCCGGACCGGTTCGGGTGAGATCACACCGACCTCGAGCGTCTCGTGCGCAGCCTTGGTGGACATCATCAGCACCCGCTCCCGATGCGACAGCTCGCCGTCGATCACCCGGACGTAGGTGATCACGCCGCGGTAGGTGTCGTAGACCGAGTCGAAGATCAACGCGCGGGCCGGCGCCGCGGCATCGCCCACCGGCGCCGGGATCTGCGCCACGATCGCGTCCAGCAGCTCGGTCACGCCCTCGCCGGTCTTGGCCGAGACCCGGAGCACCTCCGCCGGGTCGCAGCCGACGATCCCCGCAACCTCCGCGGCGTACTTGTCCGGCTGTGCGCTCGGCAGATCGATCTTGTTGAGCACCGGGATGACGTGCAGGTCGGCCTCCAGGGCGAGATAGAGGTTGGCGAGGGTCTGGGCCTCGATCCCCTGCGCCGCATCGACCAGGAGCACGGCGCCCTCGCACGCGGCCAGGCTGCGGGAGACCTCATAGGTGAAGTCGACGTGGCCCGGGGTGTCGATCATGTTCAGCACGTACGCGGTGTCCGCGACCGCCCACGGCATCCGGACCGCCTGCGACTTGATCGTGATGCCGCGCTCGCGCTCGATGTCCATCCGGTCCAGGTACTGCGCGCGCATCGACCTCTCGTCCACGACCCCGGTCAGCTGCAGCATCCGGTCGGCCAGCGTCGACTTGCCGTGGTCGATGTGCGCGATGATGCAGAAGTTGCGGAGAATCGCGGGGTCGGTGCGGCCGGCGGGCGGCGAAGGCAGCGAGCTCACCTGAGATCTTCCGGTCGTGGATGTCGTCGGGCAGCGGCCCGGCTGACCATCATTCCACGGCTTCCGCAAGGGACCCGCCTCGATTTGGGTCGGTCCGATCGCCGCTGGTAACCTAGTCCGTCGCGTCCGGAGGACTCCGGCGTACGACATCCACACACCAGCACGACACCCAGCGATAGAGGCTTGCCCCGTGGCAAACATCAAGTCCCAGATCAAGCGGATCAAGACCAACGAGAAGGCTCGGCAGCGCAACAAAGCGACCAAGTCTGCCCTCAAGACCTCGATCCGCCGGTTCCGGGAGGCCGCCGCCGCCGGCGAGACGGAGAAGGCGACCGAGCTCGCCCGCGCCGCCGGCCGCGCGCTGGACAAGGCCGCTTCGAAGGGTGTCATTCACAAGAACCAGGCCGCTAATCGCAAGTCCGCCATCGCCGCAAAGGCAGCTCGTATCTGATTGCGCCGCTCCGCGGCGCGAAGGATGAACCCCTGACGCCTAGTTCGGTTACCCGCGGCGGGCTCGGGACACCGTGAGCACCATCCGTTCCAGGGCGAAGGCGGCATCGTCGGCCGCACCCTTGATGTCGGCGTCCGCGACGGCAACCGCCTTGAGCGCGGTGGCCAAACCCGCCTGATCCCAACCTCGGGCCTGCGCCCGCATGGTCTTCAGCTTCCACGGCGGCACGCCGACCTCTCGCGCCAGATCGGTCTCGGAAAGTCCGCCCCCGGCGGTCACGAGCTTGCCCAGCCCGCGTACGCCGGCCGCGAGCGCGCTGGTCACCAGCACCGGGGCCACCCCGGTGGCCAGCGCCCAGCGCAGCTGCTCCATCGCGACCCCGGTGCGACCGGCGAGAGCCGCGTCCGCGACGGCGAAGCTGGTCACTTCCGACCGGCCACCGAAGTAGCGCCGGACCTGGTCGACCTCAACGGACCCGTGCTCGCTGTCGGCGAGCAGCTGCTGAACTGCGGCGGCCAGCGCCCTCAGGTCGTGGCCGACCGCATCGACCAGGGCCTGAGCCGCTCCGGACTCGATCGCGCCACCAGACCGCTTGGTCTCCGCCGAGACGAACTGTGGCAGCTCCCAGGTCTTGACCGGGGGGCACTCGATGACCTCCGTGCCGGCCTTCTTCAGCCCGTCGAGCAGCGCCTTGTTCTTCTGACCACCGCCATGCACGACGACCAGGGCCAGCTCGGGCGCCGGCGTGCGGGCGAGGGCGAGCACCTCTTGCGCGAGCTCGGCCGTCAGCTCTGCAGCATCGGTGATCACTGCCGCACACTGGTTCGAGAAGAGCGACGGACTGGTCATCTCCAGCAGCCGGGCGCCGTCCAGCCGGGTAGCCTCGGTCTCGACCACCTCGACGTCGGGCGACTCGTCGAGGACCTGACGACGGATCTCCGCGAGTGCCCGCTCGGCCAGCAGGGCCTCCGGTCCGCTGATCAGGATCACTCGGCCGAACGGCGATCTCCGCGCCACCACGGCAGCCAGCATGCCAGGCCGGGCTGACGTTGGTTGATATACATAATTGAGCAGGACCTACGGTGGAAAGGGGCATCTTGGCCGGCGGGTTCTGGACTTCCTGGATCGGTCGGCTGCTGACGCGGAAAGCGGCCGATCCGACCCCGTCGACCGTGCCGCCAACTGACCATCCGAAGAGTCACGAGCCGGAGCGTCGGCTCACCAGTCGCCCGGAGCTGCTCACCCGGATGGTGGGCGTCCCGCCGAACTCGATCGCCATCCTCTTCATCGAGGGACAGCCGCCCGTTCTGAAGTTCCCGGGCGAGATGTTGCGCCCGAGTCTGCTGCCCAGCCTGCGGCCTGTGCACGTCCTGCTGGTCAACTCGGCCCCGGTGGACCTCGACGTGACGGTGGCCCCGCGCGTCACCGCCGATGGGACGGTGCTGGATCCGGTAGTGACACTGGACGGGTACGCCGTCGAGCGGATCAAGATCCGAGTCACGGTCCAGCTGGCGGCTGCGGAGCACTTCGCCGCGATTGCCGATCTGGCGGCCGAGTGTGGCCCGGATCTGGAGAACCAGCTGCTGTCGCGGGTTCAGCGCGAGGTGGCGTCGGAAGTTCACGCCGCGATCCGGATGAACCGGCTGTCCGACCTGCGCCGGCTGACGTTGCAGCAGGTGCTGACCGACCGCTGGCTGCCGCGGACGTTTGCGGGCGGGTCCTTGGTACGGGCCGGATTCGCGGTGCTCGACGTTGCCTGGCCCGAACTCGCTCGACCCGAACTGGTCGCGCCCGAGCGGCCGGGGCCGCCGTCCGCTGCGCCGGTCCGACGGGTCGTGAACCAGCCGTCGGAGGACGAGTCGGGCCACCTGGACCTGACCATGGACGCCCGGCTGCGCCGACTCTGGAGCCGACACTCCGAATCCGAGCTGCAGGGGATCAGCGGAGCGAAGGCCGGAGGCGGGTCGACGGTCCTGGCGGTGTCCGGTCGCCCACCCAACGCGTACGAGCGCACCATGCTGCGGGAGATCTTCGGTCGGCACTTCGAGGACCGCAACGTCCGGCTGATCGCTGCGGTCGGGGACTCCTATGACGACGTGGTCCGGGCCTGGTTCCGACAGGTCGACGCGAACCCCGGACGACTGGTCTCGGTGCGCTCGACCGATCGGGACGGCGTGCTGCGGATCGCGGTGGACCAGCCCAACGACGGCAAGGCCGACTCGACCGCCGGGCCGTCGGTCGGCCGAGAGTCCGATCGGGAGGCGCTGCGCCAGCTGCTTCCCCACGACCGGGTCGAGTTCGTCCACGCCGACGGCTCGGGCTGAGTGGAGCACCAATGAACCAGATCTCGTACGCCAACACCAAAGCTCCCCGACCCACCCTCGACCTGCCCAAGCGCGAGGACCCCGGAGCCCCCGGCGTAGCCCGGCCGCGCGGTCGGAACGCGGCGCTCATTCCGCTGGTCATCAGCCTGTGCGTGCAGCTGGTGTTCTTTCTCCACTACTGGCTGCCGGAGACCATCAACTTCCCGACGCGGGAATGGTGGCTGACCCAGCTCGCGCCGCTGGCCTCGCCGTTGCTGACCAGCGGTGCCGAACCGCAGGTCGCCGCCCAGCAGGGCCAGCTGCACTTCGGCGCGGTTGTGCTGCTGGGATCGGGCTTCCTGCTCTTCTGGTTATCCCGCACCCCGCAGTGGTGGGGCCGGATGGCCATGGTGGTCCCGGCCGGCCTCGGGCTGGTGGCCGCGCTCGGCATCGTGGTCCGACTGATGGCGACCGACACCATGGACCAGTCCGCGGTCTCCGTCCTGCTGGTCATGATCTGGCTGATCGCGGCGGCGTACGCCGCCCTCGCCGGCTGGCAGAACCGGCTGGGGATCGGCCGGCCCAAGGGTTGGCGCAACGGCATCGTGCTGCTGATCGTGTACGTCGTGCTCGTCCCGTTCCCGATCGCGGTCGGGCGGGCGCTCTTCGCACCTGAGCTGCGAGACGCCGCGGCAAGCCTGCAGGACAACACGGCAGGGCTGCGACTGTCCGCCCTCTGGACTGAGAGCACCCTGCTGCTCTACCTGGCCGGGGCACTGGTCGGCATCACGGTGTATCTCGCGTACCAGTGGTGGCCGCCACGGCGGGACCGGCGATTCGTGTCGCTGAGTGTGGGCGTGATCGCGATGGTGATCGTCACCGGTGCCATCGGGCTGGTTGCCGCCGCGGTGTCCGCACAGCGGGTCACCACATTGATCTATCAGAGCCCGGCCGACGAGGTGAACTTCAGCTGCGGCTCCTGGGTGCTCGACCCGCCGGCCGGGACGGGCCAGGTCGAGCCGGAGCAGACCATGGTGATCACTGGGCTGAGCTGTCGCACGGTGACCACCTTCACCGGCTACCGGCAGTTGGCCACGTACACGTCGCCGACTCCACTCTCGCCGGTCGTCGCGTACACGCCCGAGGGCGGGCTGATCGACAGCGAGATCGTCGCTGCACAGTACGGCGACGTGCTCGTGGTGGCCACCACCGATCGGGTCGATGACCTGGCGAACCGGCTGGTCGGGCTGCGGTTCGGCGACCTGACCATGGTGTGGCAGTGGCCGTGCCCCGACGGGATGACGGTCAGGTTCGCCCTGGTGCCGGCCGGCGACAATCCCCCGCTCGGCCACATCACCATCGGTGAGGAGCGGCCGACCGTCGTCACCACCTGTGCCGGACAGCCGGTGCTCTTCGACCCCATCACCGGTCCGACCTGATGGGTGCCGCACGCGGCGGGGGCACCGAGACCGAGGCTCGGCGGCGTACCGCCCAGGATCGCGTGCGCACCGAGGTCAGCCGGGTCGAGACCTGGCTGCTCGACCAGGGCGTACCGGCCGTCGTGCGGTACGCCGCCGGCCAGCGGATCATCTCCCGGATCACGCCGGGGCTGATGTTGATCTTCGTCAGTGGGCTGGGGCTGCTGGCGGCCCGGTTGTTGAGCGGAGACCTGCAGCGCCCGTTCTGGGAGGTGCTGGCCAGCACGGAGTTCACCTCGCAGCAGGCCGCGCTGTCCGGCGCCGTGATCATGCTGGGGTTCGGCGCCGGCGTGGCCGCGGCCGTCGGCATCTCCCGGGTCCGGGAGCGGACCGAGCGATCCGGGGCACGGACCGGCTTGGTCCTGGTGGCCGGCATGGTCGCGATCTGCCTGGTGCACGGCCTGATCGCCACCAGCGTCGCGGCCTTCCTCGCCGAGCTGGTCACCTTCGCTCTGCTCGTGGTCGTGCTCTTTCTCTTCGTCCGGAGCGGGGTCTCGGCGCTGCTGGTCTGGGCCGCCCGGCGGGCCGTGCCGCGCTATCGCGACCTGGTCCTGCTGCTCACCCGGGCGCTCCCGCTGCAGCTGGTGCTGGTGGCCTTCCTGTTCATCGCCGACGACGCGTGGCTGGCGGCCGACCGGCTGGACCGATCTCGCCTGGTCGGCTTGATGATCTTCTTCGTGGTCGCGGCCCTGCTCTTCCTGATCACCCAGATTCCGCGCGAGCTGCGCTCGATCAGCGTCGAGCTGTCCGAGGAGCAGGTACGCCGGGGCTGCGCCGGAACCCCTCTGGAACGGCTGGCCGGGACCATCGACATCGCGATCATGCGGAAGCACCCGTTGTCCGCCAAGGAGCGGCTCAACCTGGTACTGAACGTGATGTTCACCCAAGGGTTGCAGGTGCTCAGCCTCGGGCTGCTGATGTTCGTGATCTTGGTCGGCTTCGGAGTGATCGCGATCCAGCAGTCGGTGATCGAGATCTGGGTCGGCCGGCCGGCCGAGCCGATCACCGTGTTCGGCCTGCAGCTCCCCCTGATCACCGCGCCGCTGCTCAAGGTCGCCGCCCTGGTCAGCGCGTTCACGGCACTGCAGTTCGCCGTCCAGGCGGTGACCGACGCCGGCTACCGGACCGACTTCTTCGACGACGTGCTCGGCCAGCTCTCCCACACTCTGCTGGCCCGCGAGGTCTATCTCGCCGGTCTGGAGCAGCACCAGCTCACTCCCAGTTCGCGCCGCTTCTCCTGGCGCGACCTCGACGAGACCTGACCCGCCGACCAGCTCTGCAGTTTCGGACGCTGCGTCGGTTTCTTGCGCTGTACGCCGGAAGCTTCCGGAGTGCAGCGCAAGGATCGAACGCAGCGTCCGAAACTGCAAGGGGGCGCTGGCGACCCGGTGCGTTCACCCGAGATTCATGTCGCCGACCCCGGCCGCACACCTGCGCCACCTACCGTCGCTCCTCGAGATGGCAACGCCCGTAGATTCAT
This sequence comes from uncultured Actinomycetota bacterium, assembly GCA_963711015.1. GTDB lineage: Bacteria > Actinomycetota > Actinomycetes > Propionibacteriales > Propionibacteriaceae > Microlunatus. Next base: position 120,140 of record CAVQCQ010000001.1, read on the forward strand.
CGGTTCGCGTGCTGGCGGTCGCCGACAGCGACTCCTACCTGAAGTGGAGTCTCGCGACCCTTTCCCGGCTGCCGGAGGGCTGGCGGTCGATCCAGCTCATCCTCGACAGCCCGCTGCGCCCGTCGCCGGCCCAGATCCAAGCTGCGTCCGGAGAAGACCAGGGGAAGCCCATTGTCATCACTCGCCGTCGGTTGCTCCGCCGAATCGCCGCCGAAGAGCCGGACGTGGTGATGCTGGCCTGTACGGGCCCGGTGATCGCCGCGCTGACGGGTTCAGGTGCTCTCCGCGGCCGGACCCGCCCCGTGCTGCTCACTGGACTACCCGGAATCAGCTTCCCACCTCAGCCGCGGGCTGTCCGGCATCGCGCCGGCTGCGACCTGATGCTGGTGCACAGCCATCGCGAGCGCGCGGCATTCCGCGAGCTCGCCGCTCGACTCTATGTGCCTTTGACGTTCGGACTCGCCACTCTGCCCTTCCTGGCGTCAGCCGCACCTGCCGGCGCAGCGGTTGACCGGAGAGCAGATCGGGTGCTCTTCGCCGCCCAGGCGCAGATCCCGGCGGACCGACACCAGCGCGAGGAGATCTTGCTCTCACTGGCCGCGGTGTCGCCGGCGACGGTCAAGCTGCGTGTGGTTGCCGGAGAGGCCCAGACGCACCGTGAAGTCTGGGACTATCCACAGCTGGCGGCTGATTTGGAGGCGAACGGTCGCCTCGCTCCCGGCGCGGTGACCTTCCGAGCGGGATCCCTGGCGGCCGCGCTGCCCGCAACGTCGGGTCTGGTCACGGTTTCCTCGACCGCCGCTGTGGAGGCCGTCGCCGCTGACGTGCCGATCCTGGTCCTCGGGGACTTCGGCGTCGCTCCGGAGTTGATCAACATCGTCTTCGCCGACTCGGGCTGTATCGGCACGCTCGACGACCTTCGCGCTCGGCGTTTCTTCCGTCCCGGCCGGTCCTGGCGCGTCGCCAACTACTTCCATCCGACCGCTGACGACGACTGGCAGGCGCGCCTACAGGTCCTGGTCAGCCGGCGCCGCGCCGGTGAGCTCGACGATCCGGACCGGTTCCATCCCGGGTGGCCGACGACTCTGCGCTACCGCGCGCGGCTCTGGCCGCCAGCGCGAATGCTGGCGCGCTGGCGGCCGAAGCGGCCGCTTCAGCCGAGCGCGCTCGCAGCACGTGGTCACAGACCTCCCGCACCGCGCCGCGACCGCCGGCCCGGGTGAGCACCATGCGGGCCGCCTGACGGACCTCGGGTTGGGCGTCGGCCACGGCGATCGGCCAGCCGACCAGCGCCATCGGACCGAGGTCGTTGATGTCGTTGCCGACGTACGCCGCGCGCTCCGGGTCGACGCCGTGATCTTCCAGCCATCCTCGGACGGTCTCGGTCTTGTGCTCCACCCCGTGCCGAACCTCGATCTGCAGCTTCTCCGCCCGGGCCAGCACGACCCCGTTGGTCTCCTTGGACACGACGAGCATCGGGATACCAGCTCGGCGCAGCTGCTCCACGCCCAGTCCGTCCGAGCGGCTGACCCGAACCGATTCCCGGCCATCCTGGTCGACACTGGCGCCATCGTCGGTGTGTACGCCGTCGAAGTCGGTGATGACAGCGTCGACGTCAAGCAGCGGCTTCGGATCCAGCAGCGGGGCGAGAGCCGAGGCAAGGGCCACGTCATCGAAGGAGTCGATCTCCATCGCGGACAGCGGGGCGACCGGCACCACGGCGGTTCGGCCGAAGAAGCGGTGCCGGTGCGCCCGGAAACCTGGCACCGCCATCACATAGAAGGCACCTGTCTCTCGATAGTCCGGCTCCCGATCTTGTCGCCGAGGCCGGCACCAGCGGTCGTGGTTCAGACCGGCGACGAGGGCTGGTGCCCTGCTCCGACTTCTGCGTCGCCACAGAAACTCGTGAGTCTCCACACCCGCGAACGCCGTCTCCGCTTCCTCGCGCCGGATCAGCCCGACGGCATGATCCAAGCCCGCCGGGTCGATGAACGGACTGGTGCACTGCACGAAGACCAACACGCCGGCCGATACCCCGATCCGATCGAGATGGCCCAGGGCATGCTCGAGCGCCGCCTCCGAGCTCGCGGAATCGCCGGCAAGCTCAGACGGCCGGCAGATGACGTCAGCGCCCGCCTCGCCCGCGGCCGCAGCGATGTCGGCATCGTCGGTGCTCACGTAGACCGCATCGATCGACTCGGCCGCCCGGCAAGCCTGGACGGCCCGGCCGACCAGGCTGACGCCGCCGATGCGCAGCAGGTTCTTGCCGGCTACGCCCTTCGAGCCGCCACGGGCAGGAATGACGGCGACGGTCGCCAGGCGGCCGTCACCAACCGTGATCTCCATGCCGCGGCTAGCAGGCGACCGCGGCGAGGCCGTGGTGGCCTCGGGCGGACCTGGTCACTCCGGCAAGGAAGGCATCGGCGCGCGGCGGGGAGGCCGGACTGTACCAAGCCTGCGATGGTGTGCACACCACCACCTCGCTAGTCGTGCCGGCGAGCACGACCGGCAGCGTGTGCACCACCGTTGACGGGAAGCTCAGGACCCGCGACCCGATCGGGCCCCGGCGGGCGACCAGCTCCAGTGGCAGCAACGGCTTCGCCACCCGGAGCCCGAGGTTGACGATCTTCCTCAGCTTGCGGGCGCTCTCCTTGCGGTGGGCGAAATAGCGATCTACTCCATGGCTGGAGGCGAGGCTGGCGACCGTCTCGAGGTAGGCATCCTCGTCGAGCACGCCGGACTCCACCAGCGACGTGCCGGCCAGATCGGCACCGCTCTTGATCATCGGTGGATGGTGCCGGCTGCGGACCCACTCGTACCGGTTCGGAACGATCTCGACCCCGGGCAAGATCACCGGCATTGCGGTGAACAACCGCAGCGCGCATCCGCCGTCCGGAGACAGTCGGCGCCGGAGGCTGCCGGCTATCTGACCGCGTACCAGGCTGGTCACTCGGGGGGCGCCCGGGCGGTGATGCCAGCGGGTCAGCGGTTCACCGCTGCTCCACTGTCGGGCGAACTCTAGGGTGGCGGTCCCATCGTCCACGATCGTCACCTCGCTCGGCCGGACGAGATTGATGATCAGCTGGATGATCCCGGAGAACGGATCGCCGACAACGAGCCGATCGACACCGCCCAGTTCGGCGACCATCGCCCGGAGGCTTCCCGCCACCGACCCTCCGCCGAGTCGCGGCTCGAACCAGGACACCTCGTGACCGGCCTGGCGGGCCAGCGAGGTCATGGCGCGCAACTGGGTCCGGGTCGGCTGGTCGGCCGGAGCCAGCACCGCGACCCTGGTCCGTTCCGACCGCGCCGTTGACCCGTTGTCGGCCGCCGGCTCGGCTCGGTCCAGCTCGAGGACGTTCAGCAGCTGAGCCGGGCTCTCGACCAGTGCGCATCGGCGAGTGACTGTCATGACGGCGCCCCCACCAGCTCGGCGTCGGCGAGAACGCCAGGGATCCGCCGCAGCTTCTTCATCGCGGCCCGCTCGCCGTCGTAGACCTGCTTCACCCCGTCGCCCAAGGCCTCGCTGATCACCCGGATGTCCCGCACCAGACGGTGCAGGCCCGGCGGCTCGATGGACGCGGCTTGGTCCGACCCCCACATGGCGCGGTCCAGACTGATGTGCCGCTCGATGAAGACGGCGCCGAGGGCCACGGCCGCCAGGGTCGTCTGCAGTCCGGTCTCATGCCCCGAGTAGCCGATCGGCACGTTCGGGAACTCAGCCTGGAGAGTGTGGATCATCCGCAGGTTCAGCTCGGCCGCCGGTGCCGGGTAGGTGCTCGTCGCGTGCGCGAGCACGATGTTGTCACTCCCGAGCACCTCGACGGCGTGCCTGATCTGGCGCATCGTCGACATGCCGGTCGACAAGATCACCGGCCGACCGGTGCGGCGCAGTCTCCGCAACAACTCGTCGTCGGTCAGGCAAGCCGACGCCACCTTGTACGCGGGCAGGTCGAAGTCTTCGAGGAACTCCACTGACTCGATGTCCCATGGCGAGGCGAACCAGGCGATGCCTCGTCCGCGGGCGTGCTCGTCGATGGCGCCGTATTCGGCAAGGCCGAACTCCACCCGGTGCCGGTAGTCGAGGTAGGTCATCCGGCCCCATGGGGTGTCGCGCTCGACGTCCCACTGATCACGCGGGGTACAGGTGCGGGGGGTGCGCTTCTGGAACTTGACCGCGTCACAGCCCGCCTCGGCGGCGCGGTCGATCAGCGCCAGGGCATTGGCAAGGTCACCGTTGTGATTGATGCCGATCTCGCCGGTCACGTAGACCGGATGCCCGATACCGATCAGGCGTTCCCCGAGTCGGCGCGTCGGGGTCGGGAAGGCCCACGGCATGCCGTTCATGATCGTGAAACTAGGCCGCTCAGATGGCGGAGAAGGCAGCGACATCTGAACAGTCGGCAAACAGCATCGCAACTCACCCTCGCCTGCACCCGCTCGTTGGCCCTCGATTCACCCGGTGTTCACGACCGGCTTCTAGCGTCGTCGCCGACCTCCTCCTCGACAAAGGCGATGATCTTGTTCGTGTCGGACAACGGGTCGGGGGGCCGGGAACCGAGAACAGTCGTGTTCCTTGCCGCCTACGACTCCCAGCTCAAATGGTGCGCGCCGCTGCGCGACGAACTCGCCCGCCGTGGCTTCGACTGGCAGGTGGTGGTCCCCCGACGGCGGTCCGCACTCTCAGCCGGCCAGCAGGCGGCGGCGGGTTTTGACGTCGTCCGGTTCGTCGACGACATCGAGCTGCGTGAGACGGCGCTGGCAGCGGACGTGGTGGTTTCGGCACTGGCCGGCCCGGCCAACGAGGCGTTGCTGGTCGACATCGGCGACCGGCTGGGGACAGCCGGTCGATCCGGTGCCCCGCTCGGACCAGTGTTCGTCACGGGCTGGGTCGGGGTGATCATCGAGAACCACACCGCCGGCTACCTGAACCGCTGCGGCTCCGACATCGTCGCAGTCAACTCGCGCACTGAGCTGGAGCACTTCCTCACCGTGGCCCAGGCGCTGCAGCTTCCGGCCGACAACCTGCTGCTCACCGGCCTGCCCATCCTCGGCGGGCCGCCGCAGCCGGCTCGGAACGGCCCGGTCCGGCGGGTGCTCTTCGCCGACCAGCCCACAGTTCCGCAGCGGGCTGAGGACCGCCGCTATCTCTACCGGCAACTGCTCGACTATGCCGGTGCGCATCCGGACCGGGAGGTCCGGCTCAAACCGCGTCACCGGCCGGAGGAGGGGACCTTCCACCGGATGCGGTACCACCCCGAGACCCTGCTGGCGGGACTGCATCGACCGGCCAACTTCGCTATCGACTACACCCCGATCATCGAGCAGCTCCCCGAGACCGATCTGCTGCTCACCGTGTCCTCCACTGCCTCCCTGGAAGCCCTGCACACCGGCTGCCAGGTGGGCCTGGTACTCGACCTCGGCGTACACGAGAAGCTCGGCAACCACGTGTTCGTCGGCAGTGGCCTGCTGCGGACGTTCGCCCAACTGACCGCCGACGACATCGGCCGACCCGATTCCGACTGGATGTCGAACTACCTGGTCGACACCGGAGCGCTACCGGCGGAGGTGCTGGCCGACCGGGTCGAGGACCTGCTCGCCTCGGGTCGCCGACCGTCCCGGGTCGTCCACTGCTCTCCGTACTTCGTCAGTGCCGCGGCCCATCACCGCGCGATCCGGACGGCGGGGGACAGCGCGGTCTTCGGCGGGGCGAACGCGAGCTGGCGACGTCGAGTCGGGCGGATCGGACGAGCCGTGCTGCCACCGGTCTTGGTCAAGCCGATGCGAAGGCTGGCCACCCCGGCATCGCGCAGCCTCGGACGGCTCGGCTAAGGGCGCTGGGTTGCGGCGACCAGTCGGCCGTTCCGGACGGCGATGGCGACAGCACCCTGCTGGTCGGTGCGGAGCACGGTCATCTGCAGCGACTCGGCCAGGCGGAGCGTACGCGGAGCCGGGTGCCCGTAGTCGTTGTCGGCACCGGCGCTGGCGATGGCCACCCGGGCACCCGTGGCGGCGAAGAAGGCCGGGTCCTGGCGCGCCGACCCGTGATGCGGGAGCTTGAGGACATCGGCACGGAGGCTCTGTCCGCCGGCCAGCAGGGCCTGTTGGCCGGGCGGCTCCACGTCACCGGTGAGCAGCAGCCGCACGCCCGCGACGTCGACCAACAAGACCAGGCTGCTGTCGTTCTGTTGCGACGACTCGCCCTCCGCGCCGACCGACGGCCGTGGACCGATGACCTCGACCTGCGCTTCGCCCAGCGACGCGGACGTGCCGACCGGTGGCGCGCTGACGGGAATGGCGCGGCGATCGGCCTGGCCGGCCACCCCGACCACCTCGTGCGGCGGGAACGAGAAGGGGCTCACCCAGATCTCGCCGACCCGGCGGCGGTCGAGGACCCCGACAAGCCCGTCCACGTGGTCAGCGTGGAAGTGGGTCAACACGAGCAGCGGCACGCTGGTCACTCTGAGCTGGTCAAGACACCGGTCGACCGCGGCCGGCTCAGGACCGGCGTCGACGACCACAGCTGCCTGAGGGCCGGCGCGAACCGCAAGCGCGTCACCTTGCCCCACATCGCAGGCGACCAGGAGCCAGCCGCGCGGCGGCCAGCCCGGCCGGACCGGCGGGCCCAGCAGGCCGATGATCATCACTGCTGCCACGACCAGGCAGAGCCACCGCCGGACCAGCAGGTGCGGCATCAGCAGGGCGACCGCGAGCGCGCCGAGGCCCAGCCACACCAGTGACGCCGCGGTGACCGGCCAGGGCCACGATGCTCCTGGCAGGGCAGCCCCGGCCCGCGCCACCCAGATGATCACCTGCGCGCTCCAGGCTGCGCCGAAGCCCCAGACGGCGGCGAGCGGAGCGCTCAGCAGTGAACTGCCCGCGGCGAGGAAGCCAAGCACGGTCGCGGGGGCGATGAACGGCCCGACCACGGCGTTCGCCACCAGTCCGGCGACGCTGACCTGGCCCGAGATCGCCGCCACCACGGGAAGGGTGCTGAGCTGCGCGGCGAGGGGAACGGTCAGTGCCTCGGCGATGAGCCGTGGCAGCCAGCGGCACAGCAGGCTTGCCCACGAGCGCGCCCACCAGATGATTCCGCCACTGGCCAGGACCGACAGCGCGAATCCGACCGAACGGCTCAGGTAGGGATCGACCAGCAGCAAGACGATCATCGCCAGCGCCAGATTCCGAAGTCCGGTCCGTCGGCCACCGGAGCCCAACGCGGCCAGGGCGACCAGCCCCATGGCCGCGGCGCGCAGGACGCTCGGCTCGGTCCGACACAGCCCGACGAACGCGACCACGCCCAGGAGACCGACCAGCCGGAGCCAGCGGCCGCGTACGCCGAGCCAGCGAGCGGCGAACAGCAAGAAGGCGAGCAGCAGGGTGAGGTTGGCCCCCGAGACCGCGGTCAGGTGGGAGAGTCCAGTCGTTTCGAAATCCTTGGTCAGCTCCGGTGTCAGTGCCGAGGTGTCGCCGAGCACCAGGGCGGGCACCAGGCCTCGTGCCTCAACCCCGCGGTGCTCCACCGATGCTCGCAGTCCCTGCCGGACCTTTTCGACCAGGCGCAGTGGCGCGCTCGGTGATGCGACGTGCGTGGGCCGGCCACGAACTGCTACGACGGCGGCCAGGTCGGAGCCGCGGTCCGGCGGCTGCAGTCGGGCGAGCACCGTCAGGCGGCTCCCGACCGGCAGTTGCGACCACCGTTCGACCTCGGCGGCGCCGATGATCACGAGTGCCGACGTACGCAGTCGCCAGGCCCCGCCACGGCCCGTGATCTCGGTGATCATCACCCGCGCGGTCGCGTAGCCCGGGCGCGATGCCGTCGCCGGCGCCCGATGAAGATCGCTGCGGAGCTCGACCTGGACCGTGACCACGGCCTCGGCGCCGGCCAGCGCTGCCACCGGGCCACTGGCCAGACGCTGGGCGTGCAGTCCGCCGATCGCCGCGATCGTCGCCGCCACGATGGCGGCGGCCAGCACCCACCACGACCGACGTAGCCGAGCGAGAACGCACAGGCCGGCAGAGACCCCGGCTGCCGCCCACCAACCGCCTGGCCCACCGAGCGTCCCCAGCCAGGCGCCGACCCACGCGACAAGCGCGAGCGGAACCAGCCTCAGATCGCGTCCGGGCGTGATCGGGAACGAGCGGCGGGGGCTATGTCCGATCCCGGAGGGACACTCTCCGAGACCCGGTAAAGGGATCACACCCGAACAAGCGGCGCGATCCGTGCGTACGTCTTCGGACCGATGCCATCGACCTCCTGCAGTTCTTCGATGCGGCTGAACCGGCCGTGCTGCTCCCGCCAGGCCACGATGGCGGCCGCCGTGACCGGTCCGATGCCGGGCAGTTGCTCGAGCTGGGCCGACGTCGCCCGGTTGAGATCGAGCGCGGCGGCGGGTGATCCGTTCTGGGTGGAATCGGACTGCGGCGGGCCCTGGTCGCGTACCTCCCCGGCCGGTCGACGAGCCGTGCCGATGACCACCTGCTGCCCGTCGGCCAGCACCTGCGCGAGATTGAGCTCACCCGGTCGGGCCCCGCTGGTCAGACCTCCGGCAGCGTCAATCGCATCCTGAACGCGAGACTGCTCGGGCAACCGGACCAACCCGGGTCGGCGTACCGCTCCGAGGACGTGGACGACGATGGTCGGAGCCCTCGTACTCGAGCCTGTCGGGGTCGCGCCGGCATCCGGGCTCGGGGTCGTGACGCTGGGCGGCGCGCCGGGACTGGCGACCGCCACCGGCCGCGACCGGAGCAGCGCCCAGCCGGCGCAGAGCAGGCCAAGAAGGATCAGCGCACTGACGACCGAGAGGTGCAGTCGAGTGAAGCCTCGCGGCAGGTCGGCATCGCTGGACAGCTGCTCGAGATCCTCGAGGACCGGCTCCGGCCGGTGCGCTGGGCCCGCCGCGCGACGCGGACGCTGATCGCCCAGCAGATGGGCGACCCGGTCACTGACCAGCCGGGCGAGCTCGGGATCGGGAGCAGGACGACGCGCCATGCCGTGAACCTAAGGACGGCCCCTCGACATCGACCGCCTCGTGCGAGATCTGTGGATGACGCTCCGGCTGCCACCGCTCCTGGGGACAACGCAGCCGCCCAGCTCCGGGGGTTCGAGATCGTCGACCCGGGCGTCAGACGTGCGGAGAGACGACGATCCCGAGAGTGCCGGGGCCGACGTGGACCCCGAGGACTGCGCTGACCTCGGCGAGAACGACCTCGCCCGCGGGCAGCCGACTGGCGAGCTGGTCGGCGATCCGTGCGGCACCGGCCGCGTTGTCCAGGTGGTGCACGGCGACGTCGACCTGGTCGCTGCGACCCGCGGCCCGGGCCAGGGACGCCAGTCCGAGCTCGGTCAGCCGGGCGACGGCTTTCGACTCGGTCCGGACCCGCTCGTACGCCCGGATCTCCCCGTCCGCCACGGTCAGCAAGGGCTTCACGGACAGGGCCGATCCGAGCATGGCAGCGGCCGTGCCGATCCGTCCGCCGCGGCGCAGGTACTCCAGGCTGTCGACGTAGAAGTAGGTCTGCGAGGCGGCGGCCTGGCGCCGTATCCGCTCGGCAACAGCCTCGAAGTCTGCGCCCGAGCGTGCGGCTGCAGCTCCGGCGAGTGCGGCGAAGCCGGCGGCCATCGCCAGAGTGCCGCTGTCGACCACGACGACCGGCACCGAGGCCGCCGCGGCGGCGACCTCCGCCGCACCACAGGTGCCAGAGATCTTCGCACTCAGGTGCACCGAGACAATCGCCTCGTGCCCAGCAGCGGCCAGTTCCGCAAACCGGGACCCGATCACCTCCGGCGTCGGACGCGACGTGCTCACCCGCCGTCCGGCCCGCAGGGCTTCAGCCACCTCTCCGGCCGGCACGTCCGATTCCGGCCGGCTGACACCGTCGATGACCACCTGCAAAGGAATGACCGCAATGTCGGCGCGCTCCGCCTGGGCCGGCGTCAGCGAGGACGTAGAGTCGGTCACCACCGCCACGCCAGCCATTGGCTCAGCGTAGGACCTGGTGTCCCCCGGCGTTGGTCAGCAGCAGCTCGGGCGTTCCGGTGTCGGAAGAAAGAGAAGACCGATGAGCGATCCCACCCGACGTGCTTGGCGCGCCGGGCCGCTCACGATGGTCTTCGTCGGTCTGTTCGCGATCACGGCAGGGTTGGTCATTCCGACCCTGGCCTATCTCATCTACCGATCCGAGCAGACACCGTGGATACCCGGCCTGCTGGTGCTGCTGACCCTGCTCGCCCTGCTCTACGCCTGGCGCTTCGGCCTCCATCCACGGCTGCGCGCCACCGACGCCCACGTCGAGGTCGTCAATCCGTTCCGCCGGCACAGCTTCGACTGGGACGACATCACCCTGATCGCTCCCGGTGAGAACGGGTTGATCATCGGCTCGGTCGACGACATGGCCGAGGCGTGGTGCGTGCAGAAGTCCAACTTCGCCGCGCGCCGCGGCCGGTTCACCCGCGCCGACCGGATCGCCCACCAACTGATCGACATCCTCGAGCTGCACCAACCTCCGTTGGAGGACGAGGAGACAGGGCTGCGGATCCGGCGAGCCCGCCCTGACGAGGCCAGGCTGCTGACCCGGCTGGAGCGAGCCGCGAGCGAGGAGCCACTCAGCCACATCTTCCCGCCCGAGGACTATCCCTACCCGGCCAACGAGGTGACGCGGCGCTGGCGACGGGTGCTCCACGACCGGTTCGCTCACGTCCATCTGCTCGAGCTCCTCGACGCTCCGGTGGGGTTCGTGGCGTTCGACGACGACACCGTGCTGCATCTCGGCGTCGTGGCTCACCAGACCCGGCGCGGCTACGGCTCAGCGTTGATCGAGTTCGCCTGCCTGGAGATCTTCTCCGGCGGCGTACCCCAGGCGTCGCTCTGGGTGCTCACCGACAACGAGGTCGCGCGCGCGTTCTACCGATCGCACGGCTGGAGCGAGACCGAAGACCGCCGGAAGGCGGAGTTCCCGCCCTATCCGGAGGAGATCCGGATGAGGCGGCGCAACCCCGCGGCACCCCGGCGAAGCCGATGACGAAGCCCACCTTGCAGGTCAGCTGGGACAGCAGCGCGTCGGTCCGCGTCGGCCAGGGCCTGCTGCTGACGGTCGCCGGCGTGGCCTTGGTCCCCGCCCTGGCGAGCACGGTGCTGCGGATCGTGCCGCCCACCGACGACGCCACCGCGATGGTCGCGTCGTTCATCGCGTACGGGGTGCTCGGCTACGCGCTGGCGGTGATCTGCCTGGTAGCTGCGCTGATTCGGGCCCGCCGCCGGGTCGCACTCGCCGTCGTCACTCTCCTGGTGCTGCTGGCCTCGATCGGTCACATTCTCACCCTCGCTCCGCTGTTCGTACCGGACGACCGGCCGGCGACCGGCGCCTCGTTCACACTGATGACGCTGAACCTGCACAACGGTGAGGCCGACAGCAGTCAGGTCGCCGAGCAGGCGACGCGAGCCGACGTTGTGATCTTGATCGAGGCGACGCCCGAGGCGCTCAACGCACTCAAGCCGCTGGGTTGGGACGAGCGGTTCCGGTACTCCGTGGGCGACGTCGACGATGGCGTCGTCAGCAACACCGCGGTCTACTCACGCTTTCCGCTGGCGCCCGGGCGCTTGATCGGAGAGACCGCCTTCCAGCAGTGGGAGACGGCGGTCGAGGTGCCGGAGCTCGGTCCGGTCCGGCTGTTCGCGGTACATCCGTGCAACCCCTACTGCGGCGGCAACCGGTGGGACCGGGAGCACCGGCAGGTCTTCGAGGCCGTCGCCGACGACCTCACCGGCCCGATGGTCGTGGCGGGCGACTTCAACGCCGTGGAGGAACACGGTCCGATGCAGCGACTGCGAGCCCTGGGGTTGAAGAGCGTCACCGATGTGGCTGGGGCCGGCTGGCTGCCGACATTCCCGGCCGACCGGCGCTACCCACCCCTGGTGCCGATCGACCATGTGCTGATCGACGAGCAGCTCACCGCGACCTCGGTCTCGACCTTCCAGGTCGACGGCAGCGACCATCTCGGTCTCCTCACCACCCTGGCGGACGCCCGCTGACCCCCCTCTCTCCCGACTTGTCGGTGTGAGGTGGGCGCCTCACCTAGACCGGGACGATGCTGACCAGTTTGGGTGCGCGGATGATCACCTTGGCCACTTGACGCCCGGCCAGTGCCCGGACCACCGAGTCCTCGGCCAGGGCCCGCTCCCGCAGCTCTTCGTCGCCGATGGTCGGCGACACCTCCAGACGGCCGCGTACCTTGCCCTGGATCTGCACCACACAGGTCACCGATTCGGCCACCACCAGGCTGCGGTCGACGACCGGCCAGCTCGCCTGGGCCACCGAGGGCGGGCGCCCCAGCTGCTCCCACATCTCCTCGGCGACGTACGGCGCGACCAGGCTCAGCGCCACCGTGATCACCTCCGCCGCTTCGCGGACCGCCGGGTCGGCCGGGCCCGCAGCGCCGTCCATCGCCTTCCGAGCGGCGTTGACCAGCTCCATGATCCGGGCGACGGTCACGTTGAACCGCTGGCTCTCGATCGTCTGCTCGATCTCGGCCAGCAGCCGATGCGTCTGCCGGCGCATCTCGACGTTCCCGGTTGCGGGATCGACGCCCGGCTCGCTGGTCACGTCGACCGCCAGCCGGTGCGCCCGCTGCAGGAACCGCAGCGAACCACCGGGCGAGACGTCGGCCCAGTCGATGTCCTCCTCGGGCGGGCCCGCGAAGACCACCGTCAGCCGGATAGCGTCCACGCCGAACTCGTCGATCTGCTCGCCCAGGTCAACCCCGTTGCCCAGCGACTTGCTCATCGCCCTCCCCCGGTTGATGACCTGGCCCTGGTTCAGCAGCCGCCGCATCGGCTCTTCGAAGTCGACCAGCCCCATGTCGTACAGCACCTTGGTGAAGAACCGCATGTACAGCAGGTGCAGGATCGCGTGCTCGACGCCACCCACGTACTGCTCGACCGGCATCCAGCGACGGATGTCCGCCGGATCGAAGGGCCCGCTCTCCAGGCCGGGCGAGCAGTAGCGGAAGAAGTACCACGACGAGTCGACGAAGGTGTCCATGGTGTCGGTGTCCCGGGTCGCCGGTCCGCCGCAGGACGGACATTCGACGTTCACCCAGTCGGTGGCGGCAGCCAGCGGTGAGGTTCCCTTGGGGGCGAGATCGGTGCCCTTCATATAGGGCAGCTCAACAGGCAGCTGATCATCGGGCACCGGCACCTCCCCACAGCGCTCGCAGTGGATGATCGGGATCGGGCAGCCCCAGTAGCGCTGCCGGCTCAGCAGCCAGTCCCGCAGCCGGAAGGTGATCGCGCCCTTCCCTACGCTCTCGGCCTCCAGCCGGGCGATGGTCTCCGCCACTCCGGCGACCTTGTCGGTCAGCCCGTTCAGCGGGCCGGAGTTCACGTACGTCCCGTCGCCTGGTGTCGCCACCCCGGTCTCCGCCGGGTCGGGGTCCCCCGTGTCGACCACCATCCGCACCGGCAGCTCGTACGCCCGGGCGAAGTCCAGGTCCCGCTGGTCATGGGCGGGTACGGCCATGATCGCGCCGGTTCCGTACTCGGACAGCACGTAGTCGGCCGCGTACACCGGGATCCTTTCGCCGTTGACCGGGTTGATCGCGTGCACCCCCAGGAACACCCCGGTCTTCGGCCGGTCGGTGGACTGGCGTTCGATCTCGGTGACCCGCTTGGTCTGCTCCAGGTACCCCTCGAACGCCGTCCGGTGCTCCTCGGTGACCACCTCGGCGGCCAGCGGCACCTCTGGGGCGATCACGAAGAACGTCGCCCCCCACAGGGTGTCCGGGCGGGTGGTGAACACCGTCACCGGCTCGTCCCGGCCCTCGATCCGGAAGTCCACGTACGCGCCCTCGGACTTGCCGATCCAGTTGCGCTGCATGGTCAGCACCCGGTCCGGCCAGGCGCCGGTCAGGCCGTCCATGTCGTCCAGCAGGCGCTGCGCGTACTCGGTGATCTTGAAGTACCACTGGGTCAGCTGGCGTTTGGTCACCTGGCTGCCGCACCGCTCGCACAATCCGGCGATGACCTGCTCGTTGGCCAGCACCGTCTGGTCCTTCGGGCACCAGTTGACGTAGCTGGCCTTGCGGTAGGCCAGGCCGCGCTCGCGGAACCGCAGGAACAACCACTGGGTCCAGCGGTAGTACTCCGGGTCGGAAGTGTGCAGCCGACGGCTCCAGTCGAAGCTCAGCCCGTAGCGGCGGAACGACGTCGCCTGCGTCTCGATGTTGGCATAGGTCCACTCGGCCGGGTGTGCGTTGCGCTGGATGGCGGCGTTCTCGGCCGGCAGGCCGAACGAGTCCCAGCCGATCGGGTGCAGTACGTCATAGCCCTTCAGCCGCCAGTAGCGGGCGACCACGTCACCCATCACGAACGCTTCGGCGTGACCCATGTGCAGGTCTCCGGACGGGTAGGGAAACATGTCCAGCATGTAGCGACGCTCCGCCGTGCCGTCGTCCTTGGCGGCGAACGTGTCGTGCTCAGCCCAGTACGCCTGCCACCGCTGTTGGGCGGCGACTGCGTCATAGCGAGCACGCACGCCGGGCTCGTCCTCGGTCGTCCGCTCCATCTGATCGGTCACGTCTGTTCCGTCCTTCGTTCCGGGTCTGTCCTGGGCATGAAAAAACCCCTGCGCCGAGGGCGCCAGGGGGTGGCCGCGCAGCTCCGAGCTGCGCGGCTAGCTAAGGAGAGACCAGCGTTCCATGCCTCTCACTGTAACGCAGCGGTTCATCAGGGCCGAAGCCAATTGCGGTGGGAACCCAGCGGCTACGCGTACGCCTCGAGCAGGATGAATGAGCGCAAAGGTTGCCACCGCCCGCACGCTACCCGTCCCTTACGGTTGCGCCATGTCGGCGCTGACCCACGACGAGCTACGCCGTCGGACCCTCCAGCGTCAGTTCCCCCCGATCCCTGGGCGTGATCAGGAGGCCGTGCTCGAGCTGCTCGGCCGGCTCGGGCCGATCCAGACCCAGGTACCTCGGGCACCCTTCCTGGTCGCCTCGTCACGGCTTCCTGGGGTGGCGTACGCCGACGTCAACGGCCTGTTCGCGGACCACCGACTGGTCAAGACCAGCTCGATCCGCGGCACGGTGCACACCAGTACCGCCGCCGCGTACGCCCGGCTGGACCCGGTTGCCCGCCTGCTCCGCGCGACACAGCTTCGCGCCTCCGTCGAGCTCGGTGCGGCAACACCCGAGGAGGTCTTCGATGAGCTGGAGCGTCACTGCGCCGACGACTGGCTGCCACGGGACGCGATCGTCGACCACCTTCGGGAATGGCTCGCCGAGTACAACGGCACGGACCAGCCCACGGTGGCATCGCCGAGTGTGATCTGGGGCCACAGCGGCCTGCTGCGCCGACCGCGCGATGAGCACTGGGAGCGACGCACCGACGCCTTCCACCGGACCGGTCGCAGCGTGCTGCCCGATCTGGAGGTCGTTCCGCCCGAAGAAGCACTGGCGGACCTGGCGCTGGCACATCTCGGCGCCTACGGACCGGTCACCCGAGCCGACCTCGCGTACTTCTTCGGAGTCAACCTCAAGCTCGTCGACCGAGCCGTCAACCGGCTCGGCGCTGTAGTCGAGCAGGTTCCTGGGCCGGAGGGCCAGTCCTATCTGGAGCTGGCGTCGCCGCCGCCAGACGTGGCCGGCGACGATCTCGGCGTGCGTCTGCTGCCGGAGTTCGACGGCCTGCTCCTCGGCTTCGCCGGACCGGGCCGGACCCGGTTCTGCACCAGCGAGCAGCTGACCCAGATCTGGACCAAGGCCAACGCGACCTACTCGCCAGTGGTCCTGCACGGCGATCGGCTGGTCGCGACGTGGAAGACCCTGGCTCGGGCCCGCCGCATCGACCTGGAGGTCACCATGCTGACCGGTGAAGCGCCGCTGCCTGAGGAGGCGCTGTCCGATCAAGCCGGCGCCGTGGGGCTCGCCCTCAACCTGCCGATCGGCGACCTCCGGGTCCTCGCCCGCTCGACCGTTCCGCGCTGACTGCGCCGTACGCCTCCAGCTCGACGACGTAGCCGAGGAAGAGCGTTCCATCAGGCCCGGATTCGTATCCAGCAGCTTCGGTGACGGGGTGCAGCTCGCCCGAGCCGGCTATGTGCCGCACCTCAGCGCCTCGCCCCCTCGGGTGCTCGGTGTAGTGGCAGGAGGCAGCACTGATGTCGATCACCCGCCCCCGAGTGGCCACCAGGTTGCCTTGGCCGTGGTGTTCTTCGGCGTGGGTGATCCGGTGGGCCGGCTCCGGGCCGAAGATGCCGGACAGCCAGTCCCTGTCGGGCGTCGACGACAGGGTCCAGGTCACCTCGTCGCCGATGGCGAACGGAGTACCGCAGCACTGCAGCTGCCAGTCGTCGACCCAGACCATGAGGCGCACGCCCCCAGCATGCCGCCCGGTCTGGTCTCACGCACTCAACCGTCCGGCGGTGAAGGTCGCACGGTCGGCGGCAGCGCGACCGGCCTCCCACCCCGCCCCGTTGTACGAGCCGGCGCGGGCGGTCCGGGTGCGTGGGAACAGGCGCTCGTACTCGGCGTGGACCGCCTCCTCCTGCCGCTTCAGCACCGGCACCAGGTCGGTGCCGTATGACTCCACCGCCGCCTCACTGCTCTCCTGCAGCCGCTCCCCGATCCGCAGGGCGTACGCCATCAGGAACGATCGCCGAAACGAGGCGGACCGCTCGAATGCCCCGGTCCGGCGGGCGCCGGCCTCGGCCATGGCCCGGGTTGCCTGGATCAGCAGCGAGGTGAACAGCAACTCGACCTGGTCGACGTCGACCGGCGTGCCGATCACGGTCACCATTCCGCAGGGCTTGTTCCACACCGCCCGCGCCCGGTTCGCCCGCGCGACCTGGTTCAGCAGCTGGACCTTCTCCGCCGCATACGGGTTGTGGATGTGCACGCGTACCCCCTCGATCTCGACGGCTTGATCATCGGCGGCCCGGACCAGCGCCTCGTCGATGGCGTGTCGGGTCATCAGGTCCTGGGCCTTGGCGGTGAACGTCTCGGCCTCGGCGGCGAACTCGGTCGCCTCCGCCTTGGCCAGCAGCGTCCTGATCTTGTTGAGCAGCCGGTCCCGCTCCGAGCCGGACGCCGTCGAACGCTGCCGAAAGACCGCCTGGTCCCACATCGACGGCGGCGGGAGCAGCCGTTCCAGCGGGGGCATGACCGACATGACGGCCAGCAGCTGCAACACCTCGGACCGCGCCTCCGAAGATCCCGGACCATGATCGGCGACCACCGGCAGCTGGTCTCGCCAGCGGCGCGGAGCCCGCTCCTCGGCCCGGACGTCGCGGGCATGGCTGGTGATCGCGGCTGCGAGAGCCGGAACGAGCGCCTGCCGGATCGGGCGGATGTAGTGCAACAGATCGAGTGGGAGCCAGCCGTGCTCGTACGCGGACGCAAGCGTGTGCTGCATCCGGCCCTGGATCAGCTGGTCCAGGTCAGCCAGCTGAGCGGCATCCAGGGCGACCAGCTCATGTTCCAGCGCCAGACCCACGGTTGCCGGCGAGGCCGCTGCCGCAGTGAGCAACCGGGTCAAGATCCGCTCCACCGGCTCGACGCGCACCTCATCCGGAGCCGGCCTGCTCGAGAACCAGAAGCCGGTGGGCCCCGGCTGCCGCCCGTCGCGTGGTGGCGTCGGTCCGCGCTGATGCCGGACGCGCTGTCTGGCGGCGCGGCGCCGCTGGTTGTTCCGTCCCATGCCGAGGACCCTGCCACCCGCTACTGACAGTGCCGGTGCGACGCGCTACACCGTAGGCTGTCGGCCGCACTGCACGCGTACGGAAGGACCGCGATGACCTGGTTGGTGACCGGCGGTGCCGGCTACATCGGCTCGCATGTAGCTCGCGCCTTCGCGGCTGAGGGCATCCCGGCAGCCGTGCTCGACGACCTGTCCAGCGGTCACCGAGAGTTCGTCGACGAGGGCGTGCCCTTCTATGAAGGCAGTGTTGTCGACGCGGCCCTCCTCGACCGGCTGTTCGGCGAGCTGGACGTCGTCGGCGTGGTGCACCTGGCGGGCTTCAAGTACGCGGGGGTCTCGGTCAGCCGGCCACTGCACACCTACACCCAGAACGTCACCGGCATGGTGGTCCTGCTCGAGGCCATGGCCGCCCACGACGTGGACCGCTTCGTCTTCTCCAGCAGCGCTGCGGTCTACGGCACCCCGCAGACCGGAGTCGTCACCGAGCAGACGCCAACCCGGCCGGAGTCGCCGTACGGGGAGTCCAAGCTGATCGGCGAATGGCTGCTGGCCGACCAGAGCAAGGCGCGCGAACAGCTGCGCCACACATCGCTGCGCTACTTCAACGTGGTCGGGTCCGGCTATCCGGATCTGCGGGACACCAGCCCGCACAACCTGTTCCCGCTCATCTTCGAAGCCCTCGTGAACGGCAGGACGCCCTACATCAACGGCGACGACTACCCCACACCGGACGGAACCTGCGTCCGCGACTACGTGCACGTCGCCGATCTGGCCATCTCACACGTCGCGGCCGCCAAGTCGCTGCTAGAGGGCCGACCGCTCGAGCGGGTCTACAACCTGGGCAGCGGCACCGGCCTTTCGGTGCGGCAGATCATGGACGCGGTGGCCGGGATCACCGGCATCGACTTCGCGCCGGAGATCAGGGGGCGGCGGCCAGGTGATCCGGCCCAGATCGTGGCGAACGGTGAGCTCGCGGCACGTGACCTCGACTGGCGGATGCGCTACTCCGTCGACGAGATGGTGGACTCCGCCTGGGCCGCCCGCCAGGCGGCCGCCGCCACCTGACTCAGCGTTCGAAACCGCGGCTGAGTCGCTGGTGAGTGGCGACGGAAACATGGCTGCAACACCACCGGGCGAATCTGGAACCCTCCCGTAACAGACAGCGCGATTGGCGCAACACGGGTCAAGAAGAGTTCTGGGTAACCGTGCGGGGTCCAGGATCCATCCGCCGCGCGGCCGTTCACAAACGTTCCAGCTCCTTCACCGAAAGAAGCGACAGATGCCACTAGAACTCAATTCAGGCGACACCGCCTGGATGCTGACCTCCGCTGCGCTGGTGTTACTGATGACACCGGGGCTGGCGCTCTTCTACGGCGGCATGGTCCGCGCGAAGAGCGTCCTCAACATGATGATGATGAGCTTCGGAGCACTGGCTCTCGTCTCCATCCTCTGGGTGCTCTACGGCTACTCGTTCGCCTTCGGCAACGACATCGGCTACGGCCTGCTCGGCGATCCGACGGAGTACCTCGGTCTCAAGGGCCTGATGGCCGACACCGACTCCACCTATCCGGCCATGGCGTTCGTCGCGTTCCAGGCCGTGTTCGCCATCATCACCGTCGCCCTGATCTCCGGCGCGATCGCCGACCGAGCCAGGTTCAGCACCTGGCTGATCTTCGTCGGCATCTGGGCCAGCCTGGTCTACTTCCCGGTCGCGCACTGGGTCTTCGACTTCACGCTGACCGACGACAACGACGTGGTCACCCACACCGGCGGCTGGATCGCCAACAACCTGGCAGCCCTCGACTTCGCGGGCGGCACGGCGGTGCACATCAACGCCGGCGCCGCGGGCCTGGCTCTGGCGATCGTGCTCGGCAAGCGTCTCGGCTGGCGCCGGGAGCCGATGCGGCCGCACAACCTGACCCTGGTGATGCTGGGTGCGGGTCTGCTGTGGTTCGGCTGGTTCGGCTTCAACGCCGGCTCGGCCGTATCAGCCGGCAACACCGCCGCCGTGGCCTGGGTCAACACCCTGGTCGCCACCGCGGCCGCGGCGCTCGGCTGGTTGATCACTGAGCGCTTCCGCGACGGCCGCCCGACCTCACTCGGCGCCGCCTCCGGCATCGTGGCCGGCCTGGTCGCTATCACGCCGGCCGCCAACTCGGTCTCTCCGATCGGCTCGATCATTCTCGGCGCGATCGCCGGTGTGCTCTGCGCGCTGGCCGTCGGGCTGAAGTACAAGCTCGGCTACGACGACTCGCTCGACGTGGTCGGCGTGCACCTGGTCGGTGGCCTGTGGGGCACTTTGGCCATCGGTCTGCTCGCCACCGAGGCAGCGCCGGCGGGAGTGAACGGGCTGTTCTACGGCGGCGGGGTCGACCAGCTGTGGCGGCAGGCCGTGGGTGCCTTCGCCGTGCTCTTCTACAGCCTGATCCTGACCCTGATCATCGGCTTCGTCCTGCACAAGACCATCGGCTTCCGCGTCAGCGAGGAGGACGAGCTGGCCGGTGTCGACGGCTCGGAGCACGCGGAGACCGGCTACGATCTCGGCACGCTCAGCGCGGGCCTGAGGGGCAGGTCGTTCGGCAGCACTGCCCTGCCGGCCAGTGAGAACCGGGCAGTCAACTCAGACGAGGAGGTGTCGGCATGAAGCTCGTGACCGCGATCATCAAGCCGCACATGCTGGACGAAGTGAAGACCGCGCTCGAGTCGTTCGGGATCGAGGGCATGACCGTCAGCGAGGCCAGTGGCTTCGGACGTCAGCGGGGGCACACCGAGGTCTACCGGGGGGCGGAGTACACCGTCGACCTGGTGCCGAAGGTGAGACTTGAGGTGCTCGTGGACGACGACGATGTCAAGGACATCATCGACGTCCTGGTGAAGAGCGCTCGGACCGGCCGCATCGGTGACGGCAAGGTCTGGTCGGTTCCCGTGGACGACATCGTTCGCGTCCGAACCGGGGAGCGCGGGCTGGACGCGCTCTGAAGCGTGGCGTAACCAGCGAGCGTCTCAACGTCGCGATCCGGTCCGCGTGGTCCGCCACGGTAGGGCCGGATCGTCGGCGTTTGGCGACTCAGGGCGTGGAGGCAGCACTGGCCGGCCTGTACGCGGACGTCGGCGGACCAGCGACCGGCGTCGCCTTGGCCGCGGTCGGCAGCCTGGCCCGGGTCGAGCTCGGGCCTCGCTCCGACCTCGACCTGGTGCTGCTGCACGACGGCAGCAGCACCCGCACCGTCGACCGACTGGCCACCGACCTCTGGTACCCGCTGTGGGATGCCCGCATCCGGCTCGACCATTCCGTGCGGACGCCGGCCGAGTGCGCCGACGTGGCCGGGCGTGAGCTCAGCGCGGGGATCGGCCTGCTCGACCTGCGCGCGATCGCCGGTGACGCCGCTCTCGTCAAGGGCGCGCGAACCGCGCTCCTCGACACCTGGCGCAGCAAGGCCAGGTCCCGGTTGCCGGAGCTACTGGCTTCGCTCGAGGAGCGCTGGCAGACGTTCGGCGACGCGGCGTACCTGCTCGAGCCGGACCTCAAGGAGGCCCGGGGCGGCTTCCGTGACGTCAGCATGCTGCGGGCCCTGGCGGCCACCTGGCTGACCGACCGGCCGCACGAGGGCGTACGCGAACCCTACGAACGTCTGCTCGATGTGCGGGACGCCTTGCACCTGAGCTCCGGGCGGTCCCAGGACCGGCTGCTGATCACCGAGGCGAACGACGTCGCCGCACGGCTGGGGTATCCCGAGGCGGACGAGCTGCGGCGCGAGGTGAGTCTGGCGGCGCGCCGGATCGGGCACGCGGTCGATCTCACCGCCCGCGCCGCTCGCCAGGCGATCCCGCCGCGACGAGTGCTGGGCTTCGGCAGACGCGAGCGCCGGCCCGAGTACACCGTGGCCGAGCACGGACTGATCATCCACCAGGGGGAGGTGGCCCTCGGCCCGAACACCAAGGCCGACGGTGTGCTGGTCGGCCTGCAGGCCGGGGCGCTCGCCGCCGAGCGAGGCCTGGTGCTGTCACCCGTGACGGCGAACAACCTCGGTCGGCACGCCCCGCCACTTCCGGTCCCCTGGCCGGACGGCGCCCGGCAGGCGTTGCTCGACATGCTGTCGGCCGGAACCAACCTGGTGCCGGTCTGGGAGGCGTTGGAGCTCGCCGGCTGCATCTCGCGCTGGTTCCCCAGCTGGGAACCCATTCGGGCCCGTCCACAGCACAACCCGATCCACTCCCACACCGTCGACCGCCACTCGGTCCAGACCGTTGTCGAGGCGCAGCGCCACCTGACCAGTGTCGAACGGCCCGACCTGCTGCTGCTGGCGGCGCTGCTTCACGACATCGGCAAGCTGCCCGGAGCGGGTCAGCAGCACCCCGCGATCGGCGCA
Source organism: uncultured Actinomycetota bacterium (assembly GCA_963711015.1). Classification (GTDB taxonomy): domain Bacteria; phylum Actinomycetota; class Actinomycetes; order Propionibacteriales; family Propionibacteriaceae; genus Microlunatus. The sequence goes on from CAVQCQ010000001.1 coordinate 142,203, forward strand.
CCGATCGCCCGGGAGGCGGTGCTGGCCATGGGGGTCGAACCCGCCGACGCCGATCTGGTCGAGCTGCTGGTCCGCGAGCACCTGACCCTCGCGCTGCTGGCCACCAAGCGAGACCACGCCGATCCGGCCACTCGGGCGGCACTGGTCGAGGCGGTGGACGGCCGGACCGATGTCCTCCGTCTGCTGCGCTATCTGACCGAAGCCGACGCCCGCGCGGCCGGTCCGGCCGCTTGGACGCCGTGGCGGGCGCAGCTGATCAACGGCCTGGCCGACGTCACCGAGGGCCTGCTGACCGACGAGAGCAGTCGGTTCGACGTCACCCGACTTGTCGACATCGGCCTGGCCCGCTCGGTGCAGCTGGACGGCCGGCCGCGAATCCGGGTGGAGCCGCAGCCTGGCGGGCTCCAGCTGGTGGTCGCCGCCCGCGACCGGCTCGGTGTGTTCAGCGATACCGCGGGCCTGCTCGCCTCACACTCGATACCGGTTCGCTCGGCCGTTCTGCACACCGTGGAGGGAATCGCGGTCAACACCTGGCGGGTCGACCGCCAGCAGCCCTCCGACGTGCCCGACCCGGCGTACCTGGTCAAGCAGCTGGAACGGCTGGAAGCGGGCGACGGGACGGTCCTCAGTGCGGTGCTGCGCCGGGAAGCCCGGATCTCTGGCTCGGACCGGGTAGCCTCCGCGCCTCATGTCGAGGAGGTGCGGGACGCCAGCGAAAGCGCCGCAGTGATCGAGCTACGCACCTCGGACCGGGCCGGGCTGCTGTACGCGCTGGGCCGGGCACTGAGCAAGATCGACCTGTCCATCCGGTCGGCGCACATCAGCACCCTCGCCGGCCAGGCCATCGACACCTTTTACGTCACCGAAGCCGACGGCTCCAGTCCGGGCGACGCACGCAGCCAGGAAGCCGTCGAGGCTCTCCGGGCGGCCGCCGCCGGAACCGCGCCGACACCGACCTGACGCCCCGTCGACAGGCTCCGGCCGGGCCGACGACGGTCCAGAGCACCACGCCTCAGTCGGCGGCGTCGGCGATCAGGGCGTCCACCTCGGCCGTGGTCGGCGGCTGGGCCCCCTGCCGTGAGCAGACGATCGACGCGGCAGCGGCCGCCCGCCGCAGGCAGTCCTCCAGTCCGAGCTCCCGGTTGACCCGGGCCTCGAGGAAACCCGCCATGAAGGTGTCGCCCGCGCCTACCGTGTCCACCACCTTGGTCGGGAATCCGGGCACTCTTGTCGCCTCACGACCGGGCTCGATGGCAACACCACCGCCAGGCCCGAGGGTGAGCACCGCGAGGTTCAGCCCGTACTGGTCGACCCAACCCCTCGCCACCTCGATCGGGTCGGATGAGGCCGAGGCGGAAGCGCCGGCGGCCTTGGCCAGGAACCGAACGTCTTCGTCACTCGCCTTGACGATGCCGTTCCGCTGCCCGAGCACCCGCAGCCAGGGTTGCACCTTGGCCCAGTACTTGTCCGGATCGGTGATCACCGTTGGCCGCACGTTGATGTCGTAGGAGACACCGGCGGAAACCGTGCGCATCCAGTCCAAGAGCACCTCCGCCCCCGGGCTGACCACACAGGACAACGAGGCGATGTGGAGCCAGTCGGACGCCCCCAGTTCCGGCAGGTCGTCGATCTGCCAGCCGAAGTTCGCCGTGTCGTTGAAGTGGAAGGTGTAGCTCGCCACGCCCTCGGCGTCCAGGCTGACCACGGCGATCGACGTGGCCTGGGAGGACTCGGTGGCTAGGTCGAGCTGGACGTTCGCGCCGAGGATGTGCTGCCGCAGCTGGCGGCCGAAGGCGTCGGTGGACAGCCGGCCGAGAAAGTGGGTCTCCATGCCCAGCTTGCCCAGCGCCACGGCAGAGTTCATCGGGCCGCCGGCCGAGAGAGCCAGCCAGGTCGACTTGTGCGAGTCGTCGGAGCCCTGGTTCGCCGGCACAAGGTCGATAAGGGTCTCGCCACAGACCACGAACCTTTTCTTGCGCGACACCGCCGGGCTCGTCATGGCAGAAACGTAGTGCACCTCACGATCACCCGGCGAGCCGCTCGAGCTCGTCGAGCACCGTCTCCCGGATCGGTCCGGCCATCTCATCCCACAGCCGGGGCGACACCGCCTGCTCGCTCAACGTGGCCAGCAGGCGGCCCATCGAGTACGTCGGATGGATCCGGCTCAGCTCCTCGATGCAGCAGTTCAGCAAGGCCCCGTTGCCGCCGATCCAGGCCGCGATGCCGGCCAGCGCCAGCGGCCCGGCCGACACTGCCGCCGGCACCCTGCGGGTCACCCGGGACCAGACATCAGCGTGCTGCACGGCGTCCTCCGGGGTGATCATCGACCAGGCCTGGTCCCGCAGCCGCACGTCTTCGACCAGCAGGGCCAGTCTCACCCCGGCCCGCTCGTCGAGCCCAGCCGGATCGGCAACCGCACGGCGGACGCTACGCTCCAGATCGCGCACCGACGCTCTGCCACCGAGCCGGGCCAGCGCCGGCCGCAGCTCCTCGGCCAGCGCCTCGAGCCGGGCCAGGTCGGTCGACGCGGGACCGCGGACCAGCTCGGCGAGGGCGTCGCGATCGGCGCGCACCGCCTTCCCGGCGAGGACCGCCTCGGCAGCCAGCGGGTGGCTGTCCACGGCGTACGGCGTTCCCTCGGCGGGGCAGCAGGGGCCGTCACAGCTCATCGACCACCATCGCGATCCGTCGGCGTACAACGCCTCGTTGACCATTTCCGGCGGCAGCTCCTCGAGCAGCCTGGACAGGAACGCCCGAGCCGGTTCCGGCTGGGCGCTGTAGCCGAGCACCACGATCTCGTCGCCACCGTGCTGGCGAATGAGCCTCCGCAGCATCTCCGCGTACGCCGCTGAGGCCTCGGGCGGCGGGAGGTCGAGCCGTGCGGTCAGGATGATCCGGCCGGATCGCACGAACACCGTCACGACCGACTCGCGTGGGTGGAACCCCAGCAGGAAGGGAATGACGGCCAGCAGGTCGGGCGCTCCGCGGGCCCGCAGCCTAACGGCTTCCGCCGGTCGCAGTCGAGGACGGATCCGGCGCCGCCGGTTGGTCATCGGGCGAGGGCCCGCCCGGGCCCGGAAGGTCGTGGTGTCATACCGAGAGCATGCGTACGACGAACCTCGATCGACCGCCCTCGCGCGAATCTGTGGATCGTCGTCCCCAGATCCAGAAGAGCTGTGGAGAACTCGACCCGGCTCCACGCTGATTCCGCTGCTACCGTTGATCGAACATGGCCGACTCCGACGACACCCTCGAGGGGATGGGCGCCGAACCTCACGGGCCCTCCTTCGTTCCCTGGACGCCGGTGGAGCGGTCCGAGCCCGGTCCGCCGCGGATCGCGTACCGCCCGCCGGCCATCGCCCCGCGCCGTTCCCGCGTTCCGACGGTGGTCTCGATCCTCGCCATCGCTCTCGTGGCGATCGTGGTCGTCGTCGCCAGCCTGGTCGCCCGCCGCGCGGACACCGTCGTCAGCCCGCCACCTCCGCCGCCGGTCAGCCCACCGAGTGTCTCGGTGGCGGAGGACCGGATCGACTTCATCAGTGCCGACGGCACCGGTCAGCTCGTGCTGCTCGGACGGTCCTGGGTCACCGACGGTCCGGTGCCACCCACCTCGGGAAGCTACCTGCGGATCGAGGTGGAGCTGATCTGCATCACCGGCCGGGTCGACTACGACCCCTACCACTTCCAGGCCTTCGACCAGGCCGGCCACGTCTTCGAGATGGCGGTGGACGGAACCGAGGGCCGGGTGCTCGACGTCGGAACTCTGATCGCCGGCGAGCGCGTCCGCGGCGTCATCGCGTTCGACATGCCGCGCGGCGACACCACGTTGATCATGAGCGACGACGCCAACCAGACGGTCACTGCGCTGCGCGTCCCCGACTGAGCTGACCGTCCGTCGCCTCCAGCCAGCCATGCTGCCGCGCAGCTGCGTCAGTCGATAGCCTGCTGGTTGTCGACGGAGGGCAGCCGGTGGACGACCACGAGGACAGCCTGCGCCGGGCACGGCAGGCGTACGCAGCACAGGACTGGCGGAGCGCCGCTGACTCGTACGACGTGGTCGCGCCGCATCGACTCACCGCCGATGACCTCGCCGCCTACGCCAGCGCATCGTGGTGGCTGGGGAGGGTCGAGGATGCCCTCAGACTCGACACTGCCGCGTGCGACGCGCTGGTAGCCGAATCCCGTCCGGCCGATGCCGCCGACGTTGCCTTCCGTCTCGGGATCTTCCACATTGGGCGAGGCGACGAACCGCAAGGCATGGGTTGGCTCGGCCGTGCACAACGTCTGCTCGAGGATGTCCGGGAGTGCCGGGTGCATGGACTGCTCCTGCTGTTGACGGGCGTAGACGCGAACCTCGCGGCCGGCCGATCGGCCGCGGCGGTGGATGCCGCCCGGCAGGTCCGTGACCTCGGCCGACGGCTGAAGGAGCCGGCCCTGGTGGCGGCGGGCCTGAATGGCGAAGGCCGCGCGCTCCTCAAATCGGGCGCGGTGGCCGATGGGTCGGCCCTGCTCGACGAGGCGATGGTGACTGTCCTGGCGGGCGAGCTGGATCCGTTCATGACGGGTGTCCTCTACTGCCACACCGTCGCCGCCTGTCATGAAGTCAGTGACGTTGCTCGGATGACTCGATGGACGGAACTGGCCGAGAAGTGGCTGAGCACCGTGCCCGCGGAGGTGACGTTCGGCGCGATGTGCGCGGTGCACCGAGCACAGCTACAGCTGCTGCGCGGGGCGTGGGACCAGGCCGAGTCGGGAGCACTGTTGCTCGTTGCGAGCCTCGACGCCAATCGCGTCGACTATGCGGCACAGGCCTGGTATGTCGTCGGGGAGGTTCGCCGGTTACGCGGTGCTGCAGGCGCCGCCGACGCGTACGGCGAGGCGCACGCCCGCGGATTCGACCCACAGCCGGGGCGGGCATTGCTTCGGCTGGCCGATGGTGACACCCAAGGGGCGTTGGCGTCGGTGCGCTCGGCCTTGGCCGCGGCGGGTCCCGAGCCCTTGCGCCGGGCTCCGCTGTGTGCGGCGCTGGTCGAGATCGCGATCGCCGCCGGGCGCCTTCAGGACGCGGCGACCGCGGCGGCCGAGCTCGCGCAGACGGCCGCCACCTTCGCCACATCAGGACTGGAGGCGATGGCGGCAACCTCGCGTGGTGCGGTGTTGCTCGCTGGGGGCAACGTCGAGGAAGCTCTGCCTGTGTTACGCGACGCTTGTCGGCGCTGGTACGAACTCGGGTCTGACTACGATGCCGCCAGCACCTGCGTCCGGCTCGCCGAGGCCTACCGGGCGTTCGGCGACGCGGCCTCCGCCGACGCGGAGCTGGCGCGGGCGGCGGCAGTCTATGAGCGGCTGGGTGCGCGCCCGCCGATGCCAGAGTTACCTGATGGCCTTACCAGGCGTGAGTACGAAGTGCTCACGCTCGTGGCCGACGGACGTTCCAACCGCGAGATCAGTGCGGCGCTGTTCATCAGCGACCGGACTGTGGCTCGGCACCTGACGAACATCTACAACAAGATCGGTGTCACCTCGCGCACCCAGGCGGCCCGCTACGCCCTCGACCATCAGATCAGATCGACTCGCTGACGCGTCTGTGGCTACGCGTTACCGCGTAGTTGTTCAGAGGAAGTTGGTCATTCGCACCGATGCCTGATCGCCGCCACGCTACCTAGCTTCTCGATAGATGCGCCCAACACGGGCGCCCGACTCGAGGAGTGACGATGACTGGACGGGTTCACGTTGCCATCTCGGCCGACGGCATCGAGATCGTCGGACGAGTCCGCGGACAGGGGCCACCCTTGGTCCTGGTTCACGGCGCATTGGGCGACGGCGAGGTTGCCTGGGAGGCGCTGGTGCCCCACCTCGCCGGCCGGTTCACCTGCTACACGCCGAGTACCCGCGGCCGCGGGCTGTCCGCTGACCACCCGGACCACTCACCCCCGCGCCTGCAGGACGACGTCACCGCATTCGTCGACAGCATCGGCGATCCGGTCAGTCTGGTCGGCTGGTCAGGCAGCGGAGCGTGGGTGCTGGGGGCGGCCGCCGACAGTGACGCCGTGGCCGCCGTCGCCCTCTACGAGCCCGGTGTGATCGGGGTGGGGGGAGAAGACGACCTCGCCCGCCTGGGCGCCGCGATGCACCAGGTGGGCGTGGCGGCTGCCGACGGGCGGATCCTCGATGCGATTCACGCGTTCCTCCCCGGGATCTGCACTGACAACGAGATCGCCGCCATCGAGGAAACACCCTTCTACGACCAATGGGTTGGCGGCGTTCCCGCGCTGCTGCGATTCCTCTCACAGGACATGTGCTACGAGGGGACTCGGTCGACTGACCCGGAAGCGCTGGGGCGGGTTGCCGCGCCGGTACTGCTGCTGCGGGGCGAGCAGACCCTGCTCGGCACCTTCTTCGCCGACGTGGCTCGCTATCTGTCTCAGCACCTCGTCGACGCATCTGCGCGAGAGCTGCCGGGCGTCGGGCACTTCGCCCCACTACTCCAACCCGAACCCGTCGCCAAGGAACTGATCTCGTTCTTCGGTCAGTCCGGCGCAGAACGAGCGAGGGCTGATTTGGCAGCCAACGGGGGATGAAATGGCCGCAGAGACCCCGCACGCTGCCAGACTGCGCCGGTCATCGGCGTTGACCGGGCACGCGTCTGGCACAGTCATCGCTGTGGCGAAGCTGACGCAGCGCGAGCACCGCGGCTGGGAGGTGATCACTCTCTCCACCGATTCCATCGCCCTGGACGTGCTCCCCGGGTTGGGCGGCACCATCCCCTCCTTGACCAGGCGGGCCGACGGCGCGGAGATCTGCTGGAACCCGCCGTGGGGCGTGCGGCCACCCGGCACCCCGGTGCTGCCGGGGACAGCGGAGGCGATCGCTCTCGGCCAGGATCCCGGCGGCTGGCAGACCATCTTCCCCAACGGCGGTGACTCGGTCAGCGTGCATGGGGTGGAGTGGGGCTTCGACGGCGAGGCCCGGCTGACTCCGATGGACTGGGAGTTCACCGGCTCCTCGCTGATGCTGACCGGCCGGCTGGTCCGGGCGCCGTTCGAGATCTCCAAGATCATCTCTATCCGCGACAACGAGGTGACGCTCGGCGAGACCGTCCGCAATGTTGGGCGGGATCGGGTCGAGGTCGTCTGGGGCAGCCGGCTGACGTTCGGTGCGGACCTGCTCGGCAGCGACACGGTGGTCGACGCCAGCGCCACGGTCGTCCATCCCGACCCCAAGGCGAGCCCCGGCCAGAGCTATGACGACCTGACTCCGTGGCCGCGTGGTCACGGCCGGAATACCATGATCAACTTGCGGACGCTGCCGGCCTCCGACGCGGGCGAGACCCGGATCGGGTACCTGACCGACTTCACCCGACCGTGCCTGGAGGTCCGCCGCCCCTCCCGCAACCTGGCGATCGAGCTGGAATGGGACGGCCGGGCGTGGCCGCACGTGTGGTACGCGGTGGAGGCCGGCGGCAGTCCTGGCTTCCCGTGGTACCGGGCCGGCTACTTCCTCCGGCTGGCGCCGTGCAGCAGCTGGCCGGCGCACGGCGTCCATGAGGCGCGGCGAGTCTCCGACAGCACGCTGTGGATCTCCCCGGGCAGCGCCAAGACCTCCTACCTGACCCTCACCCTGCGGCCGGCGGCGGTCTGAGTTCTTCGGATGCTCCTCGGCGGTGTGGTTCCCGGACCTGTTTGACCGCGCCAGGCACCCTGGAAGGGCGGCCGCGAGAGGACCGGTGCGGCCGACCCGACGACGAGGGAGATGGCGACATGGTCGAACGACCAGGGCTGCGAGCCGGCTCGGCGGCGTTGATCATGGCCGCGCTGCTGGCCTGGCTCTGGCTGCTGGAGATCGTGGACCAGGTCAGCGGCAACCAGCTGGACAACTTCGGCATCCACGCCCAGGATCTGGACGGCCTGCCCGGCATCGTGACCGCGCCGTTCCTGCATGCCGGTTGGGACCACCTGATCAGCAACTCGGTGCCGTTCTTCGTCCTCGGGTTCCTGGTTCTCCTCGGCGGGCTGGCCCGGTGGGCCGCCTCGTCGCTGATCACCATCGCGGTCTCCGGCCTGGCCGCCTGGCTGCTGACGCCGGACAACACGATCGTGCTCGGCGCCAGCGGCCTGATCTTCGGCTGGCTGACCTACCTGCTGGCGCGCGGTATCTGGTCCCGGCGGGCCGGGCAAGTGGTCATTGCGATCCTGGTGCTGCTGGTCTATGGCGGCTTGATCTTCGGCGTACTGCCCGGCGCCGCTGGCATCAGCTGGCAGGCCCACCTCGGCGGCGCCATCGGCGGCGTGCTCGCCGCCTGGCTGCTGCACCGGCGGACAACCAGCCGCCCGCAGGTTCGGTCCGGCTACTCGTCGTCGGGCTGGTAGGCCGGCTCGGCCGCCAGCTCCTCGCGGAGTCGCTCGAGCTGTCGACGCGCCTGACCCAGCCGGTCCCGGTCGTCGAACGCCGCGTCGACGAAGAACTGCTCGAGCTCGGCGGCGAGTGAGGACGCTTCGGGAAAGCCGAAGGTCCCCGCCGATCCCACCAGCTGGTGGGCGAGCTCGATGGCTGCGGTCCGTTGCTCCTCGGGCAGCCGTCCGTTCTCCGCACGCCTCAGCAGGTCAGCCAACCGCGTGGCTCGACCGAGGTTCATCGACCGGGCGTGGTCCCCGATCGAGCGCACCGCGGCTCGGAGGCGCTCGGCGGTGGGCCCCTCTGTTGCTTCGCCCTGTGCCGCCATCCCTACCGCTACTCCCGCCATCCCAGCAACCGCGCCATGTCCGCCGACAGTGTCATCGGATCGAAGGGCTTGGGTATTACACCAGCCAGCCCCAACTCCGACCAGGTCTCGCCTTTGTCGCTGGAGACCTTTGCCGTCAGAAAGATCACCGGAATCTGTGCGGTGGCTGGGTCCGCCCGGAGGGCCGCCACCGTGCTTGGACCGTCGACACCCGGCATCATCACGTCCAGCAGGATCGCATCCGGCCGTTGCAGGAGCGCCTGGGTGCGAGCCTCGGTGCCTGAGTGCGCCGTCACGACCTGCCAGCCACCGACGATCTCCAGCGCCGCCTTGGCCACCTCCCGCAGCAACTCGTCGTCGTCGACGACCAGGATTCGCCGGGTCAGCGGCGTCGTCCGACCGACGGAGCCGATGTCACTCCGCACGCCCACCACGATCTCCGCTCGACGACCTGGATCGGAGCCCCCGCCCGGGCTGAGGAGTACCCGGTTCCAACCTGCCATGTTACGCAGAACCTCGGTGATAGCGTCGGCGCATGGAGGGGATGTCCGGTCCCCAAGATTCGGGGGCTTGGAGATTCCGTAGGCTGGCCCTGGCCGCCGCCCTCGTCGTCTGCGGCTTCGCCGCCGTCTTACTGAGCCCGGCACCGGAGTCAGTTCGACTCGTCGTCAGCGGGATCGGGATGGTCGGCGGAAGCCTCGCCATGAGCGCCGGCTTCCTGTATCGCGCCCGTCGATGTGTCGGCCGGCGGCGCCGGGCGTGGACCTTGTGGACGTTCGCGGCGCTGTGTTCGGCGCTCTCGAACCTGTTGCTCGTCACGGCGGCGGCGTCGAACCAGACCGAGATGCCCACCTCGAGCAACCTCGCCGTTGCCCTCGCGCTGATCATCGCGGTAGCCGGGCTGGCGACCTTCCCGGTCGCTCGACGACGCGGCACCGACATCGCCCGGATGGTGTTGGACGGCATCGTCCTGGGCGGGTCGAGCCTGTTCGTGGCCAACGTGTTGTTGTTTCCGCGGATCCTCGCCGATTCAGACGGTGGCGGGACCGTCAGCCTCGTCCTGCCGGTGCTTGACGTGGTCATCATGACCGTCGCGGCGCTGCTGTTCTTCCGCGGCGCGCCCGCCGACCGGCCCACCCTGGGGCTGGCCGCACTCGGATTCGTCTTCCTCGCCGCCTCCGACTTCTCATTCGCCATACGGTTCAGCACCGACGGCCTGTACACCACCCTCGGATCGGCCACGGCCATCGGCTGGATCGCCGGATACGCGTTGATCGCGCTTGCCGCGTTCAGCCCCGGCAGTCAGGCGGTGCCGACGACGGATCGGCCACGCGAGGCCTCGCCGGTCGCCGGCACCGTCATCATGTTCTCGCTGTTCCTCGTGGCGGCCGTACTCAGCATCGTCAGCCTGACCAGAGGGACGCTGAGCACGAGCTCGGCGGTGTTGTGGCTGTTGGTGCTGCTGGCGGTGTTGGCCCGCCAGATCATGCTGGTCTTGGACAACGAGCAGCTGCGGCAAAGTCTGGAGCGCCGCGTGATCGAGCGCACCCGCTCGCTGCGCAAGCTGGCCCAGCAGAGCGACCTGCTCGTCAACTCCGTCGGCGACGGCATCTACGGTGTCGACCGGGACGGAGTGGTGACCTTCGTCAATCCCGCCGCCGCCCGCGTCCTGGGCTATCCGCCGCACGAGCTGATCGGACGAGAGGCGCACACCACCTTCCACGACGTCCAGGCCGACGGAACGCCGTTCCCGGTCAGCGCCTGCTACGTCACCGAGGCGATCCGGCACCAGCAGGTCACCAGCGCCGAGGAGGACAGCTACCGCCGGGCGGACGGGCTATCGGTGCCGGTCGAAGTCACCGCCACGCCGCTGGTCGACGACGATCGGGCGATCGGTGCCGTCGTGGTGTTCCGCGACGTGACCCAGCGCCGGGAGGTCGACCGGATGAAGAGCGAGTTCGTCTCGATGGTGAGCCATGAACTGCGCACCCCGCTGACCGCGATCCGAGGCTCGCTCGGGCTGATCGCCAGCGGGGCGCTCGGCAAGCTCAGCGCGCCGGCCGACAGGATGGTCGACATCGCCCTGGTCAGCAGTGAACGGCTGGCTCGCCTGATCAACGAGATCCTGGACATCGAACGGATCGAGTCGGGGATGCTCTCGATGGATCTGCAGACCCACCGAGCCGGCGCGCTGATCGAGCTGGCGGTCGGCCAGGTGCAGGTCATCGCCGAGCAGGCCGGAGTCCGGGTCAGCATCGGCCGTACCGAGGGCGAGGTGTACGCCGACGCCGACCGGGTGGTCCAGACCCTGCTGAACCTGCTGAGCAACGCGATCAAGTTCTCCCAGCGCGGTGGTCTGGTCATCGCGGAGGCAGAGCCGCGCGGCGGCTTCGTCGAGTTCGCCATCCGCGACAACGGCCGTGGTATTCCCGAGGACAAGCTGGACAGCATCTTCTTCAGGTTCGAGCAGGTCGACTCCTCCGATGCCCGAGAGAAGGGCGGGAGTGGGCTGGGGCTGTCGATCAGCCGGAGCATCATCGAGCGACTCGGCGGGAGGATCTGGGCCATCAACAACCCCGGTCCCGGCGCGACGTTCCTGTTCACGCTGCCTTCGGCGCAGGACCCGGCCGCAGCCGAGCCGGTCAGCACCACGTACGCCGAGGAGACCGGAGGGACGGCCGAGCCGGCCGAGCGTCCTCACAGCGGCCGGATGGATCTCGCCGGACCTGCCGATAACAACCCATTGATCCGCCCTGTAACTTTATAGAGGACGTCGATGGATCGCCCGGTCAGGTGGACGGTCACTCGAGGAGGCCGAGGTGGCGACACCACCCCGCGTCGTGCACTCCCCTGCACTTGGCGCCAAGTTCTCCGGTCCGACCGACCGGGAGCGCAGCCTCGTCATCCGGGTCAGTCGCGGGACGGGCTCCGGGCCAACTCGACTCGCCGCATTCGACCGCGCTCTGCAGGATGCCGGTCTGGCGGACTACAACCTGATCCGGCTGAGCTCGGTGATCCCTCCGAACGCTGTGGTTCGCGAGGTGTCCTCGTTCGCCGACGCAGCCAGCACGCACGGCGACGCCGCCTATTGCGTCTATGCCGACGCGTACGCCAGCACGCCGGGCGAAGAAGCTTGGGCCGGCGTCGCGTGGGCCGATCATCGCGATAGGACCGGCGCCGGGCTCTTCGTGGAGCACTCCGCATCCTCGGAGGCGATTCTCTACCGAGACCTCGAATTGACCCTGCACGCAATGTCGCTTTCCCGCGGCAACAAGTACCGGCTCGCGGGCCGGGTGCTGAGTTCGGCGGTCTGCGTCGACCATCCGGTCTGTGCGGTCGTGGTCGCCACGTATGGAACGGTGGCGTTGCCGCTGTTGATCACTCGGAGGACTGGATATGACGACGGCGAGGCGGCCTGAGCCTGGAACTGACATCTGGACCGCGGGTGGACCGTGGCGGTTCACTCGGGAGACCGTACTGACCGGTGCGCCGGCCAAGGCCCTTTACCGGCTGTACCGGCCGGCATTCGAGCCGCTCAAGGTGCGCTCCGCCGCGCGCCAGGTGCTCACCCGCAGTGAGTTCCTCGACCAGATGCGCGACGAGCGGATCGACAAGTACGTGGCCTGGGAGAACGGCTCGGAGCCGATCGGAATGATCACTCTGACCCGTGACCTGGAGTCGGTACCCTGGATCAGCCCGGAGTACTTCGCAGCCCGCTATCCCGACCATTGGGCACGGAACGCGGTCTACTATCTCGGCATCATCCTGGCCCACCCGCGCAACCACACCGCCCGATTCCTGGACACCATCGTGCGGCTGTCCTTGGAGCCACTGGCAAATGACAGGGCGTTGATCGCCTACGACATGTGCCACTACAACGCCTCCCGCAGGCTTGCCGAGCGGGTCGCCGACGTGGTGAGGCAGTACGCCGGAATTGAGGCGGAGGAGTTGGATCGCCAACTGTACTTCGGCGTGAACTTCGGTTGACTGTTAAGCAGGTGGGAGCCAGCAGCAACCGCTGAAAAGTATGCTGTCCGGATCTTTTCCCCTCCGACGCGGAATCGCTCTGTACGGTATGTGCATGTCTTCCGAGCGCGTTGCGGTCGTCATCGAGGATGACGCTGACATCCGCAATCTGCTCGATGCGATCCTGGGCCAGGCTGGCTTCACCTGCCACGCAGCCGCCAGCGGTACGGAGGGGATCGACGCCATCCGGGAGCACAACCCGATCCTGACCACCTTGGACATCAGCCTGCCCGGCATCGACGGATTCGAGGTCGCCCGGCAGATCCGCAGCTTCAGCTCGACCTACATCATCATGCTCTCGGCACGGGACGAGGAGATCGACACCCTGATGGGTCTCGACTCGGGCGCCGACGACTACCTGACCAAGCCCTTCCGTCCGCGCGAGCTGCGGGCCCGCATCGAGGCGATGCTGCGTCGCAACCAGATAGGTCCGCCGAACGGGCCGACCGAGGCGCAGCCGCTGATCAACCATGTGGAGCGACCCGGTCGAGAGGCCGAGCCGGAGGACGGCGGCGACGACGGCGAGGAGTCCGGCTGGCTCAGCCACAACGGGCTACGGATCAACGCCGACATGTGGCTCTGCGACCTCGACGGTGCACCGGTGGAACTGACCCGGAGCGAGTTCGACCTCCTGCTGGCGATCATGCAGGGCGCCCGCCGGGTGATCTCCAAGGACACGCTCGCGCTGGAGCTGCGCGGGGACCTCCCGGGTGGCGGCGGCTACGTGAGCGACTCCGATCGGCGGGCGGTCGAGGTGCACATGGCCAACCTGCGGCGCAAGCTCAACGACCCGGTCGGCTCGCCGCGTTACATCGAAACCGTACGCGGGGTCGGCTATCGACTGGCCGAGGCGCAGGACTAGTACGACTCAGACACCCGCGCCAGCCGATCCCGAACCCGCTCCGCCTCGGTGGTCATCGCTTCCATCAGTGCCGGCAGGCCACTGCGCTGGCCCTGCTCGACCGCCGTCCGCATCACGCCGACGATCTTGGCCAGCTCCTTCTCCCCCACCATCGCGCTGGTCGACTCCAGGCTGAGCAGCGCCACCTCCGTGGTGAGGTCGTTGCCTGACTCGAGCTCGGTCGCGATGGCGCGTACGCGGTCGTCCAGCAGCGCGAGGTAGTCCCGGACGAACCGGGCCATCATCGCGTCGTCCTCGCGCGTCGTCATTCCTCCACCGGCCTCCACCCTTTTATCGAGGAGTGCCGCGCGGACCGCGGCTGGGGAGAGCGATCGGTCCCGGCATCTCATGCAGTGCCGAGACCGATCCTCCCCCTGACCCGTCTCCCCGGACGGGTCATGCCCCGTGACGACGAGACCGTGATTCCCCCGAGACGGCCTCGTCCCGCGTCGCCGGTTCGTCCCCTGCGCCGAGCCGGCTCGCGTCCGCGCCGCGGTCCCCGAGCCGCCGCGCGCTCTCCAGCCGGGTCGTCCCCGCGACCCGTGCCGAGGCGTCTTCCCCGCGAACGCCTCAACCTTGCACCGACATCGATCCTCGGGTCCCCGCGCCCTCGTCGATGCGCATCCCGTGAGTGCACAGCGCCGACTCCGCCATCTCGGCCTGCCCCGCCAGACGTCCCGATGGCCGGCCGCACCAGACACTCCGTGACCGGCCGATGTGGCCTGTTGTCGAGCCTCCCCGCCGGATCGACAGCCATATCTTGCGCCCGCCGACTTAGCGGGGCGTCCGCGCCCGGCTAAGTGACCCTCAAGATTGGCTCAAGATTGCTGGGCTCAGGTGATCCACCCGATCAGTGCCGGAGCCGATAGAACCGAAAGGCCGCGAAACCGGTGATCGGAAGCACATCGGTCGCCGCAAAGCCGGCCCGGCGGGCGTACTCGCCGAGCACGCCGAGGCGCATCACGGTCCCGGTCGCCGCCGACGGGGTGGTCGAGCGCCCGTCCGGCAGGCAGATCAGCGTGCTGTAGCCGTACATCGCGCGCTCCACCGCATCACCCGGAGCCGTGAACGACTCCGCCACCGCTTCGTCCATGATCACCACGGCTCCGTCCGGCCGGACCGCGGCACGGATGGCGGTCAGCACCTCCACGGGCGCAGGCATGTCGTGCAGCGCCTCGAAGACGAACGCCGCGTCGAAAACCTCGGGCGGCTCAGGGGGTGTCCCCGCGGCAACTGACACAGCTTTCGGCGCGGCCAGGCCGGCGCCGTCGGCCAGCCGGAACTCCACCCGGTCCGCGAGTCCTTCGGCGGCCGCGTTGGCTCGGGCAGCATTGATCGAGGGGGCGTCGACGTCGATCCCGATGACCGTCGCCTCCGGATAGGCGCGGGCCAGCGCGATGCTCGACCAGCCCTCGCCGCAGCCGACGTCGGCGATCCGGCCGCCGGACCTGGACAGCACTTCGTGCACCTCCGAGACGCTGGCCAGGGCCGGCGCGAGCTCGGAGTCGAACCACGGCCGATTGATGGCCGCCTGCGCTTCGCGGGCGTCGGCACCGAGCTGACCCCAGCTGACCCCACCGCCCGTGCGGTACGCCTCGAGCAGGTGCTCCAAGTGGGCTCCGGTGCTGGCGAACATCCGGGGCAGGGCGCCCAGGTAGTTCAGGCTCCGCTCGTCGGCCAGCACCTCGGCGGCCGCAGGCGGCAGCGCGAAGCGGCGTCGGTGGGGATCGTTCTCACCGTCGTCGACCACCGACAGGTTGGCGTACACCGCCTGCATCTCGAGCCATTCGCGCGCGTACCGCTCGTCGGTGGAGGTCCGGTTCGCCAGCTCGGTTGCGGTGAGCGGCTCGGTGGCCAGCGCCTGCCACCAGCCCAAGCGCTCGCCGAGGTAGATGCTGAAGGTTTCCATCGTGCCCAGCAGGGCGGTGAAGATCTTCTCATTGAACTCCTCCGGCGTCATCTCAACCGGATCGGTGCTGGTCATCGCGGTCCTCCCCCTCGCATACCCTCAGCAGATGATCACGGTAGCGGTTGTCGGCGGCTGGCACGTCCACGCCCGGGACTATGCGCGACGAGTCCTGGAGCATCCCGACACCGAACTGGGGCCGGTCTGGGACGACGACGCCGAGCGCGGCAAGGAGCTGGCCGCCGAGCTCGGCGTGGCGTACGCGGACGACCTCGAGGCGCTCTTGGCCCGCGACGACCTGGACGCGATCACGGTGACCACCGCAACCGCCGACCACCACGCGGTGCTCACCGCGGCCGCCGTGGCCGGCAAGCACATCTTCACCGAGAAGCTCCTGGCCCCCACCGTCACCGAGGCGATGGATGTGATCGCTGTCGCCGACCGGCACGCGGTGGCGCTGACGGTGTCGCTGCCGAGGCTGGCCCACGGCTCGACGATCGAGATCGCCGACCTGCTGGACCGTGGCGAACTGGGCGAGCTGACGTACGCGCGCGTCCGGCTGGCCCACGACGGCGGGGCAAGTGGGTGGCTGCCGGATCGGTTCTACGACCCGTCAGCCGCCGTCGGCGGTGCCCTCACCGACCTCGGCTGCCATCCGGTCTATCTGGTGCAGCGCTTCCTCGGCCCGACACCCCAGACGGTCGGCGCGACCTACGGCTCTCGCGGCGGGCGGGTGGTCGAGGACAACGCGGTGGTCACGCTGGGCTACGTCGGCGGGGCGCTCGGGGTGGTCGAGGCGAGCTTCGTCGCCCAGTCGGCGTTCGTGGTCGAGCTGGGTGGGACCGAAGGTGCGCTGCGGTACGTCGAAGGAGGCGGCCTCTGGCTGACGACGGGCGGCAACTCCTGGGTCGAGCGTCCGGTGCCGCCTGACGGCGATGCCCCGTTCGACCAGTGGGTCCGGCACATCACCGACGGCACCCGCGCCGACGACAACCTGGCTCGCGCCGTCGAGCTCACCCGCCTGGTCACCGCCGCCAACGCGGCCGCGGCCGCCGGCGCGACCCTCGCGTACCCCTCCCCGTCCGCCCCCTGAGTCGTCTCACCTGACCCCAAGTTCCCCATGCAACATGGGAAACCGCCGACTCCATAAGAAGCTTCCTGTGGAATCATCCAGTTCCCCAAGCAACATGGGGAACTGACAGACGGCGGCGAGGCAGGAGGCGGCGGGTGGCGCAGGTCAGGGTCGGCATGATCGGTGGCGGGTTGATCGCCAACAACCACATCGCGGGATACCGCGCGTACGCGGACAAGGTCCGGGTGACCGCCATCGCCGAGGTGGTGCCGACGACGCTCGAGCGCCGGGTGACCGAGCTGGACGCGGCGGGCTACGACGACTACCGGGCCATGCTGGCCGGTGCCGACATCGATGCGGTCGACATCTGCCTGCCCCACCATCTGCATGCCGCGGCCATCGTCGCGGCCGCCGAGGCCGGCAAGCACATCCTGTGCGAGAAGCCGCTCTGTCTGACCATCGACGAGGCTCGGATCGTCCGCGATGCCGTACGCCAGGCCGGTGTCACGCTGATGTGCGCGCACAACCAGCTGTTCCTGCCTCCGGTCGCCGCGGCTCGCCGGCTGGTGGCCGAGGGGGCGATCGGCCCCATCTACGAGGTGCGCACGACGGACTGCTTCTACAACGACTTCGACCCGGCCTCGATGGGCTGGCGGGCCAGCGTAGTGACCAGCGGCGGCGGCGAGCTGATCGACACCGGCTACCACCCGACTTACCTGATGGTGCACCTGGCGGGCGGCAAACCCGTTGATGTGGCGGCCATGCTCTCCACCCATCGGCTGACCTTCGCGGAGGGCGAGGACACCGCTCAATTGCTGATCCGCTTCGACAACGGTGTGGTTGGCCAGCTGTCGACCAGTTGGGCTTTCGATCCACCGCCGGTCACCGAGCGGTTCTCCGCGGTGGGGCCACTGGGCTCGCTGCACAGCGACGGTCTCTCGCTGAGCCTCAACCGCCGGGGCCACGATCCGGAGACCTTCGCCTTCGACCCGGTGGACAGCTACATCGCCGAGATCGGCCACTTCGCCGACGCGCTGATCGACGGCACCCGACCCCTGCATACCGAAGAGGAGGGGATCGCCGTGCTGGGCATCATTCTGGCCGGTTACGAGTCGGCCCGCACCAGGACGGTGGCGGCGGTCGCCGGCGTCTGAATTGGCCCGGAAACACTCGTGCCTCCCACCAGAGGCGAGAGGCACGAGCACATTCCCCGAGCGTGAGCGGCCGTAGGTCAACACGATGGGTACCCCACTCGTTAGCGGCGAGGCGCTGAAAGCCAACCTCACCGACAACGTGAGCGGTACTCACCCGACCACGTGCCCCGACGTTCCCTCCCCCATAGAGGAACGTTCATAGTGAACGCTGTCGAAGGGCGATGCCCGTCATTTGTTGAATGAACAACTCGTGACAAATCACGAAAGTAGTCCGCCGTCTTCGAGGTGTCGAGCGCGATCAAGCTGTTTGTCCCCTTCTGGTCATGTCAAAAAGCGGACATGCCGTCCGACCCCGCTCAAGCCCCGATCAGGTCCCGGATCTCCTCCGCCGTCAGGCTCGCGGAAGCCAGGTCGTTGCGGTCGAAAATCGAGCCGAACAGCTCGGACTTGCGGGCTTTGAGAGCCATCACCTTCTCCTCGATGGTGCCCTTCGCCACCAGCCGGTAGACCATCACCGTTTTGGTCTGGCCGATCCGGTGGGTCCGGTCCACGGCCTGCGCCTCGCTCGCCGGGTTCCACCACGGGTCGAGCACGAAGCAGTAGCCCGCCTCGCTGAGGTTGAGCCCGAACCCGCCCGCCTTGAGGCTGATCAGGAAGACCGAGGCGGCCGCCTCGCGGAAGCGTTGCACCACCCGATCCCGGTTCCGGGTGCGCCCGTCGAGGTAGGCGTAGGCGATTCCCGCCTCGTCGAGCCGGGCGCGGATCCGGGCCAGGAAGGTCGTGAACTGGCTGAACACCAGGGCCTGGTGTCCCTCGCCGACGATCTCGGCCAAGTCGGCGAGCAGCACCTCGACCTTGGCCGCCGGAATGGACGCGTTGGCCTCGTCGAGCAGAGCCGCGTCCAGGCTGAGCCGGCGAAGCAAGGTCAGCGACCGGAGCACGGTGAACCGGTTCTGCTCGAGGTCGTCGATCAGTCCGAGCACCCGCTGTCGCTCGCGCTGCAGATGGGTCTGGTACAGCCGCTGGTGTCGCGGATGGAGCTCGATCTCGACCACCTGCTCCTGCTTCGCCGGCAGCTCGGCCGCAACGGCCGCCTTGGTCCGGCGCAGCACCAGCGGCCGGATGCGCCGCCGCAGCTGCTCCAGCCGGGCGGTGTCCCCGCGTCGCTCGATCGGAGTCCGGTAGTACTCCCCGAACCGGTCAGCGTGCGGGAACAGACCGGGCGCTGTGATCGACAGCAGAGCCCACAGATCCATCAGGCTGTTCTCCAGCGGGGTGCCGGTGATGGCGAGCTTGAACGCCGCATCCACCCGCTTGGCCGCCGAGTAGGTCTTGCCGCGATGGTTCTTCACGAACTGCGCCTCGTCCAAGATCATTCCGGACCAGCCGAGCTCGGCCAACGCGTCCAGCTCGATCCTGAGCAGCGCGTACGAGGTGATCACCAGGTCGGCGCCGGCGACTGCCTCGGCAATCGGGCGGCGGCGCTTCGCGGTGCTCTCGGTCAGGCCGACGACCCGCAGCCCGGGCGTGAACCGCGCCGACTCCGCCGCCCAGTTGGACACCACGCTGGTCGGCGCGACGACCAGGAAGGGCGGCCCGTCCGGCTCGATCTCCCGGGCGTACGCGATCAAGGCCAGGGCCTGCAGGGTCTTGCCCAGCCCCATGTCGTCGGCCAGGATCCCGCCGAGCCGATGGGTCCACAGGAAGCTCAGCCAGCGGTAGCCCTCCAGCTGGTAGGGCCTGAGCGCGGCGTGCAACGCCTCCGGTACCGCCACCGGGTCCATCGCCTCCACTCCGGCGAGCGCCCGCGCGTTGCGCCGCCACTGAGCCGACTGGTCGATCTCCGTGCCCAGGCTGACCAGGTCGTCCCAGAGGCTGGCCTCGAACCGGTTGACCGTGAGCTCCGGCCGGGAATGATCGTGCAGTGCCTTGGACTCCTCGATCAGGTCTCGCAGGGCGACGAACTGGGGTCGGTCCAAGCTGAAATAGACGCCGTTCTCGGTGATCAGATAGTCCTCGCCGCGGGTGAGTGCGACGAACAGCTCATCGAACGGCACCTCCTCCCCCTCCATGGCCACGTTCACCTTGAGGTCGAACCAGTCCGCCGAGCCGGGCCGCCGGTCCACGGCCAGCTGGATCTCGGGCGGGTCGGTGACCAGTCGGTAGTTCGGGACGTCGCCGAGCAGCTCGACCTGGACGTTCTGGCGGCGCAGCTGCGGCACGACCTGCTCCACGAACCGCGCGGCCTCGGACCCGTCCAGCTCAGTGGGGAGGGAGGCGTACGGCAGCTCGAGTGCGGCGAGCAGCTGCTCCTCGGCGACGACGTCGCGGAGGCTCCGCAGTGCCGGAAGCTCGTCCACCGGGTACGCCTCGACCCCGCTCTCGCGCACGTACCGCACGGTCCAGGACAGCCGGACGTGGTGGCCGGGCTGAACCTCGGCGGTCACCGCGAGGGTGGGCTCGACCGTGTCCGGAAGCCGCACCGACCGGTCCCCCGAGACGACCGGAACACTCTGCTGCAGCCGCGGCACGAACTCGGAGACGAAACGCTCCCGGTCCGCGGCGGGCACGGCCAGCCGCTGGCTCTCGACGATCAGCCGCTGCAGCTCGGGGGCGATCATCGGCTCGAGCCGGGCGACATGCAGCTCCTCGTTCCCGTCCTCACCTGGGCGGGTCCAGAAGAGCCCGTGGGCCGGATCGCCAAGCACCCCGAGGCCGGGCTCGGCCAGCTCGTCCTCCCCGAGCTCGACCCGTGGCCCGATCTCCAGTCCGCCGCCCCGGACGGCGCGCAGGTCGAGCCCGACCGTTGCCGATTTCGCGAACCGGATCGGCCCGAGCAGTGGCTTCGCAGTGAGCACGGTGAGCCCGAGCGCCGCCGCCTGGTCGAGCAGACTCCAGAACCCGCTGCTTACCGTGCGCAGGGATAACCAGGCACTGCGGGGCAGGGCGTAGCGGGCACTGGCTCCAGCGGCCGCCCGGAACTGCAGAAGCAGCTCCCGGTGCTCGCTGACGTAGGACCGGTTCACGAAGTCGAGGTCGTCCCAGCCGATCCCGGAGCGGACCCAGGCGCCGGTCTTGCCCAGTCGGGCCGGGCGGATCCGCAGGTCCTGGCGGCCGACGTAACCGCGGAAGGCCGGAATCCGCTCGACGCCGAACTCCAGCGCGAGCGGAGCAATGTCGACCGCCGGGGTGGGCGTGCCCGAGACCAGCCGCTCCACCCGCTTCTCCCACTCGGGCCGCTCCACCAGCTGGGCGGCGGTCACGAGGTGCTGGGCCACCAGCAGGACGGCAGCAGCGTGCTTACAGTCGCTGACGACCGGACAGGTGCAATGGGTCCGGTACGCGCTCACCGCACCGGAGCGGGCGCTGGCGAGGTGGATGGTGACTGCATAGTCGTCGCGGTAGGTTCCCCGCACCCGGCCACTGATCACCATGGCCTCGTCGTCCAGCTCGACGTCGCGGACGTGGCCCGACCGCGCGTACACCCGGGCCCTCGCGAACGCCTCATGGCCAACCAGCTGCGTGATCGCCTCATTGCTCAGCATCGAGCTCCAAGACGCGGTCACGAATCGAAGACTAACCCCGGCCGCGGACATCGCCCGGCGTACGAAGACCCCGGCCGAGTCCGCCTCCCGGCGAGGTGAAACAGTATCTGCACAGCGTCGTCCCGGCGCCGACCACGAGCAGAGATGGAGGATCGATGACCGAACCAACCTACGGTCCCAGCGACGGTGCCCAGAACCTGGAAGGGCCGGCTGACGGCGGCGCAGGAGGCATTCCCGGTATCCAGGACGGAGGCGCCGACGGCAGCGCCGACAGCGGTCCGTTAGGTGTCAGCGGCGACGGTGGAGCCGATGGCGGTGCGGACGGTGGAGCGGACGGTGGAGCCGATGGCGGTGCGGACGGCGGAGCGGACGGTGGAGCCGACGGCGGTGCGGACGGCGGAGCCGATGGTGGAGCGACGGCGGAGCCGATGGTGGAGCGGACGGCGGAGCCGACGGCGGACGGCACCGAGGGTCCGGCCGACGGTGGCGCGTCCGGCGTCCCGGGCGTTCAGGACGGCGGAGCCGACGGCGGCGCGGACAGCGGTGCCGACCGCGTCTAGCCCAACGGATCGTTACGGAGTGCCCGGTAACCAATCCGGGCACTCCGTGCTTTCCCGACTGATTGCTGTCGAGCCCGCAGAGTTCGCGCGCGACTACTGGGGCCGACAGGCTCTGCTGTCTCCGGCTGAGCAGCTGCCCAGCCCGTACACCGACCTCTTGGACGCGGACGCCGTCGACGAGCTGGTTTCCGAACGCGGTCTCCGGACGCCGTTCCTGCGGGTGGCCAAGGGCGGCAGCACCCTGAGCGAGTCCGCGTTCACGGCGCCAGGCGGGATCGGCGCCGGCGTGGCCGACCAGGTCAGCGACGACAAGCTCGTCCGGCTGTTCGCGGACGGCTCGACGCTGGTGCTGCAGGGGCTGCATCGGGTGTGGCCGCCGATCATCGCGTTGTGCCAGCAGCTGGCAACCGAGCTCGGACATCCCGTGCAGGCGAACGCCTACATCACACCGCCGCAGAACCAGGGCTTCAGCAACCACTACGACGTGCACGACGTCTTCGTGCTGCAGATCGCCGGCGAGAAGCGCTGGCAGATCCACGCCCCGGTCCTGGAGTCCCCGTTGCGGGATCAGCCGTGGAACGACCGGCGTGCCGCCGTGGAGCGACGCGCAGAAGAGGAGCCGCTGATCGAGACCGTGCTGCGGCCGGGCGACTGCCTCTATCTCCCCCGCGGCTTCCTGCACGCCGCAAAGGCGCTGGGCGGAGTCAGCAGCCACATCACCATCGGTGTGCACAGCTGGACCCGGTACGCGCTCGCCGAGCAGCTGCTCAGCCAAGCCCTGCGCGCCGTGGCTGCCGACCCGGCGGGACGCAGTTCGCTCACGCTTGGCGTGGACCTCGGTGAGCCGACGTCCTACCGCGCCGACCTGGAGCAGGCTCGGTCGATGCTGGTCGATGCGCTACAGCGGGTCGACCCCCACGATCTGGTCGGTCCGCTGGAACGTGCAGCGCGTGGCACGCAACGGGCCGCTCCAGTCGGGCCGCTGCGTCAGCTCCGCGACGCCGAGGCCTTGACGCCCGACACGGTGCTACAGCTGCGGCGCTACCTGGCCGCACAGCTGGAACACGGCGACCGACGGACCGTGCTACGCAGCCGGGCCGGCGACCTTCCCCTCGACGAGGCCGACGTCGCCCCCGTGAAGTCCTTGTTGGCCTCCGGCACCGCCCGCGCCGACGAGCTCGGGCTGGATCTGGCCCGGCGGCTTCTCCTGGCCGGCGTGGCCATGACTGGGTGAACCCTCCCGGGGGGGTCGTGGGGGCTCCCGCCGGGATCGGAGGTCCGGCGTTCCGCTGCGCGGTAGCCGCGCGCGAGCGCGAGGACCCGATGCCGGGCTCGGCCCCCCAGGCCCGGGGTTGGCTCCTGCTGCAACATCCCGGTCCGTGGCCGATCGACGCGATCGCCGGCGCCGGCATCGATCCATCGATGCTGACGGCCTTGGCCCGGGCCGCCACGCGCGCTCAGGTCCGCATCCTGCTGGTCCGGCGTCCCGGACGGTCGGGACGGGAGGATGCGCGCCGCTGGATCCTTTGTGGCCCAGGGTCGGGTGGCAGCGAAGGACCCTGGACCGACGACCGTGATCTGCAGGCGGCCGTCGAAGCGCTCGACCAGACGGCAGTCGATCCCGCCTCTCCCCCCTCCGCAACAGCCGCACCGGCCCAGATCCTGGTCTGCACCCACGGCGTACACGACACCTGCTGCGCGATTCGCGGGCGACCGGTCGCGGCGGCTCTGGCCGAGCACTGGCCGGACCAGGTCTGGGAATGCAGTCATGTCGGCGGAGACCGGTTCGCGCCGAACGTCGTGCTGGTCCCGGACGGCTTCTACTACGGCAACCTCGACCCGGACGCGGCCGTCGAGGTGGTCCGGCGGCATCTGGGCGGGGAGGTCGACGCGACCTGGCTGCGGGGGATGGCGGCCTATCCGCCACCGGTCCAGGCGGCCGTCGTCACGGCGTACCAGCTCCTCGGTCCGTTGGCCCCGGGAGCAGTCCGGCCGCTCTTCGTCGACCAGGTCGGACCCCATGACGGCCACGGCTCCCAGACCACGGTCGAGCTGGCTGTGGCGGGCACTCCACCGCGTCTGCTGCGGATCGAGATCGAGTCCGTACGCCGGCCGCCGGCCAAACTCACTTGCCGGGCAATCCGAGAGACGCCGGCCACCGAATACCGGACGGCGACAGTTGCCGTACTGCCCCCCACCAGAGCGCCAGAGTCCTAGCCCCCTCCCCCTTTTCCGGCTGGGGCTCTGGCTGGTAGGCCGCTCCAGGTGTCACTGCGCGCCCGATCTTTGCGCTGTACGCCCGAAGTAACGGGAGCGCAGCGCCAAGATCGGACGCAGCGTTCGATTCTGACCGGGAGCTCAGAGAGTCACGCGGAGGATCTTGTCGTCGTTTCGGCCGGGCTCGGTGCGGCCGTCGGTGTTGCTGGTGGTCATCCACAGTGCACCGTCCGGAGCCACCACCACACTCCGGATCCGGCCATGGTCCTTCGCGAAGTACGCCTTCGGCTTGCCGGCCTGGCGCCCGGACAGCGGGACGGCGAACAAACACTGACCGCGCAACGCCCCCACGAACGCGGTCGACCGGGTGATGGCCAGCCCGGCCGGTGAGCAGGTGCTGGTCGGCGACCAGACGACCTCGGGCGAAACGAGGCCCGACTGGTTCGAGCGCCCTTCGACCCGCGGCCAGCCATAGTTCCGCCCCTTGCGGATCAGGTTCAGCTCGTCGGACTCCTGCTCGCCGAACTCCGTGGCCCAGAGACGGCCGGCAGCGTCGAAGGCCAAGCCCTCGATGTTGCGGTGCCCGTAGCTCCAGGTTCGGTTGTCGAACGGGTTGCCGGGCGCCGACCGGCCGTCGGGCCGGATGCGCAGGATCTTTCCGTTGAGGGCGTCCCGGTCCTGGGCCAGCTCCGACCGCCCCGCATCACCGGTCGCGAGATAGAGCAGGCCCTCGGCATCGAACAGCAGTCGGCCACCGTGATGGTGGACATTGGTCTCGAAGCCGTCGAGAACGCTGCGCGGCTTGCCGACCTTCCCGCCGGCCAGGCTGACCCGGACCAGTCGGTCGTCCGAACGCGTGGTCATGAAGGCGAACAAGGTCTCCTCGTCACCCGGGGCGAGCGCGATGCCCATCAGTCCGCCCTCACCGAGATCCCCGGGCGCCACGACGCCCGCGATCTCGCCAACGGTCGTGACCTTGCCCCTGCTGGTGATCTTGAGGATCCGACCGGTGTTGCGCTCGCTGACCAGCGCATCGCCGGAGGACAAGAAGGCGATGCCCCACGGGACGTCGAGATCATCGGCGATGGTCTCGTCGATGCGTGGCCGCGGCGGACCCGACGGCTCCGCCGATGGGCTGGGCGTCGGGGTGGGCGTCGGGGCGGCAGGTGACGCCGTGGCCGATCCGGTAGGCGAAGCCGAGTCGGAGCTCGCCGGTGACGGACTCTCCGGCTCGGAGCCGGCACAGCCCGCCAACGCACCCAGGGCAGCACCGGCCGTCGCGGTCAGCACCGCACGTCGAGTGAGCACTCCCTGATTGTTCCAAGCCGGGAAAGCTGCCCTCACAGGATCGCCCCCGAACAGCCGTCGAGGCCGCCGACCTTTGGCCCCCGGATGCGGGCCAGGCACGAAAGGGAACGCGCGTAGGGCGTTGATTACGCTGCCGATGTGACCGGTGATCGAGTCGACGCGATCGTTCGGCTACGTCATCGCACTCTCGTCGTGCTCGTCATCGGCCAGGTTCTCGGCGGTCTCGGCCTCGGCGCAGCACTGTCGGTGGGAGCCTTGGCCGCGAGCGACCTGGCCGGCGAAGCGTGGTCGGGTCTCGCGGCGACCGTGACCACGCTGGGTGCGGCGGCGCTGGCCGTTCCGCTGGCTCAGTTGGCCAATCGGCGGGGTCGGCGGATCTCATTGAGTACCGCTGCGCTGATCGCTGCGGGCGGCGCCCTGGTGTCCATCGTGGGCCTTGCCGTCGGCAGCGTGATCATCTTGTTCGTCGGGTTGGGCCTGGTCGGGTCCTCCACCGCCGCGGCGCTGCAGTCCCGCTTCGCGGCGACGGACCTCGCGTCAGCGGCCAGTCGGGGACGCGACCTCTCCCTGGTGGTGTGGTCGACCACGGTCGGCGCGGTCATCGGCCCCAACCTGGCCGAACCCGGCGACCTGCTGGGCGCGTCGCTGGGACTGGCGCCGCTGGCGGGCGTGTTCGTGTTCCCGTTGGTTGCTCAGCTCACCGCGGCGGCCATCTATCTGGTCTGGATGCGGCCAGATCCCCTGCTGGAGAGCCGTCGACTGGCCGACGCGGCGAGCAGCCAGGCATCCGACCACCAAAGACCTGCGCCACCGGGCGACCCGGCGCTGGTCCGGCTGGCCGTGATCACCGTCTCGCTGAGCCACGGGACGATGGTCGCGTTGATGGCGATGACACCCGTCCACCTGGTGCACAGCGGGGCGACGTTGTCCGTCGTCGGCTTCACGATCAGCCTGCACATCGCCGGGATGTTCGCGCTGTCGCCGGTGTTCGGCATCCTGTCCGATCGCGTCGGTCGGCTTCCGACGATGGTGGCAGGGCAGCTGATGCTGCTTGCCGCGGCGGTGGTCACGGCGCTCGGGTCGCATGAGACCCGCATCGTCATGGTCGGCCTGATCTTGCTCGGCCTCGGCTGGAGCGCCTCGACGGTCGCCGGATCGGCCCTGCTCAGCGACGCCGCGCCGGCCGGATCGCGGGTCCGACTCCAGGGCCGCAGTGATCTCGCGATGAACCTGGCGGGCGCGGTCGGCGGCGCCGCCGCCGGACCGCTGCTGGCCTTGGTGAGTTACACCGGTCTGGCCTGGAGCCTGCTGCTGCCCGTCGCCGTGGTCCTGCTCGCGGTCCTGATTGCCGTCACTCGGATCCGCGCCGGCCGATCAGGTCCGGACTCGCCGGACCGGACGGAAGCCGCTCGTACGCCGGCCGGGCCCTCAACCTGATCGTTTCGCCGTATTGTGCGGCCACCGGCCATGTCAGGCCGAGCCCGCCGCCTGGAGGTCTTCGTGAGCACAACGAGTCCGCAGCCCCGACCAGCTCCCCGGCTCGACGTCTCCGCGCTGACCCAACCGCTCGACGAGGCGGCGCTCAACGCGTTCATCGCCGACTCCAAGGCCACGGCCAAGCCCTGGCGGCAGATCACGACCGGACTGCCCCGGCGCGGACTCGCCGACATCGTGGGACAGCTGATCCCCGTCGTCGTCCCGGTCGCCGGGCTACTCGTGCTGTTGTCCTTGGGCGGCGGGTCGCTGATCCAGGCCGTCTGGCAGTTCACCTTCGAAGCGCCGTTCCCGCTGAACCTGGTGGTCGTCGGGTTCCTCGCCCTGGTTCTGATCGGTGTGCTCGTGGCGTTGGTCCGCGTGGTGATGCTGATCCGATCGTTGGGCATCCCGCGCAGCTGGTGGGAGGCCGCCTACCGGATCACCCGATTCGCCACGGCCAACGGACTGCGGTATGGCCACGACGAGCAGGTCAGCTATCCCGGCATCATCTTCGACACCGGGGCCGATCGGGTGGCCGAACGCCGGCTCACCACCACCGCCGGTCGCCGCGTCGAGATCGGCAACTACCGCTACACCATCTACGGCGACGACCGCGACAACGCGCGGGTGTACGGCTGGGGGTACGTCGTGATCACACTGGACCGGCGGCTGCCGCACCTGCTGCTCGACGCGAAGGAGAACAACAGCAGTGTCTTCGGCATCCGCACCTCGAACCTGCCGGTCGACCTGGCCCGCGACCAGAAACTCTCCCTCGGCGGGGAGTTCGACGCCAGGTTCACCCTGTACGCGCCGAGCGACTACGGCCGCGACGCCTTCTTGATCTTCGCCCCTGACCTGATGGCGCTCTTCATCGACCGGCTCGGAACCTACGACGTCGAGATCGTGGACGACACGATGTTCCTCTACGGCAACCGGTTCGATCTCCTCGACCCGCGTACCTATGACTGGCTGCAGGAGCTCGTCGACACCGTCATCGCCCGCACGCTGCGCCGCACCGAGCGCTATCGCGACGACTTCGCCGCGCTGGAAACCGACCCCGCCGTACCCCAACCCGCCGGCGCGCCGCTGCAGAACCCCAACCCCCCGCAGCGGGCCGACGAGCCCTTCACCCTGCTGCCCGGCTTCGCCCTGGGCGGGGTCCAGCCGAACCGACCGGGTGACGCTCTGCCACCGCGGCCCACCGAGGAGCCGGTGTTCACCATCGGCGGCGACGGGCCACCCCAGACCGCAACGAACATCATCGCCGAACGCGGTCGCCGGCTCCGCCGCGGCTGGGGCTTCGCCTCAGTCGTCGGGATCCTGCTGATCGCCTTCTGGGTCTACAACGACCTCATCGCCCCGATCTTCGGGTGGCCGAGACTCGAGGAGTGAGCAGCTAGTCGGCGGGGACGTTCCGTTCGATGTCGGCGAGCCAGACGGCGGCGTTGCCGTCCGACGGGGCCCGCCAGTCGCCGCGAGGGCTGAGCGAGCCGCCGTGGGACACCTTCGGCCCGTTGGGCATGGCGGACCGCTTGAACTGCGCGAATCCGAAGAACCGCTGCACGAACACGATCAACCAGCGACGGATCGCCGGCACGTCGTAGGCCCGCCGGCGCTCGGGCGGGAAACCGGTCGGCCAGATCCCCCGCTCGACGTCGCCCCACGCATGCGAGGCCAGGAACGCGATCTTCGACGGCCGGAAACCGAAGCGCAGTGTGTAGAACAGGTTGAAGTCCTGCAGCTCGTACGGGCCGATGGCCTTCTCGGTACTCTGCGGAACCTCGCCCTCCTTGACCGGGATCAGCTCGGGTGAGATCTCGGCGTTCAGGATGGACAGCAGGATGTCGTCCACCTGATCGGAGAAGTCGTCGAGCCCGCTCACCCAACGGATCAGGTGCTGGATCAACGTCTTCGGTACGCCGCCGTTGACGTTGTAGTGCGACATCTGGTCGCCCACGCCGTAGGTGCACCAGCCCAGCGCCAGCTCGGACAGGTCACCGGTGCCCAGCACGATCGCGTCGATGGTGGTTGGCCAGCCGGAACAGGTAGTCGGTGCGCAGACCCGCCTGCACGTTCTCGAAGGTGATGTCGTAGACCTCCTCCCCGCGGGCGAACGGGTGCCCGAGCCCCTCCAGCATCTGCCGGGCGGTCGGCTTGATGTCCAGCTCGCTCGCCGTGATCCCGAGCGCCTCCATCAGCCGCCAGGCGTAGGACTTGCTGGCGCTGCCGGTGGCGAAACCGGGCATGGTGTAGCCCAGGATGTTGGTCCGCGGCAGGCCGAGCAGATCCATGGCGCGGGCCGCGACGATCAACGCGTGGGTCGAGTCCAGGCCGCCGGAGACGCCGATGACGACCTTGTCGGTGGTGATCGCGCGCAGCCGCTGCGCCAGGCCGTCGACCTGGATGTTGTACGCCTCGTAGCAGTCCTGGGCCAGTCGGCGCGGGTCGGCGGGAACGAACGGGAAGCGCTCGACACTGCGCAGCAGTCCGAGGTCACCGTCGGGTGGGTCGAGGGTGAACTCGACCGTCCGGTACTGGGCGTCGGGCATCGCCACCCGTCGGTTGTCCTCGAAGGTGCCCTGGCGGGCCCGCTCCTGGCGCAGCAGGTCGAGGTCGATGTCGGCGATCGTGAGCTGCGGGTCCTCCTCGAAGCGGGCGCCGTGGCCGAGCTCGTTGCCGTTCTCGAAGATGCTCGTCTGCCCGTCCCAGGACAGGTCGGTGGTCGACTCCCCCTGACCCGCCGCGGCGTACAGGTACGCGGCGAGACAGCGCATCGACTGGGTGCGGCACAGCGCGCTGCGGGTGTCGGCGCGACCGATGGTGATCGGGCTGCCGGACAGGTTGGCCAGCACGGTGGCGCCGGCCAGGGCCAGCCCGCTGGACGGCGGCACCGGAACGAACATGTCCTCGCAGATCTCGACCCCGATCGTGAGCCCCGGCACATCGGTGGCATCGAAGAGCAGGTCGGTGCCGAACGGCGCCCGCTGGCCGGCCGACGGTGATCTCGAGGCCGACGATGCCGCGCCCCGAGGCGAACTGGCGGCGCTCGTAGAACTCCCGGTAGTTCGGCAGATGGATCTTCGGAACGACTCCGAGGACCCGGCCGCGGTGGATCACGACGCCGGTGTTGAACAGCCGCGCCCGGTGCCGCAGCGGGGCGCCGACGATGATCACCGGGAGCAGGTCGGCACTGGCACGCGACGATCTCGTCCAGCCCTTCGTGCACGGCGTCGAGCACGGGATCCTGGCCGAGCAGGTCATCGACGGCGTACCCCGTGAGCGCAAGCTCCGGGAAGAGCGACGACGGCGACACCGGAGTCGGACACGCGGCGGCTGACCTCGACCACGCTGGCGGCGTTGCGGAGCGGGTCGGCGACGTAGACGTCCGAGGTGCACGCCGCCACGCGGGCGAAACCGTGCGCGTACAGCGATGCGAAACTCATGCCGGAATCCTCTCAGGAGGGTTCGGCAAACCTTGACACGGCGTGATTGAGCGCGCCGGGATAGGGCAATCTCATGGGTGTGAGCGCAGACGACAGCCAGGACGAGATCGCCAGGATCCTCGTCGACCGGAAGCAGACCGCTGCGGCCGCAGAGTCTCTGACCGGCGGAAGCATCAGCGCGGCCCTGAGCGCGATCGAGGGCGCCAGCGACTGGTTCCTCGGCGGAGTGGTGGCGTACGCGGAAGAGGTGAAGTTCACGCTGCTCGGCGTCGAGCGCGGACCGGTCATCAACGCGGAAAGCGGCCTGCAGATGGCCGAGGGCGTGGCTCGACTGCTGCGGTGCGGACTTCGCCGTGGCGACGACGGGAGTCGGTGGCCCGGGTCCGCAGGAGGGACTTCCGCAGGGCACCGTCTTCATCGCCGTG
Organism: uncultured Actinomycetota bacterium; assembly: GCA_963711015.1. GTDB lineage: Bacteria > Actinomycetota > Actinomycetes > Propionibacteriales > Propionibacteriaceae > Microlunatus. Next base: position 172,958 of record CAVQCQ010000001.1, read on the forward strand.
GCGACGCCGAGCGGTTCGGACGTCCGCGAGTACCACTTCGATGGCGATCCCGGCACGGTGGTGGCGCAGGCCACCCGGCAGGCGCTCGACGATCTTGCTTCGGCCGTCCGCGTCGGCGACGGCGCGCTGCTGCGGCAGACCTAGCCGGCACGTCGGCGAGGCACCACGTGGATCTTCGGCCCGGGCCCGGTGCCAGCAGGCCGCTCGCCCGCCAGCACGGCACCGACGTGGTCGAGGCCGACCGTGGCGGCGACCAGCGGCCGTGGGTCGACGGTGCCGGTGGCGTACGCGGCGATGGTCGCCTCGAGACCGGGCGAGGCCGAGAGGATCCCCACCGCGGTGACGTCCTTGAACACCAGGATCCGGGTGTCCGCCATGCTCGGCTGGCCGGCCAGACCGATGTAGACCACCCGGCCGCCCGGCTCGACCAGGTCGAGAGCCAGAGCCGGCAGGTGCAGGGCGTTGGAGGCATCGATCACGGCGTCGAACGGCAGCGCCGGAAGAGTGGCCTCGGTCCAGAGCTGATCGAACCCGAGAGTCGCGGCGAAGGCGAGCGACTCCTCGGTCAAGCCCATCAGGTGGACCTCGGCCCCGGCGGCACGAGCGAACATCGCGGTGAGGAGTCCGATGGTCCCCGGACCGAGCAGGAGGACGCGGTCGCCGGCGCGGAGCCGTGCGGCCTCCGCAGCCCGCAGCGCATTGCCGCCCGGCTCGACCAACGCCCCGAGGACCGGGTCCACCGAGTCGGGCAGCCCATGGAGCGAACGGGCCGGAACGGCGAGCTGCTCGGCTAGCGCGCCGGGTCGTCCGCCACGAATGCCGACCTCCTCCCGGGATTCGCAGACGTGCTGGTGACCCCGCCGACACCGCCGACACGTGCCGTCGCCCAGCATGGTGTCGCCCGTCACGCGGCGCCCGAGCCACGAGTGGTCGACCCCCGGGCCCACCTCGGCGACTATTCCTACCCACTCGTGGCCGAGGCGCAACGGATAGCCGGCATGGCCGGTGTGCAGATAGGCCATCTCACCGGTGAAGAACTCCACGTCGGTGCCGCAGACCCCGACCCGCTCGACGTCGACGACCACCTCCCCGGGTGCGGCGATGGGCGCAGGCACCTCCTGTACCTCGCCCATGCCCGGTGCCGTCAGGACATACGCGCGGATGGTGCGCGAGCTCATCGCGGGGGCAGGACCCGTTGCCGTTGGGAGCCGAGGCCGTCGATGCCGAGTTCCACCACGTCGTCCGGCCGCAGCCAGACCGGAGGCTTGAACCCCATGCCGACGCCCGGCGGCGTACCGGTGTTGATCAGATCACCCGGCTCCAGGACCAGGAACTGCGACACGTAGTGCACCAGGAAGTAGGGGTCGAAGACCATGGTCGCCGTGGAACCGGTCTGCCGGCGTACGCCGTTGACGTCCAGCCACATATCGAGGGCCCGCACGTCGTCGATCTCGTCCGGGGTCACCAGCCACGGCCCGGCCGGGTTGAACGTCTCGGCCGACTTCCCCTTCACCCACTGACCGCCCCGCTCGGTCTGGAATGCGCGCTCGCTGACGTCGTTCACGACGAGGAACCCGGCGATCGCCTCCCGCGACTCCTCCACCGAGTCGAGGTAGCTGGTGCGGCGGCCGATCACCAATCCCAGCTCCACCTCCCAGTCGAGCTTGGTGGAACCCCGGGGAACGCGTACGTCGTCGTTCGGCCCAACCAACGTGTTCGGCGCCTTGTTGAACAAGATCGGCTCGGTGGGCACCGCCTGGCCCGTTTCGGCGGCATGATCGCGATAGTTCAGGCCGATGCCGATGATCTGGTGCGGACGCGCGATCGGCGCACCGATGCGCTCGTCAGCGAACCTGGACACCTCCCCCGCCGCTTGCCGCTCGGCCACGACAGGCCGGATGCGGTCCAGCCCGCGACCACCGAAGAACCCCTCGTCGAAGTCGTTCGTCAGATCGGAGACGTCGACGTAGGTCTGGTCGCCGGTCCGAACGACAGGCTTCTCGGCGCCGGGCGCACCGATGCGCATCAGATACATGGTCAGCTCCAAGCGTCGGGTCGTCTACTGGGCGAACGCTACGCAAAGGATGTGGCGCGCTGGGGGCTGGGTGTTGGTCCGCCGGATCGCGGCTCTAGCGTTGAGGCCGGGCACTTCGTGCCCGTTGTTCGGCGCGAACTCGACGTAGAAGGGTGCAGGCATGGAGTACAGGCAGCTTGGTCGATCCGGACTCCGGGTGTCGACGGTGTCGCTCGGCACGATGGGCTTCGGCGGAACGGGCTGGGCGAGTCCGGTCGGTCACCTCGACGTGAAGGCGGCACGGCAGCAGATCGACATCTGCCTGGAAGCCGGCGTGAACCTGATCGACACCGCGGACATCTACTCCAACGGGCTGTCCGAGCGGATCCTCGGCGAGGCCCTCGGCGTTGATCGCGCCGAGGTCCTTCTTGCCACCAAGGTGCGCGGGGCGATGGGGACCGGACCCAACGACGACGGGCTGTCCCGCCACCACATCCTGCACGCCGTCGAGGCGAGTCTGCGCCGGCTCGGAACCGACTACATCGACCTCTACCAGGTCCACGAATGGGACGGCGTGACGCCCCTGGATGAGACTCTGGCCGCCCTCGACACGCTGGTGCAGTCGGGCAAGGTCCGCTACATCGGTTCCTCGAACTACACGGCGCGGCAGCTGATGAAGTCGCTCTGGATCTCCGACAAACGCGGTTACGAGTCCTTCGTCAGTCAGCAGATCTACTACTCGCTGCAAGCCCGGGACGCCGAGAACGAGCTGGTTCCGATCGCCATCGACGAAGGGCTCGGCATCCTGGTCTGGAGTCCGCTGGCCGGCGGTCTGTTGTCCGGCAAGTACCGGCGCGGGCAGGACGCGCCCGAAGGAACGCGCCGGTTCGAGGGATGGACCGAGCCGCCGGTCGACGACGAGGACCGGCTGTACAACACCGTCGACGTCCTGCTCGAGATCGCCGACGGTCACGGCGTCTCGGCCGCTCAGGTCGCGCTGGCGTACACGTTGGCCAAGCCGGCGGTCACCTCCGTGATCATCGGTGCCCGGACCGAGGAGCAGTTGCGCGACAACCTCGCCGCGGCGCAGCTCACGTTGTCAGCGGAGGAGCTGGATCGCCTTGACACCGTCAGCGGCGTGCCGCTGATGTATCCGTACTGGCATCAGGCCAACACCCAACCGGCCCGTTTCAGCCCCGCCGATCTCAGTCTGATCCAGCGGCATCTGGCGTCCGGATAGCTGGGGCCGTTCGATAGGTCTGGGCGAGGTACTAGGCCGCGGCCCCGTCAGCACCGCGCACCACGAACCGGCGGCGGTAGTCGACCGGGGCCAACCCGATCTCGCGACGGAAGTGCTCGCGCAGCACCACTGCTGAGTTGAAGCCCACCCGGTCAGCGATCTGCTCGATGCCGAGGTCGCTCTCCTCGAGCAGACTACGGGCGGCGAGGACTCGCTGCTGGGTCAACCACCTGTGCGGAGTGGTGCCGGTCTCGGCCGTGAAGCGCCGGGCGAAGGTCCGGTCACTCATCATCGCCCGCTTGGCCAGGCTGGCCGCGGTGTGCTGCTCGCCGAGGTGCTCCAGCACCCAGCTCAGCAGCGGCCCCAGGCTGTCAGCAGTGCACGCCGGGATCGGCATCTCCACGAACTGCTGCTGCCCGCCGTCACGCTGCGGCGGAACCACCATTCGCCGGGCGATCTTGTTGGCGATCGCCGTGCCCAGCTCGCGACGGACCAGGTGCAGGCAGGCGTCGATCCCTGCGGCCGTGCCGGCGCTGGTGATGATGTCGCCCTCGTCGATGTAGAGCGCGCGCGGATCGACGCGCGCCTTGGGGAAGCGGCGAGTCATCTCCTCGACGTACATCCAGTGCGTCGTGCAGTCCCGCCCGTCCAGCAGGCCGGCCGCCCCGAGGACGAAGGAGCCCGAACACAGACTGAGCAACGTGGCACCACCCGCGGCGGCGTCGCGAAGGGCCTGCAGGACCGCTTCCGGGTACGCCTCGTCCGGACGGATCAGCGTGGCCGCCACTACGACCAGATCACTTCCGGCGACCGCATCGAGGCCGTGGGGCGGCACGATCTCGAAGCCGGACACGTTCTTGGTCTTCATCGGTACTCCCGGCGTGGCCGAGCAGACCCGGAAGTCGAAGTTCGGTACGCCGTCGTCGACTCGGTCGAGGCCGAAGACCTCGACCGCAACACCGAACTCGAAGACCGCCACCGGCTCCATCACGATGACGCTGACCTGATGCAAGGGCATACCCCTAGCGTACTGGCAGAAATCTTTCGCACAACCCCTGGTATGCCAACGAGGGCTCGAGCGGCTATCTTGCCGATGTGAGCGCGCCGCAGTTCGCGATCCTCGGCCCGCTCGAGGTGGCGACATCGGACGGCGACAGCCTCAACCTCGGCGGGCGCAAGCAGCGCGAGCTGCTCGGCCTGTTGATCTTGCATCGGCACCATCCGGTCTCGGCATCGCGGTTGATCACCGAGCTCTGGGGCGACAACCCACCGCGCGGCGCCGAGGTGACGCTGCGCAGCCATGTGTCCCACCTGCGCCGTGCCCTGGCCGCCGTCGCCGGGAGCGATGCCGTGGTCACCGGACCGGCGGGATACCGCCTCACCCTTGCTCCTGGGCAGGTCGACGCTGACCGCCTCGAGCACCTGATCGGTCTCGGCCAGGAGGCCCTGGGCCTGGATCGGGCACAACAGGCGGTGGCACACATTCGCGAAGCCCTGCGGCTCTGCCGCGGTCCCGCGTACGCCGAGCTCGAGGAGGTGGACGCGGCGCGGGCCGAAGCGGCCCGATTGGAGGAGGTACGTCTCGGCGCCCTCGAGGTGCTCGCCTCCGCGGAGCTCATGGTGGGCCGGCACCGCGAGTTGGTCGCCGAGCTCGAGTCGCTGGTGCTCGCCCACCCTTTCCGCGAACGACTCTGGGCCCATCTGATGGTGGCGCTCTACCGGTCGGGTCGGCAGGCGGAGGCGCTCGACGCCTACAGCCGCGCCCGCGAGCGACTGGCCGACGAGCTCGGGCTCGACCCCGGTCCCGAGCTGCAGGCGCTCGCCCAGTCGATCCTTCGCCAAGATCCCGTGCTGCTGGGCGACACCCAACAGCGTCCGCCGCCGTCAAGATCACCCCGAGCGACCACGCGAATCGCAACGCACCGGCCCCCCGACGCCATCTTCGCGGCGGCCACCGGCACCCCGCTGATCGGGCGTCAGGCGGAGCTGGGGCGTCTTGACCGGGCCTGGACAGCAGTGACCCAGGGCGGCCGGCGCGTGATCGTGATCTCTGGCGAGGCCGGCATCGGCAAGACTCGCCTCGTGGCGGACCTGGCCCAGCGCGCCTCGGCCTCCGGAACCGTCCTCACAGGTCGTTGCCAGGCCGCGGCACGCCCCTACCACGCGCTGGCCGATGCGCTGGGAAACAGCGACGAGGTGCACGATGCCCTCGACGAGGCGCCGGCCTCCGTCCGCGCCGAGCTCGGGCGACTTCTTGATGATCACGACGGCAGCCCTCCGGTTGTCGACGGCGCCGACGAGCACACCCTGTACGCAGCAGTCAGCTACCTGCTCCGCCAGGTCGCGAGTGCCCGACCGGTCCTGATGGGAGTCGACAATGCCGAGCGGATGGACCAGGCCACGGCCGCGCTGCTGCGTCACGTGCTGGAGCGGCTGCCGGACCAGACGCTGGTCGTCCTGAGCTATCGCGACCCGCCGGGCGGCCGGCATCCGCCACTGCTGGGCCTGCTGACCGACACCGCGCACGATCTGGTCGAGCGCATCACTTTGGGGCCGCTGAGCGAGCCGGAGGTGGCGGAGATCGTTCGCGACCGGGTGCCCGCGGTCGACGGGGTCGTCCGCGAGTTCTGGCGATACACCGGCGGCAACCCGTTCTACGTGACCGAGATGGCGTCGGCCCTGGCCGGATCGGCGGGTGCGGTCGACCCGCGCTCCTGGGGGGTTCCGGTCGGCGTACGCGATGTCCTGCGTCACCGTCTGCTGACGTTGTCCGACCAGGCGCGGCAGGTCCTCCCGGTGGCGGCCGTGCTCGGATCGGAGGTGGACGTCGAGCTGCTGTCCCACGTCGCTCGGCTCTCGGAGGACGACGTCGCGCGAGCGCTCGACGAGGCCGCGGCGGCCGGCCTGCTCGTCGAGTCAGGCAGGTCCTGGGCCAGCAGCTACGCATTCCCCCACGAGCTGACGCGGGAGGCGCTGCAGTCGGAGATCAAGGGACTGCGACTGCGAGCACTGCACCTGCGGGCCGCCGAGGCGCTGAAGGCAAAGCCGCAGCTCAGCCATGGCGGCCAGGCCGCGATCGCCCGGCATCTCCGCGCCGCAGGCTCTGCGGCCGATCCGCAGGAGGCCGCTCGCCACAGCCTCCTGGCCGCGGAGGAGGCTCGCACCGTGTACGCGTGGGACGAGGCGATCGAGCACGCCGAGTACGCCGCGGAACTGCTCGGCCGGGCGGGGAGTCCACCTCGGGCCCAGATCGATGCCGCGATGACCGCGGCGCGGTTGAGACTCAATGCGACGCGCGGCTTCCCCGAGGCCGTGGCCCTGCTGGAGACGGCTCTGCGCGCCTGCACCGCGGCCGGCGACGACGCCACCGCCGGGGAGGTTCACAGCCGGCTGGGCAGCGCCCTGTGCCTGCATCACTCGGTCATGGACATCCCGCGGGCGCTCGACCACTTCGCCGCCGCCGAACGCCTGCTGCCGGCACCCGAGCGGGCCTTCCACCTCCACCGGGGGCGATCGCAAGCCGCCATGTTCGGGATGCGGACCTCCCAGCTCGTTGCGTCCGCGGACCGAGCCCACTCGATCGCCGCCGAACTGGGCCGGCGCGACCTGGACGTGGTCGCCGGCTGGGCGCAGGGTTGGGCCGCCCTCAACGAAGGGCGGCTCGCCGACGCCACGGCCATCTGGGAACGGAGCTGGGCAGCCGCACATCTGCTGGCCGACCCGTATCTCGGCTGGATGCCGGCCAACGCCGCCGCCCTCGCCTCCACCGCGTACCTGATGGACCCGTCGACGGCCCGATCGTGGTGCCGGCGCGGGTTGACCCAGCCCCGGTTCGACTCGTTCACCCATCCCCATGCGGCGGTGGTCGACCAGCTCGCTCTCGCGCTGGCCGTGATGGGCGAGCTCGACGCCGCACACCAGGCCGTGGCGACGCTGCCGGCCGACGCCGTCGCTCGCCGGATGTTGATCTTCTTGGACGGGAGCTGGGAGCAGGCCGAGACCGCCTGGGCGGCTGCGGCTGACCGCGGACCAAGCGGCGGGCGACCGGCACGATGCCGCACTCAACCTGCGTTGGCTCGCCTCGGCCCGACGGACGTTGAATGATCACGAGGGCGCAGTCGCCACCCTGCAGCAGGCTCTGGACCTCTGCTGCGCGGGACCGCAGCTGCCCGGCGAGCTCGAGACGCGGGCCGAGCTGGTTCAGCTGCTGGCGGCCACCCGGCCGACCGAAGCCGAGCAGCACCTCGCCCGATGCGAGGAGATCTTGTCCGCCGGTGAGGACTGGCGCGGAGTGGTCGGACAGGTCGAGCTGGCCCGCGCCGCGATGGCGTCCGCGCGCGGCGAGGAGAGGGCAGCCGACGCAGCATTCGGTCGCGCCCTGGAGACGTTCACGACGTTTCAGCTTCCCTGGCGGCAGGCTGCGGCCCTGCGGCTATGGGGCCGCGACGACGACGCGGCTCGTCTCTACGCCGATCTCGGCGCAGCGGAGCGGTGGCAGCAGCAGAAGCGATCATGACGATCGCCGTCCACAGCCCTTCCACGCACCTTCCACACCGTCTTGCGACGGTTGAGCCATGACTCCATCGACCGACGGGCAGTACGACGCGATCGTCGTCGGCGCCCGCTGCGCAGGCACACCGGTCGCCACCCTGCTCGCCCGGGCCGGTCAGCGGGTCCTGCTCGTCGACCGGGACGAGTTCCCCAGCGACACCGTCTCCACGCACCAGCTGTTCCCCGATTCCCTGGACCTGCTCGATCAGCTGGGCGTCGGCGACCGGCTCCGCGCCGCGTACCGGCTTCGGCCGGTCAGGTACAGCTGGCGGGTGTTCGGGTACGCCGTCGCCGGTGGCTTCACGCCGGTCGGCACGCACGACCGCACCGTCTCCATCCGGCGGATCGCCCTCGACGCCCAGCTGGTCGCCGCGGCCACCGAAGCCGGTGCCGAGACCCGGTTCGGAACCGGCGTGGCCGGGATCATCGGGGCAGGCACGCACGACGACCCGGTGCGGGGCGTGGTCCTGGACACCGGGGAGCGCATCCTTGCCCCCTGGGTGATCGGTGCCGACGGCCGCCGTTCGACGGTGGCCCGACTGCTGAGAGTTCCGAAGACCCAGGAACGGCGCGGCGGAATGTCGATGCTCTTCGCCTACTGGGAGGGACTCCCGGACTCGGACTGGTGCCAGATCGATGTTCATGAGCAGCTGGCACTGATGTCGGCGCCGTGCGAGGACGGCCTGCACCTGCTGAACGTCGCCGGTCCACCGGAGCTCACCCGCGGCTCGACCGCCGTTCGGCAGCAGGGGTACCTGGCCTCGCTGCGGCGGTTCCCTGCCGTGCTCAACCCGCGACTCCTGGAGCAGGCCCGCCAGGTCTCCCCGCTGGTCGTCGTCCCCGAGACGATGATGCGCGGCTTCGCCCGGCCGGCGAACGGTCCGGGATGGGCGCTGGTCGGCGACGCCGGCCTCTTCAAGCACCCGGTGACCGCCCAAGGCATCGGCGACGCGCTCGCGCAGGGCTGGTACGTCGGCACGGCGCTGGCGCGCGGACATGATCTGGGCGGATACGAGAGCTGGCGTGCGGACCGCGCTTCAGACCACTACGAGTGGTCCTTCGACGCTGCTCAGTTCCAGCCGGCAGAGACCGCTGCTCCGCTCTACTCCGGGCTGGCGGCCGACCCGGTGGCCAGCCAGGAGTTCCTCGACATCTTCGCCCGGCGGCACCGGCCGGGTGAGGTCCTCACCCCCGACCGCCGGGCGCGCTGGCGGGCGGCGTGGGCGTACGAACAGGGTCTGAACGAGCTGCAGTCCATCCTCGAAACAACCGAGGACCAGGCAATGGCGACGACGGTTCCGGCCTGCCCGGAATGGAGCGTCGCGGATCTGGTCGGCCACATCATCGGCGTGGCGGAGGACAGCGCTCGAGGGGCGTTCTTCCCCGACGCCGCTGACGCCTGGCGGGATCCGGCCGTCGCTGAGGTCCGCGAAGCCTGGACCGCCTCCCACGTGCGACGACACGGCGGCGGCTCCCGCGAGGATCTGCTCGGCAAGCTCCTGCATCACGGCTGCACTCTCGTGATGGCGTTACGTCGCGGCGGGTCCGCGGTCGCGACCGCTCCGATCTGGATGGTGACCGCGCCGGTAGGAGACCTGGCCGTGCACCTCGCAGACCTTCGTGAAGCACTCGGGCTCCCTCCGGTGACCGAGAGCGCCATCTCCAAGCTGGGTTTCGCGGCCTTCCGGGCGTGGCTGCATCAGCGTCTGGTCGCCGAGCAGCTGCCCGCTCTCGAACTGAGCGACGGTCAGCGAACCTGGTCGGTCGGCCAGGGTGACCCGGTCGGCTCGATCAGCGCCCCTCGGCATGAGCTGTTCCGGGTGATCAGCGGCCGGCGCAGTGCGGCCGACATCGCCCGCTACGCATGGACAACCGACCCGGCGCCGTACCTGCAGATCATCGCGCCGTATCCACTTCCCTCCTGACCGCAACATCCCACACCACTCACCGAAAGGCAGGACAGCCATGTCCACGCTCACCCCGCTCGCCGACCTCAAGATCAAGCAGCAGCAGATCTGGAGCAGCGGCGACTACAACAAGATCGCGGCGATCACGGTTCCCGTCGCGGAGACCCTCGTCGAGCGCGTCGGCGTACGCCCCGGTGCGTTGGTCCTCGACGTGGCCACCGGGACCGGGCACGCGGCCCTCGCCGCCGCTCGGCGCTCCGGCCGGGCCACCGGGATCGACTACGTACCGCGGCTGCTCGACGTGGCCCGGCGCCGAGCCGAGGCCGAGGCGCTCGTGATCGACTTCGTCGAGGGAGATGCCGAGAACCTGCCGTTCGAGGACGGCTCCTTCGACTACGTGCTCTCCGCACTCGGCGTCATGTTCACCGCCGACCACCAGCAGGCGGCCCGGGAACTGGTCCGCGTGTCCCGCTCCGGCGGCCGGATCGGTGTGGCGAACTGGACACCGACCGGCTTCATCGGGCAGCTGCTGAAGACCGTGGCGCGGCACGTCCCACCGCCGCCGTTCGCGGTGCCACCCACCCGCTGGGGCACCGAGGAGTATGTTCGCGACCTGCTGGGCAGCGACGTTGTCGAGGTGTCCGCCGTTCCGGTGTCGGTCACCCAGCGGTTCGCCTCTCCGGCGGCCTTCGCCGACCTCTTCCTCACCTACTACGGCCCCACCCATGTGGCGGCCGGCAAGCTCGACGAGAGCGGTCGCCGGGCGCTCCGGGACGACCTCGTCGCCCTGGCCGCCGACGCGAACCGGGCAACCGACGGCACCTGCGTCACCGACTGGGAGTACCTGGTCGTGACGGCCACCAAGCTCTAGGGCTACGATCGCGGGCCCCTAGCCTGTCGATCATGACTACTCCGAGCTTTCGACTCGACGATCAGGTCGCGCTGGTGACCGGCGCCGCGAGCGGCATCGGTCGCGCCATCGCCCTCGGGCTCGCCGGCGCCGGCGCCGACGTGGCCTGCTTCGACCTTCCTGCCCAGGCGCTGGAGGAAGCGAGCGCGGAGATCACCGCCCTCGGCCGACGAGCGATCGCGGTCGGCGGCGACGTCACCGACGCTGCGGGCCTGGCGCAGGCGGTCGAGGAGACCCAGCGCACGCTCGGCCCGCTCACCTTGGCCGTCAACAGCGCAGGCATCGCCAACGCGGCACCGGCCGAGAAGATGCCGCTCAGCCAGTGGCAGCGGGTGATCGACATCGACCTGACCGGCGTCTTCCTGTCCTGCCAGGCCGAGAGCAGGGCCATGCTCGAGCATGGCCGCGGTTCGATCGTCAACATCGCCTCGATGTCCGGCTCCATCGTCAACCGCGGGCTGCTCCAGGCGCACTACAACTCCGCGAAGGCAGCCGTCATCCACCTGAGCAAGAGCCTGGCCATGGAGTGGTCCGACCGTGGCATCCGGGTGAACGCGATCAGCCCCGGCTACACCGCAACGCCGATGAACACCCGGCCCGAGGTCGCCGAGCAGGTCCGCCAGTTCGAGTCCGACACGCCGCTGCGCCGGATGGCGAGCGTCGACGAGCTGGTCGGACCGGCCATCTTCCTGCTCAGCGACGCCGCGAGCTTCTGCACCGGCGTCGACCTGGTTGTCGACGGCGGATTCACCTGCTGGTAAGCCTCCCGAGTGTTCGTACATCGATAGTCGAGGTATTCAGCTACTGTTTGTCGGGCCGCTCGGGGGTCACCTCTCACAGGAGACCACCGTGACCTCTGACCATTCTCCCGACAACGTGATCAACCGCCGCAACCTGCTGCGCGGCGGCACGCTTGCGGCGGCGGGCGCCGGGGCAGCAGTGCTGGCCACGGCCGCTGTTCCTCGCGCCGCCTTTGCTGCCGATGGTGACGAGCTGCTGGTCGGTGAGGACAACGAGGCGAGCTCGACGACGTCACTGACCCAGGGCGGCACGGCAGGAAACTCGAACCCGACACTCACCCTCGCGAACGCGAACGGTCCCGCTCTGCGCCTTCAGCCCCTTCCCGATAACTGGCGGGGTGGCCTGGCCCTCGGCGACATCGCGGCCACCCCGTCAGGGCCGCTGGTCGGCGTGGCGGACGACGGCGGCACGACGACGGCCAGGCTGTTGACCGAGCTGAACGTCGAGGACCTGTTCCGCGAGTTCCCGATCACCATTCCCATCCCTCCCCAGCGGTACCTGGACACTCGCCAGGGTGCGGCCAACGACGAGCACATCCTGGATACCTCGCCATCAGCCTTGGATAGGGAGTACCGGCTGAGGTCGAAGTCATGGCTGGACCTCAGGCTGGTGGAGGCTGACGAGGACTTCACGGTCCATGCGGTGTTCCTCAAGCTCACATCCGTCGGATCACGGGAGGACGGCTATCTGACGGCCTACCAGCCTGGCCCGCGGCCGGTCAGCTCAAGCGTGAACTATCTCGAGGGCGAGACCTTGGGAGGCGCTGCCTTCGCGTCGGTCGGCATCGTCGACAACATCTTCGCCGTCCGGATCTACACCTCGCAGACCACCCATCTCGTGGTCGACGTGACGGGAGCGGTGATCACCAACGTGCCGCCCGCGCAGTTGCTGGCAGGGAAGCGCGCGTCGCGCTACACCAAGGCAGCGGATCGCCTCCAGCGCGCGTTCTCGACCTGACGCCTCCGGTGACGAGGGCAATGAGATCGCCGAACTCGCTCACCGAAACGCCAGGTCCCCGGCTCCAGCACCGATGCGCATCAACTGCATGTCAGCTCTCTGATTCGGTCGGCGTCTCGTCCTGGCCGGCCCGGTACGCGGTGACCAGCCGGTCCATCGTGGCGTCCATCGCCTCGTCGACGTGCCGCCGCCCGGGATCCTCGTCGTACCAGTCGAGGATCTCCCGCGCCCCCTGATGGAACGGAATGCGGGCGACGAAGTCAGGCACCAGCCGGCGCACCTTCGTGTTGTCGAAGATCATCGAATGCGCCTTGTCGCCGAGCAGGCCCGCACCCCACTCGGGATCGACCGCGGCAATGGCGTCGGACGGAACGTGCACCAACCGCGGCTCGACGCTGGCCGCTGCGGCGACCAGCTCGAAGATCTGGTTCCAGCTGAGCCACTCATCCGAGGTGATGTGGAAGGTGTCGCCGATGGCCGCCGGATGACCGAGCAGGCCGACGAAGGCCTGAGCGAAGTCGGTGTGATGAGTCAACGTCCACAGCGACGTGCCGTCACCGGGTACCACCACCTCGGCGCCGCGGCGCATCCGGTCGACGACCGTCCAGCCGCCGTCGAAGGGCAGCAGGGTCTTGTCGTAGGTGTGGGAGGGCCGCACGATGGTCGCCGGCAGGCCATCGCTGCGATAGGCCGTGGTCAGCAGGTCCTCGCAGGCGATCTTGTTGCGCGAGTACTGCCAGTACGGGTTCCGCAGCGGGGTCGACTCGGTCACCGGCAGCCGGGCGGGCGGAGTCTGGTACGCCGAGGCCGAGCTGATGAAGACGTACTGGCCCATCCGCCCGCTCAGGACCTCCAGTCGCGTCTGCACATCGCCGGGTGTGAAGGCGAGGAAGTCCGCCACCACGTCGAACTCCCGCTCGCCCACTGCAGCACGAAGGGAGGAGATGTCGTTGGCGTCACCCGTCAGCGACACGGCGCCGTCGGGAGCGGGCCTGGCCGTGGTGGTGCCACGGTTCAGCAGGAACACCTCCATGCCCCGCTCCACGGCGAGTGCCGAGCATGCGGAACTGATGACGCCTGTTCCGCCGAGAAAGAGCACTGACTGTGCGGCCACCGGACCTCCCCTGGGTGAGACGACATTGTGGCACTGGCCCTCGCACGGGCGACTACGCTGGCTGGCACGAGGAGGGATCATGGCCGAAGTCCAGGCGGTCGCATGGTCGGTCTTCTTCTGCCTGGTCGTCGTCGCTCGGCTGCTGACCACGCGGCCGGCCGTCCGCGTCCTCAGGCCTTGGGTCCGGAGGCTGGCACGTTGGGGATCGGAGCATCTCGCTCCACCCGAGGAGATCGACCCGGAGGTCGAGGAGCTGATGATCATCCGCCGCCGGCAGCAGCTCGATGGCCATCTCGACCGGGTAGGACGTCTTCTGGCCACCGACATGGCGATGTCAAGAGACCGCCAGGTCGGCAACCGTCTCGCGTACGCCTGGCTCCTGGACGAGCTCAAGCGCACCCCCGACGTCTTCCCGGCCATGGCTCCCTCCCGGCCGGTGCACCTGATCACCCGTGACGCTCAGCGCGGTTCCACGGTCGAGGTGCTGGAGATCGGCTGGCGTCGTTGAGCGATCACGTCACTGACGGATCGACGCTACGGCTGGTCTGGCCCCAGTGGCAGGGCGGCGGCACGCCGAGTGTGCGCAGCCTGGCTGCAGAGTTCCCGTTCGAGGTGGCGCGCCGGGGATAAGCGGTGGGGACCGCGGTGCTCGAGGCGGTACTGCCGCCTCACGATGGACCCACTGCGGCTGTGCCGGTCGAGAACGGCGACGCCGGGCTGGAGGAGCTGGACGGCATCGAGGCGAAGCGGACCATCGTCGACCAGCTCGGCCGGGCGCTCGAGGTCATCCGGCAGCACAACCCGGCCCGAATTGTCACCCTCGGCGGGGAGTGCTCGGTGAGCGTGGCTCCGTTCTCGGAGCTGGCCGCGCGCTACGGAGATGACCTGGCGATCCTGTGGATCGACTCCCACCCCGACGTGGGTACCCCGGCGAGTGAGTATCCCGGCTACCACGCGACGGCGGTCGCCGCCCTGGTCGGCCACGGTGATCGTGAGGTGGTGTCTCAGCTGCCGGCGCTGGTGGCGCCGGAGCGCGTCGCGCTGGTCGGGTTGCACGCCTGGACCGACGACGACTTCCCGAACATCGCCGAATGGGGCATCACTGCTTTCAGCCCCGATGAGCTCCGCGACTCCAGCCGGGCCGCTGCTTGACTGGCTGGCCGGCACGGGCTGCACGCAGGTGGCGATCCACTTCGATGTGGACACGATCGACAGCGACGAGATCGTGCTGGGGCTGGGCGCCGAGCCGGGAGGCCTGACCAGCGTTCAGGTACGACGGATCGTCGGCGATGCGAGAGCGGCGGGGGACGTGGTCGGGTTCACCATCGCGGAGTACTTCCCACGACAGGTCATGCACCTGCAGCAGATCGTGGCCGGTCTGCCGCTGATCGAGTAGTCAGCTCCGCCACCTCTGCCACGGCTGAGGTGTGATGGCGTCCGATCGGCAACACCAGCGGCTTGCCCGAGACCGGATCGGTCGCCACCTGGCAGCGCAGTCCGAAGACCGCCTCGACATGATCGGCGGTGAGCACGTTCGCGGGATCGCCCGCCGCGTACACCCGGCCCTCGGACACGTAAACCAGATGATCGGCGTAGCGCGCGGCGAGGTTCAGGTCGTGCAGCACCATCGCGATCGTGGTCCCGCGAGTGCGGTTCAGATCGGTCAGCAGATCCAGCACCTCGACCTGGTGAGTGACGTCGAGGAAGGTCGTCGGCTCGTCGAGCAGCAGGATGTCGGTCCGCTGCGCGAGCACCATGGCGATCCAGACCCGCTGCCGCTGCCCGCCGGACAGCTCGTCGACGGCACGGTCGGCGAGCTCGGTCGTCCCGGTCATGGCCAGTGCATCGGCGACGGCCTCGTCGTCGGCAGTCGTCCAGCGCGACAGCATCCGCTGGTGCGGGTGTCGGCCCCGGGCCACCAGATCGCCGACCACGATCCCCTCGGGCGCGATCGGTGACTGCGGCAGCAGCCCGAGCGTCCGGGCCACCTCCTTGGTCTTCAGCGAATGCATGTCCCTGCCGTCGAGCACGACCTGGCCGGCACGCGGCGCGAGCAACCGGGACATCGCTCGCAGCACCGTCGACTTGCCGCAGGCGTTGGCCCCGACGATGGTGGTGATCTGGCCGGGAGCCAGCGCAAGGTTGAGGTCCTCGACGACGACCCGGTCGCCGTACGCCAGCTTGACGTCAGAAAGAGAAAGCGAGTGCGCAGCAGTCACAGTGAGCCTCCGGCGCGGTTGGTGCGAACGAGCAGGTAGACCAGGTATGGAGCACCCAGGACGCCGGTGATGACCCCCACCGGGTAGCGGGTGCCGAAGGCGAACTGCCCGACGAAGTCGGCCGACAGCACCAGCAGGGCACCGACCAGAGCCGCCGGCACGACCAGCGACCCGCCCGGGCCGACGATCCGGGCGGCGATCGGCCCGCTGAGAAACGCCACGAAGGCGATGGGGCCGGCGGCTGCGGTGGCGAACGCGATCAGGGCCACGGCAGCGACGATGCTCACCAGGCGGGTGCGTTCGGCCCGGACGCCGAGCGCGACAGCCGCCTCGTCGCCGAGCTGCATGAGTGCAAGGTTGCGGCCCTGGCCGAGCAGCACGGGGACGCAGACCGCGGCGGCAACTGCGAGCGGCACGACCTGGCCCCAGGTGGTTCCGTTCAGACTGCCCGTCAGCCGGGCTTTTCTAAGGTAAGGCGGCCCTAACTTATCGCACACGATCCGGTGATGGAACAGCGTTCAGAACGAACTGTCGGTCCGACAGCGCCGCCGCTGAAAGACTGAGTAAGCAGATCCAGCCGGCTGGCTGGAAGCCGTGGCGCGTGTGCCGGGACGACAGTTGGCGGGAACCGGCAACGGGGCAGAGGCCAGAGATGGGGTACGCCGATGGCAGGCAGCGCTGCTAAGGGCTTGGCTTGGACGGCCGTGGCGCTGGTCCTGCTGAGCTATGGACTGTACGTGGCCCTTGGGCTGTCAAGTCCGCCGGTAGATGGGCCCGCCGACTTCACGCCGGACGATGCGGTGTGGGTGCTCGGCCAAGTGCTGTTCGCCATCGTTGGAGCAGTGGTCGTGTCGCGCCGACCGAGATTTCCGATCGGCTGGTTGTTCGGTATCGCTGGGCTCCTGGGCGTGGTCGAGGGCATCACCGCCCGCGCTGCCGTCCACGCCCTGGCCGGCGGGTATCAGCTTCCTGCGGGGGGTGCGGCGGCCTGGGTGTCGGCGGCCTTGTGGTATCCCAACGTCGCCTTGCTCGTGCTGGGTGCTCTGCTGTTTCCCTCCGGTCGGCCGCCGTCACGCGCCTGGTGGGCAGTCGCGTGGTTGCTGGGGCTGGGTGGTGTCCTGGCGGCGGTTGCGATGGTCCTGCTCTGGCTGGCCAGGGGCGTCGAGCTGCTGGACAGCAGCCCCAGAAGCTCACAGGCGCCGGTTGGCACGGCGGTCATGAACGTCGCAGCACTCATGCTCGCGGCTGGCGCGGTGGCGACGGTCGTAGCGCTTCTGGTGCGGCTCAGGCGGTCCCAGGGCGTGGAGCGACAGCAGGTCAAGTGGCTGGCCTACGCCGGCGCCCTGGCCGTCACGGGCCTGGTCCTCCTGCTGGTCGGGGACCTCGGGTTGGGGCTTCCAGCCGGTTCCCTCGACCTGGCCGGAACTGTTCTCACGGCGTGCGGTGTACTCGGCCTGCCCGTAGCCGTTGGCGTGGCGATCTTGCGCTACCGACTCTTCGACATCGACGTGCTCATCGAGCGAACGGTGGTCTACGGACTGCTGAGCGCCGGCTTCGCGGTGATCTACCTGGTCATCGTGGTCGGGGTCGGCACCTTGGTCGGCTTCGGTGAGCGGCCGAATGTGCTGCTGACGGTCGTTGCCACCGGCGTGATCGCGTTGATCTTCCAGCCGGCGCGGGACCGCAGCCGTCGGCTGGCCAACCGGCTGGTCTACGGCAGCCGAGCAACGCCATACGAGGTGTTGTCGACGTTCTCGCGTAACCTGGCCAGCACCTCCAGCGAGGACTCGCTACAGCGCCTGGCCCGACTGGTCGTGGAGGCGACCAGCGCAGTGCAGGCAAGCGTCTGGCTGCGGTTCCGAGACGCTCTGAATCCGCAGGTCAGCTGGCCTCCGAATGACAAGCTGCCCGAGCCGGTCACCCTCGGGAGCGGTGACGTCGTCAAGGCTCTGACCCTGGCCCAGCCCGGCAGCCTGCCGTTCCTGGTCGAGCACGACAATGAGCTGCTAGGCGCCTTGACCGTGACCGTCCCCCCGGTCGAGCCGCTGAGTCCAGCTAGCCAAAAGCTCATCACCGATCTGGCCACCCAGACTGGGCTGGGACTTCGGTTTCAGCAGATGAGGGAGCGCGCGCTCTTCGCCCGAGCGCTCGCCTCGTTTCTCCCTCCGGAGGTTGCCAGTCTGGTCGAGGCCTCGCCGTCGGCGCTCTCGCTCCAGGAGGAGCTGGAGGCCACCATTCTCTTCTCCGACATCCGGGGGTTCTCCGCCATGGCGGAACGATTGGCGCCGCGCGATGTGGCCGATCTGATCGGGCGCCATCTGGCGGCCATGGCCGAGGTCGTCACCGCTCACGGAGGCGTCGTGGACAAGTTCAGCGGGGATGCGGTGATGGCGGTGTTCGGTGCGCCGCGGCCTTCTCATGATCATGCTCGGCGGGCGCTGATGTGCGCGGCCGACATGCAGCGCCGCCAGCTTGCGCTCAACGAGGCGGCGAAGGCCGACCTGCCGACGTCACAGATCGGTATCGGGGTCAACACCGGCACAGTGATCGCGGGCACCGTAGGTGGGCCGGGTCGGCTGAACTACACCGTGCTCGGCGATGCGGTCAACATCGCCGAGCGCCTCGAGAGCCAGGCAAAAGGTGGCGAGATCCTCGCTGCCGCCGCGACAGTCGGCCAGGCCGGCGCCGGCTGGGCGAAGCCGCTTGGACTGCTGCAGGTGAAGGGCCGCAAGGATCTTGTGGAGACTTACCTCATCCCATGGACAGAACCTCGGCCGCTGCCAGCCGCCCCGGACGGGCAGGACACCTCCAGCCGCTGAACAGCGCCGGTCATGGTTGTTCAATCAGACGTGGACGAATGTTGCGACGTCAAGATCATCCGGAGCGCGCCTCGCTCCAGCCGCCATTCTCGACGCGGCACCGGCCCGTAGATCTCACCGTCGGTGCTGGTGTAGAACGGCTCTCCTGCGACCGCCACGGTGTCGCAGGACCGTCGCAGCACGTCGCGGCGTCCGGACTGCCGCGCCCGGACCAGGTCGACGGCGAAGCTGATGCGACGCAACGGGCCGGTGGCATACGACACGATGACATCGAGCTTGCCGTCGGCGGGGTCGGCTCCAGGATTCAGCGGCAACCCACCGCCGACCGTCGAACCGTTGCCGACCGAAACCTCCAGCACGGGCCGGTCGGGCCGGGCGACAGACTCATCGTCGATCTCGATCTCCAACGAGAAGGCGCGGCTCGCTGAGGCCTGCACCAGGCCGACCGCATATCCCAGCCGACCGAGCCGCCGCTTCCAAAGCGCGCCACGGCGGCTGGCTTCAGCCCCCACCCCGACCTGCACGATGTTGAGAGCGACATCACCGACGTCATCCACCACGAGGTCAACCGGCTGAATCGTGCCGTTCAGAATCACCGCGGCCGCCTGGTCGGGATCGAGAGGCACTCCCACCGCTCGGGCGAAGTCGTTGCCTGTTCCCATGGGGACCAGCCCGAGCTCCGCATCCGCAAGCTCGCCGCGACGAAAGAGGGCGGCGACCGCCCGGTGCAGCGTTCCGTCGCCACCCGCAACCAGCAACCTCCGGTCGCGGCGGCCGTCCAGCGCGCGATCGAGACCGGTCTCGTCCTCGACCTCGACCACCTCGACCGGTCCCCCGGCCCGGAGTGTCCGGACGACCGACTTCACCCGCTCACGATCCGCCGAGCCCGCCTCCGCGTTCGTGATCAACAGCGACGTCACGCGACGACCTTAGCCATCCGGGAGGACCAGCAGGTCGCGATGCCCGACACGGATCTCCAGGGTGCCGTCGGCCAGCTGTCTGAGTCGTCGAGCAAGCCAGTCGGCGCCGGCCGAGCTCAGGTCCGGGTCCTGGTCGACGGCGGCGTCCACCCGATCAGTGAGGAACCGACGGACGAACTCCCCGTCGCTGTGCCGATCGAGGAGCCATGGCGTCTCGGTCGTCCAGAGCTTGCGGCCGGAGGCCCGGAGCGCCCGGGTCAGAACGTCAACCGCTTCCGGTCCGGCTCGTCCGCCGCGGCGCTGGTGATCATCGAAGGCCCGGTTGAGGCGCGGATCGAGTGGGTGGGAGGGCCACAGCTCCAGGGCACCGGTCACCGTCAGGCTGAACAGCGCGGGTGATCGAGCAATCGCCAGAGCCGAGCCGATGGCCTCGAGCTGATCAACGGCGAGCACATCGAGCAGGGCTGAGCAGGTGACGAGCTGAGCAGTCCCCTGGTGGTCAACGATCGATGACAGGATCCCGACGTCTGCGGTCAGGTGACGGGTTCGTGGTGCGGCGGGACGATGGTGGTGCAGGGCCGAGTCCTGATCGATCAGCACCCAGTGCTGCTCGAACGGCAGCCGAGGAGCCAGCCACCGCTGGTTGGCGCCGGTGCCCGATCCGAGGTCGATCACCTCGACACCGGACTCGCCGGCACTGCTTGCGGCGAGATGCTGCACGAGCCGCGGCAGCAGAGTGTCGACCGTCAAGGCCCGGGCCGCATTGTCGGCCGGAACCCTCAGCTCCAGCCAACGCGCGTCGGTCTGGGCCGGACCGGAGCGGGTGTCGTCGCGCATGATCAGCGCAGGTGTGACGTGTCGTTCAACAGCCGGACGCTCGCTTCGGCTCCGGTGTAGGTGATCCGGGAGAAGCAGGCCGACGACAGCTCCATCCGAAACAGCGCGGATGGTGGCGCTCCGAGCGCATCCGCGACCAGCGCCTTCACGGGAGTGATGTGCGTCACGGCGATGACCGAGGCGCCGGCGTAGCGGCTGGCGAGGCGCTTGGCGACCGTCCCCATCCGCTCCAGGACGGCCGCGAAGGTCTCTGAGCTGCCCGTTGGCGCGGCCGATGCCGACTCCTTCCACCGCGAAAGATCATCGGGATAGCGCCGCCGGACCTCGTCGAACGTCATCTCCTCCCACAGGCCGAAGTCCATCTCGCGTAGGCCATGGTCGACGCTCACCGAGAGACCCAGCGCGGCCGCAACGATCTCCGCCGTCTCCCGGCATCGGGTCAGCGGCGACGTCAGGACCTCGGTGAACTGGTGCCCCTGCAGAAGGGCTGAGCCCGCGGCCCGCCGTGCCTGGTCGAGGCCGGTTGCCGACAGACCGGGATCACCGCTGCCCACACCGGAGAACCGCCGCTCCGGGCTGAGTCGGGTATCACCGTGCCGCAGCAGCACCACGTCGGCGGTCTGAACCTCCTCGTGCGCGGATGACCAGCCGCGTCCGGAAAGCTCAGCCATCCCGTCGGTGCAACACGCCGAATGTCGGGCGGGCGTGAACCGCTCGCATCACCGCCTCCGTCTCTCTAGGGTGTACAGGATTATGACGGGAGATGCGACGGTGCCGCTCACCTCGGGTTCTCCAGCCATCGCGGACCTGCGCCGGTCCGCGTACGGGTTCTGGCTGACCGAGCCCGGCGTCGGTGAGATCCGGCCCGTGTCCCTGCCGCCGCCCGGACCCGAGGACGTCGTCGTTCGGACGGTGCGTTCGGGCATCAGCCGCGGCACTGAGGCGCTGGTATTCCGCGGCGGCGTACCCGCGAGCCAGTACGCCGCGATGCGCGCGCCGTTCCAGGAGGGCGACTTTCCCGGTCCGGTGAAGTACGGCTACCTCAACGTGGGCGTGGTCGAGCATGGGCCACCGAAGCTGCAGGGGCGTACGGTCTTCTGCCTCTACCCGCACCAGACCGCCTACGTGGTGCCCGCCAGCTCGGTGGTGGTGGTACCCGATGGGGTGCCGGTCGATCGTGCCGTCCTGGCCGGCACCGTCGAGACCGCCGTCAACGCCTTGTGGGACGCAGCGCCGCTGATCGGCGACCGGGTCAGCGTCGTCGGCGGCGGCATGGTGGGCTGCTGCGTCGCCCGGCTGCTCGCGCGGTTCCCGGGGACACAGGTGACCCTGGTTGACGTCGAGCCCGGCCGCGCAGGTGTGGCCGCAGCGCTGGGCGTCGACTTCGCCCTGCCGGCTGACGCCGCCGGTGATCGCGATGTTGTCGTGCATACCAGCGCCACCGCGAACGGGCTTCAGCTGTCGTTGGATCTGCTGGCCCCGGAGAGCATCGTTCTCGAGCTCAGCTGGTACGGCGACGCCGACGTCACGCTGGCCCTGGGCGGGACGTTCCACTCCCGTCGGCTCGGCATCGTGGCCAGCCAGGTGGGAGCCATTGCGCCGGCCCGCCGGAGGAACCGGACGACAACCGACCGGCTCCGACTCGCGCTGGACCTGCTGGATGATCCCGCCCTCGATGCCCTCCTCACCGGGGTGTCACGCTTCGACGAGCTGCCCGACGTGATGCCGCGGCTGGTGTCCGGAGAGCTGCCGGCGCTCTGCCATCTGGTGACCTACGACGAAGAAGGGCTCTCGTGTTCAGCGTGACGATCCGTGACCACATGATGGTCGCGCACAGTCTCCGAGGAGCCGTGTTCGGTCCCGCCCAGCGCCTGCACGGGGCGACGTATGTCGTGGATGCCACCTTCCGATCCGAGACCCTCGACGCCGACGGCATCGTCGTGGACATCGGCCGGGCCGCCGAGGAGCTGCATGACGTGGTCAGCGCGCTGAGCTACCGCAACCTGGACGAGGAACCCGAGTTCGCCGGCACAAACACCACCACCGAGGTGTTGGCTCGCGTCCTGGCCGATCGCCTGGCAGCCCGGGTGCAAGGCGGCGCCTTCGGCGAAGCCGCTAAGGGCCTGTCGGGGATCATGGTCACGTTGCGCGAATCGCACGTCGCGTGGGCCAGCTACGAGCGGACGCTGTGAGCACAGTCCACGTGGTCGTGCCCGAGGGCGTCGAGAACCCGACCAGGCCGAGCGGTGGCAATCTCTACGACCGTCGTATCTGCGACGGACTGTCCGCCCTCGGCTGGGACGTGATCATCTACGCGGCATCGGGTGCTTGGCCGTGGCCCGATCGAGCGTCGGTGGCGGCGCTGCGCCGGCTGATCGCCGGCATCTCGGACGGCGCCATCGTCCTCATTGATGGCCTGGTTGCCTCGACAACGCCGGAGATCCTCGTCCCGGAGGCCGACCGACTCCGCCTGGTCGTTCTCCTGCACATGCCTCTCGATGAGGCGCGCGAGGCCGCTGTGCTGCGCGCCGCCCGCGACGTGATCACCACCAGTTCATGGACCCGCGAACGGCTGTTGCAGCGCTATCCGCTGTCGCCGGACAAGGTTCACGTGGCCGAGCCCGGTGTCGATCCTGCCGAACTCGCACCAGGGACGGCGGGCGGCGGTGAGCTGCTCTGCGTCGCCGCGGTCACCCGGCACAAGGGCCACGACATCTTGCTCGCCGCGCTGGCCGACACCGCGGATCTTTCCTGGCGGTGTTCCTGCGCCGGCACGCTCGAGCGCGAGCCGGCGTTCGTCGAACGGCTGCGGCGTCAAGCCGAAGCGGTCGGCATCTCTGATCGGATCTGCTTCGCTGGGCCGCTCCTCGGAGAGGACCTGGCTCGGGCGTACGCAGGAGCCGACGTGCTCGTGCTGGCCTCGCGCGCCGAGACGTACGGAATGGTGGTCACCGAGGCCCTGGCCCGCGGGCTGCCCGTGATCGCGACGGCCGTCGGTGGGGTGCCCGAGGCCCTCGGCCGGACGAGCGACGGCAACCTCCCCGGCCTCTTGGTTCCCCCGAACGACAGCGGCGCGCTGGCGCGCGTGCTCCGCAGCTGGCTCGTCGACGCCGATCTTCGACAACACCTTCGCACGGCGGCGCGCGAGCGCCGGTCGACGCTGTCCGACTGGGACGTGACCGCCGACCGGATTGCCCGGGTCCTCACGCGGGCCGAGGCAGCATGACCACGGTCCTTGGCGTGGGCGGTTACCCGTTGGCTGGTGGGCCTCACCATCGTGGTGATCATCGTCTGGCGATTGGGAACAGGCCCGTTCCTGGACGGGCTTCGCGCGGTCGACGGCGGGTCGTATAGGCATCGCCGCCGCCATAGGTTTCGTCACCACCGTGTCCGCGGCCTGGCGTTGGCAGCTCGTCTCCCGCGGCCTGGGCCTTGCCGTCGGCTTGCGCGGCGCCATCGCCGCGTACTACCAGTCGCAGCTGCTCAACACCGTGGTTCCCGGTGGCGTGCTCGGTGACCTCGATCGAGGCGTACGCCACGGCAGCGCGGTCGGCGATCGTGGCCGCGGCCTGCGAGCGGTCGCCTGGGAGCGGTCGGCCGGTCTGTTCGTGTATCTGGTGGTTGGTCTCGTCGTTCTGCTACTGCTGCCATCCGAGACGCCGGCATGGATTCCGCTCGTGGTGGCCAGCGTCACTGTCGGCGTACTCGGCGGAGGGTTGCTGTTGAGTGGTCGACCGCCGCGCGGAACGTCTCGAGCGGCGCGAACCTTCCGCGCCGCCGCCGGCGACATCCGCGCCGGGCTGCTGGCCCGGCGGGTGGGACCGGGGATCGCGTTCGCGTCCGTCGTGGTGGCCGTCGGCCACGTGGCCATGCTGATCCTGGCGGCGCGTACCGCGGGAACGAACGCATCCCCGGTCCTGCTGCTGCCACTGGCCGTGCTGGTGCTGCTCGCGACGGTCGTGCCGACCAACATCGGCGGCTGGGGCCCTCGTGAGGGCGTGGCGGCATGGGCGTTCGCCGCGGCCGGTCTCGGCGCTGCCCAGGGCTTGGCGACGACCACCGTGTACGCCGTCCTATCGCTCGCTGCCGTCTCACCGGGGGCTCCGCTGCTGGTCGCCGGCTGGTTGGGCCGCCGTGGCACCGCTGACCGGCGCCGGCCGGAAGCCCTCACGGTCGGCGCCGACCTGGTGCCGGTCGGGGTTCGGCATGAGGACGTCAGCCGTGGCTGAGCGTCCCTACACCGTGCTGAGCTGCGCCATGTCGATCGACGGATACATCGCCAGTGCGGCGTCGAGGCCACTGCCGCTGTCCAACGCAGATGACTTCGACCGAGTCGACGCCGTGCGGGCCGGCTGTGACGCCATCCTCGTCGGCGCCGCAACCATTCGCAGCGATCAACCTCGGCTCCTGGTCCGCTCCGACGTGCGACGTCGCCGGCGTCTAGCGCGAGGCCGGCCGCCCTCGCCGATCAAGGTCACCGTCACCAACGGTGGTCGGTTGGACCCCACGGCCGACTTCTTCGCGGCCGGCGAAATCGAGAAGGTGGTGTACTGCGCCAGCCCGGTCGTGAACCAGACCCGGGAACGGCTCGGCTCCGTTGCGACCGTGGTCGGCGGCGGACAGCCGGTGAACCTGCGCTGGATGTGCGAGGACCTCTACGGCCGTGGGGTGCGCCGGCTGATGGTGGAGGGCGGCCAGTCGGTGCACACGCAGTTCCTCACCGGCGACCTCGCCGATGAGCTGCACCTCGCCGTTGCCCCCTTCTTCGTCGGCGACTCGGCGGCGCGGCGGTTCGTAGCTGACGGCCGGTTTCCTTGGCATTCGGACCGGCGCGCACCATTGGCTGAGGTGCGGCAGCTGGATGACGTCGCGCTGCTGCGCTACGCACTGTCGCCGCGCTTTGGCTCCGAGCCCTGGGAGGACTGATGTCGTTCGCGCCGCCCTCCGCGAGCGTCCGGCGCCAGGTGGTGTTGCCGCTCCGGTTCCTGGACGGGTACACCACCGCGACACGTCTGATCACCTTTGACGGACTCGTCGACGGCCTGGAACATGTTGCCATCGGGCTGGGCCGGTACGCGGAGTCGGGGCCGAGCGCTTCGTCGACGAGCCTGCCGTTGATCCGGCCGCACAGCGAATGCCTCACCGGCGACGTCTTCGGCAGTCAGCGATGCGACTGCGGTGCCCAGTTGCGCGAGGCCGTCGAGCGCATCGCCGATGCCGGCGGATATCTGCTGTACCTGCGCCAGGAGGGCCGGGGCATCGGTCTGTACAACAAGGTCGACGCCTATCGGCTGCAGGACGAGGGTCTCGACACCTACGAGGCCAACCTTGCGCTCGGCCACGCCGAGGACGAGCGTGACTACACGGTCGCCGCTCAGATGCTGGCCGCGTTGGGTGTGCTCGAAGTGGCCCTGCTCAGCAACAACCCCGACAAGGCCGCCCAGCTCACTCGGCTCGGCATCACGGTGACGGCCCAACTGCCGACGGCGGTGCACCTGTCGGCGGTCAACGCGAGCTACCTGGAGACAAAGGCCTCGCGCGGCGCTCACACCCTCAACCTCGGCAACGGCCGACCTGCGTAGGCGGGGCGACGGCGAGGGGTGAAAGGCTGGCCGCATGAAGTTCACCCATCTCGGTCGTACCGGTCTGAAAGTCTCCCGACTCTGCCTTGGCACGATGAACTTCGGGCCCCGCACCTCCGAGCCCGATGCTCACGCGATCATGGACGCCGCTCACGAGGCGGGGATCAACTTCTTCGACACCGCCAACCGCTACGGCAGCGAGCCCGGCGAAACGGAAACCATTCTCGGCAACTGGTTCGCCAGTGGTGGCGGTCGGCGGGAGCGGACCGTTCTGGCCACCAAGGTCTACGGCGAGATGGGCAGCTGGCCCAACGAGGGCAAGTTGTCGGCGCTCAACATCCGGCGGGCGCTCGATGCCAGCCTGCGGCGGCTGCAGACCGACTATGTCGACCTCTACCAGTTCCACCACATCGACCGGGGCACGCCATGGGAGGAGATCTGGCAGGCGATCGAGGTCGCGGTGCAGGCGGGCAAGATCCTCTACGCCGGCAGCAGCAACTTCGCCGGCTGGCACATCGCGAACGCGCAGGCCGCCGCGGCGCAGCGGAACCTGATGGGCCTGGTCAGTGAGCAATCGCTGTACAACCTGCTGGTCCGCGACATCGAGCTCGAGGTGGTTCCGGCCGCGGAGCACTACGGCCTGGGCATCATCCCCTGGTCACCCCTTCAGGGTGGTCTGCTCGGCGGAGTGATCAAGAAAGAGAGTGCCGGCGTCCGGCGACTGGAGGGCCGCGCAGCGGATAGCCTCGCCAAGCATCGGGGGCAGATCCAAGCCTACGAGGACCTGGCCGACCAGATCGGCACCGAGCCCGGCGTCTTGGCCCTTGCCTGGCTGCTGACGCGGCCGGCTGTCACCGCACCGATCATCGGCCCACGAACCCAGGACCAGTTGGACAGCGCTCTGGCGGCCGTGGAGCTCGAACTGGGGCCGGAGCATCGACGGCGCCTCGACGAGATCTTCCCCGGTCGCAAGACCGCACCGGAGGACTACGCCTGGTAGCACCTTCGTGCACCCGCTTGAGGATCTCAGCCCGTGGTGGGAGGCCCGCCCGCGCCCGGCGCGGGGTTTCGGGCCCGGTTCCACCACAGCGAGAGCCCGAGGGCGACCGCCACCAGCAGCCCGCCCGCGCCGGCGAACCACGACGCGATGTCGATGTGCTTCTTGACCACAGTCACTTGGCTGGGGAGATCGCCGAGCGCCTTCTGCAGCTGATCAGCGCTCTCGGCCTTGTAGTACTGGCCGCCGGTGGTCTCCGCGATGGCCTGCAAGGTGTCCTCGTCGATGACCCGCGGGCTCCGGCCTCCACCTCCCCAGCCGCCGCCGCCACCGCGACCCGGACCGCCACCCGGCCACCCTCCGGCCTGCTGCCCGGTGCAGGCCATCTGCGACGGGTTGGTGGTGCCGAACCCGATGGTGAACACCCGTACGCCGCGGACGGCCGCCGCCTCGCTCGCCGTCTCCGGTTCGATCCCTTGGGTGTTCGCGCCGTCGGTCAGCACCACGATCACGTGCGACGCGTAGCCCGACCGCTGGGCCGATTTCCCCTCGACACCGGTGGGGGCCACCGTCGGGTCGATTGCGGCGATTCCGTCGAGCGAGGTGAGGATCGCCGATCCGATGGCCGTGCCGCGGGCAGTGGACACGTTGTTGATCGCCTCGATCAGCACCTCGGTGTCGGTGGTCGGCGGCACCTGCAGCCCGGCGACCCCGGCGAAGAGGACGAGGCCGATCCTGGTACCACCGGCCTGCGACTCGATGAAGGTGGTCGCGGCCCGCTGGGCGACCGTGAGCCGGTTGGGCTCGACATCGGTGGAGCACATCGAGCCCGACACATCCATCGCCAGCATGATCGTCGTGGAGTTGGACGCCACCGGCACACTCGCCTGCGGCCGCGCCGCCGCGACGCTCAGCGTGGCGAACCCGAGCAACAGCAGCACGGTCGGGATCAGCCGGGTCCATCGGCTGCGACCGGGCAGCGCCGCGCGTACCAGCGCGATCGAGGTC
Organism: uncultured Actinomycetota bacterium; assembly: GCA_963711015.1. Classification (GTDB taxonomy): domain Bacteria; phylum Actinomycetota; class Actinomycetes; order Propionibacteriales; family Propionibacteriaceae; genus Microlunatus. Next base: position 200,834 of record CAVQCQ010000001.1, read on the forward strand.
ACGCGCACCGCCGCCCGCCGCCGGCGGCGCCGCAGCAGCCACATAATGCCGACCAAGATCGGGATGATCGCCAGCGACACCAACGCCCATGGCCAGCTGAAGGTCATCAGATCAGCCTTCCCGTCCGGACGCCGGTGACCAGTGCACCGACGGCGAGCAACGCGAGGGCGGCCGCGCTGAAGCCACCGGCCAGCGGTACGTCCTGCTTGGCCACGGTCAGCCGCAGATCGATGCCCTCGGCGACGTCATTGAGCTCGGCCGCGTCGGCGGCCGGGTGATAGGTGCCGCCGGTGACCTGCGCGAGCGCGGTCAGGCTCTCGATGTCCAGGGCGGTGTGGAGGCGGAAGCCGTCGACCTCGACAGTCGTCCCGGCCACGGTGCCGACGCCGATCGTCTCGAGGTGTATGCCGGCGTTCTGGGCGATCGTCGCGGCCTGGGCGGCCGCGTCGAACCCTCCGCCGGTGTCCTCTCCGTCGGAGAAGAGCACGATCGTGGCGGAACCCCAGTTGCCGATGTCGGGCAGGACGCCGTCCTCGCCGATCGTCACCGGCTTACCCGTGATCGCGCTCAGCGAGCCCAGAATCGCCGCGGCGAGCGATGTCCCACCGGCGGTCCGGAGGGTCTGTACCGCCGCTTTGCTCGCCGCGCGATCGGCGCTCGGCAGGGACGTGGTCAGCGCACCCTGGTCGAACCCGACGACGCCGATGTCGACGGTGTCGGGCTGGGCATCGATGAAGGACAGCGCCGCCTGTTGTGCCGCGGCCAGTCGGGTGGGCGCGACGTCGTCGGCGCTCATGCTGTTGGACGCGTCGAGGGCCACGATCACTGTGCCGGCGCTCCGCCCGACCGGCAGCGACGCCGCGGGCCCGGCCACGGCAACGGCCAGGATCACCAGCCCGGCCAGGACGAGCGCCAGACCGAGTGGGTTGCTGCGCCGGCGGCCGGCGGCGATCCCCGCGGCCTCGAAGGCGGCGGACCGGCGACGTACGGCCCGCACGGCACCGACGGCCAGAACCGCGACGATCAGCAGGCCGAGCACGAGCAGCAGGGGGTACGCCAAGGTCATACTTCCTGCTCCTCGCGCCCGCTCAGGGCCTGAAGATCCCGCCTTCCGCCACGCGCTCGGCACCTGCGAGCGCGACAGTTCGCGGCAGGCGGAGGTGCCGCGCTTGGTCGTCCAGGCGGGACCGGGCCCTTCGCTACCCGACGCTCGGAGCCCATCAGCGCCTCCGCCGGGTCTCGGCGATGACGGCGAGCAGCGTCGACACGAGATCGCTGCTGGTCTGGACGCGGTGCAGCGGCACCCCGGCCCGGCGCATGCCGGATCGGAGGCCGGCCTCCCGGTCGTCGACGCCGGTGCGGAACCGGGTACGGAACCACGGATCGCCGGAATCGACGACCAGTTGCTCACCGGTCTCGGCGTCCTCGACCACGACAAGTCCGACCTCGGGCAGCGCATCGTCGGCGTCGTCGGTCACCCGCAACGCGACGACGTCGTTGCGGTGGGCCAGCCGGAGCAGTGGGCGTTCCCAGTCACCGGTGCCGATGAAGTCCGAGATCACGATCACGAGGCAACGCCGGGCCAGCGAAGCGACGGCATCGAGCATGCCGGCGAGGTCCGTCGTCGCCGCGCCGCGGCTGACGGGCGCACGCTGCAGCTCCCGACCGATGCGCAGCGCTTGGTCGCGTCCCGTTCCCGGAGGGATGATGCGCGTGGCGCCTGGGCCGACCGCGCCCGTGTCGTAGAGCACCGCGCCGACCCGGTTGCCGTTACGGCCGAGCAGCCGGGCGAGGACGAGGGCGAGGTCGGTGAGCACATCCCGCTTCGCGCGGCCTGGACCGCCGACCGTCATCGAGGCCGATTGGTCGAGAACCAGCCAGGCGGTCAGCTCGCGGTCCTCGTTGAACTCGCGCACCTGGGGTTCATCGAGCCGCGCGGTGACGTTCCAGTCGATGTGCCGCGCGTCGTCGCCTTCGATGTAGGGCCGCAAGCCGGCGAAGTCGAGGCCACTCCCCCGCCGGAGCGTGCGATAGCCGCCCTGGACCCGCCCGTCGAGGCGGCGCACGACCCGCCACTCCAGCCGGAGCAGCAGACGGTCGGTCCCCATCATTTTGCGGGGGGTCAGAGGGGTCGTCCCCCCTGCCGTTGTCGCGCTCATGGTTGTAGCACGACCTCCGGTGAGGGCACTGCGCGCAGCACGCGGGTCAGGATGGTGTCGGCGTCGAGGTCGTCGGACAGCGCCTCGTAGGACAGCACGATCCGATGCCGCAGCACGTCGAGGGCGAGCTCGTCGACGTCGTACGGCAGCACGTAGTCGCGGCCGCGCAGGAAGGCCAACGCCCGGCCGCCCAGCACCAGGGCGATGGTGGCGCGCGGGCTGGCGCCGTAGGTGACGTACCGGTCCAGGTCCCCGACGCCGACGGCGGCGGGTGACCGCGTGGCCGCGACCAGCCGCACCGCGTAGTCGACGATCGAGGGATCGACGTAGACCTCCTCGACCCGCGCCCGCATCCGGATCAGATCCTCCGGGCTGAGCATGACCTGCGGCGTCCCGACCCGCATCAAGGCACGCTCGACGATCGCGTGCTCCTCCGGCCCGGTCGGGTAGCTGACGAGGACCTTCATCATGAAGCGGTCGACCTGCGCCTCCGGGAGCGGATAGGTGCCGTCGGACTCGATCGGGTTCTGGGTCGCCATCACCAGGAACGGCTCCGGCACGGGAAAGGTCTCCCGCCCGATGGTCACCTGCCGCTCCTGCATGACCTCCAGCAGCGCGCTCTGCACCTTGGCCGGGGCGCGGTTGATCTCGTCAGCCAGCAACAGGTTGGTGAACACCGGACCCATCGACACCTCGAACTCGCCGGACCGCTGATGGTAGACCCGCGTTCCGACGAGGTCGGCCGGCACGAGATCGGGTGTGAACTGGATCCGCTGGAACTGGCCGCCGATCGCGCCGGCCAGCGACTTGACCGCGAGGGTCTTGGCCAGGCCCGGAACGCCTTCGACGAGGAGGTGACCTCCGGCCAGCATGGCGATCGCCATCCGCTCGAGCAGCACGTCCTGACCGACGATGGTGCGCTTGACCTCGAACAGCACCGGCTCGAGCGGGTTCGGTGTCATGGCTTCCCTTCCCTCGATGACTCGACGTGGTCGGCACCGGTTCCGTTCACAGCCGTGGACCGCCGTCCTGTCCGGGGCCCATGTCGCCGGCCAGGGCCATGCCGATCGGGACGGCGAACCCGATGCCGGCGAACGCGTCGTCCCGCCCAGGGTCGGCGATCGAGACGACGACGCCCACCACCAGCCCCTGAGCGCTCAGCAGCGGTCCACCGGAGCTGCCCGGGTTCACGGCCGCGTCGAACTGGATCAGTCCGGACACCGGCCCGGACTTCGTCTCCGTCCGGCGGCCGAGGCCGGAGACGACGCCGGTCGTCGTGCTGGCCCGCAGGCCGAGCGGGTTGCCGATGGCCACGACGTCCGAGCCGACCTCGACCCCCCCGCCGAGGGTGGCCGGAACCACCACCTCGGGCAGCTTCTGCGGCACCAGTAGGGCGGTGTCGGTCTTCGGATTGGCCGAGGCAACCTCCGCCGGCGCCTTGGTGCCGTCGGCGAACACGATCGTGATGCGGCCGCCGCTGGAGACGACGTGATGGGCAGTGAGCACCATGCCGGTGTCGGTGACGATCACGCCGGAGCCCAGCGAGCCCTTCGTGGTGGTGATCATCACGACCGAGGCGACGGTCTGGTTGTACAGGTCGGGGACCGGCAGTGGGGTCGCGCTCGGGGCCGGCGTTCGCGTCGGGGTTGCCGAGGACTCGCTCGACGAGGTCGCCGACGTCGAGCCCAGCCGGAACGCCAGCGCGGCGATGATCACCAGCGCGACGACTCCAGCCATTCCGGCCAGCAGCCGGCGGCGGTCTAGCGCCGGCCACCGACGCCGCGCCGGTCGGCCGACCTCGAGCGTTTCCGCCTGGCCGTCCGCGTCGGGTGATGGCGAGTCCTCAGCTGCCGGGCTCGGTTCGAGCTCGTTCGCGCCGGGCGCACGGAACCCCCGCAGCCGTCCAGCCGCGCTGGGGTCCATGCAGACAGCCTAAGGACCGTTCCTAAGAACCCGCTATGCATTGTTAGTACAATTTGCACTCGGCTCGGCGGTCCATGATCATCAGCGGCGCCAACGGGTGATCACCAGACTTCGGACGGCTCAGGCCTTTGCGGCGGCGCGGCGTTCGAGGGCTTCGATGACGGTCGGGCAGACGTCGACCTGGTAGAGCCGCTCGACGGCCTGCATCCCGCCCGCGCTCTCGGCGTTGATCTCCACGACTTTGTCGCCGATCACGTCGATGCCGACGAAGAACATGCCGTCGGCCACGAGCTTGGAGCTCATCGCGTCGATGATGCCGCGCTCCGCGTTCCCGATCTCGAGCGGGACCGGGTGTCCACCGACGCTGATGTTGGCCCGTGGGTCGTTGCCGGTGGGCACGCGCCGGAAGGCGGCCGGCTTTCCGTCGCGCTGGAGGATCTGTCCTTCGAGCAGGAAGATCCGGGCATCGCCGTCCTCCCCGCCATCGACGAACTCCTGTACCATCGCGTAGCCGTCCAGGAGCACCGCCTCGGTCATCTGCGCGAGGTTGGTTTCGCCGTCGTCGGAGATCATGAACACGTTCCGACCTTTGGCCCCGTACAGCGGCTTGACGACGGAGCGGCCGACCTCGCTGACGAACTTCTTGATCGCTTCCGGGTCGCGCGTCACCAGCGATCGCGGTCGGATCTTCTCGGGGAACTCCTCCAGGTAGAGCTTGCTTGTTGCGCGTATCAGGGACTTCGGGTCGTTCACCACCGTGACGCCACGGGCCTTGAGCATCTGACCGAAGACCACACCCAGTGGACTGGCCCACGGCCGCTCCTGCAGGTCCTCGATCGATTCGTTCCGCAGGAACAAGGCATCGAGGTCGTCCAGGACGATCTGTTCGGCGTCGCGCTCCTTGATCCGGTTCAGGAAGCTTTCGAGTGTGTCGTCTTTGTCGAACTCGGCGGCGTGAGCCTGGGCCATGAGCTGTCCGTCGTTCTCCCCGAGCTCGACGTCGCCCACTCCGAGGTACCAGACCTCGTGTCCGCCCTGAGCCGCGGCCCTGGCCAGCCGGGTCGTGGTGTACTCGTCGATCTCGGTGCCGATGTCGTTGACGAAGAAGGCAAGCCTCATGCCGCCCCCTCCCCTTCGTACAGGTCCATGACCGACGCGCCGGCGCGCAGCCGGTCGAGCCGCTCTCGAGCGCCGGGCACGTCGAGCCAGCGTGGCCGGATCCATGGTGGTTGGAGCACCTCGCGGTCGAGCAGGTCCTGGATCAACGGGACGTGGTCCAAGGCGAGCTTGCCGACGAAGAGCACCTCAAGGCTGCTGCCCTCCGCGAGGGCCTGGAGGATGCGCGCAATCCCCCGCAGGTAGATCGCGTCCTTCACCGAGCCACCCCCAACGATGACCCGGATGGCGATGGACCAAGCCGTCCGTGCCGGCATTCGATGGTCTTCTCGTAGCGATCGGAAGATCTCCAGAAATTCGGCGCCGTCGAGCATCATGCCGACAGCCACCACCCGCGCCGCGAGCACCCGAAGCCGCCGCGGGTCCAATCCGCCGGTCAGGTACTCCGCGAGCACCGCAAGGCCCTCTTGGGTTTCGTCGTAGCCGGGCAGTCCGATCGTCAGCAGCGTCAACGGCTGCCGGGCGCCGTTCTGGTAGGTGACGACATGGGTGCCGACCTCATGATGCAGCAAGGGCTCGACGCGGTCCGCCCGGAAAGCGGCGGCTTCGGGAATGAGCAACCGCCCGAACGACACCATCAGATCGGAGACGTCGTCGCGCACCTCGATGTGAGCCGGGAAGTCTGGATACACCGCACGGTACCGATCGAACTCCGCACGAGCCGCCTCCGCGAACGCCCCAGCCGTGACGCTCGGGGCACTGCTCGTTCGGGCTGGGATGGTGGCGAGCAACTCCTCCGCGGCGGACGCCAAAGGCTCGGCAATGCTCCCGTACAGCTGCAGCGACCCATACACGAACCGTGACGTGTCGCGGTCCTCCAAGGCTGTGATCTGTCGGGCGATCTCGTCCCGCTTCGTCCGGAACAGGGTGTGCAACGCAGGGTCGGCAACGTTCTCGATCTCGAGATCGTAGAGGTCACGTCGCACCAGGTCCGGCTCGAACTCCAGCGGTCGAAGCCGGAGAGTCGGGACTGTTCCGAAGTCACTGCGTTCGAAGTCCGCCCAGGCCTCTGCGGCATTGACCGGCGTGACGTTGAGCAGCAGGTTCAAGCCGCGCTCGATCTCGGTAAGCCGAGCGTCGATATCCAGTGCCGGCGCAAGCTCCTGGGCTGGGGACCTCACCAGACGGTGATATCACCCCGAGGCACTCGTGACCGCCCGTGCGAACAAGTTCCGTGTTCCAGACCAGAAGTCTTCGATACCGCCTTCCGCTCGTGTCTTTTCCGTTACTGTTGCCGACCGTACGGCGGCTCGGGGACTAGCTAGCGAGGGTCCCAGTGGGTAGAGGTTGTCGCTTCGAGCAAGGACGTTCCTCTTCCAACCAGCACAGCATTTACCGGTCGCGGGATGCGACGCGGCCGTCGCGATGACCGCGGTGTACGGCTCGCCGACTCTCAGCCCCAACAAGCCGGCGAGGCCCCGACAGGCTGGCCGCCGATCACCCGGGCACGCGGTGAGCGGGACGCTGCCGGTCTCCTCGCCGGCTGCCGCAAGTCCACCTCATCCGGACGTTCGGGTGGTCCACCCCGCGTCGCAGATCACCTCGGTGCTGCCGGCTCGGAAGACCAAGCGGCCGCGGGCCATGGTCATCGATCTGCACCCGGAGAGCGGGCGGGACCGGCTGGACAGTGAGCTCGACGTGCAGGTGCGGACCCGACCGCCAGTCAGCAGCCAGCATCTGGCCCGGCTGCTGGCGAAGCACCAGCCACGGATCCTGCTCTACAAACACTCGCTGGAAAGCATCGCGGCCTCGACGCTGGCGGTGTGCGCGGCGTACGACGTCGCCGTCTATGTGCTCGCCGACCCGGTCTACGGCGTCTTCAAGCCGGTCCGGCTCTGGCGGTTCGGCGGGTTGCCGTGGCTGCAGGTCCGGCGGCGCAGCGTCCTCAACGCCGAGCGGCTGAAGCGCCTCGTCGACCTCGCGCTGATCGTGTCGACTGCTCCGCTGTGGCTACCGCTGATGGTGCTGATCGCACTGGCCGTCGGCCCCGGCGGATCTCCGCTGTACTTCCAGGACCGGGTCGGCGCCGATGGCCAGCCGTTCCGGATGGTGAAGTTCCGCAGCATGCGGCTGGACGCCGAGACGGACAGCGGTCCCATCCTCGCCGTGCCCGGGGACCTTCGGGTGACCCGCGTCGGCGCGCTGCTCCGCCGGCTGCGGCTCGACGAGCTACCGCAGATCTGGAACGTGCTCTGCGGCCACATGAGCTTGGTGGGACCGCGACCGGAGCGACCCGAGTTCGTCGCCGAACTGCGCCGCCTGCCCGACTACGACCTGCGCCACCTCATCCGGCCCGGCCTCACCGGGATCGCGCAGCTGACCGGCGGCTATACCGCGACCCCCGAGGAGAAGCTGCGCTGCGACCTGCTCTACCTCAACAGCCGGACCCTGCGGTCCGACCTGGTGCTGCTGGCGATGACCGTGCTCGAGCTGTTCCGCGGTTTTCCGCGTGGCTGACCCGACGAGCAACGATCGAAGGGTCGCGCACAACGTCGTCGGCCTCCTTGTCGCGCGCGGGGCGGTCGCGGTCGCCGGCCTGATCAGCCTGCCGGTGCTCTACCAGCACCTGACGCCCGCGGATCTCGGAGCCTGGATCCTGCTGACCGGTCTGACGACGGTGGTCGCCATCGCCGATCTCGGGCTCGGCTCGGCGATCGTACGCGCGGTTGCCGCAGACCTCGCCGGGGTCCGCCGGCAGACCCGCATCGTGCTGGCCCTCGGCCTGATCTGGCCGGCGGTGCTGGCCGTCGCGGCGACGCTGCTGTTGCTGCTGACCTGGTGGCCGCTGGCCGACCTGCTGAACCTGGGCGATGCCGCCTACAGCGGCCGCCTGGCGGCGGTGCTGCTGCTGGCGGGCCTGCTCGTCGACGGCATGGCCCTGCCCTGGCGCGGGGTACTCGAAGGGACCCAGCGCTATCCCCTCTTGGCCACGATCAATGGCGGCACCGCCCTGCTGGCGGCCGGGTTGATCATCGCCGCCGCGGCCACCGGCGGCGGGCTCGTCGAGCTGGCCGGCTGTTCTCTCGCCGTCAGCCTGTTGCGCACCGCACTGATCATCCCGGTGACGCGACGGCTCGCCCCGGGGCTGTCGCCCAGCCTGGCCGGCGCGACCGCGGACGACGTCCGGGACGCGACCCGCTACGGCCTGCGCGTGCAGGTGACCACAGCGACCGGGGCGGTCAACCTCGAGCTGGACCGCTATGTCCTCGCCGGCTTCTTCGGGACGGCGGTGGCCGGTGGCTTCGAGCTCGGTAGCCGCCTGGTCGGTCTGTTCCGGCTGGTGCCCGCCTTGGCCCTGATGGCGCTGTTCCCAATGGCCGTCACTCAGTCGGAGCGATGCGGCCCGGATTGGCTGCGATCGTTCAACCTGCAGGCCACCCGTTACCTGGTGATGGTCGCCGCAACGGGGGCGGCCATCCTCGTCGTCTGCGCGGAGCCACTCGTCCAGGCCTGGCTGGGCGAGCCGAACGCATGGGCGGCGGCCAGCATCGCCATCCTGGCGCCGGCCTTCGCCTTCAACGTCGCCGCCGGCCCGACGGCGATCGCGACCCGGGTCGAGGGGCGCCCGGGACGAGAGACCAGCTACGCACTGCTCTCCGCCGGGCTCAACCTCGCGCTCACCTGGCCGCTGCTCTGGCTACTGGGCCCGACGGGCGTACCGCTGGCCACCGCCGCCGGCGTGATCGTCGGCACCTGCCACTTCCTGGTGCACTACCACCGCTCGACCGGTCAGCCGCTGGTCCCGATGGCCGGGATCATGGCGCGCCCGATCGCCGCTGCGGTGACCGCGACCCTGATCGGCTGGTGGGTCGCCGCCGATCTGCCGGATGAGCCGGGCCGGGCCGGTGGCCTGGTGGCGGCCGCGAGCCGCGGCTCCGTCGTCCTGCTTGTTGCGGTCGTCCTTCTGGTCGTCGTCGGTTCGATCACCGCCGAGGACCGCCATCGACTTGCTCGCTTGCTGCATCGACCGGGGGGACGACTCCCGGACCCGCGATACCCGCCCGGCGTTCCATCGGTCACGCCGGCACCCCTAGCACCCACGCCTGGAGGGGACACATGACGACATCGACGACAACCGTCTGCGTGGCCTGCGGCTCAGCGGACGGCGCCCACCGCCAGCTGCTCTCCGGCTTGCTGGTCGGCTGCGCCAGCTGCGGCTTCGCCTGGACGGTGGCCAGTCCGGAGCCGCTGGAGGAGCTCTACGGCGAGGACTACTTCTGTGGCGAGGCGTACCAGGACTATCTGCAGCCGGACGCCCGCCGGTTCGAGGCCCGCCGGCGGCTGCAGTGGTTGCTGCGTACGGGCCGGGTCAGCTCACTGGTCGAGGCCGGTTGTGCCGGCGGCTTCTTCGTCGAAGCCGCCCTGCGGGCGGGCATCGCCGCGACCGGGGTGGACATCTCCGCCGAGATGGTGAGCTACGCCCGGGAGCACCTCGGGCTGCCCGTCCGGCAAGGCCGGTTCGAGTCGACATCGCTGGACACGCCGGTCCAGGCGGTCTGCGCGTTCCACGTGCTCGAGCACGTCGAGGACCCGAACGCCTTCGTCCGGACGGCCTGGCAGCTCCTCGCGCCTGGCGGACTGCTCGTCCTCGAGGTACCCAACATCGACTCGACCGCCGCCAACCGGCTGGGGCTGGCCTGGCCGGGCCTGCAGCCTCGGTACCACCGCTGGCACTTCGGCCCGACCTCACTGCGCCGGCTGGTCGAGCGGAGCGGTTTCGAGGTCCTGGTGCAGGACACCGCGACCTTCCGCTACTACATGCCGTTGCGCTTCCGGCACCGGCAGGCGCGGCACCAGTTACCGGCCGACCTGCGCAACACCCACTCGATCCGACTCACGCCACGGCGCCGCGGCGACCTGCTCCGACTGATCGCCGCGAAGCCGCACTGGACCAACCGCATCGCCCGGCGGAGGCTGGCATGACCGCGCAGCCGCAGACCGTCCCGACCGCGGAGCACTGTGCCGTCTGCGGTTCGGTCGACGGCACGGGCCTCTTGGGCGGACTGCTCCGATCCTGCACCGGCTGCCGGTTCACGTGGACCACGGCCACGCTGGCGCCACCGGAGGTGCTCTACCACAGTGGCTACTTCGAAGGCGAGGGCTACGAGGACTACTACCAGCTGGGCGCCCGCCGGTACGAGGCACGGCTGCGGCTCCGCTGGCTGCTCGAGACCGGCCCGGTGCGAAGCCTGGTCGAGGCCGGTGCCGCCGGCGGCTTCTTCGTGGCCGCGGCGCGAGCGGCCGGGATCGACGCCAAGGGCGTCGAGGTATCAGCCTCGGCTGCTGCCTACGCCCGGGACCGACTCAACATGCCCGTTCGGGTCGGCAGCTTCGAGGAGGCCGAGCTCACCCAGCCGCACGACGTCGTGTGCGCGTTCCATGTCCTCGAGCACGTCGAGGACCCGGCGAGATTTCTGGCGGCCGCCCACGCCGCCACGAGACCGGGTGGCCGGCTCGCCCTCGAGGTGCCCAATCTCGACTCGGCCGCGTTCGCGAGGCTGGGCGGCGCCTGGCCGCACATTCAACCGGCGTACCACCGCTGGCACTTCACGCCAGGCTCGCTGCGTCGGCTCGTCGAGCAGCAGGGCTTCCAGGTCATCAGCACCGACACCGTCTTCTCCCGCTTCTACTGGCGGCGACTCGCCCGGATCCGCCACGCGCGCGAACTGCTGATCGCCGACTGGGTGGCCAGTGGCAGCCCATCGGTGCGCCACCCCAACCTCGGCGACGCCATCCGGCTGATCGCACGCAGGACGGGCGCATGAACAATCCGGAGTTGTCGGTGCTGCTCGTCAGCTGGAACACCCGCGACGAGACCCGGCGTTGCCTCGACTCGTTGCCGGCCGCAGCGGCCGACCTGTCGTACGAGGTCGTCGCCGTGGACAACGGCTCCCGCGACGGTTCGGCCGACCTGCTGGCCGCCGACGACCGCGTCCGGCTGATCCGCAACGGCCACAACACCGGCTTCGCCGCGGCCGTCAACCAGGCCTACCGGGCGGCGCGCGGCGAGCTGATCCTGCTGCTGAACAGCGATGTCACCGTCCACCCGGGCGCGCTCGCCACGATGGTCGACTTCCTCCGCGACCATCCGGACGCGGCCGGCGTCAGCCCTCTCTACCTCAACCCCGACGGCAGCTTCCAGCAGCACTACGTGCAGCTGCCGAGCCTGCCGGCGGCGCTGGCGCTGTTCACCGTGCTGCGCCGCATCCCCGGCTTTCGGGATGCGTTGCACCGGTTTGAGATGCGGGGCCAGGACTTCTCGGCAGCGCGGGAACTGGCCTCGGCCAGCTGTGTGTTGCTGCGCCGGCAGGCGCTGCAGCCCGACCGGATCTTCGACGAGAGCTTCCCGATCTACTGGAACGACGCGATCCTCGCGCGCGAGCTGGCCGCGGCCGGCCACCGGTTGTGGATGATTCCGGATGCGGTGGTCACGCACACCCGTGGGGCGTCCTGCGCCAAGCTCGGCCCGGCCGTCCGGTTCCGGCACCTGATCGGCGGCCTGGTGCACTATCTGGACCGAACCGGTCCGCACTTCCGGGTCACACTCTTCCGTGCCACCCTGATCGCCAACCACGTGCTCAAGACCGCGTTCGGCCGAACGACTCCACTCGGCTGGTCCGACCTGTGGGCGGCGTTGCGTGGTGATCTGGGTCCGCTGCCCGACGGCGACACCAGGGAGTGGGCGGTGGTCGTCGGTCCAGCCAGTGCTGCACTCCGCCAGCTGGACGCCGCGAGCCAGGGCGAGATCCGGGTGGTGCTGGTCGATCCGATGCCCTCTCGCCGGCCACGGTTCTCGATCCAGCAGGTCGCGCCGTCGGTCTGGGAGGCGACGCTGCCGACGACCCTCCCGTACGGTCACCGGCTGGCCGGCGTGCGGTGGCTGAACCGGCGGATCGCCGCCGCCCGGCTGCGACGGTGGCTCGACCACCACGCCGGTGCCCGTACGCTGCACGTCGGCCCGGACGAGGAGTACCTCGTCGGCTGGCTCGGCGAGGATGTCGTCGCTCAGGTCAGCGACCGAGACCCCCAGCTGGCCGCCGCATGATCGAAGCGACGTTGTCGCCGTACGCCGTCCGGGACTCAAGTGATCACAGTGCCGGCCGGACCTGGGTCGTGATGTTCAGCGGGAGCCCATGGGCGGCCGCCGCTCACCGGCAGCACGCGCTGGCGCGGGAGATGGCCGCCGACTACCGGGTGCTCTACGTCGATCCGCCGAGCAACGCACGCTGCACGTCGTTCCGGGTGCAGCAGGTGGCCGACTCACTCTGGCAGGCCGTCGTGCCGACCCCGCTGCCGTACGCGCGGCACGTGCCGGCGGCCAATCGGCTGGGACGACGGATGGCCGCCGGCGCCGTACGCGGCTGGCTGGACGCACGGCCCGGCCCGCGACTGCTGTGGCTCGACGAGGACCTGGCTGCGCCGGTCGCCGGCCGGCTCGGCGAGCGGGCCGTGATCTACGACGGCACCGATCTCGACTGGACCTTCACCCGGTGCTGGAACCGGCGGCACCTCCGCCGCAACCTGATCGACGCCGTCGCGGCCGCGGATCTGGTCACCGTCTCCTCGACAGCGCTGCCGGCCCGGCTGCCGAGGACCGGGAGCCGACCGGTGGTGATGCCGAACGGCTGCGACCCGGGCCACTTCCGACCCGACGGCGCGGTGGCTCCATGGCTCGCCGCACTTCCGTGGCCCCGGATCGGCTATCTCGGCGCCGTCGATACCCGAGCTCTGGACGGCCGGCTCGTGGCGGAGGTCGCCCGTCGGCATCCCCGCTGGACCTTCGTCCTGGCCGGGCCCAGCACCGCTGCGGGGCGCCGACCGCTGCGTGGGCTGCCGAACGTGCATCTCGCCGGGCCCATCCCGTACCCGGACGCACCCGCGGTGCTCCGCGGCTTCGACGTCGGCCTCATCCCGTACCGGCTGGGCGGCCTGATCGACTACGTGCACCCCAAGAAGTGCTTCGAGTACCTCGCGGTCGGCCGGCCGGTGGTCGCCACTCCGCTGCCTTCGCTGGTGGCGATGGATGCCCCGATCCGGCTGGCCGCCGGGCCTGCGGCCTTCGCCGCGGCGATCGCGGCTGCGCTGGCGGAGCCCGACGATGCCGCAGCGGTCGGCCGCCGGCGCACGGTAGCTCTGGCCAACAGCTGGCGACACCGCGGCGAGCAGCTGCACCCGCTGCTGGCGACACTTCGCGACCGGAGCGGGCCGTGCTGACCCGCAAGTCCGCGCTGCAGGTGATCATCGGCTCCGCCATCTGTGCCGCCGGCATGGCGGTACTGCTCGGCTACGAGCACGGCTTGATCGGTCTTGCCGGAATCGCCTTCGTGCTCAGCTGGGCCGCCTTCTGCCTGATGCCGTGGGCCGTCCTGCCGGTCAGCATCATCGGCGGCGCCGTGGCCAGCGCTCTGCTCGGCCAGACCGACGTTCGGACGATCGTGATCGCCCATGCGCTGCTCCTCATCGCCGGCTGCATCGCCGTCGTGACGCGGCGGCTCGTCGGCGCCGACCGCGAGCGGCTCAGCCACCCGGGCTACCAGCTCGGCATGCTCGCCATCTTGGTGGTCGCCGCCGTCGGCGCGCTGTACGGCCTCGCGATCGGCAACGCACCGAAGGACGTGCTGGTCGCCCTCTATCTGATCGCCGTCATCCCGATCTACTTCCTGATCGCGATGCAGACGCTGGCCCGGTCGCGCTGGCGGCGCTACGCCGGAGCGATCTACGTCGCCAGCATCTCGGTCCTCACCTTGCTCGAGTACGGCTCGCCGGGTCGGCACGGCGGGCTGCTCGCGCTGATCCCGGTGCCCGCGCTGGTCGTGCTCGCCGGCCGCTACACCGGCTGGCGGCGGCTCGGCCTGGCGGCGCTGGCCGCGGTCCTGTCGGCGGACGTGGTGCTGGCCAGCTATCGCGGCGTCTGGCTCGCCGGCGGTATCGCGATCTTGATCCTGGTCGTCCGGGGCAGCCGTTCGGTGCGTACCGGGCTTGTCGCCACCGGCGCCGCCGGAGTGGCCCTCGCCGGACTCACGGTGATCGCCGGTGGCGTCGGCGAGCGGGCCGTCACGATCGGCGAGGCCCTCGCCCGGTCGGCGGGCTATCGGCTGCCCGAGGCGCGCGTCGGTTGGGACGTGTTCGTCGGCCGGCCGATCTTCGGCGCCGGCCTCGGTCAGACCACCCCTGACGTCTACATCCCGGGCTTCGTGGTCACCGACGTCGGCCCGGTCTACCACGCCTTCTACGTCCTGTTGCTGGCCAACCTGGGCATCGTCGGCCTCGCGGCGGTGATCCTGCCGATCGCCCGGGTGACCTGGCGCGGTCTGCTCGTGCGCGACTCGATGGCTCTGCCCTTCGCGGCACTGACCCTCGGCTTCCTCGCCGCCGCCCTGGTGTCCGGGCCGACCGACGGGCACTGGGAACTGGGCCTGCTGCCGGCCCTGACACTGCTGACGTCACAAGCGGCCGGGCGGATCCAACCGGCCGGATCCGGCGCCGAGGCGCGTGAACGCGAGACCGTCATGGCCGGAGCCCGACCATGATCGCCACCGCGATCGTCGTGACGCACAACTCCGCCGGCCAGATCGGTGCGGCACTCGACGCGCTGGGCTCCTCCGGTGTCGACGTACGGGTGGTTGACAACGCCTCGGTCGACTCCACGGCGGCGCTGCTGGACCGCGACCACACCGGCCTGCGGTTCGTCGCCAACCCGGTCAACGTCGGCTTCGCCAAGGCGGTCAACCAGGCCCTCGCCGATGTGACCGCCGACGTCGTGCTGCTCGTGAACCCGGACTGCATCGTCCCGCCCGCCACCGTCCGAGGGCTGGTCGAGCACCTGCGCAGCCATCCTGAGGTCGGCATCGCTGGTCCGCGGCTGGTCGGCCCGGGCGGCGAGGCGGCGATCAGCGCCCACCCGTTCGAGACGCCGTGGAGCGTCCTGGCCTCGCGCTTCGGCGGCAGCCTGCTGCCGGTGTCCATCCGGCGCCGGCTCGGTGGTCGCGCCCGGCGGCGATCGGTCGAGGCCTGCCTCGGCACCGATCCCGACAGCAGCCGCACCCTGCGGGTGGACTGGCTGTCCGGCGCCTGCCTGGCCGTCCGGGGTGAGCTGCTGCGCGAGCTCGGCGGTCTGGACGAGCGCTACTTCCTGTACTACGAGGACGAGGAACTCTGCCTGCAGGCGCGGTATCGCGGCTACCGAGTGGAACTGCTGCCGCAGCTGGAGGCCGAGCACTCCGGCGGTGCGAGCAGCGAGCTGGGCGCCACCTGGCCGCACCTCTATCGCAGCATGTTGATCTTCTTCTTCTCGCACCGCCGCTCCAGCTATCAGCTGGTCCGGCTGGCCGTGCTGGTACGCGCGCTGGTCGGCATGGCCCTGGCCCAGGTCCGCCGGCTGTTCCGTCGCCCGGGTTCCTCGACTCGGCTCCGATCCTGGGGCGAGGTCGCCTCGCTGGCCCTGGCCGCCCGCCGGGAGGTGCCATGCGTGCTCTGATCACGGCCGTGGGACACCGGACCGAGCACTGGACCGACTTCTTCACGGTTCTCGGCGCACAAGCGGGGGTCGATCTGACGCTGCTGCTGGCCGACGTCTCCCCGCAGACCGAGCTGAGCCTGGGTGGATCCGGCGATGGCGAGGGGGGCACGAAAGTGCACGTGCTGCCGCACCTGCTGGGTGAGGCGCGCAGCGGCCACATGGCCTCGATCATGTTCGCGCCGGCTCCGCTCCGCCGACTCGAGGTGGACCGCCCGGACGTCGTGCACATCATCGGTGAGGCCGCCTACCTGTCCACCTGGCAGCTGCTGCGCTGGTGCCGCCGGCGCTGGCCGGAGGTGCCGGTGAGCCTGTACGCCGCACAGAACGTCGTCACCCGGTTCCCACCGCCCTTTCCCCTCCTGGAGCGGCGCGCGTACCAGGCGGTGAGCCATGCGCTGCCGATCACGCCGGCAGCGCTGCACGTGTTGCGGGCGAAGGGCTACCGCGGGCCGGCGACCATCGTTCCGCTCGGCGTGGACACCCGTCATTTCACGCCGTCCCCCGATGGGGGGGTTCGGGGGGGTGTCCCCCGGAATCGACACAGCATCGCCCGAGGGCCGGTTCACCGTCGGCTTCGTCGGCCGGCTCGAGCCCCACAAGGGCATCGCCACCCTGCTGGCCGCGGTCGAAACGCTCGACGTCGACCTGCTGGTGGTGGGGCGGGGCAGCCTCAGCCCACTGGTCCACGCGGCGGCCAGCCGGAGACCGGAACGGGTCCGGGTCATCGACTGGGCTGATCACGAGCTGCTACCGAGTCTGCTGTGCCGGATGAGTGTGCTCGCGCTGCCGTCCACCGAGGTCATCCAGCGGAATGTCCTGCCCTGGGTCGGGATCCCGCTCCGCGAGCAGTTCGGCCGCGTCCTGGTCGAGGCCATGGCCTGTGGCGTGCCGGTGATCGGCAGCGATGTCGGCGAGATCCGGCACGTGGTGGGACCGGCCGGACTGACCGTCCCGCCCGACGACGCGGCCGCGCTGAGCGGCGCCATTGCCAGGCTGCGCAACGATCCCGGGCTGGCGCGGCAGCTCGGAGAGGCCGGCATCTGCCGCGCCCGCGCCGAGTTCAGCTGGGACCGCGCCGCTGCACGAACGATCGACGTCTGGCGAGATCTGGCCGCGGCACGGGCCGTAGCAGTCGGGAATGAAAGGTGATCACCCCATGACCTACTACTCCTCACGACGGCCGCTGCGCGGGTTGGTCAAGCTGGCGGTGCTGCCGCTGATCGGCGCGCTCGCCGGGCTGGGCGCGGCGCTGGTGGCGACGTCGTTGATCGAACCGACCTACCTCGCCACGGCCTCGGTGATGATCAAGCCGGTGTCGAAGGGGAAGGCCGGCGCCCAGAGCACCGACGTCAGCCTGGCGCTCAACCTCGCCCCCTCGGTGGCCCGGCTGGCCGAGTCGCGGGAGGTCGCGAATGCGACGGCGCAGGGCCTGGGCCTCCTGGAGAGCGAGGTCCTGGGCACGATCACCGCGACATCGGAGCCCGGCAACCAGATCGTCACCCTGCAGGTCGAAGGGCCCGAAGCCGGGACCGTGGCCGCCATTGCCAACGCAGCCACCAGGGAGACCGGTCGGCTGTTCGCTGTGCTGCGGCCCAGCGGCAGCTCCGACATTCTCGTCAAGGCCCTCGATGACGCAGCAATCCCGGCCAAGCCGATCGCCCCGCGTCCGCTGCTGAACAACACACTCGGTGGCGTCGTCGGACTGCTGATCGGGATCGGCGTCGGCTCGCTGCTGGCCCGATCCGAGGACCGGTTCCGCCGCGTCGTCGACGTCGAGCGTGATCTTGCCCTGCCGGCGTTTGCGGCCATCCGACGCCCGCCGGTGCGGCTCGGCAACGCGTACCGCTTCTATCGGCGGCCGGCCAACCGCACGGTCGTGGACGGCATGCTGTCCGCCCTCAGCATCCTGGGCGGCAGCCAGACCAGCGGACCAATCGGGAGTCAGGTTGCGGCCCGCGACGGCCGGCGCATCCTGGTGACCAGTGTCGGCGACGACCGGGCGACGCCGTTTCTGGCCGCGTTGCTGGCGGTCGGACTGAGCCAGCACGGCCATCAGACCACCGTGGTAGAGGGTCAGTGGCGACGCCGTGGGGTGGCCCGCTACACGCGCGGTCGCGGCGTCCGTTCGGTCGAGTCCACCCTCAACGAGCCGTCCGAGTCGGCGCCCGGCGCGGCGTACGGACCGACGGTGCTGCCGATCGGTGAGATCACGGAGTACTTCGCCCAGCCGCCGCGGCCCGAGCAGCTGGGGGCCCTCGTGGACGCGCTCGCCTCGACCACGGCGAACGTCGTTCTCACCGCGCCGCCGGTCTTCACCGGTCTGGACCTGACCACGCTCGCCGAGCACGTCGACGTCGTGATCCTCGTTCTCGCCAGCAACCGGGTCAGTCGTGCCGGCGCCGGTCGTGCTTCGCTACTCGTCCGGAAGCTCGGGGTCGACCTGGCCGGCGCCGTCGTCACCGGAGGCGCCACAGCGGAGGACGGCTGGCAGCCGGCCGCTTGGAAGGATCCGTCGCTGGCCGACGGGATGGTCGAGCGGGCCGCGCTCGCGGGCGCCAGACGGGCCGCCGTCCCCGGGCGGAGCGACGAATCTGCCGGGTCGACCGAGCGGACCGGTTAGCCCCTCCCCCTTTGCCGCTCGTCACTTTCTTGAAGGAAGACACTCATGGTCCAGATCCATCCCACAGCCACCGGCCAGTCCGAGCTGGAGGAGGTTCGCCGGCTCTACCTCGAGCTGATGAAGAACGCTCTGACGCGCTACAGCTTCGGTGAGCACTGGCAGCCCTACTCCCCGCGACCCGGTACCTGGCGGCACGGTGTGTTTCGGCTGGCCCGGCGGCTCCTCGACCGCCGCGGGCTCGAGGTGGTGAGCCGCTTCCCGTTCGATCCCGAGGTGCGGGCCGAGGGCCGGGACTGGCCGCCAGAGGCCGACACGATGATCGGGCTCCGGCGGCTCGGCAACCTGGAGCACACCGTCCGCAACGTGATCGAGCAGAGCGTTCCCGGCGATCTGATCGAAACCGGCGTCTGGCGCGGTGGTGCCTCCATTTACATGCGGGCGCTGCTGGAAGCGTACGGCGAACGCGACCGGAAGGTCTGGGTCGCCGATTCCTTCCAGGGCCTGCCCAAGCCCGAGGACGGCCGGGACGAGGACGCGGAGGACGCCCTCTGGTCGGTGCCCTTCCTCGCGGTGCCGCAAGAGAAGGTTGCCGCCAACTTCGCCCGCTACGGACTGCTGGACGACCAGGTGCGGTTCCTGCCCGGCTGGTTCAACGACACGCTGCCGACCGCACCGATCGAGCAGCTTGCGGTGATGCGGCTGGACGGCGACATGTATGACTCGACGATGGTGGCGCTGCGTTCGCTCTATCCCAAGCTGTCGGTGGGCGGTTATGTGATCGTCGACGACTACCACGCGATCCGCGGCTGCAAGCAGGCTGTCGATGATTTCCGCGCCGAGCTGGGAATCACCGACGAGCTGCACCAGGTCGATTGGACCGGTCGCTACTGGCGACGGACCAGCTGAGCCGATGACCCTTGCGCAGTTGGGCGGGCAGGATCGCGACAACGCCTTCGGGATGATGCGGCTGCTGCTGGCCGGCGTGGTGATCGTGTCCCACGCCTTTCCGCTCGGTGGCTGGGGCCCGGACCCGACCGGCGACTTCCTCCCCGGCGAAGTCAGCATCGGCTTCCTGGCCCTGCTCGCGTTCTTCGTCATGAGCGGGTACCTGGTGACCACGAGCGCGCGACGGACGACGACGCTCAGCTATCTGTGGCATCGGTGTCTGCGGATCTTCCCCGCATTCTGGGTGGTGCTGGTCTTCGGCGCGGTCGTTGTCGGGCCGTTGGCCTGGCTTCGCGCGGGTCACGGCCTCGCCGGCTATTGGACGCTGACTGAGGGCGGACCAGTCAGTTACGTGCTCCGAAACCTCAGCATCTTCATCTTCCAGTACGGCATCCACGACCTGTTCCTGGACAGCCCCTACGGCGACCTCGCCCATCAGCCGGTGATCAACGGAAGCATCTGGTCGATCTACTTCGAGGTTCGGCTGTATCTCACCATCGCCATCCTCGCGGCTCTCAAGGTGCTCGTTCGGGCACGCTGGCTGGTGCCGTTGGGGGCCTGCGTCGCCATCGCCTCGGTCTTCCTGGTCGACTGGGTGCCGGAGCTGGTGCCGGTCGTCCACGGCCTCTTCGGGCCGATCTGGGGCGCACGGCTGGCGGGAGTCTTCCTGCTCGGCGCGACTGCCGCCCTCTATCCCGAATACGTCAAGCTGGACGGCCGGCTGGCGGCGATCGCCGCCGTGGTTGCGGTTCAGACGTTGGCCATCGACGGCTTCGTCCTGATCGGGGATGTCTGCTTCGCGTACGTGATCTTGTGGCTGTGCTTCCGCGCGCCGGTCTGGGCCCGGCGGCTGCCGGGCCGGCACGACATCTCGTACGGGGTCTACCTCTACGCCTTTCCCATCCAGCTGCTGCTGACCGCGTACGGCATCCCGAAGCTCGGCTTCCTGCCCTACGTGGCCATCACCGTCGCGCTCACTGTGCCGCTGGCGCTAATGAGCTGGCTGATGGTCGAGCGGCCGGCCTTGCGGCTGAGGAACCGCGGACCAGGGCGGATCGATCGCCGGCGGCCGCTGCCCGTCCCGGATCCCCAGCCGACCGCCGTCGTGACGTAACCGCATCTCGTATCACCCCGAAGGTGACGATCTCCTTGCGTTGTGCAATCTCGCCGGTAGGGCGCTCCACCGACTTTTAGGATGACGTCAGTGAATGTGTCGACGAGAGGCATCCACCTCGCGGACGACAGGAGCCACCCCAATGAAGATCAGCAAGTCGATGGCCGCCCTCGCGGGTATGGCGTTGTTGATGGTCCTCGTCGTGATCATCATGGCCAGCCGAGCACCCGACCCAGTGCTGTCGACTGGTTCCGCGGAACCTCCCCTCGCCGACGTCTCCGCATCCGGCGCACCGTCGAGAAGTCCGACGACGCCGGCACCGACCAAGGGCCGCGCATCCGATCCGCCGGCAACGGATTCCTCGACGCCGCCACTTCGGAAGTTGAAGGCGACCAAGGTGGAGTCACGGGCTGTCGGTGTCCGACCCAGGCTGGAGAACGTCGGATTCTCCGGTTCCGGCGATATCGCCGACGATGCCGCCATCTGGGTTGACCCGGCCGATCCGCGTAGCAGCGTCGTGATCGCCGGCAACAAGGACGAGGACGGTGGTGGTATCGGTGTCTTCGACATGGACGGCAAGCTTCTCCAGTTCACGGTCGAGGGAGAGATCGGGAACGTCGACCTTCGCACGGGCTTTCCGGGCAAGAAAGGGTCTGTCGTTCTGGTCGGTGCGAACAACCGGACGACGAACGCCCTGGAGCTGTGGGCGCTGAACACCAAGAGCAGGCGGCTGTCCAGCGTGGCGGCGGGAAGCATCAAGACGATGGCATCCAACTACGGCTTCTGCCTGTACCACAGCAAGGCCAGCGACACGTTCTACGCCTTCGTCACTCCGGAGGATGAAGGATCCATCCAGCAGTTCGAGCTGCTCCCCCAGAAATCCGGCGCGGTCGATGCGAAGCTGGTACGAGAGCTTCCGATCAGCGGCAAGACAGAGGGCTGCGTCGCGGACGACGACACCGGCAAGCTTTATGTGGGACAAGAAGAAGTCGCCATCTGGAAGTACGGAGCAGAGCCGCGCAGCCCGTCGGATCGCGTTCCCGTCGACCGAGCGGGCCGCGGTCACCTCGACGCGGACATCGAAGGTATGGCCATCGCCTACGGGGCCGATGGCTCGGGCTACCTGATCGTGTCCAGCCAAGGTGACTCGACGATCGCCGTCTACGGGCGAGAAGGCGACAATCCGTTCATCAAGCGGGTGAAGATCGTCGGCAGCGGTTCCGTCGACGCCGTCAGCGGCACGGACGGCCTCGACGTCACTGCGCTGAACGCCGGACCTGGATTCGAGGAGGGTCTGCTCGTTGTTCATGACGAGTCGAACCGCGGTGGGCGTACCTCCAACCTGAAGTACGTCTCGTTGAGCGCGGTTCTGGAAGCATCCTGAAACATCCGCTCTGGCGAGCTGGGCCGGTCAGGCCCGGCGGATGAACGCGATCTTCTCGTAGACGTGGAGCGAGTGGACAGGGCGAGCCGACTCGCCCGCCCAGTGCTGCCGGTTCACGTCGTTCACCAGGGACTGCACGAGCTCCACCGAGGTACCCCGATGTCCAGGTGGACCGCCGCCGTACTCGGGGAGGTAGGCGGTCGACATGTCCTCGACGATGTAGAAGCCGCCGGGGTTGAGGTGGTCGACGAAGAGCGCTTCGAACGAGGCCAGGATGTGGGCGTTGACGTGGCTGCCGTCGTCGATCACGATGTCGAACGGGCCGTTCCGGCCTGCGAGGTCGTGCAGGAAAGCCTGGTCGGACTGGTCGCCGCGATGGATGTGGATCCGTGGCTCGTCGATCCGCTTCTCCTCGATGTCGAGCCCGTGGATCTCGCCCCGGCGAAAGTAGTCACGCCACATGCGCAGCGACGCACCACCCCACGTGAGGGAGTCGTAGCCGCCGACGCCGATCTCCAGCAACCGGATCGGTCGGCGGCGGAACTCAGCGAGGTGCTGCTGGTAGTGCCGGGTGTAGGAGTGAAACCCGCCCTTGTCCGACAGGTAGACGCGGGCCAGCGCGGTCAGGTTTCGCCGTACGGCCGGGGCCAGCATCCGCTGGACCCGGATGATCCGATGATCACCGATTCTGACGCGGATCTTGGACCGCATGCTGCTCATCGCGCGACACTCTAGCCACGAGATTTCAGCTTCATGGCGCGAAATGCCCGAGGCTGGATCGCGGCCGATACGCGGACGGGAGGATCCCATGCAGAGGTACGCGATAGCGCGCGTCGACGACATCGACCCGCTGCCCGACGGCCGCTACACCTATCGACGGGTACGGCACCATCTCGGCATCCAGAGCTTCGGCGTGACCGCATGGGTGGGCGCTGCGGCCGGTGACCCGATCATCAACGAGTACGACGAGGAGTCCGAGCCGGCCGAGGAACTGTTCATCGTCGTCAGCGGGCGCGCGATCTTCGAGCTCGAGAGCGAGCAGGTGGACGCACCGCCCGGCACCCTCGTCTTCACAGCGCCGGGCACGCGGCGAACGGCCGTCGCAGCCGAGCCGTTGACCACAATCCTCGTCGTCGACGGCACGCCGGGGAAGGCGTACGACGCCAGCGGCTGGGAGCTCTGGGCGCCACTTCGGCCGCTCTACGACAAGGGCGAGCACGCCGAGCTGAGAGCACGGCTCGAAGAACTCGCTGCCGCCAATCCGCAGTACCCGATGCTCGTCTACAACCTGGCCTGCAGCGAGAGCCTGAGTGGCCGCACGGCCGACGCGATCGATCACCTGCGACGCGCGGTCGACGCGTCAGAGAAGTTCCGCACCGACGCACGGCAGGACTCCGACTTCGACCCGATCCGCGACGAGCCGTCGTTTCAGGCGCTGATCGGCGAATAGCCCGGCAAGCTGGTGGTTCACCCCGCGGCGGTGGCCGACGGCGGTGCACTGGAGCCCTGCTCCTCGGTGGCCGTCATCAGCTCGATGATCGCGGCCCGGTCTGCCTTCGAGGGGAGCCCCCAGTGCGACTGGTAGTGGTAGACGTCCCGGAGCGAGGTCGACGCGGTACGGCCGGTGAGGACCTCAACGGAGTCGGCATCGATCAGGCCTGGGTGCTCCACACCGCAGGCCTCGGCCACCTTGACCAAGTCGCGTCGCAGCGTCTTGACGTAGTTGGCGAGGCGGACCGACTTCAGCTCGGGGTCGAGGCCATGGGCCAGCCAGGCGTTCTGGGTGGCGACCCCGGTGGGACAGGTATCGGTATGACACTTCTGGGCCTGGATGCAGCCGATCGCCAGCATGGCTTCCCGTCCCACGTTCACCAGGTCGCAGCCGAGTGCGAAGGCGACGATCGCGTTATCGGGCAATCCGAGCTTTCCGGCGCCGGCGAACACGACCTGCTCCTGCAGATCCCGCTCGGCGAACTTGGTGTAGACCCGGCTGAAGCCGAGCTGGAAGGGCAGCGAGACGGAGTCGGTGAAGATGAGCGGCGCAGCACCGGTTCCCCCCTCCCCACCGTCGACGGTGACGAAGTCGACGCCCCGGCCGGTTTCGGCCATCAAGGTGGTGAGCTCCTCCCAGAACTGCATGTCCCCCACTGCGGACTTGATCCCCACGGGCAGGCCGGTCTCCTCGGCCAGCATCTCCACCCAGTCGAGCATGCTGTCGGTGTCGGAGAACTCGGCGTGACGGGACGGGCTGATGCAGTCCCGACCCTCGGGGATACCACGGGTGGCCGCGATCTCCGCTGACACCTTCGCTCCGGGAAGTACTCCGCCCAGGCTTGGCTTCGCGCCCTGGCTGAGTTTGATCTCCAAGGCCCGGACCGGAGCGTCCGTCACCAAGGCCTTCAGACGGTCGATGCTGAACCGGCCCTCGTCATCCCGGCAGCCGAAGTACGCCGTGCCGATCTGGAAGATCAGCTCGCCGCCCTTGCGGTGGTACGGAGAGACGCCGCCCTCGCCGGTGTTGTGCAGGCACCCGGCCAGTGCCGCACCGGCGTTGAGGGCAGCGATCGCGTTACCGGACAGCGAACCGAAGCTCATCGCCGAGATGTTGACCACCGATTCCGGCCGGAACGCGTACCGGCGACCGCGCGCCTCACCGAGGACCTTGGCGCAGGGCAGCACCACCTCGTATCCGGCGTGGCGCTGAGGACGGCGGACGGCCCGGCCAAAGGTCCGGTGCACGATCACCGGGTAACTGGCCGTGTACTCGATGTCGTTGTCAGTGCCGAACCCGAAGTAGTTGTTCTCCTTCTTCGCCGACGCGTACACCCAGCGCTGCTGGTCGCGGGTGAAGGGGCGTTCCTCGTTGTTGCCGGCCACCAGGTACTGACGCAACTCAGGACCTATGGACTCCAGCAGGTAACGGGCATGACCGAGCACCGGGTAGTTGCGCAGCAACGCATGCTTACGTTGTCTCAAGTCACGCACAGCCACGGCTGCAGCACCCAAGGCCGCGGCAGCGGGTATCGCCTTCGACGCCCATCCCATGAACTCATTCTGCTCTCGCCCGAACGGCCGCTTCGACGAGGCTCGCACTGGTTTCACAAACCGGCAGCGCAGCAGGCATTTGCAGATCGGCGCGGGCCTAGGCGGGCGAAATACTCAACTCCCAGCGGCGGGTCATCAGATAGGCGGCCCAACCGCGCGGCCAGACGAGACCGGTTCCTCCCGCGATCTGTTCGACGTCCAGCGTGCTGGCGATGATCGCCGCGTGCTGCACCGGCAGCAGCGTCAGGGTCGCCTCGACGAGGATCGGCGCCATGACCGTTTCCAGAGCCGCGTTTCCCGACTCGAGCACCACAGGAGTAGTCGGTACGTGCTCGCCAGCGGCACGATCTCCCTGAGCATAGGCGGCACGCTGCCGGATGCTCAGATCGTCGAATGTGCCGTAGTCGACGAGCAGGTCGAACTGGCCGTGCACCGTTGTCGGCCGGGTGAGGTCGTCGACGACGAAGGTGACGTCGACCCCCGCCTCGCGGCTCTTGGCCTTGGCCTTCTCGATGGCGGCGGGAGCGAAGTCGATCGCGGTGACGTGGAAACCATGTTGTGCCAGGAAGATCGCGTTGTCGCCTTCACCGCAACCCAGGTCGATCGCCCGTCCCGGTGGCAGCACGCCGGACTCGACGAGGTCGACCAGCTCCTGCCTCGCCTGGCCGACCCAGGGCGGGGTGCCGAACCGGTACCACGTGTCATAGAAGGTCTTCATCTGTGCCCCCTTCTGGCGAGATGAGTCAGCGAGTCGGCCACCAGGGCGCTCGCTTCTTGGACTGAGAGGCCGGCCGCCCGGAGAGCACCGAAGGTCGCTGGATGGACCAGTCCAGCCGTGGCTTTCGCCAGGCCCTCGTCGTCGGTGCCGACCAGGGCTTCGGCATAGAGGCCCTGCACCGTGCGCCAAAAGTCCGCCTGGGCGCGGACCAGTGCGGGAACATCGGTCAGCTCGGCGCCGAGCAGGTCGAACCAACGCTGGGTGCGCTCGTAGAACGCGTACATCGCGGCGGTCAGTGCCCGGATCCGGGCTGGGAGCGACCGTGCGCCAGCGAAGATGCTCAGGTCCGGATCTCGACGTCGGCCATCAGGCGGTGCACCACGGCCTCGAGGAGCAGGTCCGGCGTGGCGAAGTGATTGGTGACCGTCGCCGGCGACACGTCCGCTAGCCGAGCCACCTCGGTCATGGTCGTTCCTTGCGCGCCTCGTCGCGCGAACAAGTCCATCGCGACGTCGATGATGCGCTCGCGGGTCTGCGCGACCTGTTCGGCCCGACGCTGCATCGAGTACGCCCGTGGCATTGACAGTCCAATCAATTGACTGAATCATTCATTTAATGAAAAGTAACATAAGGAGGTTGTCATGGTCCATCAACCACAGCTGGCGAGCAGCGCCGTGCCCACCCGGCTCGGACCGCTCCACCACGCGTGACCGGTTCGGGCCCGACCGCCGTGCTCTGGCACAGCCTGTTCGTCGACTCCACCACCTGGATCCGGGTCCGCACCCGCTGGCCGCGCAGCGCCGGCTGGTGCTCGTCGACGGCCCCAACCACGGTGGCAACACCCCGGGCCGCGACCGTTCACGATCCACGACTGCGTCGGTGCCGCGATCGACGTACTTGACCACCTCGGCATCGACGAACCGGTCGACTGGCTGGGCAACGCATGGGGCGGCCACGTCGGCGTACTGTTCGCCGCCGCCCATCCGCAACGCTGCCGCAGCCTGCTCGCCATCGGCGCGCCGATGCACCCGCTGCCTCCTGCCGACCGGCGAACCGTCCGGTTGCTCGCGGCGTTGTACCGGGTGGCGGTCCGCGGGGCGGTGGTCACTCCGCTCGTCGACGCGCTGCTCGGATCACGGGCGACGGACCGAGGACCCCGAAGGCGCCGCCATCGTCGCCGACGCGTTCCGGCGGGCCGAGCGCCGCGGAATGTACGCGCCGTCCGGTGGCTCAGCCTGCGGCGCCCCGACCTGACGGCGGTACTGGACCGGCTCGACACACCGACACTTGCCCACCACCGGGGACGATCCCATGTGGACGATTGCCGACGCCCGCGCCGCGGCGGGCCGGCTACGCAACGGAGCGCTGGTCGTCCTGCCCGGCGCCGGCCACATCGGACCGCTCCTGCACGCCCCGGCGGCCGTGATCGATCTGGTCACCACGTTCTGGCAGGCCCCCGCATCGGCGCTCGCCATCCAGCTGGACCCTGACAACGCTTCGGGCATACAGCT
>CAVQCQ010000002.1:0-604714 GCA_963711015.1 uncultured Actinomycetota bacterium
GCCGCTGAGAAGGCGCAGCAGTTGGCCCAGGAGGCCCAGCAGCTCGTGCATACGTTGGGACAGCGGCTGCCGAGGCGGTAATGCGCACCGGGTAACCATGTGGATGCCCGTAATTGCGGCACAGCCGGTGACTGCTGCTTCGTGATCACGCCGGGGACCGGCAGAGTCGGCGGGCGTCCTTGATGTTGATCTGCCGGATGTCTTCCCAATCACGACCGACAACCCGTGATGCCGCAACGGCTCCGGCCCTGGCCGGTGAACGGCGGTGGGCCCGCGGTCAGATGGGCCGGACGTTGTCCGCCTGCGGTCCCTTCTGGCCCTGGCTGGTCTCGAAGGCGACCCGCTGGCCCTCCTCCAGCGACTTGTACCCACTGCCGGCGATGGCGGAGCAGTCGACGAAGACGTCCTTGCCGCCGTCGTCGGGGGCGATGAAGCCGTAGCCCTTCTCACCGTTGAACCACTTCACGGTGCCCTCAGGCACTTGTCCTCCTTGACGCCACGGGAAGCTTCGCTACAACCTGCGCGGGGTCATCGCCAACTCCTCCAACATCGGCGCGGCGTTGCTGACCCGGCAGCTGAGCAAGGAGACGTTGCACAACTATCTGGTGAGTTTCGGGCTCGGCTCGCCGACCGGGATCGAGCTGCCCGGTGAGTCCCGCGGCATCGTGCCGCCGGCCGACATGCCGGACGGGCAGCGGGACCAGGTCGCGTTCGGCCAGGCCCTTTCGGTGACCGGCATCCAGGAAGCGGCGGCGGTCGCGGGACTGGTCAACGGCGGCATCTACAACCCACCGACGGTGCTGAAGAAGGCGTACGACGCCGATGGCCGGGAGATCCCGATCGAGCGGCGGCCGTCGCGGCGGATCATCTCGGAGGAGAGCTCGGCTCAGGTCCGCGATGTGATGGCAGCCGTGGTCGACAGCGTCAACGGGCAGCAGAACCTCAGCGTGGAGGGCTACCGCAGCGGAGGCAAGACCGGGACGGCGCAGCGCGCTGACCCGGAGTGCCGCTGCTATCGGGGATACGTCACCTCCTTCGTCGGTTTCGCGCCGCTGGACGACCCGCAGCTCCTCACCTACGTGGTGATCACCAACCCGCGGAAGGCCGACACCGGATCGACGACCGCTGGGCCGGTGTACACCGACGTGATGGCCATCGCGCTGTCGCGCTACTCGGTCCTGCCCGGTGCCAAGGAGCGCAAGCCGCTGCCCACCGAGTGGTGAGGGATCACTCCTCTGCGCGACCCGACCACTAGCCTCACGTGGGTGTCAACCGCCGAGCGCCTGGCGGGTGAGGCCCGCAGCCTCCGCCCCGGGCTGACCGTCCCGTCCGACCTGGCCGCCCTCATCCCGGGTGCGCCACCGGTTGCCGTGACCGGGGTGACGCTGGACTCGCGGCTGGTGCAGCCGGGCGATCTCTACGTCGCCCTGTCCGGGACCCACCACCACGGCGCGCGCTTCGCGGCCGCCGCGGCTGCTGCCGGGGCCCGTGCGGTGCTGACCGACGCCGCGGGCGCCGAGCTGGCTGATCACGTCTCGGTGCCGGTCGTGGTGACGCCGAACCCGCGAGGTCTGGTGGCTCGGATCGCGGCCGCGATCTTCGGGAACCCGGCCGAGGCGATGACCATGTACGCGGTCACCGGGACCAACGGCAAGACCACGACGACCTTTCTGCTCGAGGCAGCCCTCGCCGCGACGGGCGTGCGGACCGGACTGATCGGGACCATCGGGTTCCGGCTGAACGGTGCGACGCTGCCCGCAACCCGGACCACGGTGACCACTCCGGAGGCGCCCGAGCTGCAAGCGCTGCTCGGCTTTCTGCGTGAGGGTGGCGCAGAGGCCGTGCTGATGGAGGTGTCGTCGCACGCTCTGGTGCTCGGCCGGGCCGATCACATCAGGTTCGCGGTCTCGGGTTTCACCAACCTCGGCCGTGACCATCTCGACTTCCACCCGGACGAGGAGGCCTACTTCGCGGCCAAGGCCAGCCTGTTCACCGCGGAGCGCAGCCGGCATGCCGTGATCAACATCGACGACCCGCGCGGCGCCGAGCTGGCGGCTCGGGTGCGCCGCGCCGGGGAGCTGGGGCTGACCACCGTGAGCCTGACGGCCGATGCCGACTGCCGGGTGCGGCACGCCGAGGTCGGGGCCGACGGCCGGACACTGGTCGAGGCCCGGCTCGGTGACCAGCCGGTGGAGTTCCGGTTGAACCTGCCCGGTGACTTCAATCTCCGCAACGCGCTGACTGCTCTGGGGATGATCGCGGCGGCCGGCGGGGACGTGGCCGCAGCGGCCCGGGGTCTCGCGAACGCCTCGGTGCCCGGCCGACTGCAGCGGGTCGACCTCGGTCCGGACGCACCGGCGGTCTTCGTCGACTTCGCCCACACTCCGCAGGCGGTGGCCGCGGCCCTGCAGGCGCTCGGATACCGGCGCCGGATCGCGGTGCTCGGCAGCGGGGGAGACCGCGATCCCACCAAGCGCGGGTCGATGGGCGACGCCGCGGCGAGCAATGCCGATCTGGTGGTGGTCACCGACGACAATCCGCGATCGGAGGTGCCGGAGGCGATCCGGGCCCAGGTACTGGCCGGAGCGCGGGCCGCGGTGCGCCGGGACGGATCGGCCACCGAGGTGATCGACGGCGGCGACCGCCGGTCGGCGATCCGGCAGGCCTTGGACCGTGCCCGTCCGGATGACGTGGTCGCCGTCCTGGGTCGCGGGCACGAGCCGGACCAGGAGATCGCGGGTGCGCGGGTGCCGTTCAGCGACGCCGTGGTGGTGGCGGAGGAATGGGCAGCCCTCCATGGGGTGCGCCGATGATCCCGCTGGCCGTCGTCGAGGTCGCCGCCCTGCTCGACGCATCCCTGACCGATCCCGGCGACCCGACAGCCTTGATCACGGCCGTCACCGCCGACTCCCGTTCGGTAGAGCCCGGTGCGCTGTTCGTCGCGCTGCCGGGGACACGGGTGGACGGCCAGGCCTTCGTGCCCGGCGCGTACGCCGCGGGCGCCGTTGCTGCGCTGACCCGGGAGGCGGTACCCGGAGTGCCCTGCCTGGTCGTCGCCGACCCACTGGTCGCCCTCGGCCGGCTGGCGCGGGCGCTGGTCGATCGAGGCCAGACCGCAGACCTGCGGGTGGTGGGCATCACCGGCTCGCAAGGCAAAACCTCCACCAAGGATCTATTGAGCCAGGTCCTCGAGGCCGCCGGCCCGACGGTCGCCCCGGTCGGCAACCTCAACAACGAGCTCGGCGTGCCGTTGACCGTGTGCCGGATCGAGCCCGCGACCCGCTTCCTGGTCGCCGAGATGGGCGCGCGCGGTATCGGCCACGTCGCCTATCTGTGCCAGATCGCGCCGCCGTGGGTCGGGGTCGTGCTCAACGTCGGCCAGGCGCACCTCGGCGAATTCGGCGGGAAGGCCGCCATCGCCCAGGCCAAGGGCGAACTGGTCGAGGCACTGCCGAAGAACGGGGTGGCGGTACTGAACGCGGACGACCCCCTCGTCTGGGCCATGCAGGAGCGCACTGTCGCCGGAGTTCTCGGCTTCGCCGCCGACCGGCCACCACCCGGTCCCGGCGTCTGGTCCAGCGCCGTCACGGTGGATGCCCTGGGGCGACCGTCGTTCACCCTGCACGGGCGCCAAGAGACTGAGCCTGACGCTGAGGTCGAGGTCCAGCTTCAAGTCTCCGGCCGGCATCAGGTCGGCAACGCGCTGGCCGCTGCCGCCGCGGCGCTGGGGCTGGGGCTCGACCTGAACCAGATCGGGGCAGCACTGAGCGGAGCGACGGCGCGCTCGAGGTGGCGGATGGAGATCGCCGAGCGGGGCGGGCTCGTCGTGGTCAACGACGCGTACAACGCGAACCCGGACTCGATGCGGGCCGCGATCGCGACACTGACCGAGCTCGGGCGGGCTCGTCGCGGACGGACCTGGGCCGTGCTGGGGGACATGCTCGAACTGGGCGAGGCAGCCGAGGCCGAGCACGCCGAGATCGGTCGCGACGTCGCCCGGAACGGGGTCGACCGGCTGATCGCGGTGGGAACGTACGCGTCGGTGGTCGCCGACGCGGCGCGCGCTGCCGGGCTGGACGAGCCCGGCGCCGTGCAGGCGTATGCCGACAAGCAGGCGCTGCTCGCCGCCGGTCTGGAGGGTCTCGGGGCCGGCGATGTCGTCCTGGTCAAGGCCTCTCGTGGCCTAGCCTTGGACACCGTGGCGGAGGCGATCCTGTCGGCTGCTGGTGGCCGCGCCGAAGGAAGTTCCGCGTGAGGACGATCGTGCTCGCCGGGGTGCTGGCGCTGCTCGGCACCCTGTTCGGCACCCGGTTGGCCATCCAGGTGCTGGTTCGCAAGGGCTACGGCCAGCTGATCCGCGACGACGGCCCGACCTCGCACCACGTCAAGCGGGGCACCCCGACGATGGGCGGCCTGGTGATCATCGCGTCCGTGCTGGTCGCGTACGCCGGCAGCCACCTGATCACCAGGGCGGCGCCGTCGGCCTCGGCCCTGCTGGTGCTGTTCCTGTTCGCCGGCCTCGGGGTCGTCGGCTTCGCCGACGACTTCATCAAGATCAGCAAGCAGCGCTCGCTGGGGCTGCGCTCCAAGGCCAAGATCGCGGGGCAGTCGGCGGTCGCCATCATCTTCGCCCTGCTGTCGCTGCAGTTCCCCGACGAACGCGGGGTCACCCCGGCCTCGCCGGCGATCTCGTTCCTGCGCGACATCGAGTGGCTGGAGCTGCCACCGGTCCTGGTGGTCATCTGGGTGATGCTGCTGATCGCCGCGGCCAGCAACGGGGTCAACCTGACCGACGGGCTGGACGGGCTCGCGTCGGGCGCCTGCGTGATGATCTTCGGCGCGTACACCTTGGTCAACATCTGGCAGTACAACCAGTCCTGCGCCTACACCGCCTCGGCGGGGCCCAAGTGCTACGAGGTGCGCGACCCGTACGACCTGGCCGTGGTGGCGATCGCGCTGGCCGGCGCCTGCTTCGGCTTCCTGTGGTGGAACGCCGAGCCCGCCAAGATCTTCATGGGCGACACCGGGTCGCTCTCCCTGGGCGGCGCACTGGCCGGAATGGCGATCTTCACCCGCACCGAGCTGCTGCTGGTGATCTTGGGTGGCCTGCTGGTGATCGAGGTGATGTCGGTCATCCTGCAGGTCGGCTTCTTCAAGATCACCCGAGGCAAGCGGCTGTTCAAGATGTCGCCGATCCATCATCATTTCGAGCTCTTGAACTGGGCCCAGGTGACGATCGTGATGCGGTTCTGGATCATCGCCGGGCTGTTCGTGGCCGGCGGGCTGGGCATCTTCTACGCCGAGTGGGTTGCGGGGACATGATCCGGCCGAACTCGGTCTGCACCCCTTCCTTCGATCTGCACCCCCTGCAGCCGGTGCAGATCGGAGGAAGGGGTGCAGATTCGGAGTGCGGTCGATGACAGTCGGCTGGCTGTCGGTCGCCGACGGGTCATCTCCGTGGCCGCAGGCCCATGTGGTGGTGGCCGGGATCGGGGTGTCGGGGTTCGCGGCCGCCGACGGGCTGATCGAGTTCGGTGCCCGGGTCACCGTCCTCGACGACCGGGCGGATGCGGCGAACACCGAGAAGGCCACGCTGCTGCAGACCCTCGGCGCCGAGGTCCGGCTCGGCCCGGGCTCGAGTGCCCGAGCTGCCGGGCGACGCCGACCTGGTGATCACCACGGGCTGGCCGGCCACCGCCCCATTGCTCCGGGCGGCCGCGGCGCGCGACGTGCCGATCTGGAGTGAGGTGGAGCTGGCGTGGCGGCTCAGCCGCCCGGACCGGGTGGTGCCGTGGCTCGGCATCACCGGCACCAACGGCAAGACGACGACCACGCAGATGCTCGAGTCGATGCTCCGCGCCGCCGGGCTGCGGACCGCCGCCGTCGGCAACATCGGCCGGCCGATCATGGAGACCGTGCTCGACCCGCAGCCGTACGACGTGCTCGCCGTGGAGCTGTCCAGCCACCAGCTGCACTGGTCCCGCTCGCTCGCCCTGCACTCGGCGGCGGTCCTCAACGTCCAGCCGGACCATCTCGAATGGCACGGCTCCTACGCCGCGTACGCCCAGGCCAAGGCCACCATCTACACCGGCGTCCAGGCCAGCTGCGTCTACAACGTCGCCGACCCGACCACCGAGCGGATGGTCGAGGAGGCCGAGGTGACCGAGGGCGCCCGGGCGATCGGCTTCACGCTCGGTACGCCGGGGCTGTCCATGGTCGGGCTCGTCGACGACCTACTGGTCGACCGGGCCTTCATCGAGCAGCGCTTCGACTCCGCTCTGGAGCTGGCCAGCGTCGCCGACGTCTTCCCTCCGGCGCCGCACAACGTGGCCAACGCGCTGGCGGCGGCCGCCCTGGCCCGCTCCTACGGCGTACCGGCCACCGCGGTCCGGGACGGGTTGCGCACCGTCCGGCTCGGCGCCCACAAGATCCAGACCGTACTCGAGCATGGCGGGGTGCGCTGGGTGGACGACTCGAAGGCCACCAACCCGCATGCGGCCGACGCGGCGCTCCAGGCTTTCGCGCATGTGGTCTGGGTGGCCGGCGGCCAGGCCAAGGGCACGACCTTCGACGACCTGGTGCGTGCCCACCGGAACCGGTTCCGGGGCGCGGTGCTGCTCGGCGTCGACCGGATGATCATCGCGGAGGCCCTCGCTCGACACGCGCCGGAGGTCCCCACGATCCTCATCGACGCCACGGACACTAGTGCCATGGCGCGAGCCGTCGCGGCGGCTGCTTCCCTGGCCAGACCCGGTGATGCAGTCCTGCTCGCTCCGGGGTGCGCCAGCTTCGACATGTTCACCGACTATGCCGCTCGCGGGGACGCCTTCGCGGCCGCCGCGCGCGACCAGGCCAGGGAGGATTGAGCTGGTGGCCACACTCACGCCGCTGCGCCCCTCCCGGCCGACCTCGGCGCGGGAGCTGGGCCGCTGGCTCCGGCAGGTCCTCGACCGGCCGCTGACCAGCTACCACCTGGTGCTCGGTGCGACCGCCCTGCTGCTGATCGTCGGCGTCATGATGGTGCTCTCGGCGTCGAGCGTGAACGCGTACCTGAACACCGGTGACTCCTACTACTACGTGAAACGGCAGCTGATCTTCCTGGGGACCGGGCTGGTCGGCATGGTGATCATGGCCAAGCTGCCGCCGTCGACCCTGCGACCGCTGAGCTGGTTCGGCATGGCGCTGGCGGCGGTGCTGTTGATCTTGACCTATACCCCACTCGGGATCAGCGTCAACGGCAACCGGAACTGGCTCTACCTGGGCTCGGAGAGCTTCGCCCTGCAGCCGGCGGAGTTCGCCAAGCTCGCCATGATCATCTGGGGTGCCGACCTGCTGGCCGGCAAGCAGCGGCTCCTCGACCGTCCCAAGCACCTGCTGGTGCCGTTCCTGCCGGTGACCGCGATCTTGATCTTGCTGGTGCTCTTCCAGGGTGACGCCGGCACCGCCGTCGTGATGGCCGCCATCGTCGTCGGGATGCTCTGGATCGTCGGTGCCCCGCTCCGGGTCCTCGCCGCCCTCGGTGCGGCCGGGGTCGCGGGCGTGGTCGCGATCTTCGTCACCTCGCCGGTACGGATGCGCCGGCTCGCCGCCTTCCTGGATCCGACCGCCGACCTCAACGGCGCGAACGACCAGGCCAACTCGGGCCTGTTCGCCATCGCCTCCGGAGGTTGGTGGGGAGTCGGCCTGGGCGGCAGCCGGCAGAAGTGGGGGAGCCTGCCCGAGGCGCACACCGACTTCATCTTCGCCGTGCTCGGCGAGGAGTTCGGACTGTTCGGCAGCCTGGTGGTGCTGGCGCTTTTCGGAGTACTCGGGTACGCCGGGATCCGGACCGCCAGCCGCTCCGACGATCCGTTCAGCCTGCACGCGGCCGGTGGCGTGGCCTGCTGGTTCATGGTCCAGGGGCTGATCAACCTCGCCGTCGTGCTCCGGTTGCTCCCGATCGCGGGCGTGCCGCTGCCGCTGGTCTCCTACGGCGGCTCGGCCCTGATCGCGAACCTGCTGGCCGTCGGCGTGCTGATCGGCTGTGCCCGGCGGGAGCCCGAGGCGCGGAAGGTGCTGCGGCGCAAGACCGGGCGGCCGGCCCCCCAGATGACCGCCGTCGTCGGGTCCCGGGCAGCGGGCCGGTCCCGGTGACCGACCGGACCGCGGGGTCGGTCGTGCTGGCGGGTGGGGGCTCGGCGGGTCACACCTCACCGCTGCTCGCCACCGCGTACGAGCTGCGCCGACTGCGCCCGGAGCTGACGCTCACCGCTCTCGGCACCGCGCGCGGTCTGGAGACGACGGTCATCCCGGCGGCCGGTCTACCGCTGGAGCTGATCCCGCCGGTACCGATGCCGCGTCGGCCGGGCAAGGACCTCGTGATGGTAGGACCGCGGCTGCTCCGCGCGATCTCGGCGACCGCGGACATCCTGCGACGGGTGAAGGCCGATGTGCTGCTGGGGTTCGGCGGCTACGTCTCGACGCCGGCGTACCTCGCCGCCCGGCGGCTCGGCCTGCCGATTCTGATCCATGAGCAGAACGTCGTGCCCGGGCTCGCGAACCGGCTGGCGGCTCGGCTGACCCGGCACGTCTACACCGCGTTCCCGCAGACCCCGCTGGCCCATGCGGTCTGCATCGGCCTGCCGCTGCGTCGTGCGATCACCGAGCTCGACCG
The DNA here is from genome assembly GCA_963711015.1 of uncultured Actinomycetota bacterium. Taxonomy (GTDB): domain Bacteria; phylum Actinomycetota; class Actinomycetes; order Propionibacteriales; family Propionibacteriaceae; genus Microlunatus. Next base: position 8,654 of record CAVQCQ010000002.1, read on the forward strand.
GGCGGCGGCCGGCGAGGTGGCCCGTGAGACCTTCGGGCTGCTGCCGCGCCGGCCGACCCTGCTGGTGAGCGGGGGCTCACAAGGCGCCCTCAGCATCAACCGCGCCGTGCTCGGGGCCCGGGATCGGCTGCTCGCCGACGGAATCTCGGTGCTGCACGTGCTGGGCGCCCGGAACATGTCCGCCGAGACGGTGCGTCAGGTCGACCCGCAGACCGAGGCCGTGTACGACCCGGTGCCGTACGTGCAGCACATGGAGCAGGCGTACGCGGCAGCCGACCTGATGCTCGGTCGATGCGGCGCCAGCACCGTCCTGGAAACGGCGGCCGTCGGCCTGCCGGCGGTCTACGTGCCCTACCCGCACGGCAACGGCGAACAGGAACGGAACGCGGAGCTCGTGGTCAGGGCCGGCGGGGGACTGCTGCTGTCGGATGCCGACTGCCTGCCGGACTGGGTCGCCACTGAGATTCCCGCGCTGCTGCACGATAACGGCCGGTTGCAGGGAATGGCGGCCGCCCTGAACGGCGTTGCGCCGACCGACGCGGCCACGGTGTTGGCCACGAAGGTGCTGGAGGTGATGGGCTGATGGGTCTGGTGACACCGATCGAGCTCCCGGAGCTGGCCGAGCTGGGGCCGGTGCACTTCATCGCCATCGGTGGGTCGGGGATGAACGGGATCGCCCAGATGATGCTGTCGGCCGGCCTGCCGGTGAGCGGGAGTGACCGACAGGACTCGAAGTACCTGCGGGCGCTCGAGCAGGCCGGCGCCCGGGTCCATGTCGGGCACCGGGCCGAGCAGCTGGGTGAGGCGCGGACCGTGGTGGCCTCCTCGGCGATCCGGGAGGACAACCCGGAGCTGGCCGAGGCACGGCGACGTGGGTTGCGGGTGCTGCACCGTAGCGCCGCGCTCGGCGCCCTGATGCGAGGTCGGCGCGGCATCGCGGTGGCCGGCACCCACGGCAAGACCACGACGACGGCAATGATCGCCCACGTGCTGACCGGGTGCGGGTTGGATCCGTCCTACGTGATCGGCGGCGCGCTGACGGGCTCGGCCAGCGGCGGCCATCTGGGGGCCGGCGAGCTGATGGTCGTCGAGGCGGACGAAAGCGACGGCTCGTTCCTGCAGTATCCGGCCGAGGTGGCCGTGGTGACCAACGTCGATCCGGACCACCTGAGCAACTGGGGAACCGCCGAGCGCTACGCCGACGGCTTCCTGCGCTTCGCCACCGGGCCGCGGGTGCGGCTGCTGGTGGTGAGCGCGGACGACGCCGGGGCGGTTGAGCTCACCGCCCGGATACGGGAACGGATCGCCTCGGGAGCTGCGGTACCGGAGGTGATCACCTTCGGCCATGCCATCGATGCCGACGTGCGGATCATCGGGGCCAGCTTGGCTGGCTCGGGCTCGCAGTTCGGGCTGGAGCAGGGCGATGCGGGCGGGCCGGTCACGTTGGCGGTGCCCGGGTCGTACAACGTACTCAACGCCGCCGCGGCGTATGCCGTCTCCCGCTGGCTGGGTGCCGACGAGGGTGACGTGCGGCGGGCCCTGTCGGCGTACCGCGGGACGTACCGGCGGTTCCAGCTGATCGGCGACGTCGGCGGCGTCCGGGTCTACGACGACTACGCGCACCACCCGACCGAGGTGCTCAACACCCTGGTCGCGGCCCGCACGGTCGTCGGCGACGGGCGGGTGGTGGTCTGCTTCCAGCCGCATCTCTACACCCGGACCCGAGACTTCTGGCGAGAGCTCGCGGCCGCGCTGGAGCATTCGGACGAGGCGGTCGTGATGGACGTCTGCGGCGACCGCGAGGACCCGCTGCCCGGCATCGACGGGTCGATGGTGGCCGCGGCGGTCGGTCAAGGCACCGCGCGAGTGACCTACGAGCCGGACTGGGACCAGGCGGCACCCGTGGTCGCGGAGATCGCGCAGCCCGGTGACCTGGTCATCACCGTCGGCTGCGGAGACGTCACCAAGGTGGCGCCGCTGATCGTGGCCGAGCTGGAGCAGCGAGCCCTCCCGGGGGGCTCGGGGGGCGTCCCCCCGGGATCGAATGGGCCGGACCGGGCACCGGTGGGCCGATGAGCTCCAGGCGTCGGTCCGGCCGGCGGCGACATTCGTGGGTCTTCGTGCTGGTGCTGGCCCTGGCCGTCGCGCTGGCCGGCGGGGCGGTGTGGCTCGTCTACTTCTCCGATGTGCTGACCGTCCGGACCGTTTCCGTGGCCGGCAACCGCGCGCTGAGTGCGCGTCAGGTGGTCAAGGCGGCACAGGTGCCCATGGAGGTCCCGATGGCCAGGCAGGACCTGGATGCCATCGCCCAACGCACCACCGCGCTGCCGGCGGTCGAGCAGGCCTCGGTGTCCCGCACCTGGCCGCGCACCCTGCAGGTGACTGTTATCGAGCGTCGGCCAGTACTCGCGGTGCGACAGGCCGAGGGCTACCTGCTGGTGGACCGGCTCGGGGTGGCGTACGAGCGGCGCCGGTCGGTGCCCAAGCACGTGGTGCTGGCCGACGTCAACTCCTCCGATCGCGCGCTGCTCCGCGATGTCGGTCTGGTCGCGGCCGCACTGCCCGAGACGCTGCGCAGCCGGATCCGCAGCCTCTCGGCCGGTGACCCGGACCGGATCACCCTGGTCCTGAAGTCAGGCGTCCGGGTCAACTGGGGCAACTCGGCCGACTCCCCGCTGAAGGCCCAGATCGTCGAGGCACTGCTGAAGCGCAAGCCGTCGGCCACGATCGACGTCTCGAGCCCCCACACGCCCGCGATCAGGTGATAAGCAAGCGTGAACCACGGGTTCACTGTCTACTTGACCTGTAGCAAAACGCCTACTCCTAGCGATACTCTGGCGTGTCTTTTCGACGCTCGTGGACACCCCTGTGACCACCTCGTAACCTCAAGTCAGGTCGCGTGAGGTCAGAGGTCCACCGCCTGAATGTCGAGTAGAGATTGAGACTTCGCGGGGCAAGTCATTCGGTACCAGATTGTGGAAAGAAGAGGCGATCCCGTGGTCTCGGCATCACAGAACTACTTGGCCATCATCAAGGTTGTCGGCGTTGGCGGCGGCGGTGTCAACGCGGTCAATCGGATGATCGAGGCCGGCCTGCGGGGCGTCGAGTTCATCGCGGTGAACACCGACGCCCAAGCGCTGCTGATGAGCGATGCGGACGTCAAGCTCGACATCGGCCGGGACCTGACCCGCGGACTCGGCGCCGGTGCCGACCCGGACAAGGGCCGGCAGGCGGCGGAGGACCACGCCCAGGACATCGAGGACGCCCTGAAGGGCGCGGACATGGTGTTCGTCACGGCGGGCGAGGGCGGCGGGACGGGGACCGGTGGTGCGCCGATCGTGGCTCGGATCGCCCGCGCGCTGGGCGCGCTGACCATCGGCGTGGTGACCCGGCCGTTCTCCTTCGAGGGCAAGCGGCGGGCGACCCAGGCCGAGGACGGGATCACGACGCTCCGCGAGGAGGTCGACACGCTGATCGTGATCCCCAACGACAAGCTGCTGCAGATGATCGACCACCAGATTGCGATCCTGGATGCCTTCAAGCAGGCCGACCAGGTGCTGATGCAGGGCGTGTCCGGGATCACCGACCTGATCACCACCCCCGGTCTGATCAACCTCGACTTCGCCGACGTCAAGGCGGTGATGTCCAACGCCGGCTCCGCGCTGATGGGCATCGGCTCGGCGCGCGGCGACGACCGCGCCCGGGCGGCGGCCGAGATGGCGGTGTCCTCGCCACTGCTGGAGGCCAGCATCGACGGCGCCCACGGCGTCCTGCTCTCCATCGCGGGCGGGTCCGACCTTGGGCTGTTCGAGGTCCAGGCCGCCGCGGACCTCATCCACAACTCGGCGCACGAGGACGCCAACATCATCTTCGGCACGGTGATCGACGACGCGCTCGGCGACGAGGTCCGGGTCACGGTGATCGCGGCGGGCTTCGAGGGTGGGCAGCCACCGCGGCGGCAGCCGGGAGTCAGCCGCTCGGCCGACCTGCGGTCGACCCCGCCCCGGCCCGCGCCGCCGCCCGCCGTCGAGCCGACGCCGTCCTTCCGGCCGGAACCGGCCCCGGAGCCCGTTCTGGTGCCGGCCGGCTCTCCGGTGGGCAACTCCTCGGCCGGGAACCCGAAGCCGATCCCCACTCAGCGCCCGATCACCCGCCCGGCCGACGACGACGACCTGGACGTACCCGACTTCCTGAAGTGACCCAGAGGGGCGACGGGGTCTGCCGCGTGTCGGCGGCGTCGCTCCCGATGATCAACGGAGCTGGACGGTAACCTCGTGGCCACCGATGGTGCGCAGGACTGAAGCAGGCAGAGCAGGCGAAGCGAGGCAATGACATGGCGGAACGGCTGAAGCGGGCGGCGGCGTGGCTGGGCCTGGTCACCGACGACCGGTACTCCGACGACGACGAGACCGACGACGACCAGGAGCCGACCGACAAGATCAGCCGTGACGAGCTGCTCGGCGAGCCCGAGCGGTCCGCCACCGTGACGCCGCTGGAAACCAAGCGGAACAGCGCGAGCCCTGCCGCCGTTCCTGCCGCTCCCGTACCGCCCCCCGTTTCTCGCCCCCGGACGGCTGACATGACCCGGATCGTCACCGTGCACCCGCGTACGTACAACGAGGCTCGCGTCATCGGCGAGCACTTCCGGGATGGCACCCCGGTCATCATGAACCTCACCGAGATGGAGGACGTCGACGCCAAGCGACTCGTCGACTTCTCCGCCGGTCTCATCTTCGGCCTCCGCGGCACCATCGAACGCGTCACGAGCAAGGTCTTCCTGCTCTCCCCGCAGAACGTGACGGTGGCTGCCGAGGACAAGGAGCGCATCGCCGGCGGCTTCTTCAACCAGAGCTAGGCGCTGCCCGGCGCCGGATGCTGAGGTCTGGAGCGTTCGGCGAGACGTCGTAGGCTTGGGGCACCCAGAGCGAGTGTCGGGAGAGTCAGGGGCGTCGAGAAGTGGTTGTTGTCGGAGTGATCATCGACCGGGTCTTGTGGATCTTCCTCCTGATCCTGTTCGCCCGGATGATCCTGTCCTGGGTCCCGGTGCTGGTCCGCGACTGGGAGCCGCGGGGGCCCATGCTGGTGTTCGCTGAGATCATCTACTCGATCACCGATCCGCCGCTGCGGCTGCTCCGCAAGGTGCTGAGACCGGTCCGGATCGGATCGATGATGCTGGACCTGGCATTCATCGGGCTGGCCATCGGGGTCAGCATCCTGATGCAGATCAACCAGACCATCTTCCTCCGCTGACCTTGAGCGACGATGTGTGCCGCGAGATCAAATTGGGTACGGTAGTGCGGATGGGTGCCAGGCCCTGCCGTACCAGCTCCGCTGACTACTCGAGGTGAATGATGACGCTGACCCTGGATGACGTTCGCAACAAGCGCTTCCGGATGGCCCGCAAGTCCGGCTACGAGGTGCTGGAGGTTGACGAGTTCGTCGACGAGGTCGAGGAGAGCTTCGCGCAGCTGATCGAGGAGAACCAGAACCTCAAGAAGCAGGTGGACTCGCTGCGCTCCGCCCCGCCGGCACCTCCGCAGGCCGCTGCGGCCCCGCCGTCGGCCGTGCAGCAGCCGCCGACTCCGCCGCTCAGCCCGCGTCAGTCGGCCCCTGGCGCGATTGTCGTGACCACGGGCAAGGAGGCGAGTGCCGCGGTCGTCCGGCTGGTCGAGATGTCGACCGAGCAGGCCGAGCGCCTGGTGGCCGAAGCCACTGAGGACGCCAACCGCATCCGCGAGGAGGCCAACCGGACGGCGCACCAGGTGACCACCGACGCCCGCACCCGGGCCGAACGGGTCGAGTCCGAAGCTCGGGTCAACGCCGAGCGGGTGCAGGCCGACGCCCTCAGCCGGGCCGAGAAGCTCGACCGGGAGATCGAAGGCCGTCGGGGCGAGATGTTCGGCGACCTGGAGCGGCAGCGGGACGAGCTGACCGCCACCGTTTCGGCGCTGCGCAGCTTCGAGGCGACGTACCGGGCGAACCTGACCAGCCACCTGCGCAGCCAGATCGAGATGTTGGAGGCGGGCCGCGCGGAGCCGACCGATCCCCCCGAGGTCGTCCGCGATGTCCAGCCGGTGGAGAACACGAGCAATGGCAGCAGCCCGGCCACTCCGCCCGAGCCCGAGCCCGTGGTGGCGCCGGTGCAGGAACGAGACGACGCGCCCACCTTGGGCGGCGGCACCCCGACCAGCAACACCCCGCGGTTGGACGCCTTGCTGGGCGATCAGCGCTGACCAGCTGAAACTGCTTGATCTCTAGGCGAGACCGGTGCGGAAAACTGCGTGCCGGTCATTGAAGAATGTCCACTTCGCGCCTACTGTCTCTGCGTCACTTCTGACGCGGAAATCTTTTGTCCAGAATGGGGAGCCGATGACGACTGCCAGCGCCAGCGCCGAGCCAGCGCCCGCTGCCGACGACCGTGGGCGTGGATCGGCGGTGCGGAAGGCTGCCGCCAAGTCGGCCCCGACGGTGCACGCGGTGCCGGTCGAGCATGCCGACAAGCCGGCCAAGCCAGTCAACGTCAAGTCCCTGCCGGTGCGTCCGGGGGAGGATCCCTGGACCCGCGCCGAGCTCAACGAGGTCAAGGCCGCGCTGACCGAGGACATTGCCCGCTTCGAGAGCCAGATCGAGATCTCAACCGCTGAGCTGGTCGGGCTGCTTCGTGACGGCAGCGAGGGCGCCGGCCGGGATCCGGCCGACGTCGGCTCGGCCAACTTCGAGAGAGACGCCGAGATGTCGCTGGCCAACAACGCGCGGGAGATGCTGGACCAGTCCCGGCTCGCGTTGCGGCACATCGAGTTGGGGACGTACGGGAGCTGTGACAACTGCGGGCAGCCGATCGGCAAGGGCCGGTTGCAGGCCTTCCCGCGGGCCACGTTGTGCGTGACGTGCAAGCAGCGCGAGGAACGTCGGTAACCCAGCCGGTCAGCCGCCGGACCGGCTCACCACTCCGGCTGCGGCTGCTCTGGGCGGCGGTGGCCGTCACCGGGCTGACCCTCGACGTGATCACCAAGGTGGTTGCTGTCGGCCGGCTCGATCCGGGCGAGCCGATCCGGCTGCTGGGCGGGCTGCTCACGCTTCGGTTGATCCGCAATCCCGGCGCCGCCTTCAGCCAGGGCGAGCAGTTCACGCCGGTCTTCGCGGTGGCCGCGATCTCGGTGGTCTGTTTCGTGGCCATCCGGCTGGTGCCCCGGCTGGGGCACGCCGGCTGGGCGGTGGCCCTCGGTCTGCTCTGTGCCGGCGTGGCGGGCAACCTGACCGATCGGCTGTTCCGTACGCCGGGGGTGTTCCGCGGGCACGTCGTCGACTTCCTCGAGCTGCCCTACTGGCCGATCTTCAACGTCGCCGACATGTGCATCAGCGCGGCAGCGGTGATGATCATCATCCTGGCGGTGGTCAAGGGGGTCGGCGTGAACGGCGAGCGGCAGCGTGACTGACTCGCGCGTCGTCCTGGTGCCGGAGGGACTGCACGGCGAGCGGGTCGATGCCGCCGTCGCTCGCATGCTCGGTCTCTCGCGCAGTCGGATCGCCGATCTGATCGGCACCGGTCGGGTCCGGTTGGACGGTGCTGCCGTCGCGAAGGCGGACCGGGTCAGTTCGGGAGCACTGCTGGAGGTCGAGTTCGACGAGCCGCGTACGGTCGTGGTGGTTCCGTCGGTGGTCGAGGGGCTGCGCATCGTCCACGACGACGACGACATCGTCGTCGTCGACAAGCCGGTGGGCGTCGCCGCGCATCCCAGTCTGGGCTGGGACGGCCCGGACGTGCTGGGGCATCTGGCCGGAGCAGGTTTCCGGATCTCCACCTCGGGGGTCCCGGAGCGCCGGGGCATCGTGCAGCGGCTGGACGTGGGGACCTCGGGCCTGATGGTGGTCGCCAAGAGCGAGACCGCGTACACGATCTTGAAACGCGCCTTCCGGTCCCGCGCAGTCGACAAGACCTACCACGCTCTCGTCCAGGGCCATCCCGATCCTTTCACCGGGACGGTCGACGCGCCGATCGGGCGGCACCCCGGTACCGACTGGAAGATGGCGGTGATCGCCGGCGGTCGGCACAGCATCACCCACTACGACACGTTGGAGGTGCTTCCGGGGGCGACGCTGCTGTCGATCAAGCTGGAGACCGGCCGGACCCACCAGATCCGCGTGCACATGGCAGCGATCCGGCATCCCTGTGTCGGCGACCCGACGTACGGCGCGGATCCCGTGCTGGCGCGCCGGTTGGGTCTGGAGCGGCAGTGGCTGCACGCGGTGGGGCTGAGCTTTGTGCACCCTTCCAGCGGGGAGCAGATCTCGTTCGCCTCGCCCTATCCGGACGACCTGGAACGGGCCCTGGCTCTGTTGCGGGACTAGCCATTCCCGGCACGGGTGAGCTTCGCTAGGGTCGGGTCCGTGCGTAGAGCCAAGATTGTCTGCACGCTCGGACCGGCGTCCTCGTCGCCGGAGCGTCTGTCGGAACTGGTCGCCGCGGGCATGGATGTCGCCCGCTTGAACATGAGTCACGGCGACTACGCCGACCACGAGGTGAATCTCCGTAACGTCCGCGAGGCCTCGAAGAACGCCGGCCGACCGATCGGAGTGCTGGCCGACCTACAGGGACCGAAGATCCGGCTGGGTCGGTTCGCCAACGGCGAGGAGCACTTGCGCAACGGCGCGACCTTTGCGATCACCATCGACGATGTGCCCGGCACGGTCGACCGCTGCTCGACGACGTACAAGGGTCTGTGTGGGGACGTCAAGCCGGGCGACCTGATCTTGATCGACGACGGCCGGATCGCCCTCCGGGCGACGGAGGTCACCGAGACCGACGTGATCACCGAGGTCACGGTCGGCGGCAAGGTCAGCAACAACAAGGGGATCAATCTGCCCGGCGTCGCGGTGAGCGTGCCGGCGATGAGCGACAAGGACACCGAGGACCTGCGCTGGGCACTGCGCAACGGCGTGGACATGATCGCGCTGTCCTTCGTCCGCAGTGCCGCCGACATCGAGCCGGTGCACCGGGTGATGGAGGAAGAAGGCCGACAGATCCCGGTGATCGCCAAGCTGGAGAAGCCGCAGGCGGTCGAAAACCTCGACGAGATCATCGACGCCTTCGACGCGTTCATGGTGGCTCGCGGTGATCTTGGCGTTGAGCTCCCCCTGGAGGAGGTGCCGCTGGTCCAGAAGCAGATCGTGACGGCGGCCCGGCGCTGGGCCAAGCCGGTGATCGTGGCCACCCAGATGCTGGAGTCGATGATCTCGGCGCCGCGGCCGACCCGCGCCGAGGCCTCCGACGTGGCCAACGCGATCCTCGACGGGGCCGACGCCGTGATGCTGTCGGGCGAGACCAGTGTCGGTGAGTACCCGGTGGTCACGGTGCAGACCATGGCGCGGATCGTGGAGAACACCGAGACCCATGGCCAGGACCGGATGCAGGACATCAACTGGGATCCGCACACCACCAGCGGCGTGATCACCAAGGCGGCCGAGGAGGTCGGCAAGCGGATCGGCGCAAAGTTCCTCGTCACCTTCACCACCTCCGGCGACTCGGCCCGCCGGCTGGCCCGGCTGCGCTCACCGATCCCGATCCTGGCCTTCACCCCGAGCGAGCAGACCCGCTTCACCCTCACCCTCAACTGGGGGGTCGAGACCTTCCTGGTCCCGATGGTGGGGCACACCGACGACATGATCCGACAGGTCGACAAAGCCCTGACCGACTCGGGCGTTATCGCCGACGGCGAGCTCGTGGTGATCGTCGCCGGGTCGCCTCCCGGTGTCGCCGGCCACACCAACATGGTCCGCGTCCGCCGGATCGGGGCTCCGCTCTAGTCAGCGTACGACTCCCACTCCCACTCCCGGAGGCGCAAACTCCACCACGGTGGAGTTTGCCCAATCAGGGTGAGCCCACCACCGAGGCGAGGCAGTGCCGAGGAGGGGAGTCGAACCCCTATGTCCTTGCGGACAGACGGGTTTGAGCCGTCCGCGTATACCATTCCGCCACCCCGGCCAGCGCCCGAATCAGTGTGCCATAGCTGTAACAGAGCCTCGCTACAGTGTCGTGCGTGACTGTTGAGGACATCCAGCCGAGATCGGCAACGCGGACGCGTGTCGTCGTCGCCGAGGACGAGGCGCTGATCCGCGTCGATCTTGCCGAGATGCTCTCCGAGGAGGGCTACGAGGTGGTCGGCGAGGCCGGTGACGGGGAGGCGGCCGTGGCGTTGACCAGCGAGCTGAGGCCCGACCTCGTGGTCATGGACGTCAAGATGCCCAAGCTCGACGGGATCAGCGCGGCCGAGCAGATCGCGGCGACCCGGATCGCGCCCGTCGTGATGCTCACCGCCTTCAGCCAACGCGACCTGGTCGACCGAGCGAGTCAGGCCGGCGCGATGGCGTACGTCGTGAAGCCCTTCGGCAAAGCCGATCTGATCCCGGCGATCGAGATCGCCCGCGCCCGGTTCGCAGAGCTCCAGGCGGTCGAGGCCGAGGTCAGCGACCTGAATGAGCGGCTGGAGTCCCGCAAGGCGGTGGACCGGGCCAAGGGTCTGCTGCAGACGGGACTGGGGCTGAGCGAGCCGGAGGCCTTCCGCTGGATTCAGAAGACGGCGATGGATCTGCGCAAGTCGATGCGCGAGGTGGCCGAAGGGGTCATCGAGCACGGGTCGAGCGGAAAGAAGTAGCGCGAGCCGGAGCCGCCGCACCAGCTGGACCGCCAGACATAATCGAGAGATGCGTGTGGAGCTGGGCCTGGCCGGAGCGGGTATCCGCCACCGACCGCTGCCGTGGCTCCTGCTGTGCCTCGGGCTCGCCCTTGCTGTCGCGTTCCCCGTGTTCGCGGCGGGCTTGCGCCAGGAGTCCGGCGCCGCCGCGGTGACCGGCACTCTCGACTCGCTCCCGGAGGACGAGCGCACGGTGCTCGCCAACACCTACCGGAACCTCAGCGGCGAGTCCGCGGCTAGTCTCGACGACGCCGTCCGGACCGGTTTGAGTGACGCAGGGGTGACGTCGGTCGCCCGTGCTCTGGTGTTCAAGCCGATCTCGATCTCGAGCACCGTCGTCAGCCTGGCTGCCCTCGACCAGATCGACAGCCGAGTCCGGCTGACGTCTGGCCGGTTGCCCAGCGTCTGCGTCCCGGCCCGGTGCGAGGTGGTGTCGGTTCAGCTGCCCGGCGTCAGGAACACCTTCGCCGGGGCGGTACGCGCGGAGCGTGAGCTGGGCATCGTGGTCACCGGAACCGCCGAGCTCACCGACCATCGACTGGTCGGGGTGGGGTTGATCGGGGCCAACCGACCGCTGCTGCTGGGCGGGGATCCGGAGCGGATCGCCGACCTCGCCACGTTGCAGCTGTTCGGTCGGACCCTCGGTTGGTTCGGGACACTCGACGGACAAACGATCGCCGCCACCGGCGTCGACCAGTACTCGGCCACCCTCGGCGCGCTCGTCTACCAGGTCAACCTGGCGGGCGACGGACCGCTGTCGATCACCTGGCCGGCGGAGGCCGTCGCCGCCGCCGAAGCCCGCGCGGCTGCGTCGGCGGACCGGTTCGCCGTGCTGGGCGCCGGTGCTGGAGCACTGCAGCTCGGTTTCTGCCTGGTGGTGGCCGCCTGGGTGCGCCGCCGGCAACAGCTGGTCGGCCTGCTGCTCATCCGGCGGGGCGGCAGCGCCGCACAGGTCACCGGCGTGACGCTGCTGCAGGCGATTCCCTCCGTGCTGCTCGGCCTCGCAATCGGCACCGGTGTCGCCGCGCTGATGGTCGCCCTACGCGGTGCAGGCGTGGAGACCGGCGCGCGACCGGCCGCGGCGGCCTCCGCCGTGATGTCGGCCGGGCCGGTACTTGTGGTCCTGGCGGTGCTCGCCGTGCTCGGCGTCACCGCGGTTGCGTGCTGGCCGGCCACGCGGGCGGAAGCGGCACGGTACCTCGCGGTGTTCGCCCTGGTGGCCTCGGCGCTGGTGCCTTTCCTGGTGCTCACCGGAGAGGCCGGGAATCCTCCCGCCTCGGCCGCAGGGGCCTCGACCGGCCCGACCGATACGCTGCCGACTCTCGCGATCGTCGCGTCCGTGGTGTCCGTCGGGCTGCTGACCGCCCTGGCCTGGCCCTATCTGGTGAGCCTGCGGCGGCGCGCGCCGCGAATGGTGACTGCGGTGTCCAGCACCCGGATCATCGCCCGACGCCGGCCCCTGCTCCCCATGGTCACTGCGGGATTCCTGGCTGCGTCGTGTTGCCTGCTGGTGTTCACGGCCGGCTACCGCGAGAGTCTGCGGCAGTCCGGCGAGGACCAGGCGGCCTACCGGGTTCCCCTCGACATCTCCGTGGCGGCGAGTGCCCGGGTCGCCGCGCCGCTGGAGGCCCTCGACGGCGACCGGTTGCGCGAGGTGGCACCCGGCGTCATGGTCCGGCCCGTCGTCAGCTCCGCCGTGACCGCGTTCGGCGGTACGCCGGGCGCGATGGTGCTGCCACTCACCGGAGCCGACCCGGAGGCGCTGACCGCGATGCACGAGTTCCCGTCGGTGACCGGGGCCACGGTGACGGCCGACGCGCTCGCTCAGCAGCTGAGTGCCGATCGAACGTCCGGTGCCGCCGCACCGGCCATTCCTGCCGGAGCGGAGCGTATCTCCCTCCGGGCGGATGGCGTCGACGCCGACATCACGCTGGGGCTGTGGCTCACCGACACCGACGGGCGGCAGCAGCAGGTGCGCTTGACCGGTTCCGGTCCGGAGCTGACGGCGGAGCTGCCCGGTGGCGGTGCCCTGTTCGCGCAAGGTCTGGAGATCGCCGAGTCCGAGATCCGGATCACTCGGCGTGAGCACGCGCGCGAGTCAGGCGTGGACCACCAGGTCACCGCCGGCCGTTTGCGCCTCAGCCAGCTCCGGATCGACGGGCAGGCAGTCACCTGGGACTGGTCCGGCTGGGGCAGTGGCCAGGCGGACGTCGAGACTCAACCGGCTTCCGCGGACATCGCCTACCGGTTCGATGATGCCCGGATCGTGCTGACACCTGGGTTCGTCGCGCCGGAGAACAGACCGCCGCTCGCCGTCGCCGTCGACCCGGAGACGGCGGCGCGGGCCGGTGCGGCCGGTCGTCTCGTGCTCACCGTCAACGGCCAGGGCGTGCCCGCCCGGATCGTTGCGGTGCTGCCCCGGTTCCCCGTGGCCAGCAAGCACTTCATCCTCGCCGACCGTCCCACGGTGGTCTCCCTGCTCAACGAGATCGCACCAGGCACCGCGTACGTCAGCCAGGTGTGGATCGCCGTCCCGTCGGAGAGCCTGGCCACGGTCAGGGACACGCTGATGTCCTCGCCGGCCTCGGCGACGACCCTGTCGTTCCGAGCCGACCTCGCCCGAGCGATCATCGGTGACCCGGTCGCCACCCGGTCCATCCTGCTGTTGGCGGCAGCGGGGGCCGTAGCGCTGGGCTTGGCCTTGGTGGCTGCGGGTACCGCGGTCCGGGCCGACCTCGAGGAGTCGCAGGTCGACCAGCTGGCTCTGGAGCTCGACGGAGTGACGCCGGCCGGACTGCGGTCCCGGCTGCTGCGTCGCAGCCTGCTGGTGGCGGTGGTCGGCGTGCCGATCGGTCTGGCCGGGGGTCTGCTGTTGACCATCCTCGGTGTCCGGCTGCTGCTGACCGGACCCGGGGGAGAGGTCGTGGTGCCACCACTGCGGCCGGTGCTCGGCGGCCTGCCGGTGGTCTTCGTGGCCGCAGCGGCCGCCATCGGAGTGCTGGCGGTGTCGCTGGCCGCCGCCGGGACGGCGCTGCGGGATGCTTGGCCGCGGACGACGAACCTGGACCTGCCCTGATGAAAGCGTGTTTGATTGAGGCAAGGGGGACGACCCCCTTGAACCCCCGATGACCATGGTTGTCGAGGTGCGGGACGTCTTCGTCGCCTATCAGGGCGCCGGAGGGTCGGTGATGGCGCTTCGCGGCTCCGATCTCACCCTCGCCGTCGGCGAGCGGCTTCTCGTGCAGGGACCCAACGGGTCCGGGAAGTCCACTTTGCTCCGCGTCATCACCGGGGAGCAGCCGGTCGTGGCCGGCTCGGTCGTGGTGTCCGGCACCGCCCTGCACGAGCTGTCCGCTGGTCAGCGTCGTGAATGGCGGGCCCGCTCGGTCGGGTTCGTCGACCAGTTCGCCGGTCGCGGCCTGCTGCCCGAGCTGTCGGTGATCCAGAACGTCGCATTGCAGCTCCGGCTGACCGGAGTACCGCCGGCCAAGGCGGAGCAGCTGGCGCGCACCACGTGCGCCCGGTTGGGCGTCGACCGACTGCTGGATCGTCCCGTGCGCGAGCTGTCGGGGGGTGAGGCGCAGCGCGTCGCGGTCTGCGCCGCTGTTGCGCACGAACCGCAGTTGCTGCTCGCCGACGAGCCGACGGGTGAGCTGGACGAGCGGTCGGCGGAGGAGGTCTATGACCTGCTCGCTCGGATTGCGGCCGACGGAGCCGGCGTCATCCTGGTCAGTCACGATTCGCGCGCCGTCGCGTCCACCGACCGGGCCGTGCGGATCCGGGACGGACGGGCCGCCGAGCAGTGGCGACCGGGCGGCGGCGTGGTCGAGCAGCTTCCGGACAGCCGAGGCTGGGTCAGGGTGCCGCGCGAGCGACACCCGGAGCTCGACCCTGTCCCCCCGCTGGAGGCCCGCCGCACCGATCTCGGCCTGTTGCTCGTGCCGCGAGCCCCGGCCGAAGCCGTGCCGGACCGGCCGTCGCTCTCGGTATCGGCACCCGCGCCGGCCGCGTACGAGGTGCTCGTCCGGGTCGCCGGGCTGTCCGCGGGCTACGGCGATCGGATGATCTTCAGCGGGCTCGACCTCGAGCTACGGACGTCGACGTGGACGGCCATCACGGGCCCGTCCGGCTCGGGCAAGTCGACGTTGGTGTCGGTGATCGCCGGGATGCTGCCACCGTGGAGCGGCACGGTCAGCGTGGGTGACGGCCCGTGGAACGGCCGGTCGCGGGGTGCGCGCGCTGACCGCCGCCGCCGTTGGCTGGCGGTGCTGCCCCAGCGGCCGGCCATGCTGGAGGCGCTCACCGTGCGGGAGAACCTGCAGCTCACGGTCGGCGTCCGCGGAGCCGGGAGGGAAGGGGCCGTCGAGGAGCTCGCTGACCGGCTGGCGCTGACCCGGCTGCTCGACCAGCCGGTGCAGCTCCTGTCCGGCGGTGAACGGCAGCGGGCCGCCCTCGCACGGGCGGTGGTCAGCCCGGCACCGGTGTTGCTGCTGGACGAGCCGACCTCGCAGCAGGACGAGTCGTCGGTCGATCGGGTGGTGCGGGTGCTGCACGAGGAGGTGGCCGCGGGACGCGCCATCCTGACCGCCTCGCACGATCCGCGAGTCGTCTTGGCGGCCACGACCGTGGTCGACCTCGACCGAAGCCGTTCGGGCATCCGCGCCGGCTTCGCGGGCGACCCGGCCGACTGACACCAAGGAAACGCCAGCGATCACGAACCAGACGGTGTTCACCACGGTCGACGGCCATGCGTGGTGGACGAGGCCGTTCAGGGCCAAGGCCATCCCCGCACCGAGATTCATGGCGGCCATGGTCCTCGGCGACAACCGGATCGAGCGGACGTTGGTCAGGCCGTAGGCCGCCAGCATGACGGCAGCGCCGGTGAAACCGATGAGGTCGACGAGGTTCACAACCTTGATCCTGCCGGTTGCTGTCGGCAGAGAGAAGTAACATTTCCTGAGGTTGGCGTACAGTCTGACTGCATGCACATCTCACCGGACCGTTTGTTGGTCTTGCGGGCGGTTGCCGCCTCCGGCGGCGTGGGAGCCGCCGCACGCCAGCTCCATCTGGCGCCCTCCGGGATCTCGCAGCACCTCGCTCGGCTGGAACGCGAAACCGGTCTCGTCCTGGTCGACCGGTTCGCCAGCGGCGGTCAGCGTCCGCTCAGGTTGACCGCCGCCGGACACCGGCTCGCGGCCCACGGTGATCGTCTCGCCGAGGTCTTGGCTGATGCCGCCGAGGACATCGTCGCCATGTCCGGGCGTCTGCGTGGCACGGTCAACCTCGGGGCCTTCTCCTCGGTGATGACTCGTCTTGTCGTGCCGGCCATCCACGATCTCGAGCAGCGAGCCCCCGGCGTACAGGTGAGAGTGCACGAGGTCAGCGAGTCGGTGGCCCTGTCCGCTCTTCGCGGCGGAGAGCTCGACGTGGTCCTCGTCGAGGACGAGAACCTCGCCAACCGGGGGGCTCGGGGGGTGTCCCCCCGGGATCGAACACGGGACCGATCGACCCGGCCTGGGCTCGACCAGACCTGGCTCCTCGACGACCCGTACCGGGTCGCGATGCCCGCCGGGTGGCCTGTGCCGCGACGCCTCGACGACCTTGCCCGTCGGCCCTGGATCAGCAGCCCACCAGGGACAGCGGTGCAGCTCGTGCTGGATCGAGTCCGGAGTTCGACCGGCCTGGACCTGCCGGCGACCCACGCCTGCGAGGAGTTCGCTGCTGTCCTGGCGCTCGTCGACGCCGGTTTCGGCGCCGCCATCATTCCGGCGCTTGCGCTGCCGGTCGAGGGACGACCGGGACTGCGGTTCGTCGATCTCCCCGAGTTCGGCGTACGCCATCTCAGTGCGGTGACGGTGACCACGCGGCGCCAGCCGCCGCCGATCATCGAGATGCTGCACGCCCTGGTTGGCGCCGCGTCGGGCTAGCCCGGGTGGTGGGTGAGCCGGTCGCGTCCGGCCAGCAGGGACAGGACGAGCTGGACTCCGGCGACGGCGATCACGGCGAACAAGGGATAGGTCCAGCTGCCGGTGACCGCGAACAGCACGCCCGCGCCAAAGGGACCGGCGGCGGCCAGCAGGTAGCCGATGCTCTGGGCCATCCCGGACAGCCGGCCCGCCTCGGCGGCACCGGGCGAACGCTCACCCACCAGCGTGAGGGCGAGCACGAGAGAGCTGCCGCCGCTCAGCCCGGCGACCACGAGCCACAGCACGAGCAGATCCGGCGCGTAGAGCAGACCGAGGACCGCCACCATCAACAGCAGACTGATCACCACACCGACGGCCCGGTGATCGCGGCGCCGCCGCATGAACGGGGTCACGCCGAGCCCGGCCACGATGCCGACGATCTGGTAGAGGAACAAGTGCCAGCCGGCGGTCACCGGGGCGACCCCCATGCTGGCCTCGATCGTCGGCAGCCAGGTCACGAGCAGGAAGTACGTCAGGCCCTGGGTCGCCATGATCAACGTCACCTGCCAGGCCACCGCCGAGCGCCACACCGACCGTCCCGTACCACCTGCCGTCGGGAGGCTGCTCGCCGTCCCCTCCGGCTTCCGTGGCACCGGCGTCCCGATCGTCGAGCGCCGCATCCGCAACGGCCAGACGAGGGCAGCGGCCACGCTGAACAGAACCCAGATGCCGATCCCCAGCCGCCAGCCACCGAGCTCGGCGATCGGGAGCGCCAACCCGGACGCGACGGCGGCCGTTGCGCCGAGCACCGTGGTGTACAACCCGGTCACCAGCGGAACGTCACCGGGGAAGTCGCGTTTCACCAGCTCGGGCACCACGACGTTACCGACCGCGATCGCCGCGCCCATCACGATGGTTCCGGTCCACAGGTAGGCAACACTCCCCGGAAGTGACCGGACCACGGTCGCCACGATGAGCACCAGCGTCGAGACGAGTACGGCGCGTTCGGCGCCGATGGCTCGCGTCAGGACGTGGACGACCGGTGAGACGACCGCGAACGCCAGCAGCGGTACGGCGCCCAGTAGGCCGAGGGCTCCAGCCCCCAGGCCGGTATCGGCCGCCACCAGCCCCACGACGGAGCCGAGCGCGGTGATGGTCGGCCGCAGGTTGGCCGCCACCACCAGGATGGTGACCAGCAGGACCGCCCGCGCGGTCGCGGTGCCAAGCGTCTGGTCCGGGCCGCCGACCGAGGCGTCAGCACCAGGGCGGGCGGAGGGGGCGACAGACCGTCTGTGCCATGTCACACTGCTCTCATGTCCTCGCGCTCACAGTTCCCGCTACTCATGTCGCCGTTCGAGCTCCGCGGCCGGATGCTCCGAAACCGTATCGTGTCCACCCCACATGCCACGGGCTGGAGCCACGACGGCCACATCGACCAGTCCGAGATCGACTACCACATCCGCAAGGCGGCCGGCGGCGCCGGGCTGGTCATGACCTTCGGCTCGGCGTCGGTCGATCCGACCACCCAGGCTTCGTACGGGTCGATCGCCCTGTGGGACGAGCGCAACGAGCCGGCGCTCCGCGCGCTGGCCGACGGGATCCATCGCCACGGAGCACTGTGCATGTCCCAGATGACTCACATGGGACGCCGGGGCAACTCCCTCACCTCCGGCGTGCCGCTGCGGGCCCCCTCCGATCTCCCGGAGGGGTCACACCTCGAGGTGCCGGTACCGCTCGAGGCCGACGAGCTACCGGCAATCGTCGAGCGGTTCGCCGCAGCCGCGCGACGCCTGGCCGAGTGCGGTTGGGATGGCGCGGAGGTGACCTCCTTCGGCGGCCACCTGATCGAGCAGTTCTTCGACCCTCAGGTCAACACCCGCACCGACGCGTACGGCGGCAGCCTGGAGAACCGCACCCGATTCGGCCGGGAGGTCCTCGAGGCCGTACGCGCGGCCGTGCCCGACGACTTCATCGTCGGGCTGCGGATGGCTTCCGACCAGTGCCTGACCGGCGGGCTCGGAACGGACGACATGATCGAGATCGCGCGCCAGCTGACGTCGACGGGAGCCGTCGACCTGCTCAGCGTCAGCGGCGGCACCGGAGCCACGCGTCTGGCGACGGCGTACTTCGTACCCGGTGACGAGCTCCCCGAAGGCGTCTACAACGAGCGAGCGGCCCGCTTCCGGCAGGCCCTCGGGATCCCGGTGCTCGTCGCGGGACGCAACGTCGAGCCCGAGGTGGCCGAGGCCGCGGTGGCCGACGGGGTAGATCTGGTCGCCATGACCCGGGCGATCATCGCCGACCCCGACCTGCCGAAGAAGATCATGACGGGGGAGCGTAAGCGGCCGTGTATCAGCCTCAACGAGGGCTGCATCGGACGGCTCTACCTGGGGCTTCCGATGTGGTGTTCGGTGAACCCCGCGATCCGCGAACCCGAGCTCGCCCAGCTCACTGTCGCGTCCACACCTGGGCGGGTCGTCATCGTGGGTGGCGGGGTCGCAGGCCTGGAGGCGGCCCGTGCGGCGGCCCTGCGCGGCCACCAGGTCGTCCTGTTCGAGCGCCGTCCGGACCTCGGGGGCCGGGCCCGGCTCGCCGCCGAACGTCGCGGGCGCGAGCGCTGGCGGTTGTACATCGACTGGCTCCACGACGAGGCCGTCGACGCCGGCGTCGAGATCCGGCTGGGCGCCTCGGCCGACGCCACGGCCGTCCTGGCCGAGAATCCGGACGCGGTGATTCTCGCGACCGGATCCCGGCTCCGCGATTCGGCCGGGCCGTCGGGGACCGCGCTGCTCGATGTCGACGCACTGCTCGAGTTCGGCCTGCCCGCTGGTGAGATCTCCCGCGCTCTCGTCCTGGACGACGAGGGCGGCTTCCTGGCGCCCACGGCCGCGGAGGCGCTCGTCGCCGCCGGCTGCACCGTTGAGATCGCGACGACGCACACCAGCGTGGGGATGCTGATCGATCCGACCCAGCAGCCCTTCGTGCTGCGGCGACTGGGTCTGGCTCGCGTCGTGCAGTCGCCCAACCTCGAATGGCTTCCGACCGACTCAGCGAACTCCGTCGAGCTGAGGAACCTCTACACCGAGGAGGTGGAGCGTCGCGAAGGGGTCGACCTCGTCGTGGTCGCCGGTCGTCGGCGTGGCGAGACGAGTCTCCGCGATGCTTTGCAGTCGGAGGCTCCGGAGCTTCCGGTGACTCTCGTCGGGGACGCCTTGGCGCCGCGTACCCTGCTCGACGCCGTGGCCGAGGGTGCTCGCGCCGGTGCGACCATCGAGGCCGGTCAGACGGTGCCGAGCCCGGATCCGGTCGGTGGTCAGGAGTCGAGCCTGGTCAACGCCTGACGAGATTCCCGGCAGTGGGGCGCTACGGCGCGAGGCTGCCGGCCACCAGCAAGCCCCCCAGCCCCTGCAGGACCGACTCCGAGCCGCGTAACGGCTCCTCGGTGCGCGGGTAGGCGATCACGACGTCGGTGAAACCCAGCCCCGCTGCGCGTCCGAGATGGTCCCGCATCTGCTCCAGCGAACGAGGCGAACCCATCCCGAAGGCCATGTCCAGCACCCGGCGAAACCCATCGGGAACTCCCTCAGGTCCGGCCGCCTCCTCGAACCGGCGGACGGCCTCGGCCACCCCGCGCCACCACTCCTCGCCACCCTCTCCCGCGCCGGGCGGTTCGGCGACCCCGTTGGTGGTCCAGCCGTCTCCGGTGCTCAGTGCCAGCCGCATGCCGCGCGGCCCGTTGCCGGCGATCAGAAGTGGCGGGCGCGGTTGCTGCACCGGCCCGGGGATCATCCGCGCCTCGACCGCCGAGAACCATTCGCCGGACCACGTCGTGGAGCGCTGGCGCAGCAGCAGGTCGAGGAGAGTGACGAACTCGGTATACCGATCGGCACGCTGCCGGCCGGACAGTGCGGGTCCTCCCAGCACGGCAGCGTCGAACCCGGGCCCACCGGCTCCGACGCCGACCAGCAGCCGGCCGCCGGACATCACGTCGAGCGTCATCAGCTCCTTGGCGAAGGGCACCGGGTGCCGGAAGTTGGGGGAGGCGACGAAGGTGCCGAGCGCCAGCCGCGAGGTCGTGAGCGCGGCGGCGGTCACGGCGGGCACGGTCGCATGCCATGTCGAGTCGGCGAACGCCCGCCACGCCAGATGATCGAGCGACCAGCCATGGGCGAAGCCGTACGCCTCGATCTGCGACCAGCGCCGATCGTGCGCGGGATCGACCTCGGGCAGGATGGCGACGCCGACCTTGATCACGGTCACGACCATAAGGGATCCTGGCGCAAGGACCGGTGGCCCCAGGCGCCGGGCACAGGGAGGAGTCAGGGTGAGCGACGGCCCGCGCGCCGAGCCGGCGCTCGAACACGTCGTCCCACTGGTCGTGCCGGAAGCCCCGCTGCCCTCCGTGGCCGAAGTGGCGATCATCGGCGGCGGCATCATGGGCGCCAGCGTCGCCTTCCACCTCGCGGCGGCGGGGGTCACCGACGTGGTGCTGCTCGAACGGGACACTCTCGGCTCGGGGTCGTCCGCGAAGCCGTTGGGCGGGGTGCGGGCCACGTTCTCCGACCCGAACAACGTCGAGCTCGGACTGCGCAGCCTGCAGGCGTTCGAGACCTTTGCCGACCGGTTCGGCGTCGACATCGGCCTTCGGCAGGTGGGCTACCTGTTCCTGTGCCGGTCCGAGGCCGAGCTGGCGGCAGTGGAGGCCAGCGTGCGGCTACAGAACCGACTCGGCGGGACCAGCCGCATGGTCACCCCGGCGGAGGCCTGTGACATCAATCCCCTGCTCGACCCGGAACCCCTGCTCGGCGCCTCGTTCTCGCCGCGGGACGGATACGCCGAACCCGCCCGAGTGGTCGAGGGGTACGCGCGGGCCGCCACCCAGCTCGGAGTCCGGTGCAGCGAGCACACCGAGGTTCTCGAGCTGGCCACCGACCCGACAGGTACCCATCGGATCCGGACCCAGCGAGGATGCATCACCGCCGGCACGGTGATCATCACCGCCGGTGCCTGGTCGACCAAGCTGGGCGCGATGCTCGGGGTCCATCTGCCCGTCCAGGCCATTCGCCGCCAGGTGGGCTTCACGCCACAACTGCACCGGCCCCACCCCACGGTGCCCTTCACGCTCGACCTGTCGACGACCCTCTACTTCCACAACTTCCGCAACGGGCTACTGCTCGGGATCTCCAACCTGGATGAGGATCCCGGCTTCTGCCGTGAGTTCAGCTACGGGTGGACCCGGGCCTTCGACGCCGCCGCCGCAGTCGTCGCACCGTCGCTGGTCGGGCAGCCACTGGTCGGCGGTTGGGCCGGACTCTACGAGAACACCCCCGACCACAACGCTCTGATCGGCAAGGCGGGCGTACCCGGAGTGCTCTATGCCACCGGCTTCTCGGGCCACGGTTTCCTGCAGGGTCCCGCCGTTGGTGAGATCATTCGGGATCTCTACCTGGACAAAGATCCCTTTCTGGATCCGACCGCGTTCAGCGCGGACCGGTTCGGCACCGGCGCGCTCCTGACCGAGATACACATCATCTGAGGAGACACATGAACACCGAGTTCCCGACCACTGCCGAGATCACCTCTGACGTGCTGCGGGCGCTGAAGGCCACCGGAGTCGACCTCGACGCCATCGTCGGCGACACCGAGGTCCGCACCCCGATCACCGGACAGGTGATCCTCTCGGTGCGCAGCCACACCGGCGAGGACATCGACGCAGCGGTCACCGAGGCGGCCGAGGCCTTTCTGGCGTGGCGGGAGGTGCCGGCACCGGTGCGCGGCCAGCTGGTCAAGCGCTGGGGTGAGCTACTCACCGAGCACAAGGAGGACCTGGCCACGCTGGTGACGGCGGAGGTCGGCAAGATCAGATCCGAGGCGCTCGGCGAGGTGCAGGAGATGATCGACATCGCCGACCTGGCCGTCGGACAGTCGCGCCAGCTGTTCGGCAAGACGATGCCCTCGGAGCGGCCGGGTCACCGGCTGATGGAGACCTGGCATCCGCTGGGTGTGGTCGGGATCATCTCGGCCTTCAACTTCCCGGTCGCGGTCTACGCCTGGAACACCGCCCTCGCCCTGGTGGCCGGAGACACAGTGGTCTGGAAGCCGGCCGAGGCGACGCTGCTGTCGGCCCTGGCCACCGACGCGCTGCTCGCCCGAGCCGCGGAGGATGTCGGGGCCCCGGCCGGAGTCCATCACGTGGTGCTCAGTGATCGCGTCGCCGGCCGGCGCCTGGTGGAGGATCCGCGCGTCGCGCTGGTGTCCGCGACCGGCTCGGTGCGGATGGGTCGGGAGATCGCGCCGGTGATCGCGGGCCGCTTCGGCCGCGCCTTACTGGAGCTGGGTGGCAACAACGCCTGCATCGTCACCCCGAGCGCCGACCTCGATCTGGCCCTCCGCGGGATCGTCTTCGCCGCCGCGGGCACCGCCGGACAGCGCTGTACGACACTGCGACGGTTGATCGTGCACCGCTCGATCTCCGACCAGCTGGTGCCCAAGATCGTCGACGCGTACGGCACCCTCGCCATCGGCAGCCCCACCGCGGAGGGGGTACTGGTCGGTCCGCTGATCAGCCGGGCCAGCTTCGAGGCGCAGCAGGCCGCACTGGTGCGTGCTGTGGCGGAGGGAGGAGAGGTGTTGTGCGGTGGTGACCGGGTGCTGGCCGGTGACCAACCGGACGCCTACTACGTGCAGCCGGCCGTGGTGGCGATGCCCGCGCAGTCGGCGGTCGTGCAGGAGGAGACCTTCGCGCCGATCATGTACGTGCTCAGCTACGACGAGCTCGACGAGGCCATCGCCCTCAACAACGCCGTACCGCAGGGCCTGTCCTCGGCCATCTTCACCAGCGACCAGGCCGAGGCCGAGCGCTTCATGTCGGCCAGCGGTTCCGACTGCGGGATCGTCAATGTCAACATCGGCACGTCGGGCGCCGAGATCGGCGGCGCCTTCGGCGGGGAGAAAGAGACCGGTGGCGGACGGGAGTCGGGCGCAGACTCGTGGCAGGCGTACATGCGCCAGGCCACCAACACGGTGAACTACTCCGGCCAGCTCCCGCTCGCCCAGGGCGTCAAGTTCTTGTAGGAGGGTTCCCGCGGTCAGTTCCTGCTGACCAGTGAGCGGAGGAAGAACATCAGGTTGGCCGGACGCTCGGCGAGCCGGCGCATGAAGTAGCCGTACCAGTCGTTCCCGAACGGGATGTAGGTCCTGACCCGAATGCCCTCGGAGATCAACCGGGACTGCTCCGCGTCGCGGATGCCGTAGAGCATCTGGATCTCGTAGTCGGCGCTGGTGCGGCCGGCCTCGGCCGCGTACGCCTGAGCGGCGGACACCATCTGCGGGTCGTGGGAGGCGACCATGGGGTAGCCCTGGCCGTCCATCAAGATCTTCAGACAGCGCCGGTAGGAGGCGTCGACCTCGTCCTTGCTCTGGAAGGCCACCTCGGCCGGCTCTTTGTAGGCGCCCTTGCACAGCCGGATCCGCGAGCCCTCGCCGGACAGCTCACGGCAGTCGGCCTCGGTGCGGTGCAGGTAGGCCTGCAGCACGGTGGCGACGGTCGGGAAGTCCTTGCGCAGCTCGCGGACGATCCGCAGGGTGGAGTCGGTCGTGGTGTGGTCCTCGGCGTCGACGTTCACCCAGGCGCCCACCTCCGTGGCGGCCCGGCAGATCAGCCGGGCGTTGCTCAGCGCGAGCTCCTCCCCGCCCGGCAGCGACTGGCCCAGCGCGGAGAGCTTGATCGACACCTCCAACACTCGGGCGTCGCCGATCGGTTCGACACCGAGCCGGCCGTACGCCCGCAGCAGCGACAGGTACGCGCGGACGGTCGCCTCGGCCTCGCCGGCGTGGTGAATGTCCTCGCCGAGGTAGTCCACCGAGATGTACCGGCCGGACTGCACGAGCTCTTCAACGGCAGCCAGCGCGTGAGCTTCCTCGGCGCCGGGCACGAAACGGGTGACGAGCCTACGGCTGAGCCGGGAGCGGCTGATGGTGCGCTCCATCCGCCCGGAACGGGACGCGGCCAGGATGGCGGGCCGCAGCGGGTTGCTGAGGGTGAGGGTCATGGTCATGGTCGCGATTCCTTCTCGGATCAGCCCTGGTGGGGGTAGCGGTGGTTGCGGGGCGGCACGAAGGTCTCCTTGACGGTGCGCGCCGAGGTCCAACGCAGCAGGTTCTGCGCGGAGCCGGCCTTGTCGTTGGTGCCGGATGCGCGGGCGCCGCCGAAGGGCTGCTGCCCGACGACTGCGCCGGTCGGCTTGTCGTTGATGTAGAAGTTGCCGGCAGCGAACCGCAGGGCCGTCTCGGCCTCGACGATCGCGGTCCGGTCGTCGGCGATCACTGCACCGGTGAGGCCGTACTCCGAGCCCTGGTCGACCAGGCGAAGGATGTCGGCCCAGGCGCCCGGCTTCGCGTCGTCGTAGACATGGACAGCCAGGATCGGTCCGAAGTACTCGGTGCGGAAAGCCTCGTCGGCCGGGTCGTCGCCGAGCAGCACGGTGGGGGCGATGAAGTAGCCGACGCTGTCGTCGTAGCTGCCACCCGCGGCGATCGAGAGGGTCGGGGTCGCCTTGGCTCGCTCGATCGCGGCCACGTTGCGGTCGAAGGCTCTGCGGTCGATCACCGCCCCGCCGAAGTTGGACAGGTCGGTCACGTCGCCATAGGTCAGCGCGGACACCTTGGTGAGGAAGTCCTCGCCCATCTTCGCCCACACCGAGCTCGGCACGAACGCCCGCGATGCGGCCGAGCACTTCTGGCCCTGGTAGTCGAAGGCGCCCCGAATCAGCGCGGTGGTCAGCACCTCGGGATCGGCAGAGCTGTGGGCGACCACGAAGTCCTTGCCACCGGTCTCGCCGACCAGCCGCGGATAGGTCCGGTAGGTCGACAGGTTCTCGGCGACCTGCTTCCACAGCGTCTGGAACGCGGCGGTCGAGCCGGTGAAGTGGATCCCGGCGAGCCGCGGGTCGCTGAGCGCAACCTCGGAGACCAGCGGTCCGTCACCCAGCACCAGGTTGATCACGCCGGCGGGCAGGCCGGCGGCTTCGAGCAGCTGCATGATGAGGTAGGCGGCAGCGGCCTGGGTGGGGGAGGGCTTCCAGAGCACCGTGTTGCCCATCAGTGCGGGCGCCGTCGGCAAGTTGCCGGCGATAGCGGAGAAGTTGAAGGGAGTGATCGCATAGACGAAGCCCTCCAACGGCCGGTATTCGACCCGGTTCCACACTCCGGCGGACGAGATCGGCTGGTCGGCCAGGATCTGCCGCCCGAACGCGACGTTGAACCGCCAGAAGTCGATCAGCTCGCAGGGGGTGTCGATCTCCGCTTGATAGGCGGTCTTTGACTGACCGAGCATGGTCGCGGCGGCCAGGCGCTCACGCCACGGGCCGGCCAGCAGGTCGGCGGCGCGCAGGAAGACGCTGGCCCGCTGTTCGTAGGAGAGCTCCCGCCATCCCGGCGCTGCCTGCTGAGAGGCCTCGATCGCGTCGGCGACGTCCTCGGCCGTGGCTTTGCGGTAGCTACCGATGATCTTGGCGTGGCTATGGGGCTGAACGACGTGCCGGACCGGGCCGGCGGCCGTCCGGTGCTCGCCGCCGATCACCTGGCGGATGTCGAGCGGGTTGTTCGCGAGCGTGTCCAACTCGACGAGCAGACGCTCACGCTCGGGCGAGCCCGGCGCGTACTCGTGCACGGGCTCGTTGATCGGCTGCGGGATGAGGGTGACGGCGTCCAACGCGAGTCCTTCGGATCGGGGGTTCGGGATTGACCTCGACCGTACCGATCGGCTGGGGGTCATTCCTTGGCCGAATGGCTGAACTTCTCGGCACTTGTTTATTCGCTCTGCCAAACTGGTCGTGATGACCGCACCGGAAGCTGTCGTGACGCTGGACGATGTGCTCAGAGTGCTCAGCTCCGCCGTGGTCTCGCTGGGCGACCCGCCAGCGGGACCGCCACGGCCGATTCGCTCGGTCTCGCTCCTCGACGCCGACGACCTCGCCGCGGCCGAGTTCAGTGTCCTCGGCGCGGACCTGTATGTGCTGGCCGGCGTGTCCGCCGACGAGGTGCTCCCGTGGCTCTCCCAGCTGTCGGAGCTGGAACCGGCGGCACGACCGGTGGCGTTGATGATCAAGAATGCCGATCGGGACCTGTACCAGGCGGCGCGGGCGGCAGGGATCGCCGTCGCGATCCTGCACGCCCAGGCCCGGGCCGAGATGGTGCTGTCGACGGTGCACAGCCTGCTGGAGGGGGCGGCGTCCCGTCCGGCGGCCGACGCAGCCTTCGGGGGTGAGGCGCCCGCCGAGGAGTCCGACCTCTACGGCCTGGCTCAGCGGATAGCCACGCTCACCGGCGGCCTGGTGAGCATCGAGGACGACCAGGCCCGACTCCTCGCGTACTCCGCCACCGACGGCAGCGCGGACGAGCTGCGCATGCTGTCCATCCTCGGGCGGGAGGGACCGGCGGAGCACCTGCGTCGGCTGCGGGAGCTGGGGGTGTACGACCGGCTGCGGAGAGATGGTGCTGTGGTGGAGGTGCCCGCCGACGAAGGCCGGGGCTGGCGGCGCCGGCTGGTGGTGGGCATCCAGCCCTGGGGCGACTCCACCCGGCATCGACGCGGTGACGCCTCGCTGGGCACGATCTGGATCCAGGAGGGTCTCCAACCGCTCGATCCCGACAGCGAATCGGTGTTGAAGGGGGCAGCGGCGATCGCCGCCCGGCTCATCCACCGGACGCGCAGCGCCCCCACTCAGGAGGCGCTCCAGATCC
The DNA here is from genome assembly GCA_963711015.1 of uncultured Actinomycetota bacterium. Taxonomy (GTDB): domain Bacteria; phylum Actinomycetota; class Actinomycetes; order Propionibacteriales; family Propionibacteriaceae; genus Microlunatus. The sequence continues at coordinate 35,994 of CAVQCQ010000002.1, forward strand.
AGCGGCTGTTCGGCATCCGGGGCGGCGGCGTCGATGTCCCCTCGCTGGCGGTCGCTTTCGCACTGCCGACCTCGGCGGCCTCAGCGGTGGTCGGGATCGCGGTGGTCAACGGTGATCATCCGGCGCCGTCGATGGCGGAGATGGCCGCGGCCCTCCGTCTGCTGGCCGGGGCCTACGTGCGTGAGTCACTGGTGACCGCCACCGACGAACGGCTGTACGTCCTGATCCCGCGCCGCCGCTCGACGGGCCTGGCCCCGTGGGTCGGCAGCATCCTCGATCGCCTGACGTCTCGGTTCGGAACGCAGCTGCGCGCCGCCATTGCGGCCCCGGTGGTCAGCCTCGACCAGGTTCCGGCCGCCCGCACCGAGGTCGACCGGGTCCTGGACCGCCCGATGGGAACCGAGCGAGTGACGTCGCTGACCCAGTCGAGAACGCCGGTACTTCTCGGCGAGATCGCCGATCTCGTCCGGTCCCGTGCCGAGCTCAGCGACCCTCGGTTGCAGGCCCTGGCCGACTACGACCAGGAGCGCCGCGCCGACCTGGTCGAATCCCTCGAGCGCTACCTGGAGCGCTTCGGTGATGTCCGGGCGGCCGCGGATGACCTGCACATCCACCCGAACACGCTGCGCTACCGGATCCGCCGGGCCGAGGAGATCCTCGGCATGAGCCTCGAGGATCCCGATTCCCGCCTGCTCCTGCAGATCCAGCTCTTGATTTGGCCTTCCCGCTCGCGCCCGGTCGGTCGCTGAAGCTCCTCCATTGCTTCCTCGCTCGCGAACGGAAAAACGTTGTTCGCTCGCTCAGTCGCAAAGCAGGACCGCGCTCCCTCCCTACCCGACGCTCGCGGGAGCACGGCTACCGTGCTGCCAACGGCGCGAGCAGGAAGGACCAAAGTGAAGGTGGAAACCGTCGACTATCACACGGCGGGGGAGCCGTTCCGGCTCGTGCAGTCGCAGATCACGATCCCGGGCGCGACCGTGGCCGAACGGCGGGTCTACGCAATCGGCGACGCCGACATCCAGGGCCTGCGGCGGTTCCTGTGCTTCGAACCTCGCGGCCACGCCGACATGTACGGAGGCTTCCTCGTGCCGCCGGACGACGACGGGGCACATCTGGGTGTGCTGTTCTGGCACAAGGACGGCTTCTCCACCGCCTGCGGTCACGGCACCATCGCACTGGGTGCCTGGGCCGTCCACACCGGCCTGGTCACTCCGGACCCTTCCGGGCTGACCGACGTGCGGATCGACGTCCCATCCGGCCGGGTGACGGCAAGGGTCCGCACCGACGGAGATCAGGTCGTCGGCGTGGACTTCGTCAACGTACCCAGCTATGTGCTGCACCGCGAGGTGCCCGTCTCGACGTCGCGCGGCGAGGTGATGGTCGACGTCGGATACGGCGGAGCCATCTACGCCCATCTCGATGCCGCAAGCGTCGGACTTCGCGTAAGCCCGGAGAACTACGCCGGCCTGATCGTGATCGGCCGTGAGGTCAAGCACCTGCTCAACGAGACCGAGTACGCCGCCCATCCCGATGACGACCGCCTCGGTGGCATCTACGGCACGATCGTGTTCGAGGACTTCGGTACCACCGACGACGGTGACCTGCGTCAGCGCAACGTCACCGTGTTCGCTGACGGCGAGGTCGATCGTTCACCCTGCGGTTCCGGAACCGCCTCACGGGTCGCCCTCCTGGCCGCGACCGGCGCGCTGACCGAGGAGCGACGACTGATCCACGAGTCGATCGTGGGAACTGTGTTCCATGCCCGCGTCGCACGGCACGTCGAGGTCGCCGGCCGATCAGCCGTCGTCCCGGAGGTCAGTGGCATGGCCTATCGCACCGGCCGTCACGTGTTCGAGCTCGACCCGGCCGACACCTTGGGGGAGGGGTTCGTACTCCGCTGAGCTCTCCCGTACCGCTGACACTCGGAGTGGTTGCGCGACCGAGACCCCAGCAGTACTATGTTACATAACACCATCATCGAGGAGCCGAAATGACTGCTGAGCGTCCCTGGCGCGGCCTGTACACCGCGACCGCACTGCCCTTCAACGACGACCTGTCGGTCGACTACGACAGCTACGCCGAGCACGTGGCGTGGTTGGCCGAGGCCGGTACCGATGGCGTGTGTCCCAACGGGTCGCTGGGGGAGTACCAGACCCTTTCCGACGAGGAACGGGCTCGTGTGGTCCGGACGGCGGCCGAGGCCCGCCCGGCTGGTTTCGGGCTGATGCCCGGCGTCGCCGCGTACGGCAGCCGGCAGACCCAGCGCTGGATCGAACAGGCCGCCGAGGCCGGTGCCGAGTCGGTTCTGCTGCTGCCGCCCAATACCTACCGAGCCGATCGCGATGCGGTGCTCGACCACTACCGCACGGCCGCGGCCGTCGGCCTGCCGATCGTGGCGTACAACAACCCGATCGACACCAAGGTCGACCTGCTGCCGGAGACGCTGGCGCAGCTGTTCGACGAGGATCTGATCGTCGCCGTCAAGGAGTTCACCGGCGATGTTCGCCGCGCCTGGGAGATCGCCGAGCTGGCGCCGGGCCTCGACCTCTTGATCGGCAGCGACGACGTGGTCGTGGAGCTTGGCGTTGCGGGCGCCGTGGGCTGGATCTGCGGATACTCCAACGCGCTGCCCCGGACATGCGTCGAGCTGCTGGCCGCGGCCACCTCGGGCGACCCGTCGGACCTTGCCCAAGCGATACCGGTCTACCGCGACCTCCACTCGCTGCTTCGGTGGGACGCGAAGACCGAGTTCGTCCAGGCCATCAAGCTCAGCATGGATGTCGCCGGCCGTAAGGGCGGGGCTTGCCGGCCTCCTCGGGGGCCGCTGTCGGAGCCGGTGCATCGCCAGGTGACCGCCGCGACGGAGGCCGCTCTTGGTCGGGGATACAAGTAGCCACCGACCGGTAGGAGGCGGAACGAGTAGGAGGATGGCTTCCATGCACACTGTGGACCGGTCCACCACGGCCGATAAGGTCAATGAGATCGTTGCCGCTGCGGCCGGCGCCGCCCGGCCCTGGGCCGGGTTGGATCGATCGGCCCGAAGCCAGGCGCTCCGCGCGGTGGCCGATCAGCTCGACGCGGCGGCCGACGAGCTGGTGCCGATCGGGATCCGGGAGACCCATCTCGGCGAGCCGAGGCTGCGCAGCGAGCTGCGGCGTACGACCTTCCAACTGCGGCTGTTCGCCGACGTCGTCGACCAAGGCGCTTACCTGGACGTCCGGATCGACCACGCCGATCCGGACTGGCCGATGGGAGCACCCCGCCCCGACCTGCGGCGTCTGCTGCACCCGATCGGTCCAGTGCTGGTCTTCGCCGCCAGCAACTTCCCGTTCGCCTTCAGCGTCGCCGGCGGTGACACCGCCTCGGCGCTGGCGGCGGGATGCCCGGTCGTGATCAAGGCCCATCCTGGCCACCCCGAGCTCTCGGCGGCCACCGCCGACGTGGTCACGCGAGCCCTGACGGCAGCCGGCGCGCCACCGGGTGTCTTCGGCCTCATCTTCGGAACCGAGGCTGGGGTCGCGGCGCTCCGGGCCCCTGAGATCAAGGCGGCGTCGTTCACCGGGTCGATCGCCGGAGGCCGGGCTCTGTTCGAGATCGCGAGCCAGCGGCCCGATCCGATCCCCTTCTACGGCGAGCTGGGCAGCGTGAACCCGGTGTTCGTCACCGAGAAAGCGGCGGCGAGCCGGGCAGAGGCGATCGTCGCGGAGTTCGTGGCGTCGTTCACGCTCGGCGCGGGACAGTTCTGCACCAAGCCGGGGGTGCTGCTGGTGCCTCGCGACAGCGCGATCGTCCAGCGACTCGCCGAGGTGGAGCTTCCGGGAGCGGCACCTCTGCTCTATCCCCAGATCCAGCGGGGGTACGTCGAGACCCTGCGTGGCCTGGCGGCTCAATCGGCGGTGTCGGTGCTGCGATCCGGCGACGCGGAGGCCGATCTGGACGCCGACCCGCCCGGCCCGACCCTGCTGACCACCAGCGCTGCGGACCTGCTGGCCGACCTGCGGCAGGACCAGGACCTGGTGTTCCGTGAGTGCTTCGGACCCGCGACGCTGATCGCGCTGTACGAGACCGAGGACGACCTGCTGGCGGTGGCCGAGGCGATCGACGGCCAGCTCACCGCGTCGATTCTCGGGACCGATGACGACCCGGTGGTCGCTCCGTTGCGGGACGCACTGGCCCTCAAGGCCGGCCGGGTGCTGTGGAACGGCTGGCCGACCGGCGTCTCGGTCACCTACGCCCAACAGCACGGCGGTCCGTATCCGGCAACGACGGCCCCGACCACGACCTCGGTCGGTACCGAGGCTATCGCCCGCTTCCTGCGGCCCGTCGCCTATCAAGGTTTTCCCCAACATCTGCTTCCCGTGGAGGTTCGCGACGACACCACGCTGCCGCACCTGCTCAACGGGCGGCGCGACCACCAGTGAAGACGACGCGGCTGATCAGCGCGGTCGACTCGCACACCGAGGGGATGCCGACCCGGGTGGTGACCGGCGGTGTCGGGGTGCTGCCCGGGGCGAGCATGGCCGAGCGCCGGCTGTGGTTCTTGGAGAACTCCGACGACCTCCGCACCCTGCTGATGTACGAGCCGCGCGGTCACAGCTCGATGAGCGGCGCGATCCTGCAGCCGCCGACCCGCCCCGATGCCGACTACGGCGTCCTGTTCATCGAGGTCAGCGGACTGCTCCCGATGTGCGGCCACGGCACCATGGGGGTCGCCACGGTGCTGGTGGAGACAGGCATGGTGCCGGTGACCGAGCCGGTCACGACGATCCGGCTCGAGGTACCGGCCGGGCTGGTGATCGCCGAGGTCGCCGTGTGCGACGGCCATGCCACCTCGGTAACGCTCCGGATGGTGCCCAGCTTCTCTCTGGCCCTCGACCAACAGGTGCAGGTCCCCGGCTTCGGCTCGGTCGGCTACGACGTCGCGTACGGCGGCAACTTCTACGCCGTCGTCGAGCTGGACTCGTTGGGTCTGCCCTTCGACCGGAGCGCCAAGGGCGAGCTGCTGGACGCCGGGCTGGCGATCATGGCGGCGATCAATGAGCAGAACCGGCCCGTTCATCCGGAGCGTCCCGACATCTCGGGGTGTCACCACGTCTACCTGGCCGCCCCGGGCTCGACGGCGCAGCACTCCCGCCATGCGATGGCGATCCATCCTGGCTGGTTCGACCGGTCGCCATGCGGCACCGGCACCTGTGCCCGGATGGCCCAGCTGCACGCACGCGGCGAGCTGCCGCTCGACTCCGAGTTCGTGAACGAGTCCTTCATCGGCTCGATCTTCCGCGGCCGGCTGCTGGAGACGACGACCGTTGCGGGGCTGCCGGCAGTGCAGCCGCAGGTCACCGGACGGGCCTGGGTGACCGGCACCGCGCAGTACATGCTTGCTCCCGACGACCCCTTTCCTGCCGGCTTCCTGCTGTGATGCGGAGCGCCGATGTCGTGATCGTCGGCGCGGGCGCGGTGGGTGCCGCGTGCGCGTACTTCATGGCCCGGGCCGGACTCAGTGTGCACGTCGTGGAGCGGGATGCCATCGCGAGCGGGACCAGCAGTGCCTGTGAGGGCAACCTGCTCGTCTCGGACAAGGAGGCCGGACCCGAGCTCGACTTGGCTCTCTACTCACGAGGGGTGTGGACCCACGACCTGGCCGAGCACGGGCGTCACTGGGAGTTCGAGGCCAAGGGCGGCCTGGTCGTCGTGGCGAGCGAGCAGGGCGCACTGACACTGAACGCACTGGCGACCCGCCAGCGCAACGCCGGGATCGACGTCTGCGACGTGCCGGCCGCAGATCTGCGGCACTATGAGCCGCACCTCGGGCCGTCGCTCGCGGCGGGAGCCTTCTATCCGCAGGACGCCCAGGTGCAGCCGATGCTGCTGGTCGCACACCTGCTGCGGATGGCGCGCGAGCTCGGGGCGACCGTCCAGACCCAGACCGCAGTGACCGGGCTGCGGCGAACCGGCGACCGCGTGACCGGAGTCCAGACCCGCGACGGGTCCGTTGCGGCCGGGGCGGTCGTCAACGCGGCAGGTCCGTGGGCAAGCAGTGTCGCCCGGCTCGCGCAGCTCGAGCTGCCCGTGCTGCCCCGGCGCGGATTCGTGCTTGTCACGGAGCCACTGCCCCAAGTCGTCCGACACAAGGTCTACGCCGGCGAGTACGTGGCCAACGTGTTGAGCTCCGACTCGGGTCTGCAGACCTCCCCGGTCGTCGAGAGCACCCCCAGCGGCACCGTCCTGATCGGTTCGTCCCGGGAGCGGGTCGGCTTCGACCGCACGGTTTCGCTGCCCGTGCTGAGCTCGCTCGCCCGGCAAGCGGTCGCGTTGTTCCCCATGCTGCGGACCGTCAAAGCGATGCGCAGCTACCTCGGATTCCGCCCGTACTGCCCGGATCATCTCCCCGTCATCGGTGAGGACCAGCGAGCTCCCGGCCTGTGGCACGCGGGTGGGCACGAGGGTGCCGGGATCGGCCTCTCGGTCGGTACCGCGAAACTCCTGGCGCAAACCCTCGTCGGCACGCCTGCCGACCTGGACCTGGCGCCGTTCGCTCCCGCGCGGTTCGCGGGCGATCAGCTCGAAGCCGCCCATGGCTGACCGCACGGGTTCGCCGATCACGCTCAGCTTCGACGGGCGGCCCATCCCAGCGGTCGTCGGGGACAGCGTGGGCGCGGCACTGACCCGGGCCGGGGTGCGGTCGTGGCGGACCACCCGACGCGCGGGGCGTCCGCGCGGGCTCTTCTGCGGCATCGGCATCTGCTACGACTGCCTGCTGACCGTCGACGGCTCGGCCAACCAGCGCGCCTGCCTGGTTCCGGCAGCCGACGGCATGGTCGTGCAGAGCACTCCGGAGGCGGCGGATGACTGAGCTGGCTGTCGTCGGCGCCGGACCGGCCGGACTGGCGGCCGCCACTGCCGCGGCCCGCGCCGGGCTCGCGGTCACCCTGATCGATGCCGCGCGCCAACCTGGCGGCCAGTACTGGCGGCACCGGACGGCGTCGCCCGGGCACGACGGGCAGCACGACTGGCCGGCGTTCCTTCGCCTGCGCGACGACCTCGACGACTTGCGAGCTGCCGGCCGGATCCGGTACCTGCCGGAGACTGCGGTGTGGTTCCTCGAGCCCGGGGGCCCGGGCCGGCCCCACGTGCTTCGGCTCACGCCCGCTGCCACCGTCCGGGCGGATGCCGTCGTGCTGTGCCCCGGAGGCTACGACCGCCAGCTCCCGGTGCCCGGCTGGGATCTGCCGGGTGTGATGGCGGCCGGCGGCGTCCAGGCGCTGCTCAAGGGCCATGGCGTGGCCCCGGGCCGGCGTGCAATCATCGCCGGCACTGGGCCGTTCCTGCTTCCGGTGGCCACCGGCCTCGCCGCCGCCGGTGTCGAGGTCGTCGCCGTCTGCGAGGCCGGGTCGCCGATTTCGTGGCTCCGGGATCCCGCCGGCATTCTCGGCGCTCCGTCCAAGCTCCCTGAGGGCGCCGGATACGCCGCGACGCTGCTGCGCCATCGCATCCCCTACCGGCCGCGGACCGCGATCACCCGGATTCACGGGGACGATGCGGTCGCGGCTGTCACCATCTGCCGCGTGAACCGGGAGGGGCGGGCGTTGGCCGGCACGGAGCAAGAGGTCGCGGTCGACCTCGTGGGGCTCGGGTGGGGCTTCACACCTTCCCTGGAGCTCGTGCTGGCGGCCGGTGCGGAGACCCGGCTCGACGTCGACGGCTCCCTGGTCGCCCATGTGGACCACTGGCAGCGCAGCTCGCAGCCGGGCGTGTTCGTCGCGGGCGAGGCGACCGGGATCGGCGGAGCCCGCTTGGCGGTGCTCGAGGGCGAACTCGCCGGGCTGACGGCGGCCGCGGACGCGGGTCCACCGCCGGACACCTGGCGCATGAGCCGGCTGCACCGAGTGATCCGACGCAGCCGGATGTTCGCCCGGACGATGCATCGTGCCCACCCCGTGCCGTCCGGCTGGTCGGAGTGGCTCGACGACGACACGACAGTCTGCCGGTGCGAGGAGGTGACGGCCGGGGACATCCGTCACGCGCGCGACGACCTGGGCGCCGATGACCAGCGCACCGTCAAGCTGCTCGCCCGGCCGGGCATGGGCTGGTGCCAGGGGAGGGTGTGCGGTTACGCCACCGCGTGCCTGGCCGCCGGAGGCCGCTCCCTGACCAGCGCCGACCTCCGGCCGCTGGCTGCCCGCCCGATCTGCGCGCCGGTCTCACTCGGCGACCTGGCGGACGCAACCGACGGCTGAGTCAGTCTGCGACCCGCCCCGACCACAGATCCTGAATGTGGTTGATATGGCGGTTCATGAAGGCCTCGACCGCGGCGGCGTCGCGCCGCTCCATCAGATCCATCAGCTCGAGGTGCTCCCGTGCCGAGGAGACCAGCTGCCCACGATCGAGGAGTGATGCCAGACCGACCAGTCGAGTCTGGCCGCGGAGTTCGGCGACGAGGTCGACCAGTCGCTGGTTGCCGGAGTAGCCGAGGAGCCGCAGGTGGAACTCGTTGTCCGCCTCGGTGTACTGGGCCAGGTCCCCGGCGCGCGCGCCGTCGACGATCTCCTGGGCCATCCGGCGGAGGCCGGCGAAGTCCTCGGCAGGGATCAGGTTGGTCACTGCGGCCACGACGGGCGGCTCCAGCAGGCGCCGGATGGCCGTGATCTGGTCCAGCTGTTCCTCGTCGACCACCGTGACCCGGAAGCCCTTGTTCGGGACGACGGCGACCAGGTTCTCCTTGGCGAGATCGAGCATCGCCTCGCGGACCGGGGTCGCCGAGACGCCGAACGTCGCGGCCAGCGACGGGGCCGAGTACACCTCGCCCGGCGCCAGCTCACCAGAGATGATCGCTGCCCGCAGCGCCCGCAGCACGCGCTCCCGTAGGTTGGCCTTCGCCAGCGGAGTGATGCTCCGCGCTTCGACCGTCACAGATTGAAGACTAGTGGCCGCCCAGGTAGGCAGCAGTGACCGACGGGTCGTCGAGGAGTTTGGCGGCTTCGCCTTCCATGGCGAGTTTGCCGGATTCGAGGACGTAGGCGTAGTCGGCGATCTCGAGCGCGGCGAGGGCGTTCTGTTCGACGACCAGTACGGTGACGCCCTGCTCGCGGATCCGTTCGATGGTCTCGAAGATGACGTCGACCAGCACGGGGGCGAGGCCCATCGAGGGCTCGTCCAGGAGCAGCAGCGTGGGGTTGCCGAGCAGGGCGCGGGCGACGGCGAGCATCTGCTGCTCGCCGCCGGACATGGTGCCGGCCTTCTGGCTGATCCGCTCCCGCAGCCGGGGGAACAGGTCGAGCACCCGCTCCCGGTCCTCGGCGATCTGCGCGGTGTCCTTGCGGGTGTAGGCGCCGAGGTCGAGGTTCTCCGAGACGGTCATCCGGTGGAAGATCTTGCGACCTTCGGGCGACTGGCAGATGCCGAGCTTGACCACTTCGTGGCCGGGGATGCCGTTGATCGTCCTGCCTTGGAAGACCACCTCGCCGGAGACCGGGCGGAGCAGGCCGGAGATGGTGCGCAGGGTGGTCGACTTGCCGGCCCCGTTGGACCCGATCAAGGTGACGATCTCCCCGGCGTACACGGTCAGATCGAGGCCCTGGACGGCGGCGATGCTGCCGTAGTGGACCTCGATGGCCTTCAGCTCGAGGATGACGTCCTTGCCCTCACCGCGGGGGCGGGCGACGGGCTCGGCCTGGGGGGTGGCGGTCATGGCTTGTTCCTCTTGCCTTCGCGGGTGCCGGTCTTGCCGAGGTAGGCCTCGATCACCTGTTGGTTGTTGCGGATGTCGTCCGGGGTGCCTTCGGCGATCATCGCGCCCCGGTCGAGCACGGTGATCCGCTCACTGATCTTCATGATCACCGCCATGTCGTGCTCGATCAGCAGCACCGAGATGCCCTTGTCGTCGCGGACCCGGTAGACGAACTCGTTGAACGCGCCCGACTCCTGCGGGTTCATCCCCGCCGTCGGCTCGTCCAAGAGAAGGACTTTAGGTCGTAACGCCATCGCCCGGGCAATCTCCAGCCTGCGCTGGTCGCCGTAGGACAGGTTGCGGGCCAGCTCACCCTCGCTTTTGCCGATACCCACGTACTCCAACAGCTCGCGGGCCGCGTCACGGGCTTCGCGCTCCTCCCGGCGCTGCCCGGGCAGCTTGATGATGGTCGACATCACACCGGCCTTCAGGTGCGGGTGCATCGCCACCATCACGTTCTCCTCGGCGGTCATCAGATTGAACAGCCGGATGTTCTGGAACGTCCGGGCCAGCCCCATCGCGGCCCGCTCGTGCGGTTTGACGTTGGTGATGTCTCGACCTTCCAAGAACACCGCACCCGAGGTCACCTTGTACAGGCCGGTGATCACGTTGAAGAAGGTGGTCTTGCCGGCACCGTTGGGCCCGATCAGGCTGACCACCGACTTCGGCGGGATGGTGAACGAGACGTCGTCGACCGCGGTCAGACCACCGAACTGGATGGTGATGTGATCGGCGTAGAGGACACTGTTCTGCAACGCCTCGGCATCGACCGGGACCGTAATCGCGGCCGGCTTCTCCCAATCATCCGGACCGGCCTCGGGCCCCTCCGCGCCCGGGGTGGACCCCACCTGCAACGCATCGGTCCAGGACTCCCGAGTCCCGTCCGGTGGTGTCGCATTCATCAGCCATCCTCCCTTCGGGCCGGAGGCTCATCCGGCTCTTCCAGGACCGGCGACATCGAGACGGCCGCGGCCACCAGTCTCGCGTCTTCGTCGGGGTTGCCGTGTTCGACGGCTTCGGTCTCGGCTTCGGCTTCGAGGCTTTCGGCGCCGAGGGCTTCGGATTCCGTTCGCGAGGGGGTCATGAGCAGGGCGCGGGTCCGGCTTTCGGGGAACAGGCCCTCGCGACGGAACAACATCATCAAAACGAGCAGCAGGCCCAAGATGATGTAGTTGTAGCGGGGCAGGACGTCGGCGATCTCGGTGCCGAAGATCTGGTCGATCTGGACCCCGATCTGCTTCAGTCCGTTGCTGTTCAGCCAGGACAGCAGGAAGGCGCCGATGGTCACCCCCCAGACGTTGCCCATGCCGCCGAGCACCACCATCAACAACACCAGTACCGACTTGCCGAAGTCGAAGCCGGACGGTGAGACCGCGGTGGTGATCGCCGACGCGTTCGCGACTCCGCCGACCCCGCCGAAGAACGCACCGACCGCGTACGCGAGCAGCTTCACCCGTACCAGCGGGACGCCCATCATGGACGCGGCCAGCTCGTCCTCGCGCAGCGCCAGCCAAGCCCGGCCGAGGCGGCCTTCCCGGATCCGCAGCGAGACGAAGATGCAGATCCCGACCAGCAGACCCAGAACCAAGATCTTGAAGGTGTTGCCGGCGTAGGAGTTGGTCAGCAACGGCGGGGCGATCCCGGCCGCGCCGAGCGGGCCGGTGCCGATCTGGTCGATCGAGCTGATCCCCGGGTCGCCGTTGGCGATGTTGAAGCCGGCGATGTCGTTGGAGTTGCGGAAGAACTGGGTGATCACCTCACCGAACCCCAGCGTCACCAGGGCCAGATAGTCCCCGCGCAGCCGCAACGTCGGCGCGCCGATGATGATGCCCAAGATCGCGCACAAACAGCCGGCGATGATGCACACCAGCCAGAAGTTGATGTGCGTGCCGGGCAGGTTGTCCCGGACCGGGGACAACAGGTGGAAGTCCCAGGTCCAGTTGAACGGGAACGCCATCAACCAGCCGGCCGTGTAGCCACCCAACGCCCAGAACGCGACATAGCCCAGGTCGAGCAGGCCGGCGTAGCCGACCACCACGTTCAACCCCAACGCCATGATCGCCCACATCAGGCACTCGTTGATGGTCGACACCGGCAGCCAGGCGATGATCGGCGCCGATACCGGCCGGATCAGGTTCGGCAAGATCGCGTAGTAGAGGAAGAACAGACCGAGGATGACCACCACGTAGCCGATCGGCCACTTGTAGTGGGCCAGCCGGGTCCGGATCGACGGCGACGTGTTCACAGCTGTCGACATGGCGCTCACACCTTCTCCGTCGAGGGCCGACCGAAGATGCCTTCGGGCTTGAACACCATCAACACGATCAAGATCAAGAACACCACCGACTGGGACCAGTTCGAGCCCAGCCCGTACGCGCCGCCCTCGTTGAGGGCCTGGATGACGCCAATGATCAAGCCACCGACCACCGCCCCGGTCAGGTTGCCGATGCCGCCCAGCACCGCGGCGGTGAACGCGATCAGACCGAGCTGGGTGCCAGTGTCGTAGTAGGTCTGGGTCTGGCACAAGAAGTACAACACGCCGGCCGCGCCGGCCAGCGCGCCACCCAGCCCGAACGTGAACGAGATGGTGCCGTTGACGTTGATGCCCATCAACCGGGCACCGTCCTGGTCTTGGGCCACCGCGCGCATCGCCTTGCCGATCCGAGTCCTGGACACGATGTAAGTCATCGCCAACAGCAGCGGCACGGTGACCGCCAGGACCATCAACAGCTTGAAGACGAACACACCCTCGATCTGCGGACCAGCCCAGATCACCGGCCAGTTCTTCTGCGCCGAGCCGTTGACGTACTCCTGCTGGGCGATCCCGCGGAAGATGAAGCTGATGCCGACCGCCGTCATCAGCGGCGCCAGCTTGGGTGCGGACCGCAGCTTCCGGTAGGCGAGTCGCTCCGAGGCCATATTCACCCCGGCCCCGAACGCCATGCAGATGACCATCGCGACCAGCAACGGCAAGATGCTGATCGCGGACAACTGGCCCACCCCCATCACGGTGACCATCGCCGTCGCCGCCACGATCGTGGCCAGCATGAACAGGTCACCATGGGCGAAGTTGATCAGCTCGATGATGCCGTACACCATTGTGTAACCCAGCGCGATCAGGGCGTACAGCAAGCCGTTCTGCAACCCCACCAGCAACGACCCCAGGAAGCGGTCCCAATCGGAGATGGCGTTGGCCACGGTCCAGACGACCACCATCGCCAGGATCACATAGCCCAGCACCCGCTCAATGATCGGGCCGAGCCGCACCCTGGTCTTGAACTTCGTACCACCGACCGCCAACGAGGCTGTGGCCATGGCATGTCCCTTCGTGAGCGAATCGAGATCCCTACCGGACTACTCAGAACAGACGAACTTGGGATGGAGCGTAGAAGAGAACCGCCGGGCCCGGAAGACCCCGGGCCCGGCGGATTCGATCACTGAGGCTGGAGCGACTGAGACTTGAAGAAGGTCTCCTTGCCGTCCTTGACGATCTCGATGGTGAGGTCAAGAGCCGTGGTATCCCCGGTGGCCGGATCGATCTTGATCTCCTTGCCGACGACCGACTGGTCGGCCGGGATGGTGATGCCCTCGCCGCTCAGCACCGCTTCGGTGACGCCCTTGCGGGTGCCGTCGGACTTTTCGATGGCCGCCAAGATCACCTGCATCGCCGCGACTCCGTACAGCGGATATGAGCCATCCGGATCCTTGCCGTACTTGGCGTTGTAGGCCTCGAACAGCTTGACACCCGCCCCGCCGGCCTTGACGAGCTCGTCCTGGGTGAGCCCGGCGAAGGTCAGGTACATCCCGGCCGACTCTGGCAGCTTCAGCATGTCCGGATACCCGGTGAAGCCGTCTGGGGCCATCAGTTTGATATCACCGTCGTTGTCGCCGAGCACCGCGACCTTGTCCTTGATCAGCTGTCCGCCGTTGTTGTCGTAGATGCCGCCCAGGTAGACCAGGTCCGCGCCCGAAGCCTTCACGCCCTGGTAGAGGGCGGTGTAGTTGGGCTGCTTGGCGTCCCACGCCTGCTCGCCGACGATCTCGATGCCCAGCTCCTTGGCCGAGTCCGTGAAGGCCTTCGCCACGCCGATCCCGTAGGTCTGGTTGTCGTTGAGCACGAAGGCCTTCGTGACCTTCAGGTCATCCTTCGCGAACTGGGCAGCGCCCTGGCCCTGGTAGTCGTCGGTGGTCACGACGCGGGCGTAGTTGCGGACGCCGGTCGGGAAGTACTTCTCCGGCTCACCGGTCTCCCACGGCTTGGTCAGGCCCGGGTTGGTGTTCGCGTGCGACACCATGAGCATCGGACCGGAGCTGTCCTGGTTGAGCGTCGGGACCTCGATCTTCGCGCAGCCCGAGTTGAACGTGCCCATCACCGCGACCTCGGCGGTGTTGGCCACGTGGTCGGTCGCGTTCTTCGCGCACGCCGCGTCGTCCCAGGCGCCCTTCGCCGCGGTCGAGTTGTCGTACGTCTGGAACTTGATGGTGTAGTTGCCCGCCTTGTAGCCGACCTGCTCCAGGTAGAGCTCGATCATGTTATTGGTCGATTCCGACGTTGATGCGCTGGCGCCCTGGAGCGGGAGGTCGGATGAGACGATCAGCTCGCTCGGCGCCTCGCTGCCAGCCCCTCCTTCACCGTCTTGTGCGCACGCAGCCAGTGACAACACGGCCACGGCTCCGAGCGCGACCACGCGGGTCATTGATCGTGCTAACAAAACTCCTCCTACGAAGTGCACGCGATCGGAGCACCGTGCGCCGACCGGCCTGACGAGCCAGGGTCAGACTAAGGCAGCTGTCCCCAAGCTGGCGAGAGCGACATCGAGCCGTACCCCCTGTCAGTGTCTGAGTACACCAGGTGCAAACGGACGTGTGAATATAACCACGGCGTTCAACCTTCGTTAACCGTAATCACAGGAAATTTGCACGATTGTTGTGCCCGCGAGCCTGGCCCGCGATCAGTTCTATCGACTGCCTATTCGTTTGTGGGTGACACCCGCGCCAGCTGCAACACCGCCCACAGCTCTGCGCGGCCGGCGAACTGCGAGAGGTCGAGACCGGTGAGCCGCTCGACGGCCGAAACCCGGTGCCGGAGGGTGTGGCGGTGTACGCCGAGCTTCCGCGCGGCTGGATCCCAGGCGCCGTTGTGCTCCAGCCAGACGGTGACGGCGTCGAGCAACATCTCCCGCTCATTGGCGGCCAGCGCATCCAGCGTGCGCGGCACCGGTGTCTTCTGGGCCATCGAGCTCGTTTCGGATCGCGCGACCAAACAACCCGTCGCCGCGGAGACGATGGCCGAGCTCAAACGGCATCTGCTGGCCATCGGCCTGCTCCCCGTTCGTCGTCGACAACCGGATCCACGTCGTACCGCCTGCGGTGATCACGCCGGCCGAGGCCCGCCACGGTCTCCGTCTGATCGACGATGCGTTGTCGCCGCTCGGCGGCTGAGGACATGCCGACCCGGACGGTGATAATCGGCGGGTGCAGACGAACCGCTACGGTCAGCCCATCGGCGACCCCGTTCCCCACTGGCAGCCGCGGCCTCGCCCGGATGCGGTGACGCTGACCGGGTCGTACTGCCGGCTGGAGCGGCTCGACCCCGGTCGACACGCCGACGAGCTGTTCGCGGCCGACCGGGCCGACGTCGACGGCACCAGTTGGACCTACCTGCCGTACGGGCCTTTCGACGATCTGGCGAGCTACGCCGCCTGGGTCGGTACGGCAGCGGCCGAGGACGACCCGTACTTCTTCGCGGTCATCGACTCCGATCCTGTGTCGCCGATCGAGGATCGTGCCGCGGGCGTGCTCAGCCTGCTGCGCATCACGCCGGCGGCCGGCACGATCGAGGTCGGGCACATCCACCTCTCGCCCGCGCTACAGCAGACCCGGGCATCGACCGAGGCGCAGTATGTGCTGATGAGCTACATCTTCGACGATCTTGGCTACCGGCGCTACGAATGGAAGTGTGACGCACTCAATGCGCCGTCGCGTCGGGCGGCCGAGCGGCTCGGGTTCAGCTACGAGGGGATCTTCCGGCAGGCGCAAGTGGTGAAGGGCCGCAATCGGGACACCGCCTGGTACGCGCTCCTCGACACCGACTGGCCGCGCGTGCGTGAGGCGTTCCAGGCGTGGCTCGCCCCGGACAACTTCGACGCCGAGGGCCGTCAGCGCGCCGGCCTTCGGGCGGTTGCCCAGCCATGAGCGGGCGCGAGGTGCGGCGAAGGTGAACGACTACGACGTCATCGTCGTCGGGGTCGGGTCGATGGGGTCGGCGGCCGTCCATACTCTCGCCGCCCACGGCTTGCGCGTCCTCGGCCTGGAGAACTTCGGACCCGCCCACGACCAGGGCTCGGCGCACGGTGGGAGCCGGATCATCCGGCAGTCCTACTTCGAGGGGCCGGCGTACGTTCCCCTGCTGCAGCGGGCATTCGAGGGCTGGCGGGAGCTGCAGGAGCAGTCGGGCCGTGACCTGCTCCGGGAGTGCGGCGGGATCTATCTCGGCGATCCGGACAACCCGGTGGTCACCGGCAGCCGTGAGGCGGCGGAGCTGCACGGACTGCCGTACGAGGTCCTCGACGCCGCCGAGATCCGGTCCCGGTTCCCCACCATGCGTCCCGCCGCCCATACCGTCGGGGTGTACGAGCCGAACGCCGGATACGTCCGCCCGGAGGAAGCCGTTCTCGCCGGAGTGGATCTGGCTCGCCGGCACAGCGCGGACCTGCACTTCTACGAGCCGGTCACCAGCTGGCGGGCAACGTCCGGCGGGGGAGTGGAGGTGATCACGGGCACCGGACGCTATGGGGCGGACCGGCTGGTGCTGACCCCCGGTGCCTGGGCCCCCCAGCTGCTGCCCGGCCGTGCGCCCATCCTGGTCGAGCGGCAGATCTTCTACTGGTTCGAGCCGGACTTCACCACCGGCGCCCCCTATGAGTCCTATGTCGATGGACATCCCGTCTACATCGAGGAGACGGACGGGAACGGCCTCCTCTACGGGTTCCCGATGATCGACGGCCCCGATGGCGGCCTGAAGCTCGCGTTCTACCGGCAGAACATCGGTTTCACCACCCCGGAGGCCATCGATCGCACGATTCATACCGGAGAGGTGGACGCCATGCGGCGCCGAGCGGTGCAGCTGTTCCCGCACCTGACCGGTCCGCTGGTGAAGGCGGCGACCTGTATGTACGCGTCGGCGCCCGACGACCATTTCGTCATCGGGCTGCTCGACGGGATGCCGCAGGTGGTCGCGGCATTCGGGTTCTCCGGGCACGGCTTCAAGTTCGTGCCCGTGGTCGGGGAGATCGTTGCCGACCTGGTCCAGACCGGTTCCACCGGCCACGACATTGCGCTGTTCGACATCAACCGCCCCGCCATCCGCGACGCGAGCGGACTTTCAACGCCCGTATGACTTATTGCTGATCGTCTGAAATTCTTTCCCTGCCATCACCTACGAGAGCAACGGAGCAGCCAGCCCATGAGCGAGTACGCCGTCACCGATCCCTCGACTGGAGAGGTTCTCCGCGAGTACCCGACCGCCACCGATGCCCAGATCGAAGAGGCGGTTGCCGCCGCCAGCCAGGCATCTCGCGGCTGGGCCCGGAGCACGAGCGTCGCAGATCGAGCGGCCTTGATCCACCGCGTGGCCGACCTGTACACCGAACGCCGCGACGACCTGGCCGCCATCATCCATCGGGAGATGGGCAAGCCGCTCGATCAGTGCCGCGACGAGGTCGACTTCGCCTCCGACATCTACAACTACTACGCCGACAACGCCGAGCAGTTTCTCGCCGACGAGCCCATCGACCTGCTCGACGGCGACGGTGTCGCCTTGATCCGACGGCTGCCGGTCGGGGTGCTGCTCGGCATCATGCCGTGGAACTTCCCGTACTACCAGGTCGCCCGGTTCGCCGGCCCGAACCTGTGCATCGGCAACACCATCCTGCTCAAACACGCTCCGCAGTGCCCCGAGTCCGCGGCCGCCATGCAGCAGATCTTCGACGACGCCGGATTCCCCGCCGGGGCCTACGTGAACATCTACGCCAGCAACGACCAGGCGGCGGCGATCATCGCCGATCCCCGCGTCGCCGGCGTGTCGTTGACCGGCTCGGAGCGAGCCGGCGCGGCCGTCGCCGAGGTCGCGGGCCGCAATCTCAAGAAGGTCGTGCTGGAGCTCGGTGGTTCCGATCCGTTCATCGTGCTCTCCACCGACGACCTCGACGCCACCGTGAAAGCCGCCATCGACGCCCGGTTCGACAACACCGGTCAGTCCTGCAACGCCGCCAAGCGGTTCATCGTGGCCGAGGGCCTGTACGAGCCGTTCGTCGAGCGGTTCACCGAGGCCACCTTGCAGCGCGCCGAGGGCATCGCTCCGCTCTCCTCGCTGGCCGCGGCCGAGCGGCTGGAGGCCCAGGTGCAGAAGGCCGTCGACGGCGGTGCGAACCTGACCGGCGGCGGCGAGCGGAAGGGCGCCTTCTACCCTCCCGGCGTGCTCACCGGCGTCACGCCGGACAATGCCGCGTTCCGGGAGGAGTTCTTCGGACCGATCTCGATGATCTTCAAGGTCTCCGACGAAGGAGAGGCGGTCGAGCTGGCCAATGACACCGCGTTCGGCCTGGGCTCCTATGTGTTCACCACCGATCCCGAACAGGCCGTCCGGGTGGCCAACGCAATCGAGGCCGGGATGGTGTTCATCAACGGCGTCCTGCTCGATGGTGCCGAGCTGCCGTTCGGTGGTGTCAAGCGCTCCGGCTTCGGGCGCGAGATGGGCCGGTACGGCATGGACGAGTTCGTCAACAAGAAGCTCATCCGCAGCGTCACGCCGCTCAAGGTGTGACATCGGTGCGCGCGCACCAGGAGTTCAAGGTCATCGACAGTCACTCCGGCGGCGCGCCGAGTCGGCTGGTTCTCTCGGGCGTACCGCAGCTCGCGGGGGCGAGCGTGATGGTGGAGATCCCCGGCTTCGGGATGGTGCAGCTCGACGTCTCCTACGGCGGCAACTTCTACGCGATCATGGACGCGGCCCAGTTCGACCTCGACCTCGCGCCGGACACCGTGGACCGGGCCGTCGGGATCGCCGCCGCGGCCCATCGCGCCGTGAACTCCGAGCTGGAGGTCCAACACCCGGCGCTGCCGTCGATCCGTGGCGTGACCCACGTCCAGTTGTTCAACGAACCAGTCGAGGACGGCGGGCCCACCAAGGTCATGGTGATCATGCCTCACGGCCTCGTCGATCGGTCGCCCTGCGGCACCGGCACCACCGCCAAGGTCGCCACACTGTACGCGAAGGGACTGCTGGAGCTCGGACAGCCGTTCGTGCACCGCAGCGTCACGGGCGCCTCGTTCATCGGGCGTCCCGTCGAACCCAGCCAGGTCGAATCGTTGGCCGCGTGCCGCGTCGAGATCACCGGCCGCGCCTACCTGACCGCGGACTCGACGATCTACCTCGACGAGGACGACGAGCTCGCCGGCGGGTTTCACTTGGGCTAGCGGCGACCCGGTCAATTTGTTAAATACCCAGATCGTCTGACAAAATACGACCTTGGATTGCCGCTCCATCTGGAAGGAACCCCATGCCCGATCTCGAACTCAAAGGCATCCTCGCCGCCGTGACCACGCCGTTCACCTCCGACGGCAGCGCCATCGACGAGCAGAACCTCCGAGACCAGGTCGAGCGGCTGATCGAGGCCGGTGTCCACGGCCTGGTCCCGGCAGGCAGCACCGGTGAGTTCTCCTCATTGACCCTCGAGGAGCACAAGCGGGTGATCGAGCTCTATGTGGAGGCCGCCGATCACCGGGTGCCGGTGATCGCCGGCGTCGGCACTCTCACCACCCGGGGCACTGCCGAACTGGCCGCCTTCGCCGAACGGGTCGGGGCCGACGCGATCATGGTTGTGCCGCCGTTCTACGACCCACTGGACTTCGAGGGCGTCAAGGCGTTCCTGACGACCGTGTCCAAGGCCTCGAACCTGCCGATCTGCTACTACAACATCCCGGGCATCAGCGGGTGCCACCTGTCGGCCGCCGAACTGGCCGAACTCGGCTCGATCGAGCACGTCGACTACCTCAAGGACACCTCCGGCGACGCTCCGGTGCTTTCCCAGCTGGTCCACCTGTACAGCGACGACATCAAGGCCTTCAACGGATGGGACAGCTTGACCTTCTTCGGCATCGCGAGCGGTGCTGAGGCAGCCATCTGGGGTGCTGTGGGCCTCGTCCCCGACCAGGCCGTCGAGCTCTGGCACGTGCTGGCGGAGAAGGGCGACCTGGTCCGGGCCCGCGAACTGTGGGCGCCGCTGCTCAGGCTCTGCGCCTTCCTCGAGTCCGTCAACTACGTCGCGGGCGTCAAGACCGGCCTCGAGCTGATCGGCCACTCCGCCGGCCCGGCCCGCGAGCCCGTCCTGCCGCTTCCGGCCGAGAAGCGCGCCGAGCTGAGGGCGATTCTCGAAGCCGCCGGCGTGAAGACCGTCGACTGAGGTCGCTCAGCTCCACCGGCGAAGGCTCATGACGCACCGAGGCGGGCCAGCACAGCCTCGGCGACGACCAGGTCCTGCCATGACATGCCCGACCCCTTGAAGAACACCGGCTCCACCTCGGCCGCCCGGGACCCGCGCGCGACATCCCGCATCGGCACCAGGTCGTCAGGGGTGACCGCACCCTCGGCGACCGCCTGGATGACGTCCCCACCCTCCCGCAGAGCCGTCTGCCGATCCTCGACGATCACGCAGGCGCGGGCACAGAATGCTGCGTCCACTTCCCGCGCCTCGGCCTCGTGCGAACCGACGGCGACAACGATCGCGCGGTCACTGAGCAACCCCGAGTCGAACAGCGGGGTACGCGCCGTGGTGGCGCAGACGACGACGTGGGCCTCGCCGAGCAGGTCCGAGACGCTGGGATCGTCGGCCGCGAGGACCCGAGTGTGGCTCAGTGGCTCCGGCAGCTCGACGCGATCCGGTTGCCGGACCACCACCGCCGACTCCGCGATCTCATGCACCGCGGCAATGGTCTCGAGGTGACCCAGGCCCTGAGGGCCGCCGCCGAACGCGACCACCCGGAGTGGCTCGTCGAGAAGATCGAGCCAGGGCTTGACGGCCGCCACCGAGACGGCCGGCGTCCGTAGGTTGGTGAGCGCCACCCCGTCCAACAGATTCGTGAGCCGCAGCGTCGCCGCGTCGAACACCACGTACGCCGCACTGATCCGTGGCAGCCCTCGCGCGGGGTTGTCGGGAGCGACCGTGGCGAGCTTGACCCCGACGGACGATGCGCTCTGGGCGGGCATCAGCAGCAGATCACCCTGCTGGACCGGTATGTGCGAGCGCGGCACGTCGGCCGCCGGGTCGACATCGCCGCGCAGACCGGCCAGCACGGCCTGGACCGCTGCCTCGGGCGGCAGGCAGGCCGCGATCGTGGCGGCATCGATGTAGCGGGGAGGCCCGGACTCGGTCATGGCCTCACCGTAGTGACCTCACCAGGCAGCGAGGACCTTGGCTGGCCCGCCGGAGCCTAGCTTGAAAGGGATGACGCCGACGGTGATCCGGGCTCCCTGGGCTGGGAGCCGGTGGAGGTTGGCGAGATTCTCGACGCCGTAGCGTTCGGCCCCGTTGAGGATCTTGTGGGTGTCGAAAGTGGCCGAGTTGCCGGGGTCGATGCTGAGGGTGTCGACGCCCAGCGCGCGGATCCGGCGGCGACGGATCAGCCATTCGCAGGCGTCGGATCCGAACCCGGGGAAATGGAGGACTTCGTTGGCGTCGGTGCCGCGGTAGGCGTCGGGGTCGCCGACCTTTGTCCCCCAGCCGGAGTACATGAGGACGGCCGCGCCGTCATCGATGCGCCCGTGTCGTTGTTCGTGGGCGCGGAGGTCGGCGATCGTGACGACCGTGTCGGGATCGGTGCGGGCGCGGCGGGCGATGTCGATGACTACGGCGGGCAGCATCAGCTCATCGGGGGTGAGCTCGTTGGCGTAGCGGCCCGTCGGGTTGAAGTGCGCGGGGGCGTCGACATGGGTGCCGATGTGCTCGAAGATCTCCCAGCGTTGCTGGTAGTAGCCGTCGGCCTCGATGGTCGTGCCGGGGCGGCGGACGGCTTCTTCGCCCGGAGCGTAGGCCGGAAAGTCCTCACCCAGCGTGTACGTGAGGTCGACCTTGCCGTGCCGGCGGTTTCGAGTCCCGCGTTCGTCGGCGGCGGCTATGGGTGCGCCGGAGAAGGTAAGGGCGGTCGAGGCGGCGAGTCCGGCGGTGCCGAGCAGCGCGGTACGCCTGGTCAGCGGGCGGCTGGCGCAAGGCTGTGGGGGCAGTTCAGTGCACATGGATTCTCCTGTGGTTGGGGGCTGATCCGACCGTAGTACTGCTCGCGTCGGCCACACCAGCGGTCCCCAGGCATCCGCCATGAAGTCTTCTCTGGGTTGTCGCTTTCCTCAGGTGGGCTGAGGGGCCCAGATGTCGCCGACGGTGTAGCCCGTCGGGTACGGGTCGGTGTCGTCGAGCACCCAGCGGGTGTAGCCCGTCACCCAGGCCCGCCCGGTGATCCGCGGCAGCACGGCGGCGTACGGGCCGACGGTCGTGGTGCCGGTCAGCTCGCCGACGAACTCGCTCCCGATGATGCTGCGGTGCCGGAACGGCTCCCCGATCCTGAGCTGTCCGCGGGCGTAGAGCGCAGCCATCCGCGCGCAGGTGCCGGTGCCGCAGGGCGAGCGGTCGAGGGTACCCGTCCACGTCCGAGGGTCGTCGGGGCGGAGCGCACCGTTGGTCACGACGGTCGCGTTGCCGTCGGGCCGGCCGGGGGAGCGGTCACCGGTGTGCAGGGTCACCAGGTTGATGTGGTCGATCGACGGGTTGAGCGGGTGCTGCACAACGACCTGCTCCGACGCGGCCAGCTTCAGCAGGGCAGCAGCTCTGGTGAGCTCCCGTCCCCAGCTGGGATCGAGATCGACACCAAGGTCGTCGGCTCTCGCCTGCACGAAGAACTGGCCCCCGAAGATCACGTCGGCTGGTACCGGGCCGAACTCCGGCACGTTCAGCACGACGTCGAGCCCGACCACAAAGGCCGGCACGTTCACGATCGTGACGCTCGTAACCTTGCCGCCGGAGACCGACGCCAGCGCGGTCACCGTGCCGACCGCGGTGTCGACCCTCACCTCGGTGACCGGCTCGACCATGGGAATGCGACCGGTCTCGAGCATGGCGGTCACGGCGCACATGGTGTTGCTCCCCGACATCGGCGTGAACCCGCCCTGTTCGAGCACGATGAGTCCGAAGGCCGAGCCGGGGTCGACCGGTGGCAGGACGAACGCGGCGCACTGACCGGGGTATCCCCGCGGCTCGTGCAGGACCAGCCGACGCAGGTCGTCGAGCTCGGCACGACAGTAGTCGAACCGCTCCGCCATCGTCTCGCCCAGCACGAGATCTGCCGCCGAGGTGATCACCCGGCACGGCTCTCCCTCAGCATGTGCCTCGACGGCTTCGAGCGTGACCTTGATCGTCATCTACGGCGAGACGACCGGTACGCCCGCCCGTTCCGCCGCGGGGCGCAGTGGGGTGAGGGGCGCGGCCGTTCGAGTGAACCGCGCTGGAGAGAAGGGGAGCAGCACCTCGGGCAGCTCCCCGCGGAGGACCAGAGTGCTCAGCGCCGCCGCCGAGCCAGGTCCGAGGGTGATTCCCTGCATGCCGTGGCCGGTGGAGACGTAGCCGTTGGTCAGCGCGCCCAGCTGCCCGATGATCGCCAGCCCGTCCGGTGTCATCGGCCTGATGCCGGCCCGCGGCGTGACCGGGGTGGCGGGTGGCGTCCAGTCGCGGAAGTAGCGGCGCGGGGCGGCCAGGATCGCGCCGATCCGGATCTGGTTGAGCTCCTCGTCGAGGCCGCCGAACTCCATCGTCCCGGCCAGCCGCAGGTTGCGGGTCAGCGGCGTCACGGCGACCTTGGCGTCGGACAGATTGGTCGCGCTGCGGAGCGGGTACGGCGGGGTGTCGACGCTGTAGCCCTTGCCGGGTCGGACGGGCAGCGGTACTCCGATCAGCTTGGACAGCGGGCCGGTCCAGGGGCCCGCGGCGAGCACGTACGCGTCAGCGGCCAGTCGCTCCTCGCCGGCGGTGATCTCGGTGATCCGGTCGCCGGAGATCCGGACCCCGGCCAGCGGGGCGTTCTCGACGATCCGCACGCCGAGCTCGACCAGCCGCCGGTGCAGAGAGCGCATCATCGCGATGGGGTCGACGTGTTGCTCGCGTGGGAAGAAGATCCCGCCGTAGACGGCGTCGGACAGCTTCGGCTCATGCTCGCGGACCGCGTCGCCGATCAGTACCTGCGGGTCGAGGTCGAAGCGCCGCACCAGGTCGAGGGTGGTGGCGTGGTGCTCGAGATTGTGGCGATCGGTGAAGGCCATCAGGAGGCCGTCGTGACGGAGCTCGAAGTCGATCCCATCGGCCCGGTAGTCCTCGTACGCCTCGACCGTGCCGTGGGCAAGCCGCAGGTTGGCCTCGAAGCCGGCGCGTTGGGCCGACGACGTGCAGCTGCGCCACATGTCGATCATGAACTTCACGAAGACCGGGTCCAGCGACGGGCGGATATAGAGCGGACTGTCGCGCCGCAACATCCACTTGAGTGACTTCTTGATCATGCCCGGCCCGGGGACCGGCAGGGATTCGGCCGGGACGATCCAGCCGGCATTGACCTCGGCAGCGCCGCGGCCGGTCTGGCGGGCATCGACGATCGTGACATCGGCGCCGTCCCGGCGCAGGTGGTAGGCGGTGATGAGCCCCACGGCGCCGCCGCCGATGACCAGAACGTGCGGCGCGCTCATGACCCGTCGAGCGCGTAGACCTGGCCGGTGTGCGCGCCCTCCACCGCCTTGACGTACGCCTGGCCGACCGCTGCCGCGGAGACCTGAGTGAACCCGGGAAACGCGCTGTGGTGGCTCGTTGCTTCCACCAGCACAGTCGGGCTGACCGTGTTGATCCGGATGCCGCGGGGGAGCTCGATCGCGGCCGCCATGACGAAGGCCTCGAGCGCGCCGTTGGCCACCGAGGACGCGGCGCCGGTGATGATGGGCTCTCGGCGCAGTACGCCGGTCGTCAGGGTGAACGAGCCGCCGTCCCTGACGAAGGGGGTGCCGAGCTGAACGATGTCGATCTGAGCGAGAGCCTTGGCCCGCAGCCCCTTCAGGAAGTCATCGTGGTCGAGCTCCGCGAGCGGCGCGTAGGGGGCAGACCCAACCGCGGCGACGACTGCGTCCACGTTTCCGACCGCCGCGAACAGTGCGCCGATGGATTCCGGGTCAGTGGCGTCGACGGCCGGGGACGACGAACGCGACACACCGATCACGTCGTGCCCACGTTCGGACAGGGCTGCCACCGCGGCACCGCCGACCAGGCCGGTGCCGATGACCAGGATCTTCACGAATCCGTCCTCTCCTCGTGGTCTTGTCCTGCTGGGTGACGCAGTCTGATGAGCTCCTCGGCGGTCTCCACCGTGTGCGCCTGCAGAGCGGCGTCGACGCGGTCGAGGTCACGGGCCACGATGCTGTCCACCAGTGCGGCGTGGATCCTGCGGGAGCGTTCTGGGTTGGGACGTGCCCGCTGGTCCTCGGCCAGCGCGATCGTCATATGAGCCTCGATGACGGGCCACAGCTGCTCGAGCAGGACGTTGTCCGAGGCCGACCAGATGGCCCGGTGGAAGGCGAGGTGCGCGTCGTGCCGCGTCACCGGGTCCGGATGCTCGACGGTGACCTCGTACGCGTGCCAGGCCTGGAGCAGCGCACCCATCCGGCGATCGGTCACGTCGCCGATGATGGCCTCGATCGCCAGCCGGTCGAGGGCCAGCCGGGTCTGGGCGAGGTCGCGGATCGCGGCGGCGTCGATCTCGGCGACACGCAGGCCCCGGTAGGGCTCCGCCGTGAGCAGTCCCTCCTGCGCCAGTTGCGCGAGCGCTTCTCGGACGGTCGGGCGACTCACCTTCAGCGCACTGGCGAGACCCGCCTCGGTCAGCTTCTCGCCCGGGCGGAGCACGCCGAGGACGATGCCCCGGCGGATCTGATTGACCACCGCCTCCCGCCGTGAGATCGAGGAGGCCGGCAGCAGGCCAGGAACAGGGCCAGCGGCACGCTCCCACTCGGCCAGGGTGTCCGTCACAGCGGGCAAGCCTAGCACGGGATTGTCTGACAAAAAGACGATAGAAAGCGGTGTTCGGTGTGGTGGCAGAAAAGTTACGTACCACGGCAGATCAGCCACTGTTGGCAACAATCTGGTGGTGAAATGATTACTGCCATGATCGTTCTCATCGGTATAGCCGCCATCCTTCTTCTCCTCCTCGTGCTGGGGCCGGTCGAGCAGCGTCCCGGTTTCCGGACAAGGCCGTCCCTGCGGTCCACCGACCGTTCCGCCGACGACCGGTGGGCCCTCCGCTGATCCGAGTTGTCATGCGTTGAGGGTGCTGGAGCACCTTCAACGCCTGACAAATAGGGGTCAGTAGTCAGCGGATGCCGCGCTCGGCGTACGGCTGGCCGGCCTCGATTCGGGCGTAGCCGAGCCGGGTCAGGTCGACAGTTTGGTATCCGCCGGTCACGAGGTGCTCGGCGAGGCCGCGGCCGACCCCGAGCGCGTGCATGAAGCCGTGGCCGGAGAAGCCGGCGGCGACGTACACGTTGTCGTGGTGCCCGGGCCAGTTGCCGATCACCGCGTTGCCGTCCAGCCGGTTCTGGTCGTAGTGGCCGGTCCAGACCCGCTGCTCGACGAAGCCGGACAGCCCGCTGAGCCGGTGCGCGGTGGCGGGCTCGACCACGCGGCGGAAATAGGACGGGTCGACGCTGAGGTCCTCACCGCCGGGGTGGTCGAAGTCGACCAGCCCGATCGCGAAGCCCTGTTCGTAGCCGTGGATCGCCAGCCCGTGGACATCTTTGACGAACGGCAGGTCCTCGACGACCGCCGACGCGGTGACGTAGTGCACGTGCCGGCGCATCGGCTCGACGGGCAACGTCATGCCGAGCGGGGCGACGAGCGCCGGGGTCCAGATGCCCGCGCAGACCATCACCGCCTCGGCCGCGAGCGGCCCGGCCTTCTCCAGTCGTCCGCCGGTCACCCGGCCCCGGTCGACCATCAGCTCGGTGACCTGGTCGTGCACCATCCGAACTCCGGCCGCGCGGGCGCGGGCCCGGATCCCGGCGAAGAACACCGCCGGACGGAGCCAGCCGTCGCCGGGCGACAGCACGGCTCCGGCGAGGTCGTCGACGCGCAGCACCGGATACCGCGCAGCCAGGTCGGCGGGCTCAAGCCATTCCGCGCGTACGCCGTGGGCCTGCTGGATCTCGAGGTTGCGGGCCATCTGGTCGACGTCGGCCGATCCGGCGACGAAGAGGTAGCCTCCGGCGCGCCAGCCGAGGTCACCGGGCGTTTCGTCGCCGAAGCCGGCCCAGGTCGGCCAGTCCTCGACGACGTCCAGGGTGTACTGCGACAGCAGGATGTTCTCGGGCCGGGTGAACAGCTGTCGGATCCCGCCGCTGCCCTTGCCGGTCGCGGCGCGGGAGAACGTCGGGTCGGCCTCCACCAGCACGACGTCCAGACCGGCATCGGCCTCGGCCAGGTGCAACGCGGTCGCCGTGCCGACGATGCCGCCGCCGACGACGAGAACGGTGTTCATAAGGTCTCCTCGGTTCGCTTATAGACGTTGACCGGCTCCGCGGCGAGGGCCGGCCGGTGTCGGATCTGGTCGGCGATCTTCTCGGCCATCATCAGCACCGGGGCATTGAGATTGGCCGTGACGACCGTGGGCATGATCGACGCGTCGACGATGCGGAGCCCGGTCACGGCCCGGAACCGGCCCGCCGGATCGACCGGCGCCTCGGCGTCGGCGCCCATCCGTACCGTGCCGCACGGGTGGTAGGACGTGCCGAGCCGTTGGCGTACGAAGGCCTCGAGTCCTGCGTCGCTGGTGACGTCGGCTCCGGGGGATAGCTCGCCCCGGTTGTAGCGGGCCCAGGCGGGCTGGGCGATGATCTCGCGGATCAGCCGGATGCCGGCGACCAGGTCGGTCAGGTCGCGCCGGTCGGCGAGGTGGTTGAACACGATCGACGGCGGGGCCGCGGGATCCGCCGAGCGCAGGCTCACCTGTCCCCGGCTGTGTGGCCGGGACAGATCCATCCAGAACTGGAAGCCCGGGACCGGAATCAGCTTGCCGTTGACGAGCTTGCGGGTAAGCGCGAGGAACTCGTACTGCATGTCCGGGAACGGAACGCTCTCGTTGGTGCGCAGGAATGCGCCGGCCTCGAAGAAGTTCGTCGCCCCCAGCCCACGGCGGCGCAGGCCCCACTCCGCCGCCAGCCGGGCCCGCCGGATGGCTCCGAGCTGGGCGGTCAACGAGTCCTCGTGATCGGCGGCCCACTGCACGTCGACCCCGGGGTGGTTCTGCAGGTTCTGACCGACCTGGGCGACGTCGGCGATCACCGGGATGCCGTGCCGGCGCAGCTCGTCGGCGGGGCCGAGGCCGGACAGCATCAGCAGCTTCGGGGTGCCGAAGGCGCCGGCGCAGAGCACCACCTCGCGTTCCGCGGTGATCATGGTCGCGCCGCTACGGTCGGCGATCTCGACCCCGGCCACGCGGCCCCCGGACACGAGGATGCGACGGACGTGGGTCCGGCGGAGGACCTGCAGATTCGGCCGGGAGACGACGGGCCGGACGTACGCGCGGTGCGCACTCCAGCGCAGCCCGCGGTGGATCGAGGCCTGCGCCAGGTGCATGCCCTCCTGGCGGTAGCCGTTGTGGTCGCTCGTCACCCCGACGCCGGACTGCTCACCGCTCTCCAGCAGCGCGTCGTACAGCTTGTGCTTCGCCGCCGACCGGCTCACCTGCATCGGCCCGGAGCCGCCGCGCCAGTCGTTCGGGCCGTCGGCGAAGGTCTCCATCCGCTTGAAGTAGGGCAGGCAGTGGGCGTAGTCCCAGTCGTTCAGTCCGTCGGCCGCCCAGCCGTCGTAGTCCATCGGGTTCCCGCGGTTGACGATCATCGCGTTGATCGATGACGTGCCGCCGAGGACCCGACCGGACTTCTCGTCGATCTCCCGGCCGTCCAGCTGTGGCTCGGGTCCCGACTGGTAGCCCCACTGCACCCGGCGGCTCTGGTAGACGAACGGCAGAGCCGCCGGCATGGTCAGGATGGGGTTCCGGTCGGAGCCGCCGGCCTCGACGAGCAACACCGTGCGGTCCGGGTCCTCGCTGAGGCGGCTCGCCACGACGCAGCCAGCCGTCCCCGCCCCGACCACGATGTGGTCGTACCGGTGGTTGAACCTGGCCACGGCTCCAGGCTAGGAAGACCGCGACCGCCGGGATAGCGACACGGATCGGAACATGTCGGGGCAGACTTCGACGGTGGTCGAACTCGACTGGCCCCGGCGGCTGGCCCAAGCCCGAGCGGTGATCCGTGCCCATCTCGCCCCGACGCCGATCGTGCGCGTCGAGCTCAGCGGTTTCGCCGCCCCGGCGTACCTGAAGCTGGAATCGACCCAGCCGACGGGCTCGTTCAAGGTCCGCGGAGCGCTGGCCGCTGTCAGTGCGTGCCTGAGTGACGGACGCCCGGTAGTGACGGCGTCGGCCGGGAATCACGGCCTCGGTATCGCGTTCGCTGCGACCCGGCTGAACGCTCGGGCCACGGTGGTCGTCCCCGAGAACGCCTCGAGCGCCAAGATCGAGGCGTTGCGTCGCTTCGACGTCGATCTCCGGCTCGTCGGGGACAGCTACGAGGCAGCGGAGGAGGCGGCGCTGAGCCTGGCGGACCAGACCGACGCCACCTTCGTCTCCGCCTACACCCACCCGGACGTCATCGCCGGACAGGCCACCGTGGTCGAGGAGGTGGCCGACCAGGTCGACGGACCGTTCCGCATCGTCGTGCCGGTTGGCGGCGGCGGACTCGCCGCCGGCACGGCGCTCGCCGCGCCCGAGCGGGCCGCGGTCGTCGGCGTCGAAGCCCGGGCCTCGCGCGCCGTGTCCGCGGCCATGCGCGCCGGCCGCATCGTCGCCGTCGACGTCGGTTCCACCATTGCGGACGGCCTGACCGGCAACGTCGCTCTGGACGCGTTCACACCGGACATCCTGAGCGCTCATGGCGTCCGGATGACCGACGCCGACGAACCCGCCATCCATGCGGCCGTACGCGAACTTGCCCTGAGCCACGGCATCGTCGCGGAAGGGTCCGCGGCGGTGGGGATCGCCGCCGCGGCGGCCGGGACCATCCCCGCCGACCGGCCGACCGTCTTCGTGATCACGGGCCGCAACATCGCCGCCGACCGGCTGGCCGGACTGCTCAGCAGATGATCACGTCCGGGGACAGCCGTTCCGCGCGGCGATAGGCATCGAGCCAGAGCGCCAGCTGGAGGTCCGTGCGGGTGCGGCCATCGCGCAGGTCGACACCGGTGAGCTCGGCGATCCGGTCGAGCCGGTAGTAGAGCGTGGTGCGGTGGACGTGCAGCCGGTCGGCCGCGGCGGTGACGTCCCGAAGATCGAGGACGCTGCGCGCCGTCGTCAGCAGGTCGTCGCGCGGAAGGGCCGCCAGCGTCTCGGCGGCCGGGTGGATCTGGGCGGCGGTGAGGTCGGCCGGTGCGTCGATCACCAGCCGCCAGGCGCCGAGGGCGTCCCACGACACCGGGTCGAGCTGCGCCCCGGCGCGTACGGCCGTCAGGGTCGCAACGGCCCGCCGAACGGCCTCGGCCAGGTCGAGCAAGGGGAGCGGCGCGCCGCTGGTCGCAATGCGCGGCCGATCGCTGGCGATGTGGGCCCGCAGCCCGCCGGTCAGCGGCCAACCGCCCCGCCGGCCGCCGGCGTCGACCTGCACGGTGGCATCCGCCCGCAGTCGTTCAACCTTGATCAGCTCGGCGGCCGCCGCCGGATCCGGACCGCGTACGAGTACGCCGAGCAGCTGGTTCCGCCGCCGGGCGATGTCGCGGCGGGACACCTCGGCGCGGGCCAGCACATCGGTCGCCTGGGACGCACACTCGACAATCGCCGGCAGGTCATCTGAGCTCACCCGGTCGTCCGGGTCGAGCACCCACAACAACCCGAGCAGCTCTCCGTCGGTCCGCAGCGGCATGCACCAGCGGGCCCACATGTCGAGCTCGGGAAGACCCGGTATCCGAACGGGTCGGACGGCGTTCGCGAGGTCGTACGTCTTGACCACGCGAGCCACCGGTGGATCGACCCGCCGGTTGAGAATCGTGCGCAACCGGGTTCCGTCGACCGGACCTCGGGTCGCCCACCAGACCGGCCGCTGCCGGCGGTCCTCGACCAGCACGGACAGATCGAGCCGGGCCGCCAGCTGGTCGACCATGACCTGAACATCCTCGGGCCCGTCGGTCATCGCGGCCTCAACCCCGGGACGGGACGGTGGGGTGGTCAGTCGTGAACCAGACCTGGTCGAACTGGGTCCGCCAAGCGGCGACATCGTCGGCGACGGCCTCGGGCGCGCCGGTCAGGGCGCGGGTGATGAACGTGGCGAGATCGGCCATGTCGGCGGCCGTCATGCCCAGCCGGGCGACCTCGGGGGTGCCCAGGCGTAGGCCGTTGACGTCGCCTGGAACAGCGGCGATCGGCAGGCCGATCCCGCACGTCAGCAGGTTGGCGCGCCGCAGCCGCGCTGCCGCCGTCTGACCGCCGCCGAAACCGGCGGCTTCGATGGCGAACTGGTGGGACCCGGTGACGCCCTCGGTGCTGCGGAACACCGGCAGATCCGCGGCGACCAGCCCGTCCGCCAGCGCCCGCGCAGTGTCGATCATCGCGGTGGCGTACGCCGGGCCGGCAACCGTCCAGTCGAGCATCGTCTGCGCCAGCGCGGCGGTCTTCCCCGCGTCGAAGTTCGCGGTGAGGCCGGGGTACGCGATCGCCTCGATGCGCTGGGCCAGTTCGGCATCGTTGGCCAGCAGCAGCCCGCCCGGAGGTCCGCCCAGGCTCTTGTAGGTGCTCATCGACATCAGGTGGGCACCCTGGTCGAGCGGGTCGGCCAGGCGCCGCCGGCGATCAGGCCACACAGGTGCGCGGCGTCGAACAGCACCTTGCGCGACGAGTCGGCGATCTCCCGGATGGCGGGGACCGGGTGCGGGTGAGGTTCAGGCTGCCGCCGATCGTGATCAGCTTCGGCCGAACGGTCGGCCAGCGTCGGCGAGGGCGTCGACGTCTCACGGTGTAGGAGTCCGGGTCGACCGGGGCCGGGACGTCCGAAGTCGGTACATACCCGCGGCGCCAGCGGCGTGGTGCGTGGCATGACCGGCGATCGAGGCCGGCGGGGCGATGATCAGTCGCCAGGCTCGCAGCACGCCATAACGCGCTGAGAGGTTGGCCACGCGCCGGACCCGACCCGCACCTCGGCGTATGCGGCGTGAAAGACGCGAGCCGCGAGTTCGGCGGCAATCACCTCGATCTGTTCGATCGCCTCCAGGCCCATCTCGTCTTCTCGCCGGGATAGCCCAGTGAGGCCGTGAGCCGAGCCGAGCGGCAGCATCTGATCCGGCGCCGGGTTCATCCGGTTCGTCGCCGGAGTCTGAGGATGATCGCAGGTCTCGGTGACGCGGTGCAGCTGGAACCGGAACCGTGATCTGTTGGACGTCCATCTCACTGATGCGACCTCTCAACCGTGTCGAACGGTCCGCAGCGTGGACTATCAATACCTCATCGATCACTCAAGGTTAACTAGAGTGGTCGACGATCGGCGGGGATAGGCGAGCCCGACTCGACCAGGGGCCAACCGACCGGCAATGTCAGAGGACTCCGATAGATTCGTTAGTATGTTCGAGTCGTCGTCGGAGAGCCGGCTGGGCGTGCTGGTGGCCGCGGAGGCGAACCTCCGCGCCCGGCGGGACGCCGACGTCGAGCTGTTGCGGCTGGCACTGAGCTGGGCGGATCTGCATCTCGATGAGAGCCTGCCGCCACCGGTTGACGACACGGAGGTGCGCCGGCGTCAACTGGCGGACCTCGTCGGGGTTCGGATGGGTGGTGAGGGTACGCCGCTGGTGCTGGCCCACTGCCCGTCCGAGCTGGGCGCGGTCTTGGAGACCACCTACACCGGCGCGCGGCACCTGATCGCCGACGCCTTGGACCTGCGCGACCGGCTGCCACGTCTGTGGAAGACGGTGCAGTCCGGTGGCGTGGCCGCGTGGAAGGCCCGGCGGGTCGCCGCCGCGACCCGCGCCCTTGACATGGCGCAGGCCGCCGAGGTCGATGCCGTGGTGCACGAGGTGATCGCCAGCCTGGGCTGGTCCCGGTTCGAAGCCATCCTGAACGCCACCATCATGCGGGCGGACCCCGACGGGGCCCGGGCCGCCGAGCAGGACGCGGCGGCTCGACGGTTCGTGGCCGTAGGACGGGCCAACGACCATCACATCCGCACCTTGATCGCCCGCGGCACAAGCCTGGACATCCTGTCGTTTCTGGCCGCGGTCAACCGGATCGCCGAGCTGCTCGGCGACGAGGGCGACTCGGACCCGGTGGATATTCGCCGCTCCAAAGCGATCGGGATCCTCGCTCGTCCGGCGTACGCCCTTGAGCTCCTTGCCCGGCACGAGCAGCTCGACTCGCCACCTCCCCAGGCTGTTCGGCGCTGTGGTTGCGCCCCGCGGATCCGGCTGCACGTGCATCTCACCGACGCGGCCTTACGCGGCGCGGACCCGCGGGCCGTGTGCCGGATCGAGGGTCTCGGCCCCGTCACCGCGCAAACCGTCCGGGACTGGCTGGGCCGGAGCGACGCCCACGTCACCGTTCAGCCTGTCGTGGTGCCCGATCCACCACCCGTCGACGGGTACGAGATTCCGCAGGCCATCCGGGACGCCCTGGCCGCCCGCCATCCCGCCAGCGTGTATCCCTGGTCGCAGAGTGTCGGACCGGCTGCCGATCTGGACCACACCACCGCCTACCTGCCCCTCGAGAAGGGCGGCCCGCCCGGTCAAACCGGTGTCGGCACGCTGGGTCCGCTGGCCCGAAGGGAGCACCGGCACAAGACCTTCGGACATCTCAAGGTCCGGCAGCCGGTCCCCGGCGTGTACGTCTGGCGCAGTCGGCACGGCTGGGTCTGGCTGGTCACCAACTCCGGCACCCACTCGCTCGGCCGAGGCCCGAAAGCAGACGCCTTCTGGAAAGCCGTCGCCCCGAGGGCCGAATCGCCGCCTCCGAAGCGAGCGCCCAACGCCGAGGCCGACCGACAACTGCGCTGCCGGATCGACATCATGCGCCCCAGCGCCAAGGCTCAGATCATCCTGCGTACGTGAACCGCCGATACCGTGAGGGGCATGCGCTGGGCGAGAACGATCACGGTCGTCGACTGCCATGCCGAGGGTGAGAGCGGACAGGTCGTCGTGGGTGGGGTGCCGCCGGTTCCTGGGGACACCGTCTTCGACAAGCGGGTCTTCCTTCAGGACGAGGCCGACGACCTGCGGCGGATGATCTTGTTCGAGCCGCGCGGTGCGCCGCATCACAACGCCAACATTCTGGTGCCCGCTGGCCATCCGGACGCCCAGATGGGGTACGTGATCTTGGAGTCGACGGAGTACCCGGCCATGTCCGGCTCCAACACGATCTGCGTCTCGACAGTGCTCCTCGAGACGGGCATCCTGCCGATGACCGAGCCCGTGACCGAGTTGACGCTGGAGTCTCCGGCCGGCTTGATCACGGTGAGCTGCCGGTGCCGGGACGGCAAGGTCGAACAGGTGCGGTTCGTCAACCAGCCGGCGTTCTGTTACTACCTGGACACCGCGATCGAGGTGCCCGGGATCGGCGAGCTGATCGTCGACGTCGCGTACGGCGGGATGGTCTACGTCCTCGTCGACGCCGCCGCGGTGGGCTTCGACCTGAGCCCCGCCGAGGCCCGGAGGATCTGTGAGCTCGGCCAGGTGATCAAGAAAGCGGCCGCCGAGCAGCTGGAGGCGGTGCATCCGACCAATCCCGAGATTCCCGGGATCACCCAGGTCGAGTTCACCGGCTCGCTGCTGCGCGAGGGTGACGGCCTGCGGTCACGGAACGCCGTCGTGGTATCGCCCGGTCGTCTCGACCGGTCCCCGTGCGGGACCGGCACGTCGGCCCGGCTGGCCGCGCTGCACGCCAAGGGGCTGATCGAGGTCGGTGAGACCTTTCTCCACGAGTCGGTGATCGGGACTCGGTTCGAGAGCTCGATCGTCGAAACCACGACCATCGGCTCGTACCCGGCCGTCGTTCCGAGCGTCGCCGGCCAGGCCTGGATCACCGGGATCTATCAGATGGGCCTCGACCCGACCGATCCGTTCCCGCGAGGCTTCACCGTCGCCGACACCTGGCTCCGCCAGATCGACGACCTGCGACCGGTCCACACCGCCGCCGAATGAGCGGCACGAGCACCAGCGGGGAGTATGCCGGTCGCTCCGTGGTGCCCGGCGCAGCCGACGGCGAGCTGCTGTATTCCGATGTCGGCCTGAGCTTCATGGGCGGGGTCGACCCGTCGACCGGGCGAGTGATCGACACCCACCACCCGCTGCACGGGCAGAGTGTGGCCGGCAAGGTGCTGGCGCTGCCCAGTGGTCGCGGCTCCTGCTCCGGCAGCGCCACGCTGTTCGAGCTGCTCCTCAACGGGCAGGCGCCGGCTGCGTTGGTCTTTTGCGCCGCCGAGCCGATCCTCACCCTGGGGGTCATCCTGGCCATCGAGGTGTTCGGGGTCGGTATTCCGGTCGTCCGGCTGAGTGCAGTCGACTTCGCCGAGCTGCGCTCGGCGTCTCGGGTCTCGGTCCGCGACGGAGTGGTGACCGTCACCGATGCGACCGCCGCACCGGGCCTTCGACGGGCTCAGGCCGCATCCTCCCCGCTGCCGGAGCTGGACCTGTCGGCCTTCCGGCTCTCCGACTTTGATCATCAGCTGCTGTCCGGGACATTCGGCGAGGCCGCCCGCCTGGCCATCCGGGTGGTCATCCGCGCGGCTCAGCTGGAGGGCGCGCACGATCTGATCGACATCGACCGTGGCCACATCGACGGCTGCTTCTACCAAGGACCGGCGAGCCTTCGCTTCGCCGAGCGGCTGGTCGAGCTGGGCGGCCAGGTCGCAGTGCCGACGAGCATGAACTCCCTGTGCATCGACCGGCGCCGCTGGCGCGAGCAGGGCGTCCCCGCTGAGCTCGGCGAACCGTCAGAGGCCGTGGCCGACGCATACCTGCGGCTCGGCGCGACCCCGACGTACACCTGCGCTCCCTATCTGCTCGACGGCCCGCCGGCGTACGGACAGCAGATCGCCTGGGCCGAATCGAACGCGGTGGTCTTCGCCAATGCCGTGATCGGCGCTCGGACCATGAAGTACCCCGACTACCTGGACATTCTCGTCGCCCTGATCGGCCGGGCCCCCAACGCCGGTGCACACACCGACTCCGGGCGGCGGCCGACGGTGCAGATCGACGTTGACCTGCCGGTCGAGCAGCTCGACGACGCGTTCTATCCGACGCTGGGCTACCACGTCGGCACGATCGCCAGCAACGACATTCCGGTGCTGACCGGACTGGAGCGCGCGGCCCCGACCGCTGATGACCTTCGCGCGTTCGGTGCGGCGTTCGCCACGACATCGGCCGCGGCCATCTTCCACGTCGTCGGCATCACTCCGGAAGCGCCCACGCTCGAAGCGGTGATCGATCCGGAAAGGCCGGTTCGGCGGATGCGGGTCGGTGCTGCTGAGCTGGCGCAGACGTGGGAAGAGTTGAACAGTGCCACCGGCACGCAGACCGAAATGGTCGCCCTCGGCAACCCGCACTTCTCACTGACCGAGTTCGCCCGGCTGGCCGACCTATGTGACGGCCGCACCAAGTTCCCGGCTGTCGAGATGGTCGTGACGACGAGCCGCAGCACCCAGGCGCAGGCGGAGCGGTCCGGTTATGCCGCTCGCCTCGAGCAGTTTGGTGCCCGCCTGGTCAACGACACCTGCTGGTGCTTCATCGGGGAGCCCTTGGTCACCCCGACGTCGCGAACCATCACCACGAGCTCGGCCAAGTACGCCCACTACGGTCCCGCGGCCGTGGGACGCGGGTTCCTTCTTCGCAGCTTGGCCGGATGCGTCGAGGCCGCCTGCACCGGTGACGCCGGCCCGGCTCTCCCGCCGTGGCTCACCGCGCGAGGTAGCCGCCGTCCACGACCAGCTCGGACCCGGTGACGAAGCTCGAGTCGTCGGAGGCCAGGAACACCACGGCACCGGAGATCTCGCTCGGGTGTGCGCGTCGCCGCAACGGCGTGTCCGGGATGACCCCGCCCTCTTTTTCGTGCTCGTTCATCGGGGTGGAGACACCTCCGGGGACGATCACGTTGACGCGGATGTTGTCCCCGGCGAGCTCCAGCGCAGCGACCTTGGTCAGGGCGATGAGGCCACCTTTGCTCGCGCAGTAGGCCGCGTACCCCGGAGCCCCCACCACGCCGAAGATCGACGCGATGTTGATCACCGACCCACCCCTTCCTGATCCGCTGGGGCCACGCATCCTCGGCGCCACGGCCTGGATGCCCAGCATCGCGCCGGTGAGATTGACGGCGAGGGTCGTGTCCCAGGCTCCGCGGGTCTGTTCGGTGATGGGGGAGACGTGGATGATCCCGGCGTTGTTGATCAAGACGTCGATCTTGCCGATCTCGTCGACGAGCACGCGCCAGGCTTCGACGTCGGTCACGTCCAGGCCCCGATAGGCCACGTCGAGGTCGTCGCCCCGCAGCCGTTCGGCGAGGGCGCCACCCTCCTCGTGCAGCACGTCGCAGGCGACAACCGTCGCCCCCTCGCGGGCAAGCCGCTCGGCGTGGGCGGCGCCCTGACCGCGGGCGCCGCCGGTGATCACGACGGTTTTGCCGCTGAGCCTCCCGCCTGGTGGCGACATCGTCACGGTTGATCCTCATGTGTCGTGCCGGCGTGGGATGGTGTCTACGTGCCGGAGCGGCAGCCTAGCGTGCAACAGCTGACCTACTTCCTCGCCTCGGTCCAGCACGGATCGTTCGCCGCCGCTGCGCACAGCCTCTACATCGCGCAGCCCAGCCTCTCGGACCAGATCCGGCGGCTCGAGGCGGTGCTGGGCGTGCGGCTCTTCACCCGGACGAATCGCCGGCTGCAGCTCACCGACGCCGGCCGGATGGTCGTGCCCTGGGCGCAGCGGGTGCTCGCCGACCTCGACGAGCTCACCAGCGCGGTCCGCGACATCCGTGACCTCGCTGGCGGCACGGTCGCCTTCGGGACGTTCAGCAGCGCCCATCTCTATCTGCTGCCCGCGCTGACCGCCGACTTCCACGCGCAGCATCCCGATGTCCAGATCCGGGTGCAGGGCCTCAACTCCTCGGAGGTGGCCGGCGCCGTACGGGCGGGCAGCCTCGAGGCCGGACTCGTTTCGCTCCCCATCGACGACCAGGGTCTCTGGGTGGGCGCTCCGGTGCTGACCGACACCGTGGTCTATGTGAGCGCCGACCCGGCCCGGACAACCGTTCCGGTCACCGTGGAGGAGCTGTGCCGCGCTCCGTTGATCTTGTCCGAGGCCCGCTGGGCCCACGACGACCCACTGCGCCGCACGCTGACCGAACGAGCTCAACGCGCGGGCGTGACCCTGGACCCGGCCTTCGAGGTCGAGTTCCAGACCGCCGCCGTCGAGATGGCCGCGCAGGGGGTCGGGGACGCGCTGGTGTCGTATCTGGTCACCCAGTGGCCGGGCTATCCGGCTGGACTCCACTGGGCCCCGCTCGACCCGGTCCTCGAGGAACACTTCGCCTTCATCACCCGGCGAAGTGGGGCGCTGTCACCCGCGACCCGCGCCTTCATGACGCTCGCCGAGCAGCACATCCGTGGCCTGCAGAAACTGGCCGATGCCGGGCGGCCTGATACCCGCTCGGCCAGGCGGTAGCTGAGATCGATGCGGATCGAACCGCTGTACGGCCCGTCGTTGATCCTCGAGCCGCTCCACGTCCGCCATGCCGACGAGATGGCTCCGCTGTTGAACGACCCTGCCCTGCACAGCTTCACCGGCGGGAGTCCGGAAGGTCTGGAAGAGCTGACCAAGCGGTACGCGAGACAGGCGACGGGCCGTTCCCCGGACGGCTCCGCGCAGTGGCTGAACTGGATCGTGCGCCGCACCGACACCGGCCAGGCGGTGGGCACGGTGCAGGCCACGGTCACCATCGCCCCGGACGACCGCCGCACGGCGGAGCTCGCCTGGGTCATCGCCCGACCGCACCAGCACCGGGGCTATGCCCGGGAGGCCGCGCAGATCATGGCGACCTGGCTACGCGGCCACGGCGTCGGCGTACTTGTTGCCCACATTCAGCCCGAGCATCACGCATCCGCGAACGTGGCTCGTGCCCTCGGGCTGGCGCCCACCGACGTGGTCCATGATGGCGAGGTCCTCTGGCGGGCGACGGCACTTGATCAAGCCTGATCCTTGAGCTGACATCGCGAAAGAAGGCTTTACCACCAGCAGCCGCCTTGGCACCCTTGGTTCATGGAAGGGCGAGAGCGACCGAGTGCGGTGATCACCGGCGCCGCCAGTGGCATGGGCCTGGCCACCGCCCGGCTCTTTCTCGCCGAAGGCTGGACCGTGGTCGCGATCGACCGGGACGAAGCAGCGCTCGACAAGACCGCCGCCGAGCTGGGGTGCGAACGGCTGCTCACGGCAGCAGTCGACGTCACCGACCGGACGGCCCTCGAGGTCGCGCTCGATCGCCTTCCAGAGCACCGGCCGCTGCGGGCCGTGGTCAACGCGGCGGGCATCTACCCGCCGACGACGCTCGCGGACTTCACCGAGGCGACGTACCGGCGGATCTTCGACGTCAATGTGCTCGGCACGCTCAATGTCTGCGCCGTCACCGCGCCGCGGCTCCGGGCCGCGGGCGGCGGCGCCATCGTCAACTTCGCGTCGGTCGACGCGCTCGCGGTCTCTCCCGGCCAGCTCGTCTACAGCGCGTCCAAGGCCGCGGTCATGTCGATCACCCGCTCCCTCGCGGTGGAGCTGGCGTCCGACGGCATCGCCGTGAACGGCGTGGCTCCGGGCTGGGTCGACACGCCCGGCACCGCCGCGACCGACCGGATGGCGAAGGTCGCCGCAACCATTCCGCTGGGCCGCGTCGCCCAGCCCGACGAGATCGCCCATTGGGTGCTGCAGCTCGTCACCGGACCGTACGTCACGGGGGAGACCCTGGTGATCAGTGGAGGGAGTCTCATCCGATGAGCCGTTACTGCGTGATCGGCGCCGGCGCCGCCGGCCTGGCCGCCGTGAAGATCTTGGTCGAGTCGGGTCGCGAGGTCGACTGCTTCGAGCAGGCCGACCGCGTGGGCGGCCACTGGAACACCGACTACGACGCGCTGCACCTGATCACCTCGCGGGACGTCACTGGCTACGACGACTTTCCGATGCCCGCGGCGTACCCGCTGTTCCCTTCCCGGGACCAGGTGCTGGCCTACCTGAATGCCTACGCCGACCACTTCGCGCTCCGCCAGCAGATCCGCTTTCTGACCGGCGTGGCGTCTGTCGTCCCGGTCCCGACGCCGGGGTCGGTCGGCTCGGCCGGCTGGATCGTCACGACCACCGACGGCCGCGCGCAGCAGTACGACGGGGTGTTCGTCGCCAACGGGCACCTGCACGACCAGCGCATACCCGAGGTGCCAGGCACCTTCACCGGCAGGCAGATCCACTCCGGCTCGTACGCCAACACCGCCGACATCGACGGTGACCGCGTGCTGGTGGTCGGGTCCGGCAACTCCGGCTGCGACATCGCGGTCGACGCCGCCCAGAGCCGGCTCACGACCGCCATCTGCATTCGCCACGGGCACTACTTCCAACCCAAGACGTTCTTCGGCGTCCCGCGCGCTGAGCTGGCGTTCCTTCAGGAGTTCTCCTTCGAGGAGCAGGACCTGCTCACCCGGCTGCTGATCCGGGCATCCAAGGGGACCTGGGAGAACTACCCCGGGATGCCGGAGCCGCCGACTCGGACGATCGCCGAGGGCAAACCGGTGGTCAACGACCTGCTGCTGTACTGGATCCACCACGGCCGGATCAGTGTCGTCCCCGGTCTCGACCGTTTCGAGTACCGGACGGTGCACTTCGTCGACGGCAGCAGCCGGGAGTTCGACACGATCATCTGGGCGACTGGCTTCCACGCCAGCGTCCCGTTCCTCGATCCGGCATTGGTACGGACGCGGGGTGGAGTTCCACTGCGGACGGCCGGCGGGATCGTGCCGGCCGGGCTGGACCGGCTCTACCTGATCGGCATGGCCGCGCCGCGGGGCCCACAGATCATGCTGTATCCGATCCAGTCCCGCCTCGCGGTGGCGATGGTCCAGCTGTGGGAGGACGGGTGGGACCGTTCCCTGGCCGCCGATCTCGAGGCCGAGCAACCGCTCGACGACCGCATCGACATGATCCGCCCGGACTGGGAGGCGCAGATGAGTCAGGCCCGGGAGCTGCTACTCACCTGGACCGGCCGGCTGCGGACGCGGTCCCGCGCCCTGGTCTAGACCTGGGTCGGGACCAGCTGGCAGGTGACCCTCGCCGTGCACAGCCGGACGCCGTCGTCGTCGACCAGGACGACCTCGTAGCTGACGACGGTCCGCCCCAGCCGGAGTGCGGTAGCGGTGCCGGTGACCCAGCCGGAGCGGGCCGGACGGTGATGAGTGGCGTTCAGATCCACGCCGACACCAACCCGGTCGGGCGCGCCGTACGCGTACGAACCGAGCGAAGCCAGTGTCTCGGCCAGCACGCAGGACGCGCCGCCGTGCCACAGCCCGAACGGCTGGGTGTTGCCCTCCACGGGCATCCGGCCGGCCACGCGCTCGGGACTCAGCTCGAGCAGTTCGAACCCCATCTTGGCGTCGAGCGCACTGACCAGTCGCGCGTCGTCGATCGGCAGCGTCACAGCAGCGACCCTACTGTCAGCGACCGTGGATAGAGTCGCACTCGTGCCGACGGAGACCCGCCCCAAGCTGCTGCTGATCGACGGGCACTCGATCGCCTACCGGGCCTTCTTCGCCCTCCCGGTGGAGAACTTCTCCACCGTCACCGGACAGCACACCAACGGCGTGTTCGGGTTCACCTCGATGTTGATCAACGTGCTGCGCGACGAGGCGCCGACCCACGTCGGGGTCGCCTTCGACGTGTCCCGGAAGACCTTCCGGTCGGAGATCTACGCCGAGTACAAGGCCAACCGGTCCACCACGCCCGATGAGTTCCGGGGTCAGCTCGATCTGGTCAAGGAGGTGCTCAAGGCGCTCAACATCGCCTACGTCGAGAAGGAGGGGTTCGAAGCCGACGACGTGATCGGCACCCTGGCGACCCGGGCCGAAGCCCAGGGCTTCGACGTGCTGATCTGCACCGGCGACCGGGACGCCTTCCAGCTGGTCAGCGACAACGTGACGGTGCTCTATCCGAGGAAGGGTGTGTCCGACCTGGGCCGGATGACCCCGAAGGTGGTGGAGGAGAAGTACTTCGCCACGCCGGCGCGCTATCCCGAGCTCGCCGCGCTGGTCGGCGAGTCCAGCGACAACCTGCCCGGCGTGCCGGGCGTCGGGCCGAAGACCGCGGCGAAGTGGCTGGAGATGTACGGCGGCTTGGAGAACCTGGCCGCCCACGCCGGCGAGCTGAAGGGCAAGGCGGGAGAGGCCTTCCAGGAGCGGGTCGAGGATGTGCTGCGTAATCGCCGGGTGAACTCCCTGGTGCTCGACCTGGACCTTCCGCTCGGCCCGGACGACATGCTGCGTCAGCCGTGGAACCGTGAGGCGACCCACCAGCTGTTCGACGGTCTGGAGTTCCGGGTGCTTCGCGACCGGCTGCTGGAGGCGCTGCCGAATGAGGCGGAGATCGTGCCCGAGGGTGGCTTCGACTTGAGCACGGCGACGCTCGAGCCCGGCGAGCTGGGCGGCTGGCTGGACGAGCACGCGATCGGGGAGCGGACCGGGGTGGATGTGATCGGGCGCTGGGGGTCGGGGACCGGCGACGTCTCCGCTCTCTCGCTCGCGGCCGCGGATGGTGCGGCGGCGTACGTCGACGTCGGCCAGCTGGTGCCGGCTGACGAGAACGCCCTCGCCGCATGGCTGGTCGACGCGGACCGGCACAAAGCGATGCACGACGCCAAGGGCCCGTTGCTCGGCATCTGGGCCCGGGGGTGGGAGCTGGCCGGGCTGACCTCCGACACCCAAGTGGCGGCATACCTCGTGCGACCGGACCAGCGGACCTTCGACCTGGCGGACCTGACCATCCGCTATCTGAAGCGTGAGCTGAAGGTCGAGGGCGCGAAGGAGATCACCGACTCCGATCAGCTGGCCCTGGACTTCGGCGATGACGACTCCGGAGCCAAGGTGGCCGCCGAGGCGTCAATGGTCCGGGCCAGGGCAGTGATCGACTTGGCCGACGCGCTGGACACCGAGATCGAACAGCGCAACGGGACCAGCCTGCTCTACGGCGTGGAGCTGCCGTTGCTCCGCACGCTGGCCCGGATGGAGCAGACCGGCGTCGCCGTCGACGTCGACCACCTCGAGGCGCTGGAGTCGGAGTTCGGGGCCAAGGTCAACCAGGCGGCCAGCGACGCGTACGCGGTTCTCGGCAAGCAGATCAACCTCGGATCGCCGAAGCAGTTGCAGGTCGTGCTGTTCGAGGAGCTGGGCATGCC
This sequence comes from uncultured Actinomycetota bacterium, assembly GCA_963711015.1. GTDB lineage: Bacteria > Actinomycetota > Actinomycetes > Propionibacteriales > Propionibacteriaceae > Microlunatus. The sequence goes on from CAVQCQ010000002.1 coordinate 79,282, forward strand.
GAAGACCCGGCGTACCCGGACCGGCTACACCACGGACGCGGACGCACTGCAGTCGCTGTACGTCAAGACAGAGCATCCCTTCCTGGCCCATCTCCTGGTGCACCGCGACGCCATCCGGCTCAAGCAGACCGTCGAGGGTCTGCTCAAGGCGGTCGCCGACGACGGCCGGATCCACACCACCTATGTGCAGACCATTGCGGCGACCGGGCGGCTGTCCAGCACCGACCCCAACCTGCAGAACATCCCGATCCGCACCGAGGAGGGGCGGCGGATCCGGCAGGCTTTCGTGGTCGGGGACGGCTTCGACGCGCTGATGTCGGCTGACTACTCCCAGATCGAGATGCGGATCATGGCCCACGCCAGCGACGACGCGGATCTGATCGCGGCGTTCAAGTCGGGAATGGACTTCCACACGGTGACCGCGTCCCGGGTGTTCGGAGTGGAGCCGAATGCGGTCACCCCGGGTGAGCGGGCGAAGATCAAGGCGATGAACTACGGCCTCGCCTACGGACTGAGCGCCTTCGGCCTGAGCCAGCAGCTGACCATCGAGACGTCCGAGGCCAAGGCCTTGATGGACGAGTATTTCGAGCGCTTCGGTGGGGTACGCGACTACCTGCGGTCGCTGGTGGTGGACGCCCGGCGGACGGAGTACACCGAGACCCTGCTCGGCCGCCGGCGCTACCTGCCGGACCTGATGAGCGACAACCGGCAGCGCCGCGAGATGGCCGAGCGGATGGCGTTGAACGCTCCGATCCAGGGCTCGGCCGCCGACATCATCAAAGTCGCGATGCTCGACGTGGAGAAGGCGCTGGACGACGTGGGCATGAGGAGCCGGATGCTGCTCCAGGTGCACGACGAGCTGGTCTTCGAGGTCGGTCCGGGGGAGCAGGAGGCGCTGACCGACCTGGTCCGGGAGAAGATGGGTCACGCGGTCGAGATGAGCGTTCCACTGGACGTCTCGGTGGGGGTCGGCCGGTCCTGGCACGACGCGGCGCACTGAGTCCGGCTGCTCTCGCCCCCGCGCAAATTGACCCGGTTTTGGCCGCGGCGGTAGCCTTGCGTGTCGCTGTGGCCTGCGCGACTTCGGACGGAGCAGGTCGCGCTCGTACAGGTCGGATTGTCGTCAGTGAGGTTGTCCTGCAGCTGCTGTGAGATTCCGCGAATACGGATCAGGCTGCAGCGCGCCACAACTCACTAGTCCTATCCGGAGCCCTACTACATGACGTCCTCTCTCGAGGCACCACCGCAGGTCGCGATCGACGACCTGGGCTCGCCCGAAGCCTTTCTCGAGGCCATCGACGCAACGATCAAGTACTTCAACGACGGTGACATCGTCACCGGAACCGTGGTCAAGGTCGACCGGGACGAGGTCCTGCTCGACATCGGCTACAAGACCGAGGGAGTCATCCCCTCCAAAGAGCTCTCCATCAAGCACGACGTCGACCCCTTCGAGGTGGTCAGCGTCGGCGACGAGGTCGAGGCCCTGGTCCAGCAGAAGGAGGACAAGGAGGGCCGGCTGATCCTGTCCAAGAAGCGTGCTCAGTACGAGCGCGCCTGGGGCACGATCGAGAAGATCAAGGAGTCCGACGGCGTGGTCACCGGCCATGTCATCGAGGTCGTCAAGGGCGGCCTGATCATCGACATCGGCCTGCGCGGCTTCCTGCCCGCCTCGCTGGTGGAGATGCGCCGGGTCCGCGATCTACAGCCCTATGTCGGGATGGAGCTCGAGGCCAAGATCATCGAGCTCGACAAGAATCGCAACAACGTGGTGCTGTCCCGCCGGGCCTGGCTGGAGCAGACCCAGTCCGAGGTGCGACAGAGCTTCCTCACCCAGCTGCAGGCCGGCCAGATCCGCAAGGGTGTGGTCTCCTCCATCGTCAACTTCGGCGCCTTCGTCGATCTCGGCGGTGTGGACGGCCTGGTGCACGTGTCAGAGCTGTCCTGGAAGCACATCGATCACCCTTCCGAGGTGGTCGAGGTCGGCCAGGAGGTCACCGTCGAGGTGCTCAGCGTCGAGCTGGACCGGGAGCGGGTCTCGCTGTCGCTCAAGGCGACCCAGGAGGATCCCTGGCAGGCCTTCGCCCGGACCCACCAGATCGGCCAGATCGTGCCCGGCAAGGTCACCAAGCTGGTGCCCTTCGGCGCGTTCGTTCGGGTTGAGGAAGGCATCGAGGGTCTGGTGCACGTGTCCGAGCTGGCCGAGCGTCACGTCGAGATCCCCGAGCAGGTCGTCCAGGTCAACGACGACGTCATGGTCAAGATCATCGACATCGACCTCGAGCGGCGCCGGATCTCACTGTCGCTGAAGCAGGCGAACGAGGGCGTCGACGCCACCGCCGACGACTTCGACCCGACCCTGTACGGCATGGCTGCCTCCTACGACGATCAGGGCAACTACCTCTACCCGGAGGGTTTCGACCCGGAGACGGGGGAGTGGCTCGAGGGCTACGAGGAACAGCGCGCCGCCTGGGAGCACCAGTACGCCGAGGCGCACGCCCGCTGGGAGGCGCACAAGAAGCAGGTCGAGGACGCCGAGACTGCTGGTGCAGCGGCTGCGGCCCCGCCGGCGTCGTACTCCTCGTCCAGCACCGAGACGGTCGCACCCGTTCCGACCGCGCCCGAGGGTTCGCTGGCCTCCGACGAGGCACTGCAGGCTCTCCGGGAGAAGCTCACCGGCGCGGCCAGCAGCTAGGTCGCTCACGCGTCCCTGCTGTCGCAGTCAGCACACCGAACTGGCCGATTCCATAGGAAACTTCCTGTGGAATCGGCCAGTTTCCCATGCAACATGGGAAACCGGCAGAGGTCAGTCCAGATAGCGTCGGGTGTGTGATCAGGGTAGGGCTGACCGGCGGCATCGCCTCGGGGAAGAGCCTGGTCGCCGATGAGCTGGCGAGGCTCGGTGCGGTGGTCATCGATGCCGACGTGCTCGCCCGCGAGGTGGTCGAGCCCGGTACGCCCGGGCTCGCGGCGGTCGTCGCCCGGTTCGGAGACGGCGTGCTGACCGGCGGCCGGCTTGACCGGTCCAGGCTCGGCGCCCTGGTCTTCGCCGACCCGGCGGCCCGACGGGATCTGGAGAGGATCATCCATCCCGCCGTACGCGCCCGGGCGGCCGAGCTCGAACGGGCCGCCGGCGACGCGGCGGTCGTGGTGCACGTCATCCCGCTGCTGGTCGAGACCGGCCAGGCCGACGACTTCGACCGCATCGTGGTCGTCGATGTCGACCCCGGCACCCAACGCGACCGGCTGCTCCAGCGGGACGGCTTCACCAAGGATGAGGCCGAAGGCCGGATTGCGGCCCAGGCGACACGGGAGGAGCGGTTGGCCGCCGCCGACGTAGTGCTGGACAACAGCGGCAGCGTGACTCAACTGAAAAGCCGGATTCGTCACCTATGGGACGAACTGAACCCTGCTGACGCCCGGACCTGACATACTCGCCCCTTGGGACGCGGCGATCCCGCGCCCGCCAGACGTCAGACCACACCCGTTGTCCAAGGAGGAAAGACGTTGGAATGCCCCCGTTGCCGAGCTGACCTTCCTGAGGTAGCCCACTTCTGTCACATCTGTGGTCAGGACCAGCGGTCGTCGGATCTGGCCCGCCGCCGATCCTTCGCCGCCAAGCCTGACGAGCCGGTCGCGTCGTTCGCCCTTATTTCGTCGATCATGCCCCGCGGCGCCGGACAGCGCCCGCAGACCTACCGGATGGCACTCACCATCGCGCTCGTCGTCGCGCTGGTCGCGGCGATCTTCGGCGCCATGCCGATCGCGGTACTGGTCTCGGCGTTTGCGATCCCGGTCGTCTACATCGTCTACATCTACGACGTGAACCTCTGGGAGGACGAGCCGCTCCCGGTCGCGGGGCTGGCCTTCGGACTCACCGGCGTGCTGGCCATCGGCTTCACCATCTTGTGGACCTACCTTCGCGGCCCGGTGCCGTTCGGCACGACGACCTTCGACGGCACGCTGAGCGCGGCGCCGACCGTGGGCACGTTCTTGTTGGTGGCCCTCGTGGTCCCGATCGTGGGCGAGGCCATCCGTGAGATCGGGCCGGTGCTGCTGGCCAGCCGACCGGAGTTCGACGATCTCATGGACGGCCTCACCTTCGGTGTCATCAGTGGCGTCTCGTACGCCTGCTTCGACACGCTGATCCGGCACTGGGATCTGCTGACCGGTGGGCTGCAGGCGCAGGACCCCGGCCTGTGGGTCTCGCTGATCTTCCTCGAGGGCTTCGTCAAGCCGTTGATCATGGGTACCGCGACCGGGATCGCCTGCGCGGAGTTCTCCGGTCTGGGCCGGGGCTACGACGGCTTCACTCCGCGCTACTTCCGCGGCTTGGCGGAGGCGATCGTGGCCAACATCGCCTACCAGGCGGGGACGTACCTGTTCGCCTTCGTTGGCAGCGCCACCCTCGGCGTGATCCTGAGCATCGCGTGGGGACTGATCATTCTCGGCATCCTGATCCTGCGGGTGCGCAACGTGCTGCACGTCGGACTGATGGAGGCGGCGCTGGAGCGTTCGGTCCGCGCCACGGGTTCGGCGGACGGCCTGGAGTTCTGCGCCCAGTGTGAGATGCCGTTGCTCGAGCACGCGGCCTTCTGCAACGCCTGTGGCACCGCGGTACGCGTCCAGGCCAAGGCCCACAAGGCCAGGGCGGTGTCCGTGGCCAGCAGGGCGGCAACCGGGGAGTCGATCGTGCCTGGGTTCGACACGCCGGTCGCCGGAGAGGAGGCGACGGCCACCACTGAGCACGCGGCCACAGTTGTCGGGGGGTCGACCGCAGCACCGCCTGATGCGCCGATCACGGAGGCCGATGAGCGGAATCGGTTCTACGACGACGAGGAGGGCCGGGCATGACCCAGAACCCAGGCCAGTGGGGGCCGCAGGGCGGCTATCCACCGCAGGGTCAGGGCAGCTACCCCCCACCCGGCTTCCCGCCCCAGCAGCCCGGACAGGGCCCTGCGCCGGGCGGGTACCAGCCCCAGCCGGGCTACAGCCCGCAGGGAGCCTACGCTCCTGAGGGCGGCTTCCCGCCGCAAGGCGGCGCCGCCGGCTATGGCCCGCAGGGTCCGCAACCCCCTCAGGGTGGTGGCGGCTACACCCCGCAGCCGGCGCCGCCGGCCAAGAAGAGCCCGGCCATGATCATCGGCATCGTCGTCGCGGCGGTGGTTCTGCTCGCGGCGATCGGCGGCATCATCATGGTGCTCAACCGCGACGCGGATCAGCCACCGCCGGTCTCGATCACGCCGAGCCAGCCGGTGCCACCCACCGAGCAACCGACGGAACAACCGACGGACGAGCCGACGGGTGAGCCCACCGACGAGCCCCAGCCGACACCCACCGAGACGTCAGCGCCCCCGAGCGGCGACGCGATCGATATCGGTAACGGCATCAGCGTGGTTCCCGCGAGCGGCTGGAGCCTTGAAGACAGCAAGCAGAACTCCGTTCTCTTGACTGACGGCAACAGCGCGTTCCGGGGTCAGGCCGTTCAGCTGAAGGGCGATACCAATGCTGGACAGTTATGCGACGGCTGGCACAAGCAGGTGACCAAGCAGGGCACCAACGGCGAATTCGCTGACCCGAAGGAGGTCGACGTCAACGCGAAGGTCAGTGCCGCGACCTGCCAGGCCCGCTTCACCGTCAGCAACGGTCAGGGTTCGGAGACGATCAACCTCTTCTCGCTGGTGTCGGTGCGCAAGTCCGACGGCCTCACCATCGTCGCGACGACGTACTTCTCGCCGAACGTGGACACCCAGCAGCTTGGCAAGGACTTCGACACCATGGCGAACTCCATGCTGGAGGCCCAGATCAACGGATGACGTGGTCTGGCTGCTCGGTCACTGATTGTCAGAGCCGCCACCTAGGCTCGCTGTCATGCGTCCGATCCACGAGCTGCAGCGCACGGTGGCCCCGTTCAAGGTCGAGAGCGACTTCGATCCATCCGGTGACCAGCCGCAGGCGATCGCCGAGCTGGAGGAGCGGGTGCAGCGCGGCGAGCAGGACATGGTGCTGCTCGGCGCGACCGGGACCGGCAAGACGGCGACCGTGGCCTGGCTGGCCGAGCGGCTGCAACGCCCGGTCCTGGTCATGCAGCCGAACAAGACCCTGGCCGCCCAGTTCACGAACGAGCTGAGGCAGTTCTTCCCGCGGAACGCGGTGGAGTACTTCGTCTCCTACTACGACTACTACCAACCCGAGGCGTACGTCCCGCAGACCGACACCTACATCGAGAAGGACTCCTCGCTCAACGAGGAGGTCGAGCGGTTGCGCCACTCGGCGACCAACTCGCTGCTCACCCGCCGCGACGTCATCGTCGTCGCCACCGTCTCGGCGATCTATGGTCTGGGCACTCCTCAGGAGTACCTCGACCGGATGATCACTCTGCGGGTCGGTGAGGAGATCGAGCGCGACACCCTGCTGCGGCGTCTGGTCGGCATCCAGTACGCGCGGAACGACCTGTCCGGTAGCCGCGGGACGTTCCGGGTGCGCGGTGACACGCTGGAGGTCTTCCCGATGTATGAGGAGCTGGCCGTCCGGGTGGAGTTCTTCGGCGACGAGGTCGAACGGCTCTCGACGCTGCATCCACTGACCGGAGAGGTCGTGTCCGAAGACCAGGTCGTGCACCTGTTCCCCGCCAGCCACTACGTCGCGGGTCCGACCAGGATGGAGCGGGCGATTCGCGGGATCGAGCTCGAGCTCGCCGACCGACTGGCCGAGCTGGAGCGGCACCAGAAACTGTTGGAGGCGCAGCGGCTCCGGATGCGGACCAGCTATGACATCGAGATGATGCGCCAGATCGGCACCTGCTCCGGCATCGAGAACTACTCGCGGCACATCGACGGCCGAGGGCCGGGTAGCCCGCCCAACTGCCTGCTGGACTACTTCCCCGAGGACTTCCTGCTGGTCATCGACGAGTCGCACGTCACCGTGCCGCAGATCGGCGGCATGTACGAGGGTGACATGTCCCGGAAGCGGACCCTGGTCGACCACGGCTTCCGGCTGCCCAGCGCCATGGACAACCGGCCGCTGCGGTTCGAGGAGTTCGTCGAGCGGATCGGCCAGACGGTTTACCTGTCGGCCACGCCCGGCAACTACGAGCTCGCCAAGTCCCGCGGCTTCGTCGAGCAGCTGATCCGGCCGACCGGCCTGGTCGACCCTCAGGTCGTCGTCAAGCCCACCCATGGCCAGATCGACGACCTGATGGGCGAGATCCGGCTGCGCACCGAGCGGCACGAGCGGGTGCTCGTCACCACCCTCACCAAGAAGATGGCCGAGGACCTGACCGACTATCTGCTGGAGAACGGGATCCGCACCCGGTACCTGCACTCGGAGGTGGACACCCTGCAGCGGGTCGAGCTGCTCCGCGAGCTGCGGATGGGGGAGTACGACGTCCTGGTCGGCATCAACCTGCTCCGCGAGGGCCTCGACCTGCCGGAGGTCTCCCTGGTGGCGATCCTGGACGCCGACAAGGAGGGCTTCCTGCGCAGCGAGAAGAGCCTGATCCAGACCATCGGCCGGGCCGCCCGCAATGTCTCCGGCGAGGTGCACATGTATGCCGACTCGATCACCGACTCGATGGCGGCGGCGATCGACGAGACCAACCGCCGCCGGGACAAGCAGGTGGCGTTCAACCTGGCGAACGGCATCGACCCGCAGCCGATCCGCAAGAAGATCGCCGACATCACCGACATGCTGGCCCGCGAGGACGCCGACACCAGCGAGCTGCTCGGCAGCGGCCGGACCCGCAGCCGGGGCAAGTCGCCCGTGCCCGGTGGCCGCAAGGACGGCGGCGCCCCGACCCGGGCATACGCCAACTTGCCGGCCGGAGATCTGGCCGATTTGGTGCAACAGCTCACCGACCAGATGCACGCCGCCGCTGCCGACCTGCAGTTCGAGCTCGCGGCCCGGCTCCGCGACGAGATCTCCGAGCTGAAGAAGGAGCTGCGGCAGATGGTGGAGGCGACCAGGTAGTGGCGCGGTTCGGCGATCCGGGCAGCGCCTGACATACTGGTGGCTCGAGAGGGGAGTATTCCTTCGCGGCGGCATCGTCATCACGGATCGTCCTGAACCCGGGCTTTTGGGGTCGGGTTGCGCCCGGTGTCCCCGGCCAGGGCACTGGCGGAAGAGACCTCTGAGACTGTTCATGTTCGTCGCCTGTCTCGGAGGACGCCGCAGCTATGGAAGTTCACCTTTACGCCTGGATCATCACGATCGTCGTGATGACCGGCATCTTGGTCTTCGACGTTCTGATCATCGGCCGACGGCCGCACGAGCCGTCGAACCGCGAGGCCGGCACGGCGATCGCCATCTACATCGGCCTCGCCATCATCTTCGGCTTGGCGATCTGGGCCGTGTCCGGGCCGCGCTACGCCGGGGAGTTCTTCGCCGGGTGGCTGACCGAGTACAGCCTCTCGGTCGACAACCTGTTCATCTTCCTGATCATCATGAGCAAGCTGCGGGTCCCGCGGCAGCTGCAGCAGTTCGCGCTGATGGTCGGCATCATCCTCGCCTTGATCTTTCGCGGGATCTTCATCGCCGTCGGGGCAGCCGCCATCGCTCGGTTCAGCTGGATCTTCTTCGTCTTCGGGGCATTCCTGATCTACACGGCGATCAAGCTGGTGATGGACTACCGGGCGCACGCCGAGGAAGAGGCTCCCGACAACCCGGCCCTGCGCTTCGTACGCAGGCACTTCCCGTCCACCGACGACTACGAGGGAACGAAGCTCACCGTCAAACGCGACGGCCGTCGGCTGATCACTCCGATGCTGATCGTGATCATCGCCCTGGGCAGCACGGACCTGCTGTTCGCTCTCGACTCGATCCCCGCCATCTACGGGCTGACCCAGGAGCCCTATCTCGTGTTCACCGCCAACGTGTTCGCCCTGATGGGGCTGCGGCAGCTCTACTTCCTGCTCGGCGGGCTGCTGCGCAAGCTGGTCTACCTGTCGGTCGGGTTGTCGGTGATCCTGGCCTTCATCGGCGTCAAGCTGATCTTCCACGCGATGCACGAGTACCACCTGGACGAGAAGCTGGGGATCCCCTTCAGCCTCGAGATCCCGATCTGGCTGTCGCTGTCGGTCATCATCGGCACGCTGACGATCACCACCGTGGCCAGCCTGATCAAGTCACGCTACGACGAGGACCATGCCCCCATCGAGCCCGATGCCGACTCGGAGCAGCTCGCCGAGGCTGATCGTGACAAGCCCGAACTGACCTAGACCCGCGAAGGCTTCCTTCTGGACCGGGCCGACTTCTTCACGACCGCGTACTCGGCCGAGATCGTGCCCGTCTTCGGGTAGACCTTGTGCTCGAGCAGCTGCAGCGCGGATCGGCTGGGCGAATCCGGGAGCAACGGCAGGCCGCCCCCGAGCAGGACGGGGATGACGGCGACCGAGACCCGGTCGACCAGTCCCAGTCCGAGCAGGCTGCGGAAGAGCTCGCCGCCGCCGAAGAGCCAAAGGTCCTTCCCCGGTCGACTCTGCAGATCGGCGATAGTCGGCGCCGGGTCGTCGGAGACCGTGACGCCGGGACAGTCAGCCTGCCGCAGTGTGCGTGAGAAGACGTACGACTCCACCCCCGGCATGGAGCCTCCCTGGGCCCCTCTCGTCTGCTCGTACGTCTTCCGTCCCAGCAGGACCGCGTCGAACCGCGCGAAGATCGCGCCGAAGTCGAGGTCAGGATCCATGACGATCCAGTCGGCCTCACCCTTCGGACCGGCGATGTAACCGTCGAGGCTCGTCGCGACCGAGTACACGACGTGACGCATCGCCCATCACCTCCGAAGAATCAGTTCCCCCTACGCGGCGATTGTGGCAGCCGGTTCCTCGGCAGTCTCGATCGCCTGTCGAACCAGCTCGGCGACATCGGTGGTGAGCACCACCTCGATCCCCTCCAGCACCTCGGCCGGGACTTCGTCGAGGTCCGGCCCATTGCGCTGGGGGATGAACACCGTGGTCAGTCCGGCTCGCTGAGCGGCGAGCAGCTTCTGCTTCACGCCGCCGATCGGGAGCACCCGGCCATTCAGTGTCACCTCACCGGTCATTCCCACCTCACTGCGCACCGCGCGGCCGAGCGCCATCGAGGTCAGCGCGGTGACCATGGTGACGCCAGCAGACGGCCCGTCTTTCGGCACCGCGCCGGCCGGCACGTGAATGTGGATGTGGCGGTCGAAGATCGACCGGTCGGTGATGCCCAGCAGGTCGGCGTGGGCCTGGACGTAGGCCCAGGCGATCTGGGCCGACTCCTTCATGACGTCGCCCAGCTGTCCGGTCAGGGTAAGCCCGCCCCGTCCGGTGTGTCCTGAGGCAGTCGAAGGACCGTCGACGGCACTGGCCTCGATGAACAGCACGTCACCTCCCAGCCCGGTCACCGCCAGGCCGGTGGCGACGCCCGGTACGGAGGTCCGCTCGTGGCCCTCCGGAGTGAACCGTGGCCGGCCGAGGTACTCCCGCAGGGTCGTCCGATCGATCACCAGCTGCTGCGGCTCGGCCGCGCCGGTGAGCTTGGTCGCCGCCTTGCGCAGCGCCTTGGCGAGCATCCGCTCCAGCTGTCGTACGCCGGGCTCGCGGGTGTAGTCGGCTGCGATCTCACGGATCGCCTCGTCGCTGACCTGGACTTCGTCTGCGGTCAGCGCGGCCCGCTCCAGCTGTCGGGGCAACAGGAAGTCGCGGCCGATGGCGACCTTGTCGTCCTCGGTGTAACCGTCGAGGGTGATCAGCTCCATGCGGTCCAGCAGGGCCTGCGGGATGGTCTCGACCACGTTCGCCGTGGCCAGGAAGAGCACGTCGGACAGGTCGAGGTCGACCTCGAGGTAGTGGTCGCGGAAGGTGTGGTTCTGCGCCGGGTCGAGCACCTCGAGCAGCGCCGCCGCCGGGTCACCGCGGTAGTCGGAGCCGACCTTGTCGATCTCGTCCAGCAGGACGACCGGGTTCATCGAGCCGGCCTCAGTGAGGGCCCGCACGATCCGCCCGGGCAGAGCACCGACGTAGGTCCTGCGGTGGCCGCGGATCTCGGCTTCGTCGCGTACGCCGCCGAGGGCGACCCGGACGAACTTGCGGCCCAGGGTTCGCGCGATGGACTCACCGAGCGAGGTCTTGCCCACCCCCGGCGGGCCGACCAGTGCCATCACCGCGCCGGAGCCCCGACCGCCGATGACCTCCAGGCCGCGCGACGTGCGCCGGGCACGGATGGCCAGGTACTCCACGATGCGGTCCTTGACGTCGTCCAACCCGTGGTGGTCGGCATCCAGGATCTCCCGCGCGGCTCGGATGTCGGTCGCATCGGTGGTCTTCGTGTTCCAGGGCAGGTCCAGGATCGTGTCCAGCCAGGTGCGCAGGTAGCCCGCTTCGGGGCTCTGGTCGCTGCCGCGCTCCAGCTTGCCGACCTCACGCAGCGCCGCCTTCCGGACGTCCTCGGGAAGATCCGCTTCCTCGACCCGGGTGCGGTAGTCCTGCGCGCCGTCCGGCTCGTCCTCGCCCAGCTCCTTGCGGATGGCGTTCAGCTGCTGCCGGAGCAGGAACTCGCGCTGGCTCTTCTCCATACCCTCCCGCACGTCGTCGGCGATCTTGTCGTTGACCTCGGTTTCAGCGATGTGGTCCCTGGTCCACTCGATCAGCACCCGCAGCCGGGCGGCGACATCCGGGGTCTCCAGCAGCTGACGCTTCTGGTTGTCGTCCAAGTACGGCGCGTAGCCGGCGAGATCGGCCAAGGTCGACGGGTCGTTGACCCGGTTCACGGTGTCGATCACCTGCCAGGCGTCGCGGCGCTGCAGGGTCGCGATCACCAGTGCCTTGTACTCGGCGGCCAGCTCGCGTACCTCCTCGGTCTCGGACCCGGCCTCGTCGAGCTCGCTCGCCTCGACCCAGAGTGCCGTACCGGGACCGGAGACGCCGGAGCCGATCCGTACCCGGTGCTCGGCCTTGATCACCGCGGCAGGTTCACCGGTCTGCAGCCGACCCATCTGGATGATGGAGGCCTGCACGCCGTACGAGGCGTACCGGTCCTCCAGGCGGGGAGCGACCAGCAGCACCCCGTCGCTGTGCGAACGCGCTGCGTCGACCGCGGCACGGGCCGACTCGTCGAGCTCGATCGGAACCACCATGCCGGGCAGTACGACGAGATCGGTCAGGAAGAGAACAGGCAGATGGGTTGTCGACATGAGCGTTGGAGCCTCCAGGTCAGGTCGCCTAAGTTGAGCGACATAGGCTCAATGCTTCTGAATCGCCATTTCTTCCCGGGCCAATGGTGAGGGGAACCCCGATGACAGTCGACGGACCGCACCTCGAGCCGGTTGGTCGGGTGGTGGGGCTCTGGCGGTACCCGGTCAAGTCCATGGCTGCCGAAGCCCTGGCCGAGGTGGAGGTGTCCTGGAACGGTCTGGCCGGCGACCGACGATGGGCATTTCTCCGAGCAGGCAAGGTGCGAAGCGGCTTCCCCTGGCTGACCCTCCGGCAACGTCCGGACCTTGGGCAATACCGCCCGTCGTTCGTCGAGCCGCACCGGCCGGATGCGTCACGCATCATGGTCCGGACCCCAGCCGGCGACGACTTCGACATCGTCGAGCCTGCCCTCGCCAGGGAGCTAGGCGACGGGGTGCAGGTTCTCAAGCAGGATCGCGGCATCTTCGACACCATGCCGTTGTCGATCATCACGACTCGAACGGTGACCAGCCTCGGCGCACTGACCGGACTGGAGCTCGATGCGCTGCGCTTCCGGCCCAACCTGTTGATCGAGGCGGCAGGCGACGAGATGTTCCCGGAGGACGCATGGGTCGGCTGCGTGTTGCGCATCGGCGGTGTCCGGATTCGCGTCGACAAGCGTGATCAGCGATGCGTGGTGGTCAACGTCGATCCTGTGACGTCGTGGCGTAACCCGGCGGTGCTGCGCGCGATCAACCGCGAGCGGCATGGGTGCCTTGGTGTCTACGGCTCGACGGTCCAACCAGGCCGCATCGCCGTCGGCGACCCAGTGATCGTCGACTTCCGTCAGTCATGACCGGGGATCTTAGGTGCCGTTCTTCACCCGGTGACTGCAGCCCGGCCAGCAGCACGGCCGACGTTTGCCCTCGGCCAGCTCGTCGTGGGTCCGGACGATGCGCCGTTCCCTCGTCTCACCACGCTTGGCGGACTCGACCCAGCAGATCCACTCGTTGCGGGCCAGCGGTGTGATCTCCCGCCAGGCATCGAGGACAGCGGAGTCAGCGCTCACCGCCTCCCGGAGATCGGTCGGCAGCTTGTGCACGGTTCCCGACGGAACTCCTGCTCCGGCCATGCCGCATGTTACGACGGCCGCCAGGGGAACGGCGGACACAGGTGTTTCAGGCTCGGATGTGCGGGACCTGCCTAGGCTGCACGGATGCGGGCTGCGACACTTGCCATTCTGGCGGCAGCACTGGCGCTGACCGGTTGCAGCGCCGGCAGTAGTGAGTCCGACTTCCCGGCTCCCACGCCGACCGCACCGTCGGCGTCCCAGCCAGAAACCCGCGAGCTGCGACAGCTGGATGCCGCACTGATCGAGGCGGCCTGGGACAACGATGTTCGGCAGGCGGAGGACCTGATCGCCGACGGCGCCGACGTCAACGCCAAGGACGACACGGCGCAGAGCGCCTTCCTGATCGCGACCAGCGAGGGTTTCCTCGAGCTCCTCGAGCTGACCCTGAAGCACGGCGGCGACGTCACGTCCAAGGACTCCTTCAACGGCACCGGCCTGATCCGGGCGGCCGACCGGGGGCACGCTGACATCGCCGGCCGGTTGGTGCGGGCCGAGGTCGAGCTCGACCACATCAACAACCTCGGCTGGACCGCGCTACACGAGGCGATCATCCTCGGTGACGGTTCCTCTCGCTACGTCGACACCGTGCGAGTGCTGGTGGCGGCCGGCGCCGATGTTGGGCTGGCGTCGCGGCGGGACGGCGTGCCCCCGCTCGATCACGCGGTCAACCGGGGCCATGACGACATCGCAGAGCTCCTCCGTGCGACGCTCGAGGCCGATCGGCCGCCCCCGCGGGTCGCCAACGAGCGATTGCTGACGGCCGCGGGGCAGGGCGACGCCACAGCGACGGCGCTGGCGCTGCGCGCCGGAGCTGACCTGGAGGTACGCGATGGTCGCGGTCGCACGCCGCTGCTGCTCGCGGTCACCGAGAACCGGCTCGCGGTCGCTCGACTGCTGGTCCATCTCGGCGCCGACCCGGACGCCTTGGACGAGCAGCACGACACCCCGTGGCTGGTGACCGGAGTCACCGGCAGCGTGGCCATGGCGGAGGTGTTGCTGCCGGCGCGGCCCGACCTCACGATTCAGAACCGGTTCGGCGGCATCTCGATCATCCCAGCCAGCGAGCGGGGCCACGTCGACTACGTCCGGCGCGTGCTGCGGACGTCGATCGACGTCAACCATGTCAACGATCTTGGCTGGACCGCACTGCTGGAAGCGGTGATCCTCGGCGACGGGTCGAAGCCGTACGTCGAGATCGTCCGGATCCTGCTCGATGCGGGCGCGGACCCGGCGATCGCCGACCGGAACGGCGTGACGGCGCTGCAGCACGCCGAGCGCCGCGGGCACACGGCGATCGCCCGGACGCTGCGGACGAGATGAGCTCGCGCGCGTGGTCTACCCGTCCGACCGCGGCGGATGATCGCCCAGCAGCGCCTCGACCTCGTCGACCGCGGTCGGACGGGTCGCGGCTTCCTCGGCCAGGGTGCCGGCGAAGCGACCGGCGGCCTGTGCGTACTCCGGCCGGTCGAACACCCGCCGAACGGCAGCGGCGATCCGGCGAGGCCCGGCGTTCTTGCTCACCCGAACGCCGGCCCCGAGGCGCAGGACCCGGGTGGTGTTGTCGCGCTGGTCACGGCCCATCGGTACGCAGACCAGCGGTACCCCCGCGGCCAGCGCCTTGAGGACGGTGCCGTGCCCCGCGTGGGTGATCACCACGGTGCTTTCAGGCAGGATCGTGGACCAGATCCGGCGGACGAAGGCGACGGCCAACCGGTCCCGGATCCGACCGAGCGGGCCGCTCGCCGGCCGCCAGCCGGTGCCGAGCATCGGAAGCCCGGCAGTCGGCCGAGCGTAGATGTTGGCCATCAGCGCAGCCGTGGGCAGGCCTACGGCTTCAGCGCCGATCAGGATCCCGGGGGCCACGGTCTCGGCCAGGATCGCGTCAGCGGGGTGCTGGTCGAGGGTGGTCAGCACGTCGGCGGCGAACCGGTCGGCGGGGCCAGATCTGGCAGTGCGCCCCGCGGACATCGTCATCTGGTGACCGGTCGGCGTTTGGTCGCGAGGATGATGTGGAATCGGGAGAAGCCGGTCTCGTCGACGATCTCCAGGCCGGCCCGGTCGCACTGCGCGTGCAGTGTGGATCGGGTGTCGACCACGTTGCCCCAGGTCACCTCGTACCACTGGGCCAGCGCGGCGAAGCGGGTGGGCATCGTCCGCAGCGCCTCGTCGGTCTCCGGGTAGACCTCGTCGAAGATCAAGAAGTAGCCGCCGGGCTTCAGGACCCGCGCGACCGCCGCGAACGCGGCCGCCTTGAGCTCCGGCGGGATCTCGTGGACCACCAGGAAGCTGGTGGCCACGTCGTAGCTTTCGTCCTCGTCAACGTCTCGACGCTGCGGACGTGCGCCTCGCAGCGATCGGCGAGATCCCGCTCGACGATCAGTCGTCGGGCCGCATCGATCGAGTAGGGCTCGACATCGATCCCGACACAGGAGGTGCCGGGGAACCGTTCTGCGATCTGGACGACCGCCCAGCCACCACCGCAGCCGACGTCGAGCACCCGGCCGCCCTGCTCCAGGGTCGCGGCGAGGCCGGGCAGCCGCGGCAGGACGAGGTCCAAGAAGATGCGCGGCAAGGTCTTCAGCGCGAGCGCCACCTCGCGCATGAACGCCCTCGTCATGATCTTGGTACGACTTGATCGTTCCGGTGCGGAAGCGATCGACATACTCCCGATAGTCCTTGCCCAGTTGCATGTGGACGCTGGGCGCACAGGCGAGGTAGAAGCTCGATTCGGGGTTCCCCAGGATCTGGTCGAAGTGCGGAGCCAGTCGCCAGCCGGCGCCGTCACGGTCCAGCAGCCCGAACGAGAACGCCGTTCGGCAGAGCACGTCGGTGGGGAACGGCCGGGTGCCCAGCCGCTCCGCAAGCTCCGCTGAGGTGAGCCCCGGATCCTTGGCCAGCGCGTTCCAGACGCCCAGCTCGCGCGCGATCTCCATCATGTGCGTGGCGTGGTAGCCGGCAATCAGCTCATAGAGCTTGCTGACCTGGTCGGCCAGAGTCGGGACCGTTGTCGGGGCGCCCTCAGTGACCATCGGATCCCCACATGTCCCGTCCGTTCCCACATCCAGAATCGGCACGTTCACCATAACGCTGGGAACCCCGTGACCTACCGTGACATGGTGACCTTCGACGTGCCCGCGGACGCCTACGGCCGGTTCATGGGACGGTTCTCCGAACCGCTCGCCGTACCGTTCGCCGACGCGGCTGAGCTCGTCGCCGGTCAGCGGGTGCTGGACGTCGGCTGCGGTCCAGGAGCGCTGACCACAGAGCTGGTCCGCCGCCTCGGCGAGACCTCGGTCGCTGCCGTCGATCCCTCGGCGCCGTTCGTTGCAGCGGTCCGGCAACGGCTTCCCGAGGTCGACGTGCACCAGGCGAGCGCCGAGCAGCTCCCGTTCCCGGACGACTCGTTCGATGCGGCGCTGGCCCAGCTGGTCGTTCACTTCATGGCCGATCCGGTCACAGGGCTGGCTGAGATGCGGCGGGTGACCCGACCCGGCGGCCGATTGCTGGCCTGTGTCTGGGACCACGCCGGCGAGGCCGGCCCGTTGTCGATCTTCATGCGGGCAGCCTTGGACCTCGACCCCGCCGCACCGCACGAGCTGGACCGGGCCGGCGTACGCGAGGGTCACCTGGTGGAGCTGGCGAATACTGCCGGCTGGCATGAGGTCGAGCAGGACCGGCTCTCGGTAACGGTCGGGTTCGCCAGTGTCGAGGAGTGGTGGGAGCCGTACACCTTGGGCGTCGGTCCGCTCGGGGGCTACGTCCGTGCCCTGTCGCCGGCCCATCGTGACGCCCTTCGGGAACACTGTGCGGAGCTGCTGCCCACGCCGCCCTTTTCCATCGATGCGGCCGCCTGGTCGGTCCGAGCGCGGGCCTGAGGGGTGTCGCAGATTCGACGGCTGGATCGTGCCGAGGCCCGCCAGCTTGCCGTGCGGGCGCAGCGCCTCGACGCGCAGCGGCCGACCGATCTGGTGGCGCTGGTCGACCACCTCACGTTGCTGCAGATCGACCCCACGGCCGCGGTGGCGCCGAGTGCCGATCTCGTCGCCTGGAGCCGGCTCGGTGTGGCGTACCGGCCCGCCGACCTGACCGCCGCTCTGGACGAGCGGAGGCTGTTCGAGCTGCGGGCCTTCATCCGGCCGATGACCGCGGTCGCGCTGCACGTGCCCGAGGAGACGGTGTACACCGCGCAGGCGTCGGTGCAAGCCTGGATCAAGGCCAACGATGGTTTCCGCCGTGACCTGCTCGCCCGGCTCCGTGAGGCCGGGCCGCTGCTGTCGCGGGATCTTCCCGACACCAGCCAGGTGCCGTGGGGTTCGACCGGCTGGACCAACAACCGCAACGTCACCCAGATGCTGGAGTTCCTGTCCGCCCGCGGGGAGGTGGCGGTCTCGGGACGGGTCGGCCGGCAGCGGATCTGGGACCTTGCCGAGAGCGGTGTACCCCGACTTCGAGGCACCGCCCCCTGCCGAGGCGCAGCGACAGCGTGAGCAGCGGCGGCTGCGCGCGCTGGGTCTGGTTCGCGATCGACCCGCCGTTACCCCGGGTGAGCCGATCTCGGTCGGGAATGCCGGTATTCCGGTCAGTGTCGAGGGCGTGGACGGGACATGGCGGGCGGATCCGGAGGCGCTCGACCAGCCGTTCGCCGGCCGGACGGCGCTGCTGTCGCCGTTCGACCGACTGATCCATGACCGGGAGCGAGCCCAGGCCCTGTTCGACTACGAGTACGTGCTGGAGATGTACAAGCCGGCCTCGCAGCGTCGCTGGGGCTACTTCGCGCTCCCGGTCCTGCATCACGACCGGCTGGTCGGCAAGCTCGATGCGCGGGCCGACCGTCGGACCGGGGCGTTCACCGTGCACGCGCTGCACGAAGACGTCCCCTTCAGCTCGGCGATGCGCGCGGACGTGGTGGCTGAGATCGAGGCCCTCGCCGCCTGGCTGGGGCTGGAGTTGTCGATGGCAGGCCGATGAGTTCGCGAGGCTGGGCGAGTCAGTCCTTATATTCGATCCGACCGAAGGAGACCATCGATGAGCACCGCCGTCCGATCGCACCACGTGGATACCCCTGGCGGCCGGATCTACTACGAAGTCCGGGGTTCCGGTCCGCTCCTGCTGGTGATCGGTCACCCGATGACGAGTGGTCCTTTCGGTCCGCTGGCTGACCTGCTTGCTGACGACTACACCGTCGTCACCTACGACCCGCACGGGCTGGGCGAAAGCAGCGCCAACGACCCGTCGCTCGACGTCACCCCGGAGATCGAAGCAGACCAGCTGGCCGCCGTTGTCGGGGCAGTCGGTCCTGGGCCGGCGGACGTGTTCGGGAGCAGTGGCGGAGCCATGACCGGTCTGGCCTTCGCCACCCGGCACCCCGGCAAGCTCGGCACGCTGATCGCCCACGAGCCGCCGGTGACCGAGCTGCTCCCCGATGCGCCGCAGATCCAGGCGGTCGTGATCGAGATCGAGAACGCCTACCGGGCCGGTGAGCCGGGTCCGGCCTTCCAGAAGTTCGTCGGCCTCATCATGCACAGCGGTCCGGTGACCGACGCCGGAGTGGCTCCGGTGGAGTGGCCGCCTGCGGGCGAAGCGCCGGCGGGCCAGCCGGATGCCGACGAGAACGGTGAAGCCAGCGCGAGCCCGCCGGAGCCGTCCGCCAAGCAGCGGGCCGACGACGAGATGTTCTTCCTCCGCAAGTTCCGCCCGTTCCTGCGGTACCAGCCGGAGATCGACGCTCTTCGCTCTGGCCCACGGGTGGTGGTCGCGGTCGGTCAGGAGTCCGGCGCCGAGATTGCTCGACGCTCGGCCGAGGCGCTGGCCGAACGGCTCGGTACACCGCCGACGATCTTCCCCGGTGATCATGGCGGGTTCATGGCGGATCCGACGGCGTTCGCGGAGGCGATCCGCAAGGTCCTGGCCGAATCGCGCTGACCCAGGTCAGACCAGGCGGCTCAGACCGACAGCACCACCTTCACGCAGTCGTCCCGCTTCTGCTTGAACGTCTCGAAGGCCTCGGGCGCCTGGTCCAGCGGGAGCCGGTGGGTGATCACGAAGCTGGGGTCGATCTCGCCGCTCTCGATCTTCTCCAGCAACGGCCGGGTGTAGCGCTGCACATGGCACTGGCCGGTGCGCAAGGTGATCGAGCGGTTCATCAGCGAGCCCACCGGGAACTTGTCCATCAGGCCGCCGTAGACGCCGATCACCGACACCGTGCCGCCGTTGCGGCACGAGACGATCGCCTGGCGGAGGGCCGGGCCACGGTCTGTCTCGAGCCGCGCCGCCTGCTTGATCCGGTCGTACAGCTGGATCGGGCGCGAAGTCGGAGTGCGCTTCCATCCCCACCGCGTCGATGCAGGCATCGGGCCCGCGGCCCGCCGTGAGGTCCTTCAACGCCGACTGCACATCGACAGTCTCGTAGTTGAGGGGGACGGCGCCGGTCTTCTCCTTGGCCATTTCCAGCCGGTAGTCGAACCGGTCGATGGCGATCACTCCGTGAGCCCCCAGCAGGTACGCACTCATCATGGCGAGGAGCCCGACCGGACCGGCGCCCCACACCGCGACCACGTCACCCGGCTTGATGTCGCACATCTCAGCGCCCATGTACGCGGTGGGGAGGATGTCGGACAGGAACAGCACCTTCTCGTCGGAGAGGTCCGACTCGATCTTGATGGGGCCGACGTCGGCGAACGGCACTCGGACGTACTCGGCCTGACCACCGGCGTAACCCCCGGTCAGGTGGGAGTACCCGAACATGCCGGCGCTGGCGTGACCCCAGAGCTTCTCCGCCATCCCGGCGTTCGGGTTGGAGTTCTCGCACAGCGAGAACAGGCCCGACTCGCAGGAGCGGCAGGCGCCGCACGCGATCGGGAACGGGACGACCACCCGGTCGCCGACGGCCAGGTTGGACACCCCGGCGGCGACCTCGACGACCTCACCCATGAACTCGTGGCCGAGGACATCCCCTTTCTGCATCGTCGGGATGTAGCCGTCGAACAGGTGGAGGTCCGAGCCGCAGATCGCGGTCGAGGTGATCTTGACGATGGCGTCGCGTGGGTTGACGATCTTCGGTTCGGGGACATCCCGCACCTCTACGGTGTTGCGACCCATCCAGCAGTTCGCTCGCATGTCGTTGTCTCCTGCTTCTACTCGCCGGCGTCGACCGGCTCGGCGGGCCGCTGCTTGCGTTGCCGCTGCGCGTCGGTGCCCTCCGGGCTACCGTCGGAACGCGCCACCTCCCCGGCCTCGACCAGTTGCTTGAAGCGGCGCAGTGCGTCGTCCAGCTGGCGCTGCAGATCCGATCCCACGACCGCCGCTACCTTCTCCCGCAGCGCACCGCCGGGAACCTCCCGGTCCAGCCGCACCCGCACCTCGGTTCCCCGGCCACCGGGAGCGGCATCGTACGACACCTCGGCGTCCTCGTCGGACAGCGGTGGTTCGGCCTGGCCGATCAGTGCGATCACGTCCTCGGCCGCGCGGTTGATCGTGACTGCCGACGATGCGTTCATTGACTCTCCTTCTGGATCCTCACCGCTGCTTCCTACCCCATAACGACGCGATGACACCGGTGGAACGCGATCAGCGGACGGAGAAGGTGCTTTCGAGCAGGGTCACCGCGGCCTGCAACTCGGGCTGGGTGCCGAAGGCGTTGCACTCGATCACGGTCACCGGGTCGCGAGCGCCGATGATCGCCCGACGCCGGCCAGGGTCGGCGCAGTCCACGGGGTTGGCCGCGGTGAGGCGGGCGAGCAGCAGCCGGAGAGTGTCCTGGGCGTCGTCCGGCAGCGTCCGGCGTACGGGCGCCGTGCCGGCCCGCGTCAGGACGCCCCGGCCGCGGGCGTCGACGGTGATCACGTAGCCCGGCTCACCGGACGTCGCTGCGGCCTCCAACCGGACCGGGACCAGCGCCGGCGGCCCCGGCCGGAACCGGCTGGTCGAACACACCGTGCAGGGGCACCGAGACGATGCGAACGATCTCGTCGAAGGCCGGTGTCGGGCGATCATCGCCGGTCGGGCAGGGGCCGGTTCGGCTCATCTCCAGCGGCCCCATCACGACCCCCACGGTGACCTGATCGGTGCACTGTGGCGGCTCGGGAGGTGTCTGCCTCGCGACCTCGAGCCGGAACTGCTCCGACTCCAACAACGTGCGCAACCGAGACAACTGCTCCTCGCCGATCTGTCCTGCCGCGGGCTGACGACCCATCACCAGGCCGACCCCGTCGGTCTGGATCAGCAGCACGTTGTACCGGCCGTCGACTCCACCGCTCTCGGTCACCGTCACGTCGGAGAACGGCACCGGGGGTACCGCTGTCGGCGACCGGTCGGGGCGGACCTCAGGTGAACAGGAGACCAGCACCGGTGCGCTGAGCGTGAGCAGCCCGGTTGTCAGGCTGAGGAGCAGAGCGCCGCAGCATGGACCAGCCGTATCACAGGCGTGGTGCCGCGCCGCCGTTCTGCGCTGCGAGTTGGGTCGATCTGACGCCGTGCGCAACCGGTGGTGGCGGAGCGCGACTCTGGCTGGGACGATGACTGCAACGCGCCAACTTGGTCATAGGGCCTTCTCGAGAGCGAGGAAGCGATGAGTGTCGACACGTCCGCAACCCCGACCACCCCTACGCCGTCCGGTCAGAGCGGCCGGCATCGCGTCGTGATCATCGGCTCCGGCTTCGGCGGGTTGTGGGCCACGGAGGCGCTGGCCAAGGCCCCCGTGGACATCACCATGATCAGCATGACCTCGCACCACCTGTTCCAGCCGTTGCTCTACCAGGTAGCGACCGGCGTGTTGTCCGAGGGCGAAGTCGCACCCGCCACCCGCGAGGTGCTGAAGAGGCAGCCCAACGCCACCGTGTTGCTCGGCCGGGTCACCGAGCTCGACCTGGACGCGCGTACGGTCACCTCGGTCAGCCCGCTCGGCACGACCGTGACCCCGTACGACAGCATGATCGTCGCGGCCGGCGCCGGGCAGTCCTACTTCGGCAACGACCAGTTCTCCGAGTTCGCACCGGGCATGAAGAGCATCGACGATGCGCTGGAGCTGCGGGGCCGGATCTTCGGCTCGTTCGAGCTGGCCGAGCTCTGCGAGGACCCCGCCGTCCGGGAGGAGTGGCTGACCTTCGTGGTGGTCGGAGCCGGTCCGACCGGGGTGGAGATGGCCGGGCAGATCGCCGAGCTCGCGCACCGGACCCTGCGCCACGACTTCCGGCGGATCGACACCACCAAAGCGCGGGTCATCCTGCTTGACGCGGCACCCGCGGTGCTCGGCGCGTTCGGGGAGAAGCTGTCCGAGGCCGCTCGTGAGCAGCTGAACAAGATCGGCGTCGAGGTCCAGCTCAACGTCAAGGTGGTGGGCCTGGACAACACCGGCGTCGACGTGATCGACGCCGACGGCACCCAGCGCCGGATCAGGTCACGGTGCAAGGTCTGGGCTGCGGGCGTCAGCGCCTCGCAGCTCGGCGTACAGCTCGCGGAGCAGAGCGACGCCGAGGTCGACCGGGCGGGGCGGGTGATGGTGAACGACGACCTCACTCTGCCGGGACGTCCGGAGGTCTTCGTCGTCGGCGACATGATGGCCCTGAAGGGCCTGCCCGGCGTGGCTCAGGTCGCCATGCAGGGTGGCAAGTACGCAGCGGGCCAGATCAAGAAGCGACTGGCCGGGCAGCCGGCGGGGGAGCCCTTCAAGTACTTCGACAAGGGCAGCATGGCGACGATCTCGCGCTTCCACGCGGTGTGCTCCATCGGGAAGCAAGATCAGATTCTCGGGGTTCATCGCCTGGCTGATGTGGCTGGTCGTGCACGTGATGTATCTGATCGGTTTCAAGAACCGGTTGACGACGATGCTGCACTGGGCGGTCAGCTTCGTGTTCCGCGGCCGGTCGCAGCGGACCACCACCCGACAGCAGATCGTGGCCCGGACGCTGATGGCTCGGTTGAGTGCCGTCGAGCAGGAGCTCGACCAAGCCCGGTCCGGGGATGCGGATGTGGATGCGGTCGAGGCGGCGGTGGCCGACGTCGAAGCGCCGGCGGACCCCGGTCCGGCCGAGCCGGGACCGGGCGGGCCGATCACGGAGGCGGTGGTGCCGCCTCAACGCGCGGTGTAGCCGCCGTCCACCAGGTGGTAGCTGCCCGTGATGAAGGAGGCGGCGTCGCTGGCCAGGAAGGCGACCAGTGCTGCCACCTCCTCGGAGGTGCCCATCCGTCCAACCGGATGCTGCGCAGCGATGAAGGTCCGCGCATCGGCGTCCAACGCGCTCTCCACGAGCGGGGTCGAGATGAAGCCGGGACCGACCGTGACCACCCGGATGTTCTGCGACGCGTACTCCAACGCCGCGTTCTTGCTCAAGCCGAGTAGGCCGTGCTTGGTGGTCACGTAGGCCGCCGACGAGGCAAAGCCGACGCTGCCGAGGATGGAGGCCATGTTGATGATCGCCCCGCCCCCGGCGGCGATCATGGCGGGGATCTGGGTACGCATACCGTAGAAGACGGCGTCGAGGTTGACCGACATGACCTTTCGCCACGCCTCGGTCGAGAGATCAGCGACCTGCGCCAGCGGCCCGCCGATGCCGGCGTTGTTGACCGCGATCCGCAACGGGCCCAGCTTGCCGGCCTCGTCGACCATCACCTGGGCGAACGCCTCGTCCGAGACGTCGCCGGCCAGTGCGGTCGCGACGCCGCCATTCGCGTTGATCTTCTCGGTGACGTTTCGGGCATGTTCCTCATGGAGATCGACCACCAGTACGGCCGCTCCCGATGCGGCCAACACGGCCGCGCACGCCTCACCGATCCCTGAACCACCTCCGGTCACAATCGCCGACCGGTTCCCGACGTCGTATGTCGCCATTGCTCCCCTTCGCTGGTAGCGCCTCCTCGAGCCTGTGATCACAGGTCGTCCGGCGGTTCACTCACCGTAATTTGACGTTCTGAGCCTGACGATGGGCCTTTGGTCCCGACTATGCGAGGTTTGTGGCATGAGCTGGTCCGTCCGGCCGGGCACCGCCGACGACGCCGCGGCCTGTGCCGCGATCTATGCGCCGTACGTGCTCCAGACGGCGATCTCGTTCGAGCTCGACCCGCCGACGCCGGAGCAGATGGCGGCCCGGATCGCGGCGGCCAACGAGCGCTGGGCCTTCCTGGTGCTCACCGACTCGGGACAGATCGTCGGTTACGCGTACGCGACCGTCTTCAACGAACGGGCCGCCTATCGGTGGGCCTGCAGCACCAGCGTCTACCTCAGCATGGACCGGCTGCGAGACGGCGGCGGCCGCCAGCTCTACGAGGCTCTGTTCGCTCGGCTCGCCGAGCGTGGGTATCGACAGGCGATGGCGGGGATGACGCTGCCCAATGAGGCCAGCGCCGGCTTCCACCGGGCGCTCGGGTTCGAACCCGTCGGGATCTACCGGAAGGTCGGCTGGAAGCTGGGTGCCTGGCACGACGTCGGCTGGCTGCAGCGGACCATCGCCGAGACCCCGGATCCGCCCACCGAACCCGGCTAGGTCGGCAGCCCGATGACTTCGTGCTGTCCCGGTGGTCTGAGATGAGGCAGACCCGGACACACGAACAAGGAGGACGAGATGGGCAAGGTTGCGGCGCAGCTGGCGATGTCGCTGGACGGCTTCATCGCGGACAAGAACGACGGGTGTGACGAGCTGTTCGGCTTCTACGGCAGCGGTGACGTGGCCGGTGAAGCTGAGCGAGGGGTTTCCCGAGCTCCGGGTCAGCCAGGTCACCGCCGACCTGCTGTAGTGCGGCGACCGAGCAGACCGGAGCGACCGTGGTGGGCCGCCGGCTCTACGACATCACCAACGGGTGGAACGGGCATCCCGGCGGCGAGGTGCCGATGGTGGTGCTGACCCACAACCCGCCGGCCGACTGGCCGCGGGACGGCGTACCGATCCACTTCGTCTCGGGCGCGGAGGCGGCGGTGGCCAAGGCCCAGGAGCTGGCCGGCGGCAAGGACGTCGGGATCGCCGGTGCGACCGCGACCCGTGAGGTGCTGGACGCCGGACTGCTCGACGAGATCGTGGTCAGCCTGGTCCCGGTGATCTTGGGCGAGGGCATCCCGTGGTTCGCCGGGTCGAAGGGGCCGGTGCGGCTGTCCGATCCCGAGGTGTTCACCGACACCGGGGTCACCCATCTGCGCTACTCGGTCGTGAAGTAGCGCCTCATCGTCGGCATTCGCCCTTCAGCCGCATTGGCCTGCGACCTATAGTTCCTTCCATGGCGTGGTTCCGTCGCCGCCATGTACCCGACCGCTTCGTCCTGATCGACTCCCTGGAGACACCGGTCGAGCCTCCGCCGAGCCTGCGCCGCATCGCGGCCGAGGCGGTGATCCTCCAGGACGAGGCCGAGGACGTGCTCCGCGGCGTACGCGCCCGGGAGATCGCTGGGCGAGCTGGCTCCACGCGGCGGTCCGGTGGTCCGCCGGTTCTTCGCGTTGCGGGACAGCCTGCCCGCGCGCTGCGAGGATCCCGAGGACGAGCGGATCCGCAGGATCTTGGACGTCACGCTGCACCACCACGCGATGGTGCTGAGCACAGCGCTGGAGTTCCTGGCGCTGGAGTGGCGGTCGGATCGGATCTCCCGCCAGCTCGACTGCTTCGACGGGCTGGGCGAGCCGGCCCGTGCGCTGGACGAGGTGTACGCGACGCCCTCAGCCGCCGGTCCTGAGCTCGCGGTCGAAGAAGTCGGCGGTGCGCTCGATCGAGCGTCCCCACTGCCCGGCGAAGGTGTGACCCTCACCGCGGTAGGAGTGGTAGGTCACGTCCTTGTCGGCCTTGCGCAGCGCCCGCACCGTGCGCCGGGACCACTCGATCGGGCAGGTGTCGTCCTGCAGCCCGTGGTGGACCATGATCGGCTCGGTGATCCGGTCGAAGTAGGGCCGGGAGGAGGCGGCCCACCAGAACTCCGGGTTGTCCTTCGGCAGCCCGTAGCCCCGCGCGATCCGTCGGTTGGTCCGCTGGTCCTCGGCGTCGCTGGTGAACGTCCGCCAGTTGTCGGCGGCCAGCGAGCTGACCGAGGCGTAGATGACGGCCGCGTCCACCAGACCGGGCTGCGCCACGAGCGCGGTCAGCGTCACGCCGCCGCCCATCGACCGGCCGAGCCAGCCGACCCGTTCCCGTCCAGGAACTTCAGCTTCGAGGACTTGACCGCCTTGACCGCGTTGATCGTGTCCACGGCGTAGGGCAGCCGCAGCTCGTAGTCGACGTTCGGGTCGTTGGTCGAGGTCGCGTGCCCGCGGTAGTCGATGTGCAGCACGACGAATCCGCGCCGGGCCAGGAAGTCCTGCTCCCGGGCCATGCCCTGGCCCGGGACGTAGATGTCGGGGTCGATGTAGCCGTGGTTGAGCACCAGCACCGGGAAGGGTCCCTTGCCGTCGGGCACGTTCATCACGCCGGAGATCCGCTCGCGGTCACCCCTGTAGCTGACCAGGTAGCGCTTGTACGAGCCGCCGTCGCCGATCTGCCGGCCCAGCTTGAGGTCCCGTCCGTCGTACTTCTTCTCGATCAGCGCCTGGATCGAGATGGGATGCGGCTTCTTCTTCGGCTTGGCGGTGGGGGTCGCGGTGGGCGTGGGCGTCGCACTCGGCTCGCTCGCCGACGCCGTCGGGCTGGCCGTGTCGGGCTGATCGTCGCGGCGTCGTCGCGGGGCGGCGGTCGGCGCACTGCTGGCTTCGGCACTCGGTGCGGTCTGGCTCGCGGGTTCCGCGGTGCAATCCGGCCGCGAGCAGCCCCATGATCAACAGCCCGAGTCCGATCCGCTGCGTCATGGCCCGATTCTTCCCGGTCAGGCAAGACGTCCCTGAGATCCAGCGCTCATCCTCGCGGACACGATCCTGCGGCAGCGCGATTGTCGTGCGCGACGAGTCGCTGCTCCGTCAGGTGCCCGACGGACTCACCAGCCGCGCTCGCGCCACTCCTCCAGGTGCGGCCGCTCCGCGCCCAGGGTGGTGTCGTCGCCGTGGCCGGGATGGACCACGGTCTCGTCGTCGAACCGGCCGAAGATCTTCTCCTCGAGATCGTCCATCAAGCGACGTGAAGTCCTCGGGGTCGTTGGTCTTACCCGGCCCCCCCGGGAACAGGCTGTCCCCGGTGAAGAGGTGGGTCGGCCCGCCGCCGGCGTACGCGAGGGTGATCGACCCCGGCGTGTGCCCGACCAGCCCGATCACCTCGAGCGACTCGGTGCCGAGGTCGACCCGGTCCCCGTCCCACACGCCGACGAGGTTCTCGACCCAGGCGCCGGTGGCGATGGCGTCGACATCCGGCCGGCCGGCGATCAGCTGGGCGCTGGTGGCCTCCGCGAGTCGTTGCAGCGCCTGCCAATGGTCGTCGTGCCGGTGGGTGGTCACGATGGTGTCGACCCGCCCGCCCGCGATGATCTCGAGCAGCCGGTCGTCGTCGTTCGCGGCGTCGATCAGGACGGTGGCCTGGTCCGGGCCCTGCAGCAGGTAGGCGTTGTTGTCCATCGGCCCGACGCTGACCTTGGCCATCGACACGGTGGGGGACAGCCGGACGACCACCGGAGCGCCTCCGGGCGAAACATGGTTGAGACCGGTCATCAGTTCTCCTAGAACGCTGGCAGTTTCAAGCCTTCGTCACCTTGGACCGCCGACGAGTCCACCCGAGACATCAGCCAGCCGAGGAGGTTCGCGCTGCTGCCGCTGATCGCGATCGGCTGGCCGGCACTGCCCACCTCGATCCGGAAGCCCGAGTCCGAGGTGAGGTCGAGCCGCGGGAACTCGTCGCGGCTGCGCAGCCGGAACGCACACCATTCCAGCAGCCACTCGGCGGTCGACTGCTCGATGTCGCTGATCTCATAGCCGATGTCGAGATCGACATGATGGATGACGACTTCGAGCAACCGCGTCAACGGCAGTAGCCGGGCCGGCACCCGGAGTCCGCCGCGCAGCTCGACCACCGCGTCCCAGGCCTCGTCCTGGTCCATCGCCTCGAAGGCGTCGCCCAGCCGGCCGGCTGTGGTGTCCAGGTCGATCTGCAGGTCCAGCCCGGAACGGACCGAGCCGTCCTCGACGTCGGCCTCTCGCTGCTCGGCTGAGACGTACATGTCCTGTCGTTCACCGCTGCGCGCCCACTCGGTCAGCCGGACGATCCCGTCGGCGTGTCCGCGCGATGTGGGTGGCGACGTGCCCGCGGCTCCAGCCGGGCAGCCGGCTCGGCTCCCGCCACGCCTGCTCGGGCACGGTGATGGTGTCTCCGAGCAGCCGCTGGGTCGCCTGGTGACCAGCCCGCGGAGCGTCTCGTCCTGGTCCGTGGGGACACCGCTGCGGGTCATGGGGCACACGCTATCGGGTCGGTTGGGAACGAGTGCGGCATTGTCAGTCCGGGCACATACGATGACCGTCGTGACCGACCGACTCGTCGTCCGGGGTGCCCGCGAACACAACTTGCGCAATATCTCCCTGGATCTGCCCCGCGATGCCCTGATCGTGTTCACGGGCCTCTCCGGGTCGGGCAAGTCGAGTCTGGCGTTCGACACGATCTTCGCCGAAGGGCAGCGGCGCTACGTCGAGTCGCTGTCGGCGTACGCGCGCCAGTTCCTGGGCCAGATGGACAAGCCGGACGTCGACTTCATCGAAGGCCTGTCGCCCGCGGTCTCGATCGACCAGAAGTCCACCAGCCGCAACCCGCGCTCGACGGTCGGCACCATCACCGAGGTCTACGACTACCTGCGCCTGCTGTACGCGCGAGCCGGCCGTCCGCACTGCCCGATCTGTCATGAGCCGATCAGCCGGCAGTCGCCGCAGCAGATCGTCGATCGGCTGCTGGCGCTGCCGGAGGGCACCCGCTTCCAGATCCTCGCGCCGGTGATCCGGGGCCGCAAGGGGGAGTACGCGGAGGTCTTCCGCGAGCTGGCCGCGGAGGGCTTCAGCCGGGCCCGGGTGGACGGTGAGGTGGTGCAGCTGACCGATCCGCCGGTGCTGGACAAGAAGTACAAGCACAACATCGACGTGATCGTGGATCGGCTGGCCGTCAAGCCGGCGGTCAAGCAGCGGCTGACCGACTCGGTGGAGACGGCGCTGGGACTGGCCCAGGGTGTGGTGTCGGTCGACTTCGTCGACCTCGAGGCCAAGGATCCCAACCGGGAACGGCACTACTCGGAGAAGATGGCCTGCCCCAACAACCACGACATCGCGATCGATGAGCTGGAACCGCGGCAGTTCTCGTTCAACGGGCCCTGGGGCGCCTGCCCGGACTGCCACGGCCTCGGCACTCGGATGGAGGTCGATCCCGAGCTGGTGGTGCCCGACGACGAGAAGAGCCTGGCCCAGGGCGCGATCGCCCCGTGGTCCTCGGCTCACGTCGCCGACTACTTCATCCGGCTGATCGACTCACTGGCCGAGAGCGCCGGCTTCAGCACGACGGTGCCGTGGCACAAGCTCCCGGCCGCGGCCAAGCAGATGCTGCTGCACGGTGTGCCCGGCCAGGTCCACGTGCGCTACCGGAACCGGTACGGGCGGGAGCGCAGCTACAACGCGAAGTACGAGGGCGTCGTCTCCTACATCGAGCGCCGGCACGCCGAGGCCGAGTCCGACACCTCCCGGGAGCGGTTCGCGGGCTACATGCGCGAGGTGCCCTGCCGGGCCTGCAAGGGGGCGCGGCTCAAGCCGACGTCGCTCGCGGTGACCGTTGGCGATCGCAACATCGCCGAGATCTCCGCCATGTCGATCGACGAGGCCGCGGCGTTCCTGCGGAAGCTGGAGCTGACCGACCGGGAGCGGCAGATCGCCGAGCGAGTGCTCAAGGAGATCAACGAACGGCTGAAGTTCCTGCTTGACGTGGGGCTGGACTACCTGTCGCTGAGCCGGCCCACCGCGAGTCTGTCCGGCGGCGAGGCCCAGCGGATCCGGCTCGCGACCCAGATCGGCTCGGGTCTGGTCGGAGTGCTCTACGTCCTGGACGAGCCGAGCATCGGGCTGCATCAGCGGGACAACCGCCGGCTGATCGAGACGCTGGTCCGGCTGCGCGACCTGGGCAACACCTTGATCGTGGTCGAGCACGACGAGGACACGATCATGACCGCCGACTGGGCCGTGGACATCGGACCGGGCGCGGGGGAGCACGGCGGGTACGTGGTCCACTCGGGACCGGTGGCGGAACTGCTGACCCATCCACATTCGCTGACCGGGGCGTACCTGTCGGGACGCCGGTCGATCCCGCTGCCGGCCATCCGGCGACCGCGCACCCGAAGCCGGGTGGTCACCGTGCACAACGCCGTCGAACACAACCTGCAGAACGTCACGGTGTCCTTCCCGCTCGGCCAGCTGATCGCCGTCACCGGAGTCTCCGGGTCCGGCAAGTCGACCTTGGTCAACAGCATCCTCTACACCGCGCTGGCCAAGCGGATCTACAACGCGCGCGACGTGCCCGGCCGGCACCGCTCGATCACGGGTGCCGACGACATCGACAAGATCATCCACGTCGACCAGTCGCCGATCGGGCGTACGCCGCGGTCCAACCCGGCGACCTACACCGGAGTCTTCGACCACATGCGCCGGCTGTTCGCCGAGACGCCGGAGGCCAAGGTCCGGGGCTACCAGCCGGGCCGGTTCTCCTTCAACGTCAAGGGCGGGCGGTGCGAGAACTGCACCGGCGACGGCACGATCAAGATCGAGATGAACTTCCTGCCCGACGTGTACGTCCCGTGCGAGGTCTGCCATGGCGCGCGCTACAACCGGGAGACCCTCGAGGTCCACTACAAGGGCAAGTCCATTTCGGAGATCCTGGACATGGCGATCGAGGAGGCCGCGGAGTTCTTCGCCGCCATCCCGGCGATCAGCCGGCACCTCAAGACGCTGGTCGAGGTGGGCCTCGGATACGTCCGGCTGGGCCAGCCGGCACCGACGTTGAGCGGCGGTGAGGCGCAGCGGGTGAAGCTGGCCAGCGAGCTGCAGAAGCGCTCGACCGGGCGGACCCTTTACGTGTTGGACGAGCCCACGACCGGCCTGCACTTCGAGGACATCCGCAAGCTGCTGGGTGTGCTCGGCCGACTGGTCGATGCGGGAAACACTGTGGTGGTGATCGAGCACAACCTCGATGTGATCAAGACCGCTGACTGGGTGATCGACATGGGACCGGAGGGCGGCTCGCGGGGCGGCAAGATCATCGCCGAGGGCACCCCGGAGCAGATCGCGGCCAACGGGGACTCCTACACCGGGATGTTCCTCAAGCCGATTCTGGACGGCCGGGCCGTGCCTGTGGGTGCGGCTCAGCCGGAGCTGGTGCCGCCGGTGCCGACCACGGCCAAGGGTGCTGCGACCAAGGCGGCCGCGAAGCGCACCGCTGGCCGGAAGGTGCCGGCGCGCCAGGCGAGCTGATCAGCGCGCGCTCCCGTGTGTTCTTGTGCGCGCGGCGGGGGTTTCAAGGGGGTCGTCCCCCTTGCTGTGTTCCGCGTCGAACCAAAGCGCAGCGTCGTTCGTCTACCGGAAGGGGCGGGTGGCCGCCAGGCCCGCGACATCGCTGTCGGGTGGCCGGCTTTCACCCGCCCACGTCACAAGACCGGAACCAGTACCCCCGCACGGAGGCCCTTCATGTCCGATCATCCCCAGCCGCAAGCCGCCGTCCCGGCGACGACCCGACGCACGGTGCTGCGCGCCGCCGGCCTTGCCGCGCTCGCGGGTGGCGGCGCCACCGTCCTCGGCGCCTGCTCGGCCGACGGCGAGCCCGCCGCGCCATCGACCTCAGCCCCGACGTCATCGGCTCCCGCGTCGTCGTCCGCCCCGGCCACCTCGGCTCCGGCCAGCTCCACGCCGGCTACGTCCTCGGCCACCAAGACGTCCGCGGCTCCGAGCGGCCCCAGCGTGGCCACCGCCGATGTGCCGGTCGGCGGCGGAGTGATCATGGAGAACGCCGACTATGTGGTCACCCAGCCGGAGAAGGGGACGTACAAGGCCTTCAGCAAGATCTGCACCCATATGCGGTGCCCGGTCACATCGGTGAGCGACGGCTTGATCAACTGCAGTTGCCACGGCAGCAAGTTCTCCATCGAGGACGGCTCAGTCTCCGGCCCTCCAGCCACCGAGCCGCTGCCCGAGGCCAAGGCCGTGGTCTCGGGCGGCAAGGTCTACGTCGAGGCATGATCAATCGATAACCTGCAACTCACAGGTTGCACTTCCACGTCCGATATGCAACAGTTATGTTGCACATAGCGACGGAGGAGTGGTGATGGCGCAGACCGACCGCGCGGATCAGGTGGACGAGCTCGACCGGGTCGAGCGTCAGGTCGACATCGATGCCAGTGCCGAGCGGGTCTGGGCGCTCGTGGCCCGGCCCGGCTGGTACATCAACCAGGGCGCCGTGGTCAGCAACCCGGTGTTGGAGACCAACGGTGACCTCACGGTGCTCCGGAACCCGGAGCACGGTGACTTCCGGCTCCGCACGGTCAGTCTCGATCCGCCGCGTTATGCGGCGTTTCGTTGGCTGGGCGAGGGCGACGAGTCCACTTTGGTGGAGTTCTGGATCACCGACCGGGAGGATGCCGGCGTCACTCTGCGGGTGGCCGAGAGCGGGTTCTCCAGCCTGGGCGATGACCCGGCCGAGTGGTTGCGCAAGCGCGAGGAGAACGTCGACGGCTGGGAGCAGGAACTGGTCGCGGCTGCGGCGTACCTGGATCGGAGCAGTGTGCAGCGGGCCGTCGACATCGCGGCGCCGCCCGACCGGGTGTGGTCGCTGATCACCACACCCGACGGACTGGCCGCCTGGTACGCCTTCGACGGGGCATCCGTCGAGCCTGTGGTCGGCGGCCGCCTCAGCTTCCATTGGGCCGAGCACGGCACGTACCTGGGGCGGGTGACCGCGTACGAGGAGCCGAGCAGGTTCGGCTACCGCATGGCGGCGACACCGGAGACTGAGCCGACGGAAGGATGCAGCACCGAGGTGTTGATCACCGTCCAGGCATCCGGCCCGGGCAGCACGGTGGTCGTCCGGCACACCGGGTTCGCCGAGCTGGATCCGGCGCTCGGCGATCCGGACACTCTGGTCGGCGAGGAGATCCAAGGCTGGGAGGGCGGCCTGGAGCTGCTGGCCGGTCTGGCCGACCGGGCCGAGGTGTGGCGCCGGTGAGCGAGACGCTGAGCCCGGTGTTCGCCGCGCTCGGCGACGAGACGCGCTGGCAGATCCTGGTCCGGCTCGGCGAGCGCCCGGCGTCCGCCAGTGCGCTGGCCCGTGACCTCCCAATCACCCGGCAGGCGGTGGTGCGGCATCTCGACGTGCTGCGAGCGGCCGGTCTGGTGGAGGCTTATCCCCGCGGCCGGGAAGTCGTCTTCACTCCGATCGGCGGCCGGCTCAGCGCTCTGGCTCGCGAGCTGGACCGGATCGCGGACGCCTGGGATGCCCGGCTGAGCCGGATCAAGGAACTCGCCGAGGCCTCAGACGCCACCGCCTGACAAGTCGGAATCACCGGGTGGTCAGTGGCGGCATCTACGCTGTGGGCGTGCCTCCCCCCGCGACCCGGACCGGCCCGGCGTACCGGCCGCTGCCGGGGTCGATTCCGGACCAGCCGGGGGTCTACCGGTTCTCCGACGCGCAAGGGCGGGTCATCTACGTCGGCAAGGCGAAGAGTCTGCGGTCCCGGCTGAACTCCTACTTCGCCGACCCCGCCAATCTGCTCAGCCGGACGCGATCCATGGTCACCAGCGCTGCCCAGGTCGACTGGACGGTGGTGCAGACCGAGGTCGAAGCACTTCAGCTGGAGTACTCGTGGATCAAGGAGTTCGATCCGCGGTTCAACATCAAGTACCGCGACGACAAGTCGTATCCCTGGCTCGCCGTGACCTTGTCCGAGGAGTTCCCGCGAGTCATGGTCGGCCGCGGGCCCAAGCGCAAAGGCACGCGCTACTACGGGCCCTACTCCCACGCCTGGGCGATCCGGGAGACCGTCGACCTGCTGCTCCGGGTCTTCCCGATGCGGTCCTGCCGGCCGGGAGTCTTCAAGAACCACAAGCAACTCGGACGTCCCTGCCTGCTGGGCTACATCGGCAAGTGCTCGGCGCCGTGCGTCGGCCGGATCGACGCGGCCGAGCACCGCGCGATCGTTGACGACTTCTGCTCCTTCGTCGGCGGCCAGGCGGCACCGATGATCAAGAGGCTGGAACGGGAGATGCGGTCGGCCAGCGATGCGCTGGAGTACGAGCGGGCGGCCCGGCTGCGGGACGACATCGGTGCGTTGCGACGGGCGATGGAGCAGAACGCCGTGGTCCTGAAGGACGGCACCGACGCCGACGTCATCGCGCTGGCCGAGGACCCGCTCGAGGTTGCAGTGCAGATCTTCCACGTCCGCGGCGGTCGGGTGCGCGGGCAACGCGGTTGGGTGGCCGACCGGTTCGACGACTCGGGCACCGAGGTCCTGGTCGAGCAGTTCCTGCTTCAGCTGTACGCCGACCCGGATCCGACGACCGGCGACCGGGACGCGGTGCCGCGCGAGATCCTGGTGCCGACCCTGCCCTCGTCGTATGAGTCGCTGACCCAGATGCTGTCGGACCGGCGCGGCTCGCACGTCGCGATCCGGGTTCCGCAGCGCGGTGACAAGCGATCCCTGATGGAGACCGTGGCCCGCAACGCGGGCGAGACGCTGGTCAAGCACAAGACGAGCCGAGCGGGCGACTTGTCGACTCGAAACCGGGCCCTGGAGGAGATCCAGGAGGCGCTGGAGCTGGACACTCCGCCGCTGCGGATCGAGTGCTTCGACATCTCCAACCTGCAGGGCACCGAAGTGGTGGCCTCAATGGTGGTGTTCGAGGACGGTTTGCCGCGAAAGAGTGAGTATCGCCGATTCGTCATCCGGCACGTGGACGGTCAGAACGACGTCGCCGCGATGCACGAGGTGATCACCCGCCGGTTCCGCCGGCTGCTCGACGACCGGGTTCCCGGCGGGGTCCGGACGGGGGCCGGTGAGGAGTCGGGGCCGCTGCTGGTGGACCCGGTCACCGGCGCTCCGCGGAAGTTCGCGTACGCGCCCGCGCTGGTCGTCGTCGATGGTGGGCCGCCGCAGGTCGCGGCGGCGGCGCGGGCGCTGACCGAGCTCGGCGTCGCCGACGTCGCCCTCTGCGGTCTGGCCAAGCGGCTCGAGGAGGTGTGGCTGCCCGATGTCGAGGAGCCGCTCATCCTCCCGCGGACCAGCGAGGGCCTGTATCTGCTGCAGCGGATCCGTGACGAGGCGCACCGATTCGCCATCACTCACCACCGTGCCCGACGCAGCCGGTCAATGGTCGAGTCGTTGCTGGATCAGGTCCCCGGATTGGGCGAGGTCCGGCGAAAGGCCCTGATCACCTACTTCGGTTCGCTGAAGAAGCTCCGGGCGGCGAGCGTCGCCGAGATCGCCGCGGTGCCCGGCTTCGGTCCCAAGCTGGCGCAGTCGGTCAAGGACGCCCTGGACGCGAAGCCGCAGGGCGAGGCAATCAACATGGCGACCGGCGAAGTGCTCTCCTGATGCTCGGCCACGCCATAATCAGCACGTGACCAGCGAGACCGCGGATGAGCCGACCAAGCCGCTGCGGCTCGTCGTGGTCACCGGGATGTCCGGAGCCGGCCGCTCGACTGCGGCGCACAGCCTGGAGGATCTCGACTGGTACGTGGTGGACAACCTCCCGCCGAGCGTGCTTCCCGAGGTGTGCGGGCAGGCCCGGCAGATCGGGCTGACCCGGTTGGCGGTGGTGCTCGACGTCCGGACGCGGGGCTTCTTCGAGCAGCTGCCGGGAATGTTCGCCGACCTGGGCACCGTTGGCGTCATGCCCGAAATCCTCTACCTGGAGGCCAGCGACGACGTGATCGTTCGGCGTCAGGAGTCGGTTCGCCGGCCGCACCCGCTGCAGGGTGACGGCCGGTTGCTGGACGGGATCGGCCGGGAGCGCGAGCTGCTGGCCACGCTGCGGGCGGCCGCCGACCTGGTGATCGACACCTCCGCACTGAACATCCACCAGCTCCGCTCTCGGGTGAGCCATGCGTACGGCGGCAGCAGTGACGAGAAGCTCCGGGTCACGCTGCTGAGCTTCGGCTTCAAGAACGGGCTGCCGGTTGACGCGGACATGGTCTTCGACGTCCGGTTCCTCCCCAACCCACACTGGATACCCGAACTGCGCCCGCAGACCGGGCTGAGCAAGCCGGTCAGCGACTATGTGCTCGGCCAGACCGGAGCTCTCGACTTCGTGGCCGCGCTGGAAGGGCTGCTCACGCTGCTGTCCGGCGGCTACATCACCGAGGGCAAGCGGTTTGTCACCATCGGTATCGGCTGCACCGGCGGCAAGCATCGGAGCACCGCGATCGCCGAGGAGCTGGCCCGCCGACTGCGGGCCGGCGGTCTGGCCACCACCGTGCTACATCGCGATCTGGGCCGCGAGTGACGCCGCGCCGCTCGGCCCGTCATGCGCTCGGGCCGGAGCTTCCTCGGGTCGTGGCCTTCGGCGGCGGTCACGGGCTGGCCGCCTCACTGACGGCGCTCCGCCGGGTCACCGACCAGCTCACCGCGATCGTCACCGTGGCCGACGACGGCGGCTCGTCCGGCCGGCTCCGCAACGAGCTGAACTGCCTACCGCCCGGAGACCTGCGGATGGCGCTGGCCGCGCTCTGTGGCGACGACGAGGCGGGCCGGACCTGGGCCGATGTGCTGCAGTACCGCTTCACCAGTGACGGTCCTCTTGATGACCATGCCATCGGGAACCTGCTGATCGCCGGTCTCTGGGAGCGGCTCGGCGACCCGGTGGCCGGATTGGACATGGTGGCCAACCTGCTGCGCGCCGAGGGCCGGGTGCTGCCGATGGCCTCGGTGCCACTGCAGATCGAAGCCGACGTGATCGGCCTGGTGACGGACAAGCCGGATGAGATCTCGGTCATCCGCGGTCAGGCCGAGGTGGCCAAGACCTCCGGCGAGGTGTGCGCGGTGCGGCTGGTTCCCACCGACCCGCCGGCCTGCCCCGAGTCGGTCGAGGTCTTGCTGGAGGCGGACTGGATCGTGCTCGGCCCGGGATCGTGGTTCACCTCGGTGATTCCGCATCTCTTGGTGCCACAGCTGGCCGAGGCCATCCACGCATCGCGTGCGCGGCGGATCCTGACCCTCAACCTGGAGCGGGACTCCGAGACAGCGGGGTTCTCGGCCGCCAAGCACATCGAGCTGCTGGCCGACCATGCCCCGAAGCTGCGCCTCGACGTGGTGCTGGCGCACAGCGGCTTCGCCACCGATGATCCACATCTGGCCGGCTGGGCCGACTCGCTCGGCGCCCACCTCGAGGTCGCCGACCTTGCCGCTCGCGACGGTTCCCCCCGCCACGATCCCCTCCGCCTTGCCTCGGCGTACGCCGACGTGATGGGCGTCTGACCGGGCCCCCACCCCACCCCACCCCGACCCCACCCCTTACCCCGCAGAATCGAACGCAGCGTCTGTTTCTCGCGCTGGACTCCGGATACTTCCGGCGTTCAGCGCGAAGATGTGGCGTCCAGCGCGCGCCAAGCCGAGCCGGAATCTGGGACGTCGGTCAACCGCGCTCCTGGGCCACCTTGCCATGGCATCATTCACCAATGGCCATGACCGCACAGGTGAAGGCAGAGCTTGCGACGATCAAGGTCACCAAGCCCTGCTGTCGCAAGTCGGAAGTCGCTGCGACGTTGAGATTCGCCGGGGGCCTGCACATCGTGAGCGGTCGGATCGTTATCGAGGCGGAGCTGGACACCGGGGCAGCGGCGCGCCGGCTGCGCACCGAGATCCACGAGGTGTTCGGACACGAAAGCGACCTCGTCGTGGTCAACCCATCCGGGATCCGACGGGGTACGCGGTACGTCGTCCGGGTCATTCGGGACGGCGAGGCACTGGCCCGGCAGACCGGCCTCATCGACTCTCGCGGCCGACCAGCACGCGGCTTGCCTGCCCAGGTGGTCAGCGGCGGCCTCTGCGACTGTGTCGCCGCTTGGAGGGGGGCCTTCCTCGCCCACGGCTCGCTTACTGAACCGGGTCGTTCGATGGCACTCGAGGTGACCTGCCCCGGTCCCGAAGCGGCCCTGGCGCTGGTCGGTGCGGCCCGCCGGCTGGGCATCGTGGCCAAGGCCCGCGAGGTGCGCAACGTCGACCGGGTGGTGATCAGGGACGGGGACGCGATCGCGGCGCTGCTCACCCGGCTGGGTGCACACTCCTCGGTTCTCGCCTGGGAAGACCGGCGGATGCGCCGCGAGGTGCGAGCCTCGGCGAACCGGCTGGCCAACTTCGACGACGCCAACCTGCGGCGCTCGGCGCGAGCCGCGGTGGCCGCCGGCGCCCGGGTGGAACGAGCGCTGGAGATCCTCGGTGACGACGTGCCCGAGCATCTCCGCGCCGCCGGCGTGCTGCGGATCGAGAACAAGCAGGCCAGTCTGGAGGAGCTGGGGCAGCTGCACGACCCGCCGCTCACCAAGGACGCTGTCGCTGGCCGGATCCGGCGACTGCTCGCCACGGCCGACAAGCGCGCGGCCGACCTCGGCGTGCCCAACACCGAGGCCAACCTGAGCGCCGAGATGCTGGAGGAAGTGGACTAGCGGGCGTCGCCCGGACCACCGCTCGACGCGGTCGCGGCCGGTTAGGCGAAGTTCGTTAAGGTGTCCTTTGGCCCCATTTGAGCGGCCGGCACCCACACAAGGAGATCGCGTTTCATGACCGTACGGGTTGGCATCAATGGCTTCGGCCGGATCGGCCGCAACTTCTACCGCGCCGCGGTCGCCGCGGGCGCTGACATCGACCTCGTCGCCGCCAACGATCTCGGTGACGTCAAGACCATGGCGCACCTGCTCAAGTTCGACTCGGTCCTCGGCCGCTACCCGTCCGACATCTCGGTGAACGACGAGGGCATCCAGGTCGGCAACGACGCCATCAAGATTCTGGCGGAGAGGGACCCGGCGCAGCTGCCGTGGAGCGATCTCGGCGTGGATGTGGTCATCGAGTCGACCGGCTTCTTCACCGACGCGACCAAGGCCAAGGCGCATCTGGACGGCGGCGCCAAGAAAGTGATCATCTCGGCACCGGCCAAGAACGAGGACATCACCATCGTGCTGGGCGTGAACGATGGGGACTACGACCCGGCGAACCATCACATCCTCTCCAACGCCTCCTGCACGACCAACTGCCTGGCCCCGATGGCCAAGGCGCTGGACGACGGCATCGGCATCGTCAAGGGCTTGATGACCACGATCCACGCGTACACCCAGGACCAGAACCTGCAGGACGGCCCGCACAACGATCTGCGCCGGGCTCGAGCCGCCGCCCTCAACATCGTGCCCACCTCGACCGGCGCGGCGAAGGCGATCGGTCTGGTGCTGCCGCAGCTCAAGGGCAAGCTCGACGGGTACGCGCTGCGCGTCCCGGTGCCCACCGGCTCGGCCACCGACCTGACCTTCATCGCGCCGCGGGAGACCTCGGTCGAGGAGATCAACGGCATGGTCCAGGCCGCGGCGGACGGACCACTCAAGGGCTACCTGCGCTACAGCACCGACCCGATCGTCTCCAGCGACATCGTCACCGATCCGGCGTCCTGCATCTTCGACTCCGGCCTGACCAAGGTGATCGGCGACCAGGTCAAGGTCGTCGGCTGGTACGACAACGAGTGGGGCTACTCCAACCGCCTGGTCGATCTGGTCGCGCTGGTCGGCAACCGCCTATAGTCGCCTCGACCTCTTCGACCTCGCAGCCGTCTCGTCCGCTGGGCTGTCGGTTTCCCATGTTGCATGGGAAACTGACCGATTCCACAGGAAGCTTCGTATGGAATCAGCAAGTTTCGCGTGGAATCACGGCTGGTCGGCCAACGAAAGGACCCCATCGTGAAGTCAGTCGCCGATCTTGGTGACCTGCGCGGCAAGCGGGTGCTGATCCGGTGTGACCTGAACGTCCCGCTGGACGGCGAGACGATCACCGACGACGGCCGGATCCGGGCTTCGCTGCCCACCCTCAACCAGTTGCGGGAGGCCGGCGCCAAGATCATCATCGCCGCCCACCTGGGTCGACCGAAGGGTCAGGCCAACCCGAAGTACTCACTCAGCCCGGTCGCGACCCGGCTGTCGGAGCTGCTCGGCGTCCCGGTGACCCTGGCAACCGATGTGGTCGGCGAGTCGGCTGCGGCCGTGGTCGATGCGCTCGAGAACGGCCAGGTCGCCATGCTGGAGAACGTCCGCTTCGAGCCGGGTGAGGAGTCCAAGGACGACGCGGAGCGCGGCGCACTGGCCGACGAGTACGCCGCACTGGCCGATGTCTTCATCTCCGACGGCTTCGGTGTGGTGCACCGCAAGCAGGCGAGCGTCTACGACGTGGCCCAGCGGCTGCCGAGCGCCGCCGGCAGTCTGGTCCAGGCCGAGGTCGAGGTACTGAAGCAGCTCACCGAGGATCCGGCCCGCCCGTACGCCGTGGTCCTCGGCGGCGCCAAAGTGTCGGACAAGCTGGGCGTGATCGCCAACTTGATCAAGGCGGCGGACACCCTGGTGATCGGCGGTGGCATGGTCTTCACCTTCCTCGCAGCCGAGGGCTACGAGGTGGGCAAGAGCCTCCTCGAAGCGGACCAGATCAACAAGGTCCGGGGCTACTTCAACGATGCCGCCGCGGGTGGCAAGCAGTTCGTGCTGCCCTCCGACATCGTGGTCGCGCCGGAGTTCAAAGCCGACTCGCCACCGACGGTGGTGCATGCCGAGGCCATGCCGGCCGACCAGATCGGCCTGGACATCGGGCCCGAGTCGGCCCGGGTGTTCGCGTCGGTGATCAGCTCGGCCAAGACTGTGTTCTGGAACGGCCCGATGGGCGTTGCGGAGTGGGAGGCGTTCGCCGACGGCACCAGAGCCGTGGCCCAGGCGCTCACCGAGGTCAAGGGCCTCTCCGTCGTCGGTGGCGGTGACTCCGCCGCGGCCGTCCGCGACCTGGGTTTCGCAGAGACCGCTTTCGGGCACATCTCGACCGGTGGCGGTGCCAGTCTCGAGTACCTGGAGGGCAGGACCCTGCCCGGCCTCGCCGTACTCGACGAGACCGAGGAGAACTAGTCGATGCCGCGTACGCCGCTGATGGCCGGCAACTGGAAGATGAACCTCAATCACGTCGAGGCCGTCGGTCTGGTGCAGAAGCTCGCCTGGACGCTGCAGGACAAGAGACACGACCCGAAGAAGTCAGAGGTCGTGGTGCTGCCGCCGTTCACCGATCTGCGCACCGTGCAGACCCTGATCGAGGGCGACCGGCTAGACCTGGCCTACGGCGCGCAGGACGTCTCGCCGTTCGACGAAGGTGCCTACACCGGTGACGTCTCGGCGAGCATGCTGGCCAAGCTCGGCTGCCAGTACGTGCTGATCGGCCACTCGGAGCGGCGCGAGCACTACGGCGAGGACGACGCCCTGGTCAACGCCAAGGCCAAGAAGGCTGTCGAGCGAGGGCTGATCCCGATCGTCTGCGTCGGCGAGGGTATCGAGGTACGCGAGGAGATGGACCAGGTGGCCTTCACCATCGCACATGTCGAGGAGGCCCTGGCCAAGATGACCCTGGAGCAGATTGCTTCGGTTGTCGTGGCGTACGAGCCGGTCTGGGCCATCGGCACCGGCAAGGTGGCCACTCCCGAGGACGCCCAGGAGGTCTGCGGCGCGATCCGGGAGTGGGTGGGGCAGTGGTACGACACCGAGATCGCCAAAGAGATGCGCATCCTCTACGGCGGGTCGGTGAAGGCCGCCAACGTGGCCTCGATCATGGCCCAGCCCGACGTCGACGGCTGCCTGGTCGGGGGGGCCAGTCTGGTGGTCGACGAGTTCGTCGCGATCGCCCGCTACTACGACCTGCCCGTGCTCTGATCACGTTATCGATTCCGAACCTTTCGAGTTAGGCTACGTTCCGTGTTGCTCCGCCTGACCTGCGCGTGCGCCCGATGACCACACCCATCTTGATCTTCTCGATCATCCTGGTGATCACCAGCGTTGCGCTCGCGCTCTTCGTGCTGATGCACAAAGGGCGGGGCGGCGGCCTCTCCGATCTGTTCGGCGGAGGCATTTCCTCCTCGATGGGCGGTTCGTCGGTGGCCGAGCGCAATCTCGACCGACTGACGATCATCATCGGCGTGGTCTGGCTGGCCTGCATCGTGGCCCTCGGGCTGCTCTACAAGTTGCAGACCTGAGGCGCGCGCACCGCAGGCTCGACCGACTCGACTTCCCAACAGACACGTAGCAACGAGGGAGAAACCAAGGTGGCGGGTGGAAGCGCGATCCGTGGCAGCCGGGTAGGTGCCGGACCGATGGGGGAGGCCGAGCGGGGCGACGCAGCGCCACGGCTCTACGTTTCGTACTTCTGTGCCCACGGCCATGAGACCCGGCCGGCCTTCGCCGCCGACGCGGTGATCCCGGACACCTGGGACTGCCCACGCTGCGGCCTGCCGTCCAACCTCGACTCGCTCAACCCGCCCCCGCCGCCCAAGATCGAGCCGTACAAGACCCACCTCGCCTACGTCAAAGAACGCCGCAGCGACCAGGAGGCGGCCGACATCCTGCGCGAAGCTCTGCAGGCCCTGCGCGACCGGCGGGCCCGCGGCGAAGTCATCTACTGACCTGTCGATTCGGCGGCCGACACCCGGTGGGGACCGGGTCGCCGGACACCACGCAAATGTCCTAGAGTCCCAGTCCATGCGCCGTCATCGTCTCGTGCTGTTTCTCGCTGCCGTCCTCACGGTCGTCGGACTCGTTGGAGCCGCTTCGCCGGCGGCGGCCGGGCCCCCTTCGGGCGTGGCCGGCAGCACCTCCGGGGGTGACCCCTATTTCCCGGCGGCGGGCAACCGCGGGTACCAGGTGCGGCACTACGGCCTCGACCTCCGCTACGCACCGACGACAAGGGCACTGACCGCCCGGGCCCGGATCTCGGCCACGACCAAGGACAAGGATCTCCGCAGCTTCAGCCTCGACCTCCGGGACCTGACGGTGTCCGCGGTGCGGGTCGACGGCCGCTCGGCGCGCTACGTCCACCAGGACGGCGAGCTGATCATCACACCGGCGCGGACCCTGAAGGCGCGGCACCGGTTCACGGTGGATGTGCGCTACGGCGGGACGACCGGCCAGCCGGAGGACAACACCGGCGCCCTGTACGGCTGGGTGTCCTACAATGACGGCGCCTTCGTGGCGAACGAGCCGGAGGGCGCGTCGACCTGGTACCCGGTCAACGATTCGCCCTACGACAAGGCGACCTACGACTTCCGGATCACCGTGCCGCGCGGCACGGTCGCGGTGGCCAACGGCGACTTGGTGGGCACCCGCACCCGGCAGGGCTGGACGACGTTCCGGTGGTCGTCCCGCGAGCCGATGGCCAGCTACCTGTCCATGGCGGCGAGCGGCGACTACACGCTGAGCAGGCAACGCGCGATCGGCGGCCTGCCGATCATCAACGCCGTGGACAAGGACCTGTCGGCCGCCGACCTGGCCACGACGCAGGCCAGTCTTGCGCTCCAGCCGGAGATGATCGCGTACTTCTCCCGGATCTTCGGGCCGTATCCCTTCAGCTCCTTCGGGGCCGTCGTGGACGACGACGAGGACGCCGGCTACGCCTTGGAGAACCAGACCCGGCCGATCTACTCCGGGGCGCCGTCAGAAGGCACCGTCGCCCACGAGCTGGCCCACCAGTGGTACGGCAACAGCGTGACGCCGAGGCTCTGGCGAGACATCTGGCTCAACGAGGGCTTCGCCGCGTACGCCGAGTGGCTGTGGAGCGAGAACCAGGGGGACGCCTCGGTGCAGGAGCAGTTCGAGACCGCGTACGCGCGTCCCGCCACGGCCGCCTTCTGGCAGCTGCGGATCGGCGACCCCGGCGCGACCGAGCTGTTCAACGGCGCCGTCTACGACCGGGGCGCGATGACCCTGCACGCGCTCCGGCTGGAGATCGGCGACCGGGACTTCTTCCGGGTGCTGCGGGCCTGGGCCCAGCGCAATCGGTACGGGGTGGTCTCGACCGCCGATCTGGTCACGCTGTCCGAGCAGATCTCCGGTGAGCAGCTGGGCGGCTTCTTCGACGCCTGGCTGTACACCGCCGGCAAGCCAGACCTACCCTGACTCCGATGGCCGAGGTCGGCCCGGCTGCAGCCCGGAGGAGGCGCGATGCGACGGGTGATCGTCGGCCTGCTGCTCGTGTTGGTAGCCGGATGCTCCGCTGAATCAGGAGGCGGTGCGACGGCGCCCCCAGCTGCGCCGAGTACGCCCGACCCGCAGAGCTCCGAGTCCTTTTTCGACCGCCCCTATGACGTCGACGGCCGCACGCTGCACCTCAGCTGTCAAGGTACCGGCACGCCGACGGTGATCTACCTGCACGGCCTGGGCGGAGGCGGCCAGGACGTGAACGTGGCGCTCGCGTCACGGATGCCCGACCGTGTCCGGCTCTGCACCTACGACCGGGCCAATGTC
This sequence comes from uncultured Actinomycetota bacterium, assembly GCA_963711015.1. Lineage (GTDB taxonomy): Bacteria > Actinomycetota > Actinomycetes > Propionibacteriales > Propionibacteriaceae > Microlunatus. Next base: position 123,891 of record CAVQCQ010000002.1, read on the forward strand.
GGCCGGAGCGGGCAGCAGCCGGGACGGCACACCGGCGCGGACAGCGTCGAGGACCTGCACGCCCTGCTGGCCGCCGCCGAGATCGACGGGCCCTACCTGCTGCTCGGTTTCTCCTTCGGCGGGCTGCTGGCGGCGATGTACGCCGGAACCCATCCGGAGAACGTGATGGGCATCCTGATGCTCGACTCGAGTCTGCCCACCGACGACGAGGTGGATGCCTTGATCCCGAAGGACCTGCGGAAGGCGGTGCAAGCTGATGCGCAGGCGAACGGCGAGCGGGTGGACTTCTACCGCACCCTCGAAGAGGCCGAAGCGCTGCTGGACACCATCCCGGATGTTCCACTGACCTACGTGGCCGCGGAACCAGTCGAACTGCCGCCTGAGTGGCCGGTCGAACGGATGAGGAAGCGCATCAGAGCGGAACAGAAGGCCTTCGTCGCGCGGTTCCCGCAGGGCCGTCTTGTCACTGTGGAGTCGTCGCACGACGTCGACCTCGAACAGCCCGAGCTGGTGATCGCCGAGCTCAACCGGATCCTGGCTAGATGACGCCGCGCTGGCCCAGATCCGGTGGCAGCTGGGCGGCAGCCTCGTGATCCATCAGCCAGAGCGTGCGCTCGACCCCGGAGACTCCGGCGGCCGGTACCTGCACCGGGCCCGCGCCGAGCAACGCCATCTTCGCCGCGGCCGCCTTGTCCGACCCGCTGACCACGAACCAGACCTCCCGCGACCGGTTGATCACCGGCAGGGTCAGGCTGATCCGCTCGGGCGGCGGCTTGGGCGAGGACCGCACCGCGATCACCTCGCCCTCGGCGTAGGACGACGGATGTTCGGGGAAGATCGACGCGACGTGGCCGTCCGGCCCCATCCCCAGCAGGCAGATGTCGAAGACCGTCGTTCCCAAGGTTGACCGGTAGACCTCGGCTGCCTGATCAAGATCGGCAATGCCGTCGCTGGCCGGCATCGGATGCGTGCGGTCGGGATCCAGCCGGAGCGGTGCGGCCAACAGATCGAGGGCCTGTTTGGCGTTCCGGTCATCGTCGTCGGCCGGCACCCAGCGCTCGTCGCCCCACCACAGCTCGACCCGGGACCAGTCGACCGCAGAGTTCGCTCCCTCGTCGGCCAGTCGCTGGTAGGCCCGGGTAGCGATCCGGCCGCCGGTCAGGGCCAGCTGTGGGATCCGGAAGTCCCGCTGGATCTCGGTGAGCCGGGCCAGGAGCCGGGTGGCGAGCGCCTCGGCCACCTCGTCGGCCCCGGAGTGCACCAGGACCTCCGGTGTCCCGCCGCTCATTCCGACTCCTCTCCCAGCAGCGCCCGGAGCGTGCGCTCGTAGACGTGGTCACCGTCCATCCGGCGCAGCTCCTCCGAGATCAGCTCGGTCAGGTCCCGGCGCTTCAGGGCGACCCGGCGCTCCGGTTGCCCCGGCACCGCGTACGCCGCGAGCAGGCCGTCGGGCCGGGTGATCGCGATGTCGCCGGTCCCGGTGCCGAGGCGGACCGCGGTGATACCCGGGCCGCGGCTCACCTCACGTTGTACCGGTAGCTTCAGCTGCCCGCCGAGCCAGGCCGCCAGCAGATCTGCCGAGGGGTTGCTCTTCTCGGCTTCGACCAGGACCGAGGTGACCTCGGCGGGGTACTGGTCCAGCGCCGCGGCCAGCAGGGCGCGCCATGGGGTCAGCCGGGTCCAGCTCAGATCGGTGTCACCGGGCGTGTAGATCTCGGCCCGCGCATGAAGGGCGGCCAGTGGACGCTTCGCCGCGGCGGCATCGGTCAGCCGGCGCATGGCGAGATGCGCGAGCTCGTCGCCCGCCTGGTCGATGGGCGCCTTGCCCGGCCACCAGATCACCACGGGTGAGTCGGGCAGCAGCAACGGCCGGATCACCGAGGCCGGATGGTCGGCGATGGCGCCGCGCATCCGGATGACCACCACCTCACCGGGGGTGCCCTCGCCGATGTGCACCTCGGCGTCCAGCGACGCATGCTTGCCGCTGCCGGTGACCACGAGCAGGATCCGCGACGGATGTTCTCGCCCCGCCGCCATGCTGGCTTCCAGCGCCGAGCCGTACTCCGACTCGTCGCAGACCACGATCAAGGTCAGCACCATGCCCTGGGCCGCACCGCCCGCAGTCCGCCGACCGCGCAGGATGGCGGCGGAGATCTGGCTCGAGGTCGTGCCCTCCAGCGTGATGATCACTCGCAGCTCGCCGCTGGGGCTGGAGCTCGCTGCGCTCGCGCGATTCTTCATGGCCTCCGCCAGACGAAGCCGTCGCGGGCCAGCATGGCGTCGGAGCCGGCCGGACCCCAGGAGCCGGGGTCGTACGGCTCGGGCTGATCCGACAACGATGCCCAATAGTCCAGGATCGGATCGAGGATCTCCCAGGACAGCTCCACCTCCTCATGCTGCGGGAACAGCGGTGGGTCGCCGAGCAGGACGTCCAGGATGAGCCGCTCGTACGCCTCGGGAGAGGACTCGGTGAACGAGCCACCGTAGGCGAAATCCATGTTGACCTGGCGGATCTCCATCTGGGTCCCGGGCACCTTCGCACCGAAGCGCATCGTCACGCCTTCGTCTGGCTGGATCCGCAGGACCAGGGCGTTGTAACCGAGCTCCGCAGTGTCGGTCTTGTCGAAGGGAAGATGTGGCGCCTGCTTGAAGCCGAGCGCGATCTCGGTCACCCGGCGGGCCAGCCGCTTGCCGGTCCGCAGATAGAACGGCACGCCGGCCCAGCGCCGGTTGTCGATGTCCACCCGGATGGCCGCGTAGGTCTCGGTCCGGGACTCCGGTGGGATCCGTTCCTCCTCCAGATAACCCTTGACCTTCTCGCCGCCGGCCCAACCGCCCGCGTACGTGCCACGCGCGGTGTGCAGGTCGAGCCGCCGGGGCGGCCGCGCCGCCGCCAGCACCTTCTGCTTCTCGGCTCGCAGCTGGCCCGCCTCGAACGAGGTGGGCTCCTCCATCGCGGTGAGCGCCAGCAGCTGGAGCAGATGGTTCTGGATCACGTCGCGAGCGATGCCGATCCCGTCGAAGTAGCCGGCCCGGCCTCCGATGCCGATGTCCTCGGCCATGGTGATCTGCACATGGTCGACGAAGTGGTTGTTCCAGACCGGCTCGAACAGCTGGTTGGCGAAGCGCAGCGCCATCAGGTTCTGCACGGTCTCCTTGCCGAGATAGTGGTCGATCCGGAACACCGAGGAGGAGGGAAAGACGCTGGAGACGATCTTGTTCAGCTCCTGGGCGCTCGCGAGGTCGTGTCCGAACGGCTTCTCGATCACCACCCGGCTCCACCGGTCCGGCTGCTCCTCGGCCAGCCCGTGCGATCGCAGCTGGTTGACCACGGTCTGGAACAGGCCGGGCGGGATGGACAGGTAGAAGGCATGGTTGCCGCCGGTTCCCCGGGCCCGGTCCAGGTTCGCGATCGTCCGGGCCAGCTCGGCGAACGACTCGTCGTCGCCGATCTGGCCCGGCACGAAGCGAATGCCCTCCGACAGCTGGTGCCAGACCTCCTCGCGGAAGGGCGTACGCGCGTTCTGCTTCACCGCCGCATGCACCACGTCGGCGAAGTCCTGGTGCGCCCAGTCCCGACGGGCGAAGCCCACCAACGCGAAGCCGGGCGGCAGCAGCCCGCGGTTGGCCAAGTCGTAGACCGCGGGCATCAGCTTCTTGCTGGACAGGTCCCCGGTGACCCCGAAGATCACCAGCACGCACGGACCGGCGATCCTCGGTAGTCGCCGGTCCTGCGGATCGCGGAGCGGGTTGGTGAGAACCGCCGTCATCGGCGCGAGCGACTAAGCAACAGTGTCGTCGCTGACCTGAGGGTTGGCCCCCTGACCAGGGCTCTCGGCGCCCGCCTTCGCCTCGTCGAGCGCGATCCGGACGTCCTCGACCAACTCTGCCCACGAGGCCTCGAACTTCTCGACGCCTTCGCGCTCGAGCACGTCCACCACGTCGTCGTAGGAGATGCCGACCGATTCGAGGTCGTCCATCAACTGCTGCGCCTCGGCCTCGGTGCCGCTGACCATGTCGCCCGTCACCTCGCCGTGGTCGGCGAAGGCATCCATGGTCTTCTCCGGCATGGTGTTGACCGTGTTGGCCACCACCAGTTCGGTGACGTACATGGTGTCGGAATAGGCCGGGTCCTTGACGCCGGTCGAGGCCCACAGCGGGCGCTGCCGGTTGGCCCCCTTGGCCTCGAGCACGGCGAACCGCTCGCTGGAGAACTCGTCCTCGTACAGTGCGTACGCCAGTCGCGCGTTGGCGATGGCCGCCTGGCCCTTGAGCGCTTTCGCCTCCTCGGTGCCGATCGCATCGAGCCGCTTGTCGATCTCGGTGTCGACCCGGGAGACGAAGAACGAGGCGACCGAGTGGATCTGGCTGAGGTCGTGGCCGGCCTCGGCGGCCTGCTCCAGACCGCTCAGGTAGGCGTCGATCACGCCGCGGTAGCGTTCCAGGGAGAAGATCAACGTCACGTTGACGCTGACCCCCTCGGCGATGGTGGCGGTGATCGCCGGCAGGCCGGGCTTGGTGGCCGGGATCTTGATCAGCGTGTTCGGCCGGTCGACGATCTTCCACAGGTCGAGCGCCTGATCGTGGGTCTCGTCGGTCTGGTGGGCGAGGTCAGGATCCACCTCGATCGAGACGCGGCCGTCGACCCCGCCCGACGCGGCGTACACCGCCGAGAGCACGTCACAGGCGTTGCGGACGTCGTCGGTGGTCAAGGCCTTGATCGCGTCGTGCAGCTCGTAGCCCTGCGCGGCCAGTTCCTTGATCTGGGCGTCGTACGCGGTGCCTTTGGACAGCGCCGCGGCGAAGATCGTCGGGTTCGTGGTGACTCCGGTCACGGACTTGGTGGTCACCAGGTCGGCCAGATTGCCAGAGCTGATCCGGTCCCGCGACAGGTCGTCCAGCCAGATGGAGACGCCGGCGTCGGCCAGGGCCTTGAGTCGATCACTCATGTTCGGTTCCTCCTTGCTCGGTCATTGGTGTCAGCTCGCGTCAGCTGATCGTGACCCCCGGGTCTGCCTCGAGATCCGCCGGGGCCTTGGGTCCCGCGGGCGCGGGGTGGGTCGGCGCGTCGGTCGAGTCGACAGCGGCCAGACTCTCGCGGGCCGCCGCGGCGACGGTCGCACCGCTGAAGCCGAACTCCTCGAAGAGCTTCGCACCCGAGGCGCTCGCGCCGTAGTGGTCGATGCTCACGATCCGGCCGGCATCGCCGACGATGTCCCGCCACCCCTGGGCGACTCCGGCCTCGACGCTCACCCGGGCCTTGACCGTCGGCGGGAACACCGAGTCGCGGTAGGCCTGGTCCTGCTCGTCGAACCACTCGCGACACGGCATCGACACCACCCGGGCGGAGATGCCCTCGTCAGCCAGCAGCCGCTGCGCCTCCACCGCGTACTGGACCTCGGAACCGGTCCCGACCAAGATCACCTCGGGATCGCCGTCGCCGTCCGACAGCACATAGGCGCCCTTGGCGACGCCGGAGGTGTCGGCGAAGCCGTCGGCGCCACGCGGGACGATCGGCAGTGCCTGCCGGGTGAGGATCAGGCCGGCCGGCCGGTCCTTGTGCTTCAGCACCTCGACCCAGCAGGCCGTGGTCTCGTTGGCATCGGCCGGGCGAACCACGTCGAGCCCGGGGATGGCCCGCAAAGCGGCCAGGTGCTCGATCGGCTGGTGGGTCGGCCCGTCCTCGCCCAGGCCGATCGAGTCGTGGGTCCAGACGTACATCACCGGCAGCCGCATCAGGGCCGACAGCCGGACCGCGGGACGCATGTAGTCGCTGAAGGTCAGGAAGGTCCCGCCGTAGGGCCGGGTGCCGCCGTGCACCTTGATCCCGTTCATGATCGCACCCATGGCATGCTCGCGAATGCCGAAGTGCAGCACCCGGCCGTAGGGGTGGCCGGGGAACATCTTGGACTGCCGGTCGGTCGGCAGGAAGCTCGGCTCGCCCTCCGGGGTGGTGTTGTTCGACTCGGCCAGGTCGGCCGAACCGCCCCACAGCTCCGGCATCTTGGGGGTGATCGCGTTGATCACCTTGCCCGATGCGGCACGGGTGGCGATGCCCTTCTCGTCGGGCTCCCAGCTCGGCAGGTCGGCGTCCCAGCCGGGCGACAGCTCGTCGCCGACCAGCCGGTCGTACCGGGCCCTGCCGTCCGGGTTGGCCTGCGCCCAGGCATCGAAGGTCTGCTGCCACTCCTGCTGCGCCTGCTGGCCGCGCTCGCGGAGCCTGCGGGTGTGCGCGATGACCTCGTCGGTCACCTCGAAGGTCTGCTCAGGGTCGAAGCCCAGCACCTTCTTGGTCGCCTTGACCTCGTCCTCGCCGAGAGCCGCGCCGTGCGCCTTGCCGGTGTTCTGCAGGCTCGGCGCCGGCCAGCCGATGATGGTGCGGAGCTGGATGAAGCTCGGCCGGTCGGTCACCTCTCTCGCAGCCTCCAAGGCGTTGGCCAGGGCGGCGACGTCCTCGATGTAGCTGGTGTCGCCGTTGGTCCAGTCCACGGTCTGGACGTGCCAGCCGTACGCGGCGTACCGGGCCGGGACGTCCTCGGACAGGGCGATGTTGGTGTCGTCCTCGATGGAGATCCGGTTGCTGTCGTAGATCAGCGTCAGGTTGCCCAGCCGCTGGGTCCCGGCGATCGAGGACGATTCGGAGCTGACGCCCTCCTCGATGTCGCCGTCGGAGGCGAAGCAGTAGATCTGGTGGTCGAAGGGCGACTCGCCGGGTGCGGCGTCGGGATCGAGCAGGCCGCGCTCCCGGCGCGCGGCCATGGCCATCCCGACGGCGTTGGCGATGCCCTGGCCGAGCGGACCGGTGGTCACCTCGACCCCGGCCGTGTGACCGTACTCGGGGTGGCCGGGGGTCTTGGAGTCCCAGGTGCGTAGCGCCTTGATGTCGTCCAGCTCCAGCCCGAAACCGCCCAGATAGAGCTGCAGGTACAGGGTGAGGCTGGTGTGGCCGCAGGACAACACGAACCGGTCCCGGCCGGGCCATTGGGTGTCCGCCGGGTTGTGCCGCATCACCTTCTGGAACAGCAGGTACGCGGCCGGGGCCAGGCTCATCGCCGTCCCGGGATGCCCGTTGCCGACCTTCTGCACCGCGTCGGCGGCCAGCACCCGGACCGTGTCGACGGCCCGGGAGTCGAGGTCGGTCCACCCGTCGGGTAGCACTGCCTGGTTTGCCACCGAGGTTTGGGTCAAGGCTTGCGTTCCTTCCACGAACGGATGAAGCTTTTCGGCCGGCACGGGACGCTCCGAGCCTATCGGGGTCGCCTGACACTGCGTACAGTGACTGGGCGGCGACGAGTCGACGACCGGCACATGACGGCGAACTGCCCTCCTGGAGTGTCATTCAAACCCGTGAGCCCTAGACTCGCCCGTGACGTGATTGCCGCCGACGTGAGAGTGAGCCAGTGACGAGCATCGACCTGCCCGGTCGGGTTGCCACCGGAGAGCATGCGGCCCGGGTCGAGGTCGGGATCATCGCCGCGGGAAACCTCTCCGGGCGCCGGATCGCTGACGTCGTCGCCGCGTACGTCGGGCTCACCAAACCGCGGATCATCGAGCTGCTGCTGGTCACGACGGTGCCGGCGATGTTCCTGGCTGCCGCAGGAGTGCCGCCGCTGCGGCTGGTGGTGCTGACCATGATCGGCGGCTGCCTGGCGGCGGCCAGCGCGAACGCGTTCAACTGCGTGCTCGACCGCGACATCGACGAGCGGATGCGGCGGACCCGCCGTCGGCCGCTGCCGCGGCATGCCGTGGATCCGCTGAGTGCGTCGATCTTCGGGATGGTCCTCGGCATCGCCGCCACGGTCTGGCTCGGTTTCATGGTCAACTGGCTGTCGGCCGCCCTTGCGCTTGCGGCGAACGCCTTCTACATCGGCGTCTACACGCTGCTGCTGAAGCGGCGTACCCCGCAGAACATCGTCTGGGGCGGCATCGCCGGCTGCTTCCCACCGCTGATCGGCTGGACGGCCGTCACCGGCTCACTGTCGGTGGTCCCGCTGGTGCTCTTCGCAATCGTGTTCTTCTGGACCCCACCCCACACCTGGGCGCTGGCCCTCCGCTACCGCGAGGACTACGCCGCCGCCCGGGTGCCGATGCTGCCGGTGGTCCGCTCGGCTCCCGTGGTGGCGCGACAGATCATGATCTACGCCGTGCTCACCGTGGCGTGCTCGCTTCTGCTCCGGCCCGTCGCCGACACCGGCTGGTTCTACCTGACGGTGGCCCTGGTCACCGGCGTCGCGCTGCTCTGGGAGTGCGCACAGCTCTGGCTGCGGGCTGCCCGGGGATTGACCGACGCCGCCCTCAAGCCGATGCGGCTGTTCCACTGGTCGAACTCCTACCTGGCTCTGGTCTTCGTCGCTGCCGCCGTCGACCCGCTGCTGCGCTGATTCCTCCACGCGCTTCCCCGGCACCCCTTCTTTCCTCCCTCCCCGCACACCCCCTCGTCAGAATCGAACGCTGCGTCCGATGTTCGCGCTGTGCGCCGGAAGTAACGGGAGCGCAGCGCGAGATTCGGACGCAGCGTTCGATCCCGCAGGGCGCTTAGGGTGGGGCGGGTGGTGCAGTCGGTCGAGTTGCTGTTGGACGAGGAGTCCGATGCGGCGATCCGGGCGCAGTGGGATCTGCTGGGCGACGCCGGGCTCCCGACGGCGCGGCGGTCCGAGCCCAGTCCGCACCACGCGCCGCACATCACGCTGTGGGCCGGCGATGTCCTGAGTCCGGATGCGGAGGAGGCGTTGCCCGGCCTGTTCGCCGACCTCGACCTGACGCTCCGGATCGGTGCCCTGATGATCTTCGGCCCGCGTCACGGCAGCTGCATCCTGGTCCGCCAGGTGCTGGCCACGGTGCCGCTGCTGGATCTGCAGCAGCGCGTGGTGCAGGTGTCAGGTCCCGACGACCCCTCCGGCCAGTTCGGAGTGGGAGGTTGGTCGCCGCACGTCACGTTGGCCAGAGGTCTGCGGGCCGACCAGCTCGGCGCCGCCGCCGAGGTGCTGGGCCGGACGTCGGCGACGATGTCGGCGACGGTATGCCGGGCGCGGCGCTGGGACGGTGCTCGACGGACCGCCTGGTCGGTGTCGCCATGACCGCCCCGCCCGCCACCGTACGCGGACCGGCCCAGACCAGCGAGCGAGCGATCGCGCCCGATCTGGCCCGCGGGTTGATGCTGCTGATGATCGTGCTGGCCAACACACCCTGGTACCTGTACGGGCAGACCGCCGGTCTGTCGACGGTCCATCCCACCGAAGGCACGACGATCGACAAGATCGTCCAACTGTTGATCATGACCTTCATCGACTCACGGGTCTACCCGATGTTCGCGTTCCTGTTCGGGTACGGCATGGTCCAGCTCTACCGGCGACAGGTCGACGCCGGTACGCCCGACAAGCTCGCCCGCCGGCTGCTCCGCCGCCGCAACCTGTGGCTGATGGTGTTCGGCCTGGTGCACGCCGCCCTGCTCTGGTACGGCGACGTGCTGGGGGCGTACGGACTCGCCGGACTGATCATGGTCCCGTTGTTCTTCCGGCGCCGGGACAAGACGTTGCTGATCTGGGCGGCGGTGCTGACCGGACTGCTGGTGCTGGCCATGGTGGGCGCGATCGTCGGCGCCTTCTTCGCCCCGCCCGGGCCGGCCAACCCGGCCGTCGCCAACTTCCTGGAGGCCGGCACCGAGATCTCCGCGGTGCCGAACTACCTGGACTCGGTCGTCGCACGACTGGCCTTCTGGCCGTTCCTCGTTCTCTTCCAGGGCCTGCTCACCCTGGTCATCCCGGTGGCGCTGTTGCTGGCGTTCTGGGCCGGACGACACCGGATCCTCGAGGAGCCGGGCCGCCATCGGGCGATGCTGGTCCGCGTCGCGGTGTTCGGGCTCGGCATCGCCTGGGCCGCCGGTCTGGTGCACGCGCTGGATCATCTCGAGGTGCTGTCGGTTCCGGACTCCGTGTTCTGGGTGTTCAGCGCCAGCCAGTCGACCACCGGGCTGTTCGGCGGGCTGGGCTACGTCGCGCTGTTCGCCCTGGTCGCGGACCGGATCAGCACTCGGCCCGAGCCGCCCGGAGTGGCCACGACGGCAATCGTGGCCGTCGGGCAGCGCTCGCTGTCCTGCTACCTGGCTCAGTCGGTGCTCTGCGCACCACTGCTGGCGGGATGGGGACTCGGGCTCGGGGCGGTGTTCGGAAGCGCTGCGGTGGCGCTCTTCGCGGTCGGCGTCTGGCTGCTCACCGTGGTCCTGGCGTACGCGCAGCAGCGGGCTGGGCAACGCGGTCCGGCGGAGTGGCTGCTTCGCCGGCTGGTCTACGGGTCACGGAAAGCATGAGGTTGGCGCTGGCGGCGACCGCCAGCGCGGCACCGAGCAGGTGCAGGGCAACCAGCCCGACCGGCAGTCCGAGGTTGTACTGAGCGACACCGATGCCGGCCTGGAAACCTTCGACGGCCAGCAGCAAGAACCCGGCGCGGCTGCGCAGCAGGACGATGCAGAGCAGAGTGCCGATCACCACCGCGACCACTGCGCCCGTGTGCAGATAGGTCAGCAGCATGCTGTCGAGGCCGTTACGCGGCACGTTCGCGTCGCCGGCGTGCGGGCCGCTGCCGGTCACCAGGGTGCCGAGGATCACCACCAACCACATGCCGGCATAGACGGCGGTGGCCAGACCCACGGCCTTGGGGCCGACCGGTGTGGCGGGCACCGCCCAGGTCAGGCGGACCAGCCAGACCGCCAGTGACACCAGAACCAGCGAGGCGATCAGATGGGCCGAGACGACGTACGGGTTGAGGTCGAGGAGCACTGATATGCCGCCGATCACCGCTTGCACCGGTATGCCCAGGGCCAGCACGGCGGCGAGCCGGCGCAGATCGCGGCGGGGCTGTCCGTGCTCCCGGTAGACCATGGCGCTGACCCAGGTGAGCACCGCGACCAGGATCAGTACGAAGGTGAGCAGCCGGTTGCCGAACTCGATCGCCCCGTGCATCCCGAGCTCGGTGTGGCTGACCCAGGAGTCGGCGCTGCACTTGGGCCAGGTCGGGCAGCCCAGGCCGGATCCGGTGAGCCGGACCAGACCTCCCGTGACCACGATCCCGATGTTGGCCACCAGGGTGGCGATCGCCCAGCGGGCCAGAGCCCGCGGTCCGCGTACCACTCGCATCAGATCCATCGGAACGCCCTGACCGCGAGCGCGGACGATGCCGCCAGCCAGAGCGCCAGCACCAGCAGCGGCCAGCCGAGCACGGTCCCGGTCGCGGCGGCACGCAGCCCTTCGCCGAGCGCTGCGGTCGGCAGCAGCGACAGCACCGGCTGGACGGCGGCCGGATAGCGGTCCAGCGGGAGGACCAGCGCGCCGCCCGCGAGCAGCACGACATAGATCAGGTTCGCCGCGGCGAGGGTCGCCTCGGCCCGCAGGCGGCCGGCCAAGGCCAGAGCCAGGTTCGTGAACGTGCCGATGGCCATGATCACGACGGCGACAGCCACGGCGCCGGAGGCAGCGGTGAACCCTGGTCGCCAGCCGATGTAGGTCGCCGCTGCCGTGATCACGAGCAGCTGGAAGCCCACGATCAGAACGATGCCCACGATCTTGCCGGCCAGCAGTCCGGATTTGCCCAACGGGGTGGCGGCCAACCGTTCCAGCACACCGTACCGGCGCTCGAACCCCGTGCTGATGGCCACCGACGTGAAGGCCGACGACCAGACGGCGAGCGCCAGCACGGACGGGGTGAGGACCGACAGATCCCCCCACCGGCCACCCACGATCCCGCCGACGGTGAGCACCGCCAACGGGATGGCCAGGGCGAGGAGCAGCTGCTCACCGTTGCGGACCAGCAGCAGGAGCTCGGTCAGCGCGTGCCGCAGCACGCGACGTCCCGGGGGCGCAGCGCCGGGCGCCGGCGTCAGGTCGAGGGCGGTCCTCATGCCGCTGGTGCCTCGGTGTGGCTCAGGAAGACGCTCTCCAACGTGTCGCCGGACGCGGTGAGCTCGGCGACCGTGCCGGAGACGGTGACCCGGCCTCGGTCGACGATGAAGACGTGGTCGGCCAGCGTCTCCGCCTCGTCCATCGCGTGCGTGGTCAGCACGATCGTCACGCCAGCCGCGCGCAGCTCGCTCAGCAGCTGCCAGGTGTCACGCCGGGCGTGCGGGTCCATGCCCGCCGTCGGCTCGTCCAGGAAGACCAGCTCCGGCCGGCCGACGAGCGCGCCGGCGAGGTTGGCCGCCTGCTGCTGGCCGCCGCTCAGCCGGCGATACGGCGTACGCGCGGACTCGCGGAGCCGCAGCCGGTCGATGAGGGCGTCCACGTCGAGCGGGCGGGCGTACAGGCTGGCCAGGTAGTGGAGGAGCTCGGCGGTGCGGATGGCCGACCAGGCTCCGGTGCTCTGCGGCATGAGGCCGACCCGCGCAGCGACGGCACGTGACCCCGCGGGCTCATCGAGCACGCGGATCCGGCCGGACTGGGGAACGAGCAGGCCGGTGCAGCAACGCAGCAGCGTCGTCTTGCCCGCTCCATTGGGCCCGAGTACCGCGGTCAGCGCGCCGCGGGCAGCGTCGAGGCTGAGTCCGTCCAGTACGGTGCGCCCGCCGAGGGTGATACGAACGCCCTCGATCTGCAGCGCAGGTGCGGAGTCGGGCACGGGGGCAGTGTAGTTGTGCGCACCCCGGTCGACGCGCCGCACATTGGCGGCCGTTCAGTGACAATGAGCCTCATGCAGCTACCTGTCATGCCCCCGGTCGCACCGATGCTCGCCAAGGCGGTTCCGGAGATCCCGACCGGTGCCTTGTCTTTCGAGCCGAAATGGGACGGCTTCCGCTCGATCGTCTTCCGCGACGGCGACGAGGTCGAGATCGGCTCCCGCAATGAGCGACCGATGACCCGCTACTTTCCCGAGGTCGTCGAGGCGATCAAGGACAACCTGCCCGAGAAATGCGTCATCGACGGGGAGATCGTCGTTGTCGTCGGCGATCGGCTCGAGTTCGAGGTGCTGCAGCAACGAATTCATCCAGCGGCCAGTCGGGTCAAGCTGTTGTCCGAGCAGACGCCGGCCCGGTTCATCGCCTTCGACCTGCTCGCCCTCGACGACACCGACTACACGACCAGCTCGTTCGAGGACCGTCGAGCGGTGCTCGAGGACGCACTCGCCGGCGCTCGGGCGCCCATTCACCTGACGCCGATCACCCGTGACCACGATTTGGCGCAGCAGTGGTTCTCCCAGTTCGAGGGCGCCGGCCTGGACGGCGTCGTGGCCAAGCCGCTGGCCGGCACCTACCAGCCGGACAAGCGGACCATGTTCAAGATCAAGCATCAAAGGACCGCGGACTGCGTGGTGGCGGGTTATCGGGTGCACAAGAGCGGGCCGGACAGTATCGGGTCACTCCTGCTCGGCCTCTACTCCGACGACGGCTCGCTGGCCTCGGTGGGCGTGATCGGTGCGTTCCCGGCCGCCCGGCGCAAGGAGCTCTTCGCTGAGCTGCAACCGCTGGTCACCACCTTCGACGACCATCCGTGGAACTGGGCCAAGCTCGCGGAGAGCACCACCCGCAATCCGCGCAGCTCGGAGTACAGCCGCTGGAACGTCGGCAAGGACCTGTCCTTCGTCCCACTCCGACCGGAGCTGGTCGTCGAGGTGCGCTACGAGCACATGGAGGGTGACCGGTTCCGGCACACGGCCCAGTTCAACCGCTGGCGGCCGGATCGCGACCCACGCTCCTGCACCTACGAGCAGCTGGAGGAACCGGTCAAGTACGACCTCGAGCAGATCCTGGCGGCCAAGACCTGAGAGCGGAAGGGACGACCCGCGACCTCGACCAGAATGAGGCCGTGACCGCGACGGGGGAGCGCGCCGCGCCGGCGTACGTCAGCTCGATCGTGGCCTTGGTTCTGGGGGTGGGGCTGGCCGTTGGGGTCAGCGCGATCTTCGGGCTGCTCGGCTGGGGAGGCGAGCTCGCTTCGCAGACGGCGGGCGCCGCCAGCGGCGCCGCTCCGTTGATCATCGACGGGGTACGCCGCCGCCGTCGCCCGCGTGCGCTCCCCAGCCTGCTGGCGCTCACCAAGGGGATGTTCTACCGACCGAAGCTCTGGATCGCCTCCGCGCTCGGCTTCGCGCTGTTGCTGCTCGACACGGTATGCGGCCTGGTGTTCATCAACGTCGCGAAGGGCATGATCGAGCTGGCCAACGGGGACCCGGCGCGCGTCACCCTCGCGTACGGGCTGCTCGGTTCCGTCACCACGTTGCCCGTGGTGATCGGTGGCACCTACCTCCTGGGCATTGCCGCGGGTCACCGGCTCGGGCCGGAGCGGCAACGGCGTTGGATCCTGCTCGGCGTCGGCATCTACACCGTGGTCCGGGTAGCCGTGGTGATCGCCGCGGGGTCGGCGCCCGACCTCGGGATGACCCCGGCGACGATCCTCGTCGGCGTCGTTCTCACGGTCCCGCTGATCGCGCTGATGGCGCTTCTCGGCGCCCGTCGCGCTCGCCGAACCCAGGCCGCCTACTACGCCAAGGTGTACTTCCGCCGACTTTCGCCGAGTGACCAGGAGGCGGCGCTGGCCCTACTGGACGAGTCCGTCACCCGATCGGCCGCCTGACCGGCTCCGCGGGCCCAGGCGCACGTAAGGCTGACCTTATTTGAACCGCCCGCACGAATATGGGCACACTGTTGTTGTGAAATCCGTTCAGGCTGCACCGGAGATGGATGCCTCGACCCGTCATCGGGTCGTGCGCTCCATCCTGGAGCACGGCCCGTCCACCGCGGCGGCGCTGGCCGCGCGGCTGGGGCTGACGCCGGCGGGAATTCGGCGGCATCTGGATGTCCTGTTGGCCAACGGCCATGTCGAGGCGCGGGAGCAGCGGGTTTACGGCGCTCGTGGCCGGGGCCGGCCGGCCCGGGTCTTTGCGCTCACGGACGCGGGCCGCGCGGTCTTCTACACCGCATACGACGACCTGGCCGTCCAGGCCCTCGAGTATCTCGAAGCCGAAGCGGGTCCGGATGCGGTGACTCGGTTCGCCGAAGCCCGGATCGCCGCGGCGGAGAAGCGCTACCGGCAGCGGCTGGACGAGGCCGGCTCGGACGTCACACCGGCCGAGGCACTCGCGCACGCACTCTCCGACGACGGGTACGCTGCTTCGACGCTGCCGTCAGCGGCCGGGGAACAGCTCTGCCAGCATCACTGCCCGGTGGCGCACGTCGCCGAGCGGTTCCCTCAGCTGTGTGAGGTCGAGACGCGGACTTTCTCCCGGGTTCTCGGCGTTCACGTCCAACGGCTGGCAACCATCGCTCACGGCGACGGGGTATGTACCACGCACATCCCGCGCGCCTCCAGCGCGCCGCAGGTCCCATCCAGTTCGAGAACCGAAAGGCCTTCCAGATGACCTCCGTGCAGGATCCGGCCACCACCCGACCGGTCGGCACCGGCCAGACTCAAGATCAGCACCTGGCGGCCCTCGGCCGCTACGAATGGGGCTGGGCCGACTCTGACGTGGCCGGCGCTTCGGCCCAGCGCGGTCTGACGCCTGAGATCGTGGCCAACATCTCGGGGCTGAAGAACGAGCCGCAGTGGATGCTCGATCTCCGGCTGAAGGGCCACAAGCTGTTCAATCGCAAGCCGATGCCGACCTGGGGTGCGGAGCTGAACGACATCGACTTCGACAACATCAAGTACTTCGTCCGCTCCACCGAGAAGCAGGCGACCTCTTGGGACGACCTGCCCGCCGACATCAAGAACACCTACGACAAGCTCGGCATCCCCGAGGCGGAGAAGGCCCGGCTGGTATCCGGGGTGGCGGCGCAGTACGAGTCCGAGGTGGTCTACCACAAGATCAACGAGGAGCTGGAGCGCCAGGGCGTGATCTTCCTGGATACCGACACCGCGCTCAAGGAGCACCCGGATCTGTTCCAGGAGTACTTCGGCACCGTCATCCCGGTCGGGGACAACAAGTTCGCCGCGCTGAACACCGCGGTCTGGTCCGGCGGCTCGTTCATCTACGTGCCGAAGGGCGTGCACGTGGAGATCCCGCTGCAGGCCTACTTCCGGATCAACACCGAGAACATGGGCCAGTTCGAGCGGACCTTGATCATCGTCGACGAGGGCGCGTACGTGCACTACGTCGAGGGCTGCACCGCGCCCATCTACAGCTCCGACTCGCTGCATTCCGCGGTGGTGGAGATCATCGTCAAGAAGAACGCGCGCTGCCGCTACACCACCATCCAGAACTGGTCGAACAACGTCTACAACCTGGTGACCAAACGGGCCACCTGCGAAGAGGGCGCGACCATGGAGTGGATCGACGGGAACATCGGTTCCAAGGTGACCATGAAGTACCCGGCGGTCTACCTGATGGGCGAGCACTCGCGCGGCGAGACGCTGTCGGTCGCCTTCGCCGGCGAGGGCCAGCACCAGGACGCGGGATCGAAGATGGTGCACTGCGCACCGCACACCTCGAGCTCGATCATCTCCAAGTCAGTGGCCCGGGGCGGTGGCCGCACCTCCTACCGCGGTCTGGTCCAGGTGCAGGAGGGCGCGCATCACTCAGCAAGCACGGTCAAGTGCGATGCGCTGCTGGTCGACACGATCAGCCGGTCTGACACCTACCCCTACGTCGACGTGCGTGAGGACGACGTGTCGATGGGTCACGAGGCCACGGTGTCCAAGGTGAGCGACGACCAGCTCTTCTACCTGATGAGCCGGGGCTTGGGCGAGGACGAGGCGATGGCCACGATCGTCCGTGGGTTCGTCGAACCGATTGCCCGTGAGTTGCCGATGGAGTACGCGCTGGAGCTCAACCGGCTGATCGAGCTGCAGATGGAAGGCGCGGTCGGCTGACGTGACGATCCTCGATGAGGCCGCCCTCGCGGTGGCCGATACAGTCGAGTCCCCAGTTCGGGTGGCCTCGCATCTCCATCCTGTTGCGTCCTATGACCTGGCCGACCATCCCCGGCCGACCGGGCTGGAGGAGATCTGGCGGTTCACCCCGCTGAAGCGCCTTCGTGGCCTGCTGGACGCCGACGACGTGCGGGGTGGGCACCTGGACTGGAAGGTCGACGCACCCGAGTCCGTGACTACGTCCGCGATCACGACCGAGCAGGCCGTTGCCCTGGGTGGACCGGCTCCGGTGGACCGGATCGCCGCGTACGCGGTGGCCAACGGCGAAGGCGCGATCCTGGTCGAGGTGCCGGCCGAGGCCGAGCTCGACCGGCCGGTGCATCTCACGCTGACCGGGTCCGGTCTCGCCCAGCCGATTTTCGGGCATCTCGTGATCAAGATCGGCGCGTACGCCCGGGCCACCGTAGTGCTGGAGCATCGCGGTTCCGCGACGTACGCGAGCTCGGTCACCTTGCTGGCCGGCGACGGCGCCCAGGTCGAGCTCGTCGGCCTGCAGCTCTGGGACGACGATGCGGTGCACGCCGGCCAGGTGGCGATCAAGGTCGGCCGGGACGCATCGGTCCGCACGATGGCGGCGACCCTCGGCGGCGACCTGGTCCGGTTGGTGGAGACCGTTGAGTACGCCGGGCCGGGCGGTCAGATCGAGCAGTTCGGGCTGTACTTCGCCGATGCCGGGCAGCACCTGGAGCACCGGCTCTTCGTCGACCACAACGCCCCCCACACCAAGAGCAACGTCGACTACCGCGGCGCGCTGCAGGGCAAGGGCGCCCATGCGGTCTGGGTGGGCGACGTGCTGATCCGCAAGGTGGCCGAGGGCATCAGCACCTACGAGTCCAACCGCAACCTGGTGCTGACCGACGGTTGCCGGGCCGACTCGGTGCCCAACCTGGAGATCGAGACCGGCGAGATCGAGGGCGCCGGACACGCCTCGGCGACCGGGCGCTTCGACGACGAGCAGCTGTTCTACCTGCGCAGCCGAGGAATTCCCGAGAAGGAGGCCCGACGACTCGTCGTGCACGGCTTCTTCGCCGACATCATCCGCCGGATCGGTGTGCCGGCCATCGAGGAGCGACTGCTGGCTGCGGTCGAGGCCGAGCTGGAGATCACCGTCGGAGGGGCGGGGGCGTGAACCTCCAGCGCGTGTGTGCCATCGACGACCTCAAGCCTGATTCGGCGCTGGCCGCGGAGATCGACGGCGTCGAGGTCGCCATTGTGAACAGTGCCGGCGAGTTCTACGCCATCGCCGACGAGTGTTCGCATGCCTCGATTCCGCTGTCCGAGGGCGACGTCGGCGAGGGCGAGATCGAGTGCTACCTGCACGGCTCGCGCTTCGATCTGCGCACCGGCGAGCCCCTCGGCCTGCCGGCCACCGAGCCGGTCGCGGTCTATCCGTGCCAGGTTTCCGGCAACGACGTACTCGTCGACGTTTCCCAGCCTTTGAAGGAGCTCTAATCCATGTCCACCCTCAAGATCAGTGACCTGCACGTCTCGGTCGACACCGAAGCCGGTGCCAAGGAGATCCTGCGCGGCGTCGACCTGACGATCGACTCCGGCGAGGTGCACGCGATCATGGGTCCGAACGGGTCCGGCAAGTCGACCCTGGCGTACTCCATCGCCGGCCACCCGAAGTACCGGATCACGTCGGGGACCGTCACCTTGGACGGTGAGGACCTGCTCTCGATGACCATCGACCAGCGGGCCCGGGCTGGGCTCTTCCTGGCCATGCAGTATCCCGTCGAGGTGCCGGGTGTCTCCGTCGCCAACTTCCTGCGCACCGCCAAGACCGCGATCGATGGTGAAGCGCCGAAGCTGCGCACCTGGGTCAAAGAGGTCAACTCGGTGATGGAGCGGATGGGGATGGACCCCGAGTTCGGCCAGCGCAACGTCAACGAGGGGTTCTCCGGTGGGGAGAAGAAGCGGCACGAGATCGTCCAGCTCGAGCTGCTCAACCCGCGCTTCGCGATCCTGGACGAGACCGACTCCGGCCTGGACATCGATGCCCTGCGCGTGGTCGCCGACGGGGTCAACCGGTTCTCTGAGCAAGGGGACCGCGGCGTCTTGCTGATCACCCACTACACCCGGATCCTGCGCTACATCACGCCGGACTTCGTGCACGTCTTCGTGGCGGGGCGGGTCGCCGACGAGGGGGGCCGCGAGCTGGCCGACCGCCTCGAGGCCGAGGGCTACGACCGCTACCTGCGGGCGGCGGTCGGAGCGGAGTAGGGATGAGCCTCACGGGTGCCGCCGAGTACCCCCTCCCCACCGACATCGACGAGGTCGAGCTCGCCGACGAGCCGATCCCGTTCGACGTCGACGCCATCCGGGCCGACTTCCCGATCTTGGAGCGGACCACCCCGGACGGCTGGCCGCTGGTCTATCTGGACAGCGCCAACAGCTCGCAGAAGCCGCGGGTCGTGGTCGAGGCCATCGAGGACCACTACCTCAGCCACAACGCCAACGTCGCCCGGGCCATGCACCTGCTCGGCGCCGAGGCGACAGAGGCCTTCGAGGGTGCCCGGGCCACGCTGGCCCAGTTCGTCGGGGCGGCCCGCTCGGAGGAGATCGTCTTCACCAAGAACGCCTCCGAGGCGCTCAACCTGTGCGCCCACACGTTGGGCGCGCGGCTCGGACCGGGCGACGAGATCGTGGTGTCGATCATGGAGCACCACTCCAATATCGTGCCGTGGCAGCTGCTCGCCGAGCGCACCGGCGCCACCCTGCGCTGGTTCGACGTCACCGAGGACGGTCGGCTGGACTTGGCCAAGGCAGCGGCCGAGGGCCTGGTCAACGAGCGGACCAAGATCATCTCAGTGGCCTACGTCTCCAACGTGCTGGGCACCGTCAACCCGGTCCGCGAGATCGCGGCGCTGGGCCACGCGGTCGGCGCGACCGTGGTGCTGGACGCGTCCCAGGCGGTCCCGCAGCTCCCGGTCGACGTGTCCGCGCTGGGCGCCGACCTGATCGCGTTCACCGGGCACAAGATGGTCGGTCCGACCGGCATCGGCGTCCTCTGGGGGCGCTACGACCTGCTCGCCGCGCTGCCGCCGTTCCTCGGCGGCGGGGAGATGATCGAGACCGTCCGGATGGCCGGGTCGACGTACGCGCCGCCGCCGCACCGGTTCGAGGCCGGCACGCCGCCGATCGCCCAGGCCGTCGGCCTGGCCGCTGCGGCTCGCTACCTCAGCGAGATCGGGCTGGACCAGATCGCCGGCCACGAAGCGGCGATCACCGCGTACGCGCTGGAGGGCCTGCAGGGGTTGTCCGGCGTACGCATCCTCGGGCCGACCGGTCCGGTCGACCGCGGCGGGGCCGTCTCGTTCACGCTCGAGGCCGACGGGCTGGCCATCCATCCTCACGACATCAGTCAGCTGTTGGACGGGCGCGGGATCGCGGTCCGCGGCGGACACCACTGCGCACGGCCGCTGCACGAGCGGTTCGGAATACAGTCCTCGACCCGGGCGTCGTTCTACCTGTACACCACGCGGGACGAGATCGACGCGCTGGTGGACGGGTTGGACTACGTGCGCAACTTCTTCGGGAGACGAGGATGAGCGCCGATCGGCGCGAGGTGCCGGAACGATGAGCCCCGAAGACTTGTACCAGGAGATCATCCTTGATCACTACCGGGCCAAGCACCACAGCGGGCTACGGGAGCCGTACGACGCGGAGGTCTGCCACGTGAACCCGAGCTGCGGTGACGAGGTGACCCTGCGGGTGCGCCTGGACGACGGCATGGTCAGCGACGTGTCCTATGACGGCGTCGGCTGCTCCATCTCCCAGGCGTCCACCTCGGTGATGACCGACCTGGTGATCGGGCACGACGTCGACCACGGGCTCGGGCTGCACGAGGAGTTCCTGGCGCTGATGCAAGGTCGGGGCGAGGTCGAGCCCGACGAGGAGCGGCTGGAGGACGGGATCGCGTTCGCCGGCGTGGCCCGATTCCCGGCCCGGGTGAAGTGCGCGCTGCTGGGCTGGTCCGCGTTCAAGGACGCGGTGCTTCGCGCCCGGGCCGCCGAGATGCAAGGAGATGTGAGATGACCCAGCGACCCTCCGACCTGGTGAAGGACGACCTTCCCGACCTCGAACCGATCGACGCCACACCGACGCTGGAGGACCTCGAGGAGGCGCTGAGGGACGTCGTCGACCCCGAGCTGGGGATCAATGTCGTCGACCTCGGGCTGATCTACGGGCTGCAGCTGGAGGACGACAACTCCCTCACCATCGACATGACCCTGACATCGGCCGCCTGCCCCCTCACCGACGTGATCGAGGACCAGACGCAGACGGCGCTCGAGGGGCTGGTGGACCGGTTCGTGATCAACTGGGTCTGGATGCCCCCGTGGGGCATGGAGATGATCACCGACGACGGCCGGGACCAGCTGCGCGCGCTCGGGTTCAACGTCTGAGGCACTCGCCGCCGGGGTGGGGTGCTCGGGCGGGCTTGGCGGGTGTCCGGAGAGAGTCCGCGGATCGGCCCCGGTCTGTGCTGGGTCGGGCCTCAAGATCTTTAGCCCCGCCTGCGCTCCGCCCGAGACCCCACCCCGGCGGCTTCGGTCGGCCGTCCTCCGATGCGCGCAGCTGGGCCGGGCGGCGGCGGTGATCAGCTCCTGGCTGGTCGCGGCCGAGGATCTGCACTCTTTCCTGCCGTCTGCACCGGATGCATGCGGTGCTGATCGTAGGAAAGGGTGCAGATCGTGTGACAGAGACGAGACAGCGGGAGTATCCGGCGGCGGTCTGGCGTTGGATATCGGTCGGAAGGCAGGCAGATGCTGGTCGCGAAGGACCTGGAAGTGCGGGCGGGGGCCCAGCTGTTGCTGGAGCATGCCTCTTTCCAGGTCTCGGCGGGCGACAAGATCGGTTTGGTCGGACGCAACGGGGCCGGCAAGACCACGCTGACTCGGATTCTGTCCGGCGAGGTGCAGCCGGCGGCCGGGACGGTCAGCCGCACCGGCGCCGTCGGCTACCTGCCGCAGGATCCCCGGACCGGTGATCTCGAGGTCGTGGCGAAGGACCGCATCCTGTCCGCGCGCGGTCTGGACTCGGTCGTCGAGCGGCTACGCAAGGCTGAGCTGGCCATGGGCGATGGCTCGGCCGAGGTTCGCGACCAGGCGATGGCCGCGTACGCCCGGGCCGAGGCTGAGCTGGCCGCGGCCGGTGGGTACGCGGCCGAGGCCGAAGCAGCCAGGATCGCCGGCAGTCTCGGGCTACCCGAACGGGTGCTGCACCAGCCGATCGGGACCCTCTCCGGAGGCCAGCGGCGCCGGGTGGAACTGGCCCGGATCCTGTTCTCCGGCGCGCCGACACTTCTGCTGGACGAGCCGACCAACCATCTGGACGCCGACTCGATCGTCTGGCTGCGCGGATTCCTGGCCGCCCACGCCGGTGGTCTCCTGGTGATCAGCCACGACGCCGGTCTGCTCGAGCGGGTGGTCAACAAGGTCTTCCACCTCGACGCCAACCGGGCTGAGCTGGACGTCTACGCGATGGGCTGGCGGCGGTACCTGGAGCAGCGCGAGACCGACGAGAAACGGCGACGGCGGGAGCGGCAGAATGCCGAACGCAAGGCGGAGCAGCTGATCGCCCAGGCCGATCGGATGCGAGCGAAAGCCACCAAAGCCACTGCGGCTCAGAACATGGCCCGGCGCGCCGAGCGGCTGCTGGCCGGCGTGGAGGGCGAGCGGGCCCGGGACCGGGTGGCCAAGATCAGGTTCCCGGAACCGGCCGCATGCGGAAAGACTCCGCTCAGCGCTGGGGATCTGAGCAAGAGCTACGGCTCGCTCGAGGTGTTCACCGGAGTCGATCTTGCCGTGGACCGCGGCAGCCAGCTGGTCGTGCTGGGGCTCAACGGTGCGGGGAAGACCACGCTGCTGCGCATCCTTGCCGGGCTCGAAGATCCGGACACCGGAGCTGTGGTCTCGGGCCACGGACTGCGCCTCGGCTACTACGCCCAGGAGCACGAGACGCTCGAGGTCGACCGCTCGGTGCTGGCGAACATGAAGAGCGCCGCCCCGGAACTGACCGACGGTGAGGCTCGCAAGGTGCTGGGCTCGTTCCTGTTCTCCGGCGACGACGTCGAGAAGCCGGCCCGGGTGCTCTCCGGCGGTGAGAAGACCCGGCTGGCGCTGGCGATGCTGGTCGTCTCCCGGGCGAACGTGCTGCTGCTCGACGAGCCCACCAACAACCTCGATCCGGCGTCCCGGGCGGAGGTCCTCGCGGCGATCAAGCGGTATCGCGGCGCCGTCGTCCTGGTCACGCACGACGAAGGCGCTGTTGCCGCCCTCGACCCGGACCGGGTGCTGGTGCTCCCGGACGGCACCGAAGATCTGTGGAGCCCGGAGTACGCCGATCTGGTCGCGTTGGCCTGAAGATCATCATCACAGCTCGCCGCGGGGGCTGGTGCTCGCTGCGTTCGCGCCCTTTGACAACACATCGACAAATGATCACTCGTCGCAATTGCCGACAAACGCGACGAAACGTGCTAGAAAGAGAGTGATCGTTGATCTTGAACCCACGATCATGATCTAGCAAACGTCGTCGTCGCGCCCCGTGACGACCTGAACACCTCAGGAGGCGCAGTGGCCAAGGCACTGGCTAAGGGTTCACGCATCAGTGGGACGCAGCGGGCGACGCTGGGCTCCCAGTACGCCAAGCGGTACGCGAGTGGGGAGAGCATTCGCAAGATCGCCGAGGACGCCGGCCGCTCGTACGGCTTCGTGCACAACGTGCTCTCCGAGTCCGGTGTCGGGCTGCGCGGTCGGGGTGGGGCGACCCGTGGTGCCAAGAAGGCCGCCTCGTCCGGCACGGCCAAGAAGTCCGCCTCGTCCGGCACGGCCAAGAAGTCCGCCTCGTCCGGCACGGCCAAGAAGTCCGCCGGCAGCGCGTCGGCGAAGAAGGCTTCGGCCAAGTCGACCGCGTCGGCGTCGGCGAAGAAGGCCTCGCCGGCCAAGAAGACGACCACGGCGAAGAAGGCTTCGGCCAAGTCGACCGCGTCGGCGAAGAAGGCCTCGCCGGCCAAGAAGGCCAGCACGACCAAGAAGGCACCAGCCAAGAAGTCGGCGGCCACCAAGGCGAGCAGCGCCAAGGCCACCACGACCAAGAAGGCACCAGCCAAGAAGTCGGCAGCGACGAAGGCGACCACGAAGAAGAGCACCACCAGTACGGCCAAGAAGGCGACCGCCAAGAAGCGCTGAGCGCCGCCGAACGCACGACCTCTGGGCCCGGACGTCGCTGAACGTCCGGGCCCGCGTACGCCTCCGCGGTTGGATCCCCGTGCTGGAATAGCGCCGCAGTCGAGGGCGTTCGCCGAGCAGGAGGGGTCCCTATGTCCATGATGCGCGGCGGGAACATGTCACTGATGCGCCGGATGGCGGCCGATCCGGAGCTCACCCAGCACCGCCTCACCCGCGGCGTGGTCCGCCGGGTGTTCGCGTTCGCCAAGCCCTACCGCGGGCTGATCACCGTCTTCGTCGGTCTCGTCGTTCTCTCCTCGGCTCTGGCCGTCACGCCGCCGCTGCTGTTCAAGCTGATCATCGACGATGGCGTGCTGAAGCAGAACCAGCGGTTGGTGATCATCCTCGGCATCACCGTCGCCGCACTGGCGGTGCTGCAGGCGGTGATCGGGATGATCCAGCGCTGGTGCTCCTCCACCATCGGCGAGGGTTTGATCTTCGACCTGAGGACCCTGGTCTTCGACCATGTGGTCACGATGCCGCTGGCCTTCTTCACCCGCACCCAGACCGGCAAGCTGGTGTCGCGGCTGAACTCCGACGTGATCGGCGCGCAGCAGGCGTTCACCTCGACGCTGTCGACGGTGCTGTCCAATCTGATCAGCCTGGTGCTGGTGCTGGCCGCCATGCTGGTGCTCAGCTGGCAGCTCACCCTGGCCGCGCTCGTGATGTTGCCGATCTTCCTGATCCCGGCCAAGATCGTCGGTCGCAAGCTGGCCGGCCTGACCCACCAGCAGATGCAGCTCAACGGCGAGATGTCGACCAGCATGACCGAGCGGTTCAGCGTCAGCGGCGCGCTGCTGGTCGCGCTGTTCGGCCGGCTGCGCGATGAGCACGACCAGTTCGCGGCCAAGGCCGGCGCGGTTCGCGACGTGTCGGTCAAGATCGCAATGAACGGCCGCTTCTTTCTGACCTCGCTCAGTCTCGTCGCCGCCCTGGCCACGGCGCTGGTGTACACCGTCGGCGGTTCACTGGCCATCGACGGCGTGCTGACCATCGGCACGCTGACCGCCTTGGCCGGCCTGCTCGGTCAGCTCTACGGGCCGCTGACCCAGCTGACCAATCTGCGGATCGACGTGATGAACGCATTGGTCAGCTTCGACCGGGTGTTCGAGGTACTGGACCTGAAGCCGATGATCGCCGACGCTCCGGACGCCCGGCCGGTGGACGGGCCGCCCACCGTCACCTTCGACCAGGTCAGCTTCACCTATCCGGGTGCGGAGGAGGTGTCCCTGGCCAGCCTGGAGTCGATCGCCTCGCTGGAGCAGCGCCCCAACGTCGAGGTGCTGCACGACGTGTCGTTCGCCGTCGGCGCCGGCCAGACGGTGGCGCTGGTCGGCCGGTCGGGCGGCGGCAAGACGACGATCACCCATCTGGTCGCCCGGCTCTACGACGCCAGCGGCGGTAGCGTGCAGGTTGCCGGTAGCGACGTACGCGATCTTCAGCTGGCCTCGCTGCGGGCCACGGTGGGCTATGTCACCCAGGACGCGCACATGTTCCACGACACGATCCGGGACAACCTGCGCTACGCCCGGCCGGACGTGACCGACGAACGGATGTGGCAGGTGCTCGAGGCCGCGCAGATCGCGGACCTGGTGCGCAGCCTGCCGGACGGGCTCGACACCGTGGTCGGGGAGCGCGGCTACCGGCTGTCCGGTGGCGAGCGGCAGCGGCTGGCGATCGCACGGCTGCTGCTGAAGGCGCCGCCCGTCGTGGTGCTGGACGAGGCGACAGCGCACCTGGACTCCGAGTCCGAGGTCGCGGTGCAGCGGGCGCTCGACCTGGCCATGGAGGGCCGGACCAGCATCGTGATCGCCCACCGGCTGTCCACCATCCGCTCCGCGGACCTCATTCTCGTGGTCGACCGGGGCCGGATCGTCCAGCGCGGGCGGCACGAGGAGCTGCTGGCCGAGGGCGGCCTGTACGCCGAGCTCTACCGCACCCAGTTCGCCGGCCCGGTCAGCAGCGCAGCGCCGACCGGCTGACCAGCTGCGGTCACAGACCGCGCAGCGCGCCACCGTCCACGGCGACCATCGAACCGGTCAGGTACGACGCGGCGGGGGAGAGCACGAAGGTCGCCACCCGGGCGAACTCCTCCGGCTGGCCGTAACGACGCAGGGCGATCGCTCGCTCCGATGCCGCCCGGGCCGCCGCCGGGTCGTCGGACAGCGAGTCAAGATGCTGCACCCGCTCAGTCTCGACCCGGCCCGGCAGCAGTCCGACCACCCGGGTTCCGGACGGGCCGAGCTCGTCGGCCAGCTGCTTGATCAACATCGCCAGGCCGGGCCGCAGCCCGTTGGAGGCCGCGAGGCCGGGGATGGGCGCCTTGACCGACGTGGACAGCACCCAGGCCAGGGCGAGGTCGGGGGCGGTGCCGCGTCGGACCACGGCCCGGGCGACGGACAACCCGGCCAGAAAGACCGAATCGAACGCCGCTTGCCAGTCGGCGGAGGAGGTGTCCAACACCGATCCGGCGGGCGGCCCGCCGACACTGATCAGTGCGCCGTCCAGCCGTCCGTACGCGGCCAGCGCCCGCTCGCATGCCGCATCAGCGAGCTGCGGGTCGGCCAGGTCGCCCGGGACCGCCACCGCAGACGCTGCACCGCCCAGCGCGGCCACCGCCTCGTCCAGCACCTCAGCGCGACGGGCGACCAGGATCACCCGGGAGCCCTCGGCGACGAGTTGCTCAGCCGTCGCGCGGCCCAGGCCGCTGCTGGCCGCCGTCACTACGAACACCCGCCCAGTCAAGCCCAGATCCATGGGCACCATTCTGTCCGGCTCGCGCCCGGTCCTCCTGGCGCGCCCTCAGGTCGCTGCGGATGAAGATCACGATTCCTGCTGCCGCGAGGGCGGCGAAGCCGAACCACTGCACGGCGTACCAGAAGTGCGGTCCCTCGTTGATCTCTGGCAGTTCGACCGGCTCGAAGTCACCGGACTGGGCCGGGGTCACCGTGACAGCTGAGATATAGCCGTTGCGCACCGGCTCGCCCAAAGCGGTACCGATCGCATCGGA
The DNA here is from genome assembly GCA_963711015.1 of uncultured Actinomycetota bacterium. Lineage (GTDB taxonomy): Bacteria > Actinomycetota > Actinomycetes > Propionibacteriales > Propionibacteriaceae > Microlunatus. The sequence continues at coordinate 150,983 of CAVQCQ010000002.1, forward strand.
GTTGATCAGCCTCATCCGGCCTTCGACCGGCATGGTGGCCGTCCGACGGCCTTGCTCGTTGCGGCGGACGTGTCCGACGACGGTCACCTCGCCCGTCGGCGGCGCCGGAGCTGTTGCCGGGATCTGCCCGGCCCGTTCAGTCGCTACGAAGCCGCGGTCCACCAGCACGATGCCGGAGGCGGTCCGCAGTGGTGTCACCACCTCATAGCCGCGGTCATCGCCGTTGCTGCGGTAGCGCACCACGTACTGGCGCTCGGCGTCGAAGGTGCCGCGAGCCTCTACCCGCTGCCACTGGTCGGTGTCGCCGATCGGACGGGTGAACACAGCCTCGAACGGCTGCACCGGCTTGGCCTCGTTGGTGACGGTCGCCGCGTTGCGCTCCCGGCGCTGCGCCAGCCGGTCCAGCTGCCACTGGCCGAGATTGACGAAGACGATGCCGAGGGCGACGACGAAGACCACCAGGAGGGTCCAGCGCAGGACGAGTCGTCGCACCTCGCCCAATCTAATGGGCCTATTCGATCGCACCCGGTCGCGAACTAGCCGGATTGCTCGTTCTCGGTTTCCGGCAGCAGGCCGGCCACGGTCGCGGCCGCCTGCTCCAGTGACATGCCCTGACCTACGGCGACGCCGACCAGGAAGGTGGTCAATGGGGCCGCCGGACGCTCGATCTGATGCGCGGCGTCCCGGGCCAGATCGAGCACGGTCTTGATCGCCGCGTGGTCCAGCTCCGTCTCGGTCTGCAGACCCCGGGCGAGCGTGCCCAGCCAGTCCGTTAGTTCCATCGGGGATGATGATGCCATGGGCCGACTGACCCGCAAGTTCCCGGTGCTCCGTCTGGGGGCGCAGCCCGTAGCCCGGCGGATCGACACCGTCGCGGTCGAGGAGCCGCTGGAGATCCGGCTGAACGGTGAGCCGTTCCTGGTCACCATGCGTACACCTGGGGACGACATCGACCTGGTGCACGGGCTGCTCTACGCCGAAGGGGTGATCGCCTCGGCTGCGGACATCACGCTCGCCCGCTACTGCGCGGGCGAGGGGACCGACGGGCTGAACACCTACAACGTGCTCGACGTCACCCTGGCCGAGGGAGTGGATCCGCCGGACGCTCGTCGCCAGGTCGTCACCACAAGTGCCTGCGGGCTCTGCGGGGCCACCAGCATCGAGCAGGTCATGAAGGCCGCCCGATTCGCGCTCTCCGACGACATCCGGGTGCCGTACGCGCGGATCATCGCTGCGCCACAGCAGCTGCGAGAGCAGCAGCGGGCGTTCGCCACCACCGGTGGACTGCACGCCGCCGGGCTGTTGGCGGACGACGACTCGTTGGTCTGCGTTCGAGAGGATATCGGCCGGCACAACGCCGTCGACAAGGTGATCGGCTGGGCGATCCGACAGGACCGGCTGCCGCTGTCGGAGTTGGTCCTGGTCGTCTCCGGCCGGGCTTCGTACGAGCTCACCCAGAAGGCCGTACTGGCCGGGCTGCCGATCCTCGCGGCGGTCTCGGCGCCGAGCTCCCTCGCCGTCGAGCTCGCCCAGCAGGCCGGACTCACCCTGGTGGGGTTCGTCCGTGGCGAGACGATGAACGTCTATGCGCACCCAGAACGGATCGTCGACGCCGGAGCGCGCCCGGCCGCCGGTCCCCGGCTGGCGGACGCCACGCCCGGATAGCCCTAGACTCGCTGGATGACTCGGGAGCCGCTGACTCTGGCTGACGGCTACGGCCGGGTGGCCAGCGACCTGCGCGTCTCGCTGACCGACCGCTGCAACCTGCGCTGCAGCTACTGCATGCCACCGGAGGGCCTGGAGTGGCTTCCAGGCGCGGAGGTGCTCACCGACTCCGAGATCGTCCGACTGGTCCGGATCGGCGTCGAGCGGTTGGGGATCCGCACGGTACGGCTCACCGGCGGCGAGCCGCTGCTCCGCCGAAGCCTGGAGGAGCTGGTTACGGCGTTCGCTGCACTGGAGCCCCGTCCCCAGCTGGCTCTGACCACGAACGGGATCGGGCTCGCGGCCCGTGCGCAGGCGCTTGCGGCGGCCGGGCTGAACCGGATCAACATCTCACTGGACACCCTCGATCCGGACACCTTCGCCCGGATGGCGCGGCGCCGCCGGCTGCCCGACGTCCTGGCCGGGGTCGCCGCGGCCTGCGCCGCCGGTCTGCACCCCGTCAAGATCAACACCGTACTGCTCCGCGGGGTCAACGACCATGAGGCGGTCGACCTGCTGCGCTGGGCGATGTCCGAGGGAGTTCAGCTGCGGTTCATCGAGCAGATGCCGCTGGACGCCCAGCACGGGTGGCGGCGCAGCGAGATGGTGACTGCGGCCGAGATCCACCAACGGCTGGGCCGGGCGGTGGAGCTGGTCGAGGACCCAGAGGATGTGCTGGCGCGTGGCAGCGCCCCCGCCGAGCTCTTCCGGGTCGCCGGCACCGCGTACCAGGTGGGCATCATCGCCTCGGTGTCCCGCCCGTTCTGTGGTGCCTGCGACCGCGTCCGGTTGACGGCCGACGGGCAGGTCCGCAACTGCCTGTTCGCGCGCACCGAGTCGGACCTTCGCACGCCGCTGCGGCGCGGCGCGAGCGATGCGGAGATCGCTCAGCTGTGGGTGCGGGCAGTGGCCGGCAAGCAACCGGGGCACGGCATCAACGACCCCAGCTTCCTGCAGCCCGACCGCCCGATGTCGGCCATCGGAGGCTGATCGCGCCCCCTGCAGATTCGGACGCTGCGTCCGAATCTTGCGCTGCGCTCCGGAAGCTTCCGGCGTACAGCGCGAAGATGTGACGCAGCGTCCGATTCTGCAGGGGACGTTTGTGATGGTCGCGGGGGGCGCGTTTATAGCGCGGTCACCTCGCGCAGGAACCCCCGGGCCGACAGGAAAGAGCTCAGCGAGTCGCGATGTTCGGCACAGGCGAGCCAGTGCTTGCGCCGGTCCGGAGGGTGGATCTTGGGGTTGTTCCAGGAGAGGTCGTACGCCGCCGCGGCCCGACAGCCCTTGGCCGAGCAGATCGGCGGTTCGGGCGGCTCAGGCAACGCGCTTGCCGTGCGACTCCTGCTCCCCGGCGAGCGATCCGGAGATCACATCGGCCTGGTCACCGCTGGTGATCTGTAGCCGGGGGACCGGATCGGCCGGTTCGACCTTGCCCGTGCCGCGCAGCTTGGCCTGGTTGGCGGCGATAACGGCGACATAGGGCAGGGCCACGGCGCACGCGAAGAGCACCCAGCGCAGCGGCCCCTCGACGAAGACCATCGCGATGAAGCACGCGGTGCGGAAGGCCATGGTGATGGTGTACCGGCGGACCCGGGACGACATCTCCTCGCTGGTCCCGATCCGTGCGTCAGTGATCAGCGTCGCCGGCCCCTTCGCCGCCTTCGCCTCCGACCCCTCCGACCCGACCAGATCCGGCTCGGGGGGCGTCTGACTGACGGTCACCGTGTCAGCGTACGCCTCCTCAGCGGCGTTCCGGAGTCCTCGGTAGCGTGACCATGTGCACGCATCCAACGCCGACCTTCCGGCAGAAGTATCTGGGTCGGAAACGACGTCCCGAGTGGTCCTGATCACCGGCGGGAGCCGCGGGATCGGGCGCGGGATCGCGGCCCGGATGGTGGCTCGCGGCCACCGCGTCGCCGCGACGTTTCGCAGTGGTGAGGTACCCACCGGCGTCCTCGGCGTCGAGTGCGACGTCACCGATCCGGCCCAGGTCGAGGCGGCCTTCGCCCAGGTCGAGTCGGCGCTCGGACCGGTCGAGGTTCTGGTGGCCAACGCCGGAATCACCCGGGACACCTTGTTGATGCGCATGTCGGACGACGACTGGGACGCGGTGATCGCCACCAACCTCACCGGTGCCTTCCGAGTCGCCCGACGGGCGGCGCGGCCGATGATCCGCAACCGCTTCGGCCGAATTCTCTTCATCTCCTCCGTCGTCGGCCAGCTGGGCTCGGCCGGACAGGTCAACTACGCCGCCTCCAAGTCGGGACTGGTCGGGTTGGCCCGCTCGCTGGCCCGCGAGCTCGGGTCGCGCGGCGTCACGGCCAATGTGGTTGCGCCCGGATTCATCGAGACGGACATGACCGCCGAGCTGGGCGAGGACCTGATCAAGTCGTACGCGGGACAGATCCCGCTGGGTCGGATGGGCACCATCGACGATGTCGCGACGGTGATCGAGTTCCTTGCCGGCGACGGCGCCGGCTACATCACCGGGGCTCTGGTGCCGGTGGACGGCGGCCTGGGAATGGGGCACTGATGGGCATCCTGCACGGGAAGAGCATCCTGGTCGCCGGCGTCACCCTGGACACCTCGATCGGGTTCCACGTGGCCCGAGTCGCTCAGGCCGAGGGCGCCACGGTGGTGGTCTCCAACTTCGGGCGGGCGATGAGCCTGACCGGTCGGGTGATCAAGAAACTGGATCCGGTGCCGGCGCTGCTCGAGGTCGACGTGACCGATGACGACCATCTGGCCCGGCTCGCCGGCCAGCTCGGTGAGCACGTGGATCGGCTGGACGGACTGGTGCACTCCCTGGCGTTCGCCAATCCCGAGACGGCGCTCGGCGGCAAGTTTCTGAGTACGCCGTGGGCCGACGTGAGCACGGCGTTGCGGGTGTCGGCGTACTCGCTGGCCTCGCTCACGATGGCCTGCAAGCCGCTGCTCGCCCCGACCTCCTCGGTGGTCGGACTGACCTTCGACGCCCGAACCTCCTGGCCGGTGTACGACTGGATGGGCGTCGCCAAGGCCGCGTTGGAGAGCACCAGCCGTTATCTGGCCCGCTACCTGGGGCCGGAGGGGGTCCGGGTCAACCTCGTTGCCGCGGGGCCGCTGGAGACGCTGGCCAAGAAGGCCATCGGCGGCGCGGAGGAGTTCAACGACGTGTGGGCGACCCGGGCGCCGATCGGCTGGGACCCGAAGGACATGACTCCAACCGCGAAGGCCGTGGTCGCGCTGCTCAGCGACTTCTTTCCCAAGACCACCGGAGAGATGATCCACGTCGACGGCGGCCTGCACTCCACCGGGGCCTAGCCGAGGTGAACGATCCCGCCAGGCCGCGAGCACTGGTCGAGCTTCGCGTGTTGGACGGCCCGAACCTCTACTTCCCGCGCCCGGCGGCCAAGGTCACCCTCGAGTGCGCCGAACTGATCGACATGCCCATGGCCGAGGCTCGCGAGCTGGCCGCGTCGCTCGGCCTCGGCAGCGCGACGCGGCCGGGGGCGGCCGGATCGGTGTTCCGGCAGCGGTTCGCCATGCGGCTGCTGACCCAGATCACCCGACGGATCGCCCGGGCCGGTGGGGTGAGCCGCCTGGCCGTACGCTGCCGTACCGGCACCACGTTGACCGAGCTGGTGATCGCCTACCCCTGGCGCAACCATGCCCGGGCCGAGGCGCTGGGCTACGGCGTCGCAGCGGTGCTGGACCAGATCCCCGCCGACCCGTATGTGGTGAGTGACGCGATCCGAGACGCCGGTGCCGCGCTGGCCCGGACGCCGTCCGGGCCGCCCGCGTACATGGTGCGACCCACCATCCCGGTGGTCGCCGTCACCGGCACGAACGGCAAGACCACCACCTCACGGATGATCGGCTATATCGCGCAGCGGGCTGGCTGGTCCGTCGGCTGGTCGAGCACCGACGGCATCTATCTCAACGGTGAGCTCGTCGAAGCCGGGGACTTCTCCGGACCGGCCGGCGCCCGACAGGTGCTCCGCCAACCCGGGCTGCAGCTCGCGGTCACCGAGACCGCTCGGGGCGGCATTCTGCGCCGCGGTGTCGGCGTGGCCCACAACGACGTCTCGGTGGTCACCAACATCAGTGCCGATCATCTCGGTCTGGGTGGGATCGACACTTTGGACCAGCTGGCCGAGGTCAAGGCGGTGATCACCAAGATCACCAAGCCCACCGGCTGGTGCGTGCTGAATGCCGACGACCCGCGGACCTTCGCCATGCGGCTGGGCACCCGGGCGCAGATCTGGGTGTTCACCACCGATCCCGACTCGCCGTCCGCCCGGACAGTGCTGGAGGCCGGAGGGCGAGTGACCACCGTCCTCGACGACTCGGCCGACTCTGGAGGCCACCCGAGGAGATGGGTCGCGGTGCTGGACGGCGGCCGCGATCCGCTGCCGGTGGTGCCGGTGGTCGATGTGCCGATGACTCTCGCCGGGCTGAGCCGGGTCAATGTGGAGAACGTGCTGGCCGTGACCTCGGCAACGCTGGCCCTCGGTTTCACCGCCGAGCAGGTGGCCGACGGGCTGAGGAACTTCTCACCCGGGGAGAACAATCCGGGACGGATGAACATCTGGACCCTGCCGGTCGCGGACGGAACGGCGAGCGTGGTGATCGACCTGGCCCACAACGAGGCGGGGGTCGAGGCCCTGCTGGAGATCATGAACGGCATTCGCCCACCGGGCCGGCGGCTGCTACTCGCTGTCGGCTCGGCTGGGGATCGAAGCGACGACGTCTTCATCCGGATCGGCGAGCTGGCCGCGCTCGGCGCCGACGTGGTGGAGATCGCCCACAAGCCGGAGTACCTGCGGGGGCGGACGACTGCAGAGCTTGCTGAGCTGATCCGGACCGGTGCCGCTCACGCCGGGATGACCGATGTTCCCGAGCACCCCGATGAGCTGGCCGCGCTGACGGCGCTGGCCGGACAGGCTCACGACGGTGACGTGATGGCCATGATGACCCATTCCGAGCGCGAGGATGTCGATGCCTGGCTCATCGGCCACGGCGCGACCCGGGACGAGCCGGATGTGATCAAGGCCAAGGTGCTGGTGGCCCGAGCTTCCTGAGCTAGGCGCTCATTTCCTTACCCTCGTTGCCACCCGCCTCGGCGTGTCATGGCCTACAGGGCGAACGAGTGTAAGGAAATGAGCGCCCCCGTCCTAGAGCGCCGCCGCCACGTCGGCGCGCAGTGCTGGCAGAGTGGGGTAGAAGGCGTTGCCTGGGCACTCGGTCGCCGCCCAGTCGCGATGCCCAGCCAGCGTGGGGACCGTACGGGTGGCGCCGCTGATCGGATTGACGTAGTTGGTCGTGCCGAGCGGGTCACGGTCGGTGAGCTGGGCGAGGGTGGCCAGCACGTTGACCAGAGCCTGCCGCGCAGCCGCCGTCGGCCCGGTGCTGGTCAGATCACCGAGCAGGGCGACGCCCACGTTTCCGGCGTTGAACCCGCCGACATGGGCCGCGTTGACCATCGACGGACGTGGTCCGACCGATCGAGGCCCGAAGACGGGAACCGGGTCCGGACCGGAGTAGCGACCCTCGTACACCGTGCCGGCCTGGTCGATCAGCAGGTGGTAGCCGATGTCGCCGAAGTCGGACGTGATGCAGTGGAAGAAGTAGATGGCGCGCACGGTCGCCGCCGGATCGGGGTCGGTGTTGGCGGTCACCGTGTGATGCACAGTCAAGGTCTGCACGTCGAAGAACGCGGTCGGGAACTTCTCGGTGCCGTCGGCCTCGAACCGGAGTGATTCGTCGGCGCCCCAGCCGGCCCGACTCAGGTAGGACAGGCCGGACCAGCGACGTACCCGGTCTCGCGGAGCATCGATGGCCGGCCCGTCCACGGTGTTGATGGCGTGCAGCCGGAGGTCGCGGGTGCCCGCCGCCGGCTCGACCTCGTACGCGATGGCCGGACCGACGAAGGCGAGCGAGTGCTGTCGGTCGGACGTCCCGGAGTCGGTGGTGCGGAGCGGCTCCCAGTTGTGCCAGCCGTCGGGATAGCGGAGCCGGATCCGGCCGGCCTGTTCGCTCCCGGTCCAGCTGGCGCCCAGGTGATGGACGGGAAACCCCGGAGTCTCGATCGTGCCGGGACGGCCGGCGATGGCGAGGACCTGGCGGACGGGAGACGTCCGGGGGGTGGGACGGGCGGTGGCGGTGGGGACAGTACCCACCGCGAGGGTCGCGCCGGTGGCCATGGTGGTGGCGAGCACCAGGCGGCGGCTGATCATCGAAGGTGTTGGACTCATGACGACCAGGAGACCGCCCGGCGGCGGATCGTACCTCGGTCAGCGATATTGAACTGCCGGGTCCGACAACGCCAAAAGCGTTCGCGAGTGGCGATCGATGGTTATCGTCCAGGTAGTTCGATGGAGGGATCCTGCTGCGTGCTGAGATCTGGAGACCGTTGCCGGGGGCGGGCGGGACTGGTACTTGCCGCTGTCCTGCTCACTCTGACGGGATGCTCTACGGCCGCGACGCCTGCACCGGCGACAACCTCGACACCAACGCCGAGTACGTCGGTGACCACGCCCACGGTGCGGGAAGCAGACCTTCTGCCCATCTCACTCGTCTCGGACGAGTGTGGCGGACCGGTTGAGGTCAGAGCGGAGTTCGAGAAGTTCGCGGGTCGCGATCTCGAGTGGGTCCTCCAGGACTCGCCCTCGACCGGGACCGGCGCTTCCGGGAGGCTGGCCTGGATCGCGGACGAGGGTTTCTATGACGACCTGAGCTTCTCCCCTGATCCCGGCCGCTATCGAATCACCGTCACTCTGGTCGCGGAGGCCCGAGTGGTGGTCGACGCCGAGTTCGAGATCCTGGGCTGCGTCACCGCAGCGGCCGGCTGTCACTCAGTCACCTTCAGCAATCCGCAGGGTGGTCCGGCCGTCCGGGTCCGGTACGGCCCGGCGCAGGGCGAGGATTGGCCGGATCAGGATTCAGGCAATGACGGGGAAGCGATCCTCCAGCCTGGAGAGACCCGCGCAATTCCGATCCTGTACTACGAGATCTACTGGAAAGCGATGGCGGCGGCGACGGAGCGGGGCGTCCCGAAGAGCGGAGCCGGCGAGCACTACAGCGAGCTGCCCGATCAGCACTGCGGACCGACGATGACCCGCGGCACGGTGCGCTGTGCCAGTGCCCGACGCGGCACGGTCGACGCCTGGCTGTCACCGCCCAGCGAGCGCGGTGTGCGGTACCGGATCGTCGACGACATGTCCGGCAAACCGATCGATCGTGGCGGCCGCGTCGGCAAGGACGGTCGCGTACATGGCGAACTGCCGGTCGGGGGTTACGTCTTCCGTTCCTACACCGATGACGAGGTGCTGCCGTACGACCAGGCGTGGTTCCAGGTCGAACGGTGCGTCGTCACCGCGGTGCCCAAGTGCCGCGCAGCACGGTTCACCAATCCGACGGGGTACGACGTGGAGATCAGGTATCGAAGCGAGGACTCGGCGGACAGCAGCGGCACGACGCGGATCGGGGCGGGCAAGACCAAGACGGTGCCGATGGCGTCGGGGAAGCTCAGCTGGCGGGCGTACGTGGACGAAGCGGATGCCTTGTGGCAGGTCGAGGCGGGTCGCGGATCAGTTCGGATCGATCCGGACTGCAGCTGACCCGAGTTGTCAGGCCGATGGAGCGAAGTCCGGGTCGCCGACCGCGTTGTCGAAATCACTGGAGTCCGTACGCGCCCCCGGCTGGGCCTGGTGCCCGTAGGACTCCAGCTGGGCCATCACGGCGGCATGCCGGTCGACGCAGAGCACCACCAGGTCCCCCGGATTGGAGCGGGCCATGGCGTGCCGGGTGCTGTCGAGCTCGTCGAGCACGATCTCCAGCTGTTTGCACCGTGCACCTGCGGCCATCGCCTCGCGCACACCGCCGGCGACCAGCTCGGCCACCTCGCCCGGTTGCCGACCACGCAGCTTGTCGTCCTCGCGGACGATCACCACGTCGAAGTGCTCGGCGGCGACCTTGCCCAGCTCGTGCATGTCGGAGTCGCGACGATCGCCGGCTGTGGCGATGACACCGAGCCGCGAGAGGTGCCCGAGGTCGTTGGTGGCGTCGAGCACATCAGCCGTCTTGTCGACGAAGTCGCCGAGCATGGCCATCCCGGGCACGTTGTGCGCGTAGTCGATGATCACCGTCCGGCCCTCGACGGTCAGCTCGTTCAGCCGACCGGGGGCGAGGTAGTAGTTCGTGGAGAAGGTGCGCAGGCCCTGCCGGATGTCGTGCAGCGAGGCGCCGGCGGCGAAGGCCGCGGCGGTGGCGGCTAGGGCGTTCTGCACGTTCATGGTGGCCCGGCCGCCGAAGGTGGCCGGCAGCAGATGGGTCCAGGCCAGTTGCATCGTCCGCTGTCCCTGCTTGATCACGATCATGTCGCCCAGCTCGCTGTGCTCCAGGACCACGGCGCGGCCGCCACGTCGGCAGTGGTTGTCGATCATGTCGCGGATCTCGCTGCCCGGCTCGGCCATGCTGAACCAGGAGATCCGGCCCGAGCAGCGGTTGCGCATGGCCCGGACCAGGGGATCGTCGGCGTTGAGCACCGCGTACCCGTTGCGGGGGACGGCCTCGACGATGACCGCCTTGACGTCGGCCAGCTGCTCCAGGGTGTCGATCCCGCGCATCCCGAGGTGGTCCGGCTGGACGTTGAGCACGACTCCGACGTCGTTGCGCTCGTAGCCGAGCCCCTCGCGCAGGATGCCGCCGCGCGCCACCTCGAAGACCGCGAAGTCGATCCGCGGGTTCTGCAGCACCATCTTGGCCGACCGCGGCCCCGACGCATCGGACCGGATCACCAGCCGCTCATCGATCACCACACCGTCGGTCGAGGTCATCCCGACCTTCTTGCCGATGCCCTTGAAGATGTGGGCGATCATCCTCGAGGTGGTGGTCTTGCCGTTGGTGCCGGTCACGGCGACGATCGGGATCCGGCTCGGCGCACCCGCCGGGAAGAGCATGTCGACGACCGGCTTGGCCACGTACTGCGGGTCGCCGACCGTCGGGTGCGTGTGCATCCGGAAGCCCGGGGCGGCGTTGACCTCGCAGATGCCGCCGCCGGTCTCACGGACCGGTTGGGTGATGTCGGGGGCGATGAAGTCGATGCCGGCGATGTCGAGTCCCACCACCCGGGCCGCCTCCTCGGCGATCTCGATGTTCTCCGGATGTGCTTCGAAGGTCCGGTCGATGGAAATACCGCCCGTCGACATGTTGCCGGTGAGGGTCAGCTTGACCATGGTGTCCTTGGGCGGCACCTCATCCATCCCGAAGCCCTGCTCGGTGACCAGGTCGATCGCCGCCTGGTCGATCTTGATCCGGGTCAGCACCTTCTCGTGCCCGACACCGCGCCGGGGATCGGCGTTGGTCCGCTCGACGAGCTGGGTGACGGTGTGGGTACCGTCGCCGATCACATGCGCCGGGACCCGTTCGGCGATGGCGGCGATGTGGCCGTCGATCACCAGGCAGCGGTAGTCCCGGCCGGTGACGAAGGTTTCGACGATCACCCAACCGCCCCGGGACTCGTCCTTCGCGGTCTCGAACGCGCGGCGTACCTCGTCGTCGTTGCGTAGGTCGAGCATCACCCCGCGGCCGTGGTTGCCGTCCAGCGGCTTGAGCACCACGGGATAGCCGGTCCGGTTGGCCAGCCGAACCGCCTCGTCGACGGTGCGCACCGAAGCCGACTTGGGCACCGGCAGCCCGGCCGCGGACAGCAGGTTGAGCGTCAGCTCCTTGTTGCTGGCGATGTCGACCGCGACCGAGGAGGTCTGCGAGGTCATGGTGGCGCGGATCCGCTTCTGGTGGACGCCCTGGCCGAGCTGCACCAGGGATGCGGTGTTCAGCCGGAGGTAGGGGATGTCGCGGCTGACCGCCTCATCGACGATGGCCTGGGTGGACGGGCCGAACGCGGTGCGTTCGCCGCGGACGATGAACCTCTCCAGGGCTTCGTCGAAGTCGAAGTCGGGATCGGGCGCGACCAGGTCGTTGACCAGCCGCACGGCGAGCTCGCCGGCGGCCAGGCCGACCGACTCGTCGTAGTAGGCGTAGATCACGTTGTAGCGCCCGCGCTCGCCCTTGACCTGCCGCGTCTTGCCCCGGCGCATGTCGTGACCGACGGTCTGCTGCAGCTGCAGAGCCACATGCTCTGCAACATGTCCGAGCCAGGTGCCCTCGTGCAGCCGCTCCACGAAGCCGCCCCGCCGGCCGCGGCTGCAGGTGTGGTTGGTGAGGCCGGGCAGCCGTTCGACCAGACCGTCGGCAAAGCCGGGCAGCTTGTTGGTGGGGAAGTCCTCGAGGACGCCGAGGTCGACGACCAGCTGGATCGCCGGCTCGTAGTGCCACACGTTGGGGCCGCGATAGACCCGGCTGGAGATGATCTTGAGGTCGGGATGCGGGCTGGGCGCAGTGCTCTCGGTCACGGACACTCCTTAGCGGGCGGCTCCCGATGATCATCGCACCATGACGGTGGGCCGATGCAGCAACCTGTTCGGCCGAGTCCCTTGATATGTGACCATTTAGTCACATATCATTGAGCATGGCCGATGAGGTGGTTTTCCGGGCACTCGCCGACCCGACCCGCCGGGCACTGCTGGATGCGCTGTTCGAGGTGGACGGCCAGTCCGTCGGGGCGCTGAGCGCGCGGTTTCCCGGTCTGACTCGATTCGCCGTCATGAAGCACTTGCGGGTTCTGGCCGAGGCCAACCTGGTCGCCACGCAGCGGCACGGCCGGTCGACGCTGCACTATCTCAACCCGGTGCCGATCGCCCAGCTGGCCGAGCGGTGGATCAGCAAGTACGCGGCACCGTTCGGCTCAGCCCTGATCGGCCTCGATCAGCACGTCCGATCCCAGATCCGAGGAGCAGCCATGTCCCGACCCGCGCACGTCTACCAGATCTACATCGCCGCTACGCCGGAGCAGGTGTGGACCGCCATCACCGACTCGGAGTGGCGGCGGCGCTACTTCCACGCCACGGCGTTCGCCGAGCCACCCGCCGCTGGTCGTCCATATCTCACCGTGCTGCCGGATGGACGGCCGGCGAGCGACGGAGTGATCGAGGAGATGACGCCACCGGCATCGGGCCGCGCGGGGCGGTTCGTGCACACCTGGCACCCCCGCTACGACGAGCAGCTGGCTGCCGAGCGGCCTGGCCGGGTCGAGTGGACGGTGGCGCCGGCGGCCGAGGGGCTGACCCTGGTCCGGCTGGTGCACTCCGGACTCGAGGAGAGCCCGCTGACCTGGGAGAACGTCAAGGACGGCTGGGTCTGGATTCTGGACGGGATGAAGACGGTGCTGGAGACCGGGAACGAGCTGCCTCGGGTCGACGACGAGATGCTGAGCGCCGCGGGCTAGGGCAGCTCACTCGGCCGGGAACGCCGGCTGCGCCGGATGTGCCGCGCGTAGTTGGTCGGCGATACGCCTTCAGCGGCGATGTCGTCGGCCAGCCTGCGGAGACCCGCCTCGGCGGCCCGGGCCTCGACCACCTCGTGGTCGGGCACCAAGGTCCGGTGCGCGAGAAGGGTACGGGTCGTCAGGTCGAATCGGCTGCCGGCCGGCAGGACGTGCAGGACCGCCCCGGAGGCCATCAGGGGTGCCGTGCGCTTGGCGAGGAATGCGTTGGTGACCAGCTGCCGCCCGTCGATCAAGGTCACGGCACCGCGGCCGACGACCTCGAGCAGGTGACCCTCCCGGACCACGGCCGCGGTGTCCTCGTCCACGCCCATGCCGAGCAACGACGGTGACTGGGCGACGAGGGAGAGCAGCCGACCGTAGCGGTTGCGCTGCTCGAAGTGCTGGTCGATCACCACCCCGCGGAGCAATCCGAGGCCGGCGGAGAGCTGGCTCATCCGCTGCTTTGGGGTCGAGCCGCCCGAACCGAAGGCGATCATGTGCTCGGCGAGGATGCTGGCGCCGGCCGAGGTGCCGCCCACCACGGCGCCACGCTGGTACGCCTCGGCGATCGCCTCGCCGAAGGGTGTGCCGGTGATGAAGGCGCTCAGCTTGAGCTGGTTGCCACCGGTCAGGAAGATGGCATCGACCTTGCCGAGCTCGTCGACCAGATCGGGGTCGGCCGCGCTGGCGCGGCTCTCCGGCCGGAGCTCGACCACCTCTCGAGCACCCAGTGAGGTGAACACGGCCCGGTAGACCTCCACCACCTCGATGCCGAGCGAGGACGCCGAGGGAACGATGGCGATCCGGGCATCCGCTCCACCTGCGGCCTCGACAAAGGCGGTCAGCACGGCACGCCGTCGCAGCTTGGCCTCCGCGCCGCCGATGGCGAACAGCGTGCCGAGCGGTGGTGTGGCGCTGACACTCATGCCGACAGAATACGGAGCCCGGTCAGTCGCTCCCGGTTGTCGAGCCGGTCAGCGCGGCCAGCTGACGGCTGAGCCGAGCGCCTCGCCGGCCCGGGCGCGTACCCGGCGGAGCTCGTCCGCCCGCTTGCCGGCCTCGTACGACGAGAGGCTCGCGCCGTCATCGGAGAGCGCCGCATCGCACGCCGCGAGGAGGCGGCTGGCCCGTTCCGCGGTGGAGTGCCGGCGGGTGGTGTAGCCGGGGGCGAGCAGCGGTGCCGTGTCCAGCCGGGGGCGCGGGCCCGTGGCGACGTCCAGCCGGCTCAGCAGAGCGGCCGCATCGATCACCACCTCGTTGAGCGCCCGCTCGGCGTCGTACGGACTGGTCGGCGCGAAGGGCCGTTCGGCCGCGTACACCCGCCACTGCACGGCGGCGCCGACTTGTAGCGGCACCAGGCCGAGCCCGGCCGCGCTGGCCACGACGGCCTCGCCCTGCTCCAGCGCGGCGTGGTTGAAGGCGGTCGGCCCGCGGAGCGGGGCCAGCGCACCAGGCACCGGCAGCGCGAGGAACCAGCCCTCGCGCTCGGCCGCCCGCAGCAGCTCGAGCGCCTCGTCCAGGTCCGCCGCCTGTAGCGGATCGAGACCGAGGACGCCGTCCGGATCGACGACATGGTGCGCGACGTCGGCTCCGACGATCGCCCGTTCCGCCTGCTCGATCCGCTGCTGGCCCATGATCAAGGAGTTCAGGTTGGCCGTCATCCGGACCGAGGGCAGCGACTCCATCTGGCCAATCTAGCGAGGGATGCGAACGATAGGTTGAGCTCATGGCGGCAGTGGTGGACCTGGCTGGGGTGACCATCGTCCGCGGGGGAGCGACGCTGATCGACGACGTCACATGGCGGGTCGACGAGGCTGATCGGTGGGTGGTGATCGGGCCGAACGGGGCCGGCAAGACGACGCTGCTGCAGGTGATAGCGGCCCAGATCCACCCGACCGCCGGAGTGGCTGGTCTGCTCGGCGAAGTGCTCGGCACCGTCGACGTGTTCGAGCTGCGCCCGCGGATCGGGCTCACCTCGGCGGCCCTGGCCGAGCGAATCCCGCGGGGTGAGCGGGTGCACGACGTCGTGGTGTCCGCCTCGTACGCGGTGCTCGGCCGTTGGCGGGAAGCGTACGACGATCTCGACCACGAGCGTACGGCCGAGCTGCTCGACCAGCTGGGCATCGCTGAGCTCGCGGACCGGACGTTCGGCACGCTGAGCGAGGGCGAGCGTAAGCGGGTGCAGATCGCCCGGGCGCTGATGACCGATCCCGAGCTGCTGCTCCTCGACGAGCCGGCCGCCGGGCTGGACCTGGCCGGACGCGAGGCCTTGGTCCGGACCCTCGGCGAGCTGGCGGAGGACGCGTACGCGCCTGCCTCGGTCCTGGTCACGCACCACGTGGAGGAGATCCCGCGCGGCATCACCCACGCCTTGCTGATGAAGCGCGGGAAGATCGTGGCCGCCGGCCCGCTGACCGAGGCGCTCACCGCCGAGACACTCACCGAGACCTTCGACGTGGAACTGTCGCTGACTTCCGACGACGGCCGATTCGCCGCTCGCGCCCTTTAGCGGACTGGCACCATTAGGTATGGAGGTGAACTTGACCGACTGGCTGGGTGAGAACGCCTGGGCGATCTGGCTGAGTGTCGCCTTCCTGCTGGCTGTGGCCGAGATCATGTCGCTCGACCTTGTGTTGATCATGCTGGCGGTCGGGGCGCTGGCCGGCGCCGGGGTCGCGGTGCTCGCCCCCGGCCTATGGTGGTTGCAGATCCTGGTCGCGGCCGGGGTCAGCGTGGGGATGCTGCTGGCGCTGCGGCCCACGTTGCTGAAGCGGGTGCGCGACATGCCGGGCTATCGGTCATCGACGGCCAAGATGGTCGGCAGCAGCGGGGTCGCCGTCTCCCAGATCGACCGGTCCGGCGGAGAGATCAAGGTGGACGGTCAGAGCTGGACCGCACGGCCGTACTCCTCCGATCTGGTGATCGAACAGGGCACCGAGATCGAGGTCTACGAGGTCGACGGGGCGATCGCCGTTGTCTATCCGAAGCATGGGAGCCTGCCCTGAGCGGCAGGCCAGGGAGTGAGGACTTCTCGTGGATATCGCGTCACTGATCGTCGTCCTGGCCATCACGCTCGCCGTGATCTTCTTCATCGCCAGCGCTATCAAGGTGATCCGGCAGCAGCGGGTCGGCGTGGTCGAGCGGCTGGGCAAGTTCAAGCGCACCCTTGATCCCGGGCCGCACCTGGTGGTGCCGTTGCTGGACAAGGTGCGCTACAACCTCGATATGCGGGAGAACGTTGTCCCGTTCCCGCCGCAGGGCGTGATCACCGAGGACAACCTCATGGTCACCATCGACTCGGTGATCTACTTCCAGATCATCGACCCGGTGCGGGCGGCGTACGAGGCCCAGGACTACATCCGGGCGATCGAGCAGCTGACGATGACCACCATGCGCAACATCATCGGCGGGCTCGATCTCGAGGAGACACTGACCAGCCGCGAGGAGATCAACCAGAAGCTGCGGGTGGTGCTGGACGAGGCCACCGGCAAGTGGGGGATCAAGGTCAACCGGGTGGAGCTGCGGGCGATCGAGCCGCCGGCCACCATCCGGGACGCCATGGAGAAAGGCGCCCGGGCCGAGCGGGACAAGCGGGCCGCGATCCTGATCGCCGAAGGGCAGCGGCAGTCACAGATCCTGTCCGCGGGCGGTGAGAAGGAGTCGGCGATCCTGCGGGCCCAGGGCGATCGGGAGGCGGCGGTGCTACGCGCCCAGGCGGAGCGGCAGGCGAAGATGCTGCGGGCCGAGGGCGAGGCGCAGGCGATCTCGACGGTGTTCGAGGCGATCCACGCCGGGCAGCCGGACCAGGCCCTGCTGGCGTACCAGTACATGCAGATGCTTCCCACCATCGCCCGGGGCGACGCGAACAAGGTCTGGATCGTGCCGAGCGAGCTCAACGATGCGCTGAAGGGGCTGGGCAGCGCGGTGGGCTCGGTCGCGTCGGCGATCCCCTCCGTGGCCAAGGGTGAATTCAAGGCGCCGGAGAAGATCGACGTCCAGGAGGAGATCCGGCTACAGGATACCGAGGAGGACGCCGCCGACCGGACCATGGAGGAGGCCATCGCCGAGGCCAAGGAGCTGGAGGCCCCGGTACTGCGGCGGGATAAGTCGGTCGCCGAGCAGCTCGCTGTGTCGGCCGGGCCCGAGAAGGCGAATGGCCCAGCCACCACCCCGCACGTCGGGATGACCTATCCGACCGCCTATGAGCCGGGGAGTTCGTCGAACCAGCAGCGGTGACGTGGCTCGAGCTCTTGGCTGTCGTTGCGGCCGGGGCAGGCGCCGGACTGATCAACACCGTGGTCGGCTCGGGCACCTTGATCACCTTTCCGGTGCTGCTCGCCCTGGGTCTGCCGCCGGTCGTGGCCAACGTGTCGAACACGATCGGCCTGGCGCCGGGCTCGCTGTCGGGAGTGCTGGCCATGCGACCCGAGCTGGCCGGCCAGCGGACCCGGCTGCTCCGGCTTGGTGCGGCGTCGCTGACCGGCGGAATCGCGGGCGCCGTGCTGCTGCTCTGGCTGCCGTCGTCAGCCTTCGACGCGATCGTCCCGGTGCTGATCGGGATCGGTTGCGTGCTGGTGATCATCCAACCGGCCCTGTCCCGGCGGGTGGCTGAACGGAGGGAGCGGCTCGGCGTGGTCCCGGACCAGGGGCATGTCTCGGTCGGGTTGTGGCTGGCCGTTCTGGTGACCGGGGTGTACGGCGGCTACTTCGGCGCGGCCCAGGGGGTACTGCTGATCGCCATCCTCGGCATCGGCCTGTCGGACACATTGTCGCGGATCAACGCGGCCAAGAACCTGCTCGCGGGGCTGGTGAACGGCGTCGCGGGGGTGGTCTTCGTGCTGATCTCGGAGGTGAACTGGTGGGCTGCGGTGGCGATCGCGGTCGGATCGGTGCTGGGAGCGCTGGTCGGGGCCCATGTGGGCCGCAGGCTGCCGGCCCTGGTGTATCGGGTGATCATCGTCGCCGTCGGCGTGACGGCGATCATCTTCCTGCTCCGGGGCTAGCCGGACGGCCGGTCCGCGGTCGCGGCCTGGGTCAGGGGCATCACCTGGCTGCCCGGCAGCCGGGCCAGATCGGCGCCGGGGAGCAGCAGCTTGCTGCCGCGGATGCCGCTGCCGATCACGACCCACTCCGGCTCGACCACGGCGGCGTCGATCAGGATCGGCCAGCCGGACGGCAACCCGATCGGCGTGATGCCGCCGTACTCCATCCCGGTCTGGGCCACCGCGTCGTCCATCGCGGCGAAGGAGATCTTGCGCACGTCGAGGTGCTTGCGCACTGTCTTGTTCACATCCGCACGATCCGTGGCCAGCACCAGGCAAGCCGCCATGGTCGAGACCTCACCTCGCCGCCCCGCCACCACCACGCAGTTGGCGGAGATCTCCGGCGGCACGCCGTACGCCGCACAGAACGCCGCTGTGTCGGCGAGGTCCGGGTCGATCGCGGCGACCCGGCAGTTCAGGCCGAGAGCCTCGATGGCGGTGATGACCGAGGCGGCCAGCAACTCGGGATGCTCCGTGGCCCGTGCCCACTCCAGCGTTCCAGTGATTCTCACCGCAGCATCACTACCACCACACCAGCGCAGAGCGCCGCCCAGCCCATGCTGGTGAATGTTCCGATGATGAAGCGTTCGATGGCTCCGGTGCCCTGGCCGGTCTTGAGCTCCGGATAGCGGGCGAACGCTTTGACCGCCAGGATCGCCAGGATCCCGTCCGGCCAGCCCGCCAGCAGCGTCCCGACCACAGCGAGCCGCTCCAGCCCGCCGATCCAGGCACCGCCGCGCAAGATGGTCCGCTGCACCCGTGGGGTGCCGGGTGCAGCCGAGGCGTCGGTCAGGGCGAACACACAGAGCACCACCGCGCCGCCGCTGAGCACTGCGGCTACGGCGCCGACGGCCACGGCAGCCCAGGACCAGGGCGGGTCCAGTGGCCCGGCAAGCGCGCCCAGCCAGGCGACTCCTGCGGTGATCACCACCTGGACCACCAGGACGCCAAGAAGAGCTCCGACTCGCCTCAGTGGCGGCCGCCCGGACCGCGGCGCTGTCCAGAGCCAGCTGCTGGCCGCGGCGAGGACGAGCCAGAGCGCCAGCCCGAGCACCGCCCAGACCATCACGAAGACGCCACCCGGTCCGCTCGGGCGAGGAGTCGGGTGATCGCCGGCAGTGCCTCCTGCTCGGTCGACCAGTGGGCAGCCGCCAGCCGCTGGCCAACTGCCTGCCGGCTGATTCCCAGGTCGGCCGCGACCTCGGCCTGGTTCCGGTCAACGCGTACGCGGTCCACGGCCTCCCAGCCCGACGCCGTCCGACGGGATCGCACGGCCCAGAGCAGTCGCAGGATCGCCTCGGCATCGGCAGCCTCGTGCTCGCGCTCCCGGGCGGCGATCAGACGAAGGTGGCTGGGTTCCCGCTTGGCGTCCTCGACGGCTCGCCGGGCGCAGAGAAAGGCGTCGCCGCGGGCGGCGCGGGCATCGTCGGGCAACGGCTCGACCAGCCCGCCGAGCCCGACACCGATATGCCAATCGTCCGCGCGCATGAGGAGAAGGATGACAGCGACCACCGACACCGGGTCGGCGAGAACCCCCTGGAACTCATCACCTACGGTGCGAGTGAACGGCAGCCGGGTGTGGATGTCCGCCAGCTCGGCCAACATGGGTTCGACCTGGTCGCCTCGCCGCCGCGAGTCGATCTGATCGACGGTGAGTACGAACGCCATTCCGCAAGGTTAGAAGCTTGCAGCACGGAAGTGCAAGGTCAGAAACTTGACAGGAGAGTCGGCATGGTCCTGATCAGGGTCACCGAGGCTCACGATGACCGGCTCGCGGACTATGTGCGGCTCCGCGAGACCTCGCTGCGCCGTTCGCTGGAATCCGAAGCGGGGCTGTTCATCGCCGAAGGCGACCTCGTGATCCGCCGCGCCATCGAGGCTGGACATCGCCCGCGCTCGTTCCTGCTCGCCGAGCGCTGGCTCGCCGGGCTCACCGACGTGCTGGATCGCTGGCCGGACGCCCCGGTCTACCTGGTCAGCGAGCAGCTGGCCCAGGCCGTGACGGGATTCCATGTCCACCGCGGCGCACTGGCCTCCTTGCACCGTGAGCAGCGGCACGACCTCGAGGATGTGCTGCACGGCCGGCGGCTGGTGATCTTGGAGGACGTCGTCGATCACACCAACGTGGGCGCGATCATCCGCAACGCCGCAGCGCTGGGCTGGGACGGCGCGTTGCTCTCCCCGCGCTGTGCCGACCCGCTCTACCGACGAGCGGTCAAGGTCAGCATGGGTGCGGTGTTCTCGCTGCCCTGGGCCCGGTTGCCGGAGTGGGCAGGGACGCCGGACCGGTTGCACACCGCGGGCTTCGTCACCGTGGCGATGACGCCCGGCGGAGACGCGGCCGATCTCGCCTCAGTGAGCGAGCGGCTGCGCGCCGAGCCCAAGCTGGCCATCATGGTTGGCACCGAAGGCGCCGGGCTGAGCGACCGCTGGACGGCGGGCGCGACCCACCGCCTGCGGATTCCGATGACGGCCGGGATCGACTCGCTGAACGTCGCGGCGGCGACCGCGATCGCCTGCTACTCCTTGTCCCTCCGCGGGGAGACCGGCCAGTCGTCGGGATAGCGATCGGCCATCGACTCATGCAGCGCGTACAGCTTCTTGCGGGCACGGCCGGACAGCCGGTCACCGAACACGGTCCCGTTCAGGTGGTCGGTCTCGTGCTGTAGGCAGCGAGCGAGCAGGCCGGTGCCGCCGATCTCGACCGGCCGGCCGAGGTGGTCTTGGCCGCGGCAGATCGCGCGGTCGGGCCGGGCGAGCTCCAAATATGCACCAGGCAGCGAAAGGCAGCCCTCGTCCGCCGTGTCGAGCTTGCGGTCCTTGCCCTCCGGCAGGATCACCTCGGGGTTGCAGACCACGCCGACATGGCGCACCTGGTCGTCGTCCGGGCAGTCGAAGACGAACACCGATCGGTCGACGCCGATCTGGGTGGCGGCGAGTCCGACGCCTTCTGCGGCGTACATCGTCGCGAACATGTTCCGGATCAGCTCACTGAGTGGGTCGTCGAACTCCGTGATCGGACGGGTCTGGGCATGCATCACCGGAGCACCCCACCGCATGATCGGCAGCACGGTGCCTCCGGTCCGGAGCTCATCCGCCGTGGTCGTCTGCATGTCGTCTTGGATATCACGGCCCGCTGCCCGACAGTGGGCACGTGAGCGAGGAGGAGCTGCCACCGCCGTTCGCGGCAGCGCTCGACGGCTACGAGCGGCACCTTCGATCCCGGCGCGGCCTGTCCGAGCACACCGTACGCGCGTACCGCACCGATCTGGAGGGTCTCTGTCGCCATCTCGGTCGGCTCGGCGTCGACCGGCTCGAGGCCGTCGACCTGCGGGCCCTCCGCAGCTGGCTGGCCAACCAGCAGGCCCACGGGCGCGCCCGAACCACGGTGCAGCGGAGGGCCGCCGCGGTCCGGATGTTCTTCGCCTGGGCCGAACAGACCGGCCTGGTCCCGCACAGTCCGGCGGCCAACCTGCGGTCCCCGCGAGGCGTCCGCACCCTGCCGCCGACCCTCGAGCAGGCCGACGCAGCGACGATGCTCGCGCAGGCCATCGCCCGGGCGGCCGAGACGGGAGGACCGATCGGGGTCCGGGACGTCGCGGTCCTCGAGCTGTTGTACGCGACCGGGATCCGGGTCTCGGAGCTGTGCGGGCTCGACCTCGATGATCTTGATCGCGACCGCGAGGCGGTCCGGGTGCTCGGCAAGGGCAACAAGCAGCGCACCGTTCCCGTTGGCGCGCCGGCCTGGCGGGCGGTCGATTCCTGGTGCGCGGGGCCTCGATCGCTTCTGGTCACCGAAGAGTCGGGACCCGCTCTCTTCGTCGGGGAACGGGGCCGGCGGCTCGACCAACGCGTGGTCCGCCGGATCGTGCACCGGGCGCTTGCCGTGGTCGACGGAGCACCCGACCTGGGCCCACACGGCCTCCGACACGCCATGGCCACCCACCTGCTGGAGGGTGGAGCGGACCTTCGCAGCGTGCAGGAGATTCTCGGCCACGCCTCCCTCGCGACGACCCAGATCTACACCCATGTCAGCAATGAGCGGCTGCGCAGCGCCTATCAGCAGGCGCATCCCCGGGCCTAGGACCCTTCGACGGGCTCAGGGCGCGTCAGAACCAGGACATCGGGTCCACCAGCCCTCCGTTCAGCCAGACCATCAGATGCAGGTGACAGCCGGTCGACAGTCCGGTGCTGCCGACGTACCCGATCACCTGACCGCGGCGGACCTGCTGTCCCGGCCCGACGAGATAGTGGGTCGCGTGGTTGTAGGCGGTCTCGACCCGGCGACCGTCGACCGAACCGTGCCGAAGGATCAACCGGTTCCCGTAGCCGGCGTTGTAGTAGGCGGCGGCCACCGACCCCGCGTACGGGGCACGGATCGGGGTGCCGCAGCCGGCGCCGAAGTCGGTGCCGTCGTGCAGCTTCCACACCCGCAGCACCGGATGGAACCGCCGGCCGAACGGTGAGGTGACCGGTCCGGCCACCGGATGCAGAAATCCGTGACTGCCCGGCGGTCCGACGGGGCCCTCGTGACCGGGCCTGATCGGCTCCAGGATGTGGCGGGCCGCGGCCGCCGCCGCCACCCGCTGCCGGGCCAGCCGCTCCGCCACCGACCGTTGGTGGGCGGCGAGCAGCCGAAGGCGGCCGGCGGTCCCAGCCGCGAGCAGGAGCAGCGGATCGAGATAGGTCTCCTGCTGCCGAAGCCCCCAGTGCAGGCAGCGTCCGCCACAGTGACCGCCGGAACTCACGCGGCCGAGGACGGTGCCGACTGAGACGGACTGGCCCACCGACAGCGATGCGCGTACGGGTTCGTAGGTCGTGACGAATGACCCGTGGTCCACCGTGACGACTTCGCGTCCGGCCACCTGACCCGCGAAGCGCACCGTCCCGGCTGCGGCGGATTGCACCGCGTCACCGCCGTTCGCCGCCAGGTCGACCCCGCGGTGTCCCGGTCCGTACCGGTGCAGCGGCGGCTCGAATGCGCGCAGCACCTGTGGTGCTCCGGGAAGCGGCCAGCCGGCGGGCGACGGCAGTCGAGGATTGGCGGCGGCCGGCTGAAGTAGCGTCAGCAGTCCGAGCATGGCCAAGAGGGCCAGGGCGGAGGACCGCAAGCGAAAACTCACGCCCGAAGTCTCCGGATCGCCGTGAGAATCGACCGCAGCGCTCGGTGATCGGTGGACAGCTCTCCACAGCTGAGCCGGCCTGTGGACAAGGCGGCTGCCGAAGGTGCAGGTAGTGCCGCTGGTCGCGTACACTCGCCCGAGCAGGCCTCAGTGCAGGCCTGACTTCGCATGCGTGCTGTCCGGTCCACCGTGGCCGGGGCGACACGTCCGGTCTCGCTCGGCGTTCCCGCGGGCGCGAGTCTGTGCCGTCGCTCGCATCAGGCGGCGCCGAACGGTTCGGTGCCGAAGAACCGTACGCCGGTGCCCGACGCGCACTGGCAAGGAAGGAAGTGCGGCCATGGCCGTCGTCACCACCCGCCAGCTCCTGGAGAGCGGCGTTCACTTCGGGCATCAGACCCGGCGCTGGAATCCCAAGATGAAGCGATTCATCTTCACCGAGCGCAATGGCATCTACATCATCGACCTCCAGCAGTCGCTGACCTATATCGACCGCGCGTACGCGTTCGTCAAGGACACCGTGGCCCGCGGCGGCCAGATCATGTTCGTCGGCACCAAGAAGCAGGCCCAGGAGGCGATCGCCGAACAGGCCACCCGGGTCGGGATGCCGTATGTCAACCAGCGCTGGCTGGGCGGCATGCTGACCAACTTCCATACCGTGATCAAGCGGATCCAGCGGCTCAAGGAGCTGGAGGGGATGGACTTCGAAGACGTCGTCGCCTCGGGCCTGACCAAGAAGGAACTACTCGGGCTGCGCCGCGAGAAGGACAAGCTCGAGAAGACCCTCGGTGGCATCCGGGACATGACCCGCACTCCGCAAGCGGTCTGGATCGTCGACACCAAGAAGGAGCACCTCGCGGTCGACGAGGCGCGGAAGCTCCGCATCCCGGTGATCGGCATCCTGGACACCAACTGCGACCCCGACGAAGTCGATTTCGCGATCCCCGGCAACGATGACGCCATCCGGTCGGTCTCGTTGCTGACCCGGGTGCTCGCCGACGCGGTTGCCGAGGGACTGGTCGCCCGGTCCGGGGCGCCGACCGGCACCGAGGCCGAGGTCGAACCGATGCCGGACTGGGAGCGCGAGCTGCTCGGGGCATCACAGGAGGCTGCCCCCGCCGTGCCCCACGAGGGGGTCGCCGCGGACGCGGCCCCGGTGCCGGGCGAGGAGCAGCCGGAGGAGGCGACCGAGCTGGCGGAGGCCGATGCGGACCAGCAGCGTGACGTGGAGCTGCAGTCCGACAACCCCGATCCGGAGAACGAGTACAACCCCGAGGCCGGGTCGACCCACAGCTGATCCCTGGCCCTTCGACAGCGGCACTCCTGAGCTTGTCGAAGGACTCCGGGCACATCGAGAGAACGAGGACGAACCGACAGATGGCGACTATCACTGCCGCTGATGTGAAGAGGCTCCGGGACGCCACCGGCGCCGGAATGATGGACTGCAAGAAGGCTCTGACGGATGCGGATGGCGACTACGACAAGGCCATCGACCTGCTCCGCGTGAGCGGCCAGGCGAAGGCGGCCAAGCGTGGGGCCGAGCGGTCGGCGTCCAACGGACTGGTCGCGTTCGACGACGGTGCGCTGCTCCAGCTCGGGGCGGAGACCGACTTCGTGGCCAAGAACACCGAGTTCCAGGCGCTGGCTGCCGACGCGGTGAAAGCGGCGGCCGCGAACAAGGCCGGCTCGGTGGACGCGGCCAACGCCGCTGAGCTGCCGACCGGGCAGACGGTCGGCGAGGCGGTCGAGCAGCTCGCCGTCAAGATCGGCGAGAAGCTCGAGGTCAGCGCCGCGGCGTACTTCGACGGGCAGACCGCGGTCTACCTGCACAAGCGCGCCTCGGACCTGCCTCCGCAGGTCGGCGTCCTGGTCGAGTACGAAGGCTCCGACGAGGCGGCGGCACGCAGCGCAGCGATGCAGATCGCGGCCATGAAGCCGCTCTACCTCAGCCGTGACGACGTGCCCGCCGACGTGGTGGAGAACGAGCGGCGGATCGCCGAGGCCAACGCCCGGGAGTCCGGCAAGCCGGAACAGGCCTGGCCGAAGATCGTCGAGGGCCGCGTGAACTCCTACTTCAAGGACGTCGTGCTGCTCGACCAGCTCTCGGTGACCGACAACAAGACCCCCGTGGGTAAGGTGCTCGACGCGTCCGGGATCAAAGTCAAGCGATTCGTCCGTTTCGAGGCCGGGGTCTAGCCAGCCCTTCGACAGGCTCAGGGCACAACTCGACGAGAGAGGCCGCACGATGCCGAGTCCGTACAAGCGCGTGATGTTGAAGATGTCGGGTGAGGTCTTCGGCGGTGGCAAGGTCGGGGTCGACCCGAATGTGGTGCACGGCCTGGCCGAGCAGATCGCCGAGGTGGCGAACAGCGGTGTGCAGATCGCCGTCGTGGTCGGCGGAGGGAACTTCTTCCGCGGCGCGGAGCTCCAGCAGCGCGGCATGGAGCGGGACCGGGCCGACTACATGGGAATGCTGGGCACGGTGATGAACTGCCTGGCCCTCCAGGACTTCCTGGAGAAGCTGGGCACTCAGACCCGGGTGCAGACCGCCATCACCATGGGCCAGGTGGCCGAGCCGTACATCCCGAGGAGAGCCGAGCGGCACCTGGAGAAGGGCCGTGTGGTGATCTTCGGCGCCGGCTCGGGGATGCCGTACTTCAGCACGGACACGGTAGCGGCCCAGCGGGCCCTGGAGATCAGCGCCGAGGTCCTGCTGATGGGCAAGCAGGGGGTCGACGGGGTCTACTCGGCGGACCCGCACCGGCACCCGGACGCGATCAAGTTCGACGAGCTCAGCTACGACGACTTCCTGGCCCGTGACCTGAAGGTGGCCGACGCGACGGCGGTCAGCATGGCCCGGGACTACAAGCTGCCGATGATCTTCTTCGGGCTGGACGAGCCCGGCAGCATCGTCGCGGTGGTCGCAGGTGAGAGGATCGGAACGATCGTCCATGCGTGAAGGAGCTGGAAACCCATGATCTCCGACATCATCTCCGACGCCGAGGCGAAGATGGCCAACGCTGTCGAGTACGCCAAGGAGGAGTTCGCAACGATCCGCACCGGTCGAGCCAATCCGGCGATGTTCGCCAAGCTCACCGCCGACTACTACGGCTCTCCGACCCCGCTGCAGCAGCTGGCGACCTTTCACGTGCCGGACGCGCGGGTGGTCCTGATCACCCCGTACGACCGGACCGCCATGGCCGCGATCGAGCGGTCGATCCGTGACTCCGATCTTGGGGTGAACCCGTCCAACGACGGCACCGTCATCCGGATCACGCTGCCGCAGCTGACCGAGGAGCGGCGCAAGGAGTACATCAAGCTCGCCAAGCACAAGGCCGAGGACGCCCGGATCTCCGTACGCGGCGCGCGCCGCACCGCCAAGGAGGCTTTGGAGAAGATGGTCAAGGACTCCGAGGTCGGCAAAGACGAGGTGGTCCGGGCGGAGAAGCAGCTCGACGCCTCCACCAAGAAGCACACTGACGCCATCGACGAGGTGCTGAAGCACAAAGAAGCGGAGTTGCTCGAGGTCTGAGCGCAACCCATGACCGAGACCCCGACAAGGCCCGAGAAGACCTATGGCCGATCCGGCCGCAACCTCCCGGTCGCGATCGGGCTGGGGGTCGGGCTCGGCGCGTACGTCGTACTCAGCCTGATCTTCTTCGAACCCGCCTTCGTTGCGCTGGTCGCTGCTGCGCTGGTCCTCGCCTCGACCGAGCTCCACAAGGCGCTTCGCCGCAAGGACATGACAGCAGCGATCGTGCCCATCATCGGTGGCAGTATCGCCATTCCGTTCGGCTCGTACCTGGCCGGACGGGAGAACGCGGTGATCGTGTTCTCGACCACCAGCGTGCTGCTCGCCTCCCTGGCCCTGACCGTACTGGCCGCGTTGGTCTGGCGGATGCCGGGTGGCTCGGAGGGCTACGTGCGGGATGCCGCGGCCAGCCTGATGATCATCGCGTACGTGCCGATGCTCGGGTCGTTCGGACCGCTCATGCTCGCCGAGCCGCAGGGCGCCGCCCGGCTGGTGACGTTCATGCTGGTGGTGACCATGAGCGACACCGGTGGGCTGGTCGGCGGCGTGCTGTTCGGCAAGCACCCGCTGGCTCCCAAGATCAGCCCCAAGAAGTCGTGGGAGGGCCTCGTCGGATCGCTGGTGTTCGGCGTCGGCTTTGCCGTCGGAATGGCCATCTTCGTGCTCCAGGTGCCGTTCTGGGTCGGCATCATTCTGGGCGTGGCTCTGGTCCTGGTCGGCACCTGTGGCGACCTGATCGAGTCGATGATCAAACGCGACGTCGGGATCAAGGACATGAGCTCGTTCCTGCCCGGGCACGGGGGAGTGATGGATCGACTGGACTCCCTGCTCGTCGCCGCCCCGGTAGCCTGGTTGATCATGTACCTTCTGGTTCCCGGCGGATGATCACCTATGGCGCGCCCATTGCCGGGTGGGGCGACCCCCCCGAACCCCCCCGGAAAAGCGCTGGACCTGGTCTTCGAGGCGCCGCGCCGCGGCCAGCCGCCTCGCCACTGGGCTGACCTGACACCGGCCCAGCGCCGCGAGTACGTCGAGGCGGCCGGGCATCGCGCCTACCGTGCACGCCAGCTGTCGGCGCACTACTTCGAGGGGCTGCGCGACGATCCGGCCGAGTGGACCGACCTGCCGGCCGGGGTGCGGGAGTCGCTCGCGGCGCAGTTCCTGCCGCGGCTGCTCACCCCGGTCCGTGATCAGCGCTGCGACGGCGACACCACAGTCAAGACCCTGTGGCGCCTCCATGACGGCGCCCTGGTCGAGAGCGTGCTGATGCGCTATCCGGATCGGGTCACCATGTGCGTGTCCAGCCAGGCGGGGTGTGGCATGGCCTGTCCTTTCTGTGCGACCGGGCAGAGCGGCCTGCAACGCAACCTGAGCGTGGCCGAGATCGTCGAGCAGGTGATGGACGGCGCGCGTCGGCTGCACCGCGGCGAGGTGCCTGGGGCCACCGCCGGAGGCGGTCCTGGTGGGGTCCGTGGTCGGGTCGGCAATGTGGTGTTCATGGGGATGGGTGAGCCGTTGGCCAACTACAAGGCGGTCGTCGGCGCGGTGCGCCAGCTGGTCACTCCGACGCCCGATGGACTGGGACTGAGCGCCCGCGGCATCACCGTCTCGACGGTCGGTCTGGTGCCGCGGATGCAGCAGCTGGCCGCCGAAGGGCTGCCGGTCACGCTGGCACTGTCATTGCATGCGCCCGACGACGAGCTGCGCGACGAGCTGGTGCCCATCAACACCCGGTGGAACGTCGAGGAAGTCGTGAATGCGGCGTGGGAGTACGCGCGGGCGACGAAGCGCCGAGTGTCGATCGAGTACATCCTGATCCGAGACGTCAACGACCAGGCATTCCGGGCCGACCAGTTGGCCCGGGTGCTCCGGCGCCGCGGCAACTGGGGCTGGGTCCACGTGAACCTGATTCCGATGAACCCGACACCGGGATCGAAGTGGACCGCCTCGCGACGACAGGATGAGAACGAGTTCGTCCATCGCCTGCAGCGACGCGGTGTTCCCGTGACGGTCCGCGACACCCGGGGTCGCGAGATCGACGGCGCCTGCGGCCAACTCGCCGCCTCCCTGTGATCCGACTTGTCAGGGGAGTGGCAGTAGGTCGTCGATGATGGCGAGCTGATCAGCGGAGACCCAGGACGGGTTCGCGCCCTGAGGTATCCGCTGCACCTCGAGATCCAGTACGCCGTGAGCCCGGAGATCGGCCACGGTGACCGGCTCGCGCAGCAACGGGATATCGACCCGGATCCGCGCCCGGACCGCGCGGCGGGACTCCTCGTCACGCCAGTACCCGTGCTCGGCATCCACCCAGTCCTCGGCCGGAGCGACCACCCGTCCGGCGCCCCAGATGCCTCGCGGTACGTCGTAGCGCCCATCGCCGGAGACCCAGAACAGCACTCGGTCGCCGGGCGCCATCATGGCAGCCCGATAGTTGCGCTGCACCGCCCAGGACTGGATCGAAGGCTCGCCGGAAGCCAGGAAACCGGGCAGGTCCCACAGGGCGGGGTTGCACTTGAGCAACCAAGCGCCCAGGTTGTCGCGGGTGATGGCATTCGGCACCTGCACATCCTCCAATGCGCGGTTCACCGGCCCATGCCCGCCTGCTTGGATTGAGCCCGTGCCAGAACTCGACCCGACGCTGCACGAGCTCGCCGACGCCTATCGCATCGCGACCGAGTACTGGGACTGGCAAGGCCGCCATGTCAGTGTGACCCGGGAGACGATCGTCGCGGTGCTGGCCGCTCTCGGCGTCGACGCCTCGACCTCCGAGGCCGCGACCGTCGCACTTGATGATCATCGTCGCCGCCCCTGGACCGAGCTGCTGCCGCCGTGCCTGGCCGTTCGGGAGAACCGCCCCACCCCGGTGCCCGTGCGTGTGCCGCACGGCGACCAGGTCGAGGTCTGGCTGGAGCTGGAGACCGGCGAGCGTCGCGACAACCTGGTCCAGCTGGAGAACTGGACCCCCCCGACCGAGATCGACGGTCGGCTGATCGGTGAGGCCAGCATCGAGATCCCTGGCGACCTGCCGCTCGGCTACCACACGCTGCACGCCCGCTCCAGCGAGCGTGCGGCGAGCATGCCGGTGATCATCACGCCGGCGTGGCTGGGCTTCCCGGCCCGGATGGGCGTCCGGCGGGCCTGGGGACTGGCCGCCCAGCTCTACAGCGTGCGCTCCCGGCAGTCCTGGGGGGTCGGCGATCTCAGCGATCTCGAGGATCTCGCGGTCTGGTCGGCGACCGAGCTCGGCGCGGACTACGTTCTGGTGAACCCGCTGCACGCCGCGGAGCCGCGTCCGCCGATCGAGCCGTCGCCCTACCTACCCTCGAGCCGTCGGTTCGCCAACCCGATCTACCTGCGAGTCGAGCGAATTCCCGAGTACGCCGCGCTCAGCGCCGAGCAGCGGGCCAAGGTCGACCATTTACGAACGGGACTGGAGACCAAGCTGACGCGCTCGAAGGTGATCGACCGCAACCGGTCCTGGAAGGCCAAGCGCAAAGCCCTCAAGATCATCTTTCGCACGCCGCGTACGCCGGGTCGGGCGGCCTCGCTGGCGGGCTACCGCAGGCGGGAGGGAAAGGGTCTCGCGGACTACGCGACCTGGGCGGTGCTGGCCGAGCGGCATGGCCCGGACATCACCAGCTGGCCGGAAGAGCTGCGGCAGCCCTGGTCACCCGCCGTGACCGACTTCGCCGCCAGCCACGCTCAGGAGATCGAGTTCCAGTGCTGGCTGCAATGGCTGCTGGACGAGCAGCTGGCCTCGGCTCAGCAAGCCGGATTGCGAGCGGGGATGTCGCTGGGCATCATCCACGATCTGGCGGTCGGTGTGTCCGCCCGGGGTGCGGACGTCTGGGCACTGCCGGACGTCTACGCCTCCGGCATCACCGTCGGAGCACCGCCGGACCCCTACAACCAGAACGGACAGGACTGGAGCCAGCCGCCCTGGCGACCCGATCGGTTGGCCGCGACCGCGTACGCGCCGTACCGAAACCTGGTCGCGACCATCTTGCGGCACGCCGGCGGCGTCCGGGTCGACCACGTGATCGGCCTGTTTCGGCTCTGGTGGATCCCGCAGGGTGCGGGGCCGACGGCCGGCACCTACGTCCGCTATGACCACGAGGCAATGGTCGGCATCCTCGCCCTGGAGGCGCATCGGGCCGGGGCGCTGGTGGTGGGGGAGGACCTCGGCACGGTCGAGCCCTGGGTGCGGACCTACCTTCGGGAACGCGGGATCCTCGGCACCTCGATCCTGTGGTTCGAGTTCGACTGGGACGGCGACGGATCGCCGCTGGCGCCGGAGCGGTGGCGAGAGTACTGCCTGGCCTCGGTGACCACCCACGACCTACCGCCGACCGCAGCGTATTTGGCCGGTGATCACGTCCGGCTGCGGGACGAGCTCGGCATCCTCACTCGTTCCGTCGAGGAGGAGCTGGCCGCGGACGAAACGGATCGGCGCGCGTGGTTGGACAACCTGCGCCGGCACGGCCTGCTGTCCGACGACGGCGACGAGCAGGAGACCATCCGGGCGCTGCACCGGTACCTGACGCTGACGCCGTCCCGGCTGCTCTGCGTTGCCCTGACCGACGCTGTGGGCGACCGAAAAGCACAGAACCAGCCGGGAACGATCGACGAGTACCCGAACTGGCGCGTCCCGCTCAGCGGACCCGACGGCTCGCCGATCACCCTCGAGGATGTGTTCGGGAGTCGCCGGGTCAAAGAGCTGACCGACGTGTTCTAGCGCCGGCCGACGCCGCCGATGACGCCCTGCTCGACGGCCTTGGTGACCGCGTCGGCCTCGGCCTGGGTCAGCGTGCCGTCGGCGACCGCGGCGTCCAGCCGCTCCTTCAATGCTGCGGCCCGCTCCGCCTGCTGGGCGGTGCGGATCTCGACCAGGGCCTGCGCGACCTTGGCCTCCTCGAGACCGAGCTTGTCCGCCAACGCCTTGGCGAGCGCCGCGTCCCGCTCCCCGTGGGTCGGCCGGTCCTCGGGCTTGGTCGCTGACCGGTTCTCCTCCCGGATAGCGCGCAGCGCCTCGGTCAGCTGGGCCTCGGTGACGCCCAGATTGCTGGCCAGCTCTTGGACCTGGGCGGTGTCGTAGCCGCGGTGGCCACGGCCACCCGGTCGGTCGCTCGGCGTACCGCTGGGCGAAGCGCTGCTGGAGGCGGAGGGCTGCGGAGTCGGGGTCGGATCGGCCGAGGCGATCCCGGCCACGCCGATGCCGGCGCCGAGGGCTACCACCCCGGCGGCCGCGGCGACCGCAGTCTTGGTCTTGGTTGCCACGTGTGTTTCTCCTTCGAACGTTGGCTGGGACAGCGTCCAAGATCGAATGCGGGGCTGGGGTAGCGATGGGCACAACCTGTCAGGAACCTGGGAGTCGCTGTGATCAGAGGACGGTCTGAGGTCACATATCGATTTCGATCAGCCTGACGCTGAAGATCGATGGTTAGCGGTTCTTGACAAACCCTCAGGTTGCGATTGTGCTGTCTGGCATCGGCTACCCGACCCTGGCTGCCGCCAGGGGGGACGGCCGGCAGGAGGCAATGATGCGACCTGAGTCCGAAGCCGAGTACCTGGCTCGAATCGTCCCGCCGTCGGTGGCCGGGCAGGGGTTCAACCGGCGAAATCTGATCAAGGCAGCGTTGGGTCTCAGCGCCGCGGCAACCATGCCGGGGCTGCTCGCGGCCTGCGGTGGTGGCGACGACACCGGCGGCACCAGCGGCGACTCCACTGGTGGCGGCTCGCCGACGGGGACCGTGACCTTCGGTGTCAACGAGAGCGGCACCACCTTTGCCAAGCAATGGGACGCCGAGGCGGCCGACTTCACGAAGAAGACCGGGGTGCAGGTCGCGATCAACAACGTCGAGCACAACACCTTCCAGGAGAACATCAACAACTATCTCCAGGGCAGCCCGGACGATGTGTTCACCTGGTTCGCGGGCTACCGGATGAAGTTCTTCGCCTCCCGCGGCCTGATCGGCGACATCAGTGACATCTGGCCGCTGGACGGGATCAACGACTCGTTCAAGTCCGCGGCTACCGGCGACGACGGCAAGCAGTACCTTGCGCCGCAGTCCTACTACCCGTGGGCGGTCTTCTACCGTCCCTCCGTCTGGGAGGAGAAGGGATACGCGCCCCCCAAGACCCTGGACGAGCTCGAGGCACTGGCCAAGCAGATGCAGTCTGACAAGATCATCCCGTTCGCCTTCGCCGACAAGGACGGCTGGCCGGCGATGGGCACCTTCGACATCCTGAACATGCGGTTGAACGGTTACCAGTACCACATCGACCTGATGGCCGGGAAGAACGCCTGGGACTCCCCGGAGACCAAGCGGGTCTTCGACACCTGGCGGCTGTTGCTGCCGTACCACCAGGAGAACGCCCTCGGCCGGACCTGGCAGGAGGCGGCGCAGACCCTGCAGCAGAAGAAGGCGGGCATGTTCCTGCTGGGCACCTTTATGAACGAGCAGTTCCCGGAGGACGAGCGCGAGGACATCGACTTCTTCACCTTCCCGGTGATCGATCCGGCCATTGGCGCGGACTGCCTGGACGCGCCGATCGACGGCTGCTGCATGTCGGCCAATCCGAAGAACGAGGAAGGCGCCAAGGCCCTGCTGAAGTACATCTCCTCGCCGGACTCTCTGGCCGCGGCCGTCGCCGCGACCAAGCTGCCCTTCATCTCGGCCAACTCCAATGCCGACACCAGCGCGTACACCTCGCTGCAGAAGAAGTCGGCCGAGCTGGTCAGCCAGCAGAAGAACATCGCCCAGTTCCTGGACCGCGACACCCGGCCCGACTTCGCCTCCACGGTGGTCATCCCGGCCTTCCAGTCGTTCATCAAGACCCCCGACGACATCGACGGGTTGACCAAGAGCCTGGAGGAGCAGAAGAAGTCGATCTTCACCAGCTGACCTGCTCGGCTGAGTAGGAGTGCCGATGACCACCACCAGCTCGACCCCGCCACCCGCACGAGTCAGTACCGACACCGCCGAGGGGTCTACCAACGTCCCTCGGCGTCGGCGGCGGCGTACCCGGACCAGCGACAAGATCGTCATCGGGCTGATGGTGGCCATTCCGCTGCTCTTCGTGGTGCTGCTGATCTGGCTGCCGGCCCTGGCCTCGATCCTGCTCAGCTTCACCCGCTGGGAGGGCATCGGCGGCCTGGACACGATCGAGTGGATCGGACTGACCAACTACAAGAACATCTTCACGATCTACCCGCCGTTCTGGCCGGCGCTGCAGCACAACCTCATCTGGTTGCTCTTCTTGTTCGTGCTCCCAACGCCGTTCGGGATGTTCGTGGCCGTGCTGCTGGACAAGGAAATGCGCGGCAGCCGCTTCTACCAGACCGCGATCTACCTTCCGGTGGTACTGTCGCTGGCCCTGACCGGCTTCATCTGGCAGCTGATCTACTCCACCGACCAGGGACTGCTGAACGCCGTCACCGGGCTGCAGATCGACTGGTACGGCGACCCCCGCTACAACCTCTGGGCCGTGCTGGTCGCCACCGGCTGGCAGCACGCGGGATACATCATGCTGCTCTACCTCGCCGGACTGAAGGGGGTCGACCCGGCACTGCGCGAGGCGGCGGCCGTGGACGGGGCCAGCCAGTGGCGGACGTTCTTCTCGGTGGTCTTCCCGGTGATGCGCCCGATCAACCTGATCATCCTCGTCGTCACGGTGATCAACTCGTTGCGGGCCTTCGACATCGTCTGGATCGTCAACAAGGGCCGCAACGGCCTGGAGATCATCGCGGCGCTGGTCACCCAGAACATCGTCGGGGAGGCGAGCCGGATCGGTTTCGGCTCGGCCCTCGCCACGATCATGCTGGTGATCTCGTCGGTGTTCGTGGTCATCTATCTCCAGGTCACCGTCCGGGAGTCGAAGTGAGCACCGCGGCCACCGTCCGCCGGGAGGCCGGGGGCGCCGCCGAAGCGCCTCCGAAGATCCGGCGCCGACCGCTCACTCCTCTCCGGGTTCTGACCCAGGTATTCCTGATCATCACGGCGCTGCTCTGGCTGTTCCCGCTGGGGTGGGCGGTCTTCAACTCTTTCCGCGACTACAGCTACACCGCGACGTACGGCTACGCGTCCTTCGGCGGCTTCACCCTGGACAACTACGCCAACGCCTGGGCAGCGCGGGAACTTCACGCAGCACTTCCTCAACTCGGTGCTGATCACCGTCCCGGCGGTCCTGCTGATCCTGCTGCTTTCCTCGTCGGTGGCCTTCGTGCTCGCCCGGTTCAGCTTCAAGCTGAACCTCACTCTGCTCGGGGTGTTCCTGGCCGCGAACCTGCTGCCGCCGCAGGCCCTGCTGATCCCGATCTACCGGGCGTTCCGGGCGATCCCGCTCCCTGAGTGGATGAGCGACTCCGGCGTCGTTGCTGAACAGCTTCCTCGGGCTCATCCTGATCAACACGGCCTTCCAGATGGGCTTCTGCACGTTCGTGCTCAGCAACTACATGAAGGCGCTGCCCCACGAGCTCTACGAGTCGGCCGAGGTCGACGGGGCGAGTGTGTGGCGACAGTACTGGCAGATCACCATGCCGCTGTGCCGACCGGCGCTGGCCGCGCTGGCGACCTTGCAGGTGACCTGGATCTACAACGAGTTCTACTGGGCCACGGTGCTCCTCCAGAGCGGAGACAAGTTCCCGATCACCAGCGCCCTGAACAACCTCAAGGGCCAGTTCTTCGTCGACTACAACCTGCTGTCCGCAGGCTCGGTGGTGGTCGCGCTGCCGCCGATCATCGTCTTCTTCGTGCTCCAGAAGCAGTTCGTCGCCGGTCTCACCCTCGGCGCCACCAAGGGTTGACGACCTTCCCGGGGGCTCGGGGGGCGTCCCCCCGGGATCCACACAGCCTCAGGGCACGAGGAGCGCCAAGGCTTCGGCGACGTCGTCGACACAGGCGATCGCCTTGCCCATCGGACGATCGCGGCCGAGGCGATGCAGCAGGGGCCATACCGGCAGCTCCTCAGTCCAGTACTTCGTCCCGACCAGGACCATCGGGGCTATCTGGCCGGCGTCGGCGGCATAGAAGTTCTCGGTGACCGCCTGGAAGACCTCCTGCACCGTGCCCGCCTGACCGGCGAGGTACACGATGCCGCCCCGACAGCGGTGCAGGAGGGTGTCCTCGCGCAGTGCGTTGGCGAAGTACTTCGCGATCCCGGTGGCGAACAGGTTGCTCGGTTCGTGGCCGTAGAACCAGGTCGGGATGCTCAGGCTCCGGCCGGCATCTGCTACCGGCCAGCGGTCGCGAACCTGGCGGGCGGTCGTCACCCAGCGGTCGAGGTCGGCGTGGTACGCCGGCGCCTCGGCGAGTAGCGCCAGCGCATCCTCGACGGCGTCCGGCCAGGCACTGAGGTAGGCGCCGAGGTTTGCGGCCTCCATCGCCCCCGGTCCGCCGCCGGTCAGCACCGTGCGCCCCGCCGCCGTCAGCCCCGCGGCGAGCCGCGCCGCATCCGCGTACGCCGTGTCGGTGCGCTGCAGGGCATGCCCGCCCATGATGCCGACCATCAGATGCGGGTCGATGCCGTCGGTCACGTCGTTGAGCGCGTCGGTGATCGCATGGTCGTGCAGGGTGCAGGCCAGCTCGCCGGTCAGGATCCGGGCGCGGTCCGAGCGCGCCCACGCGTAGATCACCGCGTCCAGGCTGGTTGGGTAGTCGTCACTGCCGTAGAGCTCGTCGGCGTCGTAGAGCCGCGGCCGGTACGCGTCGAACGGGACTTCGGGCAGCTGCGGGAAGAGCAGTGCGCCACCCTGCCGCAGCCGCTCCTCGACGGCCGGAGTGAAGGCGCAGCCGAGAAAGACCGCGCCGCGCACCAAGACCTCGAGCAAGTCCTCGCTGCGTTCGGTCAGGTCGAGCGAGGAGACGAACCAGCCGTTCAAGCTGCGAGCCCGGCGGATGTGGCTGTCGAAGTCGGCGAGGGTGTCGATCTCGAGCGTCCGCCGGCTCACGGCGTACGCGGTGTGGCGAGCTTGAGCAACGACCGTCGTCCCAGCGGCAGGCTCTGCCAGCTCGCCGTCGAGGTTCCGCGTCGCCGGGGCGTACTGGATCTGCATCCGGTGCGGGGTCTGCACGAAGATCAGCTCCGCGGTGAAGACGTCCGGTTCTCGACCAGCGGCCGGTCGCCTCGACCACCAGCTGCCGGCCGTCGCCGACCTCGACCGAGCTCCGCTGCCACCGCCCGTCGCCGCAGCCGAGCTCGAGCTCACGGCCGTCGGCCACCGTCGTCAGCGTCCAGCCGTCGGAGGTCTCCGACCATTCCGGTCATCCGTAGCCAGTCGTCCGCCGATGTCACGGCCCGGGTCGTGGGCCGGACCGCCAGCGTCTGGAGCCGATGGGCAAGTCGCTCGTCATCGGCTGCGCTTCCGGCTTCGCCGAAGGCCGGCACCAGATGTGTCCAGACCGCGTCCAGCAGCCCCTGCATGTTCTCGGTGTCCGCGGTCGTCACGACAACCGCCTGCTGTTCCGGCAGCACCACTCCGAACTGCCCGAACGCACCGTCCGCGCGATAGCCGTGCAGTGAGCGCCAGAACTGGTAGCCGTACCCGCGCCGCCAGTCCGGGTTGGGCTCTGCCGGGTTGGCGGTGAGCGGCCGGGTCGCCTGGGCGGCCCATCCGGCCGGTAGCACCTGACGGCCCTGCCACACTCCGCCACAGCGGTACAGCTCGGCGAACCGGGCGATCGACTCCGTGGCCAGGTGCAGCCCGCTGAAGCCGGCCTCCCGGTGGGCGTCGAAGCTCTGCCAGTAGGGCGGCGCGATGCCCAGCGGGTCGAGCAGCCGGGGCTGCAGGTAGCTGGTCAGGGACTCACCGGTGAGCCGCTGCAGGATGGCGCCGAGCGTGTAGGTCGCGCCGTTGTTGTAGCAGAACACCGATCCTGGGTCGGCGTCCGGCGGCAGCTGCAGGAAGCCGCGCACCGGCTCCTCGGGGTCGAGGGTCTCGATCCGGTCCAGCGTGTCCTCCGTGTGTCCGGTCGCCATCCGGGCCAGGTGATCCACCGTGATGGACCGCGTCCGAGGGTCCGTCGCCGCTTCGGCGAGGTGTCCGAGATGGTCGACGGCCGGGTCGGACAACCTCAGTCGGCCCTCCGCCACGGCGAACCCCAGCGCGGTGGCGGTGAAGCTCTTGCTGACCGAGTAGAGCAGGTGCACGTCGTCCGGCCGGTACGGCGCCCACCAACCCTCGGCAACGACCTGCCCATGCCGGCAGATCATCAGGCTGTGCAGCGCGATGTCGGGCGAGTCGTCAATGGTGTCCAGGAAGGACTCGATGCCGAAGGCGGCCACCCCTGCTGCGCTCGGCGTGCTGCGCGGCAGGGCGTCTTCACTCACAAAGCCGAGCCTATGACCGGCCGGGCATCTACGCTCACGCTGTGCTTCGCCGAGTGCTGTTCGCCGTGCTCGCCGTTCTCGCGGTGCCGGGCATCGCGCTCGCCGGTCGCGTCGGATGGGTCGGGTACGGCCCGGCGCCCGGGCCGGAGGAGCTGACCGGCCAGCTGCGGTTCCTCGAAGCCGCACTGAGTCGCGGTGAGGCCGAGCGGATGCAGGAGCTGTTTCCTGAGGGCTCGTACTTCCTCCGGGCGCTGACCGCCATGGCCGAGACAGCCGATCCGGACGGCGATCTCGACCTCGCCCGCCGTCTGCTGGCCAGCCTTGACGAGCCGGAGTCGGTGGCGGTCTTCGGCTCAGGGATGGTGCCCGAGCACGGCATCTTCCAGGCCGGCTGGGCGCTGGCGGTCTCGGTGGAGCTGGCCCGGGCCAGCGGAGACCGAGCCGATGCCGAGGATGTCCGCCGCCGTGCAGTCGTCGTCGACGCAGCGCTCCGAGACAGTCGCACGGGATTCCTCGAGGGCTATCCGGGTCAGTACTGGCCCTGCGACTCGGTCGTTGCCGCGTCGACCCTCGCCGATGCCGCGGTGCTGCTGGGCAAGGGCGAGTGGCTGGACACCGTCCGACGCTGGCGGGACCGGGTGGGCGTGGCGGCCGACCCGGCGACCGGCTTGCTGCCGCACCGGGTGGACGACGGCGGCCGGATGCTGGAGGGCCCGCGGGGATCCTCGCAGTCGATCATCCAGGCGTTCTGGCCGTCGATCGGGCGTGCGCTCGACGGCCGCGCGGATCCGCAGACCTGGTGGCGGTTCCATGGTGCGTTCGTGGTGCGCAAGGCTGGGCTGGTCGGGGTCCGGGAGTACCCGAAGGGGACCACGGGCGAGGGCGATGTCGACTCCGGCCCGCTCGTTGTGGGGGTGAGTGCCAGCGCCAGTGCGGTGACCTTGGCCGCGGCCCGCTCGGTGGGTGACCAGGCACTGGCCGACGATCTCACTCGGCAGGCGGAGCTGCTCGGCCTGCCCGTCGCCTGGCGGGGACAGCGTAGGTACGCGTTCGGAGCCTTGCCGGTCGGCGATGCGTTCCTCGCCTGGGCGCGGTCCCGGCCGGTCTCGGCGGCCGTTCCGGCACCCGAGGCGTTCGAGAGCGTCCGAACCTGGTGGCCGGTGTGGGTGGGACTCGGCCTGCTGCCGGGCATGGCGCTGCTGGGGATGACGGTTCTGAGCGGCCGTACTGGGAGCCGGATGCCACACTGAGCGGGTGCGCGATGTGGTCATCCTCGGCAGCACCGGCTCGATCGGCACCCAGGCGTTGGAGGTCGTCGCCGCGCAGCCGGAGCGGTTCCGAGTGGTGGGGCTGGCGGCCGGCGGATCGCAGATCGAGCTGCTCGCCCGGCAGGCGCTGCAGACCGGGGCGGCCCTGGTCGCGGTGAGCCGGGCCAGCGCCGTACAGGACCTTCAGCTCGCGCTGTACGCCGAGGCGAGCCGGCGGGGCTGGGCGACCGGCGATGTCCGGCTGCCGCGGATCGTGGCCGGGCCCGACGCCGCCACCGAGGCGGCGGCCATGCCGTGCGACCTGGTGCTCAACGGGATCACCGGCTCGACGGGACTCGCGGCGACCCTTGCCGCCCTGGAAGCAGGCCGGACTCTCGCCCTCGCCAACAAGGAGTCACTGGTGGTCGGCGGGCCGCTGGTCCTGCGTGCGGCTGGCCCGGGTCAGCTGGTTGCGGTCGACTCGGAGCATTCGGCCATCGCCCAGTGTCTGCGTGGCGGGTCCGCAGCTGAGGTGGACCGCCTGATCCTGACGGCCAGTGGGGGACCGTTTCGCGGCCGGAGCCGCGCTGAGATGGCCGGCGTGACTCCCGCCGAGGCCCTGGCGCATCCCACCTGGGACATGGGCCGGGTGATCACCACGAACTCGGCCACTCTGGTCAACAAGGGTCTGGAGCTCCTGGAGGCTCATCTGCTGTACGGGGTGCCGCTGGACCGGATCGATGTCGTGGTGCACCCGCAGTCGGTCGTGCACTCGATGGTCCAGTTCATCGACGGGTCGACCCTGGCCCAGTGCTCGCCGCCGGACATGCGGTTGCCGATCGCGCTCGCCCTCAGTTGGCCCGACCGGCTGCCCGGCGTCGCCCGGCCGTGCGACTGGCGCCAGGCCACCCGCTGGACCTTCGAACCACTGGACGACGATGCCTTTCCGGCGGTCAGGCTGGCCCGGCAGGCCGGCCGGGTCGGTGGCACGGCCCCGGCGGTCTACAACGCCGCCAACGAGGAGTGCGTTGACGCCTTCCACTCCGGCCGGATCGGTTTCATCCGGATCTGCGACATCATCGGTGCCGTGCTGGCGGAGCATTCGACAGGCTCAGGCAGTACTCCCGGTGACGTAGGCTCGACGCTGGTGGCCAGCGACGACCTGACGTTGGGAACGGTGCTCGCCGCCGATGCCTGGGCTCGATCCCGGGCGCGAGACCTGGCAACGACCACAACGGAGCTGCAGCGCTAGATGGACATGGTCATCTACTTTGCCGCCGCCATCGCCTTCTTCGCGCTGGTGATGGCCTCGATCGCGCTGCACGAGATCGGGCATCTGGTGCCGGGCAAGCGGTTCGACGTCAAGACCACGCAGTACTTCGTCGGCTTCGGAAAGACCCTGTGGTCGCGACGGCGGGGCGAGACGGAGTACGGGATCAAGGCGATCCCGCTCGGCGGCTACGTCCGGTTCGTCGGCATGTACCCGCCCAGCCGGGACCGTCCGGGTCAGGTGCGGTCGGCCCGTACCGGAATCTTCCAGACGATGGCTGACAACGCGCGCGCGGCGGAGTGGGAAACGATCCAGGCCACCGATGACGGTCGGCTGTTCTACCAGAAGAAGTCCTGGCAGAAGATCGTCATCATGGCCGGTGGGCCGACGATGAACCTGCTGCTCGCTTTCGTGATCTTGTTCGGTGTCACCGCGAGCTATGGCGTCTTCCGGTCCCAGATGACGATCAACCGCGTTCAGGAATGCATCGTGGCGGCCGACGCGACGGACAGGAGCTGTGCCGGCAAGCCGCCGACGCCCGCCGTGCTGTCGGGTATCCAGCCGGGCGATGAGGTGGTGGCCTTCAACGGCACTCCGGTCAGTAGCTGGGACGAGGTGTCACAGCTGATCCGGGCCAACCTGGACCAGCCGGCCCAGTTCAGCGTGGTGCGCGCCGGTCAGCGGGTCGAGCTGCCGGCGGTGCCGACGGTGATCACCGGCGTGCCGGACCGCTACGACCCGTCGAAGCGGGTGGCCGCCGGGTTCTTCGGTGTGGAGCCGGTCGTGGTCCGAGAACGCGGCGGCCCGATCGTGGTCCTCGGCGACATGTGGACGATGACCAAGCAGACCGCAGTCGCCCTCGCCCAGTTCCCGGTGAAGGTCTACTACACCGCGTACAACCTCGTCACCGGCCGACCGCGAGACATGTACGGACCGATGAGCATCGTCGGAGCCAGCCGGGCCGCGGGGGAGATCGCCTCAACCGACCAGATCGATGCTGCGGCCAAGGTCGCGACGGTCTTCACCGTGCTCGGCGCGGTGAACCTGTTCGTGGCGTTGTTCAACTTCATTCCGCTGCTGCCACTGGACGGCGGGCACATCGCGGGGGCTCTGTACGAGGCGCTGAAGCGGGCGCTGGCCCGGTTGTTCCGGCGGCCCGATCCCGGATACGTGGACACGGCGCGGATGCTGCCCATCGCGTACGCGGTGGGCCTGGTGATCCTGGTGTCGGGCGTGGTGCTGATCCTGGCGGATGTGATCGACCCGATCCGCTTGTTCTGAGGCCTATCCCTCGTTCGTGCTTTGCCGCTCGTACAGGGTCCGCACGATGTCCTCGATGGCCGGCTCTTCGAGGGTGAGGTCGACGACCTCCGCCTGTGCGCTCACTTCGCCCAGCACCTGCGCGGCCGTCGCCAGTTCGGGCGCGAATGCGAGCCGCTGTCGTAAACCGTCGCCCTCGCTGCCGACGTGTTCAGCACTGGCGACCCGCAAGGGCGGCCGCGGCTCGGTCGAGATCGACCACCAGCACCCGCTTGAGGGCCACCCGCTCGGCCAGGCTGGCCAGCGTGCCGTCGTAGGCGAGCCGGCCGTGGTCGACCACCAGCACCCGATTGCAGAGCCGTTCGATGTCACCCATGTCGTGAGTGGTCAGCAACAAGGTGGTGTGGTGGGCGGCGCGCTCGGCGATCAGGAACTGCCGGAGCCGCTCCTTGCTGATCATGTCCAGCCCGATGGTCGGCTCGTCCAGCACGAGCAGGCGAGGGGAGTGGACCAGCGCGGCCGCGACCTCGCCACGCATCCGCTCGCCCAGCGACAACTGCCGGACCGGTGTGTCCAGCAGCTCGCTCAGGCCCAGCCGCTCGACCAGCTCGGCGGTGCGGTGCTCGGCCGCGACCGCGGAGAGCCGGTGGATGGCGGCCAGGATGCGGAAGGAATCCCGCAGCGGCAGGTCCCACCACAGTTGGCTCCGCTGACCGAAGACCACGCCGATCTCGCGGGCCAGCCGGCGCCGCTCGGGAACCGGATCGAAACCGCAGGTGCGCACCAGGCCGCTGCTGGGCACCAGAATCCCGGTGATCATCTTGATCGTGGTGGACTTCCCGGCACCGTTGGCTCCGATGTAGCCCAGCGACTCACCTGAGTGAACGATGGCGCTGATCTCGTCCACCGCGCGCACGATCCGCGTGCTACGGCGGAGCCGGCCGGCTTTGACCCGCACCACGAACTCCCGGCTGAGGTCGGCCAGCTCGATGATCGGATCCATCCCTCAGCCCCCGGCTCCGGTGAAGTGGCGTACGCCGGCTCGCCAGAGCAGCCAGGCCAGCAGCCAGATCCAGCCCGCGAACAGTGGTGCCAGCCAGCCCAGCCAGGCCGGCAGCAACGCCGGACCGGGAAGGCCCAGGATCAACAGCGCGGGCAGGTACGCCGTCAGCGTGGCCGGCACCACGAAGGTGAACAGCACCCGCACCGGCAGCAGGAGCACACTTCCCGGCACCTGGCCGGCGAAGCCTCCGCCGTACACGAAGCTGTTGGTGATCTCCGACCCCTCGATCACGAAGAACTGGATCCCACCGGCCAGGGCGAACAGGGCACCGTAGATGGCCCCGCCCACGATCGGTGTCACCAGCAACAGGTAGATGATCTTCGGTGAGTACCCGAGATCCAACTCGGCCAAGGCCAGCGTCAAGATCAGCACTCCGACTGCCACCCGGCCCAGCCGCCGCAGCTGGAAGTCGGCGGTCACCAGCTGCATCATGATCGGCATCGGGCGCACCATGAGGGCCTCCAGCCGCCCCATCCGCAGGTAGGTCGGCAGCGCATCCAGCTGGCCGAAAACCAGGTCACCGAGCGAGAACCCGATGTTGGCCAGGGCGAAGACCAGTGCCGCCTCGGCCAGGTCCAGCCCGCCGAGGGTGGGCACGTTGTACAGGATTGCGTAGATCTCCGCGAACTCGACCACCCCGACCGTGACCGAGGTCAGCACGGTGAGCCAGAAGCTGCTGCGGTAGGCCAGCTGGCTCTGCACTCGTGAGGCCAGCAGCACGCGGTACGACGCCAGCGCCGACAGCTCAGCCACCCTGGACCACCAGCCTGCGGTCCGCCCGGGCCGTAACCAGCCGGCCGGCAGCGATCACGGCGGTCAACCACGCCAGTTGGATGCCGATGGTCTGCACCGCCGCCAGTCCGGATGCGCGACCGGACAGCACATCGATCGGGAACTGCAGGACCGAGGGGAAGGGCGTCGCGTAGGCCAGCGTGCGCAGCACGGACGGCAGCACGTCGATGGGTACGAAGAGGCCGGCCAGAAAGCTGCCCAGCACCATGTAGAGGCCGATGAACCCCCGGACATCGGTGGTCCAGAAGGCGATCAGGTTGACCAGGTAGCGCAGCCCGAAGCTGATCGAGACGCCGAGCAGCAGGCTGAACAGGCCCAGCGGGTAGGCCGTCCATGACGGCGGCAGGCCGATGCCGA
Source organism: uncultured Actinomycetota bacterium (assembly GCA_963711015.1). Lineage (GTDB taxonomy): Bacteria > Actinomycetota > Actinomycetes > Propionibacteriales > Propionibacteriaceae > Microlunatus. Next base: position 195,066 of record CAVQCQ010000002.1, read on the forward strand.
TGGTCAGGGCACCGATGGCCAGCGGCGGCCAACCCCGGGTCAGCAGCTGGTAGGCGGCCCGCCCGAGGTCGCGCACCCACCAGCTCAGCTGCAGATCGACCGGCCGGGCCAGGTCGACTGCGATCTCGCCGGACTTGACTCGATCGGCGATCTCCACCCAGCCCATCAGACCGACCGAAGCCAAGATCGCCTGGCCGATCCAGACGTAGCTGGCCGCCTCCCGGGCGTCGTAGCCAGCCAGCATCGCCCCCGGCCGAGGCCAGCGCGCTGAAGAAGATGCCCATCCGGATGTAACCGAAGACGGTCTGGGTCACCACCCCGGCCACGATGGCCATGCGGTAGGTGCTGAAGCGCCGGAACTCGGCTCGGGCGAGCTCGACGTACGCCTGCACAACAGCAGGACCCTACCCCTGGCGCCCGGTCACTCGTTGATCCGCGACACCGCGAAGCGTTCGGCCAGTCGCCCCTGCGGCAGGCCGGCCATGGCGGCGTTGGCGCCGTTCCAGCCGCGGATCCGCTGTTCGAGCTGATCGCCCAGGTGCGCGGTTTGCGAGATGTGGGCCCGTAGCGCGGCGATCTTGCGGTCGAACCGGTCAGTGATGTCGACGGTATGGGGAGAGTCGAGGTGGGCCATCAGCCACAATTCGGTGACCTTCCACGCCGCCCGGCCCGCCTCGACCAGCTCAGGCCAGGCGTACGGGTTCTCGGCGGCCGGATAGACCGCGCGGACGGTCGCTTCGCCCGCAGCGAGGTGATCGGGGTGCGAGGCCTGCAACCGCTGGAAGATCCGCTGTGGCGACTGGCAGAGCACCCGCCGTGGCGCAACGTCGCGGATCACCTCGACGATGGCCCGCTGGAGATCCCAGCTCGGCTCCAGCCAGCCGTCGCTCCAGCCGTCCAGGAACCGGACGTCCTCGATCCCCAGGATCGCCGAGGCCGCGCGCTGTTCCCGCTCCCGGATGGCCGGCATGTCCCCCCGGGGCGTCTCGTCGAATCCGCCCTGCTCACCACGGGTGCAGACCAGCAGGGTCACGGCGATCCCGGCGTCCGTCCAGCCGGCGATGGTGCCCGCCGCGCCGTAGTCGGCGTCGTCCGGATGCGCGGCGACCACCAGCGCCCGCTCGACCTGCTCATCGGGTAGCGGTTCGGCCCACGCCAACGGGTTCGGCGGCTGCGTCACGAGCAGCAGCCTAGGGATCGGCCAGGTAGCGGGTGGTCAGGAGCTGCACGATCGTCTGGTCGGCCGGCAGCCAGCCGACCGCTCCGAGCTCCTCCCGGCTCAGCCAGCGGAGCATGTCGTGGCTGCCCGTGTTCACCGGCTCGCCCGAGACGATCTCTGCGAACCAGAGCCGCATCTGATGCCGATCCGAGATCGGCCACGGCCCGCCACCCGGGTTGGTGAGCTCCGCGCCGAGCTCGATCGTCACGCCGAGCTCCTCGTCCAGCTCCCGGTGCAGCGCCGCGAGCGGGTCTTCACCGGGCTCGACCTTGCCGCCCGGGAACTCCCAGCCGCCGGCCAGCGTGAGTGGTGCCGCCCGGCGGGCAGCCAGCAGCCGGGACGGGGTGCGAAGGTCGTCGACGATCACTGCCGCCACGACCAGGATCATCCGCCGACTCTAGCTTCGCCAGGTCATCGTCAAGGACCGCGGAAGTGGGGCGCGCCAGGGTCGATGTGGTCAGAATGAGAACGTCCGATCAGGGAGGGTCATGACCGACGATCACAAGATCTTGCCGCGGGTGCTGGAGGAAGCCGAGGGATTCCTCAACACGTTGGACCAACGGCCGGTCCGCGCCCGCATCGATGTCGACGGCGTCGCTGCCGCACTCGGTGGGCCACTGCCGGAGGATGGCGGCGACGCGCTCGCCGTGATCGATGAGCTCATCGCCGGCGCGGGGCCGGGTCTCGTCGCCATCTCGTCCGGTCGCTTCTTCGGCTGGGTGATGGGGGGCAATCTGCCGGTGGCGCTGGCGGCCGACTGGCTCACCTCGGCCTGGGACCAGAACGCCGGTCTGCTGGTGTCGTCGCCGGCGGCCGCCGGGGTCGAGCGGGTGGCCAGCGGCTGGCTGCTGGACCTGCTGGGCCTGCCGGCGACCGCCGCGGTGGGCTACGTGACCGGCGGCATGATGGCGAACTTCACCTGCCTGGCGGCCGCTCGTCACGAGGTTCTTCGGCGTACGGGCTGGAACGTCGAAGCCGACGGGCTGATCGGGGCACCACGAGTCCACGTGATCGTCGGGGAGGAGCGACACGACACGATCGACATGGCGCTGCGCTACCTCGGGCTGGGCGAACAGCTGAGCACCAAGGTCCCCGTCGACGCTCAGGGACGGATCCAGCTGGAGGGTTTGCGCCAGGCGCTCGAAGCGGCCGGCGACGGTCCCACCATCGTGTGCCTACAGGCCGGAAACGTGCACAGCGGTGCCTTCGACCCGCTCGCGGAGGCGATCGACCTGGCTCACCGGGATGGCGCCTGGGTGCACGTCGACGGTGCCTTCGGTCTCTGGGCGGCCGCGTCGCCGAGCCTGCGTTCGTTGACGACCGGGTTGGAGCGGGCGGACTCCTGGGCCACCGATGCCCACAAGACACTCAACGTCCCCTATGACAACGGCTTGGCGATCGTGGCGGACAGCGCTGCGCTGTACGCCGCCATGAGCGAGCGCGCGCCGTACCTGATCCAGGACGAGCGGCCCGACCCCTTCGACACGGTGCCGGAGTTCTCGCGGCGGGCGCGTGGCTTCACGGTCTGGGCGGCCCTGCGCTTCCTGGGCCGCTCAGGAGTCGCAGAGATGGTCGAACGGTTCTGTGCCCGGGCCCGGCGCTTCGCCGACGGTCTCGCCGCGATGGAGGGCGTCACGGTCCTCCACGACGTGGTCTACACCCAGGTCTGCGTCTCCTTCGGCCCGGACGCCGTGACCCGCGAGGCCGCCCGCCGGCTGCTCGCCGAGGGCACGGCCTGGATGACACCGTCCACCTGGCACGGCCGGGCCGTGCTGCGCATCTCGATCTCCAGCTGGCGGACCACCGAGGCGGATGTGGACCGCACCTTGGAGGCGATCAGCAGGGTGCTGGCCGAGGTCAGGGACTGAACCCTGGCCGCGCGTGTTCGCTGCGGCTCTTCAGCGAACTGGGTAACGTGGAGGCCGTTCTCGCCTCCGACTGAAATGGCTCATGAGTATCGACCTCGGCGTTCCCACGCTGCCGCCACCCACGCTCGCCCCCCGCCGCAGGACTCGGCAGATCCGGGTAGGCAAGGTGCTGGTGGGCGGCGACGCCCCGATCAGTGTGCAGTCGATGACCACCACGCTCACGGCGGACATCAACTCGACCCTCCAGCAGATCGCCGAGCTGACCGCGACCGGCTGCGACATCGTCCGCGTCGCGGTGCCGAGCCAGGACGACGCGGATGCGCTGCCCGCGATAGCCCGCAAGTCGCAGATCCCGGTGATCGCCGACATCCACTTCCAGCCGAAGTACGTCTTCGCGGCGATCGACGCCGGTTGCGCCGCGGTCCGGGTCAACCCGGGCAACATCCGAGCCTTCGACGACCAGGTGAAACAGATCGCCCAGGCGGCCGGCGACCGGGGCACCTCGATCCGGATCGGGGTCAATGCCGGTTCCCTGGACAAGCGACTGCTGGCGAAGTACGGCAAGGCCACTCCGGAGGCGCTGGTCGAGTCGGCGCTCTGGGAGGCCAGCCTGTTCGAGGAGCACGGCTTCCGGGACTTCAAGATCAGCGTCAAGCACAACGACCCGGTCGTCATGGTGCGCGCGTACGAGCTGCTCAGCGAGGCCTGCGACTATCCGCTGCACCTGGGCGTGACCGAGGCTGGGCCGGCGTTCCAGGGCACGATCAAGTCGGCGGTCGCGTTCGGCGCCCTGCTCAGCCGCGGAATCGGCGACACCATCCGGGTCTCCCTGTCCGCGCCGCCGGTGGAGGAGGTCAAGGTCGGCCTGCAGATCTTGGAGTCGCTCAACCTGCGGCCGCGCCGGCTGGAGATCGTCTCCTGCCCGTCCTGCGGACGGGCGCAGGTCGACGTCTACAAGCTGGCCGACGAGGTGACGGCGGGGTTGGAGGGACTGGAGGTGCCACTCCGGGTCGCGGTGATGGGGTGCGTGGTGAACGGGCCCGGCGAGGCCCGTGAGGCCGATCTCGGAGTGGCGTCCGGCAACGGCAAGGGCCAGATCTTCGTCCGCGGTGAGGTGATCAAGACCGTCAAGGAGAGCGACATCGTCGAGACCCTGATCGAGGAGGCGATGCGGATCGCTGAGTCGATGCCCGCCGGCGCCGGCGGGCCTGAGGTCAGCGTCCGCTGAGTCGATGGTCGCCACCTCCGCCGAACGTCCGGCCCTCTTCGGGGGGTCGGTACGCGTGCTGGGCCGTAGCGACCTGCCCGCCGCGATTCGGGTGCTGTCGGCGAATCCGGTGGAGAACGTCTTCGTCGCGTCACGCGTGCGGGCCGCGGGACTGGAGCCGTCCAGCCTGGGCTGCCCCGTCTGGGGCTACGAGCGCGACGGATCACTGCGCGCGCTGTGTCATGCCGGCTCGAACCTGGTACCGGTCAATGCGGATGAAGCAGCCATCGCGGCCTGGGCCGAGTTCGCCGGACCCCAACGCACCTGTGCGTCGATCATCGGGCCGTCACACGTGGCACTCGCGCTGTGGCACCGGCTCACCGATCGTTGGGGAGCGTGCTGGGGCGAGGTCCGCAACGTGCGGCCCCATCAGCCGGTCATGTCACTGGACAGTCCTCCGTCGGTTGCGCCCGATCCCCGGGTTCGCCGGGTCACCTTGGATCAGTGGACCGCCTACACCGAGGCCGCGATCCAGATGTACACCGAGGAGATCGGGGTATCACCGACCCAGGGAAATCCCGCCGGCTACCGGTTCTACGTCCGCCAGCTGATCACCTCAGGTCGCGCCTTCGGGATCTTCGACCAGGGCCGGGTGATCTTCAAGGCCGATCTGGGCTCGGTGTCGGGCACGGTCTGCCAGGTGCAGGGCGTCTGGCTCGACCCGGCCCTGCGCGGTCGCGGGCTGGCCGCCCCGGCGATGGCCGCGGTGGTGCAGATGGCCCGCACCGTGGTACCCACCGTGTCGCTGTACGTGAACGACTACAACCTGCCCGCCCGGGCGACCTACGAAAGGGTCGGGTTCCGCACTGTTGGGGAATTCGCCACGATTCACTACTAGTTTGGGGTTGGCGGCTCGCGCCCGGTCGCGCGCTCCAGCTTCTGCCTTCCTCCCGCGACCAGCGAACGGAAAAGCGTTGTTCGCGGTCGTGTGGTCGTCCAGGCAGAACCCGCGCGCTCCCTTACCGACGCTCGCCACCGGCAGCGATGACTGTCTCGTCAGCTAGATGTGAACGACGGGGCAAGTGACTGTTCTGGTGATGCCAGGGACAGCCTGGACCCTTGCGACCACGAGTTGGCCGAGTTCGTCGACGCTGGAGGCTTCCGCGCGGACGATCACGTCGTAGGGGCCGGTGACATCTTCGGCCAGAGTCACGCCGTTGATGGCGCCGATCGCGTGGGCGACCTCCGCAGCCTTGCCGACGTTGGTCTGGACCAAGATGTAGGCCTGTACGACCATCAGTGAACCTCCGAAGCTCGATGTCTGCTGGATTCCATCGCACCGGGAGGCGGCTGAGGTCGGGGGGACGACCGCGTACGCTCACCGATGTGCGTCACGCTACACCGGTCCATTCCCGCGGCCGTACGTCTGCTGGCATCCCGTGGCGTTGACCGCGGCGGCGGCCGGCACACTCGGCCAGCTGGGTGAGTTCGCACTGATCGACGCGATCACCGCCGATCTGGTTACCGCACCGGACGTCGTGGTCGGACCGGGTGACGACGCGGCGGTGCTCGACCTGAAACCGCCGGTCGTCGCGACCATCGACGTGCTCGTCGAAGGTGTGCACTTCCGCCGCGACTGGTCGTCGGCCCGTGACGTCGGGCGCAAGGCGGTCGCGGTCAACGTCGCCGATCTCGAGGCGATGGGCGCTCGCGCCTCCTTCCTGGTCGTCGGATTCTCGGCACCCGGGTCGCTGGAGGTGTCCTGGGCCCTCGAGCTGGTCGCAGGCCTGACGGAGGAGAGCCGGGCCGCGGGGGTCAGCGTTGTCGGCGGCGACGTAACCGCGGCCAAGGACATCACGATCGCCGTGACGGCGTTGGGCGGTTTGGCGGGAGGGACTCCGGTGCTGCGCTCCGGAGCCGCGCCCGGTCAGGTCGTCGCGGTCTGCGGCCGCCTGGGCTGGGCCGCCGCCGGCTTGGTCGTGCTGGGCCGAGGCTTCCGGTCGCCGCGAGCGGTCGTGGAGGCGCATCGGGTGCCCGAGGTTCCGTACGGCAGCGGGCCGGCCGCGGCGAACGCGGGAGCCACGGCGATGATCGACATCTCCGACGGCCTGCTCGCCGACCTCGGTCACGTCGCGATGGCGTCCGGCGTGGTGATCGACATCGACCGCGAGCAGCTCGAGATCGCCGAGCCACTGCAGGCCGTCGCCGCCGCCACCGGGACCGACCCGTACGCGCTGGTTCTCACCGGCGGCGAAGACCACGCCCTGGCGGCGACCTTCGACCAGGACGCAACCCTCCCGGAGGGCTGGCGGCGCATCGGCCGAGTCCGGGCGGCCGATGATCAACCATGCGTTCTGGTGGACGGGTCGGTCTGGGAGTCCGACGTCGGATTCGATCACTTCCGGCACCGTCGCTGATCGTTCCTCCCATCCCGGCGTGTAGCCCCGGCCGCGTACCCCGGTTCGCGTAGCCTGCCAGCATGGCGACCCGCGCGTCTTCCCCACCGCGGTCTCGTAGCCGTGCTGGCTCCTCATCGCGCCGGCGGACGAAACCGCGGTCGACCGGAAGCAAGAAGAGCACCTCCGCTGCCAAGAAGTCCTCGGCGGCCAAGAAGTCCCGATCGGCGCCCGCGCGGCGCCGACCGGCGCGTCCGGCATCCAGCGGGCGAAGCCGCTCCCGGACGCGGCAGCCCTCACTGCTGGGTCAGCTGGGCCGCGGGTTGGTGGCGGTCTGGACCGGGGTGGCGCGCGGTATCGGTCACCTCGCCCGGCAGGTGGGTCCCGGTGAGCGCGATGTCGATCCGGCACTGCGCCGTGACGGGGTCGGGCTGTTCCTGCTGGGCTGCGCGATCATCGTCGGCGCCGAGTTCTGGTGGGGCCTGCCGGGCTCAGTCGGCCGGACCATTCATGTCGGTGTGTCCAGCGTGATCGGCTCACTGTCCTACGCGGCGCCGATCCTGCTGGTCGGGATGGCCTGGCGCACCCTGCGGAACCCCGATCGCAACGGCCCAGGCGGCCGTCAGGCCGTCGGCTGGACAGCGTTGATCTTCGGCTTGCTCGGCTTGATCAACATCTCCCGCGGGCTGCCGGAGACCAACGAGCCGGAGCGGCTGCGCGCGGCCGGCGGGATCATCGGTTACATCTCCTCGAGCCTGCTCGCGGATCTCTTGACCGTCTGGGTGGCGGTACCGCTGCTGGCCCTGCTGCTGCTCTTCGGGGTGCTGGTCGTGCTCGGCCTGCCCCTGCACGAGATCGTCGCCGGCATGCGGTCGGCGCACAGCCGGGTCGGAGGCGGGCCGACGGTGATCGAGGGCGAGGTGGTCGGCGAGCTGGAGTTCGGGGTGGACCAGGCCTACGACACACCCGTGGTCGGTGACAAGAAACGACGCCGCCGCGGACTGGCCGGCACAGCGGACGACGAGGCCGCCGATCCGGCCGATCCCGACGATGGCCGGGCCGAGGACTCGCGGGTCATCGACCGGCGGCCCGTGACGGCGGGACTGCCGCCTGGGGTCAAGGTGCACGACACCGAGACCGAGCTGGAGCCGCCACCGCACAGTGCCGACCTGGTCGCGCCGATGCCGCAGCGCTCAGCTCAGCTGCAGCTGTCCGGCGACGTGCAGTACGTGCTGCCGGACGCCGGTGCTCTGAAGCAGGGCAGCGTCCACAAGGCGCGGACCGCCGTCTCGGACGCCGTCGTCCACCGCCTGACCGAGGTACTGGGGCAGTTCGAGATCGACGCCCGGGTGACCGGTTACAGCCGCGGTCCGACGGTGACCAGGTACGAGGTCGAGCTCGGTCCGGCGGTCAAGGTGGAGAAGGTGACCGCCTTGTCCCGCAACATCGCGTACGCCGTGGCCAGTGCCGACGTCCGCATCTTGTCCCCGATCCCCGGCAAGTCGGCCATCGGCATCGAGATCCCCAACGCCGACAAGGAGGTGGTCTCCCTCGGCGACGTGCTGCGCTCGGCCCGGGCCCGCAACGACCACCATCCGATGACCGTCGGGCTGGGCAAGGACGTCGAGGGCGGATTCGTGGTCGCGAACCTGGCCAAGATGCCGCATCTCCTCGTCGCGGGAGCGACCGGCTCCGGCAAGTCCAGCTTCGTCAACTCGATGATCACCTCGGTCCTGATGCGCGCCACGCCCGACGAGGTGCGCCTGATGCTGGTCGACCCGAAGCGGGTCGAGCTGACCGCGTACGAGGGGATTCCGCACCTGGTCACGCCGATCATCACCGTGCCCAAGAAGGCGGCCGAGGCGCTGCAGTGGGTGGTCCGGGAGATGGACATGCGGTATGAGGACCTGGCCAACTTCGGGTTCCGCCACCTGGACGACTTCAACAAGGCCGTTCGTGCGGGCGGAGTCAAGCCGTTGCCGGGCAGCGAGCGGGAGATCACTCCGTACCCCTACCTGCTGGTGATCGTGGACGAGCTCGCTGACCTGATGATGGTCGCGCCCCGCGACGTGGAGGACTCGATCGTCCGGATCACCCAGCTCGCGCGCGCCGCGGGCATCCACCTGGTGCTGGCGACGCAGCGTCCGAGTACTGACGTGGTCACCGGACTGATCAAGGCCAACGTGCCCAGCCGGTTGTCGTTCGCCACCTCGTCGATGACCGACTCGCGGGTGATTCTTGACCAGCCGGGCGCTGAGAAGCTCGTCGGCCAGGGCGACGGGCTGTTCCTGCCGATGGGGTCGAGCAAGCCGATCCGGATCCAGGGGGCCTGGGTCACCGAGCAGGAGGTGCGGTCGGTGGTCGCGCACGTGACCAAGCAGCTCAAGCCGACCTACCGGGAGGACGTGACGGCCGCGCCGGAGGCCGCCACGAAGGTGGCCGAGGACATCGGGGACGACCTCGACCTGGTGTTGCAGGCGGTGGAGTTGGTGGTCACCCTCCAGCTCGGCTCGACCTCGATGCTGCAGCGCAAGCTTCGGGTCGGGTTCGCCAAGGCCGGGCGGCTGATGGACATTCTGGAGACCCGAGGCGTCGTCGGTCCCTCCGAGGGCTCGAAACCCCGCGAGGTCTTGGTCAAGCCCGACGAGCTCGACGACGTGATGGAGAACCTCCGCCTCGGCTGACCGCCCGGCGCCGCCTCCTCTTCCTCCTCCTCCTCCTCTTCCTCCTCCTCCTTGTCAAAATCGGACGCTGCGTTCGATCCCCGCGCTGCACTCCCGCTACATCCGGCGCACAGCGCGAAGATCTCACGCAGCGTTCGATCCTGACGGGGGAAGCCGTTCACGGCGATCGGACATACTGGGACCGCGATGGCTCCTTCCGTGATCACGAACGCCGCTTCCGAGGAAGCGCTGGGCGTGCACCTGGTGACGCTCGGCTGCGCCCGGAACGAGGTCGACTCCGAGCAGCTGGCCGGCCAGTTGGTCGCGGGCGGGTTCCGGCTGGTCGCCGAGCCGGAGGCGGCTGATGCTGTCCTGGTCAACACCTGCGGGTTCATTGAGGCGGCCAAGAAGGACTCGGTGGACACGTTGCTGGCGGCCGCGGATCTGAAGGTTTCCGGTCGGGCGCAGGCGGTGGTGGCGGTTGGCTGCCTGGCCGAGCGCTATGGGCATGAGCTGGCGTCGGCGATGCCCGAGGCCGACGCGGTGCTCGGGTTCGACGACTACGCCGATATCGCGGGCCGGTTGCGACGGGTCGTCGCCGGGGAGCGACCGGTCGCCCATGGACCGCGGGACCGGCGCCGGCTACTGCCACTCGCCCCCGCTGAGCGCCCGGCCGCCGCCGACCGCCTACCCATTCCTGGGCACCGCCCGACAGGGGCCGCGTACGCGGAACGGTTCCGACTGACCGGTGGTCCGACCGCACCACTGAAGATCGCCTCGGGCTGCGACCGGCGTTGCACCTTCTGCGCGATCCCGACCTTCCGCGGGGCTTTCGTCTCCCGGTCGCGTCCGGAGATTGTGGCCGAGGCACGCTGGCTGGCCGACCAAGGCGTTCGCGAACTCTTCCTGGTCAGTGAGAACTCCACCTCTTACGGCAAGGACCTGGGCGACCTCCGCTCGCTGGAGCTGTTGCTGGTCGAGCTTTCGGCGATCGAGGGCATCGAGTGGATCCGGGTGTCCTACCTGCAGCCGGCGGAGATGCGACCGAGCCTGGTCGAGGCGATGGTCGGCACCGACAAGGTGGTTCCCTACTTCGACCTCTCGTTCCAGCATGCCGCGCCTACAGTGCTGCGCCGGATGCGCCGGTTCGGAAGCCCGGACGCGTTCCTGGATCTGATCGACCAGATCCGAACTGCGGCGCCGAACGCCGGGATCCGAAGCAACGTCATCTGCGGGTTTCCGGGGGAGACCAAGGCCGAGCTGGACCTATTGGTCGACTTCCTCGCGGCCGCGGAGCTCGATGCGATCGGCGTCTTCGGCTACTCCGACGAGGACGGCACAGCCGCCGCCCAGCTGCCCGGGCAACACCAGGCGGAGGAGATCGAAGACCGACGGGCCCGGGTCGCCGACCTCGCCGAGGAGCTGGTGAGCCAGCGCGCCGAGAGCCGGATCGGTGAGCGACTTCGCGTCCTGGTGGAGAGTGTTGCGGGCGACGCGACTGGCCGTGCCGCGCACCAGGGGCCAGAGGTCGACGGCGCAGTGCTGCTGCCCGGCGCTCTGCCGGGGCTGGAGGTTGGAGCCCTGGTCGCCGCAACCGCGATCGGGTCCCACGGCGCGGACCTGGTTGCCGAGGTGATCATCGACTCATGAGCACCGAACCGCAGCCACCTCGGATCGACCGGGATGCGGCCGCACCCTCCGAACGGCATCCGGTTGGCCCGATGGCCGAGCCGGAGACGACGCCGTGGAACGTGCCCAATGCACTCACCGCGTTCCGCATCCTCCTTGTGCCCGTGTTCGCCTGGATGCTGCTGAGCCATCCCGACGACCCCTGGTGGAGGTTGAGTACGGCCGCCGTGTTCACGTTGGCGATCTTGACCGACTCGCTGGACGGCCATCTCGCTCGCAAGCACAACATCGTCACCAAGTTCGGCAAGCTGGCCGACCCGATCGCCGACAAGGCGCTCACCGGCATGGCGCTGATCGGTTTGTCGATCATCGGTGAGCTGAGTTGGTGGGTGACCGTGGTGATCCTGGTTCGCGAATGGGGGGTCACCGCGCTCCGCTTCGCCATGCTGCGCTACGGCGTGATGGCCGCCAACCGCGGCGGAAAGATCAAGACTGCCGTCCAGGCGGTGGCGATCATCGCCTACCTGCTGCCGCTGGTCATCGTGGCGCCCTGGGCCCACGTCGTGGCCATGATCATCATGGGCCTGGCGCTGCTGATCACGGTGCTGACGGGGCTCGACTACGTACGCGAGGCGGTCCGGCTTCGCCGGCGGGCGCTCAATCCGTCATGACGGCGGCGGCCGACGTCCTCGCCGCGCTGGCCCGCCGCGGCGAGACGTTGGCCACCGCCGAGTCTCTGACCGGAGGTCTGGTGGGGGAGCTGCTGACCTCGGTACCCGGCTCGTCGGCCAACTACCTCGGTGGGGTGATCAGCTACGCGACCCGGCTCAAGGCGACGCTCGCGGGGGTCGACGAAGCCACGCTGGCCGAAGTCGGGCCAGTCGCTGAGGTGACGGCGGCGCAGATGGCGGCGGGTGTCGCCCGGATCTGTGCCGCCGACTGGGGTCTGGCCACCACCGGAGTCGCGGGACCGGACCTCCAGGATGGCCACGCGGTCGGCGAGGTGCATCTGGCCGTCGCCCACCGGACGACCGGCTCTGTGGTGACCGAGCGCCTGGACCTGACCGGTGACCGCGCGGCGATCCGACAGGAGTCGGCCGAACGCGCCCTTCGGATGTTGCTGGGCGCACTGGCCGGCTGAGCCGGCGACCGAGCCTGCCGGATTCCCTGGTGCACGTCGGCGCTGGTGTTGTCGGTGCGGCTGGGTACAGTTTGCCTATGCCATCCGATCACCCGGGAAAGCCGGTGCTGTTGCGCGAGCTGATCGGCGAGTCGCTGCGGGAGGAGCGCGTCGCTCAGGGCAAGACGCTCCGCGAGGTCTCCAAAGGCGCGCGGGTGAGTCTCGGCTACCTCTCCGAGGTCGAGCGGGGCCAGAAAGAGGCTTCCAGCGAGCTGCTGGCCTCGATCTGCGGTGCGCTCGAGCTGCCGCTGTCGGTGGTGTTGAACGTGGTCAGCGAGAAGATGGCCGTTGTCGAGACCGCTCCGGTCCTCGATCGCGTCACGGCCTTCCCGACCATGCGCGCGATGGCTCGCGCCGCGGCCTAGTCCGGGGTCAGACCGCAGGTCGCAGCCGCAGGCCCTGCGGGGTCATTCGGAAGCCCGCCTCTTGCAGAGCCGCACTGACGTGCGACGAGCCGAAGACGTGCCCACCGTCGGCCCGCTCGACGGTGAGTTTGCCGAGGTGGCCCTGCTGCACGGCGCGAGCCAGTGCGGCTGCTGCCGGAGCAAGCCGCTGCGGGTCCTCGGTGAAGGACAGCAGCGTCTTGCCGCCGCGCTCGACGTAGAAGATCAGGGCGCCGTCGACCATCGCCACCAGGGCGCCCGCTTTGCGTCCCGGCCGGTGACCTTCCCGCTCCGGCCAGGGTAGAGCGGCGCCGTACGGGTTGGCCGGGTCACTGGCGGCCAGCACCAGCGCCTCCGGTTGTTCCGGGAGGCGCTGAGCCGCTCGCAGCCGGTCCACCGCGCCCGTCAGTGCGAACTGCGCTGCGCCGAGTCCCTCGACGAAGTAACCGCGCCGGCACTGCCCGGACTCTTCGAGGGCACTGAGTGCCCGGTAGGCGGTGCCGAATCCGCCCTCGGCGTTCTCAGTCAGGACGCTGCCGCGGGTGACTACTCCGTATCGGTCGAGCTGGGCGAAGAGATCGATCGCCAGGCGGTCACCGGGCGCGACGCTATCTCGATGGACCAGCGACCAGCGGCCCGCCGTTGCCGGGGAGGCGATTCGAGGCCGAACTGACCGGCCGAGACCACCTCCGGCATATCGGGCCCGATGGGTCCGTGCGGCCGGTCTGCGCACCGTCCGATGGGCGCCGCCCGAGACTCGGCTGCGCACCGGCGCGAAGGTGTCGCCGGTGACCAGCCCCGACCACACCAGGTCCCAGAGGGCGTCGACGTACTGGGCTCGGTCAGCTGGAGCCAGGCCGGACGGCAGCAGCGCGTCGAAGAAGTAGGCACCTCCGCCGCCCAAGGCCGCCAGCAGCTCCTGGCTGCGATAGCCGGCTGGCTCTGGCCCCGGCGGATGGGGCTCGGCGTCGGCCGCATACCAGCGCACCCAGCCATCGGACTCGCCGAGCGCACCGTCGCCCACCCAATAGACCTCGCCGGCGGCCGTCAGCTCGTCGAGCAGGGCCGGTGTGTAGCCGGCTACTCGCGCAGGCAGAACGAGCGACTCGACAGCACTAGCCGGCAGCGGGTACCCGGACAGCTGCTCGATCACCCCGAGCACCGCGTCGGCGCCCCGAGCCGCGGATCCGATGCCCTGCCACTCGGCGAGGAACCGCGCGTACGCGCCCTGTTCGACCGGTTCGACGCCCTTGCGCAGCAGGGCCAGAGTGCGGCGCTTGATCAACGACAGCACCTTCGAGTGGCAGTACTGCCGGTCCCGGCCGAGCTCTCCGGGTTGGTCGACAAAGGACCCGGCGACCAGCGTGCCGGGTCCGACCAGAGACTCACAGGCCTGCTCGACGATGGCTCGGCCCAATCCATAACGCTGTGCGATGGTCGCAACGACGAACGGGCCATGGGTGCGGGCCCAGCGCAACACGAGATCGGCTACCGGGTTGGTCACCGGCTCAGTGAAGTTGGCCGCGACACCGGGCGGCACCGGAATGCCGAGCCCATCGCGGAGCCGGGGGACGTCCTCGGCGACGGCCACCATCTCCTGCCCGGCGATCCGCACCGTCACCACGCGACGGTCCGCCACGAGCCGCTCGAGAGCGGGGTCAGGATCGAAGCCCGGCGCCGATCGCGCGGCCAGCTCGGACCGGGTGAACGGACCGGCCATCCGCAGCAGGTCGAACAACTGCTCGGTGCCGGTGACCTGCCGCTCGGCGCTGAGCCCTTGCAGATCAGCCTCGGTGCTGGCGATCACACTCGCGTCGAGCAGCTGCTTGAGACCGTCTTTGCCCAGCAGCTCCGCCAGCAGGGTGGCGTCGAGCGACAGCGCCGCGGCCTTCTTCTCCGCGAGCGGTACGTCACCCTCGTAGACGAAGGCCCCGACATAGCCGAACAACAGCGAGCGTGCGAACGGCGACGGCTCCCTGGTCTCCACCTCCACGATCCGTACCGCACGTCCGGCGATCTGCCGCTGCACCTCGAGCAGGCCGTCCAGATCGAACACGTCGGTCAGGCACTCCCGCATGGTCTCCAGCACGATCGGGAACTCGGGATACTGCGCCGCGACCGTGAGCAGCTGTGCGGAGCGCATCCGCTGCTGCCACAACGGAGAGCGGGACTTGGGATCTCGCCGGGGCAGCAGCAACGCGCGGGCAGCGCTCTCCCGGAACCGAGCCGCGAACAGCGCCGAGCCTCCCACCTCGTCGGTGACCACGGACTCGAGCAGCTCGGGATCGACGACGATCAGCTCTGCGCTCGGAGGTTCCGACTCGGTGTCGGGGATCCGCAGCACCATCCCGTCGTTGGTCGCCGTGGCCTGCACCTCCATCCCGTACCGCTCGCGCGCCGCATGCTCGACCGCCAGCGCCCAGGGCGTCAGAACCCCGGTACCGAGCGGGCAGTGCACGCAGACGCGCCAGTCGCCGAGCTCGTCGCGGAACCGTTCGAAGACGACCGCGCGGTCGGTGGGCAGCGCGCCGGTGGCGGCCTGCTGCTCGGCGAGGTAGGACACGAGGTTGCCGGCGGCGAACTCGTCCAGCCCGGCCTCCCGCATTCGGGCCGTGGCCTGATCCGGCCGCATCGCACCAACCTCGCGGACGAAGGCCCCGAAGGCCCTGCCCAGTTCCAGCGGCCGGCCGGGCGAGTCGCCCTTCCAGAACGGCAGACGTCCCGGCGTCCCCGGGGCGGGGGAGACCAACACCTGATCATGGGTGATCTGCTCGACCCGCCAGCTCGTCGTGCCCAGGGTGAACACGTCGCCGACCCGGGTCTCGTAGACCATCTCCTCGTCCAGCTCGCCGACCCGCCGACCAGCGGCATGCCGACCGCTCGCATTGCCCTCGCCCACCAGGAACACTCCGAACAGTCCGCGGTCCGGGATGGTCCCACCCGATGTCACCGCCAGCCGCTGGGCGCCCGGGCGTGCGGTCAGCAGGCCGGTGTCCCGCTGCCACACCAACCGAGGACGCAGCTCCGCGAAGTCCTCGCTGGGGTAGCGGCCGCTGAGCATGTCCAGCACCGCCTCGTACGCGCTGTGCGGCAGATCGCGGAAGCTGCTCGCCCGGCGGACCAGCGCGTACAGCTCGTCGGCCTTGGTCTCCTCCACCGCGACGACGGCGACGATCTGCTGGGCGAGCACGTCCAGCGGGTTACGCAGCTCCGCAACCTCCTCGATCGCGCCCTTCCGCATCCGCTCCACGACCACCGCCGACTCGATCAGGTCGCCGCGGTGATTGGGGAAGAAAACCCCCCGGGACGTGGCCCCGACCTGGTGCCCGGCACGACCCACCCGCTGCAGGCCGCTGGCCACCGAGGGTGGCGCCTCGACCTGAACCACCACGTCGACCGCGCCCATGTCGATGCCGAGCTCGAGCGAGGATGTGGCCACGACACACGGCAGCTGGCCGGACTTGAGGTCATCCTCGATCTGGGCCCGCTGCTCCTTGCTCACCGAGCCGTGGTGGGCCCGGGCGATCACCGGCGACCCGCTGCCGTCCCGCCCGGTCGAGGCACCGGACTGGGCCATCACCTGGGCGGGCGGGGCGAACGGCTCGGTCGCATCCCCAAGCCGTTCCGCTTGCAGTTCGTTCAGGTGGGCGGTGAGCCGCTCCGCCAGCCGCCGCGAGTTGGCGAACACGATGGTCGAACGGTGCTCGCTGATCAGGTCGAGGATCCGGTTCTCCACGTGCGGCCAGATCGACGGTGTCCTTCGTGGCGCCTGCTCGTCCTCCAGAGTGCTCGGAGCCGGCGTCGCTGCGGAGGCAGCGAGGTCGCTCATGTCCTCGACCGGGACCACGATCGACAGGTCCCAGGACTTCTCCGCGGGCGGGGCGACGATAGTGACCGGATGCGTGCCGCCGAGATAGCCGGCCACTCGCTCCGGAGGCCGTACGGTCGCCGAGAGCCCGATGCGCTGCAGCGGACTCCCGCCTCGAGCGCTGCGGGACTCGGCGGTGAGCGCCTCCAGCCGCTCCAGCGACAGACTGAGATGGGCGCCGCGCTTGGTGCCGGCCAGCGCATGCACCTCGTCGACGATCACCGTCTGCACCGAGGTCAGGATGTCCCGTGCGGCTGAGGTCAGCATCAAGAACAACGACTCCGGCGTGGTGATCATGATGTCCGGCGGCCGGCTCACCAGCGCCCGGCGATCGGCGGCCGAGGTGTCGCCCGACCGTACGCCGACCGTCACGCTGGGCAGGGCCTGTCCCAGCCGCAGAGCCGTCTGGGTGATTCCTGCCAGGGGCGCCCGGAGGTTGCGTTCCACGTCAACGGCCAAGGCCTTCAGCGGCGACACGTAGAGGACCCGGCACCGCTGCTTCGCGGCCGGTTTCGGTGCACGGATGAGGTCGTCCAGCGCCCAGAGGAACGCGGCGAGGGTCTTGCCCGACCCGGTGGGCGCGATCACCAGGGCGTTCTGGCGGGCGGCCACTGCCTGCCAGGCGCCGGCCTGGGCGGCGGTGGGCGCGGCGAAGACCTCCCGGAACCACGTTGCCGTGGCCGGGGAGAACATCGCCAAGGGGTCGTTCGGCACGGGATCTATCTTGCCCGCGGGCTCTGACAGTCCTGCCCCGCACGTTCGGCAGAAACCCTGCGGCGGATGTCGGCGGGCCCGCGTACGGTGGCGTTCGTGACCGCGGCCGCACCCCCTGTGACTCAGACCGACGGCACTGGCGCGCCCGCTCCGGCGCTGAGCCGCTGGCTCCCCGGCCTGCTTGTCCTGGCGGCCATCTGGGGCTCCAGCTTCTTGTTCATCAAGGTCGGGGTCTCAGAGCTGCCGCCGCTGTTCGTGGCACTGGGCCGGGTGGTCGGCGGAGCACTCGCCCTGCTCATCGTGGTTGCGGTGACCCGGGACCGGCTGCCGTCCGATCTCCGCGCCTGGGGGCATCATGCATTCGTCGCCGTCGTGGGCGTGGCGGCGCCGTTCAGCCTGTTCGCCTTCGGTGAGCAACGCGTCTCCTCGGTGCTGGCCGGCATCTGGAACTCGGTCACGCCACTCGTCGTGCTGCCCATGGCCGTGCTGGTGTTTCGCACCGAGAAGATGACCGGTCGCCGACTTCTCGGGTTGGGGCTGGGGTTTGTCGGAGCCCTGGTGATCCTTGGCGTCTGGCAGGGTGCGGGCGGTTCATCGCTCGCCGGGCAGCTGATGTGCTTCGCCGCGGCCGCGTGTTATGGAGTCTCGATTCCCTATGTCCGCAAGTTCGTCAGCCCGTTGCCGCAGTCGGGCGTGGTGAGCTCGCTGTGCCAGCTGCTCGTCGCGTCGGCCTTGCTCGCCGTGGTCGCGCCACTGGCCTCTGGCGGTTACCCGGACCTGTTGGCTCTGTCCTGGCCGGTGGTCGCCTCGGTGACGGCGTTGGGCGTTCTCGGCACCGGATTCGCGTTCGTTCTCCATCTGCGCAACATCCGGTTGGTCGGCGCCAGCACCGCCTCGACGGTGACCTACATCATCCCGATCTTCGCGACGATCATCGGTGTGACGGTGTTGGGGGAGCCACTCGACTGGTTCGCTCCGGTCGGCGCGGCAATCGTGCTCCTCGGGGTCGCGGTCGCGTCGGGCGTCCGGCTGGGCCGGCGGTCGTGAAGGAGACCGAGCTCTGGGAGCGGATGCAGGCTCACCTCGGTCCGGGCTACTACCGGGTCTGGGCGGCCGAGTTCAGTCTTGCCGACCTCGGTGGCCGCACGGTCAACCAGGCCATCGCGGACGGCTTGCCGAGCAAGATCATCTGGCGAGCGGTCTGGGAGGCGCTGGAGCTGCCGGCCCGCGAGCGGTAGCCCTCGCGGTCGGACCGGTCGGGTCGGCGTGTCGGATAGTATGTCGAACATCTGTTCTACTAGCGTTATCCACCACGGGCCTCGAGCGGTTATCCACAGGAATCCGCGGCCGCGAACGATTGTCAGTCGGCGTCCTTAGAGTCACGACAGGTAGTCAGACAACCGCCCGGTGGGCGAGGGAAGGGATCATTCATGGCCACGGCAGACCGTGAGAAGGCGCTGGAGACGGCGTTGGCCCAGATCGACAAGCAGTATGGCAAGGGTTCGGTCATGCGTCTCGGCGATGAGGTGCGTGCGCCGATCGAGACCATCCCGACCGGGTCCATCGCCTTGGACGTGGCGCTCGGGATCGGTGGACTGCCCCGGGGACGGGTCGTCGAGATCTACGGGCCGGAGTCGAGCGGCAAGACCACGGTGGCGCTGCACGCGATCGCCAACGCACAGGCCGCCGGCGGCATCTGCGCCTTCATCGACGCCGAGCACGCCCTCGACCCGGAGTACGCCGCGCGGCTCGGGGTGGACACGGATCAGCTCCTGGTCAGCCAGCCTGACAACGGGGAGCAGGCGCTCGAGATCGCCGACATGCTGGTCCGCTCCGGCGCACTGGCCCTGATCGTGATCGACTCGGTCGCCGCCTTGACCCCGCGGGCCGAGATCGAGGGCGAGATGGGCGATAGCCATGTCGGACTACAAGCCCGGCTGATGAGCCAGGCGCTGCGCAAGATGACCGGTGCGCTGAGTGGCGCGGGCACTACCGCGATCTTCATCAACCAGCTGCGGGAGAAGATCGGAGTCATGTTCGGTAGTCCTGAGACAACGACGGGCGGCCGGGCGCTGAAGTTCTACTCTTCAGTGCGACTGGATGTCCGCCGCATCGAGACACTCAAGGACGGCCAGGAGATGGTCGGCAACCGGACCCGGGTGAAGGTCGTCAAGAACAAGGTGGCGCCGCCGTTCAAGCAGGCCGAGTTCGACATTCTGTACGGGATGGGAATCAGCCGGGAAGGCAGCCTCCTCGATCTCGGCGTCGACACCGGGATCGTCCGTAAGGCGGGCGCCTGGTTCACCTATGACGCCGACCAGCTCGGTCAGGGCCGGGAGAATGCGCGGAACTACCTGCGCAGCAACCCCGATCTGGCCGACGAGCTCGAGAAGAAGATCAAGGAGCGGATGGGCATCGGGCCACAGGTCGACCTTCCGGCGGGGATCGACCCGGTGACCGGCGAGGTCGAGTTCTAGTTCGGTGCCGAGAGCAGAGAAGCCGCTGGCCGAGGCGGCCGACTGGTTGCGCCGCCTCGGCGTCGAGCCGATCCAGGCCGAGGCGAGCTCTCCGGCCCACCCAGCTACCTCTGCGAGCGACCTCGCCACGACGGCGGAGGATGCCGAGGCCGATCCGGAGCTGATTGCCCGCACCATCGCGCTCCGCAAGCTCACGGCCCAGGCCCGGACTCGACACGAGCTCGCTGGTGCCTTGCGATCCCGCAACGTACCGGAAGACACCGCCAGTGAGGTGTTGGACCGGCTCGGTGAGGTCGGCCTCATTGACGACGCGGCGTTCGCCGAGGACTGGGTGGCATCGCGACAGCAGCGGCGGCACCTGTCGCGATCGGCGCTGCGGCAGGAGCTGCAGCGCAAGGGCGTCGCTCGGGAACAGATCGACCAGGCCCTGGAGCAGGTGACGTCGGACGCCGAGTACCACGCGGCCCTGGATCTGGCCCGACGCAAGCACGCTGGGATGTCGGGTCTCGAGCCCGCAGTGTGCTACCGCCGACTGGCCGGGGCACTGGCGCGCCGTGGGTTCGCACCGGCCGTGATCTCGCGTGTGCTCCGCGATCTCCTCGGCGGATTTCTGGGAGACGACTGAGCGCCGGCCAAGGCGCCGTTCAGCGTGGTCGGCGACCGCTGGCCGGTGCTTGACCCTGGCCATGCCCAGACATAGTGTGCAAGCACGAGGCATCAGTAACGCTCGTCCGATATGAAACAAGCTCCGAGCCCGAAAACCTCGGAACGCCGAAGTTTTGAAAGAGTACGACCGCCTCCGGGCGGATTATTTGTTGCAGAACCGCTGCTTGTGGTGATTCCAATGCGGCGGGTGATGTGCCGATGCGCGTTGCGGATCCCTCTTGAGTACACGCTGGAGCGTGTGGACAGGAGAGCGACGTGATGGGTGGTCTATTCCAAACGCTGGTGCTGGCCGGACTCCTCCTCCTGATCGTCCTGGTCGCTGTCGCAACTGTGGTCATCGCTCGCCGCTCACGGCACAGCGAGGCGACCAGTGCCTCGGGCGTACCTCAGGGACTGCTCGACCGCACGACAGTGGACCCCGCTCGAGCGCCGCAGACCGAGGGCGGCCAGTCCAGGACCGCCGACGTGGGAGAGCCGGCCAAGACGGAGTCGGACCTCAACACTCTCCAGTCTCAGGCCGAGACACTGATGGCGTCCGCCCGAGCGGCCCGCGCGGAGGCGGCCGAGGAGAACCGAGCGCAGCGGTCCGAGCTGCGGGAGCAGCGTGCCGAGCTCGAACGCCGCGAGCAGCGGCTCTCCGATCGCGAGGAGCGGCTGGACACCGAGGCCCGCTCGCTTGACGACAAGGTGCATCACCTCGAAGAGCAGAAAGCTGAGCTGAAGAGTCAGCGTAAGGTCCTCGCCGAGGCGGAGGCACAGCAGCGGACGACCCTGGAGCGAATCGCCGGCCTGACCGCCGAACAGGCGAAGGCCGAGCTGGTGGCTCTCGTGGAGCACGACGCGAAGCGCCAGAGCGTGCTGGTAGCACGAGACATCGAGCGACAGGCGGTCCGCGAGGCCACGACCCGAGCCCAGATGATCGTGGTGGACGCGATTCAGCGCGTCGCCTCGGAACAGACCTCGGAGTCTGTGGTGTCGGCTGTGCATCTTCCGGGCGACGACATGAAGGGCCGGATCATCGGGCGAGAGGGACGCAACATCCGGGCCTTCGAGCAGGTCACGGGGGTCAACGTGATGATCGACGACACACCCGAGTCGGTCCTCCTCTCCTGCTTCGACCCGGTCCGCCGCGAGACTGCGCGCATCACCTTGACCGAGCTGGTCAAGGACGGCCGGATCCACCCGGCCCGCATCGAGGAGGTGCACGAGCGCAGCAAAGGCCAGATCCAGGCGCACTGTCTGCGCGCAGCCGAGGACGCGATGGCCGAGGTCGGTATCTCCGACCTGCATCCCGCGCTGGTCCCGGTGTTGGGCACGCTCCGCTACCGCACCTCCTACGGACAGAACGTTCTCAAACACCTGGTGGAGAGTGCCCACATCGCCGGCCTGATGGCCGCCGAGCTCCGGCTTGACGTCGCGCAATGCAAGCGGGCGGCCTTCTTGCACGACATCGGCAAGGCGCTGACCCATGAGGTCGAGGGCTCGCACGCCATCATCGGCGCCGATCTGGCCCGCAAGTACGGCGAGAACGCCGACATCGTGCACGCCATCGAGGCCCACCACAACGAGGTCGAGGTGCAGACGGCCGAGGCGGTCCTGGTTCAAGCCGCCGACGCCATCAGCGGCAGCCGCCCGGGAGCCCGGCGGGAGAGCATCGAGGCTTATGTGCAGCGGCTGGAGAAGCTGGAGGAGATCGCGCGGGCTCGGGACGGCGTCGACAAGGTGTTCGCCATGCAGGCTGGCCGGGAGATCCGGGTGATGGTGGCGCCTGATGTGGTCGATGACATCGAGGCTCAGGTGCTGGCCCGCGATATCGCCAAGCAGATCGAGGAGGAACTGACCTACCCCGGTCAGATCAAGGTGACCGTCGTCCGGGAGTCCCGGGCCACCGAGACGGCTCGCTAACTAGCTCATCAGGTGTTGCTCGAGCCGCCGCCGGCTCCGCCCGTTCCGGCGCTGGTGGTCGGCACCGTGGCTGCGACGCCGGCACCGGTCGCCATCGCTGGGTTCATCAACGGATCGATCGGCTGCCGTGGTCCGCGGCGGCTGGCCTGCAGGCGGCGCTCGATGAACCTGGCCAGCCGGGTCAGCGCGTAGTTGATCACGATGAACATGACGCCGACCACCATCAGGGTCGGGATCAGGTTGCCGTAGTTGGTGGAGAAGTTCTGCCCGGCACGGATCAGCTCCGAGTAGTTGATGATGTAGCCCAGCGCGGAGTCCTTGACGATGACGACCAGCTGGCTGATGAGCGAAGGCAGCATTGCCGTGATGGCCTGGGGAAGCAGGATCGACGTCAGCGTCTGGGTCGGCGTCAGCCCGATCGACAGTCCGGCCTCGCGTTGCCCTCTGGGCAGGGAACCGACGCCGGAGCGGATCAGCTCGGCGATGACGCTGGAGTTGTAGAAGGTCAGCCCGGCCACGACGCCGAACAGTGACAGCGCCTCTCCGGTGATGCCGAGCGCATACAGCCCGACGAAGTAGGAGAACAGCATCATCATCAGGACCGGCACGGCCCGGAAGAACTCGACGAACACCCCGCAGACGACCCGAAGCGCCGCGAACTCGGAGAGCCGGCCCATACCGAGCAGGATGCCCAGAATGGCGGAGAGCACCACGGCTATGGCGGCGGCGCGCAAGGTTGCGATGATGCCGGGGATGAAGTACGCCGTCCATGACTCCGGATCCAGGAACGGCAGCCACTTCTCGGCGGTGAACTGGTCATTCTCGGGCTGGGAGAATCCACGGTAAACGAGCCAGAGCAGCAGCAGCAGGAGAATGAAGCTGATCACGCCGATGACGGCGTACAGCCGCCTCGCTCGCGGTCCCGGGGCGTCGAACAGGACGGTCGCGCCGACAGTCATCGCTGCACCACCAGCCGTCGGGACAGCGTGGTGAAGAGCACGCCCATCGGCAGGGTGAGGATCACGAAGCCGGTGGCCATGATCGTGAAGATCACGTACAGCAGCGAGCCGTTGAACTCGATCATGCTCTTCATCAGGTACGCCGCCTCGGCCACACCGATCGTGGCGACGACCGTCGTGTTCTTGGTCAACGCGATCATGACGTTGCCCAGCGGCGCGATCGCCCCGCGGAACGCCTGGGGCAGCACGACGTTGGTCAGCGTCGGCACGAAGCCGAGTCCGATGGCCCGGGCCGCCTCAGCCTGTCCCTGCGGCACCGTGTTGATTCCGCTGCGCAGTGCCTCGGCGACGAAGGCCGCGTGGTAGACGGCAAGCGCGACGACGCCGAACCGGAAGTTGTTGTCGACGATGGAGGTCGGCGAGGTGTCCGATGCGAGCCGCAGTCCCAAGTTGTTGTAGAGACCGAAGGCGCAGAAGAAGACGATCAAGGTGAGCGGCGTGTTCCGCACCACTGTGACGTAGCCGGTGCCGAAGCCGCGCAGCACCGCGATGGGCGAGACCCGCATCACCGCGACGAGCGTCCCGATCACCAGCGCGCCGATCGCCGAGAGCACGGTGAGCTTGATGGTGAGCCAGAAGGCGGCCGGGACGTCGTACTCGGTGAGCAGTGTTCTCAGGTCATCCACGCGACCTCCCAGATCGAAGGCTCGGTGGGGGCCGACCGGCTGTGCCGGACGGCCCCCAACAGCTAGCCGTCAGGAGCAGGGATCCGCCTTCGGCGGGTTCTTGGTGGTGTCCGGCTTGAAGCCCGATGGGCCGACCGTGGCGTCCAGCGCCTTCTGCCAGCTGCCATCGCTGATCATCTTCTCGATGGCCGCGTTGACCTTGCCACAGAGCTCGGTATCGCCCTTCTTCAGACCGACCCCGTAGCGCTCCTCGGAGAACGGGCTGCCGACGACCTTGAGCTTGCCCTGGTACTGAGACTGGGCGGCGAACCCGGCCAGGATCACGTTGTCGGTCGTCACCGCGTCGATGGTCCCCGAGCTGAGGGCCTCCACACACTTGGAGTAGGTGTCGTACTCCTGCAGCTGCACGGTCGAGGCGTAGTTGTCCTTGATCTTCTTCGCCGACGTCGAGCCGGTCACCGAGCACAGCTTCTTCCCGTTCATGGTGTCCGGCCCGGTGATGTCGGTGTTGTCGCTCTTGACCAGCAGGTCCTGACCGGCGACGAAGTACGGACCGCCGAAGGACACCTTCTGTTTGCGGTCGTCGGTGATCGAGTACGTCGCGAACACCAGCTGGACCTGGCCGCTCTCGATCAGGGTCTCGCGCTGGGCCGATGGCGACTCCTTGAAGGTGATCTTGTCCTCCGCGTAGCCCAGCTCCTTGGCCACGTACTTGGCCACCTCGACGTCGAAGCCGGCGTACTGGTTGCCTTGCTGCTGACCGAGGCCGGGTTGATCGAACTTGATCCCGATGGTGATGCTCTCGCTGCTACCACCACCCTCACTGCCTGGCTCGGCTTCCCCGCCGCCACAGGCGGCCATGGTCATCGCCAGGGCCGCCCCGGCGGCCACCGCCAGGATCCTTCTGCTGATCTGCATTGCGTCCTCCGTGGTTCACTTGCTCCGATTCAGGGGCCTGAACCGGAGATCGATGGCGAGGCCAGTTGTGGCCCTCGCCGTGGACGTCCCCGACGTCGCCGGGGGCGACATTAGTGGGTCAAGATCTTGCTCAGGAAGTCCTTCGCCCGCTCGGTCTGGGCATTGGTGAAGAACGACTTCGGGTCGGACTCCTCGACGATCTGACCCTCGTCCATGAAGATCACCCGGTTCGCGGCCTTGCGCGCGAAGCCCATCTCGTGGGTGACGACGATCATGGTCATGCCTTGCCGGGCCAGCGTGACCATGACGTCCAGCACTTCGTTCACCATTTCCGGATCCAGCGCCGAGGTCGGTTCGTCGAACAAGATCACTTTCGGCTCCATGGCGAGGGCTCGAGCGATCGCCACCCGCTGCTGCTGACCGCCGGACAGCTGCGCCGGATGCTTCTCGGCCTGCGAGTCGACCCCGACCCGGGTGAGCAGCTCCATGCCGAGCCTCCGGGCCTCGGCGGCTGACTTGCCTCGGACCTTCGTCGGGCCAAGGGTGACGTTCTCCAGGATCGTCTTGTGAGCGAAGAGGTTGAAGGACTGGAAGACCATGCCGACGTCGGCCCGCAGCTGCGCGAGCGCCTTGCCCTCCTCCGGCAGCTTCTGACCGTCGATGGTGATCGTTCCCGACTCGATCGTCTCCAACCGGTTGATGGCCCGGCACAAGGTCGACTTGCCGGAGCCGGAGGGACCCAGCACGACGACGACCTCGCCCTTGCGCACGCTCAGATTGATGTCGCGCAGCACGTGCAGAGCACCGAAGTGCTTGTCGACGTGAGAGAGCACGACCAGCGGGTCACCGAGGTGATCCGGAGCGACCGACGGTCCGGGGGAGAGATCGCTCAGCTCGACAGTCGACTCGGCCCGATCCCTCGATCCATCGTCCGCCGACCGGTCAGCGTCGGTCATGGCCCGAGGCTAGACGAGGTGCGCCGGAGGCGGTGGGACATTCGTGTGGAGTTGGCTTACTAGTCGACAATCTTCGGCCTCCCGAGTGTGAAACGAGACTACCTGCCGGTGATTCCCCAGGTTCCGGTGTAGGACTTCCCTGGGCCGAGCACGATCATGCCGTCGTGCGTCGGACCTTCGTTGAAGGCGTCGGGTCCGCAGGTCATCGGTTCGACCGCGATGGACCAGTCCCGGTACGGCCCACCGGTGAAGATCTGCACCCAGCCCATCGTGTCGTCACCCCAGAGCTCGGCGTATCGCTCGCCCAGGGCCAGCTTCACCCGCCACCGCCCGTCGGCGTCTCGGCCCAGGTCGGTCATCGCCGTGTCGAGGTTGGTGTCCCCGAGCACCCGGCCGTCACGCAGATCGTTCGGCGTCCCGTCCACGGCTGAGACCCGGACCGGGAGTAGCCGGTCGTCGACCTCGAGGTACGACCCGGCTGGCACGGTGAGCTCCACCTCGTCGACGGTCTTCTCGCCCACCGTCAGGTATGGGTGTGCGGCGTACCCGAAGGGGATGTCGCGGTCGCCGATGTTGGTCGCCCGCACGGTCGCGGTGAGCCCGTGCCGGTCCACCGTGTAGGTGACGAAGGCCTCGAGCCAGCCCGGCCAGCCGGGTTGCGGGAAGATCCGCACACTCTGGCTCACCGAGTCCGGATGGTGATCGACCAGCGCCCAGGGGGCGTAGCGCACCAAGCCGTGGCTGGCGTTGTGTCGGGCCGGTTCGCTGAGGGCCAGTTGCTGAGTCTGTCCGGCGAAGGTGTATTTGCCGTCCCGGATCCGGTTCGGCCACGGAATCAGGTTCTGGCCGCGGCCACCCTTGACCGACTCGTTCTCGGCGAACCCCCGGACCACGTCTTGCCCGTCGACTGTGTAGCTCCGTAGCGTCGCGCCGACCTCGGTGATCACCGCCCGGTGCGGTCCCGACGTGATCTCGTACTGGCCCCCGGTCGGTGCGATGCTCACGGTTTCGCACTTTATCTTTCCCTCGATCGGCCGGATAGCCTTACCGGTGCCATGTCCCGCACCTACCAGATCCGCACTCACGGCTGCCAGATGAACGTGCACGACTCCGAACGGCTGGCCGGGCTGCTGGAGACGTCCGGCTATCACCCGGCGGCCGATGGCGCCGTGCCGGACGTCGTGGTGTTCAACACCTGCGCGGTCCGGGAGAACGCCGACAACCGGCTGTACGGCAGCCTGGGCCATCTGCTGCCGACCAAGAAGCGGACACCCGGCATGCAGATTGCCGTCGGCGGCTGCCTGGCCCAGAAGGACAAGGACGCGATTCTGCGGCGGGCGCCGTGGGTGGACGTCGTTTTCGGCACCCACAACCTCGGCTCGCTTCCGGTGCTGCTGGAACGGGCCCGGGTGCAGGAGGAGGCGCAGGTCGAGATCGTCGAGGCGCTGCAGACCTTCCCGTCCAATCTGCCGACCCGGCGGGACTCGGCGTACGCGGCCTGGGTCTCGATCAGCGTGGGCTGCAACAACACCTGCACCTTTTGCATCGTGCCGGCGTTGCGGGGGCGGGAAACCGATCGCCGGCCGGGCGAGATCCTGGCCGAGATCGAGGCGCTGGTTGCCGAGGGCGTCCAGGAGGTGACGCTGCTCGGTCAGAACGTCAACGCGTACGGTGTGGAGTTCGGCGACCGGCACGCGTTCGCGGACCTGCTCCGGGCGTGCGGGCAGATCGACGGACTGGAGCGGGTCCGTTTCACCTCGCCGCACCCGAAGGACTTCACCGACGAGGTGATCGCGGCGATGGCCGAGACGCCCAACGTGATGCCGGCGCTGCACATGCCGTTGCAGTCCGGATCGGACCAGGTGCTGCGGGCGATGCGCCGCTCCTACCGAAGTGAGCGCTACCTCAAGATCATCGACCGGGTCCGGTCCGCGATGCCGGACGCGGCGATCACCACCGACATCATCGTCGGCTTCCCCGGTGAGACGGAGCAGGACTTCCAAGCGACCCTGGACGTGGTGGCGGCATCGCGGTTCGCCGCGGCGTTCACGTTCCAGTACTCGATCCGTCCCGGTACGCCGGCCGCGACCATGCCGGACCAGGTGCCGAAGGCGGTGGTCCAGGAGCGCTATGAGCGACTGGTCGAGCTGGTCGGAGACATCGCCTGGCGGGAGAACCTTGCCCAGGTCGGGCGGACGGTCGAGGTGCTCTTCGCCGATGGCGAGGGCCGCAAGGATGCGGCGACGTCGCGGATGTCCGGCC
Organism: uncultured Actinomycetota bacterium; assembly: GCA_963711015.1. Taxonomy (GTDB): domain Bacteria; phylum Actinomycetota; class Actinomycetes; order Propionibacteriales; family Propionibacteriaceae; genus Microlunatus. Next base: position 223,022 of record CAVQCQ010000002.1, read on the forward strand.
GGGCCCGGGACAACCGGCTGGTACACGTGGCCGTGCCCGACGACCCAGCGCTGCGTCCGCGGCCCGGCGACTTCGCCGAGACGGTGGTGACTTACGCCGCCCCGCACCATCTGAACGCCGACGCCGGCCTGATGTCGCTGCGCCGCACGCGGGGAGGGGACGCCTGGGCCGCGCAGCGCGCCCAACCCCCGGCTTCGCCGGCGGTCAGCCTCGGGTTGCCCACGATCGGCCCTCCGGCCCCGGTTCCCGCCGCCCCCGTTCCCGCCTGCTCGGCCCTGCCCCCTGACCCCCTGTCGGCCTCTGGGCCGGTTTCGAACGCTGCGTTCGATCTTGGCGCTGCACGCCGGAAGCTTCCGGCGCGCAGCGTGGGAATCCGACGCAGCGTCCGAAACTGCATGAGGTCGAGAGGGGTTGTGGGTTTGAGGAGGGGTGTCGAGAGGGTCGGTAAGCCAGCTCAGCCGGCGATCGCGAAACTCAGGCGGCCTTCTTCAGTTTCGCCTTCTTGAGTGCCTTGCGGTTGCGGGCATTGGCGAAGATCCGCTTGGCGTCCTGGCGATCGAGACGGCCCTCGGCCAGCATCCGGATCGGACAGCGCTTGCACCTCGGCTTCGACGTACAGCACTTCTTCTTGGGACGCGCGGCCACGCCGGTCAGCGTAGAGGATCTCCGGTTAGGACAGCCATACCTTCGACCGGACCCTGGTTGGCAGCGGCTGTGCGGCATGCCACGATGCTCGGACCGTCCCCACCATCCTGGAAGGTTCCGGCCATGCCTGCCGAGCGATTCGTCGACCAGCTCAACACCCAGATCGGCCACGAGTTCGCGGCTCACCACCAGTACGTGGCGTGTGCCGTCTACTACGACGCCCTGACCATGCCGCAGATGGCCGGCTTCTTCTACGCCCAGGCGTTGGAGGAGCGCAACCACGCGATGATGATGGTCCAGTACCTGGTCGACTCCGACGCGCCGGTGCGGATCCCGGGAGTGGAGGCCCCGCAGGTCGAGTTCGACGATCTGGTGGCGCCCGTCGCGTTGGCCCTCGAGCAGGAACGCCGGGTCGCCAGCCAGATCAACGAGCTGACCCGGGTCGCCCGCGAGGAGTCCGATTTCGCGTCCGATCAGTTCATGCAGTGGTTCATCAAGGAGCAGGTCGAGGAGATCGCGACGATGAGCGATCTGGTGACCGTGGTCCGCCGGTCCCAGGACAACATCGAGGCGATCGAGGACTACATCCAGCGGGAGCAGGGTCGCGAGGGCGCGGATCCGACCGCGCCGCCCGTCGCCGGTGCCTGAGTCCTGAGCGTTGACCTAGTCCGGGCTTACGCCGGCCGGTTGTCCGGGTCGTCCTTGAGGTAGTCCTCCAGCTTCTCCGAGGCCACGGTCTGGCCCTGGTCGACGTGCTCGGCGTATTGGCCGCCGGTCTTGTCGTCGACGAAGTCCCCCGCCCGCTCGACCCCGGTATCGACGTGCTCACTGTGCTCGCTGAGTGCTTCTTTCGCCTTGTCGAAGATCCCCATCGCCACCCTCCCGTTGCCCCTGCAGTCTCCGGTGGTTCCATGACCACCGGCACAACCTTTGTACACCCGCGCGCTGGGCGACACTGGACCGGTGACGATGGTGCTGGTCGGCCCGACCGCGACGGGCAAGTCCCGGCTCGCGGTTGCGCTGGCCCGGCGGCTGATCACCGCCGGTCGTCCGGCCGAGGTCGTCAATGCCGACTCGATGCTGGTCTACCGCGGGATGGACATCGGCACCGCCAAGCCGGCACCAGCAGAGCGAGACGGCGTGGTCCACCACCTGATCGACATTCTCGATGTACGCCAGACCGCGTCCGTCGCCGAGTTCCAGCGGCTGGCGCGTGCCGCCATCGAGGACTGTCGCTTCCGCGGTGTCGTCCCGATCGTGGTCGGCGGGTCCGCGCTGTATGTCCGGGCGATCCTCGACGACTTCGAGTTCCCGGGGACCGACCCAGCCCTGCGCGACCGGCTCGAGCAGCAGCTCGCCTCGGTGGGAGCCGAGATGATGCACCGACGGCTCCGCGAGGTCGACCCGTACGCCGCCGCCCAGATCCTGCCCGGGAACGGGCGACGGATCATCCGCGCCCTGGAGGTCGTGGAACTCACGGGTCGGCCATACGGCCCGACCCTGCCGGCGCATCGCTACCGGCTGCCGGACGTGCTTCAGATCGGGCTGGATATCGACCGGCCCGTCCTCGATGCCCGGATCGCTGCCCGGGTGGACGCGATGTGGACCGCCGGGCTGGTCGCCGAGGTGGCGGCGCTCGCCTCGGACGGGCTGCGCCAGGGACGTACGGCTTCCCGTGCCCTCGGCTACCGACAGGTGTTGGAGTTCCTCGACGGCACCTGTACCGAGCAGGATGCCAAGACCGCGACAGTTGCCGCGACGCGCCGCTTCGCCCGGCGGCAGGACTCGTGGTTCCGCAAGGATCCACGGATCACCTGGTTGCCGTGGGATGCGCCCGACCTGCTCGATCGCGCGTACACGCTGTGCGAGTCGTCCCGACCGTCGCTGATGCGAGACTGAGCGCATGCGCAGGTGGTCCTTCACCAAGGGGCACGGCACTCAGAACGACTTCGTGCTGCTGCTGGACCGGGAGGCCATGCTCGATCTCGGTCCCGCCGAGGCCGCGTTCCTCTGTGATCGGCGCGCCGGAATCGGCGGGGACGGCTTGATCCGGGCCGTGCTCGCCAAACACATCGACGAGTGGTCGGGTGACGGCTCGCTCTGGTTCATGGACTACCGCAACGCGGATGGTTCGCTGGCCGAGATGTGCGGAAACGGAATCCGGGTGTTCGCCCGGTTCCTGCTGGACCAGGGCCTCGCGTCCGGGCCCGTCGTGCCCGTCGCCACGCGAGCCGGTCTGCGCGAGGTGACTGTGCTGCCCGACGGCCGCTATCGCGTCGCAATGGGCCGCGTCTCGGTCGGCACGGAGCCCGTCCAGGTGACCACGGCGGACGGCCGGTGCTACTCGGCGACCTCCGCTGACGTCGGTAATCCGCATGCGGTCGTCCTGGTCGACGAGCTGGCCGAGGTCCCGCTTCACGCGGCGCCGACCTGGGCGCCAGTCGATCGATTTCCGGATGGGGTCAACGTGGAGTTCGTCCACCGGCAAGGACCGAATCACGTGGCGATGCGGGTGTTCGAGCGGGGGTCCGGCGAGACCCGGTCCTGCGGCACCGGAACGGTGGCAGCTGCCGCGGTGGCGCGGAGCCGTACCGGTGCGCGCGAGCCGATGCCGGTGACCTATCGAGTGGACGTGCCCGGTGGCACCGTCGAGGTGGAGCTCGCCGACGACCAGGCCTTCCTCACTGGTCCGGCGGTTCTGGTGGCCTACGGTGAGGTCACCGTGCCTGATCGCGGCTGAGCGGAGGAGGAAGCCCAATGTCGGTCCTGGACGCGTTCTCGATGTCCGGCAAGGTCTCGGTCGTCACCGGAGCCAATCGCGGGATCGGGCGGGCTCTGGCCACTGCGCTCGCCGAAGCCGGGAGCGACGTGGTGCTGCTGGTACGCGACCTCGACGCCTGTACGACCCTGCTCACTCAGCTCCGCGGTCTCGGGGTCACCGCGGAGGCCGTCCTGGCTGACGTCACCGACGCGAGCGAGGTCGACGGCGCCGTGGCGGAGATCATGGACCGGCTCGGCCAGATCGACGTGCTGGTGAACAACGCCGGTGCTTGCATTCACCGGCCAGCCCTGGAGGTGACCGCTGAGGAGTGGCGGTTCGTGATGGATGTCAACGTCAACGGGGTATGGCACTGCGCCCAAGCGTTCGGCCGGCAGATGGCTGCGCAGCGCAGCGGGGTGATCGTCAACATCGGCTCGATCTCGGCTCAGATCGTCAACCGCCCCCAGTGGCAGCCGGCGTACAACGCCTCCAAAGCGGCGGTCCATCAGCTGACCAAGTCGCTGGCCGCGGAATGGGCACCGCTCGGGATCCGGGTCAACGCGCTGGCGCCGGGTTACATCAAGACCGAGATGGCCCCGGTCGACGAGCCCCACTTCCGGCAGCACTGGATCGACGATGCGCCGATGCGCCGGTACGCGATGCCCTCCGAGCTCGGGCCCAGCGTGGTGTTCCTCGCTTCGGACGCGTCCAGCTTCATGACCGGCTCGGTGCTCGTCATCGACGGCGGCTACACGCTCTTCTGAAGAAATCGTTCGAGGCCTCTTGGTTCTGCGTGAGAGCCTTGTTGGACGATGACCCTCCCAGAGCATGAGCCTGATCTCGTTTCCTACGACGACGATGAACTCCTGGTGGAGACCGTTCCGCACATCGACGGCGACCAGCAGGATCTCGCCGACCGCCGCGCCCTGCGCCGGGTGGCCGGCATGTCCACCGAGCTCGCCGACATCACCGAGGTCGAGTACCGGCAGCTGCAGCTCGAGCGCGTGGTGCTGGTCAGCGTCTGGACCACGGGTTCTGAGGTCGACGCCGAGAACGCCATGGCCGAGCTCAAGCTGCTGGCCGAGACCGCCGGTTCGCAGGTTCTCGAAGGCCTGATCCAACGGCGTACCCGACCAGATCCCTCGACCTATATCGGACGCGGCAAGGTGACCGAGCTGCGCGACGTCGTCGTGGCGACCGGCGCCGATACGGTGATCTGCGACGGTGAGCTCGGCCCGGCCCAGCTGCGCAACCTCGAGGACCAGATCAAGGTCAAGGTGATCGACCGGACAGCGCTGATTCTGGACATCTTCGCCGCCCATGCCCGCAGCGCCGAGGGCAAGGCGCAGGTCGAGCTGGCCCAGCTGCAATACCTCAAGCAACGGCTGCGCGGGTGGGGCGGAAACCTTTCCCGACAGGTCGGTGGCCGAGCCAGCGGGGGCGTCGGGATCGGCGGACGTGGCCCTGGCGAGACCAAGCTCGAGATCGACCGGCGGCGCATCAACAGCCGGATCGCCAAGCTCCGTGCCGCCCTCCGGGAGATGGACAGCACCCGTGAGACCAAGCGGGCCGAGCGGCGTCGGCACGAGGTCCCCTCGGTGGCCATCGTCGGCTACACGAACGCGGGCAAGTCCAGTCTTCTCAACCGGCTGACCGGCGCCGGCGTCCTGGTCGAGGACGCCCTGTTCGCCACCCTCGATCCGACGACCCGCAGAGCGACGGCTGCGGACGGCCGGGTCTACACCTTGACCGACACGGTCGGCTTCGTCCGCCATCTGCCGCACGACCTGGTGGAGGCTTTCGCCTCGACCCTGGAAGAGTCGGTTCTGGCTGACCTGCTCATTCACGTCGTGGACGGGGCCGATGCCGATCCCGGCGGACAGATCCGAGCAGTACGCGCCGTGCTCGCCGATATCGGCGCGGCCGAGGTGCCCGAACTGATCGTCCTCAACAAGGCGGATCGGGCCGATCCCGCGGTACTGGCGGCGCTTCGCGCCGCGCATCCCGGCGCGGTGGTCGTCTCGGCGCGAACCGGAGCCGGCATCGACGATCTGCGGACCGCGATCGAGGCCCGGCTGCCGCGACCGGAGGTGCAGGTGCACGCCTTGATTCCCTACGCCCGGGGCGATCTGATCAACCGCATCCACCAGTCGGGTGAGCTGCTCAGCTCCGCCCACACCGGGGCCGGCACTGAGGTCGTGGCCCGGGTGAACCCGTCGCTCGCGGGGGAGCTGGCGCCGTTCGAGCTCGCCGACGCGCCCTGACCGACATTGTCGGGCGCGGGAACTAGCCTGCTGCGGTGACCGACGTGGCGCTGCACCGCAAGGTGCTGGCCCATGCCGTCGAGTCCATCGCCGGTCAGGAGCGGTCCGGTCAGGTCGAGATGGCTGACGCCGTCGCGGAGGCGATGTCGTCCGGCCGGCACCTGCTGGTCCAGGCCGGCACCGGCACCGGCAAGTCGCTCGGCTACCTCGTTCCGGCCCTGATCCGGGTGATCGAGCATCCCGACGAGCGCATCGTGGTCGCGACCGCGACTCTGGCCCTGCAGACCCAGCTGGCCACCAATGACATCCCGGCGGCACTGGATGCCGTCGAGGCGGTCACGGGGGAGCGGCCGCGTACGGCCATCCTGAAGGGCCGGACCAACTACGCGTGCCTGCTCAAGGTCCGCGACGCTGCGGCACAGGACCAGGCGGCGTTGATCTCGGCCGGCGACCTGGCGGCCACGATCGCCTCAGCGCCGCTGAGTACCCCGGAGTCCGTCCTCGGCGCTGAGGTGCTGGCGCTGCGCGAGTGGGCTGAGGAGCAGGCCGCGACCGGTGGACTGGCCGACCGGGACGATGCCCCGTCCCACACCGAGCGGGCCTGGCACCAGGTTTCGATCCCGGTCCGGGAGTGCCTGGGACCGCAGCGCTGCCCGTACGGCAGCGAGTGTCTGGTCGAGCAGTCACGCGACCAGGCCCGAGCCGCCGATCTCGTGGTCACGAATCATGCGCTGCTCGCGATCAACGCCATGCATGGTGGCACCGCGTTGCCCGAGCACGACGCGGTGATCATCGACGAGGCGCATGAGCTGGTGTCCCGGGTGACCGGCGCCGCCTCCGCCGAACTCAGTCCACAGCAGGTCGAACGGGTCGGCAAGCGGGCCCTGACCTACCTGGAGGACGAGGTCGCCCTGGAGCTGCTCGAGTCGGCGGACGCGTTGCGCGCAGCCCTCGAGTCGGCGCCACTGGAGCGGATCGAGGACCCGGAGTCGGAGTTCGTCCGGGCCTGCGGCCGGCTCCGCGCCGCAGCGCGGGCGGCGGTCAGTGCGCTGGCCGGCAACGACGAACGGACCGTGCCGGAGAAGCGGCAGACCGCGGCGGCGGTCAAGGAGGTCTTCGACATCGCCGAGCGGATGGCGACCCTGTCGGAACACGACGTGGTCTGGGTGGCCGATCGGGAGCGCTTCGGCCGGGAGGCCCACGTCGCGCCGTTGACCGTCGCCGGGCTGATGCGGGCCAAGATCTTCGGCGAGCACACCACCATCCTCACCTCGGCCACGCTCAAGCTCGGCAACGAGTTCGCGCCGGTGGCGCGCAGCGTCGGGCTGCGGATCGACGAACGCGACGACGCAGAGTCGGCCACAGTGCCGAGTGCTGCTGACCGGGTCGAGGCCGTGGCGGGCGAGGAGACCGAGCACCCGGTGCCTTGGCGCGGACTCGACGTCGGATCGCCGTTCGAGTACCGCCGGCAGGGCATCCTGTACGTCGCCCGCAGCCTGCCGCCGCCGGGCCGGGACGGGCTGTCGGAGGCCGCTCTGGCCGAGATCGCTGAGCTGGTCTGGGCCTCGGGCGGCCGGACGCTCGGCCTGTTCTCGTCCCGCCGGGCAGCCGAGACGGCTGCGGTGCACGTGCGCAAGCAGCTGCCGAAACTGACAGTCCTTTGTCAGGGTGATGCCCAGCTGGCCGAGCTGACCCGGCGGTTCGTGGCGGAACAGGAAGTGAGCCTGTTCGGCACGCTGTCCCTTTGGCAGGGAGTCGACGTGCCCGGCGAGACCTGCCAGCTGGTGATCATCGACCGGATCCCGTTCCCCCGACCCGACGAGCCGTTGCTGATGGCACGCCAGCGGGCGGTCGCCGAGGCCGGCGGCAACGGGTTCATGACGGTAGCGGCCACCCACGCGGCCCTGCTGCTTGCCCAAGGCTCCGGCCGGCTGATCCGCCGGCTCACCGACCGCGGAGTCGTCGCGGTGCTCGACCCCCGGCTGGTCACCGCGCGCTACGGTAGCTTCCTTCGGACCTCCATGCCCGACATGTGGCCGACGACCAGCCGGGAGGTCGCCATCCAGGCCCTCCGCCGGCTGGCGGGGAAGGCGTAGGCCCCAGGGCGTTCTGGCGTACGCAACATTCGTCTGGCAGTGTTGCGATATGGAGCACACATACGATTTCGACCTTGCGGTGATCGGGTCCGGCCCAGGTGGTCAGAAGGCCGCGATCATGGCCGCCAAGCTCGGTCGCCGGGTTTGTGTCGTCGACAGCAAGGCGATGGTGGGCGGAGTCTGCGTGAACACCGGCACCATTCCGTCCAAGACGCTGCGGGAAGCCGTGCTCTATCTGACCGGAATGCAGATGCGCGACCTGTACGGCGCCAGCTACCGGGTCAAGGAGGAGATCACGATTTCCGATCTGCTGGCCCGGCTGCAGCACGTGGTCGGCCGGGAAACGGAGGTGATTCGATCCCAGCTGCTGCGGAATCACATCGAGCTGATCCCCGGGATGGCGACCTTCATCGATCCGCACACGCTGTCGGTCGACATCGAGGGTCAGCAGGTGCACCGCACACTGACCGCGGACAAGGTCGTGATCGCCACCGGAACGGTTCCGGCCCGGCCCAGCAATGTTGATTTCGAAGGCAAGCGGATTCTCGACTCCGACCAGATCCTCGAGCTGGAGCACGTTCCGAACTCCCTAACCGTGGTGGGGGCCGGCGTGATCGGGGTGGAGTATGCCTCGATGTTCGCCGCGCTGGGCACCCGGGTCACCCTGGTCGAGAAGCGGCCGCAGATGCTGGACTTCTGCGACCCCGAGATCGTCGAGTCGCTCAAGTTCCACCTGCGCGATCTCGCGATGTCCTTCCGCTTCGGCGAGGAGGTGGCGTCCGTCGAGAGCTCTGGCATCGGCACCATCACCACGCTCGCGTCGGGAAAGAAGATCGCGGCCGAGGCTGTGATGTACTCCGCGGGTCGGCAAGGCAACACGAAGAACCTGAACCTGGAGCGGGCCGGGTTGACCGCCGACAAGCGCGGCCGCCTAGTGGTCAATGCGGACTACTCGACCGAGGTCCCGCACATCTACGCGGTCGGCGACGTGATCGGCTTTCCGGCGTTGGCCGCCACCTCGATGGACCAGGGCCGGCTGGCTGCGTCGTACGCCTTCAACGAGCCGGCCCGGGAGCTGCAGTCGCTGCAACCGATCGGCATCTACACCATCCCTGAGATCTCATACTGCGGGAAGGTCGAAGCCGAGCTGACCAATGAGTCAGTGCCGTTCGAGGTCGGCATCTCCCGGTACCGCGAGCTGGCCCGCGGCCAGATCACCGGCGACTCCTACGGGATGCTGAAACTGATTGTCCACTCCGAAAGCCGCGAGATTCTCGGAGTGCACGTGTTCGGCACCAACGCGACAGAGATCGTCCACATCGGGCAGGCCATCATGGGCTGCGGCGGCACCGTGGACTACCTGGTGGACACCGTGCTCAACTACCCAACGTTGTCCGAGGCGTACAAGGTCGCGGCACTGGACGTGACCAACAAACTGCGCGCGGTCGCTCGGTTCACCAATCAGGTCATCGCGTCGACACCAAGCAACCTCTAGCTCGGCTCGCCCGCCCGTCAGATCCGGCGCAGGACCGCGACCACCTTGCCGAGGATGGTCGCGTGCCGGCCGTCGATGGGGTCATACGCCTTGTTGTGGGGCAGCAGCCAGACTTCGTCGCCCTTGCGCTTGAAGGTCTTGACGGTGGCCTCGTTGTCCAGCAACGCCGCGACGATGTCGCCGTTGTCGGCCGTGGGCTGCTGCCGGACCACCACCCAGTCGCCGTCGCAGATGGCCGCGTCGATCATCGAGTCGCCGCGCACCTCGAGGGTGAAGACGGTGCCCTCTCCGACCAGCTGACGGGGGAGCGGGAAGACGTCCTCGATCCGCTCCTCGGCCAGGATCGGCCCGCCGGCGGCGATCCGGCCCAGCACCGGGACGTTGACCGGCTCGGGTCGGGCGTCGCCGATCCCGGTCTCGTCGTACTCGCCGGAGTCCGGACGGAGGGTCCGGGCCGTCGGACGGCTGGGCGCAGGCAGCAGCACCTCGAGCGCGCGCGGACGGTTCGGATCGCGGCGAAGGAAACCCTTGGCTTCGAGCACCTTGAGCTGGTGCGCGACGCTGGAGGACGAGGCCAGGCCGACCGCGTCACCCATCTCGCGGATGCTCGGCGGATAGCCGCGCCGATCCACGGTCTGCCGGATCATCTCCAGGATCCGGCGCTGCCGCAGAGTCAGGCCGTCGGCGTCCGGCGGACCGTCCGGGAGAGCGTGGAGCTCGGCGGTCTCGCCCAGCTGAGCGGCGACTTCGCTGGCGCGAGGACGGCCGCGACGTTTGAGCGGCTGGGGGCGCTTCGGTGTGGTGTCTGCCATACCAATGACGATAGAGAAGTCTACTGACACATTCAAACAGCTGTTCGAGCGTGTCGCGGCTCTCGGAGGACTGTCAGACCTCGATGCTTGGCTGCTGGTCATGAGGCTCCGAACACCTGTTCGCACGAATCGCCCCGATGGCCTTGGCAAGGCCGACGCCATGGTGTACAAATCAAACAGACGTTCTATCGAACATCAGTTCGACCTTCCCGAGGAGCGATCATGACTGCCATCGACATCGAGCACAGCGGCTCCACAGCACGAACCAGGGTGGCGGTACAGCGTCCGGGGACCGGCAGTGGCCGCCGGGTCCGCCCTCAGGCCCATCCCGATCGGCTCCTGCCCGCCGCGTTCGGCGGTCGAGGCCGGACCGGGCCGCGCGCCTGCACGCCGACCGGTGCGGCTGCGGTACCCGCCCCGCGCTGGAGGGTGACCGAGCGAGGCGTGGCAGTGGTTCTGGTGACCGGACTGATGATCATGGTGGCGGCACTGACGGTGGTCGGGCTCACCGCTCTTCGAGTCACCGGGCCCGACTATCGGCCCGCGGTGGGTGCGCTCGCCAGCCGCGCTGACGGCTTCGCTAGCCGGAGCCGGAACCGGGTGGCGGTGGCACTGACGCGGTGGGATTCACGTCGACCACGATCGTGCGCATGATCTTGTCCGCGAAGGTCTGCCGCTTGTCGTCCCACAGCGGCCACAGGTAGCCCACGAACGCCACGCCGTCGAGAATGTGCACCACGTCCCGCAGGAACGCGTTCAGCGCACCGATCGGCTGGTCGGTCTGCTCGCTGCTCAAGGTGATCTTGGTGACTCGCTTGCCGAGGGACTGCCCGGTCCGACCGGCGACGATGCAACGGTTGTAGATGTTCCAGCCGATGCCGGCGAGCATGATCGCCCCACCGATGATCATCGTGACGCCGCCTGTGCCGAACGGGACGGACTCACCGCTGGAGTCCATGATCGCGAACAACCACATGAAATAGCCGATGTAGAAGATGATCAGGCCGATCACACCGGGCAGATGGTCGATCAGGTACGCCCCGACCCGCTTGGCCCAGCGGGTGTAGTCAGTGCGAGGCGTTCCGGGAAACCAGGCCGGAGCGCCTGCGGCAGCCGGCACCGGATAGCTCGGTGGACCGTAGACCGGGTGACCATAGCTCGGTGGGCCATAGACCTGATCCGACTGGGGGATCGGTGCATAGCTGCTCGGCTGGGGCGCCTGCGGCCACGGGCTGCTCGGTTGGGGTGCCTGTGGCCACGAGCTGCCCGGCTGGGTGCCACCGGGGGGCGCATAGGGTTCGGTCATCGTCGCAGCGAGTGTAGGCGACCGGGCGGTTCGGGCCCTGCCGTCGCGGCACAATTGCCCGATGAGTGGTCGGCTGAGAAAAGGCGCCGAGCCGGCCCGTCGACTCTCACCGGCCGCTGGGCTGGTGGTGAGTGGTGGCGTGCTGGTCAGCGGGCTGGGACTCAGTGCGGCCTACGCGATCTTCGGTGTCGGGCTCCCGTGTGCCTTCCGAGCGCTCACGGGATGGAGCTGCCCGTTCTGCGGGGGCACCAGGATGGGTGCCGCGCTACTGCACGGCGATCTTGCCGCCGCGTACGCCGCGAACCCGCTGGCTCTCGCCGCGGTCGCGCTGCTGGCCCTGCTCGCCGCGTGCTGGACGATCGAGCTCGCCGGCGGCCCGGCGCTACGGCCACCGGAGCGGATCCGCAGTGTCACCGAGAGGTACGGCGTCACCGCAACGATCCTGGTGGCCTCGTTCCTCGCCGTCGCCTACGGGTTGCTCCGCAACCTCGCCTGAGGCCGTTCCGGCGGCTCCGCCGACACGAGGAGCAAAAAGTGTCAGACCGCTTGCGGACAATGGTCTTTGAACGTACGGTACCTATATCTAGTAGTTACACAGGTGTGATTAGTCCACAGGTAGTGGTTGGTTACCCACACAAGTCCACAGCAGCGTCCACATCCAGCTCCGGGTTGTCCCCGGAACCGTCCCCAGGAAGGAGTCGGCCATGCACTGTCCGTACTGTCGCCACACCGACTCCAAGGTCCTGGACTCCCGGACGGCCGAGGACGGCGGCACCATTCGCCGGCGTCGGCAGTGTCCGGCCTGCGAGCGACGGTTCACCACCGTCGAGCAGATGCAGCTCGTCGTCGTCAAGCGCAGCGGCGTCGTCGAGCCATTCAACCGTGACAAGGTGATCAGCGGGGTGCGCAAGGCCTGCAAGGGCCGTCCAGTGACCGAGGACCAGCTGGCCCGGCTCGGCCAGCTCGTGGAGGACTCATTGCGCGCCTCGGGGCAGCCGGAGGTGCCCGCGGACGAGGTGGGCGTGGCGATTCTCGGGCCGCTGCGCGAGCTGGACCAGGTGGCCTACCTTCGGTTCGCCAGCGTCTACCGACAGTTCCGGTCGGTCGAGGACTTCGAGGCCGAGATCGCCGTGCTCCGTGTCGAGCAGGAAGCAACCGGTATCGAGCCACTCATCCCGGACCGGATCGCCGACGGCAAGATCAGCAACTTCACCCCGCATCGGCTCACTCCCACCCGCAAGCCGGAGCCCAGCCGGCTGCGGCCGCCGTAGGGCCCACAGACCCCGGGCAGGGTTCACGCGGCAGGGGAAGGCTGCGTGGACCCCGCCCGGCTCCAACCCACACAGCACTCGACAGGCAACCCGCGAAGAGAAAAGACCGTCAGCGCCCACCGCCGGGCGTCTGGCGATACCAAGAAAGGCAGAGATGACCGAATCCACCCGCTCGGCGAATGGTCGGCCGGAGGCGAAGCCGCCTGCGAAGTCCGGTGCCGCCGGACGTGCGCTGCGGAAGCCCGCCGGGCTCACCATCGAGCGCGTCTTCAGCTCGGGGATACATCCGTACGCCGAGGTGACCTGGGAACGCCGGGACGTGGTGCAGACGAACTGGAAGACGGGCGAGGTGGTGTTCGAGCAGAAGGGGGTCGAGTTCCCCGACTTCTGGAGCGTGAACGCCTCCACCATCGTGACGACCAAGTACTTCCGCGGGGCGCTCGGCACGCCCGCCCGGGAGCAGAGCCTGCAGCAGCTGATCAACCGGGTCGTCAAGACCTACCGCCGGGCGGGCGAGGAGCACGGTTACTTCGCTACCGAGCAGGACGCCGAGATCTTCGAGCATGAGCTGACCTGGCTGCTGCTGCATCAGTACTTCTCTTTCAACTCCCCGGTCTGGTTCAACGTGGGAACTTCTTCACCTCAACAGGTGAGCGCGTGTTTCATTCTTTCCGTCGACGACTCGATGGACTCGATTTTGAACTGGTACCGCGAGGAGGGCTTCATCTTCAAGGGCGGCTCCGGGGCCGGGCTGAACCTGTCCCGGATCCGTTCGTCGAAGGAGCTGCTGAGCTCGGGCGGCACCGCCTCGGGGCCGGTGTCGTTCATGCGCGGTGCCGACGCCAGTGCCGGCACCATCAAGTCCGGCGGGGCGACGCGACGCGCGGCGAAGATGGTCGTGCTCGATGTGGACCATCCCGACATCGAGGAGTTCATCGAGACCAAGGCGCGCGAGGAGAACAAGATCCGGGCGTTGCGTGACGCCGGGTTCGACATGGATCTGGGCGGCCGGGACATCACCTCGGTGCAGTACCAGAACGCCAACAACTCGGTCCGGGTGACTGATGAGTTCATGCGTGCGGTCGAGGAAGGACGTCCGTTCGCGCTCCGCGCGCGGCATAGCGAGCAGACCTGGCCCGTCGACGCCCGCGAGCTGTTCGACAAGATCGCGCAGGCGGCTTGGGAATGCGCCGACCCGGGGATCCAGTACGACGACACCATCAACGACTGGCACACCAACCCGGAAACGGGCCGGATCACCGCGTCGAACCCGTGCAGCGAGTACATGTCGCTGGATAACTCCTCGTGCAATCTGGCCAGTCTGAACCTGCTGAAGTTCCTGCGCGAGGACGACACGTTCGATGCGAAGCGCTTCGAGCAGGCCGTCGAGCTGATCATCACCGCGATGGACATCTCGATCTGCTTCGCCGACTTCCCGACCGAGGCGATCGGGGTGACGACTCGGGCGTACCGCCAGCTGGGGATCGGGTACGCCAACCTGGGGGCGCTGCTGATGGCCACCGGCCACGGCTACGACTCCGAGGGCGGTCGGGCACTGGCGGCGGCGATCACCTCACTGATGACCGGCACCTCGTACCGCCGGTCGGCGGAGCTGGCCGGCATCGTCGGTCCGTACGAGGGCTACGCCCGCAACGCCGACGCGCACCAGCGGGTGATGCGCAAGCACCAGGCGGCCAACGACGCGCTGCGGACGGTCGGTGCGCTCGATGCCGACGTGCACAAGCGGGCGACCAAGGCCTGGGACGGCGTGATCAAGATCGGCGAGGTCAACGGCTACCGGAACGCGCAGGCCAGTGTTCTCGCGCCCACGGGAACGATCGGCTTCATGATGGATTGCGACACCACCGGCATCGAACCGGACTTCTCGTTGGTCAAGTTCAAGAAGCTGGTCGGCGGCGGGTCGATGCAGATCGTCAACCAGACCATCCCGCGGGCGCTGCGCAAGCTCGGCTACGCCGAGGAGACCGTCGAGGCGATCGTGGAGTTCATCGCGGAGCACGGGCACGTCATCGATGCGCCCGGGCTGCGGCCGGAGCACTACGAGATCTTCGACACCGCGATGGGGGCCCGAGCGATCAAGCCGATGGGTCACGTCCGGATGATGGCGGCGGCCCAGCCGTTCCTGTCCGGGGCGATCTCCAAGACCGTCAACCTGCCGGAGTCGGCGACGGTCGAGGACATCGCCGAGGTCTACGTCCAGGGCTGGAAGCTCGGCCTCAAGGCGCTGGCCGTCTACCGCGACAACTGCAAGGTCGGTCAGCCGCTCAGCGACGGCAAGTCGGACAAGAAGGACGACGCCGCCACCGGGGACGGAGCGCAGCCTGACATCATCGAGAGGGTGGTCTACCGGCCGACCCGGAAGCGGCTGCCCAAGTCGCGGCCGAGCCAGACGCGCTCGTTCTCGGTCGGCGGCGCCGAGGGGTACATGATCTCCGGCTCCTACCCGGACGACGGGCTGGGGGAGCTGTTCCTCAAGCTCGGCAAGCAGGGCTCGACCCTGGCCGGGGTGATGGACGCGTTCTCGATCGCCGTGTCGATCGCGCTGCAGTACGGGGTGCCGCTGGAGACGTACGTCCAGAAGTTCACCAACCTGAAGTTCGAGCCGGCCGGTCTGACCGACGACCCGGACATCCGGATGGCGCAGTCGATCATGGACTACATCTTCCGGCGGCTGGCGCTGGACTACCTCTCCTTCGAGGAGCGGGCCGAGCTCGGCATCTACACCGCGACCGAACGGGCCCGGCACATCGAGACCGGGTCCTACCTGCCGGTCGAGGAGGAGGAGCTCAGCGAGGCCGAGTCGCTCAAGAACGATCCGGGCGACGAGGTGCGGACCGACGAGATGGACGAGGTCGTCGGCGCCAAGCCGGCGCCGATGACGGCCCGGACCACCTCCGAGCTCTTCGAGGAGATCACCGGCACCAGTGTCGACGCGCCGCTCTGTCTGACCTGCGGTACCAAGATGCGGCCCAGCGGTAGCTGCTACGTCTGCGAGGGCTGCGGCAGCACCAGCGGCTGCAGCTAAGAAGTCATCGGCACCGGCTCCTGCCATCTGCACCGTTGAGAAACGGTGCCGATGGCAGGAGCCGGTGCTGATTTCCGGCTCCTCAGGAGATGGCAGGTGTCGCCGGCACCGATCGATGAAGGTGCCACGACCAGAAGGCTCCGAGTACGGCGAACCCGGCACCCGCGGCGAGCGCGAAGGGAATGCCAGCGCCCTGCGCCACCAGCCCGAGACCGATCGGCCCGAAGCCCAGTCCGAGGTCCATCGCCAGGCTGGCCGTCCCTGAGGCGGCGCCGCGTTCGGAGGGCTCCGCGGTGGCGAAGATGGCCCGGAAGAACGACGGTGTGGTGAACGTGATGCCCACCGCGGTGGTGACGGTGCCGACCAGCATCCCGGCCGGCGACGACCACCCGGCGATGATCAGCATGCCGACAGCGATCGTCACGAGCGCGGCCGCGCCGAGAGCCAGCGGCGGCAGCCGGTCCGCCACCTTGGCGAATGCGATGCGGCCCACGACGACGGTGATCCCGTAGAGAAGCAACGGAACGCTGGGATCGGCCATGCTGATGTCGGTGGCGTGCAGGGCGGCCAGGCTCAGCAGCCCGCCGATCGGCAGCAGTGAGGCCAGGAACCCCAAGGACGGCCCAATGGCCGCTCGATGGATCAAGGGGTGGCGGCCGGGGCGTCCCGTTTCGACCGGCTGGACGACCCGGGTCTCGCCGACTCCGGCGACGCCCACCGCGGCGAGCATTGCCAATCCAGCCGCGCCGAGCCAGGCCATCGTGTAGCCCCACCGCTCCACCATCAGCTCACCTAGTGGCGGCCCGAAGGCCAGACCCAGATACAGGCCGAGCGAGTTGTAGCTGAGCGCCTCGCCCATCCGGTCCGGAGGAGCCAGGTCGACGAGGACGGTGAAAGAGGCCACGAAGAACGCCGCCTCGGCCACTCCTGCGAGCAGCCGGAGCGCGACGACGGCCCAGATGCTGCTCACCGTCGCGGTCAGTGCGAGGGCGGCCGCGCCCAGCAGCGCACCGCCCACAAGGAGGGGACGCCGCCCTACCGTGTCGCACAAGCGGCCGGCGTACGGACGGAGCAGCAGCGCCGACACGGCGAAGGCGCCGAAGGCCAGTCCGGCGCCCGCCTTGTCGCCGCCCAACGGACCGGTCACGTACAGCGGAAGTGCGAAGACCGCGACGCCGACGGCGGTGAAGTACGCCAGATCGGCGACGCCCAGCATCGCGAACCGGCGCGTCAGCAATCGGCCTCGGGCCGGAGCCATGGTCGGTGTCATGAGCCCCAGCGTGGCGCGTGTCCGGGCACCGCGCATGCGTAGATCTACCCAGTCTTGTCGACCAAACCGTGCTCCATGGCGTATAGCGCTGCGCCCGCACGGGAGCTCAAGCCGATCTTGGTGTAGACGTCCTGCACGTGGCGCTCGGCGGTCCGCGGCGACACCACCAGGTGGGCGGCGATCTGTTTGTTGGACAGACCTGCCGCGAGCAGCCGCAGTACCTGCAGCTGCCGGTCGGACAGGCCGGCCGGTCGCGGTCGGCGGGTACCGCTTCGATGGCCGGCCGCCTCGAGCACTGCAGCGACCGCGTCGGCGTCCAGTCGACCGGCGCGGGCATCCTCCCGCAGAGAGTGCGCCGCCTCGCCGGGCGGCGCGTCAGCCCGATAGGGTCGCGGCTCCACCAGGCAGCGGTAGCGGTCGGCCGCGGCCAGCACTCGGGCCGACAGTGTCGTCGCGCCGCCGAGCAGGCCGCGGTGGTAGCCACTGCCGTCGATGCGCTCGTGGTGCTGTCCGGCGAGCCGGGCCAGGTCGCCCAGCGCCGGCACTCGGGTCAGGACGCGCTCGGTGTAGTAGGGGTGCAGCTCGACCTGGTCCCGATCGTTCCGGGAGAGCGGCCCGGGTTTGTCCCAGACCGCGCTGGACACCGCGACTCGTCCGAGGTCGTGCAGATACCCGGCGATCCGGACCCGTTCGGCGTCGGGTAGCCGCAGTCGGTGCGCCGCATCCCCGGCCAGGTCCCCGACTGCGGTCGAGTGACCGTGCAGGCTCGGACTCTTCAGATCCGCAAGGTCCCCGAAGGTGCGGCAGACCTCGGCCAGCTCGTGATCGTCCACCAGCCGTGCGGGATCGGGCTCGGCCGCCAGCACCGCCTCGTAGGCGTCGACCTGGCCGATGTCGTCGAGGTGACGGGCGTCGAACTGGGCCACGAGTTCGGGGTCGAGGGCGGTGCCGGCCCGTTGGGCGAGCTGGGCCTGCGCCACGCCGACGTCGCCGTCGAGGCCGAACAGCACCGCCACCGAGGCCAGCTGCGTGATCCGGGTGGTGAGCGGAATCGCGGTCCGGGCCAACGGCGGGTACCCCTTGCCGTTCCAGGCGGTCAGCACGGTGTGCACCCCCTCGGCGATTCTCGGCGGTAGGCCAAGTCGACGGGCCGCGGCCCGGGCGACGTCACAGGTGGACGGCCGGCCCTCGGAGTCCATGGTCCGCCCGGCGGTGAGCAGTGTGGCCAGGACCCGCGGACGCGAACGTCCGGTCGCCTCGGCGACCTCGGGCACGAAGGTCGTCAGCAGGTCGCGCGGCCGGTCCCAGTCGGTCCGGAACGCCGCGCGGGTGGTGCTCACGTCGTCGCCGAAGATGGCGGCGCTCCGGGAGGCGTACGCCGTGCAGCCGAGGTGCTCCAGAAGCGAGGTGTAGAGCACGGTGCTGACGTCCTCAGGCGGCAGGCCGAGCTGCCGGGCGAAGCGGGTTGCCACCAGGCAACGCGTCAGCGACTCGTCGCTGGCCGAACCGGTGCCAAGGTCGAGCACCGCCGACAGCCCACCGAGTAGTCCGACGAGACGGAACACCCGTCCACCGTGGCACACCGGGTCCGGTCCAGCGCAACCTCGAGTTGACCCTCGAAGGGTCAGTGGTGGTACTGATGCACCACCGCGTGGCCCTTGCCCCGGCCGATCATGGCTCGGTTGACCGGAACGGTCACGACGAAGGCGACAGCCAGCGCAACGGCCAGACTTCCCCAGAACAACGGGTCGGTCAGTCCGGCTTCCATGGCCCCGGGAATGACCAGCAGGATCGCGTTGTCGACGATCTCCATGGTCAGGATGGAGACGGTGTCGGCGGCCAGCGCGACAGTGACCGCCGTCTTGAACGGCAGGCCGGAGCGGAGCACCGGCCAGATGGTCAGCGAGTAGCCGAACAGGAACGCCAGCGCGACGGCGAGGGCGATGGTTGCGGCATCCGACCAGCCCCACCAGGTGCCCAGCACCATGCCCAGGACCTCGCCGATGGCACAGCCAGTGAGGCAGTGCAGCGTCGCCGAGACGGCCAGTCTGGTCAAGGCTGGGCCGGTGGGCGCCTCGTGGCCGGAGGCCGACGCGGCGGTGCTGTCCTGACGAACGGGGTGATGATGTTTGTTCATGATCAATTGCTTCCTCGGCGGTGTCCAGCGCGTCCGCAACGCACGGACATCAGCCGGTATTCCCGAAACCACGCGATCCGTGCGCCTACTGCAGCGGGAAGGGCGACTGGACATACGCGGGACGGTCGCTGAGCTCGACCGAGTTCACCCATTTGACCCACCAGAAGCCGCGTCGGCCGGGTGCCACGAGCCGGACGGGGGCGCCGGTACCGGCGGTCAGCGGGCGCCCCTGAACCCGGGTCGCCAACCAGAGTGCGTCCACATCGGAGATCGGGAAGCGCCTACGGTAGCCGGTCACGCTGATCACCAGCAGACTGCGGGCGGCTCCCAGCCGGTCGCCCGAAAACAGCTCCGCCAGCCGTACACCGGACCATTCGGCGTCGGCGTACCAGCCGCTGGTGCAGTCGAGCCGCGCCCGGACCGGCTGGGCACGGGCGTCGAGGTCGGACACGGAGACGAACGAGCCGCCGACGTCGACCCGGTGCTCGGCTCCGACGACCGGCACCCGATCCAGGAACCAGGTCGTCGCCGGAATCGCGGCCGCCTCGAGGCGATGCGACCCGGTGGCGATTCGCTGGCTCGAGGCCAGTCCCGTGACCTGGCCGGCGCCCTCGAGCGCGGCGTACCCGGCGCTGATGCCCAGCACGAAACCGCCGGTGCGGAGCAGGTTGCGCCGACTCACGTCGATCCGGCGCGGCGTCTGGCGGCGATGCCGACCGAGGTGGAGCGCGACCAGCGGCACGGCGACGAATGCCGCCCCGACATGAACTTGGATCGGGCTCAGTCCGACGAAGATCCCGTAGCCGACGAACACCTCGACGAACCCGGCCGCCAGGCACACAATGATCACGCCGGCGAGCAGCAGGCTGGCCAGCCGGAGCAGCGGCGATCGGCGGACGACGACGGTCTTCCAGGGCACGAGAACCAGCACGCCGAGACCGAGCAGGCCGTGCGCCAACGTGGCCAGCCGCGCCGGCACCGGGCGCCGCGGCGGCGAAGGCGAGCCAGCCGGTCAGGAAGGCGCCGAGCAGCAGGGCCAGCAGGGCGAGGTTGGTCCGGCGACCCGCTCGGGTCAGAGGATTGCGCCGACCGCCACGCACCGGTGGATACCTACCAGCCGGGCGGTCTCGGCGCCCCGTACGGCGCCGGCAGCGGTGGCGGCAGGATCACGTACGGACGCAGCGCCGCGGCATGCTGCAACAGGCCCGTCATCCGCTGGTTGACGTCCTTCGGCGCGGTCCCGGCGAGGGCGCGATGGTGCAGGAACGCGATCTCGGTCATCGTCTGCTGGTACTCGCGCAACGCGTGCGCCGCGGGCTGCCCGCCCAGCCGCTTGGCGTACGCCCGGGCCGACATCCGGTCCGACAGTTTGGCCACCCAGCGGATCTCCTCGGGCCGGATCCATCCCAGCGGCACCGTCTGCTGGAGGGCGGCCGTCAGCATCTTGCCCTCACGCGACCGCGCCCAGATGGCAACCGCCAGCACGATCGCCAGCAACGGCAGCATGATCGCCGCATAGGCGAACAGGAACCCGTTCCCGCCCCAGAACGTGCTGCCGTTCCAGATCGCGTGCATGATCACCGCTGCCAGGTATCCGAGGATGGGCGCCAGCACCCGTACGGCCGAGTTGCGGGTGGTGACCGCGATCCCGACCCCAATGCCGAAGGCCGAGGTGAAGAGCGGATGGGCGAACGGCCCCATCACGCCGCGGAGGAAGAACACCAGCGGAAGATCGCCGGACTGGAGCGACTGCAGGTAGTACAGGATGTCCTCGACGAAAGCGAATCCCACGCCCACCAGCGCGCCGTAGATCAGGCCGTCGAGCACACCGTGGATCTGGGATCGGCGGAACAGCACCACCGCGACCAGGAACAGTCCCTTGCCCGCCTCCTCGACGAGAGGCGCGATGACCGCGGTGTCGATGAAGGTGGTGGTCCCGGGTATCTCGAAGAGCAGCCCTTCGAAGATCAGGCTCAGTGCAACGGCGACGATGCCGCCCCACGCGATCGCTGCCAGCCGATAGCGCCCCGGCTCCGGCTCGTACCGGTCCAGCCAGAACAAGATCAGCACCAGCAGCGGGAACGAGATAGCGGCCAGCAGGGTGGTGATCAGGCTCGGCACCGGGCCGCCGCTGAGCACGATCAAGATCGCGAGCAGCAGGCCGCCGAGCCCGAGCACGATCATGGTCACCCAAGTCAGCGGCGAGCGGCGCCGGCGGAGCAGTCCCGGCGGTGCGGGCGGTACGGCGACCTGGCCGTAACCGCTGGGCGGACCGACCGGTCCCGTCATGCGCCTCTCCCTGCCCGGGCCGAGCGAGTCTCATCCGTCGGCGTGTGGGCTCCACCATAGAACCCAGTTGAGAGGCTGAAAGCAGGCCGCCGCTACCAGAATGCGGCGCCGAGTCGACTGCGAGTTGTAGGAGGGCCGTGCAGGGTGTCCTGACCGGTTTCGTCACGATCGCCGCGGTGATCGCGGTCGGCGTGCTGCTGGCACAGTTCAAGGTTCTCGACATCTCCTCACAACGGGTTCTCTCGGGAGTCGCCTTTTTCGTGGCCAGCCCGGCTCTGATGGTCACGGTGCTCGGATCGACCGACACCTCCACTCTGTTGTCGGCCAACCTGATCGCCTCACTGGCTGGCGTGGTGGTCTCCGGTGGGCTCTATGTGCTGCTGGCGCGCCTGGTCTGGCGGCGGACGGCCGGCGACACCGTGATCGGCACCTTCACGGCCTGCTACGTCAACGCCGGCAATCTGGGCCTGCCGATCGCCGCGTACGCGTTGGGCGATGCATCGCTGGTCGCGCCCATGCTGCTGACTCAGCTGCTCGTGATGCAGCCCGTGGGTCTGGCGCTGCTCGACGCCCTCACCGGGCCCTCAGCGGATGACGAGCCGCGAGGGCGCCGGATCCGTCGCCGGCTGGTCCAGCCCTTCCGCAACCCTCTGCTGATCGGTTCGCTCGCCGGCCTGGTGCTGTCGTTGACGGGCGTCCAGCTCCCGGCGCCGATCCTCGATCCCTTGGAGCTGCTCGGCGGGATGGCGGTCCCGGCCATGCTGCTCGCATACGGGGTCTCCCTCCGGCTCGGTCCGCGACCGGGTGCCGGGGAACCGGTGACCCAGATCGGGGTCATCGTGGCGCTCAAGCTCGTCGTCCAGCCCCTCACCGCCGGGCTGGTCGGCCACTACGTGATCGGGCTGAGCGGTCTCGACCTGTTCGCCGTCACGGTGATCGCCGCCCTGCCGACGGCACAGAACGTGTTCACGGTCGCGGTCCGCTACCAGCGGGGCGAGATCCTGGCCCGGGACGCCATCTTCATCTCCACCCTGTTGTCGGTCCCGGCCTTGATCATCATCGCTGCGCTGCTCGCCTGAGCCGAAGGCCGCCCGGGCTGCGCTAGGTTCGTCGCGGAAGGAGGTCCCGGTGGCCGACATCGACGATTTCGACATCGACCGGAGCATCGCCCAGGCGTGGGCGGAGTTCCAGGCGCGGTTGAGCGAGGTCGTCTCGATGATCGACGACTCCGCCGATCTGACCATCGGGACCGGCGTGGCGAGTGAGCACGTGGCGCCGTATCTCCGGCTCAGCAGCCCGCAGCCCCAGCTGGTGCGCGGCGAGGCCGCCAGCAACGCCGTCCTGGGACCGGACTTCCAGCTCAACGCCGGACAGCTGGCCACCATGGAGCGCCTGGGCTGGCAGCTGCCGGACACCGACGACACGCCGCCGGATGCGAATTTCTGGTTCGAGCTGAGTCAGGACGAGTCGGACCGGATCAGCGAGCTGGCGGTCGCGGCGCTGCGCGACGTCTACGGAGTCCAGCACCCGATCTTCCTCGCTCCCGACCAGCTGGCCGAGGTCCTGCAGCCGACGCCGACGCCGATCGAGACACCGGGTCCTGGGTTCAATCCCGGGGGACACCCCCCGAACCCCCCGAGGGTGTTGTCGCCGTGCCAGCACCGATGGAGCACCCGCTGACGGAGGCGATCCTGCCCCGGAGCCGCGAGCACCTCAACGACCTCATCGATGCCGAGCTCGCGTCGATGTTCGGACACGCACCGATCCGCGACGCCGAGGGCGACGTGGCGATCCGGGTCGGCTCGACCATGCTGTTCCTGCGTAGCTCACCCGACGGCGCGGAAGTGATCATCTTCGCCGCCGTGGTGCACGACGTCGCTGGACGCTCCCGGGCCACCGAAGTGCTCAACGACCTGAACGTCGAGGCCCGCTGGGTCAAGTTCCAGCTTGTCCGGGACCGCGTGTTCGTCACCGTGTCGGTGTTGGCGCGGCCCTTCGTGTCGGCGCATCTGCGGCAGGCGGTGAAGATCCTGGCGGAGACGGCCGACGGCATCGACGACGAGCTGGCCGCGAAGCTGCACGGGCGGACGACCTTCTCCGACCGTGACGAGCGCCACTGAGCTGGTGGAGCCGAACCCGCAGTTCCGCTACGACCCGGCGCTGCCGATCACGGCCTGGCACGACGAGATCGCTCAGGCGATTCGCGACCACCAGGTCGTGGTGGTGGCCGGTGAGACCGGATCGGGCAAGACCACCCAACTGCCGAAGATCTGCCTCGAGCTGGGTCGGCGCTCGATCGGGCACACCCAACCGCGGCGGATCGCGGCCCGGACCGTGGCCGAGCGAGTGGCGGCCGAGCTGGGCGTAGCACTGGGTGAGCTCGTGGGCTACCAGGTGCGTTTCACCCGGCACGCTTCCCGCGCCACCCGGCTCAAGGTGATGACCGACGGAGTGCTGCTGGCCGAGATCGCTCGGGACCGCGAACTGCGCCGCTACGACACGATCATCGTCGACGAGGCCCACGAACGCAGCCTCAACATCGACTTCCTGATCGGCTACCTGAAGCAGCTGACCGGCCGGCGCCCGGATCTCAAGGTCATCCTCACCTCGGCGACCATCGACACCGCGCGCTTTGCCGCACACTTCGCCGGACCCGACGAGAAGCCGGCGCCGATCATCGAGGTCGAGGGCCGGACCTATCCGGTGGAGGTCCGGTACCGGCCGCTGCTGATCGACGGCGAGCAGGACCAGACGACTGGCATCGTCGACGCGGTCCGCGAGCTGAGCGGTCTCGGCTTCGGCGACATCCTGGTCTTCTGCTCCGGCGAGCGAGAGATCCGGGACGCCGCGGAGGCGGTGGCCGGGCTGAAGCTGGTCGGTACCGAGGTGCTGCCGCTGTACGCCCGGCTCTCGGCGGCCGAGCAGCACCGGGTATTCGCGCCGCACCCGGGCCGGCGGGTCGTGCTGGCGACCAATATCGCGGAGACCTCGCTGACCGTGCCCGGCATCCATTACGTCGTCGACGCCGGAACTGCCCGGATCTCCCGCTACTCGGCCCGGACCAAGGTGCAGCGGCTGCCGATCGAGCCGATCTCCCGGGCGTCCGCCGATCAGCGGGCCGGGCGCTGCGGTCGGGTCGCGCCGGGGGTGTGCATCCGGCTCTACAGCGAGGAGGACTACGCCGGGCGGCCCGAGTTCACGGAGCCGGAGATCCTGCGCACGAACCTCGCGTCGGTGATCCTGCAGATGACGGCGGCCGAGCTGGGCGACATCGCCGCCTTCCCGTTCCTGGAGCCACCTGACCGGTCCCAGATCAACGACGGCCTGCGGCTGCTGACCGAGCTGGGAGCGCTCGCCGAGGGCGAGCGGGGTGCCAGGCCGCGGCTGACCAAGGTCGGCCGGCGGCTCGCTGCCATCCCTGTCGACCCGCGGCTGGGCCGGATGCTGCTGGAGGCCGACCGCCAAGGCTGCCTCCGCGAGATGTTGATCATCGTCGCCGGTCTGTCCATCGTCGATCCGCGGGAGCGCCCGGCCGAACACCGGGAGCGGGCTGACGCGCTGCACCGGCGGTTCTGGGTCTCGAGCATGAGCCCTGAGTCTGTCGAAGGGCCTTCGACAAAGCCTGTCCCGAGCTTGTCGAAGGGCTCAGGCGACAGGTCTTCGGACTTCGTCGCGTTCGTCAACCTCTGGGACTACCTGCGGGAGAGCCAGCGGGAGCTGTCCGGCAACGCCTTCCGGCGGCGCTGCCGGGAGGAGTTCCTGCATCTGCTCCGGGTGCGGGAGTGGCAGGACCTGCACACCCAGCTCAAGCAGATCGGCAAGGAGATCGGCCTAGAGCGCAACGACCGACCCGCGGGGCCGGCGCAGATCCACACCGCGGCCCTGGCCGGTCTGCTGTCCCATGTCGGTCTGGCCGAGGTGCGTGACGAGCCGGCCACCGGTCGCCGCCGAGGTCGCACCGGTGATTTCCGGGGGGACACCCCCCGAGCCCCCCGGGGACGACGGGAGTACCTCGGGGCCCGCGGCACCCGGTTCGCCATCAGTCCCGGCTCGAGCCAGGCCGCACTCGCCCCGCCGCTCGTGGTCGCGGCCGAGATCACCGAGACCACCCGGCTCTGGGCCCGGACCGTCGCCCCGATCACCGCCGAGCAGGTCGAGGAGGTGGGCCAGCACCTGCTCACTCGGCAGTACTCCGAACCGCACTGGTCGGCCCGCGCCGGTGCGGTGCTGGCGTACGAGCAGGTCAGCCTCTACGGGGTGCCGATTGTTGCTCGACGCCGGGTGGCGTACGGCTCCGTCGATCCCGACGAGGCCCGGGCGATCTTCCTCCGCTCGGCTCTGGTCGAGGGCCGATGGCGGACCTCCCACACGTTCTTCCGGGCCAACGCCGAGCTTCGCGCCGAGGCCGAAAGATTGGAGGAGCGAACCCGGCGCCGAGACCTGGTCGTCGACGACGAGACGATCTTCGCGTTCTACGATGCCCGCATTCCTGCTGGCGTGACGTCGGCCGCCCACTTCGACACCTGGTGGAAGCAGGCGCGGCGGGAGGATCCCGACCTGCTCACGCTGCGCTGGTCCGACCTGACTGCCGACGAGCGGGGTCCGGATCCTGCCGACTTCCCGTCCGCATGGCCGATCGACGGTCGCGAGCTGGCTCTGAACTACGTGTTCGAACCCGGTCGCCCCGACGACGGGGTGACGGTGCAGCTGCCGTTGGCACTGCTCAACCAGCTCGATCCGGGGCCGTTCACCTGGCAGGTCCCCGGGTTGCGGACCGAGCTGGCCACCGAGCTCGTCCGCTCCCTGCCCAAGGCGCTACGGCGCCACCTCGTCCCGGCGGCCGAGTATGCCGAGCGGGCGCTGGACTGGCTCGCCGGGCATCCGCCCGATCCGGCCGAATCGCTGCCGGTTGCCCTCGGGCGAGCGTTGCGTGGGCTGACCGGTGAACTGGTGGAGGGAGGCGACTTCGACCTGGACGCGGTGCCGGACCACCTGCGGATGACCTTCGCGGTGTACCCCGATGACCGGCCCGACGGGACACCGCTCGCCTCGGGCAAGGACCTGGTCCAGCTGCGCCGCGCGTTGGCGGCCGAGCTCGGACGAAAGCTCGCTGCCGCGGCTCCCGCGCTGGCTCGGACCGGTGCGACGTCCTGGGAGTTCGGCGACATCCCGGACCAGGTGACGGTGGCGGGCGACTCGCATCCGGTGGTCGGCTACCCGGCGTTGGTCGACGAGGGCTTGACGGTCGGTATCGCCGTGTTGGAAAGTCCGCAGCGGCAGCGGACCAGCCACCTTGCCGGGCTCCGCAGGCTGGTGCTGCTCAACACGCCCGATCCGACCAAGTGGGTGGTCGGCCGGCTCGGCATGACCGAGAAGCTGGCGCTGGGCAGCAGCCCGTACGCCGGCGTTCCGGCGCTGCTTGCCGACGCCCGACTGGCCTCGGTCGGGGAACTGATTCGCCGGCAGCCCAGGGCCGTCGACGTCCGCTCGAAGGCGGCGTTCGTGGAGCTGTGCGATGCGGTGCGGGCGGAGAACCCCACGCTGATGCGGCGGATCGTCGACTTGGCCGCCACGATCGTTCCGGCGTACGGCTCCGTGATCGGTGATCTTTCGAGGGTTCGGGAGATCAGACCGGCAGCGGCTGACGATCTGGCCGAGCAGCTGGGCAACCTGGTGTTCGCCGGCTTCTGTTCGGCCACCGGCTACGACCATCTGGTCGACCTGCCTCGCTACCTCCAGGCGGCCCGGTCCCGGCTGGACACGCTGCTCAGCAATCCCGCGCGCGACCAGGCCGGCCTGGAGATCGTGCTGCGCTGTGAGGACGCGTACGCCGAACTCTGTGAGCAGGCGCCGCCGGGACCGCTGCCGGATTTCGTGGCTGAGATCGGCTGGCAGATCGAGGAGCTGCGGGTGAGTCTGTTCGCCCAGCCGCTGCGGACCCGGGTTCCGATCTCGGAGAAGCGGATCATGGCCGCCGTTGCCGCGGCTCGCGCGCAACTCGATCCAGCGCTGGGGGACAGGGGTCACAGGTAGATTGGGGCCATGCTGGATCCGCACGGGCTGTACACGTTGAACGAGGACGTGGTGGCCACGCTGAAGGAGCACCGCCCGGTGTTGATCCACCAGCTCGACGGCTTCGTCGATGCCGGTCAGGCCGGTCGGCTGTTCTCCGCGCACCTGCTGGAGCAGCTGGACCACCAGGTGGTGGCGATCTTCGACCACGACCAGCTGCACGACTACCGCAGCCGGCGGCCGGCGATGGTCTTCGACACCAACCAGTGGAAGTCCTACGCCGACCTCCAGCTCTGCCTCTATCGGATGGTGGACGAGCAGGGCGAGGTCTTCTTGCTGCTCAGTGGCCCGGAGCCCGATGTGCAGTGGGAGCGGATGGCGGCGGCAGTGCTCGGGCTGATCGAGCGGTTCGGCGTGCGGCTCACCGTCAGTGTGCACGGCATCCCGATGGCCGTGCCCCACACCCGGCCCATCACCATGACCGCCCACTCCACCGACACCTCACTGGTCCAGGGCTACCGCAGCTGGATCGACCGGGTCGAGGTACCGGCCAGCTTTGCCGGGCTGCTGGAGTTCCGGCTCGGCCAGATCGACCGCAAAGCGATGGGCTTCGCGGCGCACGTCCCGCACTACCTGTCCCAGGCCTCCTTCCCGGAGGCGACGCTGACCTTGACCCGCTCGCTGAACTCGGCGACCGGCCTGGCGGTTCCGCTGGCTCCGCTCGAGAAGGCCTCGGCGGCCAATCTGGCCGACATCGCCGAGGAGATGCAAGGGTCGTCGGAGGTGCAGGAGCTGGTCGCGACCCTCGAGCAGCAGTACGACGCGCTGCAGGCCGAGCGCCCGGAACGGGTGCCGAGCGCGGAAGAGATCGCTGCCGAGTTCGAGCGGTTCCTCGCCGACCGGGAGAAGAACGACTGAGCTCAACGTCCGCAGACGCCTCGATAGGCTCCTCGACGTGGTGGTCTCGGTACATGAGCTGATCGACCTGCTCGATCTGGAGGAGATCGAGATCGGGCTCTTCCGCGCGCGGCAGCCCGACACCTCGCTGCAACGGGTCTTCGGAGGTCAGGTGCTGGCCCAGGCCCTGACGGCGGCGTCGCGGACCGTGGTGGTGTCCCGGGTGCTGCACTCGCTGCATGGCTACTTCCTGCGCCCGGGGCGAACCGACATCCCGATCGTCTACGACGTGGAGACGGTGCGCGATGGGGGCTCGTTCTCATCGCGTCGGGTGGTGGCGCGGCAAGGCGGCCAGATCATCTTCTACCTCTCCAGCTCGTTCCACGAGATCGAGAGCGGCTTCGAGCACGAGGACGCGTGGCCGGAGGGAGTGCCGGGACCGGACGAGTGCCCGGGACTCTCCGAAGTGCTGTCCAAGATCTCGGGCCGGTCGGCCGCCATGTGGGAGCGGGAGTGGGGCGTACTCGACGTCCGTTATGTCGGCGACTCCCGACCGGGCGGAGCGCTCGAGGACGCTTCGCACCCGGCGCGAGCCCGGGTCTGGGTGCGGGTGGACGGCGTCCTGCCGGATGACCGGCGGCTGCACCAGGCCGCCCTGGCGTACGCGAGCGACCTGACGCTGCTGTCGGCGACGACAGTGCCGCACAACGTCCTGATCGGGCTCACCGTCCAGGCCGCATCACTCGATCACGCGATGTGGTTCCACCGGCCGTTCCGAGCCGACGAATGGCTGCTCTACGACCAGATCTCGCCGTCGGCCTCCGCGGGCCTCGGCCTGGCCACCGCCCGCCTCTTCCAGCACGACGCCCTGGTCGCCAACGTCGCCCAAGAAGGCCTGATCCGCCCGATGGATGGCCGTCGTCGCGCCAGCTGACTGAGGTCTCGAAGGGGCCGTTTGCCATCTCGAGCGGGCAAAGGACCAGCTGCGCGACGGTCGAAGGGGTCGTTTGCCATCCCGAGATGGGAAACGTCCCCCAGCGCGTCGCGCATCGCTCTTCGAGCATCGGAGGAGCGGCCCGCTGGCGTCGCGCACGGCGAGCATCGGGAGCCGCGCGGTCGCGATCGGAGGAGCGATGAGCAAGACACGCCCGCGAGCGCAGCGAGCGCGTTGTTGGGCGTGTCTTGCGGAGGAGCGACGACGACGCGATCTTGAGCGCGCCGTGCGAGCCGTGCTGCCAAAGTTAACGGCCGATCCGGAGGGGGGTCCGGATCGGCCAGGGGGCTGCGAGGAGCCCTTGCAGGTTCCTCCGCGTGGGGGTTTACGCGGCGAGAACCGACTTACCTCGCAGCTTGGCAATGGCGTGCCGCTCGATCTGGCGGACACGTTCGGCGGTGATGCCCCAGAGGGCACCGATGTCGGCGAGCTTGGCCTGGCGACCGTCGATCAGGCCGTAGCGACGGCGTACGACGTCGGCGGACCGCTCGTCCAGCGTCGAGAGCATGGCCTCGAGGCGAGCGTGCTCCTCGGCATCGAGAAACACCTCGTCCGGACCGGGCATCGGCTCGCGGGCGATCAGGTCACCGAGCGCGGTGTCGCCACCCTCCTCGACCGGAGCGTCGAGGCTGACGTGGTCGCGACCGTAGCGCATCAGATCGAGCACTCGCTCGGGCTCGAGATCCATCTCGGCCGCGATCTCGGTGATCTCCGGATCGCGTCCCAGCCGGCGCTCCAAGGTGCGGCGGACGGCGCCGACCTGGTTGACCTGCTCGGCGACGTGCACCGGAAGCCGCACGATGCGACCCTGCTGGGCGATACCCCGGCTGATGGACTGGCGGACCCACCAGGTGCCGTATGTCGAGAACTTGAAGCCCTTGGTGTAGTCGAACTTCTCGACCGCCCGGATCAGACCGGTGTTGCCTTCCTGCACCAGATCCAGCAACGGCATCTGCGAGCGCCCGTACTTGCGAGCGACCGAGACGACGAGCCGGAGGTTGGCGGTGACGAAGCGCTGCATGGCCCGCTCACCCTCGTCGACGAGAAACTCCAGCTCGGCGGTGGTGGGCCGCTTGGCGTGCTTGCCGCGCTCAGCGAGCGTGACGTCGCCGGACAGGATGTGCTGGGCGTAGAGCCCGATCTCGATGGTCTTGGCGAGCTCGACCTCTTCCTCGGCAGTCAGCAGAGGAGTCTTGGCGATGCCTTCCAGATATAGTCCGACTGCATCTTTGCCATCGATGCCCTCGGAAACTCGCGAACGAGCCGTCGTTGCCACGGTAGTGGTCCTTTCGTTGCTCTCAGAGAACCAACGCATCAGGTACCACCGAGGATTCCGATACAGCCCTGAATTCTCCCTGAGACGCTCACCCTGAATTCGGAGCGTGGCCCGCGTACGGATGCGGGCCGTTTCTGATCAGCTGTGCTGCTGGATCTGGTCGACGATCCAGGCGTACTCGAACGCCAGCTCGCGCCAGCCCTGGTACCGCCCGCTGACCCCGCCGTGCCCGGCGACCATCTCGACCTTCAGCAGGATCTCGCGGCCGCGCTCGGAGTCGACGGCGGCGCGCAACGCCGCGACCCACTTCGCGGGCTCGACATAGAGCACCCGGGTGTCGTTCAGGCTGGTAGTCGCCAGGATCGGCGGGTAGGGGCGATCGGCCACGTTCTCGTACGGGCTATAGGACTTGAGGTACGCGTACACCTCAGGATCGTGCAGCGGGTCGCCCCATTCCTCCCACTCGACGACGGTCAGCGGCAGCTCCGGGTCGAGAATGCTGGTCAGCGGGTCGACGAACGGCACCGAGGCGTGGATGGCCCGGAACTTCTCGGGACCCAGGTTGGCCGCGGCGCCGATCAGCATTCCGCCGGCGCTGCCGCCCCGAGCCGCAAGCCGGTCGTAGCTGGTGTAGCCGTGTTCGACCAGGAAGTCGGCGCAGGCAAGAAAGTCGGTGAAAGTGTTGATCTTGGTCAGGGCCTTGCCCTGCTCGTACCAGTGGCGGCCGAGCTCGCCGCCGCCGCGGACATGGGCGATCGCGTACACGATGCCGCGGTCGAGCAAACAGAGGCGGCTGATCGAGAATCCCGGATCCATCGAGGCCTCGTACGAGCCGTAGCCGTAGAGCAGGGCGGGCGCCTGGCCGTCCAGCGCGATGTCGGCCCGGCGCACGATCGAGAGCGGCACCGACGTTCCGTCCGGCGCCGTCGCCCAGCCGCGCTCCTGGACATAGCTCTCCGGCCGGTACGGACCGAAGCTCGGATCGTCCAGGACCGGGGTGCGCTTGAGCAGCCGCAGCTCGCCGGTGGCCAGGTCGTAGTCGTAGACCGACTCCGGGGTCAGCATCGAGGTGTACGCGAGCCGGATGGTGGGAGTGTCGTACTCCGACTCGCCCGGAGCGTCGACAACCCGGATCGGCTCGTCGAAGTCGATATCGGTTCCCGGCAGCAGGTCACCGCTGGGGGAGCGGGGCATCACGTGCACCCCGGTCAAGCCGTTCCGGCGCAGCGAGACCACGGCGTGGCTGGCGTACGCGCTGACCCCCAGCAGCCGGACGCCAGGCTGATGGGGGATGATCGTCCGCCACTGGGTGTGACTTGTCGCGTCCAACGGAGCCTCAGCGAGGGCGAAGTCCTCCGCGCGAGAGTTGTGCACGATCAGCAGCCGATCGCCGGCCGGCTCCACGTCGTACTCGACACCTTGGCGGCGAGGCGCCACGGTCCGCGGCTCGCCCTCGGGGTCGTCGGTGCTGAGCATCCGGTACTCGGAGGTGAGCTTGCTGCCCGATGCGAAGATCACCCAGCGCTCGTCCCGGCTGGTGTCGACGCCGAGCCAGAATCGCTCGTCCGGCTCGGTGAGCACCGGAACGTCCTCGGCCGGGTCGGTGCCCAGCCGGTGGCGAAGCACCAGGTGCGGGCGCCAGGCGTCGTCGGCGCGGGTGTAGAACACGTGGCTGTCCTGGGCCCAGGCCACCCCGTACGCCGTGTCCTCGATCCGGTCCGGCAGCAGCTCACCGGTCGCCAGGTCCTTGATCAGCAACGTGAAACGTTCGGCTCCGTTCAGATCCACCGAGTACGCCAGCAGCCGGCCGTCGACCGAGATGCTGAACGCACCGAGAGCGAAGAACTCATGTCCTTGCGCCTCGAGGTTGCCGTCCAGCAGCACCTGCTCGCCGCTGATCGTGTCGGTGACGTCCGGGGGACGGCGCTGATCAGTGGCCGGTGCCCGGCAGTAGATGGCGTACTCCGAACCCTCGACGGTGCGGGCGTAGTACCAGAAGGCGGAGCCGTCGCGGTGGGTCGCGTAGCTCGGAACCGTGAGATCGGTCTCCAGCGTCCTGGCCTTGATCTCGGAGAAGATCGCGTCGCGCAGCGGTGCGAGATGTGCGGTCCGGGCCTCGGTGTAGGCGTTCTCGGCCTCGAGATAGGCGATCACCGCCGGGTCGTCCTTGGCCCGCAGCCATTCATACGGATCGGTGAACCGGTCGCCGTGATGGATCCGGACGCTCGGGCGGCGCTCGGCGACCGGCGGTACCGGCCCGCTCGGGTCGGGAGCATGCACGATCGTCGAGCCTAGTCCCAGCCGGCTGGCTCTGGTCGCCGTGGCAGCGGATGGGTCAGGATAGACGCATGGGTGCAGAGGTCGAGGCTCGGCAGTTCAGTCGCGATGACCGCAAGCGGTACCGGGAGAAGGTCCACATGGACCTGGACGTGCTGGCCCGGATGCTGACCGAGTCGCACTTCGACTTCGAGCGGCCGATGACCGGCCTGGAGATTGAGCTGAATCTGGTCGATTCCGACGGCGAACCGGCGATGCGCAACGCGGAGGTGCTGGCGGCGATCGCCGATCCGTCGTTCCAGACCGAGCTGGGCCGGTTCAACATCGAGATCAACGTCGCCCCCCGGCGGCTGGCCGAGGCCGGCTTCACCTCCTTCGAGCAGTCGGTGCGCAAGTCGTTGAACGACGCCGACCCGCGCGCCCAGGCGATCGGCACTCGGCTGGTGATGATCGGGATCCTGCCGACGCTGATGCCGGACCACGTCACGCTGGCGAGCGTTAGCGAGAATCCGCGCTATTCGCTGCTCGACCAGCAGATCTTCGCCGCGCGCGGCGAAGACCTGGAGATCGTGATCGACGGGGTCGAACGGCTGCAGATGATCTCCGACACGATCATGCCCGAGGCCGCCTGCACGTCGACCCAGGTCCATCTGCAGGTCAGCCCGGACGACTTCGCCGGCTATTGGAACGCGGCGCAGGCGATCGCCGGCATTCAGGTGGCGGTCGGCGCGAACTCGCCGTTCCTCTTCGGTCGGCACCTGGTCGCCGAGTCGCGGATCCCGTTGTTCGAGCAGAGCACGGACACTCGCAGCGAGGAGCTCAAGGCCCAGGGCGTTCGCCCACGGGTGTGGTTCGGCGAGCGGTTCATCACCTCGATCTTCGACCTCTTCGAGGAGAATTCGCGCTACTTCCCCGCCCTGCTGCCGATCTCCTCCGACGAGAACCCGGTGGCTCTACTGGACAGTGGCGAGGTCCCCGGGCTGGACGAGCTTCGCCTCCACAACGGCACGGTCTACCGCTGGAACCGCCCGGTCTACGACACCCATGACGGCAAGCCGCACCTGCGGGTGGAGAACCGAGTCCTGCCGGCCGGCCCGACGGTGGTCGACACGATGGCGAACGCGGCGTTCTTCGCCGGGCTGGTGCGGGCCCTGGCCGATGACGACCGGCCGATCTGGACGCAGATGTCGTTCCAGGCGGCGACGGAGAACTTCATCTCCGGCATCAAGTCCGGCCTCGCCGCGGAGGTCTACTGGCCGCGGGTGGGCCAGGTCCAGGTGGTCGAGCTGGTGGTGCGCAAGCTGCTGCCGATGGCGGCCGAGGGATTGCGGCTCTGGGAGGCCGACGAGGCCGAGATCGGCCGGCTGCTGGACATCATCGAACGGCGTTGCCTGCGGATCGCCAACGGCGCCACCTGGCAGGTGGCTCAGGTCGGACGGCTCGAGGAGACCGGTGCCTCCCGGCCGCAGGCGCTGCGGGGGATGCTGGACCGCTATATCGATCTGATGCACAGCAACGAACCGGTCCACACCTGGGAAGTGCGCTGATGGCGGTGATCGTCGTCGGATACTCGTCTCGGGCGGAGGGGCGAGCGGCGTTGAGCCGGGCGATCACCGAGGCCGAGCTGCGCGGTGCGGAGCTGCTGGTGGTGCACACGTCACCGGACGGCGAAGCGGCGGAGCTGCGCAGTGTGCTGGACGCCTCCGGGATCGCGTACACGATCGCCTCCACCCCGGATACCGAGGATCCCGCCGACGAGCTGATCAACGCAGCCGAGCGCGAGGATGCGGAGTTCATCGTGATCGGACTGCGCCGTCGGTCTCCGATCGGCAAGCTGCTGCTCGGCAGCAACGCTCAGAAGGTGTTGCTCGATGCATCCTGTCCGGTACTTGCGGTCAAGGCGGCGCCGGAAACCTGATCCGACAGGGACTCCAGCCCGCAAATCAGGGGAAATTTGGAGCTTCGTGCCAGAATACGGGGCGGAGCACCTATTGACATCCGATGGGCGCTGCATGCCCTGATTTCGTAAAGGTAGTCCGAGAGGTACTTTGTGACACCGTCTTCCAACCTGGATGCTTCCTCCCGCGCGATAGGTGCCACGAGCAGCAGAGCGCGACAAGTTTCAGCTCCGGTGGACAAAGTCCCGGCCAAGAAGTCGACGACGAAGAAGGCTCCCAGCAAGAGCGCAGGCCTGAAGGCCGTCGACGCGACCGGTGGGCGCGCCGCTGCGGTGGCCCCTCCTGCGGAACCGCGTACGCCGGCCGCCAAGGTGGTGGAGACCGACCCCCCCGACAGCGAGGTGGCGGGCGAACTCGTCGCGGAGGACCTCGAGGAGGTCGCGCTCGAGGATCTCGAGACCGATCTGGTGACGACCGACGTGGTGTTGGACCTTGAGACCGAAGAAGTCGTGCTCACCGTCGGCAAGAAGCCGACGCTGGACGACGTCGACGAGTCCGCCTTCGAGCCGGCGGAGGAGGCCAAGCTCGAGGAGGAGCTCACCGAGGATCAGGGCTTCACCCTGTCCGAGGCCGATGACGCGGATGAGCCGGAACAGCAGGTCATGGCGGCCGGGGCCACGGCGGACCCGGTCAAGGACTATCTGAAGCAGATCGGCAAGGTCGCCCTGCTGAACGCCGAGCAGGAGGTCGAGCTCGCCAAGCGGATCGAGGCCGGGCTGTTCGCGGACGAGAAGATCAACGACGAGCAGTCCAAGATCAAGGCGAACCAGGTCGACGACTTCGAATGGATCGCCGAGGACGGCCGCCGGGCCAAGAACCACCTGCTCGAGGCCAACCTGCGGCTGGTGGTCTCCCTGGCCAAGCGTTACACCGGCCGCGGGATGCTCTTCCTCGACCTGATCCAGGAGGGCAACCTCGGTCTGATCCGGGCGGTGGAGAAGTTCGACTACACCAAGGGCTACAAGTTCTCCACGTACGCGACCTGGTGGATCCGGCAGGCGATCACCCGGGCGATGGCCGATCAGGCCCGGACCATCCGCATTCCCGTGCACATGGTCGAGGTGATCAACAAGCTGGCCAGGGTGCAGCGGCAGATGTTGCAGGACCTCGGCCGGGAGCCGACCCCCGAGGAACTGGCGCGCGAGCTCGACATGACCCCGGAGAAGGTCGTCGAGGTGCAGAAGTACGGCCGTGAGCCGATCTCGCTGCACACGCCTCTCGGTGAGGACGGGGATTCTGAGTTCGGCGATCTCATCGAGGACTCCGAGGCAGTCGTTCCTGCGGATGCGGTGAGCTTCACCCTCCTGCAGGAGCAGCTGCATGACGTGCTCGACACCCTGAGCGAGCGCGAGGCGGGCGTGGTCTCGATGCGCTTCGGGCTCACCGACGGCCAGCCCAAGACTCTGGACGAGATCGGCAAGGTTTATGGCGTGACCCGTGAGCGGATCCGCCAGATCGAGTCCAAGACGATGAGCAAGCTGCGGCATCCTTCGCGTTCGCAGGTGCTTCGGGACTACCTGGACTGACCTTCCGACTGGGAAGACGCGTCAGCGGAGGCGGCCCAAGCGGAGGAAGACGGTCTCGCCGTTGGCGTCGTCGAGCCCGTCGTTGTCGGTCACCGCGTACGCCCGGCCGTCCTCGGTGACCGTCAGGCCCTCGAGCTTCTCCTGAACCCAGCCATTCGGGGCTTGAAGCAGGGGCAGTACATCCACCGCAAGCCGCTTGGTCAACAGCGCCGGCGGTCCGGTCTGTGTGCTGGTCGGCAGGGTCACGACATGAATGCGCTTGACCGCGGCTGCCGTGCCGGCACGGTTGTCGCGCTCGATCACCGCGTAGCGGTTCTTGCCCAAGGCCGCGATCTCCGACACGCCGACCCAGCCGCCGCCAGTCGCCTCGTCGAGTGGATAGCGGAACCACTCCCAGGTCCCGGTTGCGGGGCTGTAGCGGCCGATCCGGGTGGCATCGCCCTCGACAAGGCCCGTCGCGTTCGCCGGATCGGTGAACAGCGGGCGCTGCAGCGCCACGACGACCCTCTCGCCCGATCCCTCGCCGGTCGCCGTCACGCCCTCGAGGCCCCAACGTCCGACCTGACCTGCGACGTCGGCCGGCAGCGGAACCGTCGCGGTGACCTGCGCTGTTCCGTTCAGCCGGACCAGGGCGTTGCCGGAACCGGTGGCCCCTTCGGATACCGCCCAGAACCCGCCGGCGGGTCGGGCGTACAGCCCCTCGATGTCGAGCTCGGCCGGTGCGCCGCCGGCTTGGGTCACCACCGTGGATCGCGTGATGACTGCGGGCTTGCGGTCGACCTGCACCCGGTAGATCAACGCCTCCGCGTAGGCGGAGTCGCTGGCGGCGTACAGCCGGTGCGGATCCCGGGGATCGGCCGACAACGCGCTCAGCGCGCCCCAGCCGATCGGCACGCCGTTCCGGGTGT
Organism: uncultured Actinomycetota bacterium; assembly: GCA_963711015.1. Lineage (GTDB taxonomy): Bacteria > Actinomycetota > Actinomycetes > Propionibacteriales > Propionibacteriaceae > Microlunatus. The sequence goes on from CAVQCQ010000002.1 coordinate 260,262, forward strand.
CCGAGACGATGCTCGGCTGGACCGGCTGACCCCGGCGGAGTCCGTAGACCGTCACCGTCGACCGGATCTGCACCTCGGCGTCGTCGACCTCCGAGGAGACCACGAGCAGGTTGCGTTTCGGGATGGGCAGCAGGCCCTCAGGACCGTTGGTGGCGAACAGCAGCTGACGAAACCTGGGCGCTGTCGGCCGACTGACGTCGTAGGCCGCGACGAAGTTGCTGCGTTCCGACCCGACGAAGACCGTCGGCACGCCGGCCATCACGGCGAACGCGATACCTTCCGGCTCGGTGCCCTTGTTGTCAGACCGTGCTTCGTCGTGCAGACCGTGGCGGATCGCCAGCCGTTCGTCGGAGTTGCCGGCATCCCACACCACTGCGCCGGTCCGGCTGTCGAAGACCGACCAGCCGCGCGTGCCACCGTTCAGATCACCCTCGTTGGCGGTGGCCAGGTAGCGGGAGTCCAGCCAGGTCACGGCATCCGGCTCTCGCGGAGTGTCGACGATGCTGCCGGTCTGGTCGATCACCCCGTCGTCCGCGGTGTCGATGCCGGTGAGCGTTGCTGTCCCCGCGCTGAACACCGAAATGATCGCTCGGGTGGGCAGATCCACGATCACCACGCCGTTGTTCTCCTGCAGGGTCACGGCCGCGCGGTTCCGCGAGTTGATGGCGACGTACTCCGGTTCCGGGTCGGTCGGCTCGTGCAGGCCTGCGGCGGCGAAGCCGGGGAGGGCACTCCCGTCGCCAGTGGTGAACGGCACCGGGGTGACCGTCCACGCCGCCGGCGCCCCGGCGAGGCTGACCACCTGGAGGAACCCGCCGGGAGGCTGAGGGAGATCGCCCTCCTCGGCGCCGGTCGGAGCGAACTCCTCGTCCCGTTGGTTCTCGATCACGATCGCGGCGTACGCGCCGTCCGGGCTGACGGCGATCGAGTCGGGCTGCCCGCTGAGGAACACCGAGCGGACCCGCTCCCGGTCGGCGATCCGGATGACGTCCAGCCGGCCCGAGGGTGCGGTGAAGGACGGGCTGGTGTCGACGACGACAAGCGCGTGGGACCCGGCCACGGCGACCGATGTCGGTTCACCTTTGGCGTCACCCGGGTTCAGCGTCGAGAGGGTTCCCAGCCCGCGCGGTGCGGACGGGTTGCGAATGTCGACGAACCCGATCCGCTGCTGCACGGCGTCGGTGTAGATCACCGTCCGGCCGTCGCGGGTGACGCTCGAGATCTCGGCGACGGTCTCCGCTGCCGGGTCGGTACCGGGTGGGGCGTTCCGATAGACCGGGTACGTGGCCAACCGCTCGTACGCGGCGGACTCGCCGGGTCGTTCGTCGGCGGTCGCCGAGGGCGCCAGCACCGCCGCGATCATGGCGCTGAGGGTCGAAGCAACCGCTAGGGGGCGTCGTCCGGTGTTCCGTCTGCGTGTGCTCACCGCAGAATCGTGCTGGAGATAGGTCAGCCGGCGATGCGCGTACAGGTGAACAACGCACGAACTCTCGGCCAACGCGCTCGACGGTGCACCGGACGTGCGACGGCCCCTCCCACCGCCTGGGTGGAGGGGGCCGGCCGAAGACGGGAGGGGAGCTAGGAGATGCGCCCAGACTCGTCGTGGATCCGGAGTGCCACCTGCTTCAGCTTGGCGGCGTGTTCCTTGCTGTGGTGGGCGCAGAACAACAGCTCGAAGCCGTTGGCCATGACGACCCGGACGTAGGCCTGTGCGCCACAACGATCGCAGCGGTCCGAGGCGCTGAGGGCGGCGCCTTCGATGACTGGAGTACTCATGGCTGGCCTCGCTTCCTGAGAGTCACGCGGTCTTGTCTGTTCTGAGCCGGGTCCGACCTTTCCGATACACCAGCACGTCTACTCAACATCCGTGCTGGTTTCGATTGTTCCCCTTCCGCGTCTCGGAGGAATGTCCGTTGTGTAACGAATCCTATGAGTGTGTGGTGAGAGGGACACTTCCAGGGTTCGGCGTCCGACACAGGATGGATTGCGGGATCTGTCCTCCCGAGCGGTGTCGGTGCGCCGGGGTAGTCTCACAGCCGTGCCGAAAGCCAACCCGGCAACGGAAAGCCGCGACTACGAGGCCCGGCACCTGCTGGTGCTGGAAGGCCTCGAGGCGGTCCGCAAGCGGCCGGCGATGTACATCGGGTCGACCGACACCCGCGGCCTCATGCACTGCCTGTGGGAGATCATCGACAACGCGGTGGACGAGGCCCTGAGCGGCTCCGGCACTGAGATCTTGATCACACTTCGGTCTGACGGCGGCATTTCGGTCCACGACCAGGGCCGCGGCATCCCGGTCGACATCGAGCCCCGTACCGGGCTGTCCGGCGTCGAGGTCGTGTTCACCAAGCTGCACGCCGGCGGCAAGTTCGGGGCCGGCTCCTACAACGCGACCGGCGGTTTGCACGGAGTCGGGGCATCGGTCGTGAACGCGCTGTCCAGCCGGCTCGATGTCGAGGTGGACCGGAACGGCTCGACATATGCGATGTCTTTCCGCCGCGGTGTACCCGGGGTCTTCGACGGGCCGGGGCCGATGGCGAAGTTCACGGCCGGCGGGACGCTGGCCAAGACCGCGCGCGCCGCGAAAGGGAGGACCGGCACCCGGATCACCTACTGGCCGGATCGGCAGATCTTCCTGCGCGAGGCCGAGCTGTCGCTCAAGGACCTGCAGGACCGGGCGCGGCAGACCAGCTTCCTGGTGCCCGGCCTCGCGCTCACCGTTGTCGACGCTCGGACCAAGGAGGTCACCGAGGAGACCTTCCGGCACGCCGGCGGAATCTCGGAGTTCTGTGAGTTCCTGGCGCCCGACCCCGCGCTCACGGAGGTGGTCCGGCTGCGTGGGCAGAGCCGGTTCACCGAGACCGTGCCGATGCTGGATGACGCCGGTCACATGGAGCCGACCGACGTCGAGCGGGATCTCGACGTCGACATCGCCGTGCGCTGGGGGACTGGCTACGACACCAAGGTCCAGTCCTACGTCAACATCATCGCGACCCCGAAGGGTGGCACCCACGTTCTGGGCTTCGAGCGTGCGCTGACCCGGGCCTTCGGCAGTGCCTTGCAGAACACCCGGCTGCTCAAGGCGGGGGAGGACATCGTCAAGGATGACGTGCTCGAGGGGATGACCGGGGTGGTCACCGTGCGGCTGGCCGAGCCTCAGTTCGAGGGCCAGACCAAGGAGGTGCTGGGTACGCCGGCCGTGGCCCGGCTGGTGACCCAGACGACCGAACGGGAGCTGACCGCGTTCCTGGCCTCGACCAAGGCCGCGACCCGGACTCAGGCCCGGGCCGTGCTCGAGAAGGTGGTCGGCGCGTCCCGGACCCGGGTCGCCGCGCGCCAGCACCGCGAAGCGCAGCGACGGAAGAACGCGCTCGAGTCATCGACCCTGCCGGCCAAGCTGGCCGACTGCCGAAGCGCCGACGTCGACCGGTCCGAACTCTTCATCGTCGAGGGCAACTCCGCGCTGGGAACGGCCAAGGACGCCCGGGACTCGGAGTTCCAGGCGCTGCTGCCGATCCGCGGCAAGATCCTCAACGTGCAGAAGGCCTCTGTCGGCGACATGCTGAAGAACGCCGAGTGCGCCTCGATCATCCAGGTCGTCGGGGCCGGGTCGGGCCGCAGCTTCGACCTGGAGGCGGCCCGTTACGGCAAGATCATCTTCATGGCCGACGCCGACTCCGACGGCGCCCACATCCGCTGCCTGCTGGCCACGCTGTTCTTCCGCTACATGCGCCCACTGGTCGACGCAGGCCGGGTCTACACCGCCGTTCCACCACTGCACCGGTTCGAGCTGATCAACGCCCGGAAGGGTCAGGAGCGCTACATCTACACCTACTCCGACGCGGAGTACCAGCGGAAGGCTGCGGAGCTGACCAAGCGCGGGCTGCGCTACAAGGACCCGCAGCGCTACAAGGGGCTGGGGGAGATGGACGCCGACCAGCTGGCCGAGACCACGATGAACCCCCGCCACCGCACGCTGCGCCGGATGACGGTCGACGACGGTCTGCTGGCCGAGACCACCTTCGAGATGCTGATGGGTAACGACGTCGCCCCGCGCAAGGAGTTCATCATCGACGGCGCGTACGCCCTGGACTCCGCCGCCATCGACGTCTGACCCTGTCTCGCTTCGGCCTGTCGGAATCGAACGCTGCGTCCGATTCTCGCGCTGGACTCCGGTTACTTCCGGCGTGCAGCGCGAGGATCTGGCGTGCAGTGCCACCCTGTACGCAGTGCCACCCTGTACGCGGGCGAGCGGCCTCACATGACCTGGTGCAGGGCTCCCGTGTCGACGTCGTAGAGGAAACCGCCGACCAGAGCGCGACCAGCGATGTGCTCGTGGCTCCGCAACGCGTTCACGTCCTCCATCAGCCGGGCCCGTTGATCGGGTGAGGCCCCGATGGCAAGGTCCGACAGGTCCGCACCCGTGGTGCGTCGCACCGTGGCGACGATGTCGGAGTCATCGCCGCTGGCCATGGCGCACCGCGTGTGCGGGACGACCAGGATCCGCCTCACCCCCAGCAGGTGGACACCCAGCACGCAGCCGACCAGGGCGTCGGGGGTCAGCCGACCGCCCGGCGTCCGGATGATCTTGGCGTCCCCGAACCGGAGGCCAATCATGTCGAGCGGTTCGATCCGGGAGTCCATGCAGGTCAACATGGCGACGCCGGCGTGCGCAACGCCGTCAAAACCCCCGTGCGAGAAATGGGTCTGGTAGCCCACGTTGGCGGTCAGCAGGTCGGCGAAACTGCTCGGTGGTCGGGACACGGTGTGAGCGTACGGACTTCTGGGTTGCGCCCGCGGGTCATCCACGTGGTGACGAGACCGCGGCAATCGGCTGCCCGGCCGGCGTCCCCGACCCGTCCCGGCGACCGTCCGCCGGTGGGAGGTCGATGGGTGACCCGCTGGCAGCTGCGGCGTACGCGGGCGCGGGTCCGGCCCAGCCCAGGAGCACCGCGTCCTCACCCTTGAGGAACCGATGACAGCGGACTCCGCCGGTGGCCCGGCCCTTGCCGGGATACTCGGCGAACGGTGTGACCTTGACGGTGCCGGCATCGGTGCCGGGCAGGGCGCGGGACGTACCGGCCGCCGTCACCACCACCGAGCCATCGGTCGGCACCGCCCCGAAGAAGACCACGCGGGCGCCGATGCCGAGCTTGATCCCGGCCATCCCCCCGCCCGACCGGCCTTGGGGGCGTACCGACGAGGCCGGGAAGTGCAGCAGCTGACCGTCGTTGGTGACGAAGGTCAGCTCGACGTCGGCGGTGGTCAGCTCCACGGCCCCGACGACCCGGTCGCCCGGATCCAGCCGGATCACCTCCCACGAGTCGCGACCGAGCACCTCCGGGTTGACCCGCTTCACCACGCCCTGCGCGGTGCCCAGCGCGAGACCGAGTGAATCGGTGGCCAGCGTGGTCAGGCAGAGCACCCGCTCGTCCGGCTCCAAAGTGATCAGCTCGCTGACGTGCGTGCCGCCCTGCAGGTTGGGCATGTTCGCCGTGGTCGGCACCGTCGGCAGATCGAGCGCGTTGATCTTGATCAGCCGGCCGGCACTGGTCACCAGCCCGCATTCGCCGCGGGCGGTGCCGACGATCGCGGAGACGAGAACGTCGTGGTTCGCGCGAGGTCCGCCGGTGGGCAACGGATCGGCGTTGTTGGTCCTGGCCAGCAGCCCGGCCGAGGACAGCAGCACCCAGCACGGGTCGTCGGCGATCTCCAGTGGCGCCGCGGCCACGGTGGCGGCGACCCCGCTGGCGGCGAGCAGGATGGTGCGTCGCGGCGTGCCGTGCCGTTGGGCGATCTCGGCCAGCTGGTTGCCGACGAGGGCCCGCAGCTCCTCCGGGCTGTCGAGGATCGCGGTCAGCTCGGCGATCTTGGCCGTCAGGGCATCCCGCTCGGTCTCGAGCTCGAGAGTGGAGAACCGGGTCAGCCGGCGCAGCGGCATCTCCAGGATGTAGTTGGCCTGCAGCTCGGTCAGCTCGAACACCTCGATCAGGCGCGCCCGGGCCTGGGCGACATCGTCGCTACTGCGGATGATCGCGATCACGTCGTCGATGTCGACGATGGCGATCAGCAGGCCCTCGACCAGGTGCAGCCGATCGGCGGCCTTGGCTCTCGCGTGTTCAGTCCGCCGGCGGGTGACCTCGTAGCGGTGCTCGAGGTAGACGGTCAGGAGCTCGCGGAGGCTGAGGGTGCGCGGCTGGCCGTCGACCAGGGCGACGGCGTTGATGGCGAAGTTGTCCTCCATCTTGGTCAGCCGATAGAGCTGCTCGAGCAAGGCGTCGGGATTGAAGCCGTTCTTGACGTCGATCACCAGGCGGGTGCCGTTGGTGCGGTCGGAGAGGTCTTTGACGTCGGCGACGCCCTGCAGCTTGCGCGCTGTCACCAGGGCCTTGATCTGCTCGATCACCCGCTCCGGCCCGACGAGATAGGGCAGTTCGGTGACCACGATGCCCTTCCGCCGCGGGTGTACCTGCTCGATCCGTGCCGTGGCCCGGATCCGGAACGACCCCTTGCCGGTGTGGTAGGCGTCGCGGATCCCTTCCAGCCCGATGATCTTGCCGCCGCTGGGCAGGTCGGGCCCGGGGATGAACCGCATCAGGGTGTCGACGTCGGCGTCGGGATGCTTGATCAGATGACGCAGCGCCTGCACCACCTCGACCAGATTGTGCGGCGGGCAGTTGGTGGCCATGCCGACGGCGATCCCGGAGGCGCCGTTGACCAGCAGGTTGGGGAAAGCCGCTGGGAGCACGACAGGCTCGACATCCTTGCCGTCGTAGTTCGGCTTGAAGTCGACGGTGTCCTCGTCCAGCCCGTCGGTCATGGCCAGTGCGGCCTCGGCCATCCGGCACTCGGTGTAACGCATGGCGGCCGGGCCGTTGTCCAAGGAGCCGAAGTTACCGTGGCCGTCGGTCAGCGGAAGGCGCATCGTCCACGGCTGGGCGGTGCGGACCAGGGCGTCGTAGATCGCCGTGTCGCCGTGGGGGTGGTAGAGGCCCATGACCTGGCCGACGACTCGCGCGCACTTCACATGGGCCCGATCGGGGCGTAAGCCCATCTCGTCCATGCTGTAGAGGATCCGGCGTTGCACCGGCTTGAGCCCGTCGCGAGCGTCGGGCAGGGCGCGCGAGTAGATGACCGAGTACGCGTACTCCAGAAAGCTGGTCTGCATCTCCGAGGAGACGTCGACGTCGACGATCCGCTCGGTGAAGTCGTCTTCCGGCGGTGCGGGGGTTCTGGCCATCGGCCGTCGGCCTCCTCAGCTGGTGCCTTGTGCCGTCATTCTGCCGCGCGCCGGTGACGATCCCGTGCATCTCACGAGCGTCGGCACTGTACGCCGGATGTTCGCGCTGCACGTCGGAAGTATCCGGAGCACAGCGCGAGAATCCGACGCAGCGTCCGATTCCGACAGTGGGGGTCGAGTGGGCGGCGCGAGCAGCGAGCCGAAACTAGACGTAGGGCTTGAGGTCGTCGGCCAGGCTCTCGCCCGCAGCGATCACCTGCGCATAGAGCAGGCCGTAGGTGTAGCCGTTCTGGCCGGAGCGGACGCCGAGCCGGGCGCCGAGATCGCGCAGGAACGCCGCTTGCACGGCCCGGTCCTGGTGGTAGCCGAGCAGGTCCTGCAGGTCCTTGCGGTCGGACACGATCTTGTCGGCCTTGCTGCCCCACAGGGGCTGGGCCAGCTCGACCGAGTACCGGTGGCGCTTCCCGGCCTTGCGCGCCGAGTGGAACAGCTCGTCGGAGTCCTCGCCCACCGCATCCGCCTCGATGCCGCCCACCAGTCGCTTGCGGAGCTTCTTGTTGGCCTTCTTGATGAAGCGGTCGACCACCTCGGCCGGCTCGGCGGCCACCTCCGTCAAGGGTGGGTCGACCCGCCAGGAGTGCAGGAGGGCGATCAGATTGCGGTAGCGCTCCGTGTCCATCGCTTCGTTCACCGCATCGGATGCGGACTTGCGCTGGGCTCCGATCTCTCGGCTCACGGTCGCCTCGACCGGCCCGAGCACCTGCTCCGGCGGCAGTGCCGCGATCCGCTCGGACAACCCCGCCTGCAGGATGTCCATGTCCCGAATCGCCCCCAGCAGGCCCGCCCACCAGACCAGCTCTTCCTCCAGCCTGGCAGCCTCGGTGGGGTCGTACGCGTCGGCGAAGACCCGAACGGTGCTGCGTAGCCGCCGCACCGCGACCCGGGTGACGTGCACCACGTTCTCGCCGGCCCGCAGCTTGGGTTCGGCGTCGATGATCACCGTGCACTGCTCGGTGGTGTAGGCGTTGAGCAGGTCGGCCAGAGTCTTCGGGGTGTCGTTCATGGTGAAACCCACCCTATCGAGGCGTCCGATCTCGCTGACAAGTCGGAGGGAGAGCGGGGGTCGCTAGTGGACGCGGCCCATCCGGACCTCCGGCGCGCCCAGCCGCGCGGCGTCGGCCGACAGGTCGTCAGGCTGACTCTGTGACTCGCGTTCGGCGGCCACCCGCTTCTCGTAGTGCTCGATCTCCCGGGAAATGTCCGCCTCATCCCAGCCGAGCACCGGCGCAACGAGCCGGGCCACCTCCGTGGCCGCCGCCACGCCCCGATCCCAGGTCTCGATCGAGATCCGGGTCCGTCGGGCGAGGATGTCGTCCAGGTGCAGCGCGGCCTCGTGCGACACTGCGTAGACCGCCTCGACCTTGAGGTACTCCGGCGCCGACTCCAGCGGATGCGCCAGCTCCGGTCGTGTCTTGATCATCTCGAGCAGCTCCGGCAGCAGCGAGCCATAGCGGTTCAGCAGGTGCTCCACCTGGGCCTCGCGCAGCCGGGTCGCGGCGACGATCAGGGGCCGGGCGTTCCACAGCGCGTGGTATCCCTCCGCGCCCAGCAGCGGCACGTCCTCGGTGCACGACGGCGGCATGGACTCGCCGAGCTCGCGGACCGCGGCGTCCACGGCGTCCTTGGCCATCACCCGATAGGTGGTGTACTTCCCGCCCGCCACGGTGATCACCCCGCGGACCGGGGAGGCGACGGCGTGTTCGCGGGACAGCTTGGAGGTGGAGTCGGACTCGCCGGCCAGCAGTGGCCGCAACCCCGCGTACACCCCCACCACGTCGTCGCGGTCCAGCTTGTCGGCGAGCAGGGTGTTGGCGTGCCCCAGCAGGTAGTCGATGTCGGCCTGGCTGGCCGCCGGATGCGCCCGGTCCAGCCGCCAGTCGGTGTCGGTGGTGCCGATGATCCAGTGGCTGGTCCACGGGATGATGAACAACAGGCTCTTCTCGGTCTGGGTGATCAGCCCGGTCCGGGAGTTGATCCGGTTGCGGGGCACCACGAGGTGGATGCCCTTCGAGGCTCGCACCTCGAACTGACCGCGCCCGCCGAGCATCTTCTGCAGCTCGTCCATCCACACGCCCGCCGCGTTGATCGTCTGCTTGGCCCGGACCTCGAACTCGTTGCCGGACTCGAGATCGCGTACCCGGACGCCGGCGACGCGGTCCGCCTCCCGGAGGAAGCCGATCACCCGGGTGCTGGTGGCGACCGCCGCCCCGTAGTGGGCGGCGGTCCGGCCGATCATCATGGTGTGCCGCGCGTCGTCGACCAGGCCCTCGTAGAACTTGATCGAGCCTTTGAGGGTCTCCCGGTTGGCCGAGGGAAACGACTCGAGGGTCTTCTTCCGCCCCAGATGCCGCAGATGGCTGGGTACGCCGCGGCCGGCGCCCATCACGTCGTACACGCCGATCCCCAGCCCGGCGTACGAGCGGTCGACCACCGGCTTCAGCAAGGGATAGAGGAACGGCACCGGCTTGGCCAGATGCGGTGACAGCTTGGTCAGGGCCAGTGAGCGCTCCTTGAGCGCCTCGAAGACCAGGGCGAAGTTGAGATGCTCGAGGTAGCGCAGTCCGCCGTGGAAGAGCTTGCTGGAGCGGCTGGAGGTGCCCGCGGCCAGATCGCGCGCCTCGACCAGACCGACCCGCAGTCCTCGGGTCACGGCATCGAGCGCGGCTCCGCACCCAGTGACCCCGCCGCCGATCACCAGCACGTCGAACTCCTCGGACGCGAGCCGATCCAGGGCGTCGGTCCTTGCCTTCGGGCCGAGGGCGGTGGAGGTGGTGAACATCAGCGGAGGATCAGGCCGGAGCGGTCCGGGTCGTGCCGGCCTTCGATGAACCGAACCGTTCCGGAGTGCGATCGCATGGACAACGAGTGGGTGATGATCCGGTGCTTCTCGAACCGCACCCCGCGCAGCAGTGACCCGTCGGTGACTCCGGTGGCCGCGAAGAACACGTTGTCGCCGGCCACCAGGTCGGTGGTGGTGAGGTGGGCGTCCAGGTCGAAGCCGGCGTCGAGGATCGCGGTACGTTCCGCGTCGTCGCGGGCGACCAGCTGACCGAACAGCTCCCCGCCCAGGCAGCGCAGCGCGCAGGCCGCGAGCACACCCTCCGGAGTGCCGCCGGTGCCGACCAGCACGTCGACTCCGGTGCCAGGGGTGACGGCCATGATCGCCCCGGCGACGTCACCGTCCAGCAGGAACCGGATCCGGGAGCCCGCTGCACGAATCTGGCTGACCAGCTCGGCGTGCCGGGGCCGGTCGAGGATCGCGACGGTCAGCTCGGCCGGCTGCCGATCGGTGAGCTTCGCGATCTTGCTCAGTGTGTCGCCGATCGGGGCGTCGAGCTCGACCGCCGAGGCGACCTCGCCCGGCACCACCAGCTTGCGCATGTAGACCGCCGGGCCGGGGTTGAACATGGTGCCGCGTGGCGAGAGCCCGAGCACGCTCAGCGCGTCCGGCAGGCTCTTGGCGGTCAGAGTCGTCCCGTCGACCGGATCGACCGCGAGGTCCCACTCCGGGCCCGAGCCGTCGCCGACCCGCTCGCCGTTGTAGAGCATCGGCGCCTCGTCCTTCTCACCCTCGCCGATGACCACCACGCCGTTCATCCGGACCGCGCCGAGCACCGGGCGCATCGCGTCCACCGCGGCGGCGTCGACCTGGTTCTTGTCGCCGAAGCCGAGGTAGCGCGAGCAGTTGATCGCCGCGGCCTCGGTGGCCCGGACCAGCTCCAGGGCCAGGTTGCGGTCCGGATCCTGAGCCATGTCCGGCTGCCGCCGGATGGTGGGTGTCGTCATCGCCGGTTGCTCCTCACACCTCGACCCAGTCCAGCGTGCGCTGCACCGCCTTCTGCCAACCGGCGTACCCGGCCTCCCGCTGGTCCTCACTGATCTGCGGCGTCCAGCGCCGATCCTCCTGCCAGTTGTCCCGCAGGTCGTTCGGCGATACCCAGAACCCGCACGCCAGGCCCGCCGCGTACGCGGCACCGAGCGCGGTGGTCTCGGTGACCACCGGCTTGCTCACGTCCACACCGAGCACGTCGGCCTGGATCTGCATGCAGAGTGCGTTCGCCGTGACGCCGCCGTCGACCTTGAGCACGTCCAGCGCGGTGTCGGCATCGGACTCCATGGCCAGCGCGACGTCGCGACTCTGGTAGCAGATCGCCTCCAACGTCGCCCGCGCCAGATGCGCCTTGGTGTGGAACCGGGCCAGTCCGACGATTGCTCCCCGCGCATCGGAGCGCCAGTGCGGAGCGAACAGCCCGGAGAAGGCCGGCACGAAGTACGCGCCCCCGGTGTCGTCCACCGAGCCGGCGAGCGCCTCCATCTCGCGGGCATCGGAGATGATGCCCAGCTGGTCGCGCAGCCACTGCACCGCCGAACCCGTCACCGCGATCGATCCCTCGAGCGCGTAGGTCGGCGGCGCCGTGCCGTGCTGGTAGCAGACAGTCGTGAGCAGTCCCTGCGTGGACCGGACCAGCTCACGACCCGTGTTCAGCAGCAGGAAGTTGCCGGTGCCGTAGGTGTTCTTGGCCTCGCCGGTGGTGAGGCAGACCTGGCCGACCATCGCCGCCTGCTGGTCGCCCAGCACCCCGCCGATTCGCACCTCGCCTCCGAACGGGCCGTCGGAGCGGGTCGTCCCGTACGCATCGGCGTCGATGGACGGCACGATCGTCGGCAGCATCCGGCGCGGCACCCCGAAGAAGCCGAGCAGCTCGTCGTCCCAGTCCAGGGTCTCCAGGTCCATCAGCATGGTCCGGCTGGCGTTGGTGACGTCGGTGATGTGCCGGCCGCCGTCCGGGCCGCCGGTCAGGTTCCACAGCACCCAGCTGTCGGTGGTACCGAACAGCGCCTCGCCGGACTCGGCGGCCGCGCGTACGCCCTCGACGTTCTCGAAGAGCCAGGCCAGCTTGCCGCCGGAGAAGTAGGTGGCCGGCGGCAGCCCGGCGCGGTGTCGGATCACATCACCGCGGCCGTCGCGGTCCAGTGCCGCGGCGATCTTGTCGGTGCGGGTGTCCTGCCAGACGATGGCGTTGCCGTACGGCTCGCCCGTGCGGGCGTTCCACACGACGGTGGTCTCCCGCTGGTTGGTGATTCCCAGCCCAGCCAGGTCGGCGGCCGACAGTCCCTGCTGCTCGAGCGCCTTCCGGACAACGTCCTGGGTGTTCTGCCAGATCTCCGCCGGATCATGCTCCACCCAGCCCGGTTTCGGCAGGATCTGCGCGTGCTCGACCTGGTGCTTGCCCACCTCCCGGCCGTTGTGGTCGAAGATCATGCACCGGGTGCTGGTGGTGCCCTGGTCGATGGCGGCCACGAAGTCAGGCACATGCGTAGTCTGGCATCCGTGCCCGCGACCGACGTCACCGAGCCACCAGGTTATCCGCGGGAGTGGGAGGCAGACGTCCTGCTGACCGATGGCGGCACGGCGCACCTGCGGCCGATCCGGCCAACTGATGCCGAGCGGCTGGTGGCCTTCTACGACCGGGTGTCGCCGGAGTCGAAGTACCTCCGGTTCTTCGCGCCCTATCCCCGGCTCAGCGAGCGGGACGTGCATCGGTTCACCCACGTGGACTACGTCGACCGGGTGGCTTTCATCCTCACGCTCGGGGAGGAGATGATCGCCGTCGGCCGGTATGACCGGGTCGAGGGCGCGACCGCCGAGGTGGCGTTCCTGATCGAGGACGCCCACCAGGGCCGGGGCATCGGGCAACTGCTGCTCGAGCACTTGGCCGAGGCGGCCCGAGAGCGCGGGATCACCCGGTTCGTCGCCGAGGTGCTGCCGCAGAACCGGCGGATGGCCCACGTATTCGCCGACGCGGGCTACAAGGTGTCGAAGGGCATCGAGGACGGCGTGCTGAACGTCGAGTTCCCGATCCTGCCGACCGACACCTCGGTGGGAGTGATGGAGCGTCGTGAGCATCGGGCGGAGCGGGCCTCGATGGAGCGGCTGCTCACGCCGAGCCGGCTGGTGGTGCACGGCACGGGCGAGCGGGTGCAGGGTCTGGTCGACTCGATCGTCAAGGGTGGCTTCCGGGGTGAGGTGGTGGCGGTCTGCACCGACGACTGCGTCGCGGTCGGGGCTCCCAATGCGGCGTCGCTCGCCGAGGTCCCGGGGCGGCTCGACCTGGCCCTGGTGTCGGTGCCGACGGCGGAGCTGGGCGGGGTGGTCATCGACGTCGCCCACAGAGGGGCGCACGGCATCGTGGTGCTGACCGGCGCCGACGTCGAACCGGGGGACAACCTGACGGTGATCAACCTGGCCCGGGCGTACGGCGTGCGCGCGCTGGGGCCCGACGCGCTGGGCTTGATCAACACTGCGCTGGAGGTCGAGCTCAACGCCACCCCCGGGCCAATGCCGCGACCGGGCGGCGTCGGCCTGTTCTGCCAGTCGGCGGCCGTCGGCGTCGCTGTGCTGAACCACGCGGTGCGGCAGGACCTGGGAGTGTCGTCTTTCATCAGCACCGGGGATTACGCCGACGTGACGGCGAACGACGTGATGCAGTACTGGGAGGACGACGCGGCGACCCGGGTCTGTCTGCTGTCGCTGGACTCGATCGGCAACCCGCGCAAGTTCTCCCGGATCGCCCGTCGGCTGACCCGGCGCAAGCCGGTGGTGGTGTTCGCTCCGGGCCGGGCCAGCCGGGGGGCCCACGTCGGCGTACGCGGAGGGCTCGGGCACGCACCGGACGACGCGGTGGACGCGCTGTTCCGGCAGGCCGGGGTGATGGTGGTGCACCGGCGAGGCGCCATGATCGACATCGCCAAGATCGCGGCGCGACAGCCGCTGCCCGCTGGTCCGCGGGTGCGGATCGTCACCAACTCGACCACGCTCGGCGCGCAGATGTGCCAGACCCTCGATGTGGTCGGACTGCTCCGGGAGCGCCAGCCGGTGCTGCTGGGGGCGGTCGCCGACCCCGCCGCGTTTGCGGAGGCGGCTCGCGAGGCGCTCGCCGATCCGGACTGTGACTCCGTGGTGTGCGCGGCGGTGAACGTGTACGACCAGGGCACCGAGGACGTGATCATGGCCCTGGAAGAGGTTGCGGTGGAGGCGACCAAGCCGCTGGTCGGGGTCTTCCTGGACTTCCATCCGCCCCTGATGAGCGACGGGTCACACGACGAGGTCGGACGCCTGCCCCGCTTCGACGCTGCCGCCGACGCGGTTCACGCGCTCTCCGCGGTCACCGCGTACGCGCACTGGCGGGACCGCGACCCCGGCGCAGTGCCGATGCTGGAGATGGATGAGACTGCGGCCCGGCGAGTGGTGAACCGGGTGCTCGCCGAGGTGCCGGAGGGCCGCGAGCTCACCGACGCCGAGGCGGCTGAGCTGCTGTCCGCGTACGGGATCACGCTGGTGCCGCGGTTCGCGGTGCGGACCCTGGACGAGGCCGTCGCCGTCGCGGAGCGGCTGGGCTGGAATGTGGCGCTCAAGGCGACCGACCCGGCGGTACGCGGCCGGCCGGATCTGGCCAGCGTTCATCGCAACATCGATGCCGCGACCGAGATGGCGGACGCCTGGAAGGACCTGCAGCACCTGGTCACCGACCTGGGACTGGCCAGCGACGACGGACTGTCGGCGGCGCTGCCGGTGGTGCAGGCGATGGCGCCGGCGGGTGTCTCGCTGGTGATCACCAGCCGGGAGGATGCGGCGTTCGGGCCGATCGTGTCCCTCGGGCTGGATGGGATCCCGAGCGAGCTGCTGGGGGACACGGTCTACCGGGTCCCGCCGCTGACCACCGTCGACGCCTCGGCCATGGTCCGGGATCTGAAGGCCGCGCCGGTGCTGTTCGGTCGGCACGGTGCGCCCGGGGTGGACATTCCCGGCATCGAGGACCTGCTGCATCGGGTGGCCCAGCTCGCCGACGCCATCCCGCAGCTGGCCTCGGTGACCCTGAGCCCCTGCGTGGCCTCGCTCAACTCGGTCGCCGTCCTCGGTGCCCGGGTGCTGATCGCGCCCACCGCCGACCGCCGCGACCCCCTAGCCCGCGTCCTCTGACCCTCCGCTGCTGCTGCTGGTGATTTGCCTGCCGCCCTGTCGGAATCGAACGCTGCGTTGGTTCTTTGCGCTGTACGCCGGAAGTAACGGGAGTCCAGCGCGAGGAACGGACGCAGCGTTCGATTCTGACCGGGGGGAGGGGGTGTGGAGGGCGGCGGGGAAACTCGGTCGCCGGGGGTCAGTGTCGTCGGGTCGTGGCAGGATGACGAACGTGAGGCTGGGTTCGACGAGGAAAGACCTCAGGGACGAGATCGACGCCTGTGGGTACTTCCCGGAGCTGGTCGAGGACGCGATCATGATCGCGCTCGCCGAGGAGGACCTGCTCGACTTCGTGGTCCATCACGAGCCCACCTTCAACCATGACGAGATCCATCGGCACGTCACCGTGCTGGCGCTGACGAGGACGCGACTGATCATCGGGCACACCGACGACCAGCCCGCCGAACCTCCGGCCCCGGGCATCTACGCCGCGTCCTCGACGGAGTCCGTTGCGCTGACCAAGATCAACACCGTGGCGCTGACCCGAGTGGTGACCCAACCGGAGGTCTACCGGGCCGGGTCGGAGGACATCTACGAGACCTGGTTGTCGGTCGGCTGGGGAGCGGTACGCCGGATCGACATCGAGCCGGCAACCTGTTCCGATCCGCAGTGCGACGCCGACCACGGGTTCACCGGGGCACTGGTCGGCGACGACCTCACCGTGCGAATGAGTGCGGCCGCCGACGGAGCCGACCGGGTCGCGCGGTTGGTCCGCTTCGCGACCTCGCTGCAGCAGCGCGCGGCCGTGGCATGAGCGTCCCGCGGGCAGCGTCGCGGCCCGCAACGGTCCTGCCGGGGGATGCCGCGCAGTCGCCGGTCCAACCGGCGTACGGCTCGGCCAGCCTCGGCGACCTGATGCCGAGCATCGGCGCACACGTCGGAGTCCCGGGCTGTGAGGACGACGTCCTCCGGCTGCCGGCGGCGAGCCGCTATGTCGTCGTCCTGGTGGACGGTCTCGGCTGGAACCTGCTCCGGGGGGTCGCCCGCGAGGTCCCCTATCTCGCGTCGCTGCTCGGGGACGCGCGACCACTCACGGTGGGCGTGCCGAGCACGACGGTGACCAGCCTCGCCAGTCTCGGCACCGGACTGCCGCCGGGTCAGCACGGCATGGTCGGCTACACATCGCGAGTGCCCACGACCGGGGAGATCCTCAACGCGCTGACCTGGGAGTCGAGTTTGTCGGCCCGGGCCTATCAGGCCAAGCCGACCTTCTTCGAGCAGGCGACCGCGGCGGGGGCGGCGGTGAGCTCGATCGCCCTGGAGCGGTTCCGAGGCACCGGACTGACCATCGCTGCACTGCGCGGCGCGGACTTCGTTCCGTACGCCGAGGAGACGCCGGCCTCGACGTGGACCGTGTTGACCGCCGCAGCGGCGGTCCGGGCCGAGCGCACCGTCGTGTACGCGTACTCGCGCGATCTTGACCACGTCGGGCACGTGCACGGCTGCGGGTCGACGCACTGGCTCGAGCAGCTGGTGATGATCGACCAGCACTGTGCGCAGCTCCGCGACGCGCTGCCCGACGACGTGCGACTGATCATCACCGGCGACCACGGCATGCTGGACATCCCGCGCGAGCACCAGATCATCGCCGAGGACGACCGCGTGCTGATGATCGGAGTGTCAGCGCTGGCGGGTGAGCCGCGGTTCCGGCATCTGTACGTCGATCGCGACCGGCCGTCCCGGGTGGCCCGCCGATGGCGCGACCGGCTGGGCGACCGCGCCTGGGTTCGGACCCGGGACGAGGCGATCGACGACGGCTGGTTCGGGCCGGTGGACCCGGCGCTACGCGAGCGTTACGGACACGTCCTGGTCGCCATGCGTACCGACTGGGCGGTGATGACCCGACAGGACGAGCGGGAGTTCAGCCTGGTGGGGATGCACGGATCGCTGACCGCGGCCGAGATGCTGGTCCCGCTGCTCTGCGACTAGTTCCCAGTCACAGGTGGACACCCGGTGGTTTCAGGGGCGGCGGCCGACAACCAGGTGGACCGGGGCCGGCCAGGTACGCGGAATCGAGGTGACGTCGACGTATCCCGCGTCGGCCAGCAGCGGGATCAGCTCGTCCGCGGTCCACGGTCGACCGCCGGAGCGGACGGTGCGAAGGTCCATCAGCAGCTCGGACAGCCGGTCCGGCCCGCCGGGAGCGAAGGTCCCGGCCAGCAGCCAGCCGTCCGGTACGAGCGCGCGGTGCACGGCGGCGAGAGCGTCGGGAACGATCTGTTCGGGGAGGAACGGCAGCGGGAGCCAGGCGGCTCCGAACATCGGCTCCGCCGCCAGTTCGCGCACATCGAGCCTTCGCAGTTCGACCCGCCCCGCCACGTCGGATCCGGCCACGTTGGCCGCCGCGAGATCGAGCGCCGGCTGGAAGATGTCGATCCCCAACACCTTGGCCTGCGGGTACGCCCGAGCGAGGGCAACGGCCAACCAGCCGACACCAGTGCCGACATCGAGGATCGGGTCCGGACCGTCGAGCGAGGCGGCCAGCCCGGACACCTGGCGGGCGGCCACCCCGACCGCCCCCGCCACGCTCATCGACATCCGGCCGATGCCTTGCAGCAGGCCGGGATCGACCTGATCCCAGCCGCCGGAGCGGCCGGGGTTCCGCAGCAGCTCCGCACCCTGGGCGAAGAAGGTCTGGGCCAGGCCAAGTGCGGGGCCTGCCGTCGCCATATCGAGGTCGGCGTCGTCACCGAGCAGCTCCGCCACGACCGCCCGGAGTGCCGCATGCACCCGAGGATCGACCTCCAGGCCTTCGGTCTCGGTTCGGATCAGGGCTCCGAGTGCCGCCAGAGCATCGGCCGACGCGCCGAGCCGTGCGGCGACGCCAAGCACATCGACATCCATGGAGAAGTTCACCGTCCGTTCCAGTCAGGGAGCGTGTCCGATTCCGATCGACACGGCACGCTCCGCGGGGTTCATGGAGGCTTACGGGTTTTGCTGGCAGGATTTCGGCGTGGCCGCGTTCGTCTACTTCACCGGGCCGATGGACTGCGGGAAGTCGACGCTCGCGTTGCAATTGGACTACACCCACACGGCGGCCGGACGGAAAGGCCGCCTTTTCACCAGCCACGACCGCGCGGGCGAAGCCACCATCTCATCCCGGCTGGGCCTGGCCCGACCGGCGGTCGAGGTCGACCGCGGGTTCAGCTTCTGGTTCTTCGTCATCGACCACCTCACCGGCGGCGAGCGGATCGACTACCTGGTCTGCGACGAGGCGCAGTTCTACTCGACCGGGCAGATCGACCAGCTGGCGCGGATCGTCGATGAGCTGCAGATCGATGTTTTCGCGGTCGGAATCCTGACCGACTTCCAGTCACGGTTGTTTCCGGGCTCGCAGCGCTTGGTCGAGCTGTGTGACCGGATCGAGATGCTGCAGGTGCACACCCTGTGCTGGTGCGGGGCGCGGGCGACCCACAACGCCCGAACGGTCAACGGCGAGATGGTGCTGGAGGGCGACCAGGTGATGGTGGGGGACACGACGGCTCCGGGCGAGCTGCCATCGGTGATCGCGTACGAGGTGCTCTGCCGCCAGCATCACCGACGCCGGATGACCAGGGCGGCGGTCGCGGCCAGTCGTTCCGAGCCGCTGCCGTTCGAGCGGGATCTGGACATCGAGCCATGAGTGGGCCGCTGATCGCGCCCGAGGAGCTGGAGATGCTGCTCGCCGGGAACCCACCGCCGACCCTCGCCGATGTCCGCTGGCGGCTGGGCGGCCCGCCTGGTCGGCCGGAGTACGAGGCGGGGCACCTGCCCGGTGCCCACTACGTCGACCTCGAGACAGAGCTCTCCGGGCCACCCGGGAGAGGCGGTCGACACCCGCTTCCCGACCCGGCAGATTTCCAGCAGGCGATGCGCCGGATCGGCGTCCGCGCCGACTCCCTGGTCATCGCGTACGACGACGCGAGCTCGCAGGCCGCTGCCCGCCTCTGGTGGTTGCTGACCGATGCCGGTCACGTTCATGTCCGGGTGCTCAATGGTGGGCTGGCCGCCTGGCGAGCGGCCGGACTGCCGCTCGAGGTCGGGTCGTCACCACGCGCAAAGCCCGGTGACTTTCTCGCCCGGCCCGGCCAGCGGGCCCAGTACGGCGGCGACGACATCGCCGGTGCCCTCGGCCGGCCGACCGCACCGCAGTTGGTCGACGTGCGTGCGCCTGAACGCTATGCCGGGATCTCTGAGCCGATCGACCCGATCGCCGGCCGCATCCCCGGAGCGGTCAACCTGCCCGCCACCGGCAATATCGATGCCGACGGTCGCTTCCTTCCTCCTGAGGTTCTGGCCGAGCGATTCGCCGGCATCGGATCCGAGGCGGTGTTCTATTGCGGCTCGGGCGTGACCGCCTCGCAGGGTCTGCTGGCCCTGGAGATCACCGGCCGTTCGGCCGCCCTCTATCCCGGCTCGTGGAGCGAGTGGATCACCGATCCGACCAGATCCATCGAGCGAGATGTCAGCCCTGCGACAGGCTCAGGGCGCACGGACTGAGCCAGGTCAGCTGGTCCGCTTCGGTCCACCGAACATGATCTCGTCCCAGCTGGGCACGCTTGCCCGCTTGCGCCGGACCGACTTGCGCTCCGCTTCCGACGGGCGGCTGGCTTCGGCCTCCAGCTCGTGGGCCTCGTCCATCCGATCGCTCAGATTGACGGTCGGGTCAGGCGGTCCCGGCTCGTCCGTGCCCGGGGAGTGCGCAGGACCCGGATGCTCGGGATCCGCGCTCGGCTCACCGGGACGTACCGATGGCTCCGGATCGACCCGGAGGCTCGGCTCCACCGGGTAGTTGACCACGATCGCCGGCTCCCAGCCCGCAGTCGGCGCCGTCGGCGGAACCGCACTCGCGTCGCTCAGCCCGGAGTAGACCCGCGGCGAGTCCTCGCTGTAACCGTCGCCGCCGAGGTCGGGAGGCAGGTCCGCCACCGGTCGCAACCGCCGCCGAACCGTGACCGTCGGCTCCTCTTGCTCCTCGTCCTGATCATCCGAGCGGTCCCGGTGCTGGGTCGCCCGAACCAGCGCGAGATCGTCGCTGAGGTCCAGCGTCGGCTCGTTGTCCTCATCGAACTCTGTTGCCTGGGCCGGCCGCCTCCGACCGGGCTGCGGGCCCTTAGCCGCCGACTGCTCGCTCAGCAGCCAATGAGCCTCGTCATTGCTCGCGACCGAGAACCGGCCGCGCACGTCGAAGTTGAACGTCGCGTGCTGGTTCGCCTCGCCCAACCGGAAGTCGGCGGTCACTGCCCATCGGCCGTCGTCCAACCGGTAGGCGTCCCAGGCGATCGTGTCGATGTCGACGCCACGGCTTAAAAGCCGCTCGGTCACGGTGACCCGCAGACCGCGGTGGCCGGAGGTCTCGCCGCGCCGACGTACCGATGCCGACATGGCCTGGGCGGCGATGTGCTCGCGTTCGGCCAGCACCGGCGCAGCAAACCGCTCGACCCGATCCAGCGGGATGCCGGCGATCCGGCCGACATCCTCCAAGGACTCGCCCGCCCGGATACGCGCCTGGATGTCACGAGGGCTCAGTGCGCTTTTCATCTCGTTCTCCAGTTGTCCGAGCCGGGGACGGTCTCCACGAACCGCCGCCCGCAAGCGCTCGTCGGCCGCAATCGCCAGTTCCTCACCGGTTTCGGTGGCCACGATCAAGGACTTGCCGTCCGGGCTGAGTCCCACCAGTCGCGCGTCGCGCATCGCCTCGGGTGGCTCCTCGTCGTGACCTACGGGTGTGCGTTCGTTTGAGCCAACCTACGCCACCAGGCCCAGGGGGTGGGGGAGGCGCTGCGCGCACCGGGGCAAAAGCACGCCGGAGCAGGTTGACTGCCCGCCGTAGGGTCAGTTCGTGCCTTCCGCCTCCCATCCCGAACCGGCGACCGTCGGTCAGTTGCGCGTTGCCGGATACGCCACGCGCAACACCAAGGCTGAGCTGCGGGCGAACCTGGTGCAACGGCTCCGCGACGGCCAGGATCCCTTCCCCGGCATCGTCGGCTTCGACGACACGGTGCTGCCCGAGCTGGAGAGCGCGCTGCTCGCCGGTCATGACCTGGTGCTGCTCGGTGAGCGCGGTCAGGGCAAGACCCGCCTGATGCGCACACTGGCGACGCTGCTCGACGAGTGGAGTCCGGAGGTCGCCGGCTGTGAGATCCACGACGATCCGTACGCCCCGGTCTGCGTTCGCTGCCGGGCGCTGGCCTTGGAGCTGGGCGACGATCTGCCGGTCGCCTGGCGGCACCGCGACGACCGCTACACCGAGAAGCTGGCCACCCCGGACACCTCGGTCGGTGATCTGATCGGTGATGTCGACCCGGTCAAGGTGGCCCAGGGTCGGACGCTGGGCGATCCGGAGACCGTGCACTACGGACTCGTACCCCGGGCCAACCGCGGAGTCTTCGGGCTGAACGAGCTGCCCGACCTCGCCGAACGGATCCAGGTGGCGCTGTTCAACGTGCTGGAGGAGCGGGACATCCAGGTTCGCGGCTACTCGCTCCGGCTGCCGCTCGACGTGTTTCTGGTGGCCACTGCCAACCCCGAGGACTACACCAACCGCGGCCGGATCATCACCCCGCTCAAGGACCGCTTCGGGGCGGAGATCCGGACTCACTACCTCACCGATATCGCGGCTGAGGTCGCGCTGCTGCGGCAGGAGGCCAAGCTGGTGGCCGAGGTCGGCGACCATCTGCTCGAGGTCTTGGCCCATCTGAGCCACAACCTGCGCGAGTCAGCCTCGGTCGACCAGCGTTCGGGGGTCTCGGCCCGGTTCGCCATCGCGGCCGCCGAGGCCGTGGCCGGTGCCGCGTTGCGCCGATCGGCTCGGACCGGTGACCGCGAGCCGGTGGCCCGGATCGGCGACCTGTTCGGCGTGCTGCCGACGCTCTTGGGCAAGGTGGAGTTCGAGATGGGCGAGGAGGGCCGGGAACGCGCGGTCTGCGAGCATCTGCTCCGGCTAGCCGTCGCCACCACCTTCCGCGAGCGGTTGTCCGGGCTGGACCTCTCCGGTTTTACCGCCCTCTTCGCCGACGGGGATGTCGTGGAGACGGGCGAGCTGGTGCCGGCGACGGAGCTGCTCGCCCAGCTCGGCATCGTGCCTGGGCTGGCCAAGGTTCTGCAACGACTGGGCTATGAGGACGCGGCCGGACCGGGCCAGATTGCTGCGGCCGCCGAGTTCGCCCTGGAGGGCCTGCATCTGACCCGCCGGATCGAGAAGGACTCGGTCGGGGGTCGGACCGTCTACGGCGCCGCCTGACCTGCCGCCTCTACCCCGCCTGTCTGCTCCCGGTTGCGTCAGCGGGGGAGTGGGAGTGGGGGCGGCGGCGGTGGACTCAGAAGGGGACCTGGGTGGCCAGCAATCCGGTAGCGGTCTCGCGGCCGGAAACGGTCCGGAGGAACAGCACGGCGTCGAGCTCCAGCTCCTCGCCGCCCGTACCCGTCGACCAGAAACCTCCGGCGGGCCCGGTGAGGCGCAGGGTGAAGGGGGCGCCGTGCCGGGCGGCCCACTCCGCCACCACATCGGCCGCCAGTACGCCGTCATGCTCGGCGGTCAGGACCAGCGGTCGTCCCGTCGCCTGGGCGGTGTCGATCCGGTGCATCCAGGTGTCGCGGGTCAGGATGGTCTCGAACATGAAGCCGAACGTCCACGGCTCCGCAACCCCGTTGATCGTCTCCTTCTCCGGCACCGTCAGCCGTCCCACCACGGCGGAACGGCGGCGTCGACCGCGTACGGACCGGGGGATCACCTTTGCGTAGCGCTCGAGGATCTGCGCCGGGGTCAAGTCCCGGCGCTGCTCGACCTGGTGGGCGGTCAACGCGTCGACGCCCTCCTCCTCCCGGCGCCCGGCGGCGGTGAACTGCCGGACCATCTCCGGCAGCGAGGCGGCCATTTCGGCCATGCCGAGGTTGTGGGCGGCCATCGCTTGCACGTCCCAGGCCGGGCAATCGGTCGGCCGTGACCAGTCGTCCGGTTCGAGGGAACGCAGCTGGTCGAGGTACCGGCCGTACTCGGTCGCGGCCAGGCGCAGGGCAGTGGCCCGGTCCAGGCCAGACCGGCGTGGGCGGGCAGTAACGGTGGTGCTGGTCATGGTCATGAGTCCTCCTTGGGTAGACCGAGGTTGTCCGCGTACATGTCGATGGCCCGGTCGAGCAGCCGTCCCCACCGGGACCCGCCGGGGTCGTTGGCCCACTGCTGGTTGATCAGCCCGGCGATCACCGCGGTGTACAGGTCGACGTCCGCGGCGTCGAAACGCACCCCGCGGGCGATCATCGCCTCGACCCCACCCTCCAGGGCGGCCACCGCGGGGGCGTAGCTCTCCGGACTCGGGGAGAAGCCGGGGATCGTCTGCACGTCCATCAGCTGGTGACGGGCCAGATCCGCCGTGGCGAAGTCGAAGTAGGTGCGCGCCATCACCCGCAGCGCCGCCCGGGGCGACTCGGGCAGCTCGACCGTCTGGTCGAACT
Organism: uncultured Actinomycetota bacterium; assembly: GCA_963711015.1. GTDB lineage: Bacteria > Actinomycetota > Actinomycetes > Propionibacteriales > Propionibacteriaceae > Microlunatus. The sequence continues at coordinate 284,012 of CAVQCQ010000002.1, forward strand.
CGAGGAATTCCTGCCACGCCTGGCCGAACATCGCGTCGTAGATCGCGTGTTTGGACGCGAAGTGGGAGTAGAGCGAAGGTGCGCGGATGCCGACCCGGGCGGCGACCTCGCGCAACGTCAGGGCGGCCAGACCCTGTTCCCGGGCCACCTCCCAGGCGGCGTCCAGGATCTTTCGCCGGGCTGCCGTACGCCGGTCGTTTATCCATACGTTGGTAGGTTCACCTAACGCCATTAGGCAATGGTGCCCCGAGCCGTGGTTGGTGTCAAGGGCAGAATGAACGCCAAGCAGGAAGGAGCGTCCTCACGTGATCGACGTCCGCCCGAGGCCGAGCCGGTGACCGCTGAGCGGTACGAGGCTCCCGACCCGCACCGGCCCTACCGGTACGGCTCGTGGCGCGGTGGCCCGGACCCGCTCGCCGCGCCGTACGACGTCCGTGCCGCGGTCGACAAGATCGGCCAGGACCTCCTCTCGGCGGGGAACCTGCGGGACTCGTTGCGCGAGCTGCTGCAGCGCGGGCTGGACGGGCGCGGTGGCCTGGACCGGCTGGCCGAACGGCTGCAGCGTCTCCGCGCCCAGGCCCGACGGCGCGGCGACCTCGGCGGCACCCTCGACCAGGTCCGGGCGGCATTGGACCAGGCACTGGCGGCGGAGCGCGAAACCCTGGCCGGGCTGGACGGGGAGGATGCGCGCTTCGCCGAGATGGAGCTGGACACACTGCCCGACGACGTGGCCGGCGCTGTACGTGCGCTCGATCCGTACGCCTGGCGATCACCGGACGCGCGCGCCACGTATGAGGCGATCAAGCAGATGCTGCAGCGCGAGGTGCTCGACGCCCAGTTCGCCGGGATGAAGCAGGCCCTGGAGTCCCCGGATCCCGAGGTGATGCAGCGGGTCAAGGACATGCTGGCCGACCTGAACGCGCTGCTCGCCGCCCATGCCCGCAACGAGGACACCACCGACGCCTTTCGTGACTTCATGGACAAGCACGGTGAGTTCTTTCCCGAACAGCCGGAGACCATCGAAGAGCTGATCGACGCGCTGGCCCGGCGGCAGGCGGCGGCTCAGCGGATGCTGGCCTCCCTCAGCCCCGAGCAACGGGAACAGCTCGGCCAGCTGATGAGCCAGGCCCTGGCCGACGCCGACCTGGCCTCCCAGATGGCGCAGCTCGGCGACAATCTGCGGGCGCTGCGGCCTGGTCTGGACCGTGAGTCTCCGGCGGGGATGCGGCCGGGCGGGGAGTCGCTCGGCTACAGCGCGGCCGTCGAGGCTGTCGCTGAGCTGGCTGACCTGGAGGCGTTGCAGGCTCAGCTCTCCCAGGCGGGTGCCGGCTCGACCTTGGATGACGTCGACGTCGAGATGCTGGAGCAGCGGCTCGGATCGGAGGCGGCGCGCGACTTCCGGGCACTGCGCGACTTGGAGCGCGAGCTGGAGCGGCAGGGCTTCCTGACCCGCGGCGACGACGGGCTGCGGCTGACTCCGCGGGCGGTACGCCGGCTCGGGCAGACCGCGCTGCGCCGCGTCTTCGCCCAGCTGGAGGCCTCCGGAACGGGAGACCACGACGACCGGCGGACGGGGGCGGCCGACGAACCCACCGGCCTGAGCCGACCGTGGGTCTTCGGTGACGAGCTGCCGATCGACGCGCCGCGCACGGTGGCCAACGCCCTGCGCCGCGGCGGTTTCGCGCCGGGTAGAGGGGTGGCGCTGGAAGTCTCGGACTTCGAAGTGACCGAGACCGAGCGGCGGACCAGCGCGGCGGTCGCCCTCTGCGTCGACCTGTCGTTCTCGATGGTGCACGACGGCCGTTGGGGCCCGATGAAGCAGACGGCGCTGGCGCTGAACCACTTGATCGAGACCCGGTTCCGGCAGGACGCGCTGCAGGTGATCGGGTTCAACCGGCTCGCCCGCCGGCTCTCCCCGGTGGAGTTGGCCGAGGCCGAGCCCGACTGGCTCCAGGGCACCAACCTGCAGCACGCACTGATCCTGGCCACGCGGCACCTGCGGCGCCACCCGGACGCCGAGCCGGTCGTGCTGGTGGTCACCGACGGCGAGCCGACAGCGCACCTGCTGGGCGACGGACATGCCTACTTCCGCTGGCCGACGTCGGTCGAGACGCTGCGGGCGACGATGGCCCAGATCGACGAGCTCAGCCGCTACGGTGCGACCATCAACACCTTCATGCTGGGCACCGATCCGGGACTGGCCCGCTTCGTCGACGCCGTGGCGCGCCGCGCCGGCGGTCGCGTCTTCACCCCGGACATCTCGCGGCTGGGGGAGTACGTGGTCGCCGACTACCTCCGGGCCCGGCGTGGCCGGCGCTGAGGAACCTTCTCGCTCGGTCGATCTCGCGATCCTCGGGGGCGGGCTGGCCGGTGGGCTGGTCGCGCTCGCGCTGAGCCAACGACGTCCTGAGCTCCGGCTGTCCGTGGTCGAGGAGTCCCAGCTGGGCGGCAACCACATCTGGTCGCACTTCGAGAGCGATGTGGCCGCTTCCGCGTCCTGGCTGGTCGAGCCGCTGATCGCCCGCCGCTGGCCGGGCTACGACGTGGTGTTCCCCGGGCATCGCCGGACTCTTGCGGTGCCCTACCGCAGCGTCACCTCGGAGAGGTTCGCCGCGGAGCTGCGAGAACACGTCCCCGCGACGGCGTTCGTCAAGGCTCGGGTGGCGTCCGCCGAGAGCGGCCGCGTGAACCTGGCCGACGGCCGGACGATCACGGCAGCGGCGGTGCTCGATGCGCGAGGCCCGGGCGACGCCTCCACCCTTCAGCTCGGCTGGCAGAAGTTCGTCGGCCAGACGCTGCGTACGGCGCAGCCGCATCGGATCTCCCGTCCGGTGGTGATGGATGCGACGGTCGAGCAGATCGATGGTTTCCGGTTCGTCTACCTGCTGCCGTTCGGACCGCACGAGATCTTCGTCGAGGACACCTACTACAGCGCCACCCCGGACCTGGATCAGCCGCTGCTCCAGAAGCGGATCAGTGCGTACGCGGCCGACTCCGGGTGGGCGGTGGAGCAGGAGTCGCGGCTGGAGAGCGGGGTGCTGCCCGTGGTGATCCGCGGCGACTTCCCGGCGTACTGGGCCTCCAGCGGCACTCATCTCGCCAAGGCCGGCATGCGGGCCGGGCTGTTCCACCCGACCACCGGGTACTCCTTTCCCGACGCGGTCCGGCTGGCCACCGCGATCGCAGCCGCTCCAGACCTGAGCCACTCGGCTCTGGTCGAGCTGACCCACCGTCACGCGGAGCGGGCCTGGGCCCGCCGCGGCTTCTACCGGGCGCTCGACGCCATGCTGTTCCACGCTGCTGAGCCGGACCAGCGGTACCGGGTGCTGGAGCGCTTCTACCGGTTGAAACCGGCCCTGATCCAGCGCTTCTATGCGGCGGAGTCCACCCGGCTCGACCAGCTGCGGATGCTGTCGGGCCGCCCGCCGGTGCGGGTGGACCGGGCCGTGCGTGCACTGGCTCGGCGGTAGAGATCGGACCTCTGACTTGGCTCGTTATGACATAGTGAGCCGGAAGCGGCGCAGGTCGCGGATGGACCGGCGTGCGGCGGGGTAGAGGGTAAATCATGAACGGGAACGCGTCCTATCGGCTCTCCAATGTGGCGGTGCTCTCAGTCGGAGCGGTGGAAGCGCCCATCGTGGTCTCGTCGTCGGCCTTCGACGCGCGGCTGACCGAGACCTACGAACGGCTCGGCATGCGGTCGGGGATGCTGGAGGAGCTGGCCGGCGTCCGGGAGCGCCGATGGTGGCCCGAGGACGTCAGCTTCGCCGACGCCGCCGCGATGGCCGGGGCCAAGGCGCTTGCGGAGGCGGGCATCAGGCCGGAACAGATCGGGGTGATGATCAACACCTCGGTGTCGCGGGCCTACCTGGAGCCGTCCAGCGCGGTCGCGGTGCATCATCAGCTCGGGCTGCCCACCAGCTGCCTTAACTTCGACCTGGCCAACGCCTGCCTTGGCTTCGTGAACGCCATTCAGCTGGTCGGGACGATGATCGACGCGGGCCAGGTCGAGTACGCGCTGCTGGTCGACGCGGAGGGCTCCCGGTTCACCCAGGAGACCACCCTCAACCGGCTGGCGGCGCCCGAGGCCACCACGGCCGACGTGCGCTCGCAGTTCGCCACGCTCACCCTGGGCTCGGGCGCCGCGGCCATGGTGCTCGGCCGGGCCGACCAGCATCCGGAGGGACACCGGGTGCTCGGCGGAGTCAGCCGGGCCGGTACCGAGCACCACGATCTCTGCGTCGGTGACCTCAATCTGATGCGGACCGACTCCAAGAAGCTGTTCCAGGCCGGTCTGGCGCTGGCCCTGGACACCTGGCGGGACGCCGGCGAGGCCGGCTTCGACTGGTCGGACATCGACTACTTCATCGCCCATCAGACCTCCGTGGTGCACCTCACGGCCATGGCCGCAGCGCTCGGCGTACCGGTGGACCGGTTCCCGATGACGCTGCCGTACTTCGGCAACATCGGCCCGGCGGCGGTGCCCTTCACGCTGGCGCAGCAGGTCGACGTGCTCGCTTCGGGCATGCGGCTGCTACTCCTCGGCATCGGGTCGGGCCTGAACACCTCCTACGCGGAGATCATTTGGTGAGCCCGCCCGGGCTGGATCCCGCCTGGTCGCGCTGGGTATCGGTGACCGACGGCCGGGGCGCCGAGCATCGTTGGCATGTGCTGGACAACCACGCCGAGCCCCGGCAGGGCACCATGCTCTGCGTCCACGGCAACCCGACCTGGTCCTATCTCTGGCGGCGGTTCCTGGCCGCCGCGCCGCCCGGCTGGCGGGTCGTGGCGGTCGACCACCTCGGGATGGGCTGGTCCGAGCGCCTGTCGCGACCGCGGCGGCTGGCCGACCGGATCGCCGACCTCGGCGACCTCACCGCTGCGCTCGGCCTGACGGGTCCGGTGATCTCGGTGGGCCACGACTGGGGAGGCCCGATCTCGCTCGGCTGGGCCCTCAGCCACCGCGACCAGCTGCGGGGCATCGTCCTGGCCAACACCTCGGTGCACCAGAATCCGACCAGCGCGCCTCCGACGCTGATCCGGCTGGCGCGTACGCCACGGCTGCGCGACACCCTCTGTGTGCGGACGCCGCTCTTCGTGCGCGCGGCCGCGGCCTTCTCGCGGCCCGCGCTTCCGGCCGACGTCCGGGACGGGCTGGCCCAGCCCTACGCGCGACCAGAGCTGCGGACTGCGGTCGGCGACTTCGTGGCCGACATCCCGCTGGAGCCGGACCACCCCAGCCGGGTGGCGCTCGACAAGATCGCCGAGGGCGTCCGGGAGCTGGCCGACCTGCCGGCCCTGGTGCTGTGGGGGGCCCGGGACCCGGTGTTCACCGAGCAGCACCTGGCCGACTTGGAGCAGCGGCTGCCCCGCGCTGATGTCCAGCGCTACGCCGACGCCGCGCATCTGATCACCGAGGACGTGCCGGAGGCGGCCGAGCACGTCTGGCGCTGGGTGACGGCGCCACGGCTCACCGCTGTTCCGTCAGCGCCCCCCGTCCACGGCGTGCCCGCCACCGCAGTGACGTCCTGGCGGAACGATCCCGGACCGGCCGTGGTTCAGCTCCGAGATGGCCGGACCGAGCGGATCAGCTTCGGCGAGCTGGCGGACCGGGTCGAGATCGCCGCCCGTGCTCTGCAGGCCAACGGCGTACGCCCGGGCGACCGGGTCGGCCTACTCATCCCGCCCGGTATCGACCTGACCATCGCGGTCTACGCCTGTTGGCGGGCCGGCGCAGTCATCGTGATCGCCGACGCTGGGCTGGGCATGCGCGGTCTGGCCCGGGCGCTGCGCGCCGCCGGGCCCGAACACCTGGTCGGGATCGATCGGGCCCTGCTGGCGGCCCGCGTCTGGCGGCTGCCTGCGCGACCGATCTCCCTCACCGACTTGTCAGGCGTTGCAGGTGCTCTGACACCTTCAGCGCCTGACAAGTCGGTGAGTGAGCCGGGTGACTCGGGGTCAGACGCCTTCCCCTCACCGGACCCGGACGCGGAGGCTGCGGTGCTCTTCACCTCGGGCGCCACCGGGCCGGCCAAGGGTGTGGTCTACACCCACGGCCGGCTGGCTGCGCAGGTCGAGCAGGTCCGCCGCGTCCATTCGCTGACCGACGGGGACCGGTTGGTTGCCGCCTTCGCGCCGTTCGCGCTGTACGGCCCGGCGCTCGGCATCGCCGCCGCCGTCCCCGACATGACCGTGACCGCGCCCGGCACGCTGACGGCGGTCGCGCTCGCCGAGGCGGTCGCCGCCGTGACAGCCACGGTGGTCTTCGCCTCGCCGGCCGCGCTGCGCAACGTGGTCGCGACGGCCACCGATCTGGGCCTCAGCCATCGCCACGCCCTCGCCGGGGTGCGGCTGGTGATGTCGGCCGGTGCCCCGGTGCCGGCGTCGCTGTTGCGTTCAGCCCAAGCTGTGCTCCCGAACGCGGAGCTGCACACCCCGTACGGCATGACCGAGGTGTTGCCGGTGACCGACATCGACCTGCCCGAGATCGAAGGGGCCGGTCTCGGCAACGGCGTCTGCGTCGGCCGGCCGCTGCCCGGAGTGCGGGTCCGGCTGAGTCCGCTCGACGACCAAGGCGAACCGAGTGGGCCGCTCACCGAGCGCGCCGATGTGACCGGCGAGATCTGCGTCTCCGCCACCCATGTCAAGCTGCGGTACGACCGGCTCTGGGTGAGTGAGCAGGCCAGCGCGCGGGACGCGGGCTGGCACCGGACCGGCGACGTCGGACACCTCGATGATCATGGCCGGCTCTGGGTCGAGGGACGGCTGGGTCACGTGATCGGTACGCCCGGCGGTCCGGTCACGCCGGTTGGGATCGAGCAGCGGGTCGAGCAGCTGCCGGAGGTCGCGGCGGCCGCCGCAGTCGGCGTCGGCCCGCCCGGTACGCAACAGATCGTCCTGGTCGTCCAGCCCGATGGCGAGGTCGCGGAGGGCCTGGCCCCGGCGGCCGTCGCCGACCAGGTCCGGTCGGCCGCCGCCGTGCCGGTCGCCGCTGTGTTGCAGATCAGGCGACTTCCGACCGACATCCGGCACAACTCCAAGATCGACCGCAGCGCGCTCGCCGGCTGGGCCGGCGGGGTACTGGCCGGCCGGCGATGAGGGTGTTGGTCACCGGCGGCAGCAGCCTGCTCGGTGCGACGACCGCCCACGCTCTGGCCGCGCGAGGTGACGCGGTGACCGTGCTGCAGCGGCGGCCCGCGGGGCTGGGGCTGTCCGAGATCCTGGCCGACGTCGCCGACGGTTCGGCGGTCGGGGCCGCAGTTCGCGGCCACGACGCCGTTGTCCATCTGGCCGCGAGAGTCGGGGTCACCGGTTCCTGGCGTGACTACCACCGGACCAATGTGACGGGTACGGCCGTGGTCGTCGATGCATGCCGGGCCGCCGGCGTCAGCCGGCTCGTCCACGTCTCGTCGCCGTCCGTGGCCCACACCGGTCACTCGCTGATCGGCATCGGAGCCGAACCGGCGGACCCGGAGCGGGTGCGCGGCGCGTACGCGCGAACCAAGGCGACGGCGGAACGCCACGCCCTCGCCGCCAACGGGAACGAGCTCGCCGTCGTCGCGGTCCGGCCGCACCTGGTGTGGGGACCGGGCGATCCTCAGCTGGTCGAACGGGTGGTCGCACGCGCGCAGGCGGGCCGGCTGGTCCTTGTCGGCACCGGGGCGGCGCTGGTTGACACCACCTACGTCGACAACGCGGCCGACGCGTTGGTCGCGGCGCTTGACCGGGCGCCCGAGATCGGCGGCCGGGCCCTGGTGGTGACCAACGGCGAGCCGCGGCCGATCGCCGAGCTGTTGAGCCGGATCTGTGCGGCGGCGGGGGTGCCGGGTCCGCACCGGCGGGTCCCGACCGCCCTGGCGTACGCGGCGGGCGGGGTCAACGAGGCCTTCTGGGCGCTGCGGGAGCGGATCCGGCCCGTCCTCGGGGACCCGCCGCTGACCCGCTTCCTCGTCGAGCAGTTGTCAACAGCCCACTGGTTCGACCAGCGGCAGACCCGCCGCGCGCTGGGCTGGGCGCCGCGGGTCAGCCTGGACCAGGGCTTCGCCGCGCTGGCCGCGTCGTACCGCCGCTGAGTCTGGTCAACCACCCAGCGCGCGGTTCAGCCGGCGTCGCAGACCGGTCGCGTCCGACACCTCGATCCGCCCCCGGCCCAGCCGGACCGAGCCCTGCCGGTCAAGGTCTCGCAACACCTCGTTGACCGTCGGCCGGGTGGTGCCCGACATCAGTCCCAGCTCCTCCTGGGTCACCGCGATCGGCGCGCCGCCGAACTCCTCCGCCAGCACCAGCAACCGCCGGATGACGCGGAGCTGGGTCGGCACGAAAAGCATCTCGAGCAGATGCTCGGAGAGCCGGACGACCTGAGCGGCGAGCGAGGCGACCAAGAACCGATCGATCTGCGGGTAGGCCGCGCGCAGCGACTCGAACTGCGCCCGGTGCAGCACGATCGTCTCGCAGGCCTCGAGCGCGGTGATCGTGGCCGTCCGCCGAGCCTTCGGATCGACCAGGGCGAGCTCGCCGAACACCTTGCCCGGCCCGAGCACGTCCAGGATCACCTGGTCGCCCTGCGGGGTCAGTACCCGTACCGCGACCCGCCCGCGGTCCAGCAGGTGCAATCCGTCGGCCGGGTCGCCGTAGTGGAACAGCGTCTCGCCCCGGACGTACTGCCGTCGTCGGCAGGACGTGATCACCCGCTCCCGATCGGCGGGCGAGAGACTCGACAGCACCGGCCAGTCCGTCATGCCCGCCCAGGCTAGCCAGACCGGCCGGCTTGCCCGCCTCGACCCACGCTGCCAGGATGACCGCGTGGAGCCGGCGTCGTGAGGGCGGGCCTCGAGGTCGAGCTGCTGACGGCCATCGTGGCGACGACGCGGGAGCGGCTGCGGGCCGCTGCCTGCTCGGTTGCCCTCTTGGAGGGCGAGGAGCTGGTCTTCCGCGCCGCAGCCGGCGTGGGAGCGGCGGAGGTCATCGGGATGCGGCTGCTGGTCGGCCGCGGGATCGCCGGCTGGACGGTGGCCTCGGGTCAAGCCATCGCCGTAGCCGATGTGCACGCCGACCAGCGGTTCGACCGTGAGGCGGCCGCGAGCACGGGCTATCTGCCGACGACGATTCTCGCGGTGCCGATCGAGGATGACGAGGGACCGGTCGGTGTGCTGGAGGTGTTGGACCGAGAGCCCGAGGCCAAGGAGATCGAAATCGCCGCCCTGGCCGCCGAGCAGGTCGTCCGGGTGCTGGAGCTGGTCCGCGGCCATGCCGCACATGCCTCCGTGGTGGCCGATCCCCGACTGAGCGAACTGGTCGATCTGGTCCGCCGGCTGGCCGACGCCGACGACCGGGACCGTCGGCTGGCCGCGTCCCTGCTGCGGGCGGTGGTCGACCAGCCGCGCCCCGCTGCCGGCGCGTGACCACCGGACTGCCGGCCTGGTCCGAGGCCTTCGTCCCGGACCGGCTCACGACGGTGCACCCGCTGGATCTGCCATCCGCGCTGCGGCGCGATTGGGCCTTCGGCGACGGTTCGGGGGTCGGGGTACGGGTCGCGGTGATCGACAGCGGGGTCGACGAGACTCATCCCGCGGTCGGTGCTCTGGCTGGGGGAGTGGTGGTCGAGCCGGACGAGACGGCGGCGAGCGGCGCAAGGATCGTCCCGGGACCACACGCCGACCTCTACGGCCACGGGACGGCCTGCGCCGGGATCATCCGCGGGCTGGCGCCGGCCTGCGAGATCTACAGCGTCCGGGTGCTGGGCACCACGCTCAGCGGCCGCGGCGCGGTGTTCGCCGCCGGGCTGGCCTGGGCGATCGAGAACCGGATGAACGTGGTCAACCTCAGTCTCAGCTCGCGCAGTCGGTCCATGGTGGAGATCTTCTACGAGCTGGTGGACGCGGCGGCGTTCGGCAACGTGATGCTGATCAGCGCCGTCAACAACGTGCCGGCGCCCAGCTATCCGTCGCAGTTCGCGGGGGTGTTCTCGGTGGCCGCGTACCCCGGCCGGGATCCCGAGCGGTTCGTGGTCAACCCGGCACCGCCGGTGGAGTTCGGGGCACCCGGCATCGATCTCGAGGTGCCCTGGTCCGACGGCGGACGAATCGTGGCGACCGGGAACAGCTTCGCCGCACCGCACATCGCTGGGCTGGTCACCCGGATCGTCGGCGCCCACCCCGGTGTCACCCCGGCGGAGGTGAAGACCGTTCTGCGCGCGTTGGCCGACAACGCCGAGTCCAACGCGCCCTGAACTTGTCGAAAGGTCTCCCCCTGACCCCTCGACAAGCTCAGGGCGCCGCTGTCTTCCAGGGGTGGCACGGCCCCCCATGCGCGCCACCCCCAGAGATCACCGCCGCCGGTCAGGTCGGCGCGGTGAGGTCAGAACTTCATCACGTCCTCCGGGCCGCTGTCCTCGCCCTCGTCGGTGTTCTTGATGGCGAAGTCGTCCGGCTCACCGCTCTCCTCCGGCAGGCCCGTGGCCCGCAGGTGCCCTTGGACGTCGTCGGTCTCCGACGGCGGCTTCAGCACGTCGTCGCCTTCGAGGAACTTCGGGTGGGTGGGATCAGGCTGAACGGGCATCGTGTGCTCCTCGTGTTCAGGCCCGGGGGGTCCCGCGGCCGGCTGGATCGATACCAACAGCATGCCAAGCCCAGTGGTGCCGCTCTGTCGCCGGGCCGACACAACAACTGTCGTCTCGCCGACACGACGGGTCAGGACGGCTGGCGATGGCGCAGCAGACCGAGCAGATAGGTGCCGTAGCCGGACTTCGCCAGGGCCATGGCCCGGGTCTCCAGGTCGGCGTCGGTCAGAAAGCCCTGCCGCCACGCCGCTTCCTCCGGTGATCCGACCTTGAGCCCCTGGCGGGTCTCCAGGGTGCGGACGAAGTTGCTGGCATCGTTCAGCGAGTCGAAGGTCCCGGTGTCCAGCCAGGCGGTCCCGCGGGGCAGCACGCCGACGCTCAGCCGGCCCTCCTCGAGATAGCGGCGGTTCACGTCGGTGATCTCGTACTCCCCGCGCGCCGAGGGCTTCAGCTCCGCGGCGATCGTGACCACGTCGTTGTCGTAGAAGTACAGCCCGGGCACCGCGTAATGCGACTTCGGCTGAGCCGGCTTCTCCTCCAGCGAGAGAACTCGGCCGGCACCGTCGAACTCCACCACCCCGTACGCCTGGGGCTCGGCAACCCAGTACGCGAACACGGCGCCCCCGTCCACGTCGGTGTGCGCGCGCAGCTGGCTGCCCAGCCCGAGACCGTAGAAGATGTTGTCGCCGAGGATCAGCGCGACCTTCTCGCCGCTGATGAAGTCGGCGCCGATCACGAAGGCCTGGGCCAGACCGTCCGGCGACGGCTGCTGGGCGTAGCTGATCGAGATCCCGAACTGGGTACCGTCGCCGAGCAGGCGCTCGAAGCCGGGGGCGTCGTGCGGGGTGGTGATCACCAGAATCTCCGAGATCCCGGCGAAGATCAGCGTCGACAGCGGGTAGTAGACCATCGGCTTGTCGTAGACGGGCACCAACTGCTTGCTGATCCCCATCGTCACTGGGTGCAGCCTGGTGCCCGAGCCACCAGCCAGGATGATCCCTCGCATGCGGGAAAGTATGGTCGAGGCCGCACTAGAATCTCGGCCCGTGACGAAAATCCTGGTGACCGGAGGGGCGGGCTTCATCGGCTCCAACTTCGTCCGCCACGTGATCGATCACACCGACGCTGCGGTCACCGTGCTGGACAAGCTCACCTACGCGGGGAACCGGCGCTCCCTCGACGGTCTGCCGACGAACCGCATACAGCTCGTCGTCGGCGACATCTGCGACGCAGCGCTGGTTGAGACTCTCGTCGGTGACCACGACCTGGTGGTGCACTTCGCGGCCGAGTCGCACAACGACAACTCTCTGCGCGACCCGTCGCCCTTTCTCTCCACGAATCTCATCGGCACCTACACGCTGCTCGAGGCGGTCCGTCGGCACGGCACGCGCTACCACCACATCTCCACCGACGAGGTCTACGGCGACCTCGAGCTGGACGATCCGGAGCGGTTCACCGAGACCACGCCGTACAACCCCTCCAGCCCGTACTCCGCCACCAAAGCGGGGTCCGACCTGCTGGTCAGGGCCTGGGTCCGCTCATTCGGCGTCCAGGCCACGATCAGTAACTGCTCGAACAACTACGGGCCGTACCAGCACGTGGAGAAGTTCATCCCACGTCAGATCACCAATGTGATCGACGGGGGCCGGCCCAAGCTCTACGGCCGGGGTCTCAATGTGCGGGACTGGATCCATGCCGACGACCACAGTGCCGCGGTTTTGTTGATCACCGCGCAGGGCCGGATCGGCGAGACCTACCTGATCGGTGCCGACGGGGAACATAGCAACCGTGAGGTGGTCGAGGCGATCTTGACCCTGCTGGGTCAGCCGAAGGACGGCTACGACCTGGTCACCGACCGGGCCGGTCATGATCTTCGCTACGCGATCGACTCGACCAAGCTGCGCACCGAGCTGGGCTGGCTGCCGAGCTACGCCGACTTCACCTCGGGCCTGGCCGACACGATCAAGTGGTACCAGGCCAACGAGGCCTGGTGGCGGCCGCAGAAGGCCGAGACCGAGGCCAAGTACGCGAGCCAGGGGCAGTAGTCCAGGTGGGCGACCTCGCCATTACTCCGACTGACATTCCCGGCCTGCTGGTGATCAGCCTGGCCGTGCACGCGGACAACCGCGGCTGGTTCAAGGAGAACTGGCAGCGCCGCAAGATGATCGAGCTCGGACTGCCCGACTTCGAGCCGGTGCAGCACAACATGTCGTTCAACACCGCCGCCGGGGCGACCCGAGGCGTCCACGCCGAGCCGTGGGACAAGCTGGTGTCCTTGGCCCAGGGCCGGATCTTCGGCGCCTGGGTCGACCTGCGGTCCGGTGATCATTTCGGCCGCACCGTCACCCTCGAGCTCGGGCCGGAGACCGCGGTGTACGTCCCCCGCGGCGTAGGCAACGCCTACCAGACCCTCGAGGACGAGACGGCGTACTCCTACCTGGTCAACGAGCACTGGAGCCAGGCGGCCCGGGACTCCTACACCTTCGTCAACCTCGCCGACGAGACCCTCGCGATCAACTGGCCGATTCCGCTCGAGCGGGCCGAGATCTCCGCGGCGGACCTGGCCCATCCCGGGCTGGACGACGTCATTCCGATGGCGCCTCGGCCGACGTTGATCATCGGAGGCAGCGGGCAGCTGGGCCGGGCGCTGTCCGCGACAATGCCCGATGCGGTCGTGGTCGGCCGGGACCGGCTCGACCTCAGCCGTCCGGACTCGCTGTCGGAGTTCGACTTCGCGCCCTACGGGCTGGTGATCAACGCCGCCGCCTACACCAAGGTCGATGCCGCCGAGACCGCCGAGGGCCGGCGTGCGGCGTGGGCCGTCAACGTCGGGGGCGTCCGCGCCCTGGTGGATGCCGCCCGGGAACACCGCAGCACCCTGGTGCAGGTGTCCTCCGACTACGTCTTCGACGGCATTGCGACCTCGCATCCGGAGGACGAGCCGTTCAGCCCGCTGGGGGTCTACGGCCAGACCAAGGCTGCTGCGGACGCGGTGGTGCAGACCCTGCCCCGGCACTACATCCTGCGCACGAGCTGGGTGATCGGCGAGGGGCATAACTTCGTCCGGGCCATGGCTGGGCTGGCGGACCGCGGTGTCCGCCCGACCGTCGTCGGCGATCAGTACGGTCGGCTGACGTTCACCTCCGACCTGGCCCGGGCGATCGACCACCTGGTCAGGACGGGCGCGCCCTACGGCACCTACAACGTCAGCAGTGCCGGGCCGCCCATGACGTGGGCCGACATCGCCCGCACCGTTTACGCGGACCGCGGCGCCGACGCCGCGGCGGTGACCGCCGTGACGACAGCCGAGTACGCCGTAGGCAAGACGATGGCCCCTCGGCCGCAGCACAGCGTGCTGGTTCTGGACAAGATCATCGCTAGCGGCTTTGTTCCGTCGAGCGGGCCGGAGCGGCTGCGGGACTATCTGGCAACGCTGGGCTGAGCACCGGCCGACGGCTTCGGACGAACACCGATGAGACCACAAGCAGCACTCCAGCCGCTACCACTCCGAAGAATCCCCCGCGGGCGGCGTACAGGTCGATCGTGTGCCCGACGGCGGCAGCACCCGTGGCGAGACCGAGCGCTATCCCGGTGATGGTCCAGTTGAGGGCTTCGGTCAGCCGGGACTGCGGCACCGACGCCTCGATCACGGCGACCGAGGCGATCAGCGTGGGCGCGATGGCCACGCCGCTGGCGAGCAGCAGCAGGGCGACCAGGATGGGGCTGGCGATGAACGGCAGCGGCAGCAGCGACAGCGCCAACGCGGTCGCGCCGAACCGGAACCGAGTGGCGGGTGCCGCGCGCCAGGCGATGCCGCCTGTCACGACGCCGGAGAGCAACGACCCGAACGCCCAGACCATGAGGAACGCACCCGCGTACGGCAGCACGCCGACCTCCTTGGCGAAGGCGACGACGACCACCTCCATGCCACCGAACACGGCCCCCAGCGCCAGGCATGCCCCGGACACCGGGAGCAGCACCGACAGCGGCAGCGCGGAATCCGTGGTACCGCGGGTCCGGCCGGTCACGGGTGGCTGGGTCGAGCGCTGGACGGCGAGCAGCACTGCTCCGACCAGGCCGATCACCGCGGAGACGCTCACCCCGAGCGCGGGGTGGATGGCCGTGGCCAGAAAGGTGACCAGCGGTGGCCCGACGACGAACACGACCTCGTCCAGCACGGCCTCGACGGCGAATGCGGTCTGCAGCAGCGGAGAGTCGCGGAGCCGGGCCGACCACCGGGCGCGGACCGCAGAGCCCGCCGAAGAGAAGCCCACACCGACCCCGAACGCCGCGGCCAGGGTCACCGCGAGCGGCCAGTCGAGCTGAACGCTGATCACCAAGAGGGCGAGACTGCCGCTGTTGATGATGGCCGCCAGCACCAGAACCCGGGCTTGACCGACCGTGTCGATGGCCCGGCCCCAGAACGGGGCGACCGCGGCTGCGGTCAGCGTGCTCACCGCCGCGACCAGCCCGGCGCGGCCGAAGGAGCCGCTGGTCAGCGAGACCAGGAGCACGACGCCGAGGCCGCTCATCGACAGCGGCAGTCGCGCCAGCAGGCCCGCGGCGCTGAACGCCCGCGCCTTGGGATCGCTCAGGACCTGCCGGTAGGCGCTCAGACCCCTAGCCACGACCAACCTCTCGATGAGGGAAGATCACCCTGCGATGAATGATCACCCTGAACTGCTCGAACCGTACGACGCGGTGCTCCTGGTCTCCTTCGGTGGTCCGGAGGCCCCGGAGGAGGTGGTGCCGTTCCTGGCCAACGTCACCCGTGGTCGCGGCATTCCCCCCGAGCGGCTGACCGAGGTGGGCGAGCACTACTTCCTGTTCGGCGGCCGGAGCCCCATCAACGACCAGTGCCGGGCCCTGTTGGCCGCACTCCAGGAGGAGCTGGCCGCGCGCGGGCTGGACATCCCCTTGTTCTGGGGCAACCGCAACTCCGAGCCGTTCCTGGACGCCGAGGTGGCCGCGATCACCGCGGCCGGCCACCGGCGGGTCCTCGCCGTGGTGACCAGCGCGTACCCGTCCTATTCGTCATGCCGTCAGTACCGCGAGAACCTCTACGACGCGGCCAGCGGACACCCGGTGCAGATCGACCGGATCCGGCACTACGCGAACCACCCGGGCTTCGTCGCGGCATCGGTGGACGCTGCGGCGGCCGCGTTGGATGAGCTGGACACCGCGGCGGCCGGGGCCCGGCTGGTCTTCGTCACGCACTCGATCCCCCTCGCGATGGCCCGCTCCGCCGGCCCCGAGCCGCGCAGCCCCGACGGCGCTTACGTCGACTGGCATCGCGTGGTCGCCGCCGAAGTGACCCGCCAGGTCGAGCTCCGCCGAGGAGCTGCGTTCGACTACGACCTGGTGTACTGCTCCCGGTCCGGACCGCCGAACCAGCCGTGGCTGGAGCCGGACGTGAATGATCATCTGCGGCTGCTGGCCGGGCAGGGCTGCTCTGCGGTGGTGCTGGTGCCGATCGGGTTCATCAGCGACCACATGGAGGTGATCTTCGATCTGGACACCGAGGCGGTCGCCACCGCGGCCGAGCTCGGACTGCCGTGCGTGCGGGCGGCGACGGCCGGCGTGCACCGATCCTTCGTGGCCGGGCTCGTCGACCTGATGCTCGAGCGGGCGGCCGCCGAGCGCGGTGAGGACCCGCCGCGCCCGGTCGTCGAGGACGGGGTCGTCGGGTGGTATGTATGCCGATCCGACTGCTGTCCGAACCTGCGGGAACCAGGGCGCGGAGCGCTGGTTCAGACACCACGCTGAGTCGTCGGCATACCCCCTGGCGAGAACGGGAATTTTGGCCCTGGTGCTGCGTTATACGGGCACGCACACTCATGACCGGACAAGACATGGGCTTCATGTGATATGACTGCGCACGAATCGCTGAGAAGAACTGGGTCACGAGCCCGGGAAGGTAGAGATGGCGACTGATTACGACGCCCCTCGTAAAACTGACGAAGAACTGAATGAAGACAGCATCGAAGAGCTGAAGACTCGCCGTAACGATAAGAACTCGGGAAAGGTTGACGAGGACGAGGCGGAGGCCGCGGAAGCCTTCGAGCTTCCCGGGGCTGACCTCTCGCACGAGGAGCTGACGGTGCGGGTGTTACCGCGGCAGTTCGACGAGTTCACCTGCGCCGGCTGTTTCCTGGTCCGGCACCGCAGCCAGATCGCAGAGGAGCGAGCCAACGGCGACGCCTACTGCTTCGACTGTGCGGGCTGAGATCTCACAGGGTGGTCACAACTCCTACACAAATGCGCCGGCCTGTTCCGCTGGAGCCGTGGTCCCCTTACGCTTGGATTGTCGGGCCAGCGGCTCGGCTGTACAGCGCCGTTCTCGTGGCGGACTGGACCCAGCTCTAGGGTTGCGGTCGGTTCCCGCCGGGATGTGCCGGTCTGGTTGGGGGCAGTCAGTCCGGACAGACACCACCTCGCGCGCCGCAAGGGGCGCGAGGTGGTGATCCGGCGTCCCGACAAATTGCGGGAGCGAAGCGACCTCAGGCCCCAGTGGCGAGCTGTGACCGCTTCCACCGTCTGCGCACGTTGACTGCCGTGCTCTATCGCGAACGCCTCACGGTGCCGCTGGTCTGGTGGCTGCTGGCTGCCGGCTTCGCCGCGTCGCTGCTGGTCGCGATCGGCGTCTACGCCGGGCCGGCCTGGGGCATTGCCGCCGCCGCCGCCAGTCTCGCCGTTGCGACCGGGATCTTCACCTCCGCTGCCATCCTGATCATTGTTGAGCCTGATCGGCTCCGAGTCGGGCGCGGAGTCATCGGATCGGCTTATCTCGCCGGTGCCGTCGTTCTCGATGCGGACCAGGCGCGCCGCCGGGCCGGCGTCGACGCCGACGCCCGGGCCCATCTGGTGCTCCGGCCGTACGTGGCGACCGCCGTGGAGATCACGTTGGACGATCCTGCCGACCCGGTGCCCTACTGGCTGGTTTCCACCCGGCGACCCGATGCTCTGGCGGCGGCAGTCGGACGGCTCGTCGACACTAGGCTGGCCGAATGACGCCAGTTCCCAGCACCGACCCGGGCGACGTCGCGGTGCAGCTGCTGGTCTTGGAGGAGGGGATACCCGCTCCGGCGTACGCGCATGCCGGTGACGCCGGCGCCGACCTCTGCAGCGCCGAGGACTTCGAGCTGTTACCGGGGGAGCGCAAGCTCGTGGGCACCGGCATCGCCATCGGACTGCCGGACGGGTACGCGGCGTTCGTTCACCCGCGCTCTGGCCTGGCCGCGCGGCACGGCATCACGCTGGTGAACACACCTGGGACCATCGACGCCGGCTACCGAGGAGAGATCAAGGTGTGCCTGATCAACACCGACCGGCGCGCCGCTGTGCGGATCGCGCGCGGTGACCGGATCGCCCAGCTGGTCGTCCAGCCGGTCAGCCGCGCCTGGTTCGTCCCGGTCGCCGAACTGCCTCCGTCGGAGCGGGGCAGTGGCGGCCATGGATCGACCGGCGGGATACTGAGCGCCGCCATGACCCAAACATCGAGCATCGACCAGGCCAGGTGAGAAACGCGTGATCTTTCGGCGGGGCAAGAAGCGCAAGGACGAACCGGAGACCGAGAACGGTCTCGAGGCAGACGTCTCGGCGCCCGATCCCGGCGAGGCGCAGGACGAGATCGAGTCGGAGGAGTCGGAGGACGAGACCGCCGAGGCGGCCAAGGTCGACGACCTGGCCGCCTTGGACGAGCTGGAGTGGCGCGAGTCGGGTCCCTGGGACGTCAGCGAGGTCGAGGACCTGGAGGGCACCGACGAGCAGCCTCGGATCGACCTGGGCAGCATCATCCTGACCGGCGTGCCGGGTTCCGAGCTGCGGTTGCAGGTGGCTGAGGCGACCAACGAGATCGTCTCGGCGATGATGATCATCGAGACCGCCGTGGAGCCGTCGGGCGACACCAAGCCGGGAGCCACCGCGTACTCCTCGGCCCTCGAGTTGGGCGCGTACGCAGCGCCACGAAGCGGTGGCCTGTGGGCCGAGCTTCGCGAGGACATCATTGAAACCGCAACCGCCGAGGGCGGATCGGTCTCGCTCATCGAGGGACCCTACGGAGTCGAGCTGCGCCGATTGATGCCGGTGACCACCCCGGACGGCGAGCAGGGCTACCAGCCGTCCCGGATGTGGGTGGCCGAGGGTCCCCGCTGGTTGCTGCGCGGCATCGTCTACGGACAGGCGGCGGTCGAGGACGATCCGAACTCACCCGTCGTTCGCGATGTGCTGTCCGCATTCCGGCAGGTTGTCGTCCGCCGGGGCGACGAGGCGATGGCGCCGGGAGACCTGCTGCCGCTGCACATGCCGACCACCACGGCGGCGGGCTAGAGCCCGGACGTTGACCGCGGTGCGATCCTGGTAAAGACGTTGACCGGCGAAAGGGGGGATCTCATGGCTCGAGAGAACGTGCTGCAACGGGCCTTCCGGCGATTCGCGTCGTCGAACGCCGAGCTGGAGGCTGACGAGATGCAGGAGACGGTGCGCTCCGAGGGGGCGATCCCGATCCGCTCGTGTGAGGACCGGCAGCAGGTGCAGCTCACCGGCATCATCTCCACTGTGACCATCAACCCGCGGGCCGGGCACCCGGCACTCGAGGTGGAACTCCGGGACGGCTCCGGGGCGGTCACCCTGGTCTGGCTCGGCCGGCGGCAGATCTCCGGCATCGATCCCGGGCGAAAGATCAAGGTCAGCGGTCGGATCAGCTGCCACGGAGGTCGGCGGCTGCTCTACAACCCGCGCTACGAACTGTTGCCGTCGACCTCGTGACCGATTCCTCGCTGCCGGCCTCCGGGCGACTCGATCGCGCGGAGGCCGGGGCGGACCCGTCGGCCACGCCGGCTGCCGGCCCGGCACCGCCGGAGTTCCGCTACGTCGAGGAGTTCGTTCGCTACCAGCTGGCGCAGTCGCTCGGCGGGGTCCGGGGCATGATCGAGTCCGCGCTGCCATTCGTCGCCTTCACGATCGCCTGGGTGGTCGGCCGCCAGCTGTATCCGGCGCTCGGCGCCGCGCTCGGCGTCGCCGTCCTGCTCGGAATCGTCCGGCTCGTGCAGCGGCAGTCGTTGCGCTACGTCCTGACGGCCGTCATCCCGACCGCGATCGCCGCTTTCATTGCGACGCGCACCGGCCGCGCGGAGGACGTCTTCCTGCCCGGCATCCTCTACAACGGCGCGCTGGCCGTGCTGTCCTTGATCACCGTCGCGGTTCGGCGCCCGCTGGTCGGTTTCGTCGTCGGCGCTGCTGTCGGCGATCCCACCGGCTGGATGTCCGATCGCGGGCTGATCCGGATGACCTCGAAGCTCACCCTCGTGCTGGCCGCGACGTACACATTGAGGTTCGTCGTCCAGCTGCCGCTGTTCCTGGCCGGTCAGGTCGTCATGCTCGGGATCGCCAAAGTGGCTCTCGGCTGGCCACTACTGGTCGCCGCCCTCGCCGTGATGGGCCTGATGCTGTCCAAGGGCAGGACTCCGATGGAAGACTCCGCCCTCAACCGCACCGCGGTCAACGACGGTTGACGCGAATCCGCGAGTTGCGATCGAAGGAGTGCGCGCAGATCGTGGGTCTGGGGTAGCCGCGACCTTGGTGCGAGCGAGCGAGCGGACAACCCGTCAGACCTGCACGCGCGGGGTTGCGGTCTTGGCGACGGCGATCAGGCCCTCGCGGGGAGAGAGCATGTCGGCCAGTTCCTTCTCGTAGTCCTGGGCGGTGACGAAGAGGAGCTCGTCACCGGCCTCGAGTGAGCCGTCGAGATCGGGCGGACGGGCGTGGCCGTCACGGATGATCGCGACCAGGACGACGTCTCCTGGCCACGTCAGATCCTTGATCCGGTGGCCGACGGTGGGGCTGCTCTCCGGAAGAGTCATCTCCACCAGGCTGGTCGCCCCCTCGTGGAAGGTGAGGAGCCGGACAAGGTCGCCGACGGTGACGGCCTCCTCCACCAGTGCCGACATCAGCCGCGGCGTCGAGACCGCGACGTCGACCCCCCAGACCTCGTTGAACAACCACTCGTTCTTCGGGTGGTTGACCCGAGCGACCGTACGCGGCACGCCGAACTCGGTCTTGGCCAAGAGCGACATCACCAGGTTGACCTTGTCGTCACCGGTCGCGGAGATCACCACGTCGCAGGTGTCCAGACTCGCCTCCTCGAGGGACGAGAGCTCGCAGGCGTCGGCCAGCAGCCACTCGGCGTCGTCGACGGTCTCGGCCTTGATTGCGTGGGGGTCCTTGTCGATCAACAAGACTTCGTGGCCGTTGTCGATCAGCTCGGCGGCGATCGAGCGGCCCACGTTGCCGGCTCCGGCGATGGCTACCCGCATGCTGCGGCTCCCTCCGCGGTCATTCCAACCTCGGCGGCGGTGCGGCGAGCACCGCCTCGACCTTGGCCAGGGCAGCGTCCGGCACCGCCGCGTACAGCAGGTCTCCGTCCTGGAAAATGGTGCTCTGCTTGGGCACGATGCCGCTGCCCATCCGGAGGATGAACGGCACCCGCGCGTCGGTGACCGCCTCGATCTGGGCGACGCTGCGGCCGACCCAGGCGCGGTCGACGTGCACCTCCATCAGCCGCACCGAACCCGACGGGTCGCGCCAGTGCGGCTCGGAGCCGCCAGGCAGCAGCCGGCGCAGCACCTGGTCAGCGGTCCAGCGCACAGTGGCCACGGTGGGGATGCCGAGCCGCTCGTAGACCTCGGCTCGTCCGGGATCGTAGATCCGGGCCACGACGGTCTCCACGCCGAAGGTCTCCCGGACCACTCGCGCCGACAAGATGTTGGAGTTGTCGCCGGAGGACACCGCGGCAAACCCGTCGGCCTGCTCGATCCCGGCCTCCAGCAGCACCTCGCGATCGAATCCGACGCCTCGCACGGTCTTGCCGGCGAAGTCGGGGCCGAGTCGGCGGAATGAGTCGGCCTCCATGTCGATCACGGCCACGGTGTGTCCGCGCTTCTCCAGGCTCCGGGCGAGACTGGAGCCCACGCGACCACAACCCATGATCACGATGTGCACGATGCGAGTCTAGTGATCTCTCAACCATCGCGCGCGCGACTAGAGTCTCGATACGTGGTCAACCTCTCCGACATCGGCAAGAGGCTCCTGCTGGGTCGCAAGCTGCGCAGCACACAGCTCGGAGAGACGCTGCTGCCGAAGCGGATCGCCCTGCCGGTGTTCGCCTCGGACGCCCTGTCTTCGGTGGCGTACGCGCCGGACGAGATCCTGCTGACACTTTCCCTGGCCGGCCTTGCCGCCTACGCCTACTCATGGAAGATCGCGCTGCTGGTTGCCGTGGTCATGCTCGTCGTCGTCGCGTCCTACCGGCAGAACGTGCACGCATACCCCTCCGGTGGCGGCGACTACGAGGTGGCAACGGTCAACCTCGGTCCGCAGGCCGGGCTGACCGTGGCGAGTGCGCTACTGGTCGACTACGTGCTCACAGTGGCCGTGTCGATCTCCTCTGGGGTACAGAACGCCAAGTCCCTGGTGCCCTACATCGACGGCCGCGAGGCTTGGGTCGCAGCGGCGGCAGTCCTGGTGCTGATGGCGATGAACCTGCGCGGCGTACGCGAGTCCGGCACCGTGTTCGCGATCCCGACCTACTGCTTCATGATCGGCATGTTGTGCATGATCGGCTGGGGCCTCTTCCGGATCCTCGTGCTCGGCGACGACATCCAGGCGCACAGCGCCCAGTACGGGATCGAACCGGATCCCGACTATGCGGCGTTCACCGGCTTCGCCATGGTCTTCCTGCTCGCCCGCACGTTCTCCTCCGGGTGCGCCGCCCTGACCGGCGTCGAAGCGATCTCCAACGGCGTGCCGGCGTTCAAGAAGCCGAAGAGCAAGAACGCGGCCACCACGCTGCTGCTGCTGGGCACCCTGTCCGTGACCATGCTGATCGGCGTCGTGGCGCTGGCCAATCTCACCGGCCTGAAGCTGATCGACGAGGGGCACTCGCACTACACCCTGAACGGGGAGCGGGTGGACATCGTCGAGGAGACGGCGATCGGGCAGCTGGCACGGGCAGTCTTCGACCACTTCCCGCTCGGCTTCTACTTCGTTGTCACCGCGACGACGCTGATCTTGTTCCTGGCGGCGAACACCGCGTTCAACGGGTTCCCGGTGCTGGGCTCCATCCTGGCCCGGGACGGCTACCTACCACGGCAGCTGCACACCCGCGGCGACCGGCTCGCCTACAGCAACGGGATCATCGTGCTGGCCTTCTTCGCCATCGTGTTGATCGTGGCCTTCGACGCCGACGTCACGGCGTTGATCCAGCTCTATGTGATCGGGGTCTTCGTCTCCTTCACGGTGAGCCAGGCCGGCATGCTGCGGCACTGGACCCGGCATCTCAGGACCGAGACGAGTCCAGGCGCCCGGGCACGGATGCAACGGTCCCGGGTGATCAACGCGATCGGCTTGACCATGACCGGGACGGTGTTGATCATCGTCCTGCTGGCCAAGTTCACCCAGGGCGCCTACATCGCGATCATCGCCATGGCGGTGCTGTTCGTGCTGATGAAGATGATCCGGCGACACTACGAATCGGTGGCGCGGGAGACCGCGATGGTCGAGGGTGAGGATCGCGCGCTGCCCAGCCGGGTACGCGCCGTTGTGCTGGTCAGCAAGTTGCACCGGCCGACCCTGCGGGCACTGGCCTTCGCCAAGGCGGCGCGGCCGAGCACGCTGGAGGCGCTCACCGTGGACGTCGACCCCGAGGAGACCCGGCGGCTTGTCTCGGTGTGGGAGGAGTCCGACATGGGCATCCCGCTCAAGGTGATCGCCTCGCCCTACCGGGAGGTCACCAACCCGATCATCGACTACGTCAGGAACATCCGGAGCGAGAGCCCGAGGGATGTGGTGATCGTCTACATCCCCGAGTACGTCGTCGGGCACTGGTGGGAGCAGATCCTGCACAACCAGAGCGCGCTGCGGCTGAAGGGCCGGCTGCTCTTCACCGCGGGTGTGATGGTGACCTCGGTGCCCTACCACCTGGCCAGCTCCACCAAGGCTGAGGAGCGGATCGCGCGCGAGACGGCTCAGGAGAACGCCCGCCGGTCGCTGCGCGGCTGAGTAACATCCCCTTGTGATCGAGGGAGAGCCAGCACCATCCAGGCGGCAACGCGGGCCCGCGATGGTGCTGGGAATGATCATCATCGGCTTGCTGGCCGCCGGTTGTGGAGAGCGAGCCGCGCCCGAGACCACGCCAGCGGCCGCTCCGCCGTCGTCGACTCCAACCAGCACGCCGTCCTCGTTCGTGCCAACGGTCTCCCCTTCCGACGCGACGTCGCCGAGCCCGACCGACGTACCGTCGGAGACCGCGGCTCCGGCTGATGAGGAGTCGGACAAGCCGCCGGTCCTCGACGAGCAGGCCACCGGCCGTGACCTGACCACCGCCGACTTCTTCACGGTGCCGCAGGACTGGCGAGACGGGAGGTTCGACGTAGCCGGGCAGCAGGACTTGGGAGGAGTCGCCGGTCCGCTGTCGAACTGCAGCCGCGAACCCGACGACTACAGCCCCACCATCGAACTTCGCTTGGCCAACAACTTCTCGAAGATATCTCTGAAGCTCGGCCAGAGTGACGACTCTGCCTCCTCAGACGTCGATCTGAATGTCAACCTCGTCGGCAACGGGAAGTACATCGACACCGTCAGAGTGCCCTTCAACAAGATCCAGAGCCTGCAAGCTTCTGTCGTCAACGTCAACGCGCTCATGCTGCAGTTCTGGATGTCCGGGGAGGAATGCGACGGACGTGATGAGATCGAGGCAGTCCTGATGGGGCTGCGGGTCGAATGAGCCAGACACCGCCGCCCCGCCGGACGGTGGTGGACCGCTTGGCCCAGAATCCGGGCCTGGTCCTGGCAGCCCTGGTCTTCACCGTCGTGGCCGGAGTCGTCGCGGTGGCCGCGTTCGGTCTGGACGTCTTCGACCGGGTGGAATCCCGCTCCGGACCGCCAGCCGGCAGTTCCTCGACCTCCTTGCCTCCGCTCAGCACGACGTCGACGACCTCCGGCCCCAACTCCACGCCGCCGTCCGGCGCGCCGAACACGGCTGCCTCCACCTGCCTGGATGGGGCCGGCGAGCCGATCGACTGCCGCGAGCCGCACCAATACGAGCGCTACTCCGGCGACTGCTCGACCCCAGGAATGCTGCGGTTCATGGCCGGTCGGCCCGGGCTGGACGTGGTGCTGGCGAGCGTCGTCCGAGACGGTGGTGGCTGCCTGCTCAGCACGCCGGTCACCGTTGCCGACTCCGCAGCCCAGGCCCTCAGCGGAACCGGCGACGACGCGTGGCTCCGCTGCGTCGACGAGCGGGAGAGCCGGCTGGTGAGCTGCGACCGGCCACATACCGGCGAGTACGTCGCCACCGGTCGGGCGGGCAAGGCCGACCTCGACGAGTGCCGGGCGGCCGCCGAGGTCTATATGGACCAGAGTCTTGGCTCGGTCGGCGATCTGCTTCAGGTGCACGTGGTGGACGAGATCGACGACGACCCGAACTCGGCTCGCTGCCTGATCGCCATCCGTGGCTCGCAACCGCTGGACGCCTCGGTTCGCAATCTCGGCGTCAGCCCGGTACCGATCGAGCGCTAGTGATGTTGATCGGCCCGGTCGACGTAGGTCCGATCGCCCACGGTGGGCACTGCGTGGCCCGGCAGGAGGGCCGGGTGATCTTCGTCCGGCACGCGCTGCCCGGCGAGCAGGTGATGATCTCCCTCACCGACGACCGCCATGATCGGTTCTGGCGGGCCGACGCGGTCGAGGTGATCAGCGCGAGCCCGCACCGGGTGCCGGTGCGATGCCCGATCGCCGGGCCCGGGCTGTGCGGAGGCTGCGACTTCCAACACGTCGATCTTGCGGCGCAGCGTCGACTCAAAACGGCCGTGGTCGCGGAGCAGCTGCGTCGGCTGGCGGGGATCACCTGGAGCGGTCCGGTGGTCGACGTCAGCACACCCGATACCGCCGACGGGCTGCACTGGCGGACCAGGATGCGCTACGTGCGGGACGAGGCCGGCCGAGTCGGCTTGCGGGCTCACCGCTCACGCCGGGTGGTCCCGCTACCCGAAGGCGGCTGCCGGATCGCGGCCCCCGGCGCGCTGACCGGCGACGAGGGGATTGTCACCGAGTACGCGGCGGGCCGGAGCTGGCAGGTGGCCGCCGACGGGTTCTGGCAGGTGCACCCGGCCGCGGCGGACACCCTCGTCATGGCGATGCTGACCGGCCTGCAACCGGCCGCCGGCGAGCACGCCTTCGATCTCTATTGCGGCGTCGGGCTCTTCGCCGGTGCGCTGGCGGACGCCGGCTGCCGAGTCTGGGGCCTGGAGGACAGCCGGTCCGCAGTCGATCTTGCTCGTCAGAACCTCTCCGACGTGGCCGACCGGGTGAGGCTGATGTCCGCCCGGGTGGAGCGCGGACTGGCCCGACTGCCCCGCAGGGTCGACCTGGTGGTGCTGGACCCGCCGCGTTCCGGCGCCGGCCGATCGGTGATCGAGCAGATCGCCTCTCGCCGACCGCGGGCGATCGCGTACGTGGCGTGCGATCCGGCGGCGCTGGCCCGCGACCTTGCCACCGCACAGGCGTTGGGCTACGCGCCGGCCTCGATCACCGCGTACGACCTGTTCCCGATGACCCACCACGTGGAGTGCGTGGCGATCCTGACCCGGTCGGCCCGAGCGGGGAACGATGGGGGAGGCTAAGCAGTAGAACTGAGACTCCCGTCACAGTGATATCTTGACGTCAAGATACTTCGAGGAGTGCGCTGATGAGTGTGAACAGTTTCGGAGCCCAAGCCACCCTGACCGTGGGGGAGGACTCCTACGAGATCTTCCGGCTCGATGCGGTGGAGGGCTCGGAGTCGCTGCCCTACAGCCTGAAGATCTTGCTGGAGAACCTGCTGCGCACCGAGGACGGCGCAAACATCACCGCCGACGACGTCCGGGCGCTGGCCGGCTGGGATCCGGATGCCGAGCCGAGCAAGGAGATCCAGTTCACGCCCGCCCGGGTGATCATGCAGGACTTCACCGGGGTGCCGTGTGTGGTCGACCTGGCCACGATGCGGGAGGCGATGGCCGATATGGGCGGCGATCCGGCCAAGATCAATCCGTTGGCGCCGGCCGAGTTGGTGATCGACCACTCCGTGATCGCCGACGTGTTCGGCACCGCGGACTCGTTCGTGCGCAACGTGGAGATCGAGTACGGGCGAAACCGGGAGCGCTACCAGTTCCTGCGCTGGGGGCAGACCGCGTTCGACGACTTCAAGGTGGTGCCGCCCGGGACTGGAATCGTGCATCAGGTCAACATCGAGCACCTGGCGCGGGTGATCTTCACCCGCAACGGCCAGGCCTATCCGGACACCTGCGTCGGCACCGATTCGCACACCACGATGGTCAACGGTCTCGGCGTCGTCGGCTGGGGCGTCGGCGGGATCGAGGCCGAGGCAGCGATGCTCGGCCAGCCGGTCTCGATGCTCATCCCGCGGGTGGTCGGCTTCAAGCTGTCGGGTGCGCTGCCCGAGGGGGCGACCGCGACCGACCTGGTGCTGACGATCACCGAGATGCTGCGGCAGCACAAGGTGGTCGGCAAGTTCGTCGAGTTCTACGGCCCGGGCGTGTCTTCGGTGCCACTGGCGAATCGGGCGACGATCGGCAACATGAGCCCGGAGTACGGCTCGACCATCGCGGTGTTCCCGATCGACGGCAAGACCACCGAGTACCTCAAGCTGACCGGGCGCAGCGAGGACCAGATCGCACTGGTCGAGACGTACGCCAAGGAGCAGGGGCTCTGGCACGACGACGACCGGGAGCCGAAGTACTCCGAGTACCTCGAGCTGGACCTGGGCGCCGTGGTGCCGAGCATTGCCGGGCCGAAACGACCGCAGGACCGGGTCATCCTGGCGCACGCGAAGGAGGGCTTCCGTGAGGCCCTGGCTGACTACGTCGACGAGGACGAGGACGGTTACGACGAGGCGGTCGCCGAGTCCTTCCCCGCCTCTGACGCTCCGTCCCACGCCAGTGCCGGCAACGAGCGGGAGCCGCACGAATACGGTGAGCACGGCGCATCCGACGGCCGGTCGAGCGCGCAGGTGCCGGTCACCCTGGCCGACGGCAGCTCGTTCGATCTCGATCATGGTGCGGTGGTGATCGCGGCGATCACCTCCTGCACGAATACGTCCAACCCGAGCGTGATGATCGGCGCCGCGCTGGTCGCCAAGAAGGCGGTTGAGAAGGGGCTGAACCGCAAGCCGTGGGTGAAGACGACGCTGGCGCCCGGATCCAAGGTCGTCAGCGACTACTACGACCGGTCGGGCCTGACCGCGTACCTGGACAAGCTCGGATTCAACCTGGTCGGCTACGGCTGCACCACCTGCATCGGCAACTCGGGTCCGTTGATCCCGGAGGTCAGCGCGGCGGTGCAGGAAAATGATCTTGCCGTGGTCTCGGTGCTGTCGGGCAACCGGAATTTCGAGGGCCGGATCAACCCGGACGTGAAGATGAACTACCTGGCCTCGCCGCCGCTGGTGGTCGCGTACGCGCTGGCCGGGACGATGGACATCGACCTGATCAACGAGCCGCTCGGCACGGACGAGCAGGGCAACGGGGTCTATCTGAAGGACGTCTGGCCAACCGAGGCAGAGATCGACGAGATCGTCGCGTCGGCGATCGGTGCGGAGATGTTCACCGACTCCTACGCCGACGTCTTCGCCGGCGACCAGCAGTGGCAGTCGCTGCCGACCCCGGAGGGCGAGATCTTCGAGTGGGATCCCGACTCGACCTATGTGCGCAAGCCGCCGTACTTCGAGGGCATGCCCGCCGAGCCGGAGCCGGTGACCGACATCTCCGGGGCGCGGGTGCTGCTCAAGCTGGGCGACTCGATCACCACCGACCACATCTCTCCGGCCGGCTCGATCAAGGCGGACTCGCCGGCCGGGACGTACCTGTCGGAGCATGGCGTGGACCGCAAGGACTTCAACTCCTATGGCTCGCGGCGCGGCAACCACGAGGTGATGATCCGGGGCACCTTCGCCAACATCCGGCTGCGCAATCAGCTGGCACCCGGGACCGAGGGCGGATTCACTCGGGACTTCACGGCCGATGACGGTCCGGTGACCACGGTCTACGAGGCCTCCGAGCACTATCTGGCGGCGGGGACGCCGCTCGTCGTGCTGGCCGGCAAGGAGTACGGCTCCGGCTCGTCTCGGGACTGGGCGGCGAAGGGAACCGCGCTGCTCGGGGTGAAGGCCGTGATCGCGGAGTCTTACGAGCGGATCCACCGGTCGAACCTGATCGGGATGGGCGTGCTGCCGCTGCAGTTCCCGGAGGGTCAGACCGCCGAATCGCTCGGACTGACCGGCGAGGAGACCTTCGACATCACCGGGATCACGGCCCTCAACGACGGATCCACGCCGAACACGGTCACGGTCACGGCCGGAGACGTGTCAATCGACGCCGTGGTCCGGATCGACACGCCGGGAGAGGCGGACTACTACCGCAACGGCGGGATCATGCAGTACGTGCTGCGGAGCCTGCTGAAGAAGTAGTAGTAGCGGCTCCTTGGGCGCAGGTACCCGCAGCGTCCGGCGTAGGTTGCCGCCATGGGGTTCTACGGCGAGCGCATCCTGCCGCGACTGGCGGATCGGGCGCTGCGGACGCCGGAGATCGATGCCCGCCGGAGGCTGGTCTGCGCCGGGCTGCAGGGACGGGTGCTCGAGATCGGCTTCGGATCCGGGCTGAATGCGCGGTTCTATCCCCGAGACGTCGCCGCGGTGCTCGCCGTCGAGCCCTCGGATCTCGCCTGGCAACTGGCCCAGCCCCGCATCCGCGACGCATCGGTACGGGTCAGCCGGGCCGGCCTGGACGGTCAGCGGCTCGACCTCGACCCGGACT
Source organism: uncultured Actinomycetota bacterium (assembly GCA_963711015.1). Taxonomy (GTDB): domain Bacteria; phylum Actinomycetota; class Actinomycetes; order Propionibacteriales; family Propionibacteriaceae; genus Microlunatus. The sequence goes on from CAVQCQ010000002.1 coordinate 313,433, forward strand.
CGGTCGACACCGCACTGTCCACCTACACGCTCTGCACCATCCCCGACGCCGATGCCGCGCTGCGGGAGGTGCGCCGGGTGTTGAGGCCCGGGGGAGTGCTGCACTTCCTCGAGCACGGCCGGTCGCCGGACGAGCGGGTGCGCCGTTGGCAGGGTCGACTGAACTCCGTGCAGAGCCGGCTGGCCGGCGGCTGCCACCTCGACCGGCCCATCGGGACGTTGATCAGCGATGCCGGGTTCGAGATCACCTCGATGGACCTGGGGTACGGCTCCGGGCCACGCTGGTTCAGCTATCTCTACCGGGGACGGGCGCGCGCCGGCTGAGCCGTCAGGCCAGTGCCTCGCTGATCAACTTCGCGTACTCCTCGATCTCGCCGTCCTCGTACTTGGTGCGTGGCCAGAAGAAGCCGCGCAGGCCATCGCCCTTGGTCCGCGGCACGACGTGGACGTGCAGGTGGGGGACCGACTGGCTGACCACGTTGTTGATCGCGACGAAGCTGCCCTCCGCGCCGAGCACGTCCACGACGGCCGCTGCTACTCGCTGCGCCATCGTGAGCAGCGGGGTCATCAGGTCCGGCGGCAGGTCCAGCAGGTTGTCGACGTGGTGGATCGGCGAGATGAGGACATGGCCCTTGAACACCGGGCGGTGGTCGAGGAAGGCGATCAGCTCTTCGGTACGCGCCACCACGGCGGCGTCCAGCTCGCCGGAGACGATCTGGCAGACCACGTCAGACATAGCCAGTGATGCTATCGGCAACGCTCGACTATCGAACTTGTGTTCGATAGTCTCGCTTTCATGACCACCTCGGCGTACGCCCCTCCCGGCTGGCCGGACCAGGTACCGCCCCCGGGCGTTCCGAACTGGGAGGTCAGCGCTGTGGCCTTCCTGCTCGACTGCTGTCCGGCCGACTTCCGGGCGTACCGAGTGCTCCGGAACCATCCGGTCGTGCTCGCACAGTTCGCCAGCCACTTCGTGGAGGGCCAGGTCCGCGCCGCCCACGAGGGGCTGGCCGCCGTTCGGACCGGACTCGAACGCTTCGTGGACCCGCCCGTTCTGGAAGCCGCGACGGAGGCCTGGCTGGAGCAGGCGGCCCGGCTGACCCGGACCCGTCGGGCGGTGACTCTGATCAACGACGCGCTCCGGGGCCGGATCTATGTTCCCCGGATGTAGGGGAAATGTTCCCGCGGATGTAACGGAGGGCGAAGTATCTGAGCCTCAGGTTATGGCTCCTCAGACCTGATAAGGCATCGCGGAATGCCATCGTCAGGTTCCGACAGAGGGGAATCACCCATGACCGCACTGCAGCACCACATTCCCGCCGGACGGGTCCTCCAAGACCTCAGCCACGGGGAAACCGCCGAACCGGGCGTGGTCGCCACGCCGGACGGCGAGGAGCTCGAGCTCGCCGAGGTGTCGACTCCGTTCGACTACCTCTTCTCCGCCCTCACCAACGACCCGGAGGCCCATCTCCCGGCGGGCGACCCCACGACCACTGCCAAGGTGGTGGCCGACCTCAAGGCCCTCGGCAAGCTGATGACCGAGCCGCGGCCGGCCGGCGAGGACCCGTTCCAGAGCAACGAGGGCAACTCCACCGTCCCAGCCATCTACACCTACCTCGGCCAGTTCATCGATCACGACATCACCGCTCGGACGGACCGGCGGAATGAGGTCGGACACGTCATTGACGACCCGCTGCAGCCGGCCGACCCCGCCACCGTCAGGGCGACCGTCCGCAATGAGCGGGTTCCGGCGCTCGACCTCGACTCCGTCTACGGTGACGGGCCCACCTTCCCGGGGGGCCCGGAGACTGCGGCCAAAGACATCTATGACGGGATCAAGCTCAAGGTCGGGCGGATCGCGCTGCAGGGCAAGGAGGGACAGGACCCCACCATTCCCGGAGTCCGCATCCCGCTGCAGGCCGACCTGGACCGCGATCTGCCTCGCGGCGTGGGTGACGACCCGCGGAAGGCCAACATCGCGGACAGCCGCAACGACGAGAACCTGATCGTCGCGCAGCTGCATCTGGCCTTCCTCCGGTTCCACAACGCGACCGTGGACTGGGTGCGCCGGCATGAGCCCTACTACACCGACCAGGCCGTCTTCGCGCGGGCCCGGGAGCTCGTCACCTGGCACTACCAGTGGCTGGTCGTGCACGACTACCTGGCCACCATCGCACTGCCCGGGGTCGTCGACCAGATCCTGCTCGACGGCAACCAGCTTTACACCAAGCGCAACGACGAGGTCTGGATGCCGCTGGAATTCTCCGTCGCGGCGTTCCGCTTCGGCCACACCATGGTCCGGGGCGCGTACGACTACAACCGCAACTTCGGCCGGCCCGGCCGGGTGATCGGCGCGGCGTCGTTCGGCTTGCTCTTCACCTTCACGGGCAAGGGCGGCTTCCGCGGTCAGACCGACGTGCTGCCGTTCAACTGGGTGATCGAGTGGGAGCGCTTCGTCGAACGCGACCCGCGGTTCCCCGACCACTTCTCGCGCAAGATCGACACCCGGCTGGCCGACGCGTTGGGGCGGATGGCCAACGAGAGCCAGGGCGAGACGGTGCCGACGATCATCGAGATCCTGCAGCACCTCGCGGTCCGCAACCTGCTCCGCGGCTACCAGCTCTCGATGCCGACCGGACAGGCCGTCGCGGGTCAGCTCGGACTGCTGCCGCTGACCGAGGAGGAGCTGCAGGAGGGCAACTCCGACGAGCTGAACCAGCTGCTGGCCGGCAGCGGTTTCCTGCAGAAGACCCCGCTCTGGTACTACGTGCTCAAGGAGGCCGAGGTCCAGGCCGGAGGCAACTCTCTGGGTGAGGTCGGCAGCCGGATCGTCGCCGAGACCTTGATCGGCCAGATCCGCAACGACCCGACGTCCTACCTGGCCGCTAACCTCGAGCCGTGGGTTCCCGAGCACGGGGTGCTGCTGCCGGACGGTCGTCCGATCCTGACCATGAAGGAGTTCCTGCGGTTCGCCGGAGTCCTGCCCACCCGTCCGTGACCGTCGTCGCCAACGAAGCGCCGCTCCGGGTGCCGCATCTCGGCACCCGGGCGGCCAAGGTCATCGCCGCGCCGCAGGAGGCGTGGCGGAACGACACTCCGCAGCGGAAGCGGGCGTACGCGCGGCGCCAGGGCATCGACACCAGCAAGCTGAAGACCGTTCAGCAACTGGACCAGGCGCTGGAGAAGGTCATCGGGGACAGGGACTTCCTGCCCAGCCGGTGGCTACGCCGGGCAGCCACGGCGGCCGAGGCCGTGGCTCGGGTGCGGACGCCTTCTGACTTCGGCACCGGGTTCCTCGTCACCCCGTGGTTGTTGATGACCAACCACCACGTGCTGGACAGCCTGGCCGTCGCCGAGGTCTCGACAGTGACCTTCCGCTACGAGGAGGACGACAACGAGGAGCTGCGCGGGACCGTCCGTCTGGCCCTGCAGCCCGAGCGGTGCTTCGTGACCAGTCCGGTCGCCGAGCTGGACCTGACCATGGTGGCCGTCGCTCCGACGAGTGACGGCGAGCCGCCCGGCAAGACGTTCGGACACATCGTGGCCCCCGGGCCGATCGGCAAGGTGCTGCTCGGGCAGCCGGTCAACATCCTGCAGCACCCGGACGGGCGGCCCCGAGAGATCGCGGTCCGCAACAACCTGCTGCTCAGCGTCGACGACGACCTCACCCTGACCTACGGCACCGACACCGAGCGCGGCTCGTCAGGATCGCCGGTGCTCAGCGACCGCTGGGAGCTGGTCGCGCTGCATCACAGCTCCAAGACCGAGAACGGAGTGGTCGGCAACGTGGGAATCCGGGTCTCCGCCATCGTCGGCCACATCCGATCGCTGCTCGCCGACTCGGATGCGCTCGACGCGGCCGGCACCGAGGCGGCTGCGCTGCTCGGTGAGTTCCTGGACCTGGGGGACAGGTAAAGGGTCGCGCAGTCCGGCCGCGCCGGGACGACGTAAACTCGCGCCCATGCCGGCCACCCCGTACCGACTGTTGACCACGGTGCGCAGCCCGCAGGATCTTCGCGGCATGGCCCCCGAGCAGCTCGAGGACCTTGCCGAGGAGATCAGGCACTTCCTGGTCGAGAACGTGAGCCAGACCGGCGGTCATCTCGGCCCGAACCTCGGCGTCGTCGAGCTGACCATCGCCCTGCACCGGGTGTTCGAGTCACCGCGTGACCCGCTGATCTTCGACACTGGACACCAGAGCTACGTGCACAAGATCCTCACCGGCCGGCAGGACCGGTTCCCGACCCTGCGACAGCGGGGCGGGCTGTCCGGCTATCCGAGCCCGGCCGAGTCCGAGCACGACTGGGTCGGCAACTCGCACGCCTCGACCGCGCTGTCGTACGCCGACGGGCTGGCCAAGGCGCTTCGCCAACAGGGCCGACCGGGCACCGTCGTGGCCTTCGTGGGCGACGGGTCGTTGACCGGGGGGATGGCCTGGGAGGCGCTGAACAACATCGCCGCGGCCGGTGACCTGCCGCTGGTGATCGTCGTCAACGACAACGGTCGCTCCTACACGCCGACCGTGGGCGGGCTGGCCAACCACCTGACCGGGCTGCGGACGAACCCGCGCTACGAGGAGGTCCTGGACGTCGTGCGGCGTACCGTCAGCCGGGCCCCGCTCGTCGGGGGCGCGGCGTACGACCTGCTGCACGGGATCAAGATCGGACTCAAGGACGTGCTGGCCCCGCAGGGCATGTTCTCCGACCTCGGTTTGAAGTACGTCGGGCCGATCGACGGGCACGACATCGCAGCGGTCGAGCGCGCCCTGCAGCAGGCCAAGCAGTTCGGAGGACCGGTCCTGGTGCACTGCGTGACCCGCAAGGGCAACGGCTTCAAGGCGGCCGAGAACCACGAGGAGGACCGGTTCCACGCGGTGGGCAAGATCGACGCCGTCACCGGGGCCTCGCTGAGCAGCGGAGGCGGCCAGACCTGGACCGAGGTCTTCTCCGAGGAGCTGCTCCGGCTGGGCAGCACCGACGAGCGGGTGGTCGCGATCACCGCGGCAATGCTCTACCCGACCGGCCTGCACCGGTTCGCGATGGCGTTCCCCGACCGCTGCTTCGACGTCGGGATCGCCGAGCAGCACGCCGTCACCTCAGCCGCCGGTATGGCGCTGGGTGGGCTGCATCCGGTCGTGGCGATCTACTCCACGTTCCTGAACCGGGCATTCGACCAGCTGCTGATGGACGTGGCGCTGCACCGCTGCGGCGTGACATTCGTCCTGGACCGGGCCGGCGTCACCGGACCCGACGGGCCCAGTCATCACGGCATGTGGGACTCCTCGATCCTGCAGCTGGTGCCGGGCCTGCATCTGGCGGCGCCCCGGGACGGCACGCGGCTGCGCGAGGCGCTGGCGCAGTCGCTGCAGATCGACGACGCACCCTCGGTGCTGCGGTTCTCCAAGGACCAGGTGCCGACGGACCTGCCCGCCGCGGAGACCCGCGACGGCGTGGACATCCTCGTCGAGACCCCTGAGCCGCGGGTGCTCGTCGTGGCCTTCGGCCCGCTCGCCCCGGTCGGCGTCGCGGTCGGCGAACGGCTCGCGGACCAGGGGATCGGGGTCACGGTCGTCGACCCGGTCTGGGCCTTGCCGGTCAACCCGGCGCTCGTCACGATGGCGGCCGAGCACGAACTGGTGATCACCCTCGAGGACGGCGGCATCGTCGGCGGCTGTGGCTCCCGGCTGGCTCAGGAGATGCGGCTGGCGGAGGTGTGGACGCCGGTTCGCGAGTTCGGGTTGCCCCAGCAGTTCATCGAGCACGGCAGCCGGGCGGAGCTGCTGGCCGAGGCCGGGTTGGCGCCGCAGGAGATCGCCCGCTACGCCGTCGAGGCGATCGTGCGCGCCGATCTACCCCTGGATCAGGTCAGCAACGCGGACTCCGACGCCTAACCCCCCCATCCCCTGCGCCTCGTGAGAAACCAACGCTGCGTCCGGTTCTTGCGCTGCACTCCGGAAGCTTCCGGAGTGCAGCGCGAAGAACGGACGCAGCGTTCGAAACTGACCGGGGGGTCAGGCCTCTGGGTGGGCAGCGACAGAGGCCACGCCTGGCGGCAGGAAGCGGCGGCCGAGCACCCGTTCGGAGATGCCGGTGCGGTCCAGGTAGGGCGTGATGCCGCCGAGGTGGAACGGCCAGCCGGCTCCTAGGATCAGGCACAGGTCGATGTCCATCGGCGCGGCGACGACACCCTCGTCGAGCATCAGCCCGATCTCCTCGGTCACCGCCGCGAGGGCGCGCTCGCGCACCTGCTCGGCGGTGCTCGGCCGGTCGCCGACGTGTAGCAGGGCCTGCACCTCGTCGGGCACATACGTCTCGCCCTCCGGTGTCCAGTCGTAGATCCCGGTCCGCTTGCTCGCGACCAGCGCCCGCAGGCTCTCCGAGACGGGGAACCGGTCCCCGAATGATGCGTGCAGGCTTTCCAGCACGTGCAGCACGATCGGGGGTCCGACAAGCTGCAGCAGCACCATCGGCGGCATGGGCAACCCGAGTGGCGCCAGGGCCGCGTCGGCGACTTTGACCGGCGTACCCTCGTCGACCGTCGCGAACACCTCGCCCATCAGGCGCAGCAGCACCCGGTTGACCACGAAGCCTCCTGCGTCGGCGACCAGCACCGCGTTCTTCCGCAGGTCCTTGGCCACCGCCAGCGCCGTGGCCAGCGTCGCGTCGTCGGTCGACCGGCCACGCACCACCTCCAGCAGGGGCAGCACGGCGACCGGGTTGAAGAAGTGGAAGCCGACCACCCGCTCCGGGTGGGCCAGGTCGACCGCCATCTCCGACACCGAGAGCGACGAGGTATTGGTGGCCAACACACACTCGGCGGATATGTGCTTCTCGAGATCGGCGAAGACTTGTTGCTTGATCGACATGTCCTCGAAGACCGCCTCGATCACGAAGTCGCAGTCGGCGAAGTCGGCCAGCTCGGTGGTGCCGGTGAGCAGTGCCCGGAGCCGGTTGGCGCCGTCCGGCGTGACCCGCTTCTTGCGCAGCAGCGTGTCGATCTCCCCGGAGATGGTCGCCAGGCCCTTGTCGACCCGCTCCTGGTCCAGGTCGGTGATCACCACCGGGACCTTGAGCTGCCGCAGGAACAGCGTCGCCAGCTGACTGGCCATCAGGCCCGCGCCGACCACGCCGACCTTGGTCACCGGCCGCGCCAGGCCGGGATCGGGCGCTCCGGCGGGCTTGCGGCCGCGCTTGCGGACCAGCTCGAACGCGTACAGGCTGGCCCGCAGCTCGTCGCCCATGATCAGGTCGGCCAGTGCGGTGTCCTCGGCGGCGTACGCGCTGGTCCGGTCCGCGGTCTTGGCGGCGGCCATCAGCTCGAGCGCGCGGTAGGGGCCGGGTGAGGCCCCGCCGACCTTGAGGTCCACGAAGGCCCGAGCCTCGGCCATGGCCTCGTCCCACGCCTCGCCGCGATCGACCGCCGGGCGCTCGACGGTCACCTCGCCGGCGACCACAGCGCCCGCCCAGTCCAACGAGCGCTCCAGGAAGTCCGCGCCGTCGAACATCGCGTCGGCCAGGCCGAGGGCGTACGCCCCTTTCCCGTCGAGCATCCGGTTCTGGTTCAGCGGGTTCTCGATGATCAAAGTCACCGCTCGCTCGGCGCCGATCAGGTTGGGCACCAGGTATGCCCCGCCCCAGCCGGGAAACATGCCCAGAAAGCACTCCGGCAGCGCGATCCCGGCCGCCGCGGACGACACCGTGCGGTAGTGGCAGTGCAGGGTCAGCTCCAGCCCGCCGCCGAGCGCCATGCCGTTGATCAAGGCGAAGGTCGGCACCGCCGACGTGTGCAGCTTGTCGTAGATGGCATGACCGATCCGGGCGATGGCCAGGGCATGCTCGCGCGTGGTGAGGCTGCCGAAGAAGCTCAGGTCGGCGCCTGCCGCGAGGATGAACGGCTTGCCGGTGATCAGGATCGCTGCGATGTCATCGCGAGCTTGAGCGGCATCGAGGGCTGTATTCAGCTGACCCAACCCGGCCGGTCCCAGCGTGTTGGGCCGGGTGTGGTCCTGCCCGTTGTCCAAGGTGATCACAACGCCGGTACCGGCGCCATGCGGAAGGGCCACGTCCCGGCTGAGCGCCCGGGTCACCACCTCACCCTCGGCCGCCTCGGAAGCCTCCGCGATCAGCGTGTCCAGCTCTTCGGGGCTCATGCTGGGTCCCCGACACCATCGGCGCGCGCCCATGTGTTTTCGGCGCGCCGCGGGGGGTTCGAGGGGGGTCGCCCCCCCTCGCGTTCATATCGCGGGTTCTCCCAGATCACAGTGCCGCCCATGCCGAGGCCGATGCAGAGGGTGGTGAGGCCATATCGCACCTCGGGGTGGTCGCGGAAGGCCCGGGCAAGATGGATCATCAGCCGCACGCCGGAGCTGGCCAGCGGGTGACCGAGGGCGATGGCACCGCCGTACGGGTTGACCCGCGGGTCCTCGGCGGGGATCCCGAAGTGGTCGAGGAACGCCAGCACCTGGACCGCGAACGCCTCGTTGATCTCGATCGCGCCGATGTCGCCGATCTTCAGGCCGGCCTTCGCGAGCGCCTTCTCGGTGGCCGGAATGGGACCGACGCCCATGGTCTCCGGGTCGACACCGGCGAAGGCGAAGGTCACCAGTCGCATGGCCACCGGGAGGCCGAGCTCAGCGGCCACCTCCTCCGCGGCCAGCAGGCAGGCCGTGGCGCCGTCGTTCAGTCCCGCGGCGTTGCCGGCGGTCACCCGGCCGTGCGGCCGGAACGGCGTCCTCAGTCCGGCCAGGGCGTCGGCTGTCGTGCCCGGACGCGGCGGCTCGTCGGCGGTGGCCAAGCCCCAGCCGAGCTCGGTGCTACGGGTCGCCACCGAAACCAGCGACTCCTGGATCACCCCGTCGGTGTAGGCCTGCTGCACCCGATCCTGGCTGAGCACGGCGTACGCGTCCGCCCGTTCCCGGCTGATCTGCGGGAATCGGTCGTGCAGGTTCTCCGCGGTCGCGCCCATCACCAGAGCCGACTGGTCCACCAGCTTCTCGGCCACGATCCGCGGATTCGGGTCGATACCCTGGCCCATCGGGTGCCGGCTCATGTGTTCCACGCCTCCGGCCAGCGCGACGTCGTACGCCCCCACTGCGATTCCCGAGGCCACCGTCGTCACCGCCGTCATCGCTCCCGCACACATCCGGTCGATGGCGAAGCCGGGCACCGAGCGCGGCAGGCCGGCCAACAGGGCGGCGGTCCGGCCGATGGTCAGGCCTTGGTCGCCGACCTGGGTGGTGGCGGCGATCGCCACCTCGTCCACCCGCTCGGGAGGCAGCTCGGGGTGGCGCCGGATCAACTCGCGGATGCAGGAGACGACCAGGTCGTCGGCGCGGGTCTCGGCGTACATGGATCCGGCCTTGCCGAACGGGGTGCGGACCCCGTCGACGAAGACCACCTCTCGAGTCTCAGGACGCATGGGCACAGATTACTCGTCAGTAACTTAGGCGGGAGCGGGCGCTCAGACCGGGTCGGCCAGCAGCGGGGTGATCGTGGCGACGGTCAGCTCCCGTTGCCAGGGTCGCGCGCCAAAGCCGGCCAGTGCTGCATCGACCGACTGCTCGGTGAGGGGCGTCGGTGGCCGCCACGCCAGCCGGCGGACGTGGTCCGGGGTCAACAGGTTCTCCACGGGGAGCTCATGCTGGGCTGCGATCACGCTCAGCGCGCCGCGTACGGCGGCCAGCCGGGCCGCGGCGACGGGATCCTTGGTCAACCAGACCCGGGCCTGCGGCGGACCGTCGCTGTGCAGGTGCATCGGCGGCAGGTCAGACTCGCTCTTCCTGCCCACTGCCTCCAGCGCGTTCAGCCAGGACGTCTCGAACCGGCGGGCCTGGCGGCGGGCGAAGGCCGGGATCTGCCGCAGCACGGTCCGGTTGGGCGAGGGGTGGGCGGCGAGCTCGCTGATCCCGATATCGGCCAGGATCTTGCCTGGTGCGCGGTCGAGCTGCGCGGCGATGGCGTCCCGCGTGTACCAGAGCTCGGCGACATAGCCCAAGCCGCGACGATTGCGGACCCGATGGATCCCCGAGGTGCGCCGCCAAGGGTCCGGGCGCGGCTCCGGCGGAACCCCCGCGCCGGCGACCAGCGCCGTGAACTCCTGCTGAGCCCAGTCCCACTTCCCGCTCTGCTGGAGCTGGCCGGCGAGCAGATCGCGCAGCTCGAGCAGCAGCTCGACGTCCAGAGCGGCATAGTTAAGCCACTCCGGAGGAAGCGGCCGCGTTGACCAGTCCGAGGCCGAGTGCTCCTTCAGCAGCCGGACGCGGAGCAGCTCCTCCAGCATCGTGCCGAGCGCGACGCGTGGATAGCCGAGCAGCCGACCGGCCAGCTCGGTGTCGAAGAGGGTCTGTGGCACCATCCCGACCTCGTACAGGCAGCTGAGGTCCTGGCTCGCCGCGTGGATCACCCATTCGGCGTCCGCGATGGCTGTACCGAGAGCACGGAGATCGGCCGGCTCGCCTTCGGCCGGCGAGAACGCAATCGGGTCGATCAAGTGCGTCCCGGCGCCGGCCCGGCGCAGTTGGATCAGGTAGGCGCGCTGGCTGTAGCGGAAACCGTGGGCACGCTCGGCATCGACGGCGACCGGCCCGGTGCCGGCGGCCAGCTGGGCGATGGAGGCAGCCAGCTGTTCCGGGTTGCTTACCACCGCGGGCACGCCATCGGCGGGTTCGGTCAGCAGGTCCGCTTCCTGATCTTGCTCGGGGAGCGGCGAGGGTACTTCGGTCAACGTCTCCGGGAACTTCGGCTCGGCGGACTACGCCGAGACGGCATCATCACCACCCCGGCGGGCAGCGGCGGCAGCCCCGCTGTCGTACAGAGTAGTTCAGCCCAGGCGGCCAGATGGGGGACAAGCCCGACCTCGGCCTCCAGGGCCGGAGTCCACGAGGCCCGGATCTCGATCTCCGCCCGCGGTGGCTCGTCGGCCATACCGCCGAACGACTCGCTGGACACCGACGTGACAGTGCCGCTCGGCGCGCTGTACTCCGCGCTGTGGTTGGCCAGTGCGTCCACGAGCCAGGACCAGCCGACGTGTGCCAGCAGCGGGTCGGTGACCATCTCCGGGTCGACGTCGGCTCGGGCGAACGTGACCAGTCGGAAGGTGCCCTGCCAGGCGGCGTTGCCCGCCGGGTCGTGGAGCAGCACCAGCCGCCCGGTACCGACCTCGTCCCCGCTGACCAGTACGTCGGCGGTGATGGCCGCCGAGAAAGGTGCGATGCGCTGCGGAGCCGGTATCTCCTCGATTCGGAGCTCAGGGCGCCAGGTGGCGGTGTTCAGGTCGTGGACGGCCCGACGGAACGCGCTGGGCGCGGGCGTCGCATCGGTGGTGGCGGCCACGCGTTGAGCCTATTCTCGCCTGGCCAAAGTGCCGACTTCGACGCGCCGCACCATCTGACCTGGCGGCTCGCGCCCGGTCGCGCGCTCCTCTGTTCCTGGCGGCTCGCGCCGGCGCGCGCTGGGAGGTGCCGTCTTCCTCCCGCGCTCGCGCGACGGCCGTGACACAGCTCGCTCCGCTCGCGGGCGTGTCACGCTCGCTTGGTCGTCCAGACGGCACCGGCGCGCTCCCTTCCGACGCTCGCCGCCTGACGGGGACCCTGTCTGCTCGTGACAGGATCATGTGGTGGCCGCCGAGCAGACTCCCGCCGAGGAACCGCTACTGCTGTCTGCCTGTCGCGGCGTTCATCCGGGCGAGCAGGTGCCGGTCTGGTTCATGCGCCAAGCCGGTCGCTCGCTGCCTGAGTACCGGGCGGCGCGGGACGGCATCGGCATGCTGGAGAGCTGCCAGCGACCGGATTTGGTGGCGGAGATCACCATGCAACCGGTGCGTCGCTATGGCGTCGACGCGGCCATCTTCTACTCCGACATCATGGTTCCCCTCAAGGCGGCCGGGGTCGAGCTGGACATCGTCAGCGGTCGCGGACCGGTGCTCGAGCATCCGGTGCGCCGGACCGCCGATCTGGAGCAGCTGCGGCCGCTGACGAGCGACGCACTCTGCTACGTCACCGAGGCGGTCGGTCTGCTGGTCGATGCGCTCGGCGAGGTGCCGCTGATCGGCTTCGCCGGCGCCCCGTTCACCCTCGCCAGCTATCTCGTCGAGGGCGGTCCGAGCAAGGACTACGCGCGCACCAAGGCGCTGATGGTGGGTGACCCTGAGCTGTGGGACGGCCTCTGCAGCCGGCTGGCCGGCTTGTCTGCAGCCTTCCTCCAGGTCCAGGTGGACGCCGGTGCCCGCGCGGTCCAGCTGTTCGACTCCTGGGCCGGCAGCCTGAGCGCGGCGGACTACGCGCAGTACGCCCAGCCCTACTCTGCGAAGGTGCTGGCCGCGCTGGCGGACTCCGGTGTGCCGCGAATCCACTTCGGGGTCGGCACCTCGGAACTCTTGAGCCGGATGGGCGAGGCGGGGGCGGAGGTGGTCGGAGTGGACTGGCGACTGCCGTTGGCCGAGGCCAGCCGGCGGATCGGACCCGCGTACGCGGTGCAGGGCAACCTCGACCCGGCGCTCCTGGGAGCCCCGTGGCCGGTCCTTGCCGACCGGGTCCGAGAGATCGTCAGATCTGGCGCCGTAGCACCCGGGCACATCTTCAACCTCGGGCACGGGGTGCCGCCGGATACCGACCCCGGCGTGCTGGCCCGGATCGTCGACCTGGTGCACACCGAAGGGCCGGCCTTGCGCGCCCGAGCTCGGGAGCAGGCAGCGGTCACACCCGGATGACGACGGTCGCGGTCATCGGCGGCGGCGTGACCGGCTTGGCCGCCGCGCGCCGGCTGGTCCAGGCCGGTCTCGACGTGACCGTGCTGGAGGCGGGCCGGCGCTTGGGCGGGAAGCTGGCGCCGCTCTGGCTGGACGGGGTGCGGCTGGACGGCGGCGCGGAGTCGCTGCTCGCTCGACGTCCAGAAGGACTGGCGCTGATCCGGGACCTTGGCCTCGGTGAGCAGCTGACCAATCCGACTCCGGCCCGGCCCGCTCTGCTCCTCGGCGGCTCGCTGCACCGGCTGCCGCGGTCCTTGCTCGGCGTACCGGCCGATCTGGGGGAGCTGCAGCCGATGCTGTCGCCACTCGGCTACGCCCGGGCCGCCCAGGAACCGGAACTGCCTGCCCCGCCCCTGACCGGCGATGTCGCGATCGGAGCGCACCTGGACGCGCGATTCGGTGCCGAGGTGACCGACCGGCTGCTGGAACCGCTGCTCGGCGGCGTCTATGCCGGCCGGGCCCGCGAGCTGTCATTCGCCGCGGTGGCCCCCCAGCTCTACGAGCGGGTGGCCGCCGGCGGCTCCACGCTGGGGCATGCGGACGCGCTGGCTCGCAACGACGGCGGCAGGCCGGTCTTCGCCGGGCTGTCCGGCGGCGTGTCGACACTCGTCGACGCGATCACGAAGGATCTCACCGATCGCGGCGTACGGCTGCGCCCGGGTGTGACGGTCCGGGCTCTCGATCATGATCACGACCGGTACCAGCTCAGCTGCGGCCCGGTGCCGGCTCCCGAGACGATCACCGCCGACGGCGTGCTGCTCGCCGTGCCGGCGGCACCTGCGGCACGGCTGCTCGCGACGGTGACGCGGACGGCGGCCGATCTCGCCGACGTCGCGTACGCCTCGGTCGCGGTGATCACGCTGGTCGTCCGAGGTCTGTCCGAGCACGGCTCGGGGTTGCTGGTGCCGCCGGGTGAGCTTCCGACGGTCAAGGCGTTGACCTATTCGGGAACCAAGTGGTCCTGGGTGGCCGAGCGGACCGCCACGGCCTGGGGGGATGCCGCCGAGGTGGTCCGGGTCAGTGTCGGCCGGATCGGGGAGAGCGCTGCACTGCAGTTGGTCGACTCGGCGCTGGTGGAACGAACCTTCGCGGAGGTGAAGATCATCCCGGGCTGGGATCGTGCCGATCTGGTCACGGGGGCAGTGTCCCGCTGGGGCGGTTCGCTGCCGCAGTACGCCGTGGGCCACCTCGATCTCGTGCGTCGGCTGCGGAACGGCATCGATCCAGTGCCCGGCCTGGCCGTCGCGGGCGCCGCCTACGACGGCGTCGGCATCGCCGCCTGCCTGGCTTCGGCAGCAGCGGCGACCGACAAGATCATTTCCGATCTTTCGGGTGGCAGCCGTGGCAGGATCGGCGCATGAAAGCCCGGGAGATCAACGACACGATCCGCTACACCATGTGGTCGGTGTTCAAGCGGTCCGGTCAGCTCGACGACCCGCCGCACGAGTCGGCCGATGCCACCATTCGAGCGATCGACCGGGCCACTCGCGACGACGACTTCGTGATTCGCGGCTGGTACGACATCGCCGGGCTGCGCGCCGACGCCGACCTGATGGTCTGGTGGCACGCCCCCGACTCGGGCACCTTGCAGGACGCGTACCAGGCCTTGCGCCGGTCCGACCTCGGCACCCGGCTGATCCCGGTCTGGTCCCAGGTCGGCCTGCATCGTCCGGCGGAGTTCAACAAGGGACACGTGCCGGCGTTCATGGCCGGGGAGGAGCCAGGCGCGTTTCTCTGCGTCTATCCGTTCGTACGCTCCTACGAGTGGTACCTGCTGCCCGACGAGGAGCGGCGGGCGATGCTGACCGAGCACGGCATGATGGCTCGGCCCTACCCCGACGTACGTGCCAACACGGTGTCGGCGTTCGCTCTCGGTGACTACGAGTGGATCCTGGCGTTCGAGGCCAACGAACTGCACCGGATCGTGGACCTGATGCGGGCGCTGCGGGCCGCCGCCGCCCGCCGGCACACCCGCGAAGAGATCCCGTTCTACACCGGCCGGCGGCGCAACCTGGACGACATCCTGGCCCTCTGGTGACCTAGGGCCGATCGCGAGCCTGCTAAGACTTCTTCTTGCTGCTCTTCTTGCCGCCCTTCTTGCCCAGTTCGGCCTGAGCCTTGGAGGACTTGCGCGGGTTGGACTTGCCCTCCTGCGCCGCCTTGGCGTTGGCCTTCTTGGCGGTCTTGGAGCCCTTGCCCTTCTTGTCAGCCACGTTCACTGTTCCTCTCGCTGGGTGTTCCGGACGGCTGAGCCTGCCACACCCGGCAGCGCGGATCACGAACGCAGCAGGTCGCGTACGCCGCGCGTGTCGGGCGCGCGGAGCGCCTCGGCGGCCAGGCTCCGGGCCTCGGCCAGGTGGGTGCGCCGCACCGCCTCCTTGACCTCGGGCACCATCGGCGGGGCGCAGGACAGTTCCTGCACCCCGAGACCCAGGAGCAGCGGCACCGCCTCGGGGCGGCTGGCCAGGTCGCCGCAGACCGCCACCGTCACGCCGGCCGGCCGCTCGCGGACGACCAGGTCGACCAGCCGCAGCACAGCCGGCGTGAGCGGGTCGGCCAAGTCGGTGACGGCGTTGTTCCGGTCGACCGCCGCGGTGTACGCGGCGAGGTCGTTGGTGCCGACACTGACGAAGCTCATCCCGGCGGCGAGTGTCGCCACGGAAAGGGCCGCCGCCGGCGTCTCGATCATGATGCCGATTTCGACGCTGAACCGCAGATCGCTCGGGACGGCGATCGACAGCAGCTCCAGTGCCGCGTCGACCTCGGCACGGTGGCTGATCATCGGAAACATCACCGCCACCGCGGCGTGCTCGGCGAGGCGGCCGACCGCGGTGAGCTGATCGACCAACAGGTGCTGCG
The DNA here is from genome assembly GCA_963711015.1 of uncultured Actinomycetota bacterium. GTDB lineage: Bacteria > Actinomycetota > Actinomycetes > Propionibacteriales > Propionibacteriaceae > Microlunatus. The sequence continues at coordinate 329,035 of CAVQCQ010000002.1, forward strand.
GCAGCGGCGCGTCGGGTCCGAGGAACGCCCGCACCCCGCGACGGCCGAGGAACGGGTTGGCCTCGCGCGGTAGCGGCAAGAAGGGCAAGGTCTTGTCGCCGCCGACGTCCCAGGTGCGCACCGTCAGCGGCCGGCCGTCGAGTATCTCGGCGACCCGGGCCAGGGTCTGCATCTGCTCGGCCACGTTGGGTGGCTTTGAGTGAGCGGCGAACAGGACCTCGGTCCGGACCAGACCCGAACCGTCGGCGCCACAGGCCAGGGCCGTCTCGGCGTCGGACATCGAGCCCAGATTGGCCAGTACCGGGATGCGGCTGCCGTCGCGGGTGAACGCCGGCCAACGCGCAGCATCGCGGGCCGTGCGATACGCGGCCTGCCGCTCGGCGATGTAGGCGGGCCACCGCTGTGCCTGGTCGTCGCTGACCGAGGTCCACAGCTGGTCCCGGCGGGCGTCGAAGGCCACCCGCTGCCCGCTCACGATCTCGCTGGCGAGCTCTCCAGCGCCGGTGAACAGGGGAATGCCCCGGGAGCCGGCCACGATCACCCCGTGTCCCGTCTCGCCCCGGGCGGCCAGCACGATTCCGGCCACCTGCTGTGGGTCGACGGACGTCGCCGTACCCACGTCGAGCTCATCCAGGACCAAGATCACACGCGTGCTGGGGTCGGGTTCCTCCTCGATGCTTCCGGTGAGGGCCCGCAACAGCGCACGTTCTACGCTGCGGACATCAGTGGCCCGCTCCCGCTGGTACGGGTCGGCCAAGAGAGCGAACCGGTGGGCCACGGCCTCCAACTGCCGGCGCCACGCCGCGACCGCCGAGAGTCCGGCGGCCAGATCGGCCCGCACGGCGGCGGTGATCTCGGGGTCGGTCAGCAGCGCCCGCTGAGCGGCGAGGATGGCCGCCGCTGGTCCGCGTTCCCGCCGCTCGAGATCGGCGAGACGCGCGTCGACCCCCGCCACCGCCGTACCCGAACGCCGGGCCTCCTCCGCCGGGTCGCCGGCTACGTACGCCGTCAGGTCGGGGAGGCGGCGGACCAGGGCCGGGCCGAGGGCCAGATCGAGCCCGCTCTCGGCGGGCGGTCCGGTGACAGCCGGTTGCGGCAGCTCCTCGCCGAACCCGTCCGCGGCCAGCTCCTGAACCGCCCGCAGCGCCGGCTCCGCCTCACGGCCGGTGGCCGAGATCCGCAGCCGGTCGCCGACGCGTGCGTCCACGGTGGCGACCGCGCTCAGACTGCGAGCGTCGGCCGGGCCGGTTCCGGCATCGAGGTTCTCGACGGTCAGGGCTGCGTCGAAGCGAGCGGCCACGGCGACCAGACGAGCCGCCGGGCGGGCGTGCAACCCGTGCGGGTTGTCCACCGTGATCTCGACCGTCAGCGCGGCCGGGCCGGCCGGCGCCGATGGTCTCGCCGGCTGATCACTTCCGCGAAGATGCGCCTGCTTGGCCGCCAGACCGTCCTCGGCCTCGGCGGCGACCCGCTCCAGATCGGCCCCAGTGGCCGCCAACACCGATGCCGCCACCAGCCCTTCGACCAGCGGCCCGGACGATATCCGGACCCGACCGGCGACGTCAGGCGCCACCAGCTCCAGGGCGAGCTCGGCGCTGAGCACGGCGCTGCCCAGGTCGAGCACGACCAGGACGCCGCCCGGACCGTCGACCTGTTCGATCGCGGACGCCACCGCGGTCGCGTCGGTGCCGAACCCGCCGCCTGCCGTGCCCGCCGCCACCGCGATGCGGAGCCCGCTGTCCGCGGGCACCATCTCATCGGCCAGCGCGACCGCCGTCTCGGCCAGGGCCCGACTGTGCGAGACGACGACGATGCCGATCACGGCAGCGTCGCAGCGGCGGCCTCGAGGAGGATCGTCGTGCTGGTCGCACCGGGATCCAGGTGGCCCCGACTGCGCTCGCCGAGGTAGCTGGCCCGACCCTTCCGGGCCACCAGCTCCACGGTGGCGTCCCGGCCGGCCGCCGCCGCGACGGCAGCGGCTCGCAGGCCCGCCCCGAGCTCAGCACCGTCGCCGACCGTCCGCTCGTACGCCTCGACGGCCGGCAGCCAGGCGTCGAGCATGGTCTTGTCGCCGGACTCCGCCTTCCCCCGGGCCTGCACTCCGTCGACCCCGGCTCGAAGCGCGGCTCCGAAGGCGACGGCGTCGATCGTGTCGGCGTCCCCGAGCGTTGTGCCGCAACGGAGGAAGAAGGTGCCGTACAACGCGCCGGACGCCCCGCCGACGGTGCTGACCAGGGTCATGCCGACGGCCTTGAGCAGCGCTCCGGGCCCGGCGTACGCCTCGGTGCTGATCTTGGCCACGACCGCCGCGAAGCCGCGGTCGAGGTTGCTGCCGTGGTCAGCGTCCCCGATCGCCGCGTCGAGCTCGGTGAGCCTGGCGGCTTCGGCATGCATGCGCTCCGCGCACTCGCGCAGCCATTCGGCGACGTCGGCCGCGCCGAGACCCGCCATTGGCTCACACCCCCCAGCGCAGTCCAGGTGTGTTGACCGGCGCGTCCCACAGGCCGACCAGCTCGTCGTCGACCCGGAGCAAGGTGACCGAGCAGCCGGCCATGTCCAGCGAGGTCATGTAGTTGCCGACCAGAGACCGGGCCACCGTGATCCCGGAGCGCTCCAGGATCGCCGCGACCTCGGCGTACAGGACGTAGAGCTCGAGCAGCGGCGTACCCCCCAGACCGTTCACGAACGCGATCACCGTGTCGCCGGAGTCGTAGGGCAGATCCTCGAGCACTGGCTCGACCAGCTGGGCAGCGATGTCCCGGGCGGGGGCTAGTGGCACCCGGGATCGTCCCGGCTCGCCGTGGATCCCGATGCCGATCTCCATCTCGTCCGCACCGAGGGCGAAGGTCGGCTTGCCCGCCGCGGGCACGGTGCATGAGGTCAGCGCCATCCCCATGCTGCGTCCGGAGTCGTTGATCCTTCCCGCCAGGTCGGCGAGCTCGGCCAGCGAGCGGCCCTGCTCGGCGGCCGCACCGACGATCTTCTCCAGCAGCACGGTCACCCCGACCCCGCGTCGCCCGGCCGTGTAGAGGCTGTCGGTGACGGCGACGTCGTCGTTGGTGACCACCGTCCGCACCTCGGCTCCGGCCTCCATGGCCACCAGCTCGGCCGCCATCTCGAAGTTCAGCACGTCGCCGGTGTAGTTCTTCACGATGTGCAGCACCCCGGCCCCGCCGTCGACTCCACGGGTGGCGGCGACGACCTGGTCCGGGACCGGAGAGGTGAACACCTCACCCGCACAGGCGGCGTCCAGCATGCCGAGCCCGACGAACCCGCCGTGCATCGGCTCGTGACCCGAGCCACCGCCGGAGACGAGGCCGACCTTGCCCGGCCGCGGCGCATCGCGTCGGTAGACGATCCGCTGCGAATGATCCACCCGGACCCGGTCGGGGTGGGCTGCCGCGATGCCCCGCAACGCGTCCGCCACCACGTTGCCGGGTTCGTTGATCAACTTCTTCATTCCGCACTCCCTCTGCGAGGCAGCGTAGCCACCGACCGTTGGTGCGGATGTCGCCGGTTCGGGTAGAACTCCTGCCGTGACCGACGACGAGATCCTCGACACGGCCCGCCGGGTGTTCGGCCACCAGCAGCTCTGGCCCGGCCAGTACGAGGCGGTCCGGGCGCTGCTGGGCGGACACGACGTCCTGCTGGTCGGGTCCACCGGCAGCGGCAAGTCGCTGGCCTACCAGCTGCCGGCCGTGTTGCTGCAGCGGCCCACCCTGGTCGTGTCGCCCTTGCTCGCCCTGCAGGCGGATCAGGTGACCCGCCTCGACGAGCGCGGGGCTCGGACGCAGGCCGCCCGGATCAGCTCGGCCGAGACCCCGAAGCAGCGCCAGGAGGCGCTGGCCGCTGCGGCCGCCGGCGACCTGGAGTTCGTGTTCCTGGCGCCGGAGCAGCTGGCCAACGACGATGTCCGGAAGGCGATCGTCGCACTCCGGCCGAGCCTGGTCGCGGTCGACGAGGCGCACTGTGTCTCGTCCTGGGGTCACGACTTCCGGCCCGACTATCTGCGCCTCGGCGAGCTACTGGCTGACCTGGACGACCCGCGGATCATCGCGATGACCGCCACTGCGGCACCGCCGGTGCGGGCGGACATGGTGGAGCGGCTCCGGCTGCAGAACCCGACGGTCGTGGTCGGCGGCTCGGCCCGCACCAACATCTACCTGGACGTGCAGCGGTGCCTGGACGAGGGTGACCAGCGCGCCCGGGTGCTTCAGGCCGTGCAGGACACGGCCGGCCCGGGGATCGTCTATGTCCGGACCCGCAAGGCGACCGAGGCGTACGCGGCCGACCTGGCCGCAGCCGGGCTCGCCGCGGCGGCGTACCACGCCGGATTGGGGAAGCGGGTCCGGGAGGCGGTACAGGAGGACTTCATGGCCGGGAGGGTCGACGTGATGGTGGCGACGTCGGCGTTCGGGATGGGCGTTGACAAGCCGGACATCCGGTTCGTGGTGCATGCCCACGCCCCGGAGTCGCCCGACTCCTACTACCAGGAGGTCGGCCGCGCCGGCCGGGACCGGGCGCCGGCCGTCGGGTTTCTCTACTTCCGGCCGGAGGACCTCAGCCTCGCCCGGTTCTTCACCGCCGCTCGCCCCGACCCGGCCGATGTGGCGGCGGTGCTCGACGCCTGGCCGGAGAACACCGAGCCCGACCGGTCGCAGTTGAGTGAGCAGACCGGACTGGGCGTGCGAAAGCTCGGCCGCATCCTCAACCTGATCGGCGAGGCGGGGACCGACGGACACCGGCCGAACGTGGTGGCGGTGATCGAGCGGGCCGAGGCGTACCGGAGGCTGCAGGAGTCGCGGATCGAGCGGATGCGGGCGTACGCGGAAACCCGGCGCTGCCGGCGGCAGTTCCTGCTGGAGTACTTCGGCGAGGAGACCGCGGACCTGTGTGGGGACTGCGACAACTGTCGGGCCGGCATCGCGATCGACGTGCCGGATGCCGGGCCGTTCCGGGTGGAGCAGCCGGTGCGGCATCCGGCGTTCGGTGCCGGCGTGGTGATGGGTGTCGAGGGCGACGAGCTCACGGTGCTGTTCGACGACGTGGGCTACAAGACCCTGTCACTGCCGGCCGTGGTCGAGCAGGACCTCCTCACGCCGGCCCTCTAGCCAGAATCGGACGCTGCGTTCGATCCTCGCGCTGTACGCCGGATGTATCCGGAGCTCAGCGCGAAGAACGGACGCAGCGTCCGATTCCGAGGGGGTGGGTGGGTGGGCCCACTACTGCTCGGCCGGCTCCAAGGTCAGCGAGATCGAGTTGATGCAGTAGCGGTCGTCGGTGGGGGTGTCGTAGCCCTCGCCGGAGAACACGTGACCGAGGTGCGAGTCGCAGGTGGCGCAGCGCACCTCGACCCGGCGCATGAACATGCTGTTGTCCTCGATGAGTCTCACCCGGTCACCGGCCAGCGGCGCGAAGAACGACGGCCAGCCGCAGTGCGACTCGAACTTCTCGCTGCTGCGGAACAGCTCGGTGCCGCAGGCCCGGCACTTGTAGACCCCGATGGTCTTGGTGTCGGTGTACTCGCCGGTGAAGGCCCGTTCGGTGCCGGCCTGGCGGAGCACCTTGTACTCGGCGGGGGAGAGCAGCTGGCGCCACTCAGCCTCGGACTTGACGATCTTGCCGACGCTGCTGGCGGGGTTGTTCTGGGTATCGGTCATCTTCGATCACTCCTCGGTCTCTCCAACCACGGTAGTCACTAGGGTTGTTCCCGTGCCTACGCCCGCGGTGGAGCTCGAGGTCGGTGAGCGGACCGTAAGGGTGACGAGCCCGGACAAGGTCTACTTCCCCGAGGTCGGCATCACCAAGCTGGAGATGGTGGAGTACGTCGTCGCGGTGGGGGACGGCATCTTCGCCGCGCTGCGCGAGCGGCCGGTCACCATGGAGCGCTGGCCGGGTGGCTACCGGCCGGACGTCAAGCTGAGCACCCGCGGCGACCATCATGGCGACGCCTTCTACCAGAAGCGGGCGCCCAGCAAGGGGATGCCCGACTGGGTCGAGACGGTGACCATCACCTTCCCGTCCGGACGCACGGCCGACGAGGTCTGCGCCACGGAGCTGGCCACCGTGGTCTGGATGGCCAACCTCGGCACCCTCCGCTACCACCCGTGGCCGACCCGGCGGCCGGACACCGAGAAGGTCGACCAGCTGCGGATCGACCTGGACCCACAGCCCGGCACCGACTTCGCCGACGCGGTCCGCGCGGCGTACGAGCTGCGCGGCGTGCTGGACGATGCCGGACTGGTCGGCTGGCCCAAGTCCAGCGGCGGCCGCGGCGTGCACGTGTTCGTACCGGTCGAGCCGGCGTACGGGTTCATCGAGGCCCGGCATGCGGTGATCGCGCTCGGCCGCGAGCTGTCCCGGCGGATGCCGGAGCACGTGACGATCAGCTGGTGGAAGGAGGAGCGGGGCAAAAGGATATTTGTCGACTTCAACCAGATGGCGCGGGACCGCACTATCGCCTCGGCGTACTCGATCCGGCCGACGCCGACCGCCGTCGTCTCCGCCCCGCTGACGTGGGACGAGCTCGGGGATGCCCAGCCGGAGGACCTGACGGTCCGGACCATGCCGACCCGGTTCGCCGAGATCGGCGACGCCTGGGCCGGGTTCTACGCCCTGAAGCCGGGCAGGCTGGACGGCGCGCTCGAGATGTACGCGCGGGACGAGCGCGAGCTGGGCACCGGGAAGTACGGCGGTGCCGAGATGCCCTACCCACCCGACTACCCGAAGATGCCGGGCGAGCCAGCCAGGGTCCAACCGAGCCGAATGACGGCCGAGACCAGGGAGCAGGAGGGTCTTGTCTGAGTTGCCGAGCGAGGTCGAGTCCGTCTTCGACCGCTCCGTGACCGTGGAGTACACCAGCCTGACCCGGGCCGGCGCACCGATCATGCTGCCCGTGACGCCCTATCTCAGTGCCGACCGGGCGACGCTGGATGTGTCGACCGGTCTGACGTATCCGACCAAGGCCGAACGGGCCCGCCGGAACCCGAAGGTGTCCCTGCTGTACGGCGACCCGTTGGGCTCGGGGCTGGCGCAGCCACCCGTGGTTCTCGTGCAAGGCCTGGCGACCGTTCGCGACGCCGATCTGCAGGCGAACACCGACCGGTACGTCCGGCAGGCGATGGCCAAGCTCCCGGCGGCGTACCGCGGGCAGCCGAAGTTCCTGCTCCGCCGCCTCGGGTGGTACTTCGCCAGGATCTGGATCCAGGTGACACCGATCAGCGTTTGGTGGTGGGACTCGAAGACCGCGACCGCGGAGCCCGGCCGGTGGAGCGCGCCGCCCGAGGTGACGGCCCCGCCCTCGGACCCGGCTCCGCCCGGCAAACAGCCGGCGGCCTGGCAGGAGCCTCCCGCCGACTGGCGCACCATCGCGCGCCAGACGGTTGCCCGACTGGATCAGCGGAGCTTGGCCTGGGTCGGGGCCGACGGGTTCCCGATCAGCGTGCCGGTCGTCGAGCTGGCCCAGACCGACACCGGTTTCCGGCTGCGACTCGGACCTCACCTCCCGGCGACCCCGAACGGTTCGGCCTGCCTCACCGTCCACACCCACCCCGAGGAGTTCACCGGCCAGGAGAATCGCACGTTCCTCGGCCAGATCGGCGACGCCGGCAACCAGGAGGTCGACCTCGTCGTCGAACGCGCGCTGGCCGACTGGAGCATCGCGGGGAACGGACTCACCCGCTCACTCGGCTTTCTCCGCAAGGGCCGTCAGCTCAAGCCACGTCTGGCGGCGGAGGCCGCCCGCCGCGGGCAACCGGTTCCCCGCGTCCATCTCGCCTGAGTTGTCAGCGTGTCAGCCGGCTATAGCCAGCTCAGATGCTGACAACTCGGAGCGGCGGTAGTTCGTGAAGAGGGCGCCGTCGTCCCCGAGCAGCGCGAACTGCAGCTCGAAATCAAGGGTCTCCGGCAGGCCGTCGCCGGCGGTCGGCCGCAGCCCGTCACCGCCGACCACGACAGGGGCGAGCGTCAGCGACAGCTCGTCGACCAGCCCGGCGGCGAGCAGGTCGCGGTGCAGGTGCGGGCCGCCCTCGCAGAGCAGTCGCGGCATCCCGCGGCCGGCCAGCTCGTCCACCAGCCCGTGCAGGTCGACCTCGGCCTCGCCCAGCTGGAGGACCTCGATACCCATCTCCCTCAGCGGCGCGAGCTCGCCGGCCGGTTTGCCTGCGGTGGTCACCACGATCACCGGGCCGCCGGAACCGGTTACCGAGGTCGCGATCATCGGGTTGACATTGGCCGTCCGGGTGATCACCACCAGGGCGGGGTGCGGCGCGAGGCCCTCCGCCTGCCGGATGGACTGCTGCCACGGCGCCAGGTCGACCGCCCGGTAGCCCTCGTTTCGGGCGGTCCCGCCGGCGACGACCACCGCGTCGGCCAGGGCGCGGTGCAGGGCGAAGACATGATGATCACTGGCGGTGTTGATACTGCCCGACCGCCCGTCAGGTCCTTGGACCGAGCCGTCCAGGGTGGCGACGAAGTTGGTCCGCAACCAGGCCCCGCCGGCGGGAACCGGGTGCCGGTAGAGCTCGACGAGCTCGGCATCCCCGACCGGCCCGCGGTCGGCGCCGCCGCGGGCGAAGATCACCTGCACGCGCGACATCCTCGCACGGAGGTGCATGCGACCTCGGTGAATGCCCGCGGATACGGCACAATCGCGCGCATGGGCAAGAAGGACAAGGCCGCCACGGACAAGACTGCGTCGGGCCTGGCCACCGACAGCACATCGCTGACCGACCTGCTCCGGCTGGCCCCTGGACCGGTGGACCTGTCGGCGCTGGACCCGGCGGCGACGCCGGGGTTCAGCGGGAATAAGGCCGACGCGCCGGCGGCCACCGAAGCGCTGGCGCCAGAGCTGGGTGACCTGCAGGAGCGGCTGTACGCCTCGAGCCGGATGGGCCGGACGCCCGCGAAGCGAATCCTGATGGTGCTGCAGGGGATGGACACCTCCGGCAAGGGCGGAGTGATCCGGCACGCGATCGGCATGGTCGACCCGCAGGGCGTTCGGATCAAGGCCTTCAAGGCGCCCACCGACGAGGAGCGTGCGCAGCACTACCTGGCGCGGATCGAGAAGGAGGTTCCGCCACCAGGCACGATCGGCATCTTCGACCGCTCGCAGTATGAGGACGTGTTGATCGTGCGGGTGAAGAAGCTGGTGGAGGAGGCAGTCTGGAGCGAGCGCTACGACGAGATCAACGCGTTCGAGGAGCGGCTCGCCGTCAACGACACCATCCTGGTCAAGTGCTTCCTGCACATCTCCTCGGAGGAACAGAAGGCTCGCCTCACCGCTCGGCTCGACGACCCGACCAAGCACTGGAAGTACAACCCCGGCGACGTCGACGAGCGGGCCCGGTGGCCGGCCTATCAGGAGGCCTACGCCGCGATCCTGGAGCGATGCAACACCGCATACGCGCCCTGGTTCGTCATTCCGTCGGATCGCAAGTGGTACCGCAACTGGGCCGCGGCTCAGCTGTTACTCGAGCACCTGCGGGCGCTCGACCTGCAGTGGCCGGTCGCCGACTTCGACGTGCGGTTGGAGAAGGGCAGGGTCGCGGGAAGCTAGTGCCGCGGCTACGAGCCCTGCCCTTCGGCAGCGTCAACGGCGCAAAGGATGACAGCGGCGGTACTAGCTGCGCGCACATTGTGGGTGTCAGTCGCGCCAGACCCACGATCTGCGCGCACTCGTTCGACCGCACCGGTCGCGTACCCAAGTCGCCGCCACAACGGCGAAGATTGATGGGCAGGGCGCTAGGCGCCGACCACCGAGAGGTGCCGCAGCGGGGAAGTCTCGTCGAAGTCGATCGCCGACTCGTCCACGTCGACCAGGTCCATGGCGGACACGACATAGCGGCTGAGGGCGACCTCGGCGACCTCCGGCTCGCCGCCCATCGGCGCGGAGACGGCCACCGCGCCCGCCTCGTACGCCAGCTCGGCCTGGTGGGTGTAGAGCAGCCCGCGGGACAGGAACCAGCTGCCGACGGCGATGTGCCGGCGGCCTTGGGCGCGCAGCGACCGGACGGCCTCGGCCGTGCTCGGACCTGACCCGGTCGCGAAGGCCGTCACACACGGCAGCCGGTGGCGGGTCGACCACTGCCGGGCGCGGCGCCCGACCAGCGAGTTGCTCCGGATGTCGCTGCTGCCCGCCGCGGAGAACACCAGGCCGTCCAGCTCGCAGATCCGGCGGACGCGGAGCACATCGCGCAGCCGCCGGTCGATGATCGACAGCAGCTGGGCCTCCGGACCGATCGGCCGGGAGGCGGTCACCCGGACCTTGGGGTGGGCCGCGCGGACTTGCGTGAGCATCGCCGGGACCTCGGCCTGGGGATGGAAGGCATCCGACAGCACCAACGGAACGAAGACGATCTCGGTAGCACCCTGGCCGACGAGCTTGTTGGCCACTTGGACCCCGTTCGGCGCGCAGTGGTCGAGGAAAGCGGCATGCACGTCGAGCTCGGGGCGGATGTCGAGAAGTCCATCGCGGATCTGGTGACTCACCTGCGATACCCGTGGGTCGCGGCTGCCATGGTTGAGCAGGACGAGGGAGGGAGCGGTCATGATGGCCCTCTTTCGGGTTGTGCCTCCGGACGGGTCGGCGCGGAAACGGGGTCGGGCGCGAGGGTCGGCAACGGGGTCGAGCCGGCCATTCCTGCGCCCAGGGTCCAGCCATCCGCCTCGTCGACGAGGATGAAGGCACCGGTGGCCCGGTGCTCACGATAGGAGTCGATCGGTAGTGGCGCGGCCAGCCCGAGCCTGATCCGCCCGATGTCGTTGAGGTGCAGCACCTCGGTCGGCACCCAGGCCGGCACAGTGCCGGGCGGAAACTCCAGGTCGAGGGAACCCTCGATGGAACGGACGACCGCCTTGGTGAGCGAGGTGCCGTGCTGCACCAGCACTCGAGCGCCGAGCTGAAGATCGCGCTCGGCCAGCCAGCACACAGTGGCCGTCACCTCGCGGACCGGTGCGGGGGGTGCATCGGTCGCGGCGAAGATGTCGCCTCGCGACACGTCCACGTCGCTGTCCAACCGGATCACCACCGACTGTCCGGCACCGGCCACATCCAGTGGGCCGTCCGGGGTGTCGATCCCGGCGATCGCGGCGTGCGACCCGCGGGGCAGCACGACCACCTCGTCGCCGACGGAGATCCGGCCGGACTCGATCTTGCCCGCGTAGCCGCGGTAGTCCCCGTCCACCCGCGGAGCCCGTGCCGCCCACGGTGCCGTGACCGCCGACTGCGGTCGCACCACGTACTGCACCGGGAACCGGAACTCCGTGCCGAGGGCGAGTGAGGTGTCGTCGACGCCCTCCAGGTAGCCGAGCACCGTCGGGCCGTCGTACCACGGCGTACGCGAGGAGCGGGTCACCACGTTGTCGCCCTCGGTCGCCGACACCGGGATGCAGTGGGTGTCCGCGACGCCGAGACTGCGGGCCAGCAGGGCGAAGTCGGTGGCGATCTTCAAGAACACGTCCTCGGCGTAGTCCACCAAGTCGATCTTGTTCACCACCAGGACGACGTGCGGGACCCGTAGCAGCGAGGCGACGGCCAGATGCCGGCGGGTCTGCTCGATCACGCCCTTGCGTGCGTCGACCAGCAGCACGATCACGTCCGCGGTCGAGGAACCGGTGACGGTGTTCCGGGTGTACTGCACGTGTCCTGGGCAGTCGGCCAGGATGAACTTCCGGGCCGGAGTGGCGAAGTAGCGGTACGCCACGTCGATGGTGATGCCCTGCTCGCGCTCGGCGCGCAGGCCGTCGGTGAGGAGCGCGAGGTCCGCACGGTCCAGCCCCTTGCGCTTGCTGACCTTCTCGACGTGATCAAGGGTGTCGCTGAGCACCGAGTTGGTGTCGAACAGCAGCCGGCCGACCAGGGTGGACTTGCCGTCGTCGACGGATCCGGCGGTCGCGAGGCGCAACAACGTGCGGCCTCCGGCCGGGGGGCGGGTGGCGAGCATCAGAAGTAGCCCTCCCGCTTGCGGTCCTCCATCGCGGCCTCGGAGAGCCGATCGTCCGCCCGAGTGGCGCCGCGCTCGGTGAGCTGGCTGAGTCCCACTTCGGTGATGACGTCGTGCACGGTGCTCGCGTCGGAGAGTACCGCCGCGGTGCAGGACATGTCACCCACGGTGCGGTAGCGCACGGAACGCAGCTGACTCACCTCGCCGTCGCCCAACGGAGTCACCGGGGTGATGGCGATCCACATCCCGTCGCGCTGCACCACCTCGCGTTCGTGGGCGTAGTAGATCGAGGGAAGGGTGATCTTCTCGGCCTCGATGTAGTCCCAGATGTCGAGCTCGGTCCAGTTCGACAGCGGGAACACGCGGACGTGCTCCCCCGGGAGGTGGCGACCGTTGTAGAGCGACCACAGCTCGGGCCGCTGGTTCCGCGGCTCCCACTGGCCGAACTCGTCGCGCAGGCTGTAGACACGCTCCTTGGCCCGGGCGCGCTCCTCGTCCCGGCGGCCGCCGCCGAACACCGCGTCGTGCTTGCCCTCGGTGATGGCATCGAGCAGCGGCACGGTCTGCAGCGGGTTCCGGGTGCCGTCCGGTCGCTCCCGCAGCCGGCCGTCGTCGATGTAGTCCTGCACCGAGGCGACCTTCAGCCGGGAACTGTAGAACTCACAGGCCTCGTCGCGGAACTGCAGCACTTCCGGAAAGTTGTGCCCGGTATCGACGTGCAACACCCCGAACGGGATCGGCGCCGGCCAGAACGCCTTGGCCGCCAGGTGCAGCATCACCACCGAGTCCTTGCCGCCGGAGAAGAGCATGATCGGCGACGCGAAGGTCGCGGCCACCTCACGGATGATGTGGATCGACTCCGACTCCAGGGCCTGCAGCTCGGTGAGTGCGCTCAGCTGCCTGGTGCTCATCGTGGAGTCCTCTCGGTGATCGCGGCCAGCAGGGCTCCCGACTGCTCGATCGCGGTGTCCAGGTCGACGTGGGCGGTGTCGATGACCAGCTCCGGCCGGTGCGGCCGTTCGTACGGATCGTCCACCCCGGTCATACCGGCCAGCTCGCCCCGCCGTGCTTTGGCGTACAGGCCTTTGACATCACGTGACTCGGAGACCTCGAGCGAGGTGGAGACGTACACCTCGGCGAACGGCACCGAAGCCGTCTGATGATCATCGCGAACCGCGGTCCGGGCCGCGGCGTACGGGGCGATCACGGGGACCAGCACCACGACGCCGTGCGAGGCGAGCAGCCGGGCGACCCAGCCGATCCGGCGCACGTTGGTGTCCCGGTCCTCACGGGAGTAGCCGAGCCCGGCCGACAGGTACGGCCGGACCTCGTCGCCATCGAGCACCTGGACCCGGTGACCCTCGGCAGCCAGCTGCCGGCCCAGCGCGCGAGCGATCGTCGACTTCCCGGCCGACGGCAGCCCGGTGAACCAGAGTGTTGCACCCTGGGCGACGTGGTGATTCTGCGCGGTGGCCGGTTCGGCCCGCAGCTCGACGGCGCTCACAGGTGGATCCCGCATTCGGTCTTGGCCAGCCCGGCCCAGCGACCGGATCGGGAGTCACTGCCGATCGGCTTGATGGTGCAGGGTTCGCACCCGATCGAGGTGTAACCCTCCTCGAGCAGCGGGTTGATCATCAGGTTGTTCAGCTCGACGTAGCGCATCAGGTCGTCATCGGTCCAGGTCGCAATCGGGGCAACCTTGATCAGGTGGCGCTTGGCATCCCACGACACCAGCGGGGTTTTGGCCCGGGCCTTGGAATCCACCCGGCGCAGCCCGCTGGCCCAGGCCGCGTACGGCTCGAGGGCCCGGCCGAGCGGGGCGACCTTGCGCAGACCGCAGCACTGATCCGGGTCGCGGGCGAACAGGTCCGTGCCCCATGCGGCATCCTGCTCGGCGACGGTCTGCTCCGGCGTCACGTTGATCACGTGGACGTTGTGGGCGAGCTTGACCGCGTCCCGAAGGCCGATGGTCTCCACGAAGTGGTAACCGGTGTCGAGGAAGATCACGTCGATACCGGGTGCGACCTGCTCGGCGAGATGGATCATCACCGTGTCGACCATCGAGGAGGTGACGACCAGGCCGGAGCCGAACTCCGCGTACGCCCACCTCATGATCTCCAGCGCGGGGGCGCCCTCGAGCTCGCGGTTGGCTTCGGCCGCCGTTGCGGAGTAATCCACAGTAGTGCTCACGACTTCCGGGCCTCGCGAGACGCCAGGCCGATGAACGACACCGAGAACGCCCGCAGGCAACTGCGGCACTCCCAGCCCTTCTCCAGCGGGAAGAGTGTCTCCTCCGCGCAGTATGGGCAGTAGTGAACGGCCTGGCGGTTCGGGTTGTGCGCCGATGTGCCCTGAGCCTCGCTCATGCCAGCACCGCCTCGTCGGCGCGGGCCACCCACTGGGCGAAGCGCTCGCCGTCGGTCCGCTCGGCCGCGTACGCCTTCGCCAGGCGCTCCACGTAGTCCGGCAGCTCGTCAGCGGTCACCTTGTGACCGCGAAGCTTGCGGCCGAATCCGGCATCGAGTCCCAGTCCGCCGCCCAGATGTACCTGGAACCCTTCGACCTGGTTGCCGTCCGGGCCGGGCACCAGCTGACCCTTGAGCCCGATGTCGGCCACCTGGATCCGGGCGCAGGAGTTGGGGCAGCCGTTGATGTGCACGGTGATCGGGTTGTCGAGCGCGCCGAGCCGGCTCTCCAGCTCCGAGACCACCCGGGCGGCCTGAGCCTTGGTCTCCACGATCGCCAGCTTGCAGAACTCGATGCCGGTGCAGGCCATCACCGACCGTCGCCAGACGTCCGGCCGGGCCGACAGGTCGAGGGCCTCCGCACCGCGGACCAGCGAGTCCACCTGGTCGGCGGGGATGTCGAGCACCAGGATCTTCTGCATCGGCGTGGTCCGCAGCCGGGACGACCCGTGCGCCTCGGCCAGATCGGCCAGCTTGACCAGATTGCTGCCGCTGACCCGCCCGGCAACGGCGGAGAGCCCGACGAAGAACCGGCCGTCCTTCTGCCGGTTGATCCCGACCAGGTCACCCGGCTCGGTCGGTGTGGCCGGGGCGGGTCCGTCGATCAGCGGTCGCTTCAGGTACTCGGTCTCCAGCACCGAGCGGAACTTCTCCGGCCCCCAGTCCGCGACCAGGAACTTGATCCGGGCCCGCGTCCGCAACCGGCGGTAGCCGTAGTCGCGGAACAGCCCGACGACGCCGGCCCAGACCTCGGCCACCTCGTCCCGGGGCACCCAGGCGCCGAGCCGAACGGCCAGCATCGGGTTGGTGGACAGGCCGCCGCCGACCCACAGGTCGAACCCGGGCCCATGCTCGGGATGGACGACACCGACGAAGGAGATGTCGTTCACCTCGGGCACCACGTCGTGCACCGGATGACCGGTGATGGCGCTCTTGAACTTGCGCGGCAGGTTGGAGTACTGCGGATCGCCGATGTAGGTGTCGGCGATCGCCCGGATCGCCGGGCTGGGGTCGATGATCTCGTCCGCGGCGATGCCGGCCACCGGAGAGCCGAGGATGACCCGTGGGCAGTCGCCGCAGGCTTCGGTGGTGTTCAGGCCGACCGCTTCGAGCCGGCGCCAGATCTCCGGCACGTCCTCGATCCGGATCCAGTGCAGCTGGACGTTCTGCCGGTCGGTGATGTCAGCGGTGTCTCGTCCGAAGTCGACCGAGATCTGGCCGATCACCCGCAGCTGTTCGCTGGTCAGGGCTCCGCCGTCGATCCGGATCCGGAGCATGAAGTACTCGTCGTCCAGCTCCCACGGCTCGAGGGTGGCGGTCTTGCCGCCGTCGATGCCGGGCCGGCGCTGGGTGTAGAGGCCGTACCAGCGGAACCGGCCACGCAGGTCAGCGGGGTCGATCGACGCGAATCCGCGGTGGGCGTAGACGTTCTCGATCCGGGTCCGGACGTTGAGCGGGTTGTCGTCCTTCTTGGACTGCTCGTTGGGGTTCAGCGGCTCCCGGTAGCCGAGGGCCCACTGGCCCTCGCCCTTCTTCCGGCCCACCACCCGGCGGGCGGCCGGCCGAGGTGGTGGCGTACGCAGTCCTGGCGTAGCCGACCCGTTCGCGACGCCGGGCGGCTGAACGGGGGTTTCGGTAGTCATCGGTGTCCTCGGTGGGGGGAGGCACGCCGCGCGAGATGCGCCAGTGCGGTCTCGGACGGTGCGGCGTGCGGGCCAGGGTCAGCAGGCGCGCGGCTGACACATCATCGACTTCGTCCGACCGAGGTCAACGAAGCGACGGGCCGTGAACCCCGCGGGCCAGCGTCGTCCGACAGCCGAGCGACGGGGCAGGGAGGCAACACGCACTCGCCTACCATCCGTCAGCCCGAAACCTGAAGCAAATCACAATCCCAGAATCTGAGAAGGCTGCCCATTTATTGAGATGCAGCGCGGGACTTCGACTCGGGCTCGCCCGTCAGCCGAGGGAAGACCGACTGGAGGCTAGCATTCAGCGCCGCCCCGATCAGAACGGCCAGGGAAATGAGATAGAGCCAGATCAGCAGGGCGATCGGCGCGGCCAGTGGCCCGTAGATCGAGGTGGATCCGATGGCCAGTCCGAGCACCGCCCGGAGCAGGGCGCTGCCTCCCAACCACAGCAGCAAGGCGAATGCGGCGCCCGGCAGCGCGGCTCGCCAACGGGTCCGCACCGGGACGGCGAAGTGATACTGGGCGGCGAGCAGGCAGACCGTTCCCACCAGGACGAAGGGCCAGTAGAGGTTGCCGAGGGGGTCAAGCCGCTCAGGCAGCAGTCGATCCACCAGGGCCGGCCCAGCAAGCACCAGGGGCAGCATCACGACTGATCCGAGCAGCAGCACCAGGTAGAGGACGAACGACAACGCCCGGGTGCGGACGATACTGCGGTGCCCGGCCAGCCCGTACATGATCGTTTCGGTGTCGACCACAACGTTCAGGGCGCGTGAACCGGCCCAGAGCGCGATCACGAAGCCGATCGAGATCACCTCGAACCGGCCGGCTGACAGCACGTCCTCGAGGGTCGGGGCGATCACTCCGTCGACCACTGGCTGGGTGAGGAACCGAGAAGCGAGGTCCAGTACTCCTTCACGGAACTGGGCGATGCTCGTCACCGGGTATCGCTGGGCGACGAAGCCGACCGACCCGACCAGACCGAAGATCAGCGGTGGCAGCGACAGGACCGCGAAGAACGCGGCCTCGGCGGCCAGGCCGGTTACCCGGTAGCGCAGGCAGGCCGACACCGTCTGGGCGATGACCGACCAGGCGATGGACCGCCGGGTACGCGGGCGCGGGACGGCGGACTCCGCGGCTGGTGTCGGCTCGCTCCGCGCGCTCACCTGCTCAGGGTAGGGCTGGCCAGGCTGATCCGAGCCGGTGGCGAGCCGGCCTCAGATGCCGGCGATCCGGTCCGGCGGCGGGGACACCGGGGAGTTCGCGGTCAGGTAGTCGACGAATGCGGCCAGATCGTCGCCGAGGTTGAGCCGGTTGGTGCCCTCGGTGAAGACCGAGAACGAGTCGCCGCCGTCGGCCAGGAAGCTGTTGGTGACGATCCGGTACGTCACGTCCGGCTCGATCGGCTCGCCGTCCAGCGTGATGCTCGCGGGATCGATCCGATCGCCGAAGGGACCGCCAGGGTTATAGGTGAAGGCGAAGCCATCGGAAACCCCGAAGATCAGCACCTCGCGGCCGCCCGGCCGGTCGTCGATCGCCTGCTGCTCCAGCAGCCGCTCGATCTGCTCGCCGGTGAGGTCCATGGTGACCAGCAGATTGCCGAAAGGCTGCACGGCAAACGCCTCGCCGTAGGTGACTTCGCCGGGATTCTCACCACCCGCTATGGCCTCGAAGTCGAGATCGGCGCGTACCCCGCCGGGATTCATGAGGGCGATCTGGGCTCCGTCGCCGGACGCGGCGGCCAGTTGCGCATCGGCGATGAGGTTGGCGAGCGCCCCCTCGGTGTCGCGGTTCGGAGAACGGGTGATATCGGCCGTGATCTCGCCGACCACGTCATCGGCGATCGGGGCGGCCGCGGCGTTCCAGCGGCTGATGATCTTGGTCTGGACCGGGTCGGGGTTCTCCCGGGTGACCAGATGGTTGGTGGAGGTTGTCTGGTTGCGCTTGACGTCACCGCTGCGGGCGTTGATGTGCAGCGTGGTCTCGGTGACCACCCGGCCGAAGGATGCGGCCGAGGTGACCAGTCGGGACCGGCCGCGCGGGTCGGGGATGTCGCAGATGTAGGGCTGGTGGGTGTGTCCGGTGACGACGAGGTCGATCTCGGAGTGCAGGTTCTGTGCGATCTCGACGATCGGGCCGGACGGACCGACGCATTGCTGGTAGGTCCCGGACTGGAACCCGCCCTCGTGCAGCAGCACGATGATCGTCTCGACGCCGCGCCGCTTCAGCTCCCGAGCCGCCCGGTTGGCGGTCTCGACCTCGTCGAGGAACGAGTAGCCCCGGATCCCTGCCTGTGAGACCAGGGCCGGGGTCGCCTCGAGCGTCATCCCGATGTAGCCGACCTTGACCCCGCGTACCTTCTTGATCGCGGTGCCGGGCAGGATCGTCCGGCCGGTGCTGTCCCGGACCACGTTGGCGGCCAGCCAGCGGAAGTCGGCGCCGGGGTACTCGCGCCCGCCCCATGCTGCGTAGCAGCCATCCTCCGGGTGGCAGCCGCCGCGCTGCATCCGCAGCAGCTCGGTCACGCCTTCGTCGAACTCGTGGTTTCCCACGCTGGAGACGTCCAGCCCGAGGGCATTCAGCGACTCCACCGCCGGCTCGTCGTGGAACAGCCCGGAGAGGAAGGGTGACCCGCCGATGAGGTCACCCGCGGCGACCGTGTGCGAGTAGCGCGCCTGCTGCCGGAGCTCGGTCAGTGTGGTCGCAAGGTACTCCGCACCGCCGACGGGCGTTGCGCTCGGGTCCAGGGTCCCGCCCAGCGTCGCGTCAGTGCCGGTCGGCGGCTGCAGATGCCCGTGGAAGTCGTTGAAGGACAGGACCTGGAGCTCGATCTCCTTGGGCCGTGGCCGGGCTTCGGCACTCTGAGCCACTCCGAGAGAAACGGCGGCCAGGGCGAAGGCGAGGGTGATGGAGGTGAGACGGCGGCGAACGCGCATCGGTGTCCTTCCTGGGGGCGAGGTCGGCTCGGCCACGATAGAACGTGGCACCGACGGATGAGAAGAGGTAGCGACCCGATTGCGGTGATTTCGTCTGCCGTGGCGGCCCATTCGTGAAATTGCTATCGATCGGTCGGAACCGCCTGTGGCGACGTCCCGGGCTCTCTACGATGAGCCGCGACCATATTCCGCGGGGCTGAGCTGGAGGGGTAGGGATCTTGTCGACTGGGCCGTCGATGCGGTCAGCTCACCGGCCTCGTTCTGATCGGCCCTTGCTCGCGGTGTTGGTCATCGCCCTCGTCACGGTCGGCGTCGTCGCAGCCTTCGCGGTCATCCGATCCGGGTCCAGCAGTTGGGCGCGCCCATCGGCCGAGGCGATGGTGCCGGAGCGCGATGCCGGAGTGCAGGATGCGTCCGAACGCTCTTCCGTCGGACCCACCGCGGGTGCGGGAACCGCGTACGTCAAGCCGGCGGGGCCGGTCTCACCGGTGTCCCACGGCGCGCGCGAGAATCCCCCGGCGCGCTCCAGCGACCGGGCCGAGATCCAGCAGACCTCGAACGGGCAGGCCTGCCGCATCACCACGATGGAGAGCGAGTACGGAAGCTACCCCCTGGCCAGATGCCGGATGTGGCAACGGTCGGTCGGACTGCTCAGCGGAGAGACGCTGGCCAAGGGAGGCACGTCGGTGACCTGTCAGCGTGACCTCGGCCGGGCGAACCCGCAGTACACGAACGGCCAGTCCAACACCTGGTGGATCTGGACGAAGTCCGACGCCGGGACCTGGGACTGGTTCCCGCAGACGGCAGTCGCCGAAGGGGTGTCCGACCAGCCGATCAACGGCATCGCGCTCTGCCACGACCCCGGGTGAGAGCGTCCGCAAACCGGCTCGTGCCGGACTCCTGGGTAGGCTGACCCGAGCACCACCCCGTACGCGCAACCTCGAGGACAGCCGTGTTCGACACCCTGCAAGACCGCCTGGCGGCGACATTCAAGAGCCTGCGTGGCAAGGGCCGGCTGTCCGACGCCGACATCGATGCGACGGCCCGGGAGATCCGCATCGCGCTGCTCGAGGCCGACGTCAATCTGACGGTGGTCAAGGACTTCGTCGCCGCGGTCAAGCAGCGGGCTCGTGGCGCCGAGCTGTCCGGGGCGCTGAACCCGGCCCAGCAGGTGATCAAGATCGTCAACGACGAGCTGATCGGCATCCTCGGCGGCGAGACGCGGTTGCTCCGGTTCGCCAAGCGGCCGCCGACGGTGATCATGCTCGCCGGTCTGCAAGGCTCCGGCAAGACGACGCTGGCGGGCAAGCTCGCGCTCTGGCTGCGGCAGCAGGGCCACTCACCGCTGCTGGTGGCCGCCGATCTGCAGCGGCCGAACGCGGTCACCCAGCTCCAGGTGATCGGCGAGCGTGCCGGGATCCACGTGTTTGCGCCGGAACCGGGCAACGCCTCGTCGCGGAGCGACAATCTCGAGCAAACTCGCGGGAATCCCGTCCAGGTGGCGAGGAGCTCGATCGCCGAGGCCGAGCGCCGGCTGTACGACGTGGTGATCATCGACACCGCCGGCCGGCTCGGCATCGACGCCGAGATGATGCAGCAGGCCGTTGACATCCGGGATGCGACGCATCCGGACGAAGTGCTCTTCGTGGTCGACGCCATGATCGGCCAGGACGCGGTCAACACCGCGAAGGCCTTCGCCGAGGGTGTCGGCTTCGACGGCGTCGTCCTCACCAAGCTCGACGGCGATGCCCGCGGCGGCGCGGCGCTGTCCATCGCCAGGGTCACCGGCAAGCCGATCATGTTCGCCTCCAACGGAGAGGCGCTCGCGGATTTCGACGTCTTCCACCCGGACCGGATGGCCAGCCGCATCCTCGGGATGGGCGACATGCTCACCCTGATCGAGCAGGCCGAGCGGACCTTCGACGCCGAACAGTCCGCCAAGGCCGCCGCCAAGCTGGCCTCCAAGGAGGGCGGCGACTTCGGCCTGGACGACTTTCTGCAGCAGATGCAGATGGTGCGCAAGATGGGCCCGCTCTCCAAGATCTTCGGCATGCTGCCGGGGATGGGGGAGATCAAGGACCAGATCTCCAACATCGACGAGAAGGACGTCGACCGGATCGAGGCAATCATCCGCTCGATGACGCCGGCGGAGCGGGACAACCCCAAGATCATCGACGGTTCCCGGCGGGTCGCGAATCGCCCGCGGCGCCGGCGTGGAGGTCGCCGAGGTCAACGGACTGGTCAACCAGTTCTTCGACGCCCGCAAGATGATGAGCTCGCTGGCCACCGGGAAGATGCCGGGGATGCCGGGCCTGCCCAGCATGCCGGGCAGCCGCCGGCCTGCGGCCAAGCAGTCGAAGAAGAAGGGCGGCCGCGGCGTCTCCGGCAACCCGGCCAAGCGGAACGCGCCCGGCCAGCTGCCGGCCGCCGCCAACTCGGGCGAGGCCTTCGGCGCGGGCCAGTTCGACGAGGCGGCGCTGCAGAAGGCGATGGCGGACTTCGAGCTGCCTCCCGAGCTGCGCAGCCGGTTCAGCAAGTAGCGCATGCGGCGGCTGCATCTCTCGGGCGTCGTGCTGCCCGAGGGTGAGCACCGCGACCTCTGGGTGGTCGATGGCGTGATCCGCACGGAGCCGGTCGCGGACGCGGAGACGGTGGCCCGCAACGCCTTCGTGATGCCCGGCCTGGTCGACGCGCACTGCCACGTCGGGCTGGAGTCGCAGGGCGCTGTCAGCGACGCCGAGGCCGAGCAGCACGCGCTGACCGAGCGCGCCGCCGGGGCCCTGCTGCTCCGCGACGCCGGCAGCCCGGCCGACACCCGGTGGATGGACCAGCGGGCCGACCTGCCCAAGATCATCCGCGCCGGCCGGCACATCGCCCGTCCCAAGCGCTACCTGCGCAACTACGGCGCGGAGGTCGAGCCCGACGAACTGGTCGCCGAGGTGGAGCGGCAGGCGGCCCGGGGAGACGGCTGGATCAAACTGGTGGGGGACTGGATCGACCGCGCGGTCGGGGACCTGGCCCCGCTGTGGCCCGCCGATGTGGCCAAGCAGGCGATCGACCGCGCGCATCAGCTGGGCTGTCGGGTCACCGCCCATGTCTTCGGCGAGCAGGCCTTGACCGAGCTCGTTGAGGCGGGCATCGACGGTATCGAGCACGGCACCGGGCTGTCCGACGCGGTGACGGCTCAGATGGCCGAGCGCCAGGTCGCCCTGGTGCCGACGATGGTTCAGCTGGAGAACTTCGAGACCTACGCCGCGGCCGGCGAGGCCAAGTTCCCCGCGTACGCGCGGCACATCCGGTCCCTCTACGCGACCCGGCTCGAGCGCTTCGCCAAGGCCCGCGAGGCCGGTGTCCCGATCTACGCCGGCACCGACGCGGGCGGCTTCCTGCCGCACGGGCTGGTCGGCAAGGAGATGGCGGCGCTCGGCGCGTTCAGCTCACCGGAGTACGCGCTGGGCGCCGGTTCCTGGCGGGCCCGGGCCTGGCTCGGTCACCCGGCGACCGTCGCCGACGGCGTTCCGGCCGACCTGGTCGTCTTCGACGCCGACCCGCGACGCGACCTGGGGGTGCTGGCCCGTCCCCGCCTCGTCATCCTGCGCGGCAATATCGTGAGCGGGTGACCCAATGGATCTGCGCCACCTGCGCAGTCGAGCATCCCGACACCGATCAACCGCCCGACGCCTGTGCGATCTGTTCTGATGAACGCCAGTACGTCCGCCCCTCCGGACAGCGCTGGACCACCCTCCACCATCTGACCGCTGCCGGGCACGAGGGCACGGTGAACCGGATCGAACCCGGGCTGGTCGGCATCGACATCAAACCGAGCGTCGGTATCGGGCAGCGGGCGCTGCTGGTCCAGACCACGTCGGGCAATCTGCTGTGGGACCCCACCGGCTACGTCGACGACCGGTTGGTCGCCCAGGTCAAGCAGGCCGGCGGGGTGGCCGCGATCGCCGCCAGTCACCCGCACATGTACGGGGTCCAGGTGGAGTGGTCGCGCCGATTCGGGGACGTCCCGGTCTATGTTGCCGACGAGGATCGGCAGTGGCTGCAACGGGCCGACCGGGTGGTCGAGACCTGGAGCGACGCCATCGAGATCCTCCCCGGCGTAGCCCTCTACCGGATCGGCGGGCACTTCCCCGGCAGCGCGGTCGCCCGGTTCACGGGGGCCGATGGCCGTGGCGTACTGCTCTCCGGCGACACGGTCGCCTGCACGCCGGACGAGCACTGGGTCTCGTTCATGCGCAGCTTCCCGAACAAGTTGCCGCTGTCGGCGGCGGTCGTCGAGAAGGTCGCCGGCCGGGTTCTCGCGCTTGACTTCGACCGGCTCTACGACAACTTCGCCGGTCGGGTAGCCGCCGACGCCCAGGCCTGGGTACGCCGGTCAGCCGACCGCTACATCGCCTGGGTCCGCGGCGACTTCGATGACCTGACCGGCTAGCGTCCGTCGGCGGACGCGAGCTCCGCACCCCAGGGGGCCGGGGCTACGAGGCCAGCCGCACCTCCAGGCGCGAGGTGCCGGCGCCGGGGCCCGCGTCCACCCGGACCTCGAGTCCGCGTGCCGTCGTGACCAGCCGCGGCGTCACCGGCTTCCCGTTCAGCGTGACGGCCTGGATCTGCGCGTCGGTGGGCAGCACCGTGCCGATGGTCAGCGCCAGCCGATCGCGGCGCTTCACCAGCGTGGTGTAGCTCGAGCCGCGATGGGTCGCACGCACATCGATGCTGGTGGGGCCGAGTCGGATGCGCTCGCCGGTGATGACGTCCTCGCTCGGCGGCACCTGCGGCACCACCGAGATCCTCTTGCGGCCGAGATCGGGCGACACGCCGAGCCAGTGGTGCACCACCGGCCAGAGCACCCCGTACGCGCCCCAGGCCTGCATCACCATCGAACGCTCGGTGAAGAGGCGGTCGATGTTGGCGCCGAAGTCGGGGCTCGGCGAGATCTCGGGCATCATCCCCGGCATCTCCCACACGTCCGGCTCCAGCTGTACGCGGGCGTTGCCGACCATGTAACGGAGCTGCTGACGGTCGCCCAGTCGGCCGTAGTTGCCCTCGCTCACCGCGGCGATCGCGCTGTTCAGGGTGAACACGCTGCGCTCGCTCTGGACCGTGGAGACCACCGAGTCACAACTGTCTCCGCGGTTACCGCCTTCCGCACTGGTCGGTCCCGTGCCGGTGTGGAACAGCCCGAACTCGTCGGTGAAGCAGTCCCTCTCGTGCTGGCCGAGCGTGGCACGAGCATGCTCCTCCGACGCCAGCGGGCCGGCGGCCCGGCCGGGGATCCGCGGCAGCACCGCATCGGTCGGGGTGAGTCCGATCCAGTGCCGCTGGAACACCTTCTCGTTATCGGGATTCAGCAGGGAGTCGGCGTAAGAGTTGGTGTCGCCGCCGTACCACCAGTCCTCCTCGAACTTATCGAGCAGGGCGCGGGCTCGGTCGATCGCCCAGGTCCGCGTCTCGTCATCCCCGAGGGCGGCGGCCATGTCCGCCAGATCGGCGTAGCCGCGGATGGTGTACACGGCGTTGTCGAGCTTCTCCTCGCCCATGCCCGGGCGCTCGACGTTGCCGAGTCCCTCCGGCCAGCCGTCTGAGTCCTCGTCGAGGTCGGCGACGAACTCCATCGCCCGTTTGCTCGCTGGGTACAGGTCGCGGAGGAAGGAACCGTCACCGGTCCAGCGCCACACCAGGGCAACGGCCGAGGGGTACTTGGAGGACTCGTCGGTGTTGCCCGGATCGTCGTTGGCGCCGAAGTAGACCGCGCCATCGGGCGTCACCTCGTGCACGATCTTGCCGCTGTCGCCGTTGATGATCTCCGACACGTCACGCAGCGCCCGGAGATGGTCCTTGATCGGCCCGAACTGCCCGGCCGCGACCGAGGCGAATGCCGTGTACTCCCCATCGGTGCCGAACAGCCAGGGATAATCGGGCCAGCCGGCGCCCAGCCAGCGCATGTGATCCAGCGTCGCGACCGGTGGCGGGTACTGCCGGCCGGCATCGACCCACCGAAGCCGAGCGTCCTGGACCTGCTGCACCGAGGCAGCCAGCATCTGCTTGGACCAGTCCACACTGGCCTCGATCAACGGGTTGCCGGGAAGCGAGACCTTGGTCAGCGAGTCGAGGCGCTTCCGCTCGGCGACCTTGATTCGAAGCGCACGCTCCGGATTCCGCAGTGTCCTGCGAAGCTCCTGGCGGGCGTCGGCCGGTCCGCTGGTCGAGCCCGCGACACCGAACCAGATGGTCCGCACCTGGCCAGCCCTGAGCCGGATGTCGTACGCCAGTTGGCCGCCGGCGCCGTCGCCGTAGTCGGTGTCGTCGCAGAACTCGGGCTGCGGCGGCGCGTTCGGGCCGGACGCCGGGCAGATCACCGCCGGGTCCTGCGGGCCGCGGAAGTCCGGTCCGGTCTGGGTGCGTACCGGGTCGAGCGTGGTGCCGACCGCGGCGGCCCAGTCGTGATTCTCGCTGTTCGGGTGCGGAGGCTTGCCGTGGTCGCGGAACAGCAGATACCCACCGTCCTCGGAGGCAAGGTCCGGCAGGTTCTCGGTGAGCTGGCTGGGCGTGGTCTCGCCCCACGGGTACGAGCCGAGCAGCTCGGAGTGGGCATCCGCGTGCAGCCGGACGGTCCTGGTGGTGTCGGACCGCAGGCTCAGCCCGACCAGCACGCCGCCGAGGCCGTCGGGTACGAAGTCGGTCCGGCTGGCCGAGACGCCATTGGTCACCGGCAGGTCGGTGCGGACATAGCCCCACCCGGTCGTCGTCCGGGTCGCCTCGCCGATCCACTCACCGTCGACGCCGAACCACAGGCCGTCCAGCAGCTTCAGCTGCGGTAGCCAGAAGCCGCCCATCTCACCGCGGGTGTGGAAGCCGGCGGCGGGAAAGCGGCCGTCCGCGGTCCCGAGCATCCAGGCCCGGTCTCCGGTGACCACGATCCGACGATCGGGCAGCCGGTCAGTCTCCGACAGCTCCGGCGATCGGGCCAGCGCGACGTCGACCACAGGGGTCGGGGCCGCCTCGGCGGGTACGGTCAACACGGTGGCAAGTAGAGCGAGGGATGCCGTGGCGGCGACCGCGGCCACCGTCCCTCCCCGACGGGTTCGGTACACGAAACAGGTTCCTACCGCTGGAGCACTGAGTTGCGCAAGAGCCACCGCAGGTTTATCGCTTGGGAGGATGGGCTCCATGCGTCGCGCTGTCGCCCTGTCGGCGCTGATCTGCCTGGTGCTCACACTGCTCGGCGGGCCAGCAGCCCATGCGGAGGACGCGGGCGAGAAGGTCGTCGAGACGGTGCTCTCCATCGAGGGAACCCCCGAACCGAACGAGGGGCCGGTCTCGCTCGACGTGACCGTGCTCACCACCGATCCCGACACTCCACGTCCCGCGGTGGTGCTGGCCCACGGCTTCGGCGGCACCAAGGACGACAGTCTGGAGACGGCGCGCATTCTGGCCCGGTCCGGATACGCGGTGATCGTCTACACGGCCCGCGGGTTCGGCGCGTCGGGCGGGCGGATCCACCTCGACCATCCGCAGTTCGAGGGCGCGGACGCCGTCAAGATCATCGACCTGGCCGTGCAGCGGGCCGAGGTGACCAAGATCGACGGAGATCCGGTGATCGGGTTCGCCGGTGCCTCGTACGGCGGTGCCCTCGCCTTACTGGCTGCGGGACTGGATCGCCGGGTGGACGCCACCGTGCCGGCATTCACCTGGAACCGGCTGAACCAGGCGCTGTTCCCACAGCACCAGGTCGTCGGCGCGGCCACCTCACTGGCCGAGGTCGTCCCGACGGGCGGCCCGGGAGTCTTCAAGCAACGCTGGGCGGCGCTGCTGTTCAGTGGCGCGGGCACCCGGTCCGGACCGCCGGGCGACGACCCGCTGTGCGGACGATTCACCGCCGAGCTGTGCGCGGAGTACCGCAACGCCGCGGAGACTGGTCGGCCGAGCCAGGAGCTGACCGCACTGCTGGAGGAGACCGGACCGGACCCGGTGCTGGACGCGGTGACGGCGCCGACCTTGATCATCGCCGGTGAGGACGACACCTTGTTCCCGCCGGACCAGGCCGATGCCAACCTGCGCGGACTGCCGCCGCAGACACCCGCGCGACTCGCCTGGGTCGCCGGCGGCCATGATGCCGAGTTGTCCACCGAGGCCATCGTCGAGAAGATGACCGACTGGTTCGATCACTACCTCAAGCGCGACGGATCGACGGCCGACACGTCCTTCTCGGTGGTGATGCCCGAGACCTTCCTGGTCGGCGATGGTGACGGGCCACGCGATCCCGAGACTCTGAGCGGTCCCGCGTATCCCGGCCGGGGGGCCGACCGTACCGACCAGCTGATTGCGCTGGCCGGTGACCAACAGTCGGTGATCGCTCCGCCGGGCGGCGCACCGGCGGCCCTGAGCAACCTGCCCGGGACCGGCCAGGCCCTGAACGGAGCGGCCGGCATCGCCGGTTACGCCCTCGGCGTGCTGCCGGGACAGTCAGCACTGTTCACCACCGAACCGCTCGCCGAGCCGCTGACCCTGGTCGGAAGTCCTCGGGTCCACCTCGAGGTCACCTCGACCCGAAGCACGGCGACGCTGTTCGCATCGCTGTGGGACCTCGGCCCGGACATCGAGCGCAACCTCAACGGAAGGACCACGACCGGGCCAAGCACCGCGATTCTTCCCCAGCTCGCGGTGGCCCCGGTCCGGCTGACCGGACTGACCCCGGGGGAACCGACCTCGGTGACCATCGCGCTGCCGGCGGTCTCCCACCAGGTGCCGCTCGACCACCGCCTGCAGCTCGTGATCTCCAGCACCGACCAGGCGTACGCGCTGCCCGCGGAGTCGGCGGTCTACCAGATCAGCCTCGGCGACGACCGGATGCTGGCGGTGCCACAGCTCGAGCTGACCCCGGTGGACGCTTCCGTACTCGACGTACCGCTGGCCTTGGTGATCGTGGTCGGTTTGCTGATCGCCGCCGCGGTGGCCGGAATGATCCTGTTCCGGCGCCGGCAGCGCGCGGCTGCGCCGAACCCGGAGCTCGTTGCCGTGCCGCTGGTCGTCGACGGGGTGGTCAAGACCTACCGGGGCGGAGTGAAGGCGGTCGACGGAGTCTCGTTCCGGGCGGAGGCGGGCCAGGTCGTCGGGCTACTCGGCCCGAACGGTGCTGGCAAGACCACGGTCATCAGGATGCTGGTCGGCCTGATCCGGCCGGATGCCGGGGAGATCTTCGTGCACGGCGAGCCGGTGCACGGTGGCGCCGACGTGCTCGCCTCCGTCGGTGCGTTCATCGAGGGTCCTGGCTTCCTGCCGCATCTCACCGGCCGACAGAACCTGCTGGCCTACTGGGCCGCCACCGGCCGGCCGCAGCCCGAGGCTCATCTGGAGGAGGCACTGGCCATCGCCGGCCTGGGATCGGCGCTGGACCGCAAGGTACGCGGCTACAGCCACGGCATGCGGCAGCGGCTCGGGATCGCCCAGGCCATGCTCGGGTTGCCGTCGCTGCTCGTGCTCGACGAGCCGACCAACGGCCTCGATCCGCCGCAGATCAAGGCGATGCGGGCGGTGCTCGCCGACTACGCCGCGGCCGGTCGAACCGTCGTGATCTCCTCGCACCTGCTCAGCGAGGTCGAGCAGACCTGTTCCCATGTCGTGGTGATGGACCAGGGAAAAGTGATCTTGACCGGATCGGTCGCCGAGCTGACCGCCGACGACGCGGTCAGCGTCACCGCGGATCTGCCGCGCGAGCAGCTGGTCGACCGGCTGCAACACGACGGCTACCGGGTGGTTGCCGGCGACGGTCAGCACCGGCTGGAGGAGGTCTTCATGAGCCTGGTCGGCGCGTCGGGTCCCGGTCCGGAGGACCGCTCGTTCAAACCCGGTCCGGAGGACCGCTCGTTCAAACCCGCTCCGGAGGACCGCTCGTTCAAACCCGGTCCGGAGGACGGCGATGTCTGAGAAGTCGGAGACCCGGCCACGGCGGGCCTACGTCCAACCCGAGCCCGAGTTCGAGTTCGCGCCTCCGCCGGCGGCCGCTCCGGAGCCCGCCGCGAAGTACGGCCCGCCCGCGTTGCCATTGCGGGCCGAGATCGTCCGCCAGCTGCGGCGGCGCCGGACCCTGGGCATCTTTGTCGTGCTCACCGTGCTGCCGCTGATCTTGTTGCTCGCGTTCTGGCTGGGCGACGATGACGACTCGGGTGGGCGTGGCTTCGTCGACCTTGCCCAGGAGAGCGGCGCCAACCTGGTGGTGTTCATCCTCTTCGCCTCGACGAGCTTCCTGCTGGTGGTGATCGTCGCGCTCTTCGCCGGGGACACGGTGCCGTCCGAGGCCAGCTGGTCCAGCCTGCGCTATCTGCTGGCCGCGCCGGTCCGCCGGGAGCGGCTGCTGCGCCAGAAGCTGATCGTGGCCGCACTGTCGTCGGTGGTCGCGTTCTGCTATCTACCGGCCTGGACGCTCGTGGTCGGCGGGATCGCCTACGGCTGGGGCCCGATGATCGGCCCGACCGGCGACCAGCTGGCCTGGCCGACCATCGGCTGGCGGTTGTTGATCATCGTCGGCTACCTGCTGGTATCGCTCTCGGTGGTGGGCGCATTCGCCTTCGCGGTCGGGACATCGACCGACGCACCCCTGGCCGCCGTGGGCGGCGCCGTGCTGTTGATGATCGTCAGCGCGATTCTGGACTCGATCACCGCGCTGGGCAGCATCCGGCAGGGCCTGCCCGGCCACTACGCGTACGCCTGGGCCGACGCGCTCGCCCCGACCATCGAGTGGTCCGACATGGTCAACGGCGCGCTGTGGTCGATCGGCTACAGCATTCTGTGCGTCGGCTTCGCCTACTGGCACTTTCTCCGCAAGGACATCACGAGCTAGTGCCGCAACAACTCATCTCTGCGCGCGTCCGGCCCGGAACGGGTATGCGGAGGGCACTACGCGCGCAGTTGATCGATTGGGCCAGATCAAGTGGTCACCACCTGCAGTTTTCGCGGGCTGACGATGCCGGAGGTGAGCAGTTTCGTGATCGGGGTCAGTGCAGGTGGTCGGCGAAGAACTCCTCGATCCGGCGCCAGGCGTCTGCCGCCGCGACCGGCTCCGGTCCGACATGGGCGAGCTTGACCAGGGGTCGCAGCACCGTACGGACCGGTAAAGGTCCGTTGTAGGCGTCGTTCAGGAAGCAGTGCCCGGCACGGGGATAGACCTCGACATCGTGCGGGACATGGTGCGCACGCAGCGCCGCCGTCAACCTCGGCACGTCGGCGACGAGCCGGTCGCGGCCGCCGTAGCTGGCCACCATGGGGCAGGACTTCTCGGCCAGCACGTCGATGTCGTCGGGAATCTGCCCGTAGTTCACCGCACAGGCCGCGAAGCCGTCCCCCGCCGACAGCAGGGCGAAACCGCCGCCCAGGCAGAAGCCGATGACCCCCACCCGGTCCGTGCAGCCGGGGTCGACGAGCAGTCGCTGGCGGCAGGAGTCGATCAGCTCGAACGGCTTGCCGGCGCGGGCCTGGAACGCCTGGAACGTGGCGCGAATGCAGCGCAGCCACGAACTCTCACCGAGGAGGTCCGGCATCGCGACGACGTAGCCGAGTCTGGCGAGCTTGGCCGCATGCCGGCGCATCACATCGTCGATGCCGAACGCCTCGTGCAGCATCACCACGCCGGGCCAAGGGCCTTCCTCAACCGGCCGGGTGACGACAGTCAGCCGACCATCGACCGATGCGTCCATGCTGATGGTGTCCACGACGACTCATCCTGGCGTACGCCTCGGCAGACTGATCAAGCCCCGGTCCAGCGCGGCGGTCACCGCGGCCGTGCGGTCGGTCACGCCGAGCTTGGTGAACACATGCACCAGATGGGTCTTGACCGTCGCCTCCGACACCGCGAGCTGCCGCCCGATCGCCCGGTTGGTCAAGCCCTGGGCGACGAGGGCCAGCACCTCGAGCTCGCGTTCGGTCGGCGCCTGCTCGGGCGCTCCTGCTTTGCCTGACAGACCGCCGCGCAGCCGGCCGAAGAGCCGGGCGGTCACCGCTGGTGCGAGCACCATCTCCCCCCGGCCGGCCGCGCGTACCGCTCGGAACAGCTCCTCCCGCGGCGCGTCCTTGAGCAGCACGCCCAACGCTCCGGCCTCCATCGCCCGGACGATGTCGTGGTCGGCGTCGTAGGTGGTCAGCACGAGCACCCGGACACCGGGCGCGGCCCGGCCCAGCGCCTCGATGGCGGTCACCCCGTCGGCCTTGGGCATCCGCAGGTCCATCAGCACCACGTCGGGATGTTCCTGGACGACGACGGCCACGGCCTCGTTACCGTCGCCCGCCTCACCGACGACCACGAGATCGGGCTGGCCGTCGATCATCCCGCGCAAGCCGTCACGGACCACCGGGTGGTCGTCGACCACCACGATCCGCAGCGGCCGGTCCGCCGCCGGGGTACTCATGCCGGCACCGAGGCGGCGATCGTGGTGCCCTGACCGGGCACGGACTCGATGACCAGGGTGCCGCCCGCCGCGGCCAGTCGCTCCCGCATCCCGATCAGACCGAAGCCGCCGTCCGTCCGGACCCGTGGGGAATCGAGAGGTTCTGCCGGCGCAAAACCGACGCCGTCGTCGTCCACATCGAGGGTGACCACGTCGTCCAGGAACGACAGGGTGACCACGACACGACTGGCCCGGGCGTGCCGGCGGATGTTCGTCAAGGCCTCCTGGGCGATGCGCAGCAGGGCCAGTTCGGCATCGGGATGGAGTGGCACCGGGTCGCCGGTGCGGCGCAGCTCAGCGGCGATGCCCACCTCGCCCGACCAGCGCTGCACCAGCTCGGACAGGGCCTGGGGGAGCGAGGCCGACTCCAGCAGGTCCGGCCGTAGCGCCCGGACCGACCGCCGCAGCTCGTCCAGACTGGTCCGAGCGGTGTCGCGGGCCGTTCGTAGCCGCTCCTGGGCCCGCTCAGCGGCATCGGCTTGTCCGTCGGCCAGCGCCTGCTCGGCCGATTCCAGCTGGGTTACCACGCTGATGAAGCCCTGGGCCACGGTGTCGTGCAGCTCCCGGGCCAGCCGCTCGCGCTCGGCCAGGACGCCGGAGTGCCGGGAGGCCTCGGCCAGTTCAGCCCGGGTGGCGGCCAACTCGGCCAGAGCCGCCCGGCGTTGCTCGCTCTGCCGGCCGATCGCGTTGACGAACACCGCGACCAGGGCCGCCAGTCCGGCCGTGGCCAGCAGATTGGTGACCATGCTCTGACTCGAGCCCCAGCCGCCCAGCGCCCAGCCCAGCAGTGCGGTGAGCCCGACGATAGGCACCATGCCCCACCAGCCGAGCGTCATGAACATCCAGGGGTAGAGCCCGTAGAGGGCGATGGTGAAGCTGCTGTGCAGGCTGACCAGTCCGGCCATCAGGGCGCAGATCAGCGCCCAGTACCCGGCCAGCGGTCCGATCCGCTCCTCCCACCACTGCGGATGCCGGGCCACCACCAGCCAGTGGGCCAGCACCACTGCCGCGACCCCGGCCCCGATGGTGATCTTGGTGGTCACCGGCAGAGTCGGATCGGTCAGGGCGATCACCGTGGGCATGGCCAAGGTGGCGGCGAGCAGGCCGTGCCACAGGTGGACCAGCCAACCCTGCTCGGTGCTGCTCAGGCCCGAGTGGACACCGTCCGAGTCTCCCGGGCGAGGCGTTGCTAGCGCGCTTCCCACCGGAACATTCTCACCGCGACGGCCACCCCCACCACAGTGGTCACGGCCAGGATGGCCAGCCCGATCTCGTCGACGGTCCCCAGCGTCCAGGCCTGGCGGATCGAGCGCACCGCGTACGTCATCGGCAGGAAGTCCCCGATGCGCTGGGCGACCGCCGGCAGCACCTCCCGGGGGAACAAGGCACCGGAGACGAAGATGGCCGGGAAGTAGATCGCCGCCGCGACGGCCTGGGTGGTGCGCACGGTCGGAAGCAGAGCGCCGAGCAGGAAGCCGATCGCGATCATCGAGCAGGCCGAGGCGGTCATGGCCAAGGCCGTGGCGCCGATCGAGGCCGGCCGGTGCAGGTCGGCGGCCAGCGCGCCGACCGTGACCAGCAGAATCACTCCGAGCACGCTCATCGCCAGGTGAGTGAGGGCGTGCGAGGTCAGGATCTGCCAGGGCCGCAACGGCGTGATCCGCAGCCGGCGCAGGATCCCGCGGTCGCGGTAGTCCGCGAGCGTCTCGCCGAGACCCATGATCGCCGAGGTGGCCATCACGTAGACCAGGTAACCCGCCATCAGGACATCGGTCGTCCCCGCACCGCCGAAGCGGGGGTTCGGGGTGTTTCCCTCGGAGCTGTTCAGCAGCAGGAGCACGAGCGGCAGAGCCAGGGTGAACAGCACGGCCGCGGGCTCGCGCAGCAGCAGCAGGGTCTCCACCCGGGTCAGGGTGGCCAGTGCGGTCAGCGGGTTGGGCCGGGCCGCGAGGGTCGGGGTGGTCATGAGGCGAGCCTTCCGAGGTCAGGAGCGGTGAGGTGGAGATAGGCAGCCTCGAGGCTGCGGTGGCCGGCGCGGATCTCGTCGGGCGTACCGAGAGCGATCAGCCGGCCCGACGCGATGACGGCCAGCCGGTCGCAGAGCGCCTCGGCCTCGTCCATCGCATGGGTGACCAGGACGACGGTCACGCCGCGCTCGCGCAGCGTGGCGATCAGCGCCCAGGTATCGCGCCGGGCCGCGGGGTCGAGACCGGTGGTCAGCTCGTCGAGAACCACCACCTCCGGCTGGCCGAGCAGGGCCAACGCGATGAACAGCCGCTGCTTCTGCCCGCCGGACAGGTTGCCGAAGGAGGTGCGGCGTTGCTCGGTGAGTCCCCATTCGGCGAGCAGCTGATCGGGATCGCTGACCCGCGCGTACGCGGCAGCGAAGATCGCCATCGCCTCGCTGACCTTCATCCGGTTGGGCAGGACCGCCTGCTGCAGCTGCACGCCGACCCGCTGCCGGACCAGCTCCGGATCGGCTGCCGGATCCAGGCCGAGCACCCGGACGGTCCCGGACTCGGGGGTGCGGAGACCCACCGCGCATTCGACGGTGGTCGTCTTGCCGGCCCCGTTCGGCCCCAGCACGCCGAAGACCTCGCCACGGACCACCCGCAGCGTCATCGCCTCGATCGCGACCTTGGCGCCGTAGCGCTTGGTGACGTCACGCATCTCGATCACGGTTTCAGTCATGATCATCACTATCCGCGCCGCCGGTCGGTCGCACATCGCCCGGTCGGTCAGCACGGCATCAACCGGTCGATGGACTTGCGCATCCACCGATCGGGCGGTAGTCAGTTCCTCATGGCCGATGTCTTCCAGGTCGCCCAGCGGGCCGTTGACCTCGACCGGGCCCGGACGTTCTACGCCCGGCTGCTCGAGGCCGAGCCGACCGGGGTGTTCGACCCGCCGGGGCTGGTGTTCTTCCAGGCGGGACCGGTGCGGCTGCTGCTGGACCGCGGGGCGGATCCGAGCCTGATCTATCTCAAGGTCGACGACGTGCCGGCGACCGTCGAGCGGTTACGGGCGGACGGGGTGTCGATCGTCAGCGAGCCGCACGTGATCTTCTCCCACGCCGACGACCGACTGGGACCGGCGGGGACCGACGAGTGGATGGCCTTCTTCACCGACTCCGAAGGCAATACCGTCGGCCTGGTCAGCCATGCGCCGAGTTGAGTTCGCGTCTTTCAGAGGCCATCTGGCACACTGGGTTGCTGCATCCGTGCCGTACGGTGCCTTTCGACTCATTCCCGCAGTACAGGAGTACCCGCACACGTGGCTGTCAAGATCCGCCTGAAGCGACTCGGCAAGATCCGGTCGCCGCACTACCGCATCGTCGTCGCCGACTCCCGCACCAAGCGGGACGGCCGGGCGATCGAGGAGATCGGTAAGTACCACCCCAAGAACGACCCCTCGTTGATCGAGGTCGACTCCGAGCGCGCGCAGTACTGGTTGTCCGTCGGCGCTCAGCCCAGCGACGCTGTGCTCGCACTGCTGAAGCGGACCGGCGACTGGCAGAAGTTCTCCGGAGACACCTCGCCGTCCGGGGTCGACCCGCAGCCCGAGAAGCCCGACAAGACCGCCGCCTTCAACGCCGCCCTGGCCGAGATCGGTGGCGAGCCGCGGACCGCGGCGACCACAGCCAAGAAGGCGCCGGCCAAGAAGGCTGAGCGCACGCCGGAGGCTGAGGTCGAGGGCACTCCGGCCGAGGCCCAGCAGGCTGCCGATGAGGGCGTCGCCGCGGCCGAAACGGCCAAGAGCTGACCGTGCTCGCTGACGCACTGGAGCATCTGGTCCGCGGCATCGTCAGCCATCCCGACGACGTCACGGTGCGCGACAAGGAGCTGCGGCACGGCCGGATGCTCGAGGTCCGGGTCAACCCGGACGACATCGGCAAAGTGATCGGGCGCTCCGGCCGCACAGCGACCGCACTGCGCACCGTCATCGGCGCGCTGGCCGGCCGGCAGCAGATCCGAGTGGACTTCGTCGACGTCGACCGCCCGCCGCGGCGGCCGGCCGGACTCAGCCGGCCAGGGCGCCGGCGCTGACCGACCCGGTCGAGGCCGTGGTCGGCGTCATCGGGCGGCCGCACGGCGTACGCGGTGAGGTCTTCGTCGAACTGCGCACCGATGAGCCGCAGCGCCGTTTCGCTCCTGGCCAGCGGCTCCGGGCCGAGGGTCTCGGGACGGCGTACGTCGTCGCCTCCGCCCGCGATCACGGAGCCCGGCTGCTGGTGCACTTCGAAGGCCTCGAGGACCGGACCGCGGCTGAGGCGGTGCGCGGGCTGGTGCTGGTCGCCGACGTCGACCCGACGGAGCGGCCCGACACCGAGGACGAGTTCTACGACCGGCAGCTGATCGGGCTGCGCGTGCTGACCCACGGAGTTGTGCTCGGCAGGGTGGTCGCGGTGCTGCACATGCCCGAGCAGGACCTGCTCGAGGTCCAGACTGCCGCCGGCGTACGGCTGGTGCCCTTCGTCGCCGCCTTGGTGCCGGAGGTCGACCTCGCGACCGGCACGCTCACCGTGGCCGACGTAACCGGGCTGCTCGAGGACGAACCGGACAGCTGATGCGGATCGACGTCGTCTCGATCTTTCCGGACTACCTCGAGCCGCTCCGGCTGTCGCTGGTCGGTCGGGCCATCGAGGCTGGGATCGTCCGGCTCGGCGTGCACGACCTGCGCGACTGGACCCACGACCGGCACCGGACCACCGACGACACCCCGTACGGCGGTGGGGCGGGAATGGTGATGCGGCCCGAGCCGTGGGGGGAGGCGCTGGACGACGTGGCGACCGACTCGTCGCGGCTGGTGGTGCTCAGTCCGGCCGGCCGGACCTTCACCCAGGCGGTCGCGTACGAGCTGGCGACCGAGGAGCACCTGGTGCTGGCCTGCGGCCGTTATGAGGGGATCGACGGACGGGTCGCCGTGGACGCGGCCCGGCGGATGCCGGTGACCGAACTCAGCATCGGCGACTACGTGCTGAACGGGGGCGAAGCGGCGGCACTGGTGGTCATCGAGGCGGTGGTCAGGCTGCTGCCGGGGGTGATCGGCAATCCGGAGTCGCTCTCGGTCGAGTCGCACGCCGTGACCCACGACGGGTTGCTCGAAGGTCCGGTCTTCACCAAGCCCCCGCTGTGGCGCGGCCTGGAGGTGCCGCCGGTGCTGATGAGCGGTCACCACGCCAAGATCGACGCGTGGCGGCGCGAGCAGGCCCTCGAGCGGACGCGACGGCTGCGGCCCGACCTCCTGCCGGACTGTCTCGACGGCCTCGTGGTCACCCTTGCCGAGCCGTCCGACGCGGGGGAGCTGCTCACCCTGCAACGCGCGGCGTTCGTTTCCGAGGGCCGGCTCAACGGGTCGTTCGACATCCCACCGTTGATCGAGACCTTGGCCGACATGGAGACAGCTGTCGGCACCGGCACCGTCTTGGTCGCGCGGCTGCGCGGTCGCCTGGTGGCCTCGGTGCGCGGTGAGGCGCATCCCGGAGGTCGCTGGTACGTCGGGCGACTGATGGTGGTTCCGGATCGGCAGCGACAGGGGATCGGCAGCCTTCTGATGGATGAGATCGAGGCGCTGGCGCCGCCGGGAACCGAGGCCATCAACCTGTTCACCGGGGCGGCCAGCGCCGCGACTCTCACCTACTACCGGCGCCGCGGATACGTGGAGATAGACCGCAAGGTCACTCCCGACGGGGTGCCTGTGGTGGTTCTGGAGCGCCCGGTCGAGCCCCCGCCGAGTTGAGAAAACTCCACCATGGTGGAGTTTCCGGACGGGGGTCTGAGAGCTTCAGCCCACGTAGGGCGGGGCGACTCCCCAGCCCCACCGCGGCATGGGCGCTTCGCGGACCACATGTGCCCCCGTCTGGGAGTTGTGCATCGCCAGCCGGCTGCCCCACTCGGCGTAGCCGATGATCGCGGCGCGGAACTCCGGGTCGTCGGGCAGCCCGACGTCGTCGGCGGCCAGGCTGATCAGGGCGACGAACCGGCGGCGCTGGTCGGCGCTGATGTTCAAGCCGAGGTGGTGGGCGAGCATGCGTGGGTAGCCGCCGAGGGGGGTGTAGGCCGCCGGGCCGCCGAGCACCTCGCTCCACCAGGCGATGGCGTGGTTGCGGTGCTCGCGGCTGACGCCCCGCGGGAACAGCGGCCGCAGCAGGTCGTCACGCTCCACCCGGTCGTAGAAGGCATTGAGGAAAGCCGCGAGCGGCTTGGCGCCCCCGGCCCAATCGAACAGGCTGGGGACGCCCTTCTCCGGGAGGTCTGGCGAGGTCACCCGGACCTGGTAGTGCTGCATCGCCTCGAGGTCAGCATCGAATGGGGTGATCAAGCCGAAGAAATCCCGGAACGCAGGGTCCTTCCGAAATACCTTCAGGTGATCGTCCAGCGAGCTCCATTCGATCCGGACCACGAAGTGGATCGGCTCCTCGACGCACTGGGAGATGTCGTAGGACAGGCAGCGTGGGTCGGCCTGCAGAATCTTGGCGGCCTTGGCCCAGGCCTGGCGGAACTGATCGGCTCGCCCCGACTCGATCAAATACCTGAGATACTCGACGATCACGGTGCGGCGCTCCTCCCCCACGAGAGTCCCACGGCTAACGCTAGCGAGGCCGAAGCGTTCTCGTGGTGCGGGGTCGAGCAACTTGTTGCGCACTACTCGCCGATGGTGCCGTCGATCGACTCCCGAAGCAGGTCGGCGTGCCCGTTGTGCCGGGCATACTCCTCGATCATGTGGACGAGTACCCAGCGCAGGTTGCGGGGGCGACCGCCACCGCCGCGCGCCGGCTCGCCGCCGTCGGTGTAGGTGGCCAGGATCCGCCGCGACTCGGCCACCACACCGTTCCAGGTGGCCCAGACCTGCTCCACCGGCTCCCCGTCCAGGTTGTGAAAATCCCCGTCCGGATCGTCCTCGGAGCAGTAGTAGCTCCGTTCTTCCTGGTCATCGAGACATTCGCCGAACCAGCCGTACTCCACCTCGCTCAGATGGCGGACCAGCCCGAGCAGGGTCAGAGCCGACGGCGGGACTGCCCTGGCCTTGAGCTGCGTCTCGTTCAGGCCGGCGCACTTCAGCTGCAGCGTGGCGCGGTGGTAGTCCAGGAACTGACCCAACAGCTGCAGCTCACCGGCCTGCAGATCGGGATCCGACCGAGGGATGTCGGGATGCTGCGGAACGTTGGGCGAAGGCACGAGTTTCACCGTAGTCGTAGCGGTGTGTCCAACAGAACACCAGTTAAGGGGGTGGCCTTTCGCGGTCCGAGGGAGCTGGCCTCTAGGGTGGGATTCGTGGCGACAACGGCTCTGACCCCGGCCGGACAAGCCCTCCGGTCAACGGTCGCGCTCAAGGCCCTGATGGCGATCACCGGCCTGATCATGTTCGGTTACCTGCTGGCCCACATGTACGGCAATCTCAAGGTGTTCGCCGGCGAAGCCGCGTTCAACGACTACGCCCACCACCTCCGGGTCCTCGGCGAGCCGCTGCTGCCCTACAGCGGCGCTCTCTGGGTCATCCGTGCCGTGCTGGTCGGCAGCGTCCTCGGTCATATGTACGCCGCGTTCAGCTTGTGGGCCCGCGCTGGCCGGGCACGCGGTGGCATCACCCGCTACCACAGCAAGCGGAGCCGGACCGGCGTGCAGCGGACCTACGCCTCCTTCACCTTGCGCTGGGGCGGCCTGGTGATCGCGCTGTTCGTGCTCTACCACCTGATGCACTTGACCTGGAACATCGTCGCGCCCGGTGGGCCGGCGGCCGAGCCGTACGACCGGGTGGTCAACGGCTTCCGGATCTGGTGGGTCGTCGTCATCTACACCATCGCCATGGTGGCGGTCGGTTTCCACCTGCGGCACGGCATCTGGAGCGCGCTGACCACGCTCGGTGCGAATGTCTCCTCGCTCGCTCGCCGCCGCCTCAACCTGCTGGCGTACGCCCTGGCGGGGGTGGTCACGATCGGTTTCCTGCTTCCGCCGTACGCCATCGTGTTCGGGCTGGTCACATGAGCACCGAGCGTCGGGTAGCGAGGAACCCGATCCCGCCTGGACGACCAAGCTCGCCACCGCCGTCCGTCGTGTCGGAAGTGGCTGCCAGGTGGCGAGCGCGTGGAGGAAGGCGGGATCCGAAGGTTCCGAGCGGGCGCGAGGTGCTGGTCACATGAGCACAGATAAGAACCCGCTCTCCAGCGTCTTCGAACGGGCCAAGCAGGCCGCCGAGAGCCTGCTGACGTCGCTCGATTCCGACTCCTACTACGAGCTCGGCAACGACATCGCCGACGACAAGGCACCGAAGGTCCCCATCGAGGGGCGGTGGGAGGAGCGCAGGTTCAGCGCCAAGCTGGTCAACCCGGCC
The DNA here is from genome assembly GCA_963711015.1 of uncultured Actinomycetota bacterium. Taxonomy (GTDB): domain Bacteria; phylum Actinomycetota; class Actinomycetes; order Propionibacteriales; family Propionibacteriaceae; genus Microlunatus. The sequence continues at coordinate 368,840 of CAVQCQ010000002.1, forward strand.
AACCGGCGAAAGCTCAGCGTGATCATCGTCGGCTCCGGCCTGGCCGGCTCGTCGGCGGCCGCCACCCTGGGCGAGGCCGGTTACCAGGTGACCTGCTTCTGCTACCAGGACTCACCTCGGCGTGCCCATTCGATCGCGGCTCAGGGCGGGATCAACGCGGCCAAGAACTACCGCAACGACGGCGACTCGATCTATCGGCTGTTCTACGACACGGTCAAGGGCGGCGACTTCCGGGCCCGGGAGTCCAACGTCTACCGGCTGGCCCAGGTCAGCGTCGAGATCATCGACCAGTGCGTCGCCCAGGGGGTGCCGTTCGCCCGGGAGTACGGCGGGCTGCTGGACAACCGCTCGTTCGGTGGCGTCCAGGTCTCCCGCACCTTCTACGCGCGCGGGCAGACCGGTCAGCAGTTGCTGATCGGGGCGTACCAGGCGCTGGAGCGTCAGATCGCCGCCGAGACGGTCGCGATGAACACCCGGCACGAGATGCTCGAGCTGATCGTGGTGGACGGCCGGGCGCGCGGTGTCGTGGTCCGGGACATGGTGACCGGTGAGATCGAGACCCATCTTGCCGACGCCGTGGTGCTGGCCACCGGCGGCTACGGCAATGTCTTCTACCTCTCCACCAACGCCATGGGCTGCAACGTCACAGCCACCTGGCGGGCCCATCGCAAGGGCGCGTACTTCGGCAACCCGTGCTACACCCAGATCCACCCGACGTGCATCCCGGTCAGCGGCGACCACCAGTCGAAACTCACCTTGATGAGCGAGTCGCTCCGCAACGACGGTCGGATCTGGGTGCCGAAGAGCGGCGAGGACAAGCGGGATCCACGCCAGATCCCGGAGTCCGAGCGCGACTACTACCTGGAGCGGATCTATCCGTCGTTCGGCAACCTCGTGCCCCGGGATATCGCCTCCCGCGCCGCGAAGAACGTCTGCGACGAGGGCCGGGGAGTCGGCCCCGGCGGTCTCGGGGTCTACCTGGACTTCGCGGACGCCATCTCCCGCCTCGGCCGGCCGGCCGTGGAGTCCAAGTACGGCAACCTCTTCGACATGTACGCCCAGATCACCGGCGAGAACCCGTACGAGACGCCGATGCGGATCTACCCCGCTGTGCACTACACCATGGGCGGACTCTGGGTGGACTACGACCTGCAGTCGTCGATTCCCGGGCTGTACGTCACCGGAGAAGCCAACTTCTCCGACCACGGGGCCAACCGGCTCGGCGCCAGCGCGCTGATGCAGGGTCTCGCCGACGGCTACTTCGTGCTGCCGAACACGATCAACGACTATCTGGCGGCGGGACCGTTCCCGAAGGTCGACCTGGACCATCCGGCCGTGGTCGAGGCGGTCGACGCCGTTCGGAACCGGATCGACACCCTGCTGTCGATCAACGGTTCCCGCACCGTCGACTCCTTCCATCGAGAGCTCGGCCGGCTGATGTGGGACTACTGCGGCATGGAGCGGAGCGAGGAGGGTCTGCGCAAGGCCATCGGCCGGATCCGCGAGCTCAAGGCCGAGTTCTGGGCCGACGTTCGGGTGCTCGGCACCAACGAGGAGCTGAACCAGGCCCTGGAGCGGGCCGGACGAGTCGCGGACTTCTTCGAGCTCGGCGAGCTGATGTGCATCGACGCCTTGGTCCGCCGCGAATCCTGCGGCGGGCACTTCCGGGCCGAGAGTCAGACCCCCGACGGGGAGGCGCTGCGCAACGACGAGGAGTTCGCCTACGTCTCGGCCTGGGAGTTCGGCAACGGCGGGAAGCCGATCCTGCACAAGGAGCCCTTGGTCTACGAGCACGTCGAGCTGAAGCAGCGGAGCTACAAATGATCTCCTCGAGAATTGCCGAGCTCACCTGCATGAGAGTCCGGTGTAAGCCGGTGAGCGTCGGTAAGCGCCACGCCGGTCCTGTCTGGACGACCAAGCGAGCGAACACGCCCCGCGAGCGGAGCGAGCAATTCGACTCCGTCGTTCGCGAGCGCGGGAGGAAGACAGGAGCCGATAGCGGGGCGCGGGCGCGAACCGGCAGGACGGGAAGATAGTGAATATAACCGTCAGGGTTTGGAGACAGGCCGATCGGTACGCCGAGGGCAAGATGGCGGTCTACAAGGTTCCCGACATCTCCGAGCACATGTCGTTCCTCGAGATGCTCGACGTCCTCAACGAACGGCTCACCCTGCGCGGCGATGACCCGATCGCCTTCGACAGCGACTGCCGGGAGGGCATCTGCGGCATGTGCGGTCTGGTGATCAACGGGGTGGCCCACGGCCCGCTCCAGACCACGACCTGTCAGCTGCACATGCGGTCCTTCAAAGACGGCGACGTGATCGACATCGAGCCGTGGCGGGCCGAGGCCTTCCCGGTGATCAAGGACCTGGTGGTCGACCGGGGCTCGTTCGATCGGATCATCCAGGCCGGCGGCTACATCTCCGCGCCGACCGGCACCGCCCCCGACGCGCACGCCACGCCGGTCCCCAAGCGGGACGCCGACCGTGCGTTCGACGCGGCCACCTGCATCGGTTGCGGTGCTTGCGTCGCCGCCTGCCCCAATGGCTCGGCGATGCTGTTCACCGCCGCCAAGATCACCCACCTCGGACTGCTGCCGCAAGGTCAGCCCGAACGCTACTCGCGGGTGGTCGGCATGGTGTACCAGCACGACGCGGAGGGGTTCGGCGGCTGCACCAACATCGGCGAGTGCGCCGCGGTCTGCCCGAAGGGTATTCCGTTCGAGACGATCTCTCGCCTCAACCGCGACCTGCTGAACGCGCTGACCCACGGCGGCTCCCACTGGCCCAAGGCGGCACCGATCAGAGAAGAGGGCGTGGAGGAGGAGCCCGAGGTCTAAGGGATCAGATGGTCGCGACTACCCACAGCGCGACCGCCGACCCGATCAGCGCGGCGCCGTAGCACAGCACGGCGAGCGGTGTTTCGACCCGGACCAGCTGGAGGGCGTCGACCAGCGTGTACTTGAACCGGTGTGCCCAGTGGAACAGCATGAGGACGACCAGGCCAAGGACGACCAGCCTGGTGAGCCAATGGCTGAAGATGGCGTACAGATAGCTGTAGTCGGGCTGCACCCAGCCCAGCGGGATCGCCAACCCGAACAGCACGATCAGGATCGGCAGGAACACCGCAGCCATCACCCCGCCGCCGCTGAACAACAGCCACAGGATCGGCGCGATGCGACGCTTGATCATCGGATCACCAGCCACGCGATGAACGCCGAGACCACCGCCAGTCCCAGGTACTGCATGGCGATCACCATCCCTGCGGGCACCCGGCCGCCGACCCGGACCACGGTCGCCGCCGGCAGGACCTGGCCGGAGACGTGCACCATCTTCGTCGTCATGACCTTGCGGCCACCGAGGCGAACCACCATCGCCTGCGGGGTGAGGGCGAACCAGGTCACCGAGTGCAGCACCAGAAAGGCCAGGGTCACGACGTTCACGATCACCACGAGGGGTGAGCCGGCCCAGTCCAAGAACCTGGAGTACGCCGCCTCGCCCCGGCCGAGAGCGTAGATCAGCATCAGCAGATAGGCCACGGCCCAGGCCACGAACACGCAGCTGAGCTCACGCATCAGGAAGAGCAGGTAGGTCGGCTTCTTCGCCCACCACAGTCGCGAGACCGGCCGTCGGTAGGTGACGGGCGCACTCACAGAAGTCCGCTCCTCGTTCGCTGCGCTCACAAGGAACCCCGGGGGAGCAGGAACGCCATCACCGACTCCTTGGCGGCCTCGAGCTTGTAGCGCTGGATCGCGCCCGCCGGATCGACATGCTTGGGGCAGACCCGGGTGCACTCACCGACGAAGGTGCAGCCCCATACACCCTCCCGTTCGATGAGCACGTCGAGGCGTTCTCGCCGTCCTTGGTCGCGCGAGTCCAGGTCGTAACGCTCGGCGAGAGCGATGGCGGCCGGGCCGATGAAGTCGGGGTCGAGACCGTACACCGGGCAGGCGGCGTAGCACAGCATGCAGTTGATGCAGTTGCTGAACTGCTTGTATTCGGCCAGCTCCTCCGGTGTCTGCAGGTACTCGTGGTCGATGACCGACTGGTCGTCGTTCCGGATGATCCACGGCTTGACCCTGGGGAGCTTCTCCATGAAGTCCTCCATGTCGACCACCAGGTCGCGAACGATCGGGAAGTTGGTCAGCGGCTCGATTCGGACCGGGCCGGGCGCGTAGTCGCTGAGGAAGGTCGCGCAGGTCAGCTGAGGCGTGCCGTTGACGTTCATCCCGCAGCTGCCGCAGATGCCCATCCGGCACGACCAGCGATACGCCAGGGTGCCGTCGATACGGTCCTTGACGTAGTTCAGCCCATCGAGGATCGCCCAGTCCTTGCGCAGGGGGACTTCGTACTCGTCGACGGTGGGCTTGGCGTTCTGGTCCGGCGTATAGCGCGTCACCCGCATCTGGATGCTGTCGGCCATCTGGCTACCTCCCGTATACCCGCTCGCCGGGTGGCCATCGGGTGATCGTCACCGGCGAGCGCTCGATCCTCGGCGATCCGTCCGGGCCGCGGCGGACCAGGGCGTGATCGAGGTATCGCTTGTCATTGCGGCGGGGAAAGTCGGTCCGCTGGTGAGCGCCGCGTGACTCCTCGCGCTCGATGGCCGAGTGCAGGATCGTCTCGGCGATGTCGAGCATGTTCGCCAGCTCCAAGGCCGTGACGAGCTCGGTGTTGAAGGCTCGGGTCTGGTCGGAGAGCCCGATACCGGCGCATCGCTGCTGCAGCTCGGCCAGCTGGTCGATGCCCTTGGCCAGCGACTCGTGGGCACGGTAGATCCCGGCGCTGTCCTCCATCGTCTCCTGCATCGCCTCGCGCAGGTCGGCGATCCGCTCAGTACCCCGATCCATCGCCAGCTGGTCGATCCGGCGTACTTCGTCGTCGTGCTGCCGGAGCACGACCGGAGGCGGCGGCTTGGCGGTCATGGCGTACTCAGCGGCCGCCTTGCCAGCCCGGGCGCCGAAGACCAGGCACTCCGGCAGCGAGTTCGAGCCCAGCCGGTTCGCCCCGTTGATCGTGACGCAGGCCGTCTCGCCGGCCGCGTACAGGCCCTCCACCGATGTCGCACCGTTGATGTCGGTGGCCACACCGCCCATCATGTAATGCACGACCGGCCGGACCGGGATCAGTTCCTTGACCGGGTCGATGCGCTCGTACTTCAGGCACAGCTCGCGCACCATCGGGAGCTTGGTGTCGATCAGCTTCGCGCCGAGGTGCCGCAGGTCCAGGTGAACGATCGGCCCGTATGGCGAGGCGATCGTCCGGCCCTTCTCCACCTCGTGGACGAAGGCCTGGGACAGCCGGTCCCTCGGCCCGAGCTCCATGCTGCGCATCACCGGCTTGGGTTCGGGCTTGCCGAGGTCGTAGTCCTGGAGGTAGCGGTAGCCGTCCTTGTTGAGCAGCCAGCCGCCCTCGGCCCGCGTCGCCTCGGTGATCAGGATGCCGGTGAACGGCAGTCCGGTCGGGTGGTACTGGACGAACTCCATGTCCTTCAACGGAGCGCCGGCGCGGTAGGCCAGCGCTATGCCGTCACCAGTGCTGATATTCGCGTTGGTGGTAAAGGGGAAGACCTTGCCGCAGCCCCCGGTGCACAGGATGACGGACTTGGCGGTGATCGTCTCGATCCGGCCGCTTCGGAGCTCGATCGCGACGACGCCGTGCACGCGTCCGTCATCGACCAGTAGCCGGGTGACGAACCATTCGTCATAGCGCTGGATGTCGGCGTACTTCAGCGAGGTCTGGAACAGCGTATGCAGCATGTGGAAGCCGGTCTTGTCCGCGGCGAACCAGGTGCGCATCTTCTTCATGCCGCCGAAGGCGCGGACAGCGATCTTCCCGGACGGTTCTCGGCTCCACGGACAGCCCCAGTGCTCGAGCTGCAGCAGTTCTCGGGGTGCCTCCTCGACGAACGCCTCCACCGCGTCCTGGTCGCAGAGCCAGTCGCTGCCGGAGACGGTGTCGTAGGCATGCTCGTCCAGGGTGTCGCCCTTGGCGATCACGCCGGCCGCACCGCCCTCGGCGGAGACGGTGTGACTGCGCATCGGGTAGACCTTGGAGATCACGGCCACCCGAAGGCTCGGATTGGTCTCTGCGATGGCGATCGCCGCCCGCAGACCAGCGGCACCACCGCCCACCAGCAGCACGTCGTGGGCCGCAGTCGCGCCATCGCTCACTGCGAGACTCCTCAGAGTTCGGTCCTGCCGGCCTGCCTCCTCGACCGGCGCGGCACGCTGCCGTTTCTGGAGCTTCTCGCGCAAGACGCGGCTGGGCGCAAGCGCAAAACTACACGTTGTCGATCCGGGTGCAGCGTCAACCCAGCCGGCCGGCCGCGGCGACCAGCAGTGCGTACTGCGGGTGCGGCGGCAGTCCGGTGTCCGGGTCGCCGTCCTGGTCGTAGCCGACGATGTAGTCCTGCCCGTAGACCAGTGACACGGTGACGGCCAGCCGGTCCCCGAGGAGCGCCAGGCCCACCGACTCGAAGTAGCCGCTGCCCGACTCGTCGTCGGCGGGTATCCAGATCACCTCGGTGAACCCGGCCTCCGCTCCGGCCACGTCGGTCTTCACGTCGTACCACTCCGGCGCCCCGCCGGCGGCGGTGTCACCACGCTCGGCGATGGTGTCCTTGCAGCTCTCCAGCCAGTCTCGGTAGGTCTGGTACGCCGCACGCGCCGCATCCTCCGATCCGAACTGCAGAACCTGGGTGTAGATCGTCGGGTCGTCGCCGATCGGTGGTTCCGCCGGCGCGGGTTCACCGTCCGCCAGAGTCGCCAGCCGGAAGTTGCGGCTGAGCGCGTCGTCGGCGTCGATCTCGCTGCCGGTGCCCTCCGGCCGGCAGACCGTCAGCGCCTGCGGATCCCGACCGACACCCTCTGGAGTCTCGGTGTAGGTCTCCTGGTCCACGACCGGAATGTCGTCGACGGTCAGCAGCTGCGCCTCGGTCAGCTCGCGAGCCGGAGAGGTGGGGGAGGCCGAAGCCGGGCTCGGCGAGCCCGCAGAGCTGGGCGTCGGATCGGTGCCGGGCACCGTCGGTGTCTCTGGACTGCATCCAGCCATGGCCACCAGCACGACGGCTGCTGCGGCCGCGGCCATCCCGGCGCGCCGGACGAGGTGGGCAATGCCTGCGCCCCGGGACGCATCGAAGTCTTCGTTGGTCATCATCCGTCCTGGCTCGGCACCGCATGGGTGGTCGACGCGACACACGCTATGGCGGACTGTTGCACACCAGCACGACGCGGGAGGCGGTTTCGGGCTCCGTCCGGGGAGGAATTTCTGCCTTGCTGTCGAGGTATGGCAGACTTGAGCGCTGTTGTCCTGCCGTACGCGACGCCTGCCACAGGGGGACCGATCGCCGCGCGGGAGCAGTCAGAACTTCACACACCACCGTGGTGACCTGTGGCACCGGCAAGGACCTCCGCGATGAGCAAGCTGATCAACGACTTCGACCAGGCCTCCCTGCGTGGCGATGTTCCGGCCTTCCGGCCCGGCGACTCGGTCAAAGTTCACGTCAAAGTGACGGAAGGCAACCGCTCCCGGATCCAGGTCTTCGCCGGTGTGGTGATCGCCCGCTCCGGCGATGGCGTACGCGAGTCGTTCACGGTGCGCAAGGTCAGCTTCGGCGTCGGGGTCGAGCGCACCTTCCCGCTGCACAGCCCGATCATCGACAAGATCGAGGTCGACCGCCGCGGCGACGTGCGCCGGGCCAAGCTGTACTACCTCCGCGGGTTGCGCGGCAAGGCGGCCAAGATCAAGGAGAAGCGCGACGCGAGCTGAGGCTCGGCCCTCCTCGTGGCGTACGCCGACCGCGATCACGCGGCACCCCGCCGAGCGGCCGGCCCGCCGCCGCCCGATCCGGAGAACCTGACCTTCGGTCGGCACGTCATCGAGTTCTTCAAGGAGCTCACGGCCGTCGTGGTCGGCGCGGTCATCGTGGCGTCCCTGCTGCGCGGCTTCGTCGGCCAGATGTTTCTCATCCCGTCGGTCTCGATGCAGAACACGCTGCAGGTACAGGACCGCGTCGTGGTCGAGAAGCTGAGCTCGATCAAGCGCGGCCAGGTTGTGGTGTTCTCCGACCCCGGACACTGGCTGAGCGGCCCGGCTGCCCCTGCGCGCGGTCCGGTCGGCAAGGTGCTGCAGTTCGTCGGCGTCCTGCCCGACCCGAGCACCGAGCACTTGATCAAGCGCGTGATCGGCATGCCGGGCGACGCTGTGGTCTGCTGTGACGCGAACCGACGGATCACCGTGAACGGGCAGCCCTTGGACGAGAGCGACTATCTCTACACCGGTGCGGATGGCGTTCAGGTGGAGCCGTCGACGGTCCGTTTCGAGGTCGTGGTGCCGGCGGAGCACGTGTTCGTGATGGGCGACAACCGGGAGCGCAGCAGCGACTCGCGCTGTCATCTCAACGATGTCGTGCAGGCGAACGGTCCGAAGGGTCAGAATGCCTTCGTGCCCGAAGACCTGGTGGTGGGACACGCCGCAGCCGTGGCGTGGCCGTTCGAGCGGCGGCAGCGGTTGCGCGTGCCCGATACGTTTGAGGCTGTTCCGTCCGGCAAGGAGCCGGCGCCGACACTGCCGCAGATCGCTGCGGGACCCGAGGCCAGCTGTTGAGCACCACAGAAGAGACGACCCCCGCCGCGCGGCCGGTGACCAGGTCCTCCGGACGGCAGGCCTGGGCGTTCGTGAAGGAACTGCTGATCGTCGTCGTCGGCGCGGTGATCGTCTCGTCACTGCTGCGGGCCTTCGTCGGGCAGATGTTCATCATCCCGTCGGAGTCGATGGAGAACACGCTGCTCGAGGGTGACCGGGTGGTTGTGCAGAAGCTGACCGATTTCCAGCGCGGCGATGTCGTCGTCTTCGTCGATCCCGGCGGCTGGCTGTCGGAGCCCATCGCGGATCCCGGTCCGTTCGACCGGGTGCTGGAGTTCATCGGGCTGCCGACCCAGAGCACACCCGGGCACCTGATCAAGCGGGTGATCGGGCTGCCCGGCGACAAGGTGGTCTGCTGTGACGACAGTGGCCGGCTCACCGTCAACGGGCACCCCATCGACGAATCGGGCTATCTCTATGTCGATTCCGCCGGTGAGGCGATCAACCCGTCCGACGTGGAGTTCGAGGTCGTCGTACCGCAGGACCGGATCTTCGTGATGGGTGATCACCGAGACGTCAGCGCGGACTCCCGGTGTCATCTGTCCGACATCTCGACCACCGAGGCCAAGGGCCAGGTGGCCTTCGTCCCGCTCGAGAACATCGTCGGCCCGGCCTTCGCCGTCGCGGCCCCGTTCGACCGGACCTCTCGGCTGCATCGACCGGCGATCTTCGCCGAGGTCCCCGCCGCCACCGACCCGGCACCGGCGGAAGCGGTGATCAAGCCCGAGGGCGTGAGCTGCTGATGACCTCTGTCTCTTCCGGGGGGTTCAAGGGGAGTCGTCCCCCCTTGCTGGTGCGCCGCGACAGTGGCATCTACGGGTATGAGCGGGCCCTGCAGCGGGCCGGGCTCGACCCGGTGGCGGGGGCCGACGAGGCTGGGCGCGGTGCGTGCGCCGGACCGCTGGTGGCGGCAGCGGTCATCCTCAGCGACGCCAAGTCGCGGCAGATCGCCGGGCTCAACGACTCCAAGCTGCTGACCGCTCTGCAGCGAGAGCGGCTGTACGACCAGATCACCCGCAAGGCCGTCGCCTGGTCGGTGGTCAGCTTGGAGCCGGGGGAGTGTGACGTCCTGGGCATGCACGTCGCCAACGTGATGGCGCTGCGGATGGCGCTGCTCCGGCTGGAGGTGGCGCCCACGTACGTGCTCACCGACGGGTTCCCCGTCGACGGCCTGGGTACGCCGGGCCTGGCCGTGTGGAAGGGGGACCGGGTCGCCGCCTGTGTCGCCGCGGCATCGATCATCGCCAAGGTCACCCGCGACCGCGCGATGTGCGAGTTGGACCAGCTCTACCCGGCGTACGCATTCGCCGAGCACAAGGGCTACTGCACGCCACTGCACCAGGAGAAGCTCGACGCGTACGGGCCAACGGCAACGCATCGGATGCGCTTCGTGAACGTCCGCCGAACGGCTAGTGTCGAGGTCTCATGAGCGCGGAAGACCTCGAGCAGTACGAGAGCGAGCTGGAGCTCCAGCTCTACCGGGAGTACAAGGACGTCGTCGGCATCTTCACCTACGCGGTCGAGACCGAGCGCCGGTTCTATCTCTGCAACGCGGTCGACCTCAAGGTGCGTACTGAGGGTGGGGACGTCTACTACGAGGTCTCGATGAGCGACGCCTGGGTTTGGGACATGTACCGCCCGGCCCGGTTCGTGAAGAGTGCGAAGGTGCTCACCTTCCGCGACGTCTCCATCGAGGAGATCACGCACAGCGACCTGGAAGTCCCGAAACCCTCCTGATTGAGCACGGCTCGCACCCGTCGCGCCCTGAGAGCTGGCGCCGTCGTCACTCTTCGCGAAACGAAGAGCGTGTTTCGCTCATCGCTCCTCCGTTCGCCAGCGGGGCGCTCCTCCGATGCTCGCCGTGGGGGTTTACCTCCGAGGCTGTTGCCCGTGTACCAGTTCATAGTGGTCGAAGGCCGACTCGAGTACTCCCTCGCCGTGGGTCAGCCCGGGCAGCCGGGTCGTGAGCTCGTGCACGAGCGCCGCCGGCACGTCCCCTTCCACCACGCCAAGGGTTCCATGAACCACCGGGTTGTGCGGCACCGCGCCGAACCCAGCCAGCACCGGCAGGATCGGTCCGAGCAGCTCCGCGGGCAGTTCCAGCCGGAAGCGGTGGATCGGTTCGAACACCGCCGTGCCCGCAGCGGCCAGCGCCCGGTGCAGCACCATCGGCGTCAGCAGCCGGAAGTCGCCCGCCGTGCTGGACATCGACTTGTCGAAGGTGGCATGCGCGTGGCTCTGCCGCGGGTAGTAGCCGGTATGGATCAGCGTGACCACACAGTCGGTGACCGGCCAGCCGTGCGGCCCGCGCTGCAACGCTCGATGGACAGACTCCTCGACGGCGTTGAAGAAGGCCACAGGCATGGTGCCCCGGACCTCACCGGCGAGCCGGTAGCTCACTCCGGACCCCGCGGGAGCGGGCTCGATGCGCAGGCCGACGCCGGCCAGGATCGGGTTGTCGTCGGTGCCGATCCGCTCGATCGCCTCCGCCGTGCCCGCGGGTCGTTCGATGCACAGCGTCGTGGTCTCGGTGAAGCGCACCCGGACTGCGTACTCGTCGGCCAGCGTCGCCTCGATCACCTCCTTCTGCACCTCGCCGTAGAGCGACAGCGCTATCTGTCCGGCTTCACCGTCGATGCGCAGGTTGATCAACGGGTCCTGCTCCGCCAGCTGGCTGAGTGCGGCATGCAGCGTGCCTCGGTCCGCTGGACGCTCGGGGATCACGATGGTCTCCAGCGTGGGCGGGGGGAAGACGTGCTCGGTCACCGAAGGCGTGCCCGTGCCCAGCGCGTCACCGATCCGGGCCTTGACCAGGCCCGTGAGCTTCGCGATCTGGCCGGCGACGGCGACCTCTCGCGGCTCGTCGCCGCCATGCACGAAGACCCGAAGGCCGGTGACCCGGCCCTGCTGGGTGGAGCCGACGGTGATCCGGTCCCGGGTCCGAACCCTGCCGGAGTACAGCCGCGCGTACGCGATCTTCTCCCCGGCCGGACCGCGGTCGATCTTGAACACCGCGCCGGCCAACGGTCCGTCGGGGTCGCCGTCGCTCGCCGGCAGCAGCCGGGGCAGGATCTCGATCAGGTCCGGCACGCCGGCACCGGTGATGGCCGAACCGAAGATGACCGGGCAGGTACGCGCCGCGCGGGCCTGGGCGGCGAGCTCGGCTCGGAGCCGCTGTGCCGTCACGGCCGATGGGTCGTCCAGATAGGCGGCCAGGAACTCGTCGTCCACCTCGGCGAGGACCTCGGCCGTCGCGGCGAGCGCCGCGGTGTCCGTCTCGGCGAACGGCAGGAATGCGGCGTGCCGGCGACCGGCGTTGCGGACGGTCCCCAACGCGACCGCTGGCACGCCGAGCTTGCCGCGGAGCTCGTCCAGCACCTCGGCCGGCCGAGCGCCGCCCCGGTCGATCTTGTTGACGAACACGCACGTCGGGATCCGCAGCCGGCGCAGGGTGCGCATCAGCACTCTGGTCTGCGGTTGCACCCCTTCGACGGCGGAGACGACGAGCACCGCGCCGTCCAGTACCGTGAGGGCCCGCTCCACCTCGGCGATGAAGTCCGGGTGACCGGGGGTGTCGATCAGGTTGACGGTCACACCGGCGATGTCGAACGCGACCACGGCGGCCTTGATCGTGATGCCGCGTTGCCGTTCCAGTGCGAGTGTGTCGGTCTGGGTGCTGCCGTCATCGACGCGACCGATGGTGTCGATGACCCCGGCGGCGTGGAGCAGCCGCTCGGTGAGGGAGGTCTTACCGGCGTCGACGTGCGCCAGGATCCCCAGATTGAGCCAAGCCATGCGTTCTCATGTCCTCGAGGTAGGTGTTCGTGACCTGGGTGAACATGAGGCTTTGGCGCATTCGGGTCTCCCTGCTCGTCTGTGACATGGTGAGCCGTGCCCGGAACTCGTTCGGCTCGCCCGGCTCGGCGTCACGTCGTCGTGCTCGGCATGCTATCGACGTTCGGTCCACTCTCGCTCGACCTTTATCTGCCGGCGCTGCCCGAGCTGGCGACGGATCTGGCGGCTTCGACGTCGGCGGCACAGCTCACCTTGACCGCGTGCCTGGTCGGGCTGGCCACCGGGCAGGTGATCGCCGGGCCGCTGTCCGACCGTTTCGGGCGACGGCGGCCGCTGTTGATCGGCCTGGCCGCGTACACCCTGACCTCGATCGCCTGCGCCTTTGCCTGGTCGATCACGGTGCTGGTGGTGCTGCGGCTGGCCCAGGGCCTGGCCGGTGCCGCTGGTCTCGTGATCGCCCGAGCGGTGGCCCGCGACCTCTATGAGGGCCGGGCGCTGGCCGTCTTCTTCTCCCGGCTGGTGCTGGTCGCCGGGCTGGCGCCGATCATCGCGCCGGTCCTCGGCGGCCAGCTGAGCCGGGTGATGAGCTGGCGGGGCATCTTCGTGGTGCTGGCCGCGTTCGGTCTGGCGCTGCTGCTGGCCGGCTGGTTCGGGGTCCGCGAGACGCTGCCGGTCGAGCGACGGGTGGCCGGTCACATGGTTGAGGTGCTGCGCGGGTTCGGCATCCTGGTGCGCGACCGGCTCTTTCTCGGCGCGGCGCTGTCGGCCGGGTTGGCCGGGGGAGCGATGTTCGGCTACATCGCCGGATCCACCTTCGTGCTGCAGCGGATCTACGGCCTGAGTCCGCAGGGTTTCTCCATCGTCTTCGGGGTGAACTCGGTCGGCCTGATGGCCGCCGGACATCTCAGCGGCCGGCTGGTTCGTCGGTGGTCGGGGCGCCGGATCCTTGCCGCCGGACTGGTCGCGAACCTCCTCGGTTCGCTCGGCCTGCTCGTCAGCGTGCTGCTCGGCCTGGGGCTGCCGTTCGTCCTGGTCTCGCTCTTCGTGCTGGTGAGCGCGATGGGCCTGGTCATACCGCAGTCGACGGCGTTGGCCATGGCGCACTATCCCGATCGGGCGGGCACTGCGTCGGCGCTGTTCGGCCTGCTGCAGTTCGCCGTGGGCGGGCTGGCCGCGCCGTTGGTGGGGCTGGGCGGGGAGGATACGGCCGTACCGCTCGGGGCGGTAGCGGCAGTCTCCAGCCTGGCGGCGTGTGCGGTGTACGCCGTGCTGGTGATCCCGGTGGTCCGGCGCAGCCGGGCCGATGCCCAGGTGACGTCGTCACCGGAGCCGCCGTACGCCTCGGGCTGAGGTTCTGCGGTGGTCTTCCCACCGGCGATAGCGTTGCGGAATGGACGCCATCACCGAGGTGCCGGCCCCTCGCAACGAGCCGGTGCTCAGCTATGCGGCGGGCAGCTCCGAGCGGGCCGCCATCGAGACCAAGCTGAAGGAACTGGCCGAAGGCGACGCCGTGGAGCTGACGGCCACCATCGGCGGCACCCGGCGGATGCCGGCGGGTGAGCCGTTCTCCGTCACCATGCCGTCAGACCACGGCCATGTGCTCGGCCGCTCCGCGCACGCCACCGAGGCGGACGCCGCTGACGCGATCGAGGCCGCGACGGCAGCCGCCCCGGAGTGGGCTGCGCTGAGCTTCGACGACCGAGCGGCGATCTTCCTTCGCGCGGCGGACCTGCTGGCCGGTCCGTGGCGGTCGACGCTGAACGCCGCGACGATGCTCGGACAGGGCAAGACGGTGCAACAGGCGGAGATCGACGCCGCCTGTGAGCTGATCGACTTCTGGCGGTTCAATGTCAGCTTCGCTCGGCGGATCCTCGCCGAGCAGCCGATCTCCTCACCCGGGGTCTGGAACCGCACGGACTATCGCCCGCTCGACGGCTTCGTCTATGCGATCACCCCGTTCAACTTCACGGCCATCGCCGGCAACCTGCCCACCGCGCCGGCCCTGATGGGCAATACGGTGATCTGGAAGCCGAGCCCGACCCAGCAGCTGGCCGCGCACCTGACGATGCAGCTCTTGGAGGAGGCGGGGCTGCCGGCCGGCGTGATCAACCTGCTGCCGGGTGACGGACTGGCGGTGTCCGCGGTGGCGCTCGAGCACCCCGAGCTCGCCGGCATTCACTTCACCGGCTCGACCGCCACCTTCCAGCGGCTCTGGCAGACCGTCGGCGGCAACATCGCCCGCTTCCGTAGCTATCCGCGCATCGTGGGGGAGACCGGCGGCAAGGACTTCGTGGTCGCGCATCCCAGCGCCGATCCCGACGTCGTACGCACTGCGCTGATCCGCGGCGCCTTCGAGTACTCCGGCCAGAAGTGCTCGGCCGCTTCCCGCGCCTATGTCGCCCGCAGTCTCTGGCAGCGCCTCGAGGATGATCTGGTCGAGACGACCAACTCGCTACGGGTCGGCGACGTCCGCGACTTCGCCAACTTCACCTCCGCGGTGATCGACCAGCGTTCCTACCGCAAGCTCGAGGCAGCGGTTGGGCGGGCTCGGGACGCCGCCGACGCCACGATCATCGCCGGCGGCGAATGCGACGACCAGGAAGGCTGGTACGTCCGGCCGACCTTGATCGTCTCAGACAACCCGCGGCAGGAGATCTTCAGCACCGAGTACTTCGGGCCGATCCTCGGGATCCACGTCTATGACGATGGGGACTTCGCGGCCACGCTGGACGAGGTCGACCGAGCGGCGGCGTACGGGCTGACCGGCGCCATCCTCGCCGACGACCGCGCCGCGCTCGCCCAGGCGACCGAACGGCTCCGGCACGCGGCGGGCAACTTCTACCTCAACGACAAGCCCACCGGGGCAGTCGTCGGCCAGCAGCCCTTCGGCGGGTCCCGCGCCTCCGGCACCAACGACAAGTCGGGCTCGTTATGGAACCTGATCCGCTGGACCAGCCCGCGTTCGATCAAGGAGACCCTGGTGCCGCCGACCGAGCACGGCTATCCGCACATGGCCTGAGGGAGCGTCGTCCTACTGCTTGCTGAGCCAGCGGTCGCCGACCCGCTGCTGGGTGCGGAAGCCGGCCAGGACGGCTGGCGCCGAGGACTGCTCGAACTTCTTGCCGAGCAGGGGGATCGCGACCTTCAGCTCGCCGTCGAGATCGACCTTGGTGCCCCGGCCGCCGGGGTCGAGGCTGAGCGTCCCGCGCAGGTTGACCGGCTGGCCGAGGACCGTCATGGTGAGACTCGCGTTGCGGGAGCCGTCGGCCTGGCGCTCTGACCAGGCCACCTCCTCCACCACAGTGAGCTCCGGCCCGGTGAACCGGGCGGCGGAGTCCGGCGCCCTGAGCGTACGCGAGGTGCGCGTGCTCGACCCCGTCACCGAGACGTCGTAGCTGATCGACTCACTGGCGACACAGACCTCCTCGAGATAGGCCTGGTCGGTCATCATCGCGTACACGTCGTCGGGTGAGGCGGCAAAGTCGAGGCCGGTGGAGATGTCCATGGGCCTCATCATGGCCTACCGGCCCCCTGCCAGTTTCGGACGCTGCGTCGGAAACTCGCGCTGCACTCCGGAAGCTTCCGGCGTGCAGCGCGAGAATCAAACGCAGCGTCCGAAACCGCGGGGGCGGTCGGGACCGCCGGCGCAGGCCGCTGTGGGGCTAGGGTCGAAGTGAGCCGCACAGCGGAGTGTGGCCGGCGAGATCGATGAGGTGCGACGTGACCACGTTCGAGATCGAGCTGGAGCAGGAGAAGGCCGAGAAGATCGCGGCTGTTGCCTCCCGAGCGGCCGGGCTGGCCCGGGAGTTCGGCCAGGATCCGGACGACGTACAGGTCTTCCTGCGGCACTACTTCCGCCATGTCGACGCGATCGACGTGGACGAACGCGGAGTCGAGGACCTGCTGGGCCTGGTGGCCAGCCACTATCGGGCGGCGCAGCACCGACCTGCTGCCCGTGCGGTGATCTCGATCCGTACGCCGAGCCAGCGAGACGACGGATGGACCGCGGGTGGCGCCACGGTGGTGCAGATCGTCACCGACGACCGCCCTTTCCTGGTCGACTCGGTGACGATGGAGGTGCTTCGCCAGGGCTGGAGCATCCGCGAAGTCTTCCACCCACAGTTCCTGGTCCGTCGTGATCTGGACGGCGAGCTGCGAGGCATCGTCCGCTCCACCGAGGCGGCCCACGACCCCGCCGTCACGGCCGAGTCCTGGATGCACCTGGAGATCCTGCCGCCCGCGCGATCGGATGGCACCAGGATGCCGGCCTCGGTGCTGGAAGAGGGCCTGCTCGAAGTGCTGCGGCTGGTCGAGGAGGCCGTCGAGGACTGGCAGAAGATGATCACCCGCTCCGACGAGACCATCCAGCTGCTCAAGGACCCGATGCGGATCGCCGGCCGGACGGAGGATGCGGCCTTCGCCCGCGAGCTGCTGGCGTGGCTGAACGACAACCACTTCACCTTCCTCGGCTACCGCGAGTACGAGCTGGTCGATCAGCAAGAAGGGACCGCCCCCGGCGCCCTTCGCACCGAGCGCGTCATGGAGCCGGTGCCGGCCACCGGCCTGGGCATCCTCCGCGCGGACCAGGACGACCCCGGGGCCTTCCATGCACTACCGCAGCCGGGCACCCAGCACTATCTCATGATCATCACCAAGGACAACCACAAGTCCCGGATCCACCGGCCCGCCTATCTGGACTACATCGGGATCCGTACCTTCGACGGCGACGGCCGGGTGATCGGCGAGCGACGCTTCCTCGGGCTGTTCTCCTCATCCGCCTACTCCGAGAGCGTCACCAGAGTGCCGGTCCTGCGGCAGAAGGCGGCCGCGGTACTGGAGCGGTCGGGCTATGGCGAGCAGAGCCATGGCGGCAAGGCGATCATGGACGTGCTGGACACGTTCCCGCGCGACGAGCTGTTCCAGACCCCGACGAGCGAGCTGGCGGCGGTCGTGGAGAAGGTCGCCCACCTCAAGGAGCGCCGCCAGGTTCGAATGTTCGTCCGCCGAGATCCCTACGGCCGCTACCTGTCCTGCCTGGTCTACCTACCGCGGGACCGCTACACCACAGCCGTTCGCCGGCGGATGGAAGAGATCCTGATGCGCCAACTCGGCGGCGCATCGATCGACTACACCGCGCGGGTCACCGAGTCGGTGCTGGCCCGGCTGCACTTCGTCCTGCGGATGCCGGTCGGGGAGGCGATGGGCGAGGTCGACGTCCGTGCCCTGGAGAAGGAGCTGACGCTCGCCACCCGGTCGTGGAACGACGAGTTCGCCGACATGATCGCGGACTCCGATCATTCCGACCAGCTGGCCACCCTGGTCGGCGCTCTGCCGGAGGGCTACAAGGAGGACTACACCCCGCAGCAGGCGGTCAAGGACCTCACCGCACTGACCACGCTGTCCGGGGAACACGACATGTCGATGGCGCTCTACGTTCCCAACCGCGCGGTGGACGAGGCGGACCTGCGACTCAAGATCTTCCGCCAGGACGCCTCGATGGCGCTGTCGAGGATCCTGCCGCACCTGACGCTGCTCGGGGTGGAGGTGATCGACGAGCGGCCCTACGAGCTGGCGCTCGGCAACGACAGGCGAGCGTTCATCTACGAGCTGGGGGTCACGGTCCCGGGCGGCGCCGAGGCGGTCCAGAGCCGCTGGACGACCGAGGCGCGGCAGCAGTTCATGGACGCGTTCGCCGCCTCGTACGCCGGCCACAGCGAGCCGGACGCCTTCAACGCGCTGGTGATGGGCGCCGACCTGGACTGGCGCGACGTCAGCCTGCTGCGCTCCGTCGGTCGCTACCTGCGCCAGGTCGGGGTCACCTACAGCCAGACCTACATCGCTCACGCGCTGACCGGGAACGTCGACATCGCCCGCCAGCTCGTCCGGCTGTTCCAGACCCGCTTCGACCCGGAGCTGTCGCTGGACCAGGCCGGTCGGGTCGCCCGGGCCGAGGAGCTGACAAGGGCGATCACGACGGCACTCGACGACGTGGCCAGCCTCGACCACGACCGGATCATCCGGTCTTTCCTCGGCATCATCTCCGCCGTCGTGCGGACGAACTTCTACGCCTCGGCCCGGCAGGCGATCGCCCTCAAACTGCTGCCGAGGAAGCTGCCGGAGCTGCCGGCGCCGCGCCCGGAGTTCGAGATCTTCGTCTACTCGCCGCGGCTGGAGGGTGTGCACCTGCGCTTCGGGCCGGTCGCCCGCGGCGGGCTGCGGTGGTCGGACCGAGCCGAGGACTTCCGGACCGAGATCCTCGGGCTGGTCAAGGCCCAGATGGTGAAGAACACCGTGATCGTGCCGGTCGGCGCCAAGGGCGGCTTCTACTGCAAGCAGCTGCCGGATCCCAGCGTCGACCGGGACGCCTGGCTGGCTGAGGGCGTGGCCTGCTACCAGCTGTTCATCACCAGCCTGCTCGACGTCACCGACAACATCGTCGGCGGCAAGGTCGTCCCGCCCGCGGACGTGATCCGCTACGACGGCGACGACGCCTATCTCGTGGTCGCGGCCGACAAGGGCACGGCGACCTTCTCCGATGTCGCCAACCGGATCTCGGTCGACGCCGGCTTCTGGCTCGGGCGATGCGTTCGCCTCCGGGGGCTCGGCCGGCTACGACCACAAGGCGATGGGCATCACCGCACGCGGAGCCTGGGAGTCGGTGAAGCGCCATTTCCGCGAGATGGGGCTGAACTGCCAAACCACCGACTTCACCTGCGTCGGCATCGGCGACATGAGCGGGGACGTCTTCGGCAACGGGATGCTGCTGAGCAAGCACACCAAGCTCGTCGCCGCGTTCGACCACCGACACGTCTTCCTCGACCCGGATCCGGACCCCGAGGTCAGCTGGAACGAGCGAGCCAGGTTGTACGACCTGCCTCGGTCCAGCTGGGCCGACTACGACACCAGCCTGATCTCGCACGGCGGAGGAGTGTTCCCCCGGTCGGCGAAGTCGGTGCCGATCACCGAGCCGATACGCACCGCCCTGGGCCTGGCCAAGTCGGTGACCGCACTTGTCGCCGACGGAGCTGATCACCGCGTGCCTGAAGGCGCCGGTCGACCTGCTCTGGAACGGCGGCATCGGCACCTACGTCAAGGCCGCCGCCGAGACCAACGCCGAGGTGGGCGACAAGGCCAACGACGCGCTGCGGGTGAACGGCGCCGACGTCCGGGCCAGGTGCATCGGGGAGGGCGGCAACCTCGGGCTGACCCAGCTCGGCCGGATCGAGTACGTCGACTGCGGCGGGCGGATCAACACCGACTTCATCGACAACTCGGCCGGCGTCGACACCTCCGACCACGAGGTCAACATCAAGATCCTGCTGGCCGCTGAGGTTGCGGCGAACCGGCTGAGCACGGCTGATCGGGACGCCCTGCTGGCGGCGATGACCGACGAGGTGGCCGAGCTGGTGCTCGCCACCAACTACGACCAGAACCTGGCGCTGGCCAACGCGGTTCACGGCGCGGTCTCGATGGCCGGGGTACACGAGGACTGGATGGAGCGGCTCAGCGACCGGGGGCTGCTCGACCGCGAGCTGGAGTTCCTGCCGTCGACCGATCAGATGGAGGTACGCCGCTCGCATCGCAAAGGACTGACGGCGCCCGAGCTGGCGACCTTGCTGGCGTACACCAAGATCGTTCTTGGAGGACGAGATCCTCGACTCCGATCTCCCCGACGACGCCTATCTCTCCGACCGGCTGATCGGCTACTTCCCGAGCCTGCTGCGGGAGCGCTACGCCGATCGGATGCCTGAGCACCCGCTGCACCGGGAGATCATCTCCACCGTCGTGGTCAACCAGTTCGTCAACGCGTCCGGCATCACGTGTTTCCACCGGCTGTCCTCCGAGACCGGAGCCAAGGCCCCGGACGTGATCCGCGCCCAGATTGCGGCGCGGGCGATCTTCGGGGCCGACCCGCTGGAGCGGTCGATCCAGGCACTGGACAACCAGATCGATGCCCAGGCGCAGACGGTGCTCCGGATCGAGGTGCGCACGCTGATCGAACGGGCGACCCGATGGCTGGTCAACAACCGTCGGCGACCGATCGACATCGGAGCCGCGGTCGACACCTTGGCGGTCGGCGTCCAGCAGGTCCAGCAGACGCTGCCCAGCCTGCTGACCGGGCGGGACCTCGAAGCCCTCGAGCAGCGGCTCAAGACCTACCGGAGCTCCAAGGTGCCGGATGAGCTGGCGACCGCCATCGCCGCCCTGCCGCCGGCGTACGCGGCGCTGACCATCGTGCAGACCGCCGCCCGGGAAGGTCTGGACGTGCGCACGGTCGCCGAGGTGCACTTCACTCTCGGGCAGCGGCTCGGGATGGACCGGTTGCTGGTCCGGATCATCGAGCTGCCCCGCGACGACCGGTGGCAGACGATGGCCCGGGCGGCGCTGCGCGACGACCTGCATGCCGTGCACGCGCAGCTCACTGCTGACGTGCTCAGCGGCGACCGGGCCGCGAGCAGCACCGCGCGTGAGCTGGTCGCGTCCTGGGAGCGGTCGAACGCGGCGGTGCCGGAGTCGATCAAGCTGCTGCGGTCCATCACCGCGAACCGCACCGACCTGGCCCGCATGTCGGTAGGGCTTCGGGTCGTCCGCGCGCTGCTTCCCAGCGCGGGCTGAGCCCCGCCGACGGCGCGGTCCCTTGGACGCGGCGGGCGGGAGCAAGAGCACCTGACAGCATGGGGGCATGCGGATCGACCTGCACACTCACTCCTCGGTCTCGGACGGCACCGACACCCCGGCTGAGTTGGTCGTCAAGGCTCGTGAAGCGGGGTTGGACGTTGTCGCCCTCACCGACCACGACACGTTCGCCGGGCTCGACGAGGCCGCTCTCGCTGCCGAGCGACTGGGCGTCGAGGTGGTCCGCGGGATGGAGCTGTCCTGCACCCGGCAGGGCAACAGCGTGCACCTGCTCGCCTACGGTGCGGACCCGGCGGCCCCCGGGCTCGCCGAGGAGATGGCGAAGGTACGCGGGGGTCGGATGGGCCGGTTGGCCGGCGTGCTGCGCCGGCTGGCCGAGCTCGGCGTGCCGGTGACGGAAGAACAGGTACTGGCCGAAGTCGGCAACAGCCCGTCGGTCGGCCGCCCCCACATCGCGGACGCGATGGTCAACGCCGGTCACGTGCGGGACCGGACCGAGGCGTTCGACCGGTTCCTGGCCGACGGCGGCCCGGCGCACGTGGCGCGATACGCCATCGACGTCGAGCGCGGGATCGACCTGGTGCACCAGGCCGGTGGCGTCGCCGTGATCGCCCATCCCTGGGGTCGAGGCCGGGAGGCCACTCTTCCCGCGGAATTCCTGTCTGCGCTGACCGCCGAGCACGGGCTGGACGGCATCGAGGTCGATCATCACGACCACGATGCCGAGACCCGGGCGCGACTGCGGCTGCTGGCCGACGAGCTCGGTCTGCTCGCGACCGGCTCGAGCGACTACCACGGCACTGGCAAGATCAACCACGACCTCGGCAGCAACACCACCGATCCCGCCGTGTACGCCGCCCTTCGGGAGCGGCTCGAGCTCTAACAAGCAAGGGGGGACGACCCCCTTGAACCCCCCGCGCCGCGCCGATAACACACGGGCGCGCGGCAAGAACAGCAAGGGGGGACGACCCCCCTTGAACCCCCCGCGCCGCGCCAACAACACCCGGGCGTGCGGCCAGAACAGCAAGGGGGGACGACCCCCGCGCCGCCAACCGCGTACGAAGCCTGCTCAGGGCAGGGTCATGATCAGCCAGGTGGTCAGCGCCAGGACGGCGAACGCCACCGCGAGCTGGAGGGTGATGGTGCTGGAGAGCCGACTGGTGCCGCCGTCGGCAATCGCAGTGTCGCCGGGGAATCGGCGCCGGAACTCGGTGCGCACTGCCTGCTGGCGTCCGTAGTAGGCCACGACCACCAGAACGACGAAGACCGGCAGGGCCTGCCAGAGGGCGGTGACGGCGTCCGGCTGGATGGCCAGTGTGAGAGCGATCACCACGATCACTCCGCCGGCAACCGCGCGCCGCCAGCCCCGCACCGCGGCGCTCAGCAGGTCGGGAAGGAAGAAGGCGACCGCGCACAGCGCGGCAAGCCGCACCAGAAGCGCAGCCCCGGCGATCGGCGGCAGGATCTCCGGCAGCGACCGATCGGTCATCAGGTACTCCAGCACCGGTCCCGCCAGGGACCCGATTGTGATGGTGGCGATGCCAAGAACGGCCACGCCCAGCAGCCGCCGGTCCGCGCGGCCCTCGGGCCAGACCAACCCCCACAGTAGGAAGGCCCCGGCCAGCAGCACGTACCCGCTGTAGCAGAGGATCCGGGAGGCGCCCAGCAGCGCGTCAAGAGTGGCTGGACTCATCGCGGCGCTCCTAGGTCGAGCTGTACTCCGATCACCGACGCCCGGCGGGGAAGCGTGCGATTGACGCGCATCCGGGGGGCCTTGCCCGATGCACAAGCGCGCTCCGACAGCCGCTCGGTCGGGCAGACCAGGTTCAGGACCGAGCGGCCCATCACCATGATCGCGACCGGCAGGTCGTCGGGCACACCGGCCATCATCGGCCCGACCGCGCCCAGGGCCCTGCCTGCCGGCCCGCGGGTGTTGCGAACCGTCGAGTCCTGCAACTGGTAGCGCAGCGCGAACCGGCTGCCCGAGCCGTCCATCGACAGCTCAACGGGCTGGTCCACCGCGCGCGTCGGCAGCATCACCGGCTGGTCACCCGCCGTCATCTGGACGCGCTGTGCTCGAGGCCGAGTCTTCGCCAGTGTCCCGCCCAAGGCACTCGGGTCGATCGGCTCGAGCATCAACACGCTCACCGGAGCGGGGAGCCGGATGCTCTCCCACACCTCGAAGCTGCCGTCCGCGTTCGGCAATGCGATCAGCAGGATCCCCGGCTCAGTGGTGCCGGGCCCCGCCGGGAGGTCCTTTGGTGGCGGTTCGCTGGGGGGAGCCAACGTGGTCGGCGCTCGCGTCGGGGTCGGACTGGCGGTCACGGTCAGCGTCGCCGTCGGCGTCGGTAGCGGTGTGGCTGTGCTCGGCGGGGGCGTGCTCGGCTCGATCGGCGCCGTCGTCGACGGGACCCGGCCGGACGCCAGCGTGACCGGCGGCACCATCCGGTAGTACGCGATGGCCGCAACCAGCAGACCGATCGTCGCCATCAGCCCGGCGGCGCGGCGGAGCGCGGTGGAATGTCGCTGCGCATCGGCCAACGTGGTGCTCCCCCGAAACCCCGAATCCCCCTCCGGGTAATGGCTTGACGACTTATATTACGCCTGGGCGCCTTTTCGAATGGGCGTTCACAGGGGATACAGGGGATACAGGGGATTGCTATGAACATTGCGTTGACCAGGAAATGGTCGCGAGTAGGAGTGCTTGTCGCCGCCGGCGTGGCATTCGCCGGCCTGTCGATGGGCACCAGTCACGCCGCGGATGAGGCGACGATTTATGTCGTGCAGGGCATTCCTGGCCAGAACCTCGACGTCGAGGTCGATGGCGAGACGGTCGCCGAGAACGTGAAGACCGCCGCCGTGGCCGGACCCTTCACGATCGATGCCGGCTCGACCAAGATCACATTCAGCGACGGCGGCGAAACGGTGGCGGAGTCGACCTTCTCGGTGAAGGCCAAGTCCAGCACGGATATCGTCGTCCACCTGCCGGCCGCCGCCGACGAAGATCCGGTGGTCACCGTCTTCCCGAACGACCTTGACAGTGTGCCGAAGAACAAGGCCTCCCTGGTGGTCGCGCACACCGCGTTGGTCCCACCTGCGGACATCCGGGTCAACGGTGACGTGCTGTTCGAGAACATCGCGAACGGCGAGTCGTTGCAGTTGACGGTTCCGGTGGCGACGTACCGGGTCGCCATCGTGCCCACCGGCGAGACGGAACCGGTCGTCCTCGGCCCGCTCAGCCTCACCGTCAAGGGCGGCGCCGTGAACCGCGTGTACGCGGTCGGTGACCCAGGCAAGAAGACGATGAATGTCGCCGTGCACGTCATCCCGACGTCGTCGACCGGCTCGGACGAGCCTGACGAGGTCAACACCGGCACCGGCGGCCAGGCGGTCGGCGTCAGCCCCGCCTTCCTGCCGCCGTTGACTCGTTGATCCGTCGACTCCTCGCCGGCGCGGCGGCCCTGACGGCGGCTGCCGTGCTGGCGGGCTGCACGGCCCTACCGGCCGAACCAGGGGCTCAGCCGCGGCCGACCGGGACGGAACCGCCGGCTGCCACATCGGCCGTGCCGTCCGCCCGTGTCGGCAGGCCGGCCCGGAGTGAGCGGGTGCGGTTCCAACCTCACCTGCTGGTGTTGCCCGGGAACGCCCAGGCCGAGGTGAAGCCCGCAGCGACCGAGAAGGGCGTGCTCAAGGTGCCCGAGGACGTTCGGCACGTCGGATGGTGGGACGGCAGCGCGTACGCCGGCGACCCGTTCGGCTCGACGGTGATCGCCGGTCACGTGGACTCGGCTACCGGTGGCATTGGGTTTTCCGCCCGCCTGCTGCGAATCAAGATCGGCGATGTGGTCACTCTCCGCGACGGTGAGCACCGGCAGCGATACAAGGTCACCTCGATCCAGACCGTGGCCCGGCACGCGTTGGCCAGTGACAGCCAGGCCTTCAAACAGACCGGCGATCACCGTCTCGTGCTGATCACGTGCACCGGCACCTTCCGTCGTGACCGGGGCGGTTACGACAGCAACCTCGTGGTCGTGGGCAAGCCGCTCGGCCGCGCCCGCTGACCGGCCGCTACTCGGTGGTGTCGGGCGCTTTGGCGCGCTGATCACGCCGCCGGCGCCGGCGCGGCTTCGCCTCCCCGCCCTTGCTGGTGTCGGGCGGTACATCGGTCGCACCGGCCGAGGAACTCTGGGACTCTTCCCGATCCACCGGTACGCCGTTGCGCAGTCGGCGCCGGATGCGGGACCGTGACCGCTCGGCGCGCTGGCGGGGGCGTTCGGTCTCGGCACGCTCCTTCTTGACGGGCGTCGCCTTGGGCGGCGCGATCCGTCCTTGCGCCGCCGGGTCGATGCCGAGGTCGTGATAGAGGTGCTGCGAGGTGGAGTAGGTCTCCTCCGGCTCCTCGAAAGGCAGGCCGAGGACGTTGTTGATCACCTTCCAACGGGTCTGGTCGGCCCAGTCCACGAAGGTCACCGCGATCCCGGACGCGCCGGCGCGCCCCGTCCGGCCGATCCGGTGCACGTAGGTCTTCTCGTCGTCAGGGCACTCGTAGTTGATCACGTGCGTGACACCCTCGACGTCGATGCCGCGCGCCGCGACGTCAGTGGCGACCAGGACATCCACCCGGCCGTCGCGGAAGCGCTTCAACGCTTTCTCCCGGGCGGCCTGGTTGAGGTCACCGTGGATCGGCGCCGCCGCGAAGCCGCGGTCGATCAGGTCGTCAGCCACCCGCTGGGCAGAGCGCTTGGTCCGCGAGAAGATCATCACCCGGTTGCGGTTCTCGGCCTGGAGGATCCGCGCCACGACTTCGGGCTTGTCCAGGGCATGAGCCTGGTAGACGAACTGCGCGGTGGCCGGCACGGTCATCGTGTCGCCCGGTGACTCAGCCCGGATGTTGACCGGATGGCGCAGATGCCGCCGAGCCAGGGAGACGATCGCCGCCGGCATGGTGGCGGAGAACAGCATGGTCTGCCGCAGCTCGGGGGTCATGGCCAGGATGCGCTCGACGTCGGGCAAGAAGCCGAGGTCGAGCATCTCGTCCGCCTCGTCCAGCACCAGCACCTTGATGTGACTGAGATCCAGCGTGCCGCGGGTCGCCAGATCAAGCAGTCGTCCCGGGGTGCCGACCACGACCTCTGTTCCTCGGGCCAGACCGGTCAGCTGGGTGTCGTAGCCGACACCGCCGTAGACGGTCAGGACCCGGGCGCGCCGGCGCGTCGCGGCCGTGGTGAGATCAGCGCTGACCTGGCTGGCCAGCTCCCGCGTCGGTGCGATCACCAGGCCTTGTGGTGCGCCCGGCTTGGCCAGATGGGCGTAGTCCCGCTCACCCGGCACCACGATCCGCTGCAGCATGGTGATTCCGAACGCGAGCGTCTTGCCGGTGCCGGTACGCGCCTGGCCGATCATGTCCGTGCCGGTCAGCGCGATCGGGATGGCCATTGCCTGGATGGGGAAGGGATGGGTGATCCCGACCTGGTCCAGGGCTTCGACGATCGAGGACAGGACGCCGAGATCACTGAAGGTCGTGGCGCTGGGGGCGTCACGTTGCTCGGTCGTGGCGGATTCGGTAATCAGAATTGGGGCTTTCGGCGAAAGGGCTAGTCGGAGAGGGAAGCCTTCGCAGTCTAGCGTTACGCTCCCAGGCCATGACCGACGACTATCGGCAGGGCGCCATCGATCTGTTGGGCATCCTGGCGTACGGCGCGCTGGCGGCCTTCGAGCGGCTGGCCGCCGACGCCCGCCGAGCGCCGACCCTGCCGGACAAGGTGCATGGCGCTTCGATGGCGGCGCTGCAGGTCGAGCACTTCGATCGCGTACGGGCCCGGCTCGCCGACCTGGACGTCGACGTGATGGATGCGATGCAGCCGTTCCACGCAGCGTTCAACGCCTACCACGAGCACTCCCAACCCAAGGACTGGCTGGAGGGCCTGGTCTGGACCTACGTCGGCGACGGCTTCGCCGCTGACTTCTACCGCGAGATCGCCGCGTACGTCGACGCCGAGACGCGCGCGCTGGTGCACCAGGTGCTGGCCGATGCCGGACACGAGGCGTACGTCGTGGCGAAGGTCCGGGCCGCCATCGATGCCGACCGCACGGTCGCCGGCCGCCTCGCGCTCTGGGCGCGCCGCCTGGTCGGTGAGGCGCTGAGCCAGGCTCAACGGGTCGCCGCCGACCGGGACGCCCTGACCAGCCTGCTCACCGGGACCGTCGACCGCCCGGGCATGGACCTGGCCGCCATCAGCCGCATGTTCACCCGCCTGGTCGAGAACCACTCCCGCCGGATGGCCACCCTGGGTCTCCAGGCCTGACGCGAAGGGCTCTGCGCCACTGCACGCCACTTCTTCGCGCTGTGCGCCGGAAGTATCAGGAGTCCAGCGCGAGGAACGAACGCAGCGTCCGATTCTGACTGGGGTGCGAGGCAGACAGGCTCAGATAGTTACAGGGCTCCGAAGCCGACGTGGCGGGCGCCTTCCTGGCCGAGGTCGACGTAGGCGATCTTGCCGGCGGGGATCAGCACCTTGCGGCCTCGCTCGTCGGTCACGCTGAAGAAGGAGTCCTTGGCCAACGCCTGTTCGAGGGCTTTCTCGATCGCGTCCGCCGAATCGGGGGTTTCCACCACGATCTCGCGTGCGACGTGCTGGATGCCGACCTTGATCTCCACGCTTCCTCCAAACTGCGCCGCCCGTCGGTCGGGCCGATGCGCTCACCAGGCTAGCCGAGCGTCGCGCGCTCCTCATCGGTCGCCGGCCGGATGACCAGCCGGGTCCAGGCTCCGAGATAGACCCGGTCGTCCGCAGCCAGCTCGCGCTTGACCCCGACCGGGATCGGGTCTTCCGGCAGCGCGCTGCTGGCCGGGGCCACGAACGTGCCGTTCGCCGATTCCAGGTCCTCCACCCACCACCGGTGCCCGTCCGTGGTGAGCTGGGCCTGGCGCCGGCTGACCCCGGAGTCGGCCTCACAGGCGATCTGCGGGTGGATGTTGCGGCTCCGCGAGGTCCTTCCGACCAACAGCGAGGAGCCGCGCAGCGGTACGACCTCGGGTAAGCCGGGGGAGGGCATCGGGTCCGGGCTCTCCTGCGCCTCGTACCAGGCGGGGTCGATCCACACCTCGGCCACCCAGTCGAAGGCTCCCGCCGACACCGCGCCGTCCGCGGCGGCATAGGCCGGACCAGGAGTGGCGGGCGTGGCCGGGGAAGGCTGGCCCTCGGGCGCCGGCTGCGGGCGCGGCATCGCACCGGTGATGAAGTCGTAGCCGCAGTTCTCGCAGAACAGTGCCTCGGGCGCGTTCAGCGTCGAGCAGTTGGGACATGGCTGCTGCCCCGAGCTCTGTGCGGGCGGCGCCTCAGCCTGGGCGGGGACGTCGACCGGCGGCGGTGGCGCCTCGGGGGTCACGGCGGAGGCGTCGATCGGCATCCCGCAGACGTCGCAGTAGTCGTCGGCGGATGATGTGTGCCCGGCCGGGCAGACAGCGCTCACGGCCGAACCCGCGTCGTCTTGGTGGAGGCGGTGTCGAGCGCCATCTCGTCGGCCTTGTCCACGCTCCGCTTGAGCCGCACTGTGCCCGTCTCCTCGTTGTCGATGTCCACCACCTTGCGCAACCGGGTGGTGGCCTCAGCGTTACCGGTCTCCCTGGCGAGCTGCACCGCCCGGCCGAGCTTCATGGTGGCCGTCTCCTCGTCGCCGGCGGCCTTCGCCGCCAGCCCTTCCTGGATCACCTCGGCGAGCTCGGTCTGGCCGGTGTAGTGAGCCACCTCGGGATTGATCCGGGTGGTCAGGGCCTCGTCGTCGGACCACTTCGCTTTCACCAGTCCCTGCGCCATCACCTGGTTGCCCACGGCGAGCTGCACTCGGGCGGCGAGCTGCTCTTGACCGACTCCCTTGGCGGACAGCCGCACGCTGACGTGGTAGTCGCGTGACTCGTCGCCCCACGAGCCGGTGGGATAGCCGCCGGTCAGCGGGTTCACTTCGACTCGGCGGTTGGTGAGGTCCTCCACCGTCGGCGCCACCTGGCGGACGAAGACCACCTGAGCGCCCTGAGGCGTCCAGACCCGCAACTGGGCGTCGGCGACACCGCGGCTCATCGACTGTTGCATCAGGGAGGCGAAGACTTCCTGCATCTGGGCCGGCTCCGGGATGATGTCGACGGTGCCGAGCAGAGCCTGGGCGATCCGGCGTACCTCGGCCACCTGCCAGTCCACCCCGGCCCCCCGGCAGTCGCACTGGAACTTCCCGGTCACGCTGGCGATGGCGTTGCTGAGCTGCTCCGGTGTCTCGTTGTGGTTCTCCCCGTCGGTGAGCAGGATCGCGTGCTTCTGGGCCAGCATCGGGACCGAGTCGAACAGCCGCCCGGCCAGGATGAGCCAGGTGCCCATCGCGGTGCCGCCGTCGGACCGGAACTGGGATATCGCCTGATGGGCGGCGGACCGGGCGGTCGGTTCCATCCGGACCATGCCCTGGCCCTGGCGGACCGGCGGGAAGGCCAGGTACGCCTGGTGGGTCCCGGCGACGACGGCGAAGTAGGTGCCGTCGAGAATCTGGTCCAGTGCCGCTGCCGCGGCTTGTTTGGCCGCTTCCATGCGGGTCCGGCCCATCGAGCCGGAGGTGTCGACGATGACGATCTCGCCGGCGTCCCCGGATCCGGTCTGGCCGGCCGCCCCGGCTCCCGAGCAGTCGATCGTCACGATGGCGTTCACATCGGTGCCGCCGTCGGGCAGGAACTCGTTCTGGTACACCGCGGCGGTGAACTCAGCCATGATCAACTCCTCCTTCGTACCGGGCCAGGGCCACGGCGATATTGTCCTTGCCGCCCTGTTCGTTGGCCCACCGGACCATAGCGACCGACAGCGGCAGGGGCGCGGGTGCCGGCCCGCCGAGATCGGCGATCAGGCGCTGCACCATCTCGGCTGGTGAGGCGTAGTTCCACAGCCCGTCCGAGCAGACCAGCAGCCAGCCCGGACCGCGTACGGTGTGCGAGCCGGTCATCGGCGAGAAGTCGGGGGAGTCGCGTCCCAGCCACTTGGTGATCGCGTGCGCCTGCGGGCCGTTCTCGGCCTCCTCTCGCGGAACGCCCATCTCGATCCTCGCCTGGGCCACCGAGTCGTCGACACTCAGCTGCACCGGCTGCTCGTCCGAGCTCGGATCGGGAATCCAATAGGTCCGGCTGTCGCCGACATTGCCGTAGTACACCTCACTGCCCTCCAGCACCGCGGCGGAGAAGGTACAGGACGCGGCGTTCTCGCTGTCCGGCGCGGTGTGCGCGATGACCGCGGCGTTGGCCTCGGCAGCGGCCTGCCCGAGCACCCCGGCCATTGCCGCAGCGCGGCTGGCCAGCGTACCGAGGCCGGCCGGCCGACTGGCCACCAGGTAGTCCCGGGCCGCCCGTGCACCGGCGAGGCTGGCCACATCGGAGTCCATCGAGGTGGAAACACCGTCACAGACCACCAGGACGGCTCGTGACCCGGGCGCGGTCTCGGCCGCGATCGCCGTGGCGTCCTCGTTGCGGTGGTGCCGGATGCCGCGGTCACAGCACGCCGCGACCCACGAGGCCGGTTGTTCGGTGTAGTGGTCCCGCTCCGTCGGCGCCTTCATCCCGCAGGTCTCGCAGTAGCCGTCGACTCCGATCACACCGCCACAGTTCGGGCAGGGCCGGGTAACCGGGATGGTCTTGTCCTCTTCGGCAACCAGCGGCCGGGTCGAGGTGGTCAGCTCGATTGGTGACTCCATCTCGTCGGTGTAGAGCAGGGCAGCCGGACCTTGGCCGGCGTGGGGGGCAAGAGGCTTGCCGCAGGCCTCGCAGAATGCGGCGTCAGCCGCGACCGGAGACCCGCAGTGAGGACAGCTCAACCCAGGGTCGGCGGGCGCGGGGTCGGTCATTGCAGGGTCCACCTTCGCACGGCGTTCGCCTTATCGACCAGCGCCCAGCGCCGCCGATCATCGGTCTCGGTCCCGGCCAGCTTGCGGTAGGTAAGCTCGAGCCCGTCCCGCAGCGCTTCCTCGCGGGCCGCGTACGGGCCGATCATCACCCCGGTCTTCGGTCCGTTCTTGCCGATTTCGGCGACCGCCCGCTCCAGGATCGCCGCGGTCAGCTCGGCGGAGTCACGTGGGTTGAGCGAAACGCCCTGAAGGCTGTCCATGGCCTGAGCCAGGGACGGCAGACCCTGCCCCGACTCGTAGAGCTGGATCGCCCGCAGCCGCCGCGCCTCGGTGTAGCTACGGCTGGTCGAGGGCACCAGATCGAGCGCCGCGACCGCACCCGCGACGTCGCCGCGGGTCGCCCGCACCCGGGCCAGACCGAAGGCGGCCGGAGCGACGTAGTTGGCGTCGGTGCTCGCGCAGATCCGGTAGAGCGCCTCCGCGATCTCCCCCTCGCCGCCGCGCTCGCAGGCGAGCGCCAGAGCCAGCTTGGGCGCGAGCTCGCCAGGCACCTGGCCGTAGACCGCATTGAACGCCGACTGCGCGGCGCGGAAGTCGCCGCTGTCCAGGGCGGACAAGCCGCTCACCCAGACCGCGCGCCACTCCCACGGGTCCTCGGCCAGCATCTCGTTGACGACCTTCGTGACCAGGTCGGCCCGCCGCAGCTCCAGTGCCGCGTGGGCCTGCGCCAGTCCGACCTCGGCCGACATCGCAGGCGCGCGCTGCAGCTCGGCCAGCCGTTCCTCGGGGTCTTCGAGGGAGATGTTGGAGAGCCAGGCGTACTGCGGGTCGCTGGTGTCGCTGCGCAGCGCCGGGAGCTCGTCCCACTCCAGCGCCTCACTGGTGATCACCGGGGCCTCGAACAGCACCGACGCTGCCGAGGTGAGCGCAGTGCCGGTGGTCCTGCTGGCCACCACCTCTCGTAACACACCGAGCAGCTGCACCCGCAGTTCGTCGACCGAGGCGAAGCGGTCGGCCGGATCGGTGGCACAGGCTTTGGCAACGAGCCGGTAGAGCGAGTCGTACTGGGTGAACACCGGCGTCTCGGCCACCGGCGGCAGGCTCGCGACGTACCTGGTCTGATAGCCGCGGAACTCGGTGATCAGCACGACCAGAGTGCGCCCGATCGTGTAGATGTCGGAGGCGACCGTGGTGCCGACCGCGGCGACCTCTGGCGCCTGATAGCCGACCGTGCCGTAGATCGCCGACTCCTGGTCGTCGATCCGGCGTACGCCGCCCATGTCGATCAGCTTCACGGCGTCGCCGACCTGGATCAGGTTGTCCGGCTTGAAGTCGCAGTAGACCAGGCCGAGGTCGTGCAGGTAGCTGAAGGCGGGCAGGATCTCGAGGATGTACGCCAGCGCCTGGTCGACCGGCAGCGGGTCGAACCGCCCGCCGTTGGCCTTCATCCGGTTCTTCAGGATCTGCTTGAGCGAGGTGCCGCCGACGAACTCCATCACGATGTAGCCGGCATCCTCGTGGGTGACGAAGTTGTAGATCTCCACGATCAACGGGTGCTCGACCTGGGCCAGGAACTGCCGCTCGATGATCGCAACGGCCAGCGCGTCCTTGTCGCCGGTGTTCAGCAGACCCTTGAGCACGACCCAGCGGTCCGAGACGTTCTTGTCCTTAGCCAGGTAGATCCAGCCGAGACCGCCGTGGGCCAAGCAGCCGGCCACCTCGTACTGTCCGGCCACCAGGTCGCCGGGCTGCAGCTTCGGAGTGAAGGAGAAGGCCGTGCCGCACTTGGGGCAGAACCCCTCGGTCCGACCCGGTTGCCCACCCCGGGACCGGCCGACCGGAGCTCCGCAGTTGGGACAGACCCGCTTGTCCTCCGGCACCTGCGGGTTCTTCATGATCGCCTGCGAGGCGTCGATCACCGGCGCGGGCGGCACCCGGGTCAGACCGGCGCCCAGCCGCGCGGAGCGGAGCCGCTGCGAGCCCGACTGCACCCGACGGGTGATCTTGCTGCCGCTCACCGCCCGGCGGGAGCCGAGGGCGGTGGAGTCGAGCCGGCTGGACCCTTGGGTGCGAGTCGAGACGGCGCCGCCGCCGTCGGTGTCGGGGGTGGCGGGAGGGGGAGCGAACGCGGCCGCCGCGGAGGTCGGGGCGGGGGCCGCGGAGACCGGTGCCCCGGCCGGGCTGCCGCAGACGTCGCAGTAGCCGTCCACGATCGTTCCGGCGCACCCCGGCTGAGAGCACGGCCCGCCGCTCACACTGATCGGAGGCGGTGCCGCGGAGACCTGTGACGCGTGACCGGTGGCGGCCGGTCCGGGGCTGCCGCAGACGTCGCAGTAGCCGTCGACGATGGTGCCGGTGCAGCCCGGTTGCAGACATCGGGTCATCGTGTCTCCAGCTGTAGGTAGGTCTGATAGAGCGTGACCAGCTGCGTGGCCAGCGTCATCCGGCACGGCGTACGGTCCAGCTCCGCCCGGGCCATCTGGTACGCGCGGGCGACGTCCGGGGCGCCGGCCCTGCCCGTCGCCGTGGCCTTCGCGCGGTAGGCCTCGAGCCGATCGCTCAGCTCGGAGTGCTCGGCCAGCGCCGTCGTGTAGGCGTTCTGGGCCAGGGTCATCGCCCGCGACACCTGGTCCAGACGGTGCAGGTAGATCTCCAGCTGGGCTGCGGTGTTGGGAACGGGTCCTAACAGGCCGACGTCCGGCACGGCGTAGCGCGGGGCGGGCTCGATGAGGCCGACGCACCGGTCGACCAGGGTCTGGAGTGCGGTCTCACGGGCCTCCAGGTCGGCGCGCTGAGCACGGGCTCGGCCCACCAGGGCCGCCGCGTCCCGGCGCCGGGCATTGTGAACGATCAGGTCCCGCTCGAACGTCGCGGCGTCGGTCTCCAAGGGACCGAGAAGCCCGCCGACGTCGCCGCCTCGGCCGGCCTTGTCGGCGATCTCCTTGAGCCGGCGGGCCAGACGCGACTGTTGAGCCGCCGCCTGCTGCTGGCCCGGGCCGGCGGGTTCGAGGTCCACCTGGTCCCGGATCCGCTCCATCTGAGCTCGCAACTGGCGGATCCGTTCTGTGGTCTCGGCCCCCGAGATCTCCAGACCCAGTCTGACCCGCAGCTGAGCGACCAGCGCGTCGGACAACCGACAGGCCTCGGGCAGCGACACCGACAGGCCGGATGCGGTGGCGGCGTCCAGCCGACCCCAGATCAGCGTGGCCAGTCGCATCCGCTCGGTTGGGCCCACGCGGCCGGAGTCCCAGGTGGTCAGCAGGAGCTCGTACCGGTCCGAGACCGCCTTCCACAGCGCCATCGACAGCGTGATGTCACTGGTCGCGGCCGCGCCGTTGGGAGAGGACAGGGCGGCCCGGTCCAGCTCCTCCAGCTCGCGGTGACGCTCGTCGCGCCACCGGCCGAGAGCGTCCAGGTACGCCGCCGCCTGGCTGGGCTCGATCGCGGTGCCCATCTTGCCGGGCGCGGCCGGCGCCGTGGCCTGGCCGGCCGGCGCGGCCAGGTTCATGATTCCCGCACCTCGCGCCCGCTCGGAGCCCGCCTTCTGTGTTCTCCCGGGGGGCGAGCCCCCCGGACCCCCCGTAGGGGACGCGCTCGCCACCTGCCACACAGTGTGGTCGCGACCGTCGGCGGCGCCTCGCATCTTGGTCGTCCAGGCGGGATCGGGCTTCTCGCTACCCGACGCTCGGTGCTCACGGATTCCTGCCGTAGACCGCCTTGGGCGGGCTGGGGGCCGGTCCGAGCGGCTCGGCCAGCCAGCGGTTGTAGATGGCGGTCCACTCGCCGTTGCTGCGCATCCGGGCCAGCACCGCGTTGACGAACCGGACCAGGTCCACTTGCTCGGCGTTGAAGCCGAGGCCGTACGGCTCCTCGGTGAAGGTCTTCTGCACCGGGACCACCGCATACGGGTCCTGGGCGGCGAGTCCAGCCAGCACCGTGTCATCACCGGTGATGGCGGCCACGTCGCCCTGCTGGAACAGCACCAGGCAACCAGTGTGGTTGTCCGCGCCGACCGCGATCGCCTCTGGCGCCTTGGCGACCAGATTGGTCATCGACGAGGTTCCCTTGGGCGCGCAGACCCGTTCACCGGCCAGATCGGCCAGCGTCTTGGCCTTCGAACCCTTACGGACCAAGATCTTCTGGCCGGAGCGGTAATACTCGGTGGAGAAAGCGATCTGGGTCCAGCGATCGCAGTTGATCGTCATGTTGCGGGCCACCATGTCGACCTGGCCCTCCTGGAGAGCCGGGATCCGCTGGGCGGCGGTGATCACCGTCAACTGGTAGGCGTTCTCGTCGTTGAAGATCGCCTTGGCCACGGCTTTCACCAGATCGATGTCGAAGCCTTCGATCCGGCCGGTGAGCGGGTTGCGGGAACCGAGCAGGTAGGTGTCGGCCGATACCCCGGCGATCAGTCGGCCACGGGCCCGGATCTTGGCCATGGTCGAGCCCGACGGCAGGTTGCCCGGGTTGGGCAGATCCCCCCTGGGTGCGTACGACGCCAGCGGGTTGTCGCAGGGCTTCGGGGCGGCGCTGGAGGAACTGCTGGCGGTCGGTGTGGGGCTGGGCGTCGGGTCGGTGGGCAGTGGGGTAGGCGAGTAGCTGAACAGGGAACAGGCGGAGACCACGGCCAGGCATGCGGTGGTCGCCAGCGCCAGCATCGGACGGGCGAGCGGAAATTTCATCGGTACTCCCGCAGCCGGGCGGCGACCCCTCGGCGGCCGAGCAGTGCCGCACCCAGACCGGCGAGAAGGATGACGATCGCCGCACCGACCAGGATGGGCTGCCAACCGGACAGTCCGTCGAACGCGTCCCGGCTGACCCGGTCGAGAGTATCGGCCAGGCTGGCGTCGAAGGCGTTGAAGACGGTGTTCGCGGACTCCGGCCCGGTGCCGGTGGCCAGGGCGACCGCGTCGTCCCACTTACCGCCGTCGTCGAGTTCGCGGATCTCGGTGTGCACCGACACGTAGCTGTTCCACTGGTCGGTGAGCTCCGGTTCGAGCGGGTCCAGGTTGGCGTCCACCGAGTCGGCCGATGCCTTCCACGCCGTCTCGAACGCCGACCCGGAGCCGCGGGCGATCAGCGCGAGGCTCTCATTGGACTTGGCGTTGTAGGCGTCGATCCGCGCGTCCGCGGCCGCATTGACGAGGGTGAAGCTGCCGGCCTCGATGGCGCGGACCGAGCTGGTCAGGTTGAGCAGGGTCAGCCCGCCGCCGACCAGCACCAGGAGCAGCACGATCGCGCTGGCCAGCATGCCGCGATTGATGGTGCGTCGGAAGCGCCGGGCCAGCCAGACCTGGCCGACCACCACGGCGGCCAAGCCGGCGACGGCGACGACGACGAACACCAGGCCGATCCAGGTCGCCATCCGATCCCGGGCCCGCTCCGCATTGGTCGAGACGAGATTGTCCAGGATCGGCAGGGCCTCAGCCCGCAGCTGGGCGCTCGCGACGCGAAGGTACTGGCCGCCGACCGGCAGACCTAGCCGGTTGTTGGCGCGAGCCAGCTCGATGCCGGAGGTGTAGCTGACCACCTGCTGGTTGAGGGCGCCCAAGGCCTCGGCGTCCGCGGGCTGGGCCTGGGCGGACTCGGTGATCAGTGCGCCAACGGTGGCGATCGCCTGCTCATAGGTCGCCAGTTGGGCCGGTGGCGCGAGACCGCCGACCAGAAAGCCGTTGGTGGCGGTCGCGTCCGCGGTCAGCAGGTTGGTCTGGATCTGCTGCACCCGGATCAGCTGCGCGGTGTCAGCTTCGGCTCGGAACAACGAATAGGCGAGGAAGGAGAAGACCAAGGCGCCCACCGACCCGACGACCACGCCGGTCACCACGACCGCCAGGCTGAGCAGCTGGAGACGCTGCGGGGTGTCCATGTTGCTCTGGGTCCCGCGCGCTGCGGGGGCCGCCGGGGTCTGCGCCGGGAGCGTGCCGGGTTCCGCTGGGGCCGCGGTGGCCCGGGCCGCCGGAGCGACCGCGGTGACCGCGGGCTGGCTAGCCTGGCTCACGGGCGGGCTCCTCGGGTTCGGGTTCGAGATCCTCGGGTTCGGGTTCGAGATCCTCGGGTTCAGGTTCGAGATCCTCGGCGGTCAGCTCGCGGAGCTGGGCCACCGTCGGCTCGGCAACGTCGCGCAGCCGCCACGCGTGGTGCCCGATCGCCGCCTCCAGCAGGTTACGGGCGAAGCGACCGTTACCGAACATCGGGCCGCGCGGTGTGGTCGCCAGGATCGATCGGAACCGGTCGAGGCAGCCGTCGGTGATGTCGTAGTCCGCGGCCGCGGCGAGGCGGAGGAAGATGTCGGCGAGCTCCTCGTCGGTGTAGTCGGGGAACTCGATCGTGGTGCGGAAGCGGCTGTACAGCCCGGGATTCTGCGCGATGAACAGCGCCATCGGGTCGGGGTAGCCGGCCACGATCAGCACCAGGTCGTCTCTGCGGTCCTCCATCTCCTTGACCAGCGTGTCGACCGACTCCCGTCCATACTGGTCACCGGCCAGGCTGTACGCCTCGTCGATGAACAGCACGCCCCCGGCCGCCTTGGACACCACCTCGGCCGTCTTCATCGCCGTCTGGCCGAGGTAGCCCGCGACCAGCTCGGATCGGTCCACTTCGACCAGCTGACCCTTGGACAGCAGCTCCAGGGCCCGGTAGATCCCGCCGACGAGCCGGGCAACTGTCGTCTTGCCGGTGCCGGGATTGCCGACGAACACCAGGTGCCGGGTGATGGTCAGCGACTTCAGGCCGGCCTTCTCCCGGAGCCCTTCCATCCGTAACACCGCGACCTGTCGATGGATCTCCGCCTTCACCTCCGTCAGTCCGATCAGTGCGTCGAGCTCGGCGAGCAGTTCCTTCAGGGACTTGGCGGGCGGCTCCGGTTCGGGCGTCGCAGGTTCTTCCGCCGATCGTGGAGGATTCACCTGGGGCGGAGTCGCCATCGGATCCTTGTCGGTCATCTGCCCCGAGCCTGTCGATACGGGCCCTGAGCCTGTCGAAGGGCCGGGCAGCTGCAGCAATGGATCGAGACCCGTCAGGTCCAACGGATTGACGCCAGGTGGCGGAGTTCTGATCTCCGGGCTGGCGGCGCGCAGCGCCGTGATCCGTGCCAGCTGCTCGCGGACCGCCTCGGCGTGGGCGCGTACGGTCTCGGTCAGGCTCATCCCAGCGTTGCCGCGGTCCGTCACGGCAGGT
Source organism: uncultured Actinomycetota bacterium (assembly GCA_963711015.1). Taxonomy (GTDB): domain Bacteria; phylum Actinomycetota; class Actinomycetes; order Propionibacteriales; family Propionibacteriaceae; genus Microlunatus. The sequence continues at coordinate 406,963 of CAVQCQ010000002.1, forward strand.
CCAAGCTGCTGCGCGGCGGGGGAGCGGGTTGCTGCTCGCCGAGGTTCAGCGTCCCGCCGGTGCTGGCGTGGCCGAACTTCTCCTGCAGGAATCGTCCGTGCGCGATGAGCGCATCGGCGTCCACCCGGACCACCGCGTCGAAGATCTTGTCCATGGTCGCCCCGAGAAGGTCGAGCTGGTCGATGAGCAGCATCAACGACGTCTTGCCGTTCTCGATCGGCCGCGAGTCGGCCCAGCGGCGCGGCAGCCGGGTGTACCCGCCGATGGCCTCCGGCAGGTAGTCGGTCGCCGTCGCCATCACTGAGTAGGCCTCCGGGCTGCCGAGGCCGAGGTTGCGCAGCCGCGGCATGGTGTCCCGCACCGTCGCGGAGACCCGCCTGACCCGCGACTCGACGGCCGTGGGAACCACCCCGCCGCTGATCATGGTCTGTACCCGGTCCAGCGCGGCGAGGATGTCGGCCTCGGTCGGGGCCGACGGCACCGCCATCGGCGGCGGGGAAGGCTCGGCGGGTCGCCCGATGATCTTGGCGATCCAGTCCCGAAGTCCCATGGTGTGCGCAGCAGCGTGATCAGCGAGCGGCGGTTCAGCGAAGCCCGCCCGGCGTCCCGCTCTCGGTCAGGTCGAGAGCGCCGGTCGCCAGCTGTTGATCTTGCCGGTTGACCCGGTCCAGGTACTCGCGGGACTTGACCACCTCGGCCTCGAGCGTGCCGATGGTGGCGGCCATCGTGTCCAGGGCCTGCATCTTGAAGGTGTCGATCGAGTCCATGGTGGCGTAGATGTTGGTGAACGCCGCCTGCAGCTGGGGCAGCCCGATGGTGGCCGAGGCCGCCTGCTGCTGGATCTGCGCGGAGTTGTCGCGGAGCATCTCCGAGGTGCGCTGGATCAGGTCCGACGTCGTGGTGTTCAAGGCCGTGATCTGATCGAGCACCAGCTTCTGGTTGCCCAACGCCTGGGCCACGATCACCGCGGTGCGCAGTGCTGAGATCGTGGTGGTCGAGGCGCGGTCCACACCCTTGATCAACTCGATGTTGTTCTTGATGATGATGTCGATCGCCAGGTAGCTCTGGATCGAGACCGCGAGCTGGGTGAGCAGGTCCTGGTGCTTCTGCCGGACGTAGAACAGCACGTCCTGGCTGAGTGCCTTGGCCCGTTCTGGATCGGACAGCTCGAGGGCGGAGATCTGTGCGGTGAGCTGAGCGTCGAGTCGCTCGGCGATGTAGATGTAGGAGTTCAGCCTCCCCATCGTCGCCCAGAGGTTCTGCTTCTCCATGTTCAGCGCGACGTTGTCCCGGGTCAGCTCATCCTGGCCGTTACGCAGGCTGTGCAGGATGCCGTTCAGGTGTCCCTGGGCCGACTCGTAGCGGCGGAAGTAGTCGACGACCTTGTCCCCGAACGGGATGACACCGAGGAACTTGCGCATGCCGGTGGCTTGGCTCGGGTCGAGCTCCTCGACGGTGCGACGCAGCTCGAGCAGCGTGTTACCCACCCGCGAGCCATTGGCCAACGCGCCCTCCTTGATGGCTCGCACCGGGGTCTGCAGCAACCGGTTCGACGTCTCGGCCGCCTTGCGGACGTCGGCATCACCCATGCTGCGCACGTTGGCGGCCTGGGTGGCGAACTCCGGAGACCTGGTCTGGGCGGTCATCAGCTTCTGCATGAAGCCGTCCACCTTGGCGTCCAGGGCCGGGACGCTCGCTGGATCGACCTGCGGGGCCATCGCCGGGGCCTGGGTCGCGGCGACGGCCCGCAGCGGCTCCGGTGCCGTGAGGGTCAAGGCCCCCCCGTCCGGTGGCGTCAACGGGGCGGGAACGGCGGATGCCGTGGGGTCGCTCATGATTTCCTCTCGGGCCGTCCGACTCCAGGCAAATCTAGCCGACCTCGGGGTTGCTGACCGAGCCGACGGTGTGCGGCCTGAGGCTGCCGGGTGGCCGGCTCAGTACGCGGTCTCCGCGTCCCTTGCGGCCCTTCGGGGACTTTGCGCCGAATACATCCGGCGCAAGTCGATCGGAGGGGCGAAAACCGGAGTCAGTCTGGCGCTCAGCCCGGAGCGATCTCGCCCGAGCCGCGAACGATCAGCTGGGTCGGCACCACGATCTCCTGCGCCGGCGAGGTGTCGCCGTCGAGCCGGGCGAACATCCGCTGAGCAGCGCGAGTGCCGATCTCAGTAGGGTCCTGAGCCATCACGGTGACGCCGGGGTCGACGAGGTCGGCGAACGGCACGTCGTCGAACCCGACCACAGCGATCTTGTGCTGGAGGCCCAAGCGGTGCAGCGCCTTGACGGCGCCGATCGTGACCAGGTTCTGCGAGGTGAACAGGGCCGTCGGTGGTACCTCGAGTCGCATCAGCCGCTGCACGGCCGCGTACGCCTCCTGCTCGCTGCGCAGGTTGTCGGTGTGCTGCGACGCTTCGTCAGTGAGTCCGGCGCCGAGCATGGCGTCGGAGTAGCCGCGCCGGCGCTCGCGGGCGGTGGAGATCGTCAGCTCGTCACCCAGATGCGCGATCTGTCGGTGCCCGCGCTCGATCAGATGCCGGGTGGCCGCCAGCGCCGACGCGTAGTTGTCGGACAGCACAGCATCGACGGCCAGGCCCACCGGTGGTCGGTCGACGAAGACGATCGCCATGCCCTGTTCCCGTTCCGCCTGCAAATACCCATGGTCGGAGGTGATCGTGGTTAGGATCAGGCCGTCGACCCGACGCCGGGTGAAGGCCTCGATCAGTTCTCGTTCCCGGTCCGGGTCGTCATCGAAGCTGGCGGCGAAGACTGCGGTGTGCCGGGGCGAGGCGACGCTCTCGACAGCGCGGTTGATCGAGGCCGAGAATGGGTTGTCCACGGCGTCAATGAGGAGGCCAAGGGTGAGCGTCTTACGGTCGCCGCGGCGCAGGGCGCCGGCTCCTTGGTGCGGCTTGAAGTTGAGGGTCGACACCGCGCGCTGGACTCGTTCCCGCATCTGCGGGGAGACATTGGCCTCGTCGTTGATCACCCGGGACACCGTCTTGATGCCCACGCCGGCGAGAGCGGCGACGTCACGAATGGTCGCGCGCGATCGGCGGTCCCGATACGGGTTGGTGGCTGACATCGATGTCTCCCTCTCCAGCGGACGGGGTGCACTATCCCAACTTCGTTATATACCAGGGGTTGACAACCAAACTAAGAATGACTTAGGAATAGTATCTGACACCGTTGTCAATTTCGGCGGTGCGCGTACCTACCGAGAGGACCCACTATGAAGTACCAACCGCCGCTGCGTCGGCGCCGCCGGCTGGCCGGAGTGCTGGCACTGTCCGCGGCTGCCGCGCTCGTGCTGTCCGCCTGTGGGGGCGGCGACACCGGCTCGCCCGAAGCCGGCGGCAGTGAACCTGCCGGTGGTGGTGGCGAAGAGGTCGCCGTCACCTTGATCACCAAGACCAGCACCAACCCCTTCTTCATCGCCATGCAGGAGGGCGCGGAGGAGGCCGGCAAGGCCAACAACGTCACGATCACCACCGCCGCCGGCAAGGAGGACGGTGACGAGACCACTCAGATCGCGGCCATCGAGGCTGCCATCGCTCGCGGTGACAAGGGCATCCTGATCACGCCCGCGACCGACGGGGTCAACCCGGCGATCACCCAGGCGCGCGACGCCGGCCTGTACGTGATCGCGCTGGATACGCCGCCGGACCCGCCGGACACCGTCGACATCACGTTCGCCACCGACAACTTCAAGGCCGGTGAGCTGATCGGGAAGTGGGCAGCGGGCACCTTGAACGGCGAGAAGGCCACCATCGCGATGCTCGACCTGTTCAACGACCGGGTGGCGTCGGTGGACTACAACCGCGACCAGGGCTTCCTGACCGGCATGGGGATCGACACCAAGGACATCAAGAAGAACGGCGACGAGGACCCGACCGGCAAGTACACCGGCGGCAAGGGCGGCGACTACGAGATCGTCTGCAACGAGCCGACCAACGGCGCCACCGACCAGGGCAAGACCGCCATGGAGACCTGCCTGGCCAAGTCCAAGAACATCAACCTGGTCTACTCGATCAACGAGCCGTCCGGCGTCGGCGCCGCTGAGGCCCTGGAGGCAGCAGGGGTGAAGGCGACGATCGTGTCCGTCGACGGTGGCTGCGACCCGGGTATCACCGCGGTGAAGAGCGGTGTCATCGGCGCCACCTCGCAGCAGTACCCGCTCGAGATGGCCAAGCTCGGCGTCGAGGCCATCGCCAAGAAGGTTCGCGAGAATGTCGATCCCGAGGTCACTCCGGGACTGGACTTCTACGACACCGGCGTGGCGCTGGTGACGGACAAGCCGGTCGATGGTGTGGAGAGCATCGACACGACCGAGGCCGAGACGATCTGCTGGGGCAAGAAGTAGCAGAGAAGTAGCTGGTTGGCTCCGTCACCGAATTGACGGAGCCAACCACCGATCCCACCAGTCCCAATCTCACGGCAAGGAAGCCTCTATGAGCGTTGATACTCAAGCGCCGGCGACTGCGGCTGAGCAGTTCGCCATGCGGCGTCAGTCGCCTGTGCAGCGGATCCAGCATCTGTTGCATTCTCATCCCGCGCTCAGCCCGCTGATGGTGCTGGTCGATCGCGTTCGTCGTGTTCACCATCATCAACCCGCGGTTCGCCCAGCCGGCCACGTTGTCGATCATCATCCAGCAGACGGCGATCATCGCCGCGCTGGCCATCGGGCAGACGCTGGTCATTCTCACTGCCGGGATCGACTTGTCCGTGGGGGCGATCTGCATTCTGGCCATGATGTTCATGGCGAACCTGGCGGCCAACAACGGCGTACCGGGCTTCCTCGCTCTGATCCTGGGCATCGCCCTGGGGACGTTCTTGGGCCTGGTCAACGGTCTGCTGGTCACCCGGCTCAAGTTGCCGCCCTTCATCGTCACCTTGGGCACCTTGAGCATCTTCACGGCGATCGTGCTGCTCTACACCGGTGGCGCGAGCGTGGGCCGCCGGGACATGCCGGCCATTCTCAATTTCATGGGCACTCCGATTCCGATCGGGCCATTCCGGCTCACGGTCGGCGTGGTATTCGTCATCTTTCTAGCCGCGATTGTCGGATTCGTGCTCAGCCAGACCGCCTGGGGCCGGCACGTCTACGCGGTCGGTGACGACATCGAGGCGGCGCGGCTGGTGGGCATCCGGGTGGACCGGGTGCTGCTCAGCGTCTACACGGTGGCCGGGCTGATCTACGGCCTGACGGCCTGGGCGTTGATCGGCCGGGCCGGCACCGCCAGCCCGAACGCCATCGTCAACGCCAACCTGGAGACGATCACCGCTGTGGTGATCGGCGGCACCAGCCTGTTCGGCGGGCGTGGCGGGATCATCGGCACCATGCTGGGGGCGTTGATCGTGTACGCGTTCAACATCGGACTCAGCCTGGCCGGCGTTGACGACCAGCTCCGTGTCCTGGCGATCGGCGTATTGATCATCGTCGCTGTTGCTGTCGACCAGTGGATTCGGAAGGTGAAGGCATGACCACCACCCCCTCGGACTTCACTCCCCACGAGTTATCGGAAGAAGAGCAGCACACCGTCGGTCTGGGGGCGCCGCCGATCTTGGCCGAGCCCAGCCAGACGGTGCTCTCGGGCCGCGGGCTGATCAAGACCTTCGGCAAGGTCGTCGGAGTCGATGGCGTGGACATCGACCTGTTCCCCGGTGAGGTGCTGGCGGTCATCGGGGACAACGGCGCCGGCAAGTCGACCTTGATCAAGGCGCTCACCGGGGCTTTGATCCCGGACTCCGGTCAGGTCTTCCTGGACGGGCAAGAGGTGCACTTCCGCACCCCCCAAGACGCTCGCCAGGCCGGCATCGAGACGGTCTACCAGACCCTCGCGGTGGCGCCGGCGCTCGACATCGCGGCCAACATGTTCCTGGGTCGGGAGCGTCGCCGCAGCGGGCCGCTCGGCTCGGTGCTGCGGATGCTGGACAAGGGCGGCATGAAAGAGGACGCCGGCACGTCGATGGCCAATCTCGGCATCGCGACGGTGCAGAACATGTCCCAGGCCGTGGAAACGCTGTCCGGTGGGCAGCGTCAAGCGGTGGCGGTGGCCCGGGCGGCGACCTTCGCCACCAAGTTCGTGGTGCTCGACGAGCCCACCGCGGCGCTCGGGGTGAAGGAGACCGGCCAGGTGTTGCGGCTGATCGGCCAGATCAAGGAGAAAGGCCTCCCCGTGATCCTGATCAGCCACAACATGCCCAACGTCTTCGAGGTGTCCGACCGGATTCACATCGCCCGCCTCGGCGGATGCGCCGGCGTCATCACCCCGAAATCCCACACCCCGACCGAAGCAGTGGCGATCATGACCGGCGCCACCACACTCCAGAAAGGCTGACTAGCTCGCGGGTCGGCGGTTCTCCTCGCGGAGACCGCCGGCCCGTCTGCGTTCGGTGAGCGGAACGCCGCGGATTCCGCGCCAGGCCAGGCCGCTGACCAGCCGCTTCGCGTCGGCCAGCGGTATCGCCTGACTTTCCGGCGAGACCCACCAGCGGGCGCTGACCTGGGCCATGCCCACCATCGAGATCGCCAGGAGCTTGGCCTGCGACCGGGGCAGGGCGGTGTCGGTGGCAATCACATCGGTGATGGCGTCGGCGATCTCGTCGTTGACCTGCCACAGCCGCTGCTGCACAGCGGTGTCGCCGGTCAGGTCGGACTCGAAGACGAACCGGAACTCGCCGCGGGCCGAGGAGACGAAGTCGTAGAAAGCGCCGATGGCCGCTGTGACCCGCTCCGCGTTGTCCTGCGTCGACGCCAACGAGTCGCTCACCACCTCCACCAGGCGCTCGCAGCTTCGATCCAGCAGGGCCAGATAGAGGTCCAGCTTGGAGGAGAAGTGCTGGTAGAGCACCGGTTTGGAGACACCCGCCGCCTCGGCGATGTCGTCCATCGCCGATGCGTGGTAGCCGCGGGTGGTGAACACGTCGTTGGCCGCGTCGAGCAGTTGCACCCGACGCTGGTCCTTGGGCATCCGCACAGCGCGGCTGCCCATGGCCTCCTGCGCCGGCGTACTGCTCACCTGGGCATGGTATCCGCGGGTCTGACCAGGTCATCCGGAGCAAAGACCTGGAGAGGGCAGCTTCGCCGCTCTAGCGTGGCAGCTCGGGTCGGTCCGTCAGCAGCAGGTCGGCGGCGAGGTCACCATCATCGGCGACCCGTGCCAGCACCTGTTCCGGGCTGAAGCGCAGGTCGCCGGGACCGCGTACGCCACCCAGCTCGTCCCAGCTGACCGGGGTGGCGACCGCCGGCACCGCGCGGCCGCGCATCGAGTAGGGCGCGACCGTGTTGCGCGCTGCGAGGTTCTGGTTGTAGTCGACGTAGATCCTCCCCGTCCGCCGGGCCACCGACATGGTGGCGATGAAGAAGTCCGGATACGCCTTGGCCAGGCTCCCGTTCAGCCGCTTGACGTAATCCCAGGCGTCTCTGCTTCGGCAGGGTTGCACGGCCGCGTACAGCTGGATTCCTTTGCTCCCGGAGGTCTGCGCGACCGGAACCAGGCCGTCGGTGAACATCCGCTCGGCCACGATCAGTGCCGCCTTGGCCGACTCGACGATGGTCATTCCGGCCCCGGGGTCGAGGTCCACCACCACCCGATCGGCCAGCGGCTCACCGGGTCGTGGCTCGGTGTGCGCCAGCTGGACCGTGCCGTTCCGGGCCGTCGCACTGCTGATCGTCCACTGCGGAACGTGCAGCTCCAGCGCGGCCAGGTTGGCCAGCCAAACCACCGTCGGGGCGTCGTCGGCCACGACGTAGTCGATCAGCTCCTCGCCGGTGTCAACCGTTACCCGGCGAACCCAGTCCGGCGTACCCATCGGCGCGTTCTTCTCGTAGAAGGAGAACGCCTGTTCCCCAACGCCGTCCGGGAACCGTACCCGGGTCAGGGCCCGGTCGGTGATGTGCGGCAAGATCACCGAAGCGATCTGGGAGTAGTAGGCGATCACCTCGGCCTTGGTGTAGCCGGTCTCGGGGAACAGCACCTTGTCCAGGTTGGACAGGCTGAGCACCCGGTCGCCGACCCGGGTCACTACGTCCATGCCGCCCATCCCATCATCCGGAATAGCGGCGTACGCGAGGGCGTTGTCGCACCAAGATCGTTGCCACCCAACGTGAGGATGCACCGTGGCTCTTGCCCCGCTGGTCGAGCCGGCCGCCGACCTGACCATCGACGAGGTCCGCCGGTACAGCCGGCACCTGATCATCCCCGACGTCGGGATGGACGGGCAGAAGCGCCTGAAGAACGCCCGGGTGCTGGTCATCGGGGCCGGAGGCCTCGGCAGCCCGGCGCTGCTCTACCTGGCCGCCGCGGGCGTCGGGACGCTCGGCATCGTCGAGTTCGACACCGTGGACGAGTCCAACCTGCAGCGGCAGGTGATCCACGGGCAGTCCGACATCGGGAAGTCGAAGGCCCAGTCGGCGAGGGAGTCGATCGCGGAGATCAATCCGCTGGTCAAGGTCGTGGTGCACGACGTCCGGCTGGACAACGACAACGTGATGGAGCTCTTCGGCCAGTACGACCTGATCGTCGACGGCACCGACAACTTCGCCACCCGCTATCTGGTCAACGACGCCGCGGTGCTGCTCGGCAAGCCGTACGTCTGGGGCTCGATCTATCGCTTCGACGGACAGGCGTCGGTGTTCTGGGCCGAGCACGGGCCGTGCTACCGCTGCCTGTATCCCGAGCCCCCGCCGCCCGGCATGGTGCCGAGCTGCGCGGAGGGCGGCGTGCTGGGCGTGCTCTGCGCCTCGATCGGGTCGGTGCAGGTCACCGAGGCGATCAAGCTGCTGGCCGGGATCGGCGAGCCGCTGATCGGGCGGCTGCAGATCTACGACGCGTTGGAGATGAGCTGGCGCCAGCTCAAGGTGCGCAAGGACCCCAACTGCGCGATCTGCGGCGAGAACCCGACGGTCACCGAGCTGATCGACTACGACGACTTCTGCGGCGCGATCACTGACGAGGCGGCTGAGGCGGTTGCGGGACACACCGTCGGGGTGAAGCAGCTCGAGGAGTGGCTGAAGGCTCGCGACTCTGGCGCGAAGGACTTCCTGCTCGTCGACGTGCGGGAGAAGGTCGAGCGCGACATCAACCAGATTCCCGGCTCGGTGTTGATCCCCAAGGGTGACTTCCAGACCGGCGAGGCCCTCGGTCGACTGCCGCAGGACCGGCAGGTGGTGCTCTACTGCAAGACGGGGGTGCGCTCCGCCGAGGTCTTGGCCATCGTGCATGGCGCCGGACTAGCCGACGCGGTCCATGTCGGCGGCGGCGTCAGCGCCTGGGTCAACCAGATCGACCCCTCCCAGCCGGCCTACTGACTGCCCGCTCCCTACCCCCCCCGCCCGACGCAAGTTCCCCATGTTGCATGGGAAACCGACGTTTTCCATAGGGAGTTTCCTGTGGAATCTGCCAGTTCCCCATGTTGCATGGGGAACTTGTGGCGCTTGAGACAAGTGCGGGGCGGCGGAGAACGAGTCGTTGTGTGCGACAGGGGCGTTTCACTGCTGGGCGCGGCGGGTAGCCAGATCGCTGGAACCCAACAGCCAACCCGAGGAGCGCGATGTACCTCCATACCGAAATGCTGATCAACGAGATCGCCAGCGACGAGCCGGACCCGGCGGCGGCGAACGCCCTCCAGGAGGGTCTCGGTGGTCAGTTCGGTGAGATGCGGACGATGATGCAGTACCTGTTCCAGAGCATCAACTTCCGCGGCGATCCGAAGTCGAAGCCCTACAAGGATCTGCTGCAGGGGATCGGCACCGAGGAGATCAGCCACGTCGAGCTCATCGGCACCACGATCTCGCGGCTGCTCGACGGCTCGCCGCGCTACAACGGCAAGAAGACCGATCCGGTTGACGAGCCGGGTTCGAACGGCGCGACTCCGCTGAAGATCGCCCTCGACACCAGCAACATCCACCACTATCTGGTTGGCGCCCAGGGCGCGCTGCCGGTCGACGCGGCCGGCAACCCGTGGAGCGGGTCCTACGTCTACAACAGCGGGAACCTGCCGCTGGACCTGCTCTACAACCTGATGCTGGAGTCCACCGGCCGGCTGCAGAAGTGCCGGATCTATGAGATGACCGACAACAAGACCGCCAGGTCGACCATCGCGTACCTGATCGTGCGCGACCAGGCGCACGAGAACGCCTTCGCCAAGGCGCTGGAGAGCCTCGGCGTGGACTGGGGCAAGCTGCTGCCGATTCCCAAGACCTCTGCCGAGCAGTTCCCCGAGGTCAAGAAGCTGCTGGATCAGGGCCTGCAGAGCGTGCAGTTCACCTTCAGCGCAGACGACCAGAGCCAGGCGGCCAAGCTCTACCGGGGTGCGTCGCCGTCCAACGACGGCACCGAGCTGAGCACCAAGATCATGCCGGAGGGAGTGCCGATCACCATCTCGCCGGAGCGGCGGGAGGAGTTCTCACCAGGCCTGGACGCCGAGCTGCTGGAGCTGATCCAGGCCACGGCCGAGGTGGAGGCGAAGACGGCGGACTCACTGGACACCACCGCCTCGTCCTGACTTAGCGCCCGAGCCTGTCACTGAGTCCACGAAGTTTCGTGGGCGAAGTGCGAGTTTCGGACGTATGCGTTCGAAACATCAGGGGAGCGCGGACGACAAGCATCAGGCCCCCGTACGCGGTGCGTACGGGGGCCTGATGTTAGGTCGTGGCTGATCTCAGATTCCGCGGACCTGGTCGGCTTGCGGGCCCTTCGGACCCTGGGTGGTCTGGAACTCCACACGCTGACCTTCGTCGAGGGTACGGAAACCCGACGACTCGATCGCGCTGTAATGGACGAAAACGTCCGGACCGCCGCCGTCTACGGCGATGAAGCCGTAGCCCTTCTCGGCATTGAACCACTTGACGGTTCCCTGCGCCATGTACATCTCCTAGCAGTGTGCACTCGGAACCGCACCTCACGGCCCCGACTGCTGTCGGGCGCAGGTTCCCCGGACGCCCACGCAAAATCTCTGGGGGCGTAGCACGTACCACGACACAGATCACTTGCAACAGCGTGCCTAGCCTGTCACAGAACGCCTGGCGATGGGAACCCAGGGCGTGATTCAGATCACGGCGAGTCGCGGGTGTTTTCGTGATCATCGAAGTGGTGCCGGGCCCGGACCAGGTCGACCCGGTCGCCGCGCAACGGGGTGCCCTCGGCGCGATGCCGCGCCAGAGCCTCGTCCTCCAACCCGCGGGCCGGCCGGCCGTCGGCGCGAACCACCCGCCACCACGGCACTCCGGCACCGTGCTGGGACATCACCTGGCCCACCTGGCGCGGGCCGCCCCGGCCGATCAGTTCGGCGAGGTCGGAGTAGCTGCAGGCCCGCCCGGGCGGGATGGCCTCGACGGCGCTCAGCACTGCTTCGACGTAATCGTCCACGATTCGCCCTCCGGGCGAGGGTCGTCCATGCCCGGACCTCCCGGCCTGGGACGGTAGCCTTTCGCGACAGAGGAGGTCAACGCGTGCGCGATCACCGCAGCCCGTGGTACGCCGCCGGTGGCCTGCTCGTCGCCGCCGGTCTGCTACTGGCGAGCGCCGCCGCCGTGCGCTGGTGGCCGTGTCTGGGTGACGGCGCCGGCGGAGCAGCCTGCCTCAGCCGACAGAGTTCCCGGGCCGACTACCTGGTGCCGGTCGGAGACTGGCTCCCCGTGCCCGCGGCCTCCGTGCTCGCCGGCCTCGGGATGATCCTGGTGGCCGTTGCCGCCGTCCTGGTGATCCGGCGACTCGCCATCAAGCCGGGACTGCGCCTCGTGCTCGGCGCGATCATGGTCGGCAAGCCGGTCGTCCTGGGTGCCCTGACACTGCTGGCACCCGTCGCTGGGGCCCTTCCGCCGCTCGCCAATCCGGTGCTGCTCGTCGGGGAGATCGTGGTGGACGTCGCGCTCGTGGTCTGTCTCGTCGCCGCACCCAGCGATCCCCAGGTCGACTTCCAACGACTGGTGCTGGCCGCGGTGCCGGTCTGGCTCGTCGGCTGGGCCGGTTGGGTACTGGACGGCGCATTCTTCGCCATCACCGACCGCACCGCGGAGATCGCACCGGGGACCGGCCTCCTCACGGCGGCGATCATCGCCGGTTGCGGTATCGGTATTGCGGTGATCACCCGGAACGCCCCGCAGCCGCGATCACCAGCTCAGGGTGTCCGGCGCCCCCTTGAAGGGCCCGCTGACCGCTGAGGTGATCCAGCCGCCGTAGAACGTGCCGGGCTGGGGCACAACGATCTCGCCGTCCACCAGGCAACGGTCCATCAGCCCGGCATAGACCGCGACATGACCGCGCAGCGCGGCGTACGCCGGCTGCGGATCGGGGTAGTACCAGGCGGCCCGCGGCGCCACTGTGTCCCCGCCGATCACGTCCAGGTACGACGCGCGCCCCTTCCACTCGCACACCGAGTGGCCGCTCGCCGGCCGCAGGGCAAGTTCGACGAAGGCGGCTCGCGGCAGGTAGTAGGTCGGCGGATGAGACGTCTCCAGACACCGCCAGCTGGTCCGGGTCTCGCAGATTTCGACGCCACCCAGCACGACGAGGATCTCCTCGTCGCTGGCGCGCAGCACGGGTGGGCGCGGATAGTCCCAGACGGACTCCTGCCCGGGCGCGATGGGCTCAGGTACCGGTCGGCCGCGCATCCGGAGAGCCTAGCCCGGGATACTGGGGCCGTGGCGCAGGCGAGCATCGAGCTGAGGCGGGCAGAGACCCGATTCGTCACCCGGACCAGCTGGGCGACCACCTGGCACAGCTTCTCGTTCGGCGAGCACTATGACCCGGACAACGTGACGTTCGGGCCTCTGATGGTCAGCAACGACGACCGGGTGCAGTCCGGGGCCGGGTACGCCGACCACCCGCACGCCGACGCCGAGATCGTCACCTGGGTGCTGTCCGGGTCGCTGGTGCACGCCGACTCCGCGGGTAACGGCGGGATCGTCTATCCCGGGCTGGCCCAGCGGATGAGCGCCGGGTCGGGGATCGTCCACGCCGAGCGGAACGACGCCTACACCCTCGATCCGGCCCGGTCGGCCGACCCGGTGCACTTCGTGCAGATGTGGCTCCGACCGGACGAGCCGGGCGGGACGCCCAGCTATCAACAACGCGAGGTGGTCCTGACTGACCTGAGTGCGGCCTGGGTGCCTGTCGCCTCCGGCCGGGTGGCGGACGCCGCGATTCGCATCGGCAGTGCCGGCGCCACGCTCTGGGTCACCCGGCTGGAGTCTGGCGAAGAGCGGCAGCTGCCGGCGGCACCACAGCTGCACGCCTACCTGGCTGCCGGCGAGATCGACGTCGAGTCCGTCGGCCGGCTGACGGCGGGCGATGCGCTGCGCATCAGCGGTGAGACCGAGCTGCGGCTCGACGGCCAGTCGCCGGCCGAGCTGTTGGTCTGGACGGTGTCGGCATGACCGGTTCGCTCCGGGTCGGGTTGGCCCAGATCCTCTCCGGGGCCGATCCAGCGACCAACCTTGATCTGGTCGCCGAGCAGACGGCCGCCGCGGCCAGGGACGGCGCCCAGCTCGTGGTGTTCCCCGAGGCGACCATGCGCCGCTTCGGTCTGCCGCTGGCCGAGGTCGCCGAGCCGACTGACGGCCCCTGGGCGACCCGGCTGGCCGGCATCGCCGCCGAGCACGGCGTGGTGGTGGTCGCCGGAATGTTCACCCCGTCCGACGACGGCCGGGTGCACAACACGCTGCGGGCGGTCGGGCCCGGCGTCGACGCCGCGTACGACAAGATCCACCTGTTCGACGCCTTCGGCTTCCGCGAGTCGGACACGGTGGCCCCCGGCAGTGCGCCGGTGCTGATCGAGGTTGCCGGCGTCCCGGTCGGCCTCACCACCTGTTACGACGTCCGGTTCCCCGGCCTGTACGCCAGGGTGGCCGAGCTCGGCGCCCAGGTGATTGTCCTGGCCGCATCCTGGGGTGCCGGTCCGGGCAAGGTCGAGCAGTGGCAGCTGCTGACCCGGGCCCGGGCGCTGGACAGCACGGCGTACCTGGTGGCGTCGGCCCAGGCCGATCCGGCGGCGGCCGGCGTTGCCGTCCGGGATGGCGCGCCGACCGGCGTGGGCTTCAGCGTCGCCGTCGGCCCGACGGGCGAACCGATCTCTTCGCTCGGCGCCGAGCCGGGGCTGCTCGTGGTCGACCTCGACCTCGCCGAGGTCACCGCGACCCGAGCCGCCATCCCGGTGCTCGCCAACCGCCGCTTCTGACCCCTCTCGGCCGGAAAAGGAGTAAGGGTCGGCGCTCGCGGCGCGATTGGCGTGTCGGGACGGCCTGGTTGTCGGCGGCCGATGATCCAATAGCCGCGTGTACCGCCTGGTTCGTGGTCCCGTCCCGGTCCCGCCGGCTCCGGTCCTCGACCCGGCGCAGGAGGCCGTGGTCCGGCATGCCGGCGGACCCCTGCTGGTGCTCGCCGGACCGGGCACCGGTAAGACCACGACGCTGGTCGAGTCGGTGGTGGACCGGATCGACCGCCGCGGGTTACGCCCGGACCAGATCCTGGTGCTCACCTTCTCGCGACGCGCCGCCGCCGATCTGCGGGCCCGGATCGCCGCCCGGCTGGGTCGGACCACGGTGACACCGATGGCGATGACCTTTCATGCGCTCTGCTACGCACTGGTCCGCCGGTTCGCCGACCGGGTCGAGCCGCAGCCGACGGGAGCCGGTGCCTCCGTCCGGTTGCTCACCGGCCCCGAGCAGGAGTTCCGCGTCCGGGAGACCCTGCTCGGCAGCCTGGAGACGCGGCGAGCCTCCTGGCCGGACTCGCTGCGCGGAGCGTTCCCGACCCGGGCCTTCGCGGCGGAGATCCGCGCGGTGCTGGCCCGGGCTCGGCAGCTCGGAATGGACCCCGACGACGTGATCGCCGCCGGTGAAGCCGCCGGACGCCCGGAGTGGGTCAGCGTCGGCACCTTCTTCGACGAGTATCTCGACGTGCTGGACGCCGAGGGTGTGCTGGACTATGCCGAGCTCGTGCACCGCTCCCGGATCCTGCTCGCCGAGCCGGACGTCATCGACACCCTGCGGTCGGAGATCAGCTCGGTTTTCGTCGACGAGTACGCCGACACCGATCCGGCGCAGGTAAGCCTCGTGCATGCCATCGCGGGCGACGGCCGAGAGGTGGTGGCCTTCGGCGACCCGGACCAGTCGATCTACGCCTTCCGCGGCGCGCAGGCCCGCGGCATCCTCGACTTCCCCGACCGGTTTCGCACGGCTGGTGGAGACCCCGCTCCGGTCCGCGCGCTGGGCGTCAACTACCGACTCGGCAAGGCGCTGTCGGCGGCGAGTCGCAACGTGGCCGACCGGCTCGGGCTGCCGCGTACCGTCGCGCCCGGGATACTCGCCGACTTCCGGCGACCGGACGCGGCGGGACGGCCACGCGGATCGGTGGAGGTGATCACCTGCAGTACCGCAGGTGCCGAGGCGGAGCACATCGCCGAGATCCTGCGCGGCGCCCACGTGAGGGAAGGTCTCGGCTGGGACGACATGGCCGTGCTGGTCCGGTCCGGGCGGGCCACGATTCCTGGGCTGACCCGGGCACTGGTCGCGGCCGGCGTCCCTGTAGAGGTGGCGGGCGACGAGATTCCGCTGGCGGCGGATCCGGCCGTCCGGCCGCTACTGCTCAGTCTGCAGATCGCCGCGCGGGACGGATCGGTAACTCCCGACGAAGCCCAGAGCTTGCTGGTCTCGCCGTTGGGCGGGCTGGACAGCATGGCCGTACGTCGGCTTGGCCGCTCGTTGCGGCAAGCCGAGCGCGTCGAGCTCGGAGGCACGGCGCTGCCCCGGCCGTCGACCGAGCTGACCGCCCTCGCCCTCACCGATCCTGACCGGCTGGCCGAGTGCGCTCCAGGGCCCGAAGTCCAAGCGGCGCAGCGGCTGGCCGACCTGCTCGTACGCTGCCGGCAGGGTATCCGGGACCGGAACAGCGCTGAGGAGTCGCTGTGGCTGCTGTGGTCGGGAACGGACTGGCCGGAGCGGCTCAAGGCCGACGCCGCACGCGGCGGCGAGGTCGGCCGCCGGGCCAACCGCGATCTCGATGCGATCTGCGCGCTGTTCGACATTGCCGCACGTTCGGAGGAGGTCGCGGGACGCCGGGGCATCACCGCGTTCCTGTCCGAGGTGGAGAGCCAGCAGATACCGGCCGACCCGATGCGGGAGTCGGATCGACGCGGCGGTGCCGTGCGGCTGTTGACTGCTCACCGCTCCAAGGGCCTGGAGTGGGAACTGGTCGTCGTCGCTGGCGTCCAGGAGGGCAGTTGGCCGGACGTGCGTCGCCGCGGGTCGCTGCTGGAGCCGGACCGGCTCGGCACGACCGGCGTGATGAGCGGTCCCGGCCCGACGGCGGGCCGGATCGCCGAGGAACGACGGCTGTTCTACGTCGCCTGTACCCGGGCTCGGCGGCGACTGGTCGTGACTGCCGTGGCCGGCACCGAGGGCGAGGGTGACCAGCCGTCGAGGTTCCTCGCTGAGCTCGGGGTGCCGATCCGCTCGCAGCCGGGCCGGCCCCGCCGACCGCTCACCCTGACGGCGCTCGTCGGTGAGCTGCGGCGGGTCAGTGTGGACCCGGACGTCTCCCCGGCCGTCCGCGACCAGGCTGCCACCCGACTGGCCCGGCTCGCTGATGCCACCGACGCCGACGGCCGGTCGCTGGTTCCGGGTGCCCGGCCGGAGCAGTGGTGGGGCCTACGGGAGCTGTCCCGGGCCGACCGCCCGTTCGTCGTGCGGGAGGACCCGATCCGGCTCTCCGGCAGCCAGCTGGCCGGCGTCCTCGCCTGCCCGCGGCAGTGGTTCCTGTCTCGGCAGGCGGCAGGGGAGAGCGCCCGCAGCGCCGCGGCGAGCTTCGGATCGGTGGTGCACGTGCTGGCCGACCACGCTGCCCGCTCGGGCGCCGAACTGGACGAACTCGCCGCACATCTCGAACCGGTGTGGCAGCAGCTGACGTTCGAGGCCAACTGGCTGTCCGCCGTGGAGCGAGCAGAGGCTGAGTCAGCGCTGGAACGTTACGTCGCCTGGCAACAGGATCGACCGGGACAGCAGCTGCTGGGAACGGAGGTGGAGTTCCGCTGCGAGATCGATCTCGGGGACGACTGCGTACAGCTCACCGGCACCGCCGACCGGATCGAGCGCGACCCGGACGGCCGGATCCGGGTCGTCGACTTCAAGACGGGTAAGACCGTGCCCACCGCGGCCGAGGTGGCTCAGCACGAGCAGCTCGGGGTCTATCAGCTCGCCGTCCAGCAGGGAGCCTTCGCCGCGGTCGCCGGGGACGGTGCCCGGCCGGCGGGCGCCGAGCTGGTCTATCTGCGGCTGCCGGACAGCAGCGGCAGCCGACCACGAGTGTTCCAACAGGCCTCACTGGAGGACGTGCCGTTCCCCGCGGCAGAGGTCAGCGACCAGGCAACATCCCCGGAGGGACACCCCACGCGCCCTCCGGGGTCAACGTGGGTGCACGGTCGGCTGGCCGAGGCGGCGGCGATCGTCCGGGCTGAGCGCCATGAGGCGCGGCTGGGACCCGCGTGTCGCTACTGCCCGTTCCGGGGCAGCTGCCCGGCGCAGCCGAGCGGGCAGCAGGTGGTCCGATGAACACCGAGCGTCGGGCCCCGAGCGGGCGCGAGGTGCAGCGACGATGACCGTCATCACCCTCACGCCGCGGCCGGCGGCCAGCCGGCTGCAGACGCCGGACGACCTGGTCGAGGTGCTCGGTACCCCGTTCTCTCCCGAGCAGCTGACGGCGATCACCGCTCCGCTCGCGCCCGGGGTGATCATCGCTGGTGCCGGCTCGGGCAAGACCACCGTGATGGCCGCGCGCGTTGTCTGGCTGGTCGGCACCGGAGCGGTTCGGCCGGAGCAGGTGCTGGGCCTCACCTTCACCCGAAAGGCCGCTGCCGAGCTCTCCGAACGGGTACGCCAGGCGCTGCTACGGGCTGGGGTCGTGCCCGCCAGCGGGGCGGACGAGTCAGGCGAGCAGCTCATCATGACCTACGACGCGTTCGCCGGCCGGCTGGTCGCCGAGCACGGGCTGCGGATCGGCTTCGAAGCGGATCCGACCATGATCACCGGCGCGACCCGGTACCGGCTGGCCAGCCGGGTCGTCACTGCCGCTGCCGGACCGTTCGAGTTCATCTCGCGGCTGCGGCCAGGCACCGTGACCGAGCGGGTGCTCCGGCTCGATGCGGATGCCCAGCAGCATCTGGTCGATGTCGCTGCTCTGGACCGCCACGCCCGGGAGCTGCTGGTGGCCTACGATTCGGCGCCCCGCAACAACCGGGGCCAGCCCTACGCGGATGTGAAACGGGCGGTGATGGTCATCCAGGAGCGGCTCGAGCTGGCCAGCCTTGTCCGGGACTACCAGGCGCTGAAGGCGCGGTTCGGCCTCGTCGAGTTCGCCGACCAGATGGCGATCGCGGCCCGGCTGGCCACCGAGGTGCCGCAGGTGTCCGCGCAGCTGCGATCGACGTTCTCCGTGGTGTTGCTGGACGAGTATCAGGACACCTCGGCGGCGCAGGCGGTGATGCTGCACGGATTGTTCTCCGGGCGTACGCCATCCGAAGGGCTCGGCCACCCGGTGACCGCGGTGGGCGATCCGTTCCAGGCCATCTACGGCTGGCGAGGGGCGGCCGCGAGCAACATCACCACCTTCGCCGACTCCTTCCGCCGCGCTGACGGCGGTCGGGCTGCGGAGTTCGCCCTGACGGTCAACCGGCGTAGCGGCCGGACCATACTCGACGTCGCGAACGTGCTCAGCCAGCCGCTGCGGACCGCAATCTTGGGTGACGCCAATCCACCGGAAGGGCTGGGGGTGCTGCGCCCGCCGGACGGCGCTCCGGCCGGCCAGATCCGGGCGGCGACCTTCAGTACCTGGACCGACGAGGTCGCCTGGATCGGTGCGGAGATCGCCGGACTGCCAGCGTCCGGCGTGGTCGAGCACTGGGCCGATGTCGCCGTGCTGACGCGGCGCAATGCCGACATCGGGCCCCTGTACGCCGAGCTCACCGCGCGGGACGTTCCGGTCGAGATCGTCGGACTCGGTGGTCTCCTGCACCTGCCCGAGGTGATGGACGTGACGGCCACCTTGCGGCTCATCGATGACGTGACCGCCAATCCGGACCTGATCCGGTTGCTGACCGGGCCACGCTGGTCGATCGGTCAACGCGACCTGGCGCTGCTGGGACGCCGGGCGCGCCAGCTGGCGCGGCAGGCCGGGGGACCGCTGCCGCCCGAGCCGGGCACGGACGCGGGTGTGCTCGCGGCACTGGAGCAGGCCGTGGCCGACGTCGACCCGACCGAGGTGGTCAGCCTGCTCGACGCCCTCGAGAATCCCGGCGAGGAGGACTATTCCGTCGTCGCCCGGGAGCGGTTCGGCCTGCTGGCGGCCGAGCTCGGCTACCTGCGCCGGCATGCCCAGGAGCCGGTGCACGACCTGGTCCGGCGCATCATCAGCACGCTCGGCCTCGATATCGAGCTCCGCTCGACCCCGGAGTACGAGCGCAGTGCCCGGATCGACCAGCTCGGTGCTTTTCTCGACGCCGTTGCGGCCTACCTGGACGTCGACGGCGACGCTTCGTTGAGCGGCCTGCTGGCCTATCTGCAGGCCGAAGTCGAGCAGGGCGCGGGTCTCGACCAGGCCGTGCCGTCGGACCGGGAGGCGGTCAAGCTGCTGACCGTGCACAAGGCCAAGGGGCTGGAGTGGGAGGTCGTGTTCCTGCCCGCGCTGATGCAGGGCATCTTTCCCAGCGACCGGGTGACCGACAACTGGGTCACCAACCCCGCCGTGCTGCCCGCGGATCTGCGGGGCGACGCCGCATCGATTCCGCAGCTGGCCGAGGCCACCAACGAAGCGATGACGCAGTACAAGGCCGAGCTGACCCAGCAGCAGCTGCTCGCCGAGGACCGGCTGGGCTACGTCGGCGTCACCCGGGCGAAGCGGCTGCTGGTCGGCAGCGGGCACTGGTGGCGGGCCGACCTGGTCCGGCCGCGGGTGCCGTCGACCTATCTGCGGGCGATCATGGAGGCGGCCCGAGCCCAGGACCAGCTGGTCGCCGAGGCGGAGCCGCCAGGGCCGCAGAACCCGCTCGTGACCGATGCCGAGGCCCGGCCCTGGCCGGCGCCGCTCGACCCCGAAGCGCTGGGCCGCCGCCGTGACGCCGTTGATGCGGTTCGGCAGGCGCAGCGCCGTTTTGCCGAGCGTGGCCACTACGACGATCCCGACGCACCCGTGCTGTTGCTGGACGACGAGGACCTGCTGGCCGGTTGGGATGCCGACATCGAGCAGCTGCTCGCGGCAGCCCGGGCGTCACGCGCCGAGGAGCAGCCGGTGCCGCTGCCGGTCAGCCTCTCGGCAACCGCCGTGCTGCGGCTGCGGGCCGACCCCGACGCGTACGCGGCCGAACTGGCCCGGCCGATGCCCCGTCCGCCGTCCCGTGCCGCTCGGTTCGGCACCCGCTTCCATCTGTGGGTCGAGCGCTACTTCGGGACTGCCCTGGCCACCGGGTCGCTGGGACAGCAGCTGCTGATCGATCCGGACGACGTGCCCGATCCGGCGGACGAGACCAGCCCGGATGAAGAGGATCTGCGCGCCTTGTGCGACGCCTTTGCATCGGGGCAGTTCGGCGGCACGGTCCCGTACGCGATCGAGGCACCCTTCAGCCTCGGACTGGCCGGCCGGCTGATCCGGGGGCGGATCGACGCCGTCTATCTGGCCGATCGAGGCGCGGTCGGAGGACTGGGCCCAAGCTCGGGAGACCACCCCCCGAGCAGTCCAAGCCCCCGGTTCCTGGTCGTCGACTGGAAGACCGGCACCATCGAGACGGCTGACCCGCTGCAACTGGCGATCTATCGGTTGGCTTGGGCGGAGGCTATGAATATCCCGCCGGAGCAGGTGGACGCGGCGTTCTACTACGTACGCACCGACCGACTGGTCCGCCTCGAATCCCTGGCTGGGCGATCCGATTTGGAAGACTTGCTGACCAAATCCGGCGAGATGGCGACTAGTCTGAGCGAGTGATCAACTGGGCAATGGCCAGCGATCTCGACCGAGTGGACCACCACCGCGCCTCGGCCGAATGGGTCGCCGGGCTGTGGCGGGCGGATGACGCGAAGCTGCTCAAGCTCGATGCGGAGTCGAGGTTCACCACCAACACCGGCGGCAGCAAGTTGCGGATGACCAGGCCCTTCGTGGAGTTCGACCTCCAGCGGCACCGTCTGCTGGGCCTGTTGAACTCCTCGCCCATCTTCGCGGTGGAAACCCTTACCGAGGGAGAGGTCCACGACCTCCGCGAAGTGGGCTTCCAGCTCACGGACAACGAGCGCGACATCGCTGCGTGCGCCGCGGCGCTGACCTGGTGGCACCGGCTGGAGCCGATGTGCCCACGCTGCAGCGGTGCCACGTCGGTGATCAACGGCGGTTTCGCTCGGCATTGCGCGACCTGCCGAACCGACCACTTCCCACGTACCGATCCCGCCGTGATCGTCGCCGTGGTGGACGGCAAAGATCGGTTGCTGCTCGGCGGGCAGGAGTCCTGGGGCAACCGTGTCTCGGTGCTGGCCGGCTTCGTCGAGACCGGCGAGTCACTGGAGCAGGCGATCCATCGCGAGATCGGTGAGGAGGTCGACATCAGCCTGGGTGACGTCACCTACTTCGGCAGTCAGCCCTGGCCGTTCCCGCGCTCGTTGATGGTCGGCTTCTACGCACGCGCGGCCAGCACGGAGATCTGTGTCGACACTCAGGAGATCGCGCACGCCGAGTGGTTCACCCGCGACGACCTGCGGGCCAGGCTGGCCTCCGGAGATGTTGGTCTGCCCGGCAAGAGCTCGATCGCCTACCGCTTGATCCAGACCTGGCTCGACGGTCAGGCGCCGGTTTAGCGACCTGCGCCATGCTTCGGCACGGCGAGAGCTAGAGACGATTGCTCAGGCCGCTGGCGCGGCTCGCCGGCCGCAGGATCGAGCGACGAATCGCCGCCTCGGCACCGATCACCAGCACATGCTGCCGGGCCCGGGTCACCGCGGTGTAGAGCAGCTCCCTGGTCAGCAACGGGGAGTCCGGCGGCGGCAGCACGAACGACACCCGCTCGAACTGGCTGCCCTGCGCGCGGTGCACCGTCATCGCGTGCACCGTCTGGACGGCGTCCAGCCGGACGGGGGGGTACAGCGTTGCCGCCGCTCCGCGGGCGAACGCAGCGCGCGGCTCGCCGTCGACCGCCACGATGACGCCCGTGTCACCGTTGTAGAGATTCATGTCGTAGTCGTTGGCCGTGATCAGCAGGGGCCGGCCCAGGTACCACTCGCCGTCGGCGCCGTAGCCGGGGATCGCCTCGACCAGCCAATGCTCGGCCTCAGCGCTCCACCGGGTGACTCCGAACGGACCGCTCCGGTGGGCGCAGAGCAGTCGATGTTCCTCGAGCCCGGCGAGAGCGGCGGAGACGTCGCCGGCCTGCGCCGCGACGAAGGTGCGCCGGCCGGCCCCGCGTACCTGGTCGGCCAGGCCGGCTGTCACGGCGACGGCCCGCAACTCCGGATCCTTCTCGAGGTCGACCTCGATGAAGCCCACGTCACTCGCACCGGAACGCAGCACCTCGAGCGCGGTGTCCGGATCGGCGGCGCGGATCGCCCGGGCGAGCGTGTCGATGGCGCCGCCGAATCGCCAGGTCCGCTGCAGCTGGACCACGCCGTGCACCGGTGGCGGCTCATTCGCGGGAACTGCTCCGAGCTCGGCCAGGGCCGGCGCCAGGCGCTCATCCGGCTCGCCCGGCGAGCGGGCGATGTCGGCCAGCACCGCTCCGGCCTCGACCGAGGAGAGTTGGTCCGGATCGCCGACGAGCACCAGCCGGGCGGTCGGCCGCACCGCCTCCAACAGCCGGGCCATCATGGTCAGGGAGACCATCGACATCTCATCGACCACGACGACGTCGTGCGGCAGGTGGTTGCTGGCGTCGTGGACGAAGCGGCTCCGGCTCGCGGGCGTCCAACCCAACAGTCGGTGCAGCGTGGACGCACTCACGTCCGCCAGGTTCGCCCGGTCCTGCGGTGCGAGACCCGCCGCGGCGGCGCGGATCGCCTCTTCGAGGCGGGCGGCGGCCTTACCGGTGGGTGCGGCCAGGGCGACCCGGGGTGGGGGACCCGGCTGGTCGTGCAACAGGGCAAGGATCCGCGCCACCGTGGTGGTCTTCCCGGTCCCCGGCCCACCGGCGAGCACCGTCACCCATCCGAGGGCGCTGACCGCCGCCGCGAGGCGTTGCCGATCGATCTCAGCCGGCGCGAGTCCCTCGCCGGGGAACAGCCGCTGCAGGCCCACCACAGCTCGGGACCGATCCAGTTCCGGCCAGGGTGCGCTGAAGCGTTGCTGGAGCTTCTCGCGAACCAGCTCCTCCTGGAGCCAGTAGCGCTCCAGGTAGAGCAGGCCGTTGGCGAAGCGCAGCGGCCGGCCGTCGGGCTGGTCGGGACCATCGGCCACCAGACAGCTTGCGGTGCAGGCCGCGCGCCACTGGCCGGGGTCGGGCCACGGCAGCTCAGCCAGGTCGATGCCACTCTCCGTCTCGTCGAACACCGTGGTGGAGACCGTGTCGAGGTCGATGCAGACGGAGCCGTTGCGCAGTGCCCGGACGGCCAGGGCCAGCGCCAGGCGCACCCGGTCGTCGCCCTCGCCGCCCATCCTGGTCACCGCCTCAGCGGTGTGGACATCGGCCGGCGACAGCACTCCGGCAGTGTTGAAGACCTCGAGCAACCCGGTCGCCCTAACGGCCATCGCGACGTCGGACGGACTTGTCCGCACCTCGCGCACGCTCACCGTGTCACCCCGTCCAGCAGGTCGGACAGCTCCGGCACGAGCCCGTTCGGCGGACGCCAGCTGAACACCCCACAGGGCACGCCGGCAACCCGAGGCGTTGTCGGACCGGCCATGCCGCGTACGAACAGGTAGAGGACGCCGCCGAGATGAGCTTCCGGGTTGTAGCCGGGTTGCCGCCAGCGCAACAGTCGGTGCAGCGCGACTGCATAGAGCAGGGCCTGGAGCGGGTAATGGGCAGCCGCCATGGCTGCCGCGAGCCGATCCGGCAGATAGTCGCCCAAGGTCAGCACCGGCCCGTCCATGGCCCCGAGCCAGTTGGTCTTGTAGTCCACGATGAGATAGCGCGGGTCACCGCCCTGGGTGGGAACTCGGAGGACGGCATCGATGCTGCCGGTGAGGAAGCCGCGCAGTGCCTGCTCGGCCAGGCCTGGCTCCTCCAGCTGCGCCGCGTAGCCGACCAACGGGTCGGTTGCGGGCAGGTACCGGCGCAGCAACGGCGCGAGCATCCCGACGCTGATCTCGGCCGTGGTCGCATCACCACCGGCCAGCGCGTACTCGAAGGTCAGCTCGGCCAGCTGATCGGCCATCGGCACCTCGCGCAAGGTCCGGTCCCCGGCGAGCGGCCCCAGCGGAGTGTCGAAGACCGGCAGCAGGCCGGTGGTGAGGTCCTCGACCGTCATCGAGCTGTCTGGGGACCGGCCCAGCGCAACCGCACACGCCCTCCGGACCTCGCTCGGCAGGTCGGGGGCGTCCCGGTCGGTCAGCTCGAGAACCGAGTGCACGGTCGTGCCGAACGCCGCCCCGAGAGGCAGGCCGGCCATCGGCGAGGGCGCAGCCAAGGGGTCCTCGCCGAGCGGGCCCGGCGGTTCGGGTCGGCCGCTGACGACGGCCGACTCGTCATCTTCCTTGGTGCCCTCGGGCTCGCTGCTCACTCCGGGCGGCTGGGTTGCCATCCCGTGCGTCGCCGCCGTCAGCGCCGAGTAGGACGTGCGGCGCCACTCCAGGTCGAGGGTTCGGGTAAAGGCGCGCGCTGCCAGCTCCCGGCTGCCGGCCGGATCCACCGGCTGATCCGGTACGAGCCGCTGGCTCACCGGCTCGATGCTGACCTCGGGACCCAGCGGCCGGGCCGCGAAGGGACCGTCGGGCATGGGATAGGCCGGCAGCGGCTCGGCGGGGTCCTCGGGCGCGTGCCGCAGCAGGCGCTGAAGAGCCGATGCCGGCGTGTTGTGAGACGCCGCCCACCAGGTCACCACCTGACACTGGGCACGAGTGAGCGCGACGTAGGCCAGCCGGAGATCCTCGCCGGCCTCCTCGGCGCGGAACCGGTCGAACCGTGCGGACCGGCCCGGGGCGTACTTGCCGCCGACGTCGAGCACGCAGTCCAATCCGCCGTTGCGGCTGGGCTCGTGCAGTCGCAGGGTTCGCCCCTCGTCGACGCTGGTGACGTGGCGATCCCAGATCTCGGGCAGGTAGACCACGGGGAACTGCAGGCCCTTGCTGCGGTGCACGGTGAGGATCGTCACCGCCTTGGCGTCCGTCTCGAGTCGCCGCGTCTCGTCGTCCGAGCCGTTGCCGCGCGCTTCGGCCATCCGGCTGCGTAACCACTCGACGAGCGCTCCAACGCCTAGTTGGCCGGGAAGTCCTGGCCGCATGCAGCACCTGGGCCAGGTGCCGCAGATCGGTCAATCGGCGCTCCCCGCCACGGTGGGCCAGCAGCCGTTCCGGCACTCCGGACTCAGCGGTCGCGGCCTCCAGCAGGGCTGCTACCCCTCGACCGGACAGGATCCGGCTCCACCAGCGGACCCGCTGGGTGAGGTCGACCATCTCGCTCTCGCTGGCCTGGGCGAGGTCGGCGAAGGTCCAGCCGAAGAAGCAGGTGAGCGCGGCCTGCCGGACCGTCGCCTGCCGCGGCTGCTCCAGCGCGAGCAGCAGCGTCAGCCAGTCCCGGGCCACGTCGGAGCTGAAGATCGAGCTCGCGCCGTGCATGACCGCGGGGATGCCGTTGGCGATCAAGCGGTCCCGGAGCGCCTCGCCGCGTGCGTTGGTGCGGACCAGGATGCCGATGTCGGCCGGCTGGATCTGTTGCGGACCGCAGCCGCGGTCGACGGTGGCGTCGCTGGCCAGCAGCGCGGAGATGTCGGCCGCAAGATCATCAGCGATCTGCGGCCGAATGTCCGCCACCGCCGGCAGGTGATCGGCCTCTGGGTCGTGGGGCAGCACTCGCAGCCGCAGCGGCGCCAGCCAGCTCCGGTCGGCCTCGGCATCGCTCGGAGATCTCAGACGGCGGCCCTGGTGGTCGGCCATCACCGGCCGGACCATGATCTGCTCGTCGCCGAGGGCGGTGCCACCGATCAGCGATTCCAGACCGTCGACCAGCGCCTGGTCGCTGCGCCAGTTGACGTCCAGGGTACGGACCTGGTCGGCCTGCCGAACCGCGTCGAGGTAGCTGTAGACGTCGGCGCCGCGGAACGCGTAGATGGCCTGCTTGGGGTCGCCGATCAGGATCACCGTTCCGTGTCCCGCAAAGGCCCGGCGCACGATCTCCCACTGGATCGGGTCAGTGTCCTGGAACTCGTCGACCATGACCACCCGGTAGCGGTTCCGCAGCCGGGTGGCTGCGGCCTGGCCGTGCTGAGGGTCGGCCAACGCGTCCCGGAGTCGGGTCAACATGTCGTCGTAGGTGAACAGCCGGCCGGAGCGCTTGCGACGGTCCACTTCGGCGCGGACCGCGGCGGCGAAGGCCACGCGCTCGGCCGGGTCGGGGACCTCGTGCGGATCCACTACGTCCGGCACCAGCCGGGCGTGCACCGCTTGGACCGCGTCGCCGGCGACGTTGAGCGCTTCGGAGTAGCCGAACGGGCCCTGCCCACTCGTCGCGTACCGGGCCAGGTAGAGATCGGTCGCCACCTCGCGGGTCAGGTCGGCCAGGTGTTCGACGAAGGTGCCCTGCGGCTCCCGGTCCCCGAGCACCCCCAGCCCATCGAGCATCCGCAAGCAGAACTCATGCGTGGTGGCGATGGTGGCCGCGTCATAGTCCGCCAGGGCTCGGGCGATCCGTCGCTGCCGCAGGGCCAGCTCGGTGGTCGACACGTCGAGCAGCAAGGCCTCCACGCTGTCGTGCGGTTCGGCCGCTCCCGTGTCGATGGCCACCGTCAGCGCGGCCTCGAGACTGACCAGCCGGTCGCGTACCCGCAGCCGAAGCTCGTTGGTGGCCATCCGGCCGAAGGTGACGAGCATCAGCTGGCTCAGCTCGACGTGGCCCTCGGCGAGATAGCGAGCGGCCAGAGCGGCGATGGTATGCGTCTTCCCCGTGCCGGCACTGGCCTCCAGCACGACGGTGCCGGTGGGCAGCGGTCCACAGACGTCGAACGGCGTCGGCTGGTCGGTCATCACTGGTGCAGCTCCTCGGCACTGAGCAGCGGCTGGAAGACCCGGCGGGCCAGCGTGCCGAATCGGCGGGGCTCTGCTGGGCTGTCGCGGACCTCATCGTCGACCGTGAACTGGCGGAGCAGCTCGTCGAAGCAGACCTTGGGACCAAAGAACCGTTCGTAGATCTCGTCACGCTCGCGATCCCAGGCGGTCCTGAGCAGCTTCTTGTACGCCGCGAGCGGCCGGTCGTCGAAGCGGATCCGCGCGTACTCCGCCGAGGTCTTCGGGGCGAAGGGGAGCGGCTCGCTCAGGCCGATCCGGCGCAGATCGATCAAGCCGGCCAGCCAGCTCATCGCCTGGTCAGCGGTTATCGGCCCGAGGATCGACTGCCCACCCCGGCCCAACGTGACCGCCCGCCACGGGCGTTCCGGGCTGGACGCGGTGAGCGCGAGCAGTTCGATCCAGCTCTGCAATCGATGCTTGGCACTCAGGGACGAGTAGCTGACCCGGACCAGGTGTTGGCCGTAGAGATGGCCGACCGATCCGGTCAGCCGAACGCTCTCCGCAGGGCCGGGCAGGTCGAGCAAGATCTCCCGGCGTTCGACCGGACCGGTCCGGAAGGGTGTCGCCGACGCCGCCAGCTCGGCCGCCTCGTCGGCGACCTCGGTCAGCGCCCGGGCGCCGAAGCCTCGCGGCGGCAGGGTGCCGCGCCGCCACTCGGCTGCGGCAAGGACAGCAAGCTCCGCACCCTGCAGGTGGAGCCGGAGCAGCCGCTCTCCGACCTGCCAACGCTCCAGTCCACCCAGCTCGGCCGGGATCTGATGGTCCGGTTCCGTGTCGTCGGCCCAGAGCGAGAGCCGGCCACGCTCCCGGAGCAGCGCCCGTGCCGGGTGGTGGAAGAACCGGATCAACTCGGCCAGTCCGACAGTGGTGGTCTGCGGTGCGGCGGGCAGAGCCTCGACGCCATAGACGGCTGGCGGCGGCTGCCGGTGGGCTACCGACGCGGCGCGTACGCCGCGCAGACTCGCCCGGTCGAAGCTGAACCCCTCGGCCGCGCCGAGCCGGCCCGGCGCGAAGTTGACCGGGTCGAAGGGTTGCAGCGGATGCTTGATCGTGATCTGGTCGCGCACTCGGCGCCCCGTCGGCGTACGGGCGGTGCTGTCCAGGGCATCGAGCAGCGCGCCGATCGGCACAGCGGGCGGGATGTCGGCGCCGGTGCGCGGATCGGTGCCGGCGATGATCACCACCAGCTGCTCCTCGGCGGCCAGCAGTGCGTCCAACAGCAGCTGCCGGTCCTCACTGCGCGGATCCCGGTCGCCGACCATCGGGTCGGGTTCGGTGAGGTCGTCGCCGTCAGGCCGGACCGGTCGCGGGAAGACGCCGTCGTCGGCGCCGAGCAGGCAGACGACCCGGTGCGGAACCGAGCGCATCGGCAGCATCGTGCACATGGTCAGCGTTCCGGTGCGGAAGTTGGCCCGGCTCGCACGGCCGCGGAAGCCATCGCTGAGCAGCGCGGCCACCTCGGGCAGTGACAGGGCGCCGGAGTCGTCGCCGGCCGCCTCGGCGATCCGACCCAGCTGACCGTGGGCGTGGGTGAGCTGCCACGTGTCGGTGGCCGGGACGGCGGTCAGCCACTCGAGGGTTTGCTGGAAGCTCGCGATCCACTCAGGAAGGCGACGCGGTTCGGTCCAGCCGGCGGTCACGGTCCGGAGCCGGCTCAGCAGCTCGGCGAACCGGCCGACCAGATCGACGTCGGAGGCGTCCACGTCGTCGAGCGGCAGCGCGGTGCCGAGAAAGCGCTGGCCGCTCTCGTCCATGGTGACTCCGAGCAGCAGTCGGTCGAGGCCGGCGGCCCAGGTGTTCTGGCCGAAGCCGTCCAGACCGAACCGACTCCGATGGGTCGCGTCCAGTCCCCAACGAATCCCGGCCCGGGCGACCAGGTCGGCCAGCCGGTCCAAATCCTCGGTGCTGAAGCCGAACTTGCGGGCCACCGGCTCGGCACCGCAGAGGTCCAGCACGGCGGCCGCCTCCAGCCGGGAATCCGCCAGCTGGACCAGCCGGCCGACGATGGCCAGCAACGGGTTGATCTGGCGCAGTGAGCGGTCCGCCAGCCGCACCCGCAGCCGGTGGCCGGGATGCTCCGCCTCGCTCTCGGCGGTGTCCAGTCCGAACGCCGCGGCGATCAGCGGGGCGTACGTCTCGATGTCGGGGCACATCACGACGATGTCCCGTGGCTCCAGGGTGGGATCGTCGGCGAGCAGCCCGACCAGCACCTCGCGAAGGACCTCGACCTGGCGGTCCGGGCCGTGGCTGGAGTGCACCTGCACGCTGCGGTCGTTCGGATCGAGCATCGCGCGATCATCCGCCGGCCGCGGTTCGGCGTCGGCGGCGATGTCGGCCTGAAGGCGCGACAGCAGAGTGGTCGGAGGATCGGCTGCGGCAGGGTAGTGCCGGTCGATCACCCGGAAATCGAGGCTGTGCAGCCCGAGCTGGAGCTCACGGATATCCCGGCCGAGATAGGCGAGCAGCCGGTGCTGCACGCGCTGATCGCTGTGGTCGTTGGCCCGCAGCGGCAGAGAGTCCATGAATTCGGTTCCGGCCATCCGCTGCCAGAGCTTCGGTGAGGGATGCGCCAGCCAGAGATGGACGTCCCGGTGCTCGGCCAGCGCGGCGAGCACGAGCCGGTGGTCGGGGTCCAGCCGGGTGACGCCGAAGACCGACACCCGGTCAGGTAGCCGGGTCCGGCCGGGGTCGGTGCGCAGCACCTCGGTCGCGGCCTGAACCAGCTCGGGCGGGTGCGGTCCGCCCAGCTCGACGGCCAGCCGGCGCCAGAGCTCGGCCTGCCAGGCCCGGTCCGAGCTCAGCGGTCGCCCGGCGCCGTCGACATCGCATCCCTCGGCCCAGGCGGTGATCATGGCTGGCCGGCGCACGGCGTACGCGGCGAACAGGTCGGCCAGGTGCCGGGCGGTCGACCAACGCCGCCCACCGCGTACCGGGTCACTGTCTTTGCCCGGCCCCCCGTCGCCGAGATAGCTCCACAGCAGCGACGCCCACGGCTCCCCGCGACAGTCGTCGATCACCCGCAGCAGAGGCCAGACCGCCCGCTCCGGCTGCCAGGGATCGAGCTCGGGATCACGGCCCAGCGCCTCGCCCATGGCGCGCGCGATCAGTCGCCGCGGTGAGCAGAAATCCACCCCGGCGCAGATGCCATCGGTCTGGCCCGGACTTGCGCCCAGCCGTCGGGACAGCCGCTGGGCCAGCCACCGCTCGACGCCGGGGGTGGGAACACTGACGATCTCGCTGGCGAAGGGGTCGGGCAGCGGTGTGCTCAACAGCTCGCCCAGCGCGTCGACCAGGCGGTCGGCGCGCTCGGCGCGATGGATGTGCAGCGACATGGCGCGTCAAACACTAGGGTGACGCGCTGACAGCGCGAGGTCAGGCGGCGGTGTTGACCCGCTGGCTGATGTCGCCGACCGAGGGGTTGGTCAGCGCGGAGCCGTCGGCGAACAGGACGGTCGGGACCGTGAGGTTGCCGTCGTTCACCTGTGCGACCAGCAGGGCGCCGTTCTCGTGACGGTCGATGTCGACCTCCGCGTACGCGATGCCGGCCCGGTCCAGCTGCGACTTCAGTCGCCGGCAGTAGCCGCACCAGGTAGTGGTGAAGACGACAGGACGGTCAGGGGTCGGCGTGTGAGGGATCGTCACACGAAGCTCAACTAAATTACATAGTCGAACTATTCCAGCAGGCGACGCCCGACCGCTGTTGTGTTCCTCACACCGCCGTCGCTGCCCCCTGCAGAATCGGACGCTGCGTCTGTTCTTCGCGCTGCACGCCGGAAGCTTCCGGCGTGCAGCGCGAGATTCCGACGCAGCGTCCGATTCTGCGGACGAGGAGGGGGCCGGGGTCGGGGAGTGGGGGGTGGCGGAGTAGGCGAGAGGAGCGGGGGAACGCAGAGAAAGGAGTGGCGGGGTGGCAGGGGCCATAGGTGATCATGGCGTCGTGGTCTTTCATGTGGCGCGAGCGGAGGCGGCCGACTGGGCGGCCTATCGGCAGATCCGGCTGCGCGCACTCCGGGAGGCTCCGTACGCCTACTGCTCGACGTACGACCGGGAGCGACGCTTCGCCGACGAGATCTGGCGCGACCGGATGGCGGCCGGCCGGACCTATCTCGCCCGCGACCGTGAAGGCAGGCTGGTCGGGACGGCGACCGGGGTGCCCGGTGAGGACGACGGGTACGAGGTCGTCGCGATGTTCGTGGCCCCCGAGGCCCGCGGCCGTGGCTGCGCGGAGCAGCTGCTGGACGCGGTGGCTCACCGGGCCCGCGAGATCGGGGCCGACCGGCTGCTGCTGCACGTCACCGGCGGCAACGAACCGGCGCGGCGCTGCTACACGCGGTACGGGTTCACCGAGACCGGGCGGCAATGGCCGATGGAGCGGAACCCGGGGCTGAACGAGGTCGAGATGGCGCTGCCCCTCGGCTGACCGCCGAGGATGCGCACTACTTCCAGGCGTAGAGCCGGACCGTGGTGCCGTTGGCTCCGGAGCGCAGCTGGACGAGATCACACAGATGGTTGGCGGTCCAGAGTCCGTCCTGGTCGCCCTCGCTCGGCATCCGCCGGCCGGCGATCACATCGGTCATCACCGTCTCGTCGGACACGTCGCACACCAGCGAGTCCTCGCCGTCCCAGATCCGGACGCTGCCGTGGGATGCCCCGCGCCGCAGCGCCGCGGCGATCACCTGGCTGGTGGCGACCGCCAGGCGGGTCACGGCGTCCGACCACAACCCGGCCGCCGTGCCGTGCAAGGTGACGAACGCGAACGCCTGGTGCGGGTTGTCGGCGTGGAACACCATGCTCGCGGGCTCGCCACACAGCTGGCTCGGAGCGGTGTTGAACACAGCCTCGACGTGTCCGCGACCGCCGTAGGACGGGCTGCCCCGGTGGCTGTCCTGCTCGAGGATGACCGGGTGGCTGCGATGCGCCTCCGCAATGACCTCGGGTTCCAGACGGCTGATCTGGTAGGGGCAGACCAGCCAGAACGGGGTCTCCGGATCGACGGCCACATTCAGCAGGGCCTCGTGGAGCTGGCACTCGGCCACCTCCACGGGACGGCGGCCGGGCCACACCGGCTCCCCGATGCCGCGGGCCGGCCGGTCCGGGCCGGATCGGCGGTTCAGGAACTGCATCCACGCGGGGATGATGCGGGCCGGGTTCCGGCCGAGCTGCACCATGTCGACGAACTCGACCTCGCGAGCCCGTGTGCCCAGCGCGCGACGGAGCCAGCGGGCCCGGTCCTTGCGGACCGCCACCATCACCGGCTCCCCGGCCGCCAGCCCGTCGGCAACGAACGGCGCCATCTGGTCGGTGAAGTCGCTGGACTCACTCCAGAGGAAAGCCTCGTGCCGATAGCTCTGGTGCTCTCGGACTGGGGTCATGGTGAACATGTCGAGCTCCTTGCAGACCCGGCCAGCTACGGCTGTCACCGGTCCTGCACGGCCTGGCATCGCCGCGGCATCGTGGGGCGGAAAGGGACCTTGGGGGCCATCTGATGATAGCCGATCTTCACACAGGCGCGACACAGCGATCATTCCGTGGCTGTCCGTACGCCCCTTTAGGGTGGGCGCCATGGCCGGTCCGCTCGATCCCGACGCGTTGCTGGCCGGACTCGATCCCGAGCAGCGGGACGTGGCGACCGCCCTGACCGGACCGGTCGCGGTGATCGCCGGAGCGGGCACGGGCAAGACCCGGGCGATCACTCACCGGATCGCGTACGGCGTGGCCATCGGGGTCTACCGGCCGACCTCGGTGCTCGCCGTCACCTTCACCACACGGGCCGCCGGCGAGCTGCGCGGCCGGCTGCAGCGACTCGGCGCCTCCGGTGTCCAGGCCCGCACCTTCCACTCCGCCGCGCTGCGCCAGGCCCAGTACTTCTGGCCGCGCGTCTACGGTGCGGAACTGCCCACGGTGCTGGACAACCGGATGTCCTTGGTGGCTGAGGCGGCCGGGCGGCTGCGGGTCAGCGTCGACACCCCCCGGCTGCGTGACCTCGTGTCGGAGATCTCGTGGGCCAAGGTCAGCAACGTCAGCCCCGAGAACTATCCGCGACTGGCCGGCCAGCATGCTCGCAACCTGGCTTCGTTCGAACCGGAGACCGTCAGCCGCGTCTTCAGCGCCTACGAGCATCTCAAGCAGGACCGGTCGCGGATCGACTTCGAGGACATCCTGCTCTGCGCGGCCGCACTCCTGTCGGAGAACGCCGAGGTAGCCGAGACAGTCCGGCAGACCTATCGGCATCTTGTCGTCGACGAGTACCAGGACGTGAGTCCACTGCAGGAGGCCCTGCTGACCCTGTGGCGCGGCGACCGGTCGGAGCTCTGCGTCGTGGGTGATCCTGCCCAAACCATCCATTCCTTCGCCGGTGCGCAGGCGAGCTTCCTGACGGGGTTCGCCCGACGGTTTCCGCAGGCGCAGGTGATCAGGCTGGTTCGTGACTACCGATCGACGCCGCAGGTGGTGGGACTGGCCAACCGGATCACCGCCCAGGCGGCGGAGCGGCGGGATGCCGGCCCGGTGCAGTTGGAGGCCCAGCAGCCGGCCGGACCCGAGGTCGTTCTGGTCGAGGCTCCTGACGAGGCCGGCGAGGCTGCCGGAGTCGCCGACTGGTTCGCTCAGCAAGCGGCCGCGGGTGTGGCCTACCGCGAGATGGCGGTGCTGTTCCGAATCAACGCCCAGTCGCCGCCGATGGAGCAGGCGCTGGCCGATCGCGGCATCCCATACCTGGTCCGCGGCGGCGAGCGGTTCTACGAGCGGCCGGAGGTCCGTCAGACGCTGGTCAGTCTGCGGACCGAGGTGAAGGCGTCAGCGGACAGCACGGACACCGACGGGGTCGAGCGGTTCCGGGCTCTGCTGGGTTCGCTCGGCTGGACGGAGCAGCCGCCCGAGGGCGGCGGTGCGATGCGAGAGCGCTGGGAGTCGCTCGCCGCTTTGCTCAGCGTGGCCGAGGACCTGCAGGCCGAGGCTCGGTCCGACGGTCGCGCGACCGATCTGGCGGCGATCTCGGCCGAGCTCGACCGGCGCGCCGAGGCCCAGCATGTGCCGGTCGCCCAAGGCGTGACGGTGGGCACGCTGCATTCGGCGAAGGGCCTGGAGTGGGAAGCGGTCGCCCTGCTGGGAGTCCACGAGGGCTCATTGCCTTTCGTGCTGGCCACCTCGCCCGACCAGGTGGAGGAGGAGAGGCGGCTGCTCTACGTCGGGATCACCCGCGCCCGAAGGCTGCTGCGCGTGTCGTGGTCGCGGACCCGCAACGGCGGCGGCACGACCCGCAAGCCGTCCCGCTTCCTGGCTCCCGTCGTCCCGGCGAGCTCAGCCGCGGACGCTCCCGGCGTGGCCGGCCGCCGCAGTCGGGCGCGCGGGTCGCAGCTCTCAGCGCACTGCCGGTCCTGCGGCCGCCCGCTCTCCGATGCCGCTGAGCGCAAGATCGGTCGCCATCTGGGGTGTCCCGCGACCTTCGACGAGACGACCATGGCCCGGCTCCGGGAATGGCGCCGGCAGGAAGCGGCGGAGCAGAAGCTGCCCGCCTATTGCATCTTCACCGACGCAACCTTGATCGCGCTCGCCGAAGCCCGACCGCGTACGCCGGCCGAGCTGATCAAGGTGCAAGGGCTGGGGCCGACGAAGGCCGGCAAGTACGGCGAACCGGTGCTGGCGATCTTGGCTCTGGAGTGATCGCGTTCTGCGGCGCGCACAAATAGGTTTGCCGTGGCTGCGATCCTCACCTAGGCTGAGCAAGGACCTCGGTTCGCCGTGGCCAAGCAGTCATGATCATCATCGTTCGGACCCGAGAGGAGGGCCACGTGATGGAGAGCGATCTCATCTCCCGTACGCGGGTAACCGCGCTGCGTGAGCTTGGCCTGCCCTCGTGCTGGCCGATGCCGACCAACGCCCATGCCACCCCGATGATCGCCAGCTCGATCGAAGGGTCCATGGGCACGCAGCGCGTTCAAGGCGGACGTAACGCCGGATTCGGCGCGTACGACGTCACCGATCCCAAGTTCTCGACCTTCGTGGGACCACCTCCCTGTAGACCGCCGGTGTAGCCACACCGACCGCCTCCAGGGCCGTGAATCCCACAACCGGGAATCACGGCCCTCGTGTTTCCCGGCCCGCAGTGCATCAACAAGGAGTGGCTGAGATGAACTTCGCAGGTGGTGGCCTGATGGCGGTCCCGATAGCGGTCGCACCGGGCAACGAGCTGCCCTGCCGACTGGTCGACCCCGACCTGTTCTTCGCGGAGTCCCCGGTGGACGTCGAGGCGGCCAAGGCGCTGTGCCGCGACTGTCCCGTCCGCGAGGAGTGCTTGGCTGGGGCGTTGGCCCGGCGCGAGCCCTGGGGCGTCTGGGGCGGGCAGCTGTTCGTGGCGGGTGTCGTCGTGGCACGCAAGCGGCCGCGCGGACGTCCGCGAAAGTACCCGCTCGCCGATCCGTTCGCCCCGGCGGCCACGGATGCGGACGAGGCGGCCGCGTGACCGGCGTACGGCAGGGAGTGGTTGGTTCTTCTCCGGATGGCCCAACCATTTCCTGCCGCTGCCGGTCGTTCAATCGGTGATGAGATGCCGACAGAGGCCATGATCCGGTCACAATCGCGGCGTTTCGCCAGTCGTAGGCCGCCTCAACTCGATAGCATCATCGCGGCCTGCACTCTCAGTACGCGGCACAGCCTCAGGTTCCCCTCGGGTCGATGGTGGACTCCTGGCTTTCCCCGGCCACGGATGTCCTGCGACCCAGCCCACTGCTGTGCCGCGCACTGAGAGCGCAGGCGCTGGTCAGACCTGCGCGTAGCCGGGCAGGAACTCCTCCAGCACTTCGCCGAAGGCGGCGCGCGCGTTCATCTGTGACAGGACGGCAAGACCGCCGGTCCAGACCCGATGGATCAGCAGGTAGCTGGGCGGCAGATTGAGCTTCATCGCCACTCCGCCGGATGTGGTGGGGTCCTTGATCCGAAGGAACTGCTCACGCATCCACTCCCGGTTGAACTGGAACTCCTTGGCCCGTGCCGGCTCCACGAAGGGGTTCAGGTAGTCCAGCAGATCCTCGGCGTCGACGTCGGAGGCGACGAAGCCTTCGGCGTGCAGCTGCTCGGCGACCTGATGCGCGTCGCCCCGCTGAGCGATCCGCAGAATCCGGCCCATCGCCGCCGGCAGGCCGTCCGGCAGCCGGGCGACCAGGCCGAAGTCGACAACCCCCAGCCGACCGTCGTCGAGCAGCTTGAAGTTGCCCGGATGGGGATCGGCGTGCAGCAACCCCACCATGCTCGGACCCGCGAACAGGAACCGGACGTAACGCAGCGCCACCGCGCTCCGCTCGGCGTCCGGCCACGTGGCCGCCACCGAGAACGGCTGACCGTCGATCCATTCGCTGACCATGACCCGCGACGTGCTGGCCAGCACGGCCGGCACCCGGAACTCCGCACTGCCGGCGAAGCCTTCCGCCGCCTGTTGCTGGGCGGCCGCCTCCAGCGTGTAGTCGAGCTCCTCGCTGACCCGCGCCGTCAGCTCCTCGACCAGCGGACCGACATCCATCCCACCGGCCAGCGGTGAGAGCACCTTGGACATCCGGCCGATCTGCTTCAGGTCCGAGCGCAGTGCCTCGTCCGCGCCCGGATACTGCACCTTCACCGCCACCGCGCGCCCGTCGGCCCAGGTGGCCCGATGCACCTGACCGATCGAGGCGGCCGCCGCCGGCAGCGGGTCGAAGTCGCTGAATGAGCTACGCCAGTCCGGGCCGAGCTCGCGGCCGAGCACAGCGTGCACCCGCGACGTCGGCATCGGCGGCGCGGCGTCCTGCAGCCGAGACAGGTGCGCCCGGTACGGCGCCGCGATGTCCTCGGGCAGGACGGACTCGAACAGGCTGAGTGCCTGGCCGAACTTCATCGCGCCGCCCTTGAGCTCGCCGAGCACGCGGAACAGCTGCTCGGCCGCGCGCTGTTGCATCTGCTCGCTCACCTGCTCCGCCGGCGCACCACCAAGCCGTTTCCCCAGACCCAGCGTGGCCCGGCCTGCGAAGCCGAGCGGCAGCGACGCCAGCCGGGCGCCGCGCCGGAAGGCTGAACGGGCGAGGGTCTCGGGCTCGGGATCGGCCCGGTCGTTCCGCCGCTCGTCGGTCACGACGCCCATTGTGGTGGGCTGGCCCAACCACATCCGCAGCCGGCATGAGTGGGCCAGGCGCGCAGTTCGGTCACGAAGCGGCACGCTGACAGCTCCAGAGTGGCGCCGGCCGTCTCCGGCTGCTCACCGCCCAGGAAGGCGAGTACCTGCGCGGTGGCGATCGACGCTGCCCAGCAGGCCAACACCTCGGGCAGGTCCAGCTTCAGCCGGCTCAGCTGAGCCAGCACCAGCGGCCAGTGCGGGTCGGCATCGCGCCGGCACAGGTCCGTACAGCGCAGACACGACGTACGCCCGGGGACGACCAGCGGTCCGACCCAGGCCGCGTCCCCCAGCGAGCGAACCACGAGATGCGGCTGGTCGATGCGGACCAGGTGATCGGTGATCACCCGATCCACCTCCGGTCCGTCAGCGATGACCACGGTGAGATCGATGCCGAGCCGCTCGGGCTTGGACCAGTGGCTGAGCGGCACCGTCGGGGTGCCGGAGTCGGCGACGACCGAGCACAGCGCGGTCGCCCGATCCGGCAGCAATCCGGCCGCCGGATACTGACTCGCGTCGGGCCGCCTGGCGTCGAAGACGTACAGCGCGGCGATCCCGCGATCAATGAGCTGACGGGCCACGCCCAGTCCGACCGGTCCGGCGCCGATCAACCGGATCCTCCGGTCCCGGCGTTCTGGGCGGGAGCCGGGCCCGAGGAGCAGTCCGGCGTCGTGCAGCCGCTGCAGCGCTGCGGACACCTCGGCAGGGGCCAGACCTGCGGCCCAGCCGACCGCCTCCAAGTCGGCAACCCCGTGGCGGCCGTCGAGGCACCCGAGCAGTTCGCCGAACGCCGGACCGGTGAACACCAGCGCGGTGCGCGGATCGATTCCGACCTGGAACTGTGACCCGGGTCGCGGAATCACCGGTGCCGTCGGGGCCAGCTGGGGACTGCGCAAGGCGGCAGCCGGAGCAGAAGTGATCATGCCGCGATGATCGTGGACCCAGCGGCCGGCGCAGCAGCTATCCACAGGGCAGTTCGCTGAACTTTCGGGGCCCTGGCATGGGTCAGGGACGGTCGGGTGACCGTCCCTGCTTCGGAGCGTTCTGGCTGGCTCAGGCCTTGCCGAGGATGCGGTTGAGGTTGGTGCCGCAGACCGGGCACTTGGCCTTGGCCATCCGGGTGCCCTTGTCGTTGACGTGCACCTCGCCCTCGGCCTCCCGCTTCTCCTTGCACTTCACGCAGTAGAACTCGCCGCTGTAGGTCTCCGCCATGCCAATCTCCTTGCTCGCTTCGTCGGCGCACAACCAACCCGCACGCCTCGGTCGGGGTGTAACTCTACGCGTCGCGGACCGCAGCGAACCCCGACCACGCCGGAGAGTGCCGAAACCTCCGCGTGATCGTCGGTAGCGCTTGCCTTCCCCTGCGAGCGTGCCGGCGGGTTGCGGAGGTTTCGTGAGGGAACGGTATCGGGCGCGCTACCGAGCGTCAATCGATGACTCTTGGGCAATTGTCCACCGTGTGTGGACAACGATGTGGACAGGATGTGCACCCGGCGGGGTTCCGCTGTGGAACGCCCTCGATCGACTGCGGTCAATTCCGGAACTGCCGTGTGGAAACCTCTTGACGCGGTTGTCTCGCGTATTTTGGGGCCCATGGCGCCGCAGGTGGAGGTGCGGCGCAGTACCCGCCGCAGACGGACGGTGACGGCCTTCCGGGAGCGCGACACCATCGTGGTCCTGATTCCGCAGCGCATGTCGAGGGCCGACGAGCGCGTGTTCGTCGACGACATGGTGCAACGAGTGCTGGCGCGGGAGGCCCGCGCCGTCGGCGTGCGGTCCGACGAAGAGCTGCTGGCCCGGGCCCGGCGGCTGGGGGCGGCCTATCTGGTCGATGCCGAGGGCCGGGCGCCAGAGCCCACCAGCGTCCGCTGGGTGGCCAACCAGCAGCAGCGCTGGGGGTCGTGTACGCCGAGCACCGGCGCGATCCGGCTGACCGATCGACTCCGGCCGATGCCGGACTGGGTGACCGACTACGTCTTGGTGCACGAGCTTGCCCACCTGGTCGAGCCGACCCACTCGCGACGGTTCTGGCAGCTGGTCGGCCGGTATCCGCACGCCGAGAAGGCCAGGGGCTACCTCGAGGGCTATCTGGCAGGGGCGCTCGGGAATGGTTCCACCGCAGTTGGCCGCAGCCCTGAGACCCGGAAGCCCGGATCACCGCCCGATGACGTCGACTGAGCTTCTCACCCGGCGTCGCCTTGCGCTGGTGCTCGCGGACCACAGTGCCGCGGCGGCCGCGCCGCCGGGAACCGAGCCGGCCGTCTTCGCTCGCGCCTGCCTCGCGGACGCGTACGAGGTGCTCGCCGATCTGACCGGGGTGCGGTCCGGGATCGCTGGACCGGACTGGACCACCGAGCTGCTCTGGCCGGACGCCCTGCAGCTGCCGGGCCAGGCCGGCATCGCCGAGCTTGCCGCGGCGCTGACCGGTGACGCCGACGACCTGGTGGTGGTTCCGGCTGACGTGCCCGACCTCCCCGGCCTGGTGCTGGCCAAGATCTTCCGGGCCCTGCCCCGGGCCGATCTGGCGATTGCACCGGAGGTCGACGGCGTCGGATGTGTGGCCCTGGGAATGTCGCTCCCGCTCGCGGACTGGCTCGAACCCGACCTGCTGGACCTCGACCGCAGCCCGATCGATCGGCTGCGGAGCGATCGGGTGCCGCGTTCCCGCTGGACGCCGGTGCCGGCCTGGCATCGGTTGCGCACTCCCGACGACCTCCGACGGCTCGACCCCGGACTGGAGGGCTGGGAGGAGACTCGCGCGGTGCTGGCCGGCCAGGGGCTGCCCTAGTGGTTGCCTGGGATCGCGGAACCACGCTGGCCGAACGGTTCCGCAGCTGGGCCGGAACGGCGCCACACCTCTATGGCCATGCGACGCGGGCGATGGCTGATGACTGGGACGCCGGGGGACCGGTACGTCGACTGTTCGCCGGCTACGAGGACGCGCCGGAGGGCTCGGCGGTCCAGCTCCGGTTGCTCGGCGGAGTGTTCCGGCTCGTGCTGACCGGGCGGGCGCCGGAACTCGAGCCGTTCTACGCCTGCCTGGGGGGAACGTCGGACCCCGCCGACGTCTGGCCGGTGCTGCGTACGGTGATCGACAAGCACGCCGAGGAGCTGCGCACCTCGCTGGAGATTCCGCCGCAGACGAACGAGGTCGGTCGCTCTGCGGGCCTGCTCGCCGGCCTGATCGACGTGGTCAGCTGGTCCGGTCTCAGCAAGGTGCGCCTTTTCGAGGTCGGCGCCAGTGCCGGTCTCAACCTGCTGCTCGACCGGTTCGGCTTCCGGGGGAGGGACTGGCAGTTCGGGCCTGCGACCTCGCCGGTGCAGTTCGGGCATGCCATCGAGGGCGACTTCCAGGCGGCGCCGTTCCGGGTGGTCGAGCGACGCGGCTGCGACCTGCACCCGATCGACGCCACGAGCGAGTCCGGACGGTTGCTGCTCACCTCCTTCGTCTGGCCGTTCGACGTGGATCGGCACGAGCGGTTGGCCGCCGCACTGCAGGTGGCGGCGGTGCATCCGGTCCACGTCGATCAAGCCGCGGCCAGCGACTGGCTGGCCGAGCGGCTATCCGGACGCGGCGGGGATGATGTGCTGACGGTGGTCTGGCACTCCATCACCCGGCTGTACTGGCCGGCGACCGAGTCCGAGGCGGTCGACGACGCACTGGCCGCGTACGGGTCGCAGCATCGCCTGGCCCGGGTGTCGATGGAGTTCGGCACTGGTCCGGATGCGCCGACGATGCCTGAGCTGCGGACGACACTATGGACTCCCGGCGACGACGTCCGGCATCGCCTGATCGGCACGGCCCACCATCACGGCGTCCCAGTGCGGCTCGACGCGGGATAGAGCGAGGGCCATCGGCCGGCGGCCCAGTCCGACCAGCTGTCGAACCCGGGCGGCGGCGGATCGAGCGGCTCCGTTCCCCTGAGCTCGGCTGCATCTGGAGGTTCGAACAGGGACCGCCACGCGACAAGGTCGGCGTCGGAGATCGGCCACGTGGAGTCGGGTGCGCGGCGCATCCGTTCGGCTACCCGGTCTCGTTGCGTGCCAACATCGATGTCGAGATAGATCAGCTCGCACCAGGCGCCGGACTGTCCGGCCAGTGCACGGAGTGCCGTCCGCTCGTTCCGCGACCACACGCCGAAGTCCAGGACGACGCTGACACCGAGCCGAAGAGCCTGGAGTGCGAGGCTGATCATCCGACCCTCCAGCACGTCGCGGCGATTGTCGATCTCGGGCTGGCCGAAGAGCGGGATCATCCACTCGTCGGGGGACAGGAGCAGCGCACCGTGCTCCGCGACGAGCTCCACGGCCCGGGTGGTCTTGCCGGACGCGGGCAGGCCGATCAGGACGTACAGCACCGGCGAGATCGTCGCGCTGATCCGTTCCGGTGACCTCAGGCACCCTCGCGGGGGTCGTCGACCTCCCCCGAGCCCTCCGGCTTGTCGCCCGGCGTGGAGTCCAGCAGCTCGGCCAGCGCGGCGTCGAAGTCCTCGTCGGCATTGGTCGCCGAGCGCTCCGCTTGGACGAAGCCGAGCGGATCGTCCAGGTCCGCCGAGGTCGGCACCAGGTCGGGGTGGGACCACACCGCGTCCCGGCCGTCGATCCCGCGCGCATCCCGCAGCGCGGCCCAGAGGTTGGTGGCGTCCCGCATCCGCCGCGGACGCAGCTCGAGACCGACCAGGGTGGCGAAGGTCGCCTCCGCCGGGCCGCCGCTGGCCCGCGCTCGACGTACGGTCTCGGCCAGGGCAGCGCTGGACGGCATCCGGTGGGCGGTGGCCTGGGTGACCACCTCATCCACCCAGCCTTCGACCAGCGCCAGCATCGTCTCGAGCCGCTCCAGGACCGCCTTCTGCGCCGGGGTCTTCTGAGGCTCGAAGAGCCCGCCCTCCAGCGTCTGGCTCAACTCGGAGAGGTTGCTGGGGTCCAGCTGGCCGACCGCCTGCTCCAGGGCGGAGGTGTCGATCGTGATGCCGCTCGCGTACTGCTCGACCAGCACCAGCATCTGCTCCCGTAGCCAGTTCGTGGCGGCGAAAAGCCGCTGCCGGGCACATTCCCGCAGCGCCAGATAGAGGGTGACGTCAGCGATCGGTTGTTCCAGACCCTCACCGAACGCCCGAATGTTCGTCGGCAGCAGCGCGACATGGCCGGGCTCGCTCAGTGGCAGGCCGATGTCGGTCGCGCCGACCACCTCGGTCGCCAGTTGGCCCAGGCCCTGGCCGAGCTGCAGGCCGAACATGCTGGCGCCAGAGGTTCGAAGCATGGGACGGAGCATCTGTTCCATTCCGGCCAACCCCGGCGGCGCGGTGGCGGATTCCGCGTCACCCTGGGTCAGGGCGCCTTCCATGGCGTCGGCGATGTGCGCCGCGACCGGTTCGACCAGGCGGCGCCAGACCGGCATGGTCTGCTCGATCCACTCCGCCCGGCTCCAGGCCGTGACCCCCGAGCTGACCTGGGGGAACACGGTCGCTTCGGTCAACCAGAGCTCGGCCAGCGCGACCGCGTCGGCGATGGCTCGGCGCTGCCCTCCGTCCGGGCTCGGGTCCGGGCCGAGAGAGGCGACCGTACGCCGGGCGGTGTCCTTGGCCACCTCCCAGTTGACCCCCGAGCCGGCCGGAGTCGGACCGCCGCCGAACATTCCGCCGGCGCCGCCCAGCATGGCGAAGGCGCTCTGTAGCTGCGCCGCGAGCGCGTTCATGTCGCCGCCGGCGAGAGA
This sequence comes from uncultured Actinomycetota bacterium, assembly GCA_963711015.1. Classification (GTDB taxonomy): domain Bacteria; phylum Actinomycetota; class Actinomycetes; order Propionibacteriales; family Propionibacteriaceae; genus Microlunatus. The sequence continues at coordinate 449,993 of CAVQCQ010000002.1, forward strand.
GGAGAAGAAGGCTTCGAACGGGTTCGCTGGAGGCTGACTCCCCCCGGAGCCGCCGGACTTACCGGAGCCGCCAAGGCGGTACTGCTCCGGTTGGCCGCCTTCCTGGCCGCCCTCGGGCTGCTCGTCGGCCGGATCCGGGTGCGGGTCCTGCGCCATCGCGTGCTCCTGACATCTGGTGGTCTGCTCGCCTCAACCGTACGCGCCGGGCCCGGCTCGAGGGGTGCCGGTGAAGGGGTGATCGCTTTGAGCGCAATCGACCGCTCGGTGTCCTCGGCTAGGGTTTCGGCCATGGCGTCAGGCGTCCGGGCCGCGAGCATCACCGACGCACCCCTCAGCATCGACCGGCTGCTCGGCTTGGTGAGTGATCGCGGTGTCGGCGGGGTGGCCCTTTTCGTCGGTCTGATCCGCGACCATGACGAGGATGCGGCTGTCGCGGCCCTGGACTACACGCATCATCCGAATGCGGAGGCGGAGCTCGCCCGCTGCGCGGCCGAGGTGGCCGAGCAGTTTGACGTGATGGCCGTCGCCGTCGAGCACCGGGTCGGGCATCTGACGGTTGGAGATCTCGCGGTGGTGGTGGCCGTTGGCGCGGTGCACCGGGGTGACGCGCTCGCCGCGTGTCGGCAGCTGATCGACTCCGTCAAGGCCGAAGTGCCGATCTGGAAGGAGCAGCACTTCGTCTCCGGCGAGGCGAGCTGGGTGGGACTGCCGGAGGCCGCCCGGTGACCCGCCAGACCTGGACGGCGTTCGTGTCGGCGCTGGCCTTCGTTGGTCTTGCGATCCTGCTCGTGGTCATGCCGGTGCCGTTCGTCAGCTGGAGCCCGGGCGGCACCCGCGACATCCTGGGCGAAGTCGACAAAGAGCCGATCATTCAGATCAGCGGCATCGAGACCCACCCGACCACCGGGCAGCTGGACATGACGATCGTCGCCATCACTCCGGCGGACGCCCGGCTCAGCCTGCCGCAGGCCCTGATCTCGTACTGGCTGCCGCACCGCGACACCTTGCCCCGAGATGCCGTCTACGCACCGGGCAAGTCCGCGGAGCAGGTGAGCAGCGAGGACGCCGACCAGATGGAGACGGCCCAGGACGACGCAGTCGTCGCGGCGCTGCGGGCCGACAAGCAGCCGGTGATCGAAATGCCGGCCGTGTACTCGGTGACCATCGGCGGCCCGGCGCACACCAAGCTGCTGCCCGGCGACCTGGTCGTTTCGGTCGATGGAGTCGCCACTCCGAACGAGGGCGAGGTCCGGCAGGAGATCCAGCGTCACCAGATCGGCCAGAAGGTGACCTTCGTCGTCCTCCGCCAGAAGGTGCGGACGACCGTCGAGGTGATCACGGCCGAGTCGACAACGCAGACCGATGTACCGGTCGTGGGCATCACGCTGGGCACCGGCTACCGCTATGAGCCCGAGATCTCCTTCGACTTCGGCCAGCGGATCGGCGGGCCGAGCGCCGGGCTGGTCTTCGCCCTGGCGATCTACGACAAGATCACCGAAGGTCCGCTGCTCAACGGCCGCCACGTCGCCGCCACCGGCTCGATAACCCCCACCGGCTCGGTGGGTGGGATCGGCGGCATCCAGGAGAAGATCGCCGCCGCCGAGAAGGCGGGCGCCTCGGTGTTCTTGGTGCCGGCGGCCAACTGCGACGACCTGGACGGTGTCCGCACCGACCTGACGTTGATCCGGGTGGGCACGCTGGGCGACGCCATCTCGGCGATCGACATGCTGAACTCTCCGGATGGTGCTGAGACCGTGCCGCAGTGTTGACGGGTCGCGAGCGCGCGAGCACCAGCGTCAGCGGCGAGCTGCGAGTTTTAGTAGCCGGCCCGCGCATACGCTGGTCCGCGCGGAACCGCTTCGGTGCTTCGGCTCGTTGGAGAGGTGCCACAACAAGATTGAGCTTCGAGGAGATGTGGGTTGAGTAGCCTGCGGTTCGGCAGACGGCGGAGTGCCATCCTGCCGACACTGGTCATCGTCGGTGCCCTGATCGTGGCCTTCGCGATCTTCACCAGTGTCTGGACCGATCGACTCTGGTACAACTCGTTCAGCTACGGGTCGGTCTTCAACACGATGCTGCTCACCCGGGTCGGCCTCTTCGCCGCCTTCGGCTTGATCATGGCGACCTCGGTCGCCGCGAACGCCGCGATCGCGTACCGGCTCCGGCCTCGGCTGAACACTCAGAACCCGTCCAGCCCGCTCCTGGAGCGCTATCGGGAGACGCTCGAGTCCCGGTTCATCTGGATTGTGGTCGCGGTCAGCGTCGTGGTCGGCCTGTTCGCCGGCGGCACAGCCAGCAGCCGGGTCTTCGAGTACCTCGCCTGGCGGAACGCCACGCCGTTCGGCATCACCGATCCGCAGTTCGGGCTGGACATCTCCTTCTTCGTCTTCGGCTACCCGTGGTGGCGTTTCGCCCTCACCTTCGCCTTCGCCGCCCTCGCCGTCGGTGCCGCGGTGGCGGCAATCGTCCACTACACCATGGGTGCACTGAGGTTCAGTGGCGGCCGCCGCGGCGCCTCTCGGGCGGCCCAGGCCCATCTCTCGATCCTGCTCGGGCTGGCCGTGGTGGTCCGCGGCATCGGTTACTGGTTCGACCAGTACGGGCTGGAGATCACCCGGACCAACCGGCTCTTCACCGGCATCTCCTACACCGCCGACAACGCGACGGTGAACGCGAAGCTGATCCTGGCGATCATCGCCGGGATCTGCGGGCTGTTGTTCTTCGCCAACGCCGTGCTGCAGCGCTGGGCGGTGCCGGTGATCGGCCTGGTGCTGCTCGTGCTGTCGGCGATCGTGCTCGGGCTGGTCTATCCCGGTGCGGTGCAGTACTTCAGCGTGCGGCCGAACGAGCAGGAACGGGAGCGGGAGTACATCGCCCGCAACATCGAGGCCACCCGGGCCGCGTACGGGGTGGACAAGGCGGAGATCACCAACTACTCGGCCGAGACCACGGCCAGCCCGGGCCAGCTGAAGACCGACGCCGAGGCACTGCCGGGCATCCGGCTGATCGATCCCAATGTGGTGCCCCAGGCGTACGAGCAGCTGCAGCAGGTCCGTGGCTTCTACTCGTTCCCCAAGACACTTGATGTCGACCGCTACACCATCGACGGCAAGGAGACCGATGCCGTGGTGGCGGTCCGCGAGATGGATCTCTCCGGGCTCGAGGGTGCGAACTGGAACAACCTGAAGACGGTCTACACCCACGGCTACGGCCTGGTCGCCGCGTACGGCAACCGCTACCAGTCCGGCGGCGAGCCGGAGTGGATCGTGAAGGACATCCCGCCCACCGGTCCGATCGCCGAGCACGAGCCGCGCATCTACTACGGCGAACTGCAGGGACAGCGGGCCGACCAGTACTCGATCGTCGGCGCGCCGGCCGGCACCCCACCGATCGAGCTGGACACCCCCGGTGGCGGCGAGGGTGGCAACCCCAAGACCTTCACCTACACCGGCAAAGGTGGGGTGGAGATCGGCAGTCTGTGGCGCCGGATCCTGTACGCGGCCAAGTTCGCCGACGTCAACATCCTGCTGTCGGACCGGGTGAATCCGGAGTCGAAGATCATCTACGACCGGACCCCGCGGGAGCGGGTGCAGAAGGCTGCGCCGTGGCTCAAGGTCGACGGCGACGCCTACCCGGCCGTGGTCGAGGGCCGGATCGTGTGGATCGTCGACGGCTATACGACGTCGAACTACTACCCGAACAGCGAGCGGGTGAACCTCAACCAGGTCACCTCGGACTCGCAGACCAGTGTGGGTGGCACGGTGGTCGCCCAGCCGCAGGACAACATCAACTACATGCGCAACTCGATCAAGGCCGTGGTCGACGCCTATGACGGGACGGTCAAGCTCTACGGCTGGGACGAGACCGACCCGGTGCTGCAGACCTGGATGAAGGCCTTCCCGAACATCGTGCTGCCGAGAGGCGAGATCCCGCCCGACCTGCTGGACCACCTGCGCTACCCGCAGGACTTCTTCAAGGTGCAGCGGCAGGTCCTGGCCAGCTACCACGTCACCGACCCGGGCACCTGGTACTTCAAGTCCAACCTCTGGGAGGTGCCGAACGACCCCACGGCCGGACCGTCGTCCAGCACCAGAGAGTCGCCGTTCTACCTGTCGGTGAAGTGGCCGGGCGATGAGAATCCCGTCTTCTCCTTGACCACCTCCTACGTGCCCAACGGGCGGTCGAACCTGGCGGCGTACGTGGGGGTGATCGCGGACGCGAGCAGCCCGGAGTACGGCCGGATTCGGATCTTGACCATGTCCGACACCACCCAGATCGACGGGCCCGGGCAGGCGTTCGCCTCGATGAACGCCGACGAGAAAGTTGCTGACCGGCTGCGGCCCTTCCTCAACCAGGGCGCCGCTAACGTGATCTCCGGCAACCTGCTCACCCTCCCCCTGGGCGGTGGCCTGCTCTACGTGACCCCGGTCTACACCCAGCGCCAGGGTGGCGGCGGCGCGTACCCGGCGCTGCGTTTCGTGGTGGTCCGGTTCGGCCAGTCGGTCGGGATCGGAGAGACCCTGCAGGCGGCGCTGGACCAGGTGTTCCAGGGCGACTCCGGGGCGGAGACCGAGGAGGGCGAGCCCGAGAATCCCGATAGCGAGCCGCCCACGAGTGAGCCCGACAATCCGGCCGCCACCAAGGCCCTGAACGAGGCCGAGACCGCCTTCACCGCCGCCGACAAGGCGCTCACCGAAGGAGACCTGGCGACCTACCAGGCCAGGATCAAGGACGCCCAGGCCGCCGTCGAGCGCGCCCTTCGAGCCCTCGGACGGTAACTGCCCGACTTCCCTCTCTCCCTGACCCTCTCCCTCTGCCTCTCTCGGCCCTGTCGGAATCGGACGCTGCGTTGGTTCTTCGCGCTGTACGCCGGAAGTATCGGGAGCACAGCGCGAAGAACGGACGCAGCGTTCGATCCTGCAGGGGAGTGCGATGCAGGAGTTGGAAGCTTAGAAATCGAACATGTCGCCGAGGAAGGACTTCTTCTTGCGGCGTTGCTGGCCATACCGAGGGTCGTGGCCCTGGGCGTAACCGCCTCGATAGTCGTCGGGGGAGTCAGGCGAGCGAGGGTACGCCGGGTACTGCTGGTACGGCGCCTGGCCGGGATAGCCCGCGCGCTCGGTACGGGGATCGGGCGGCGGCGCAGCCGGTCGAGCAGCCGGAACGGTCTGGTTCTCGGACCGCTCGATGATCTTGTCGAGCTCCCCGCGGTCGAGCCAGACTCCGCGGCAGGTGGGGCAGTAGTCGATCTCCACCCCCTGGCGCTCGGTCATCTGCAGGACGGTCTGGTCGGCAGGACATTGCATGACCCGACCGTACCCAAAACGAGCAAGGGGGACGACCCCCCCTTGAACCCCCGCGCCGCGCCGAAACACCGGAGGAGCGCGGCCGTCACTCCGGCGTGACCACCTCGAGCCCGTCGAAGCCGGCGGCCCGCAACGGCTCGGCCAGCTGCTCGGCGTCGCCGACGACGACGAGACTGAGCGTGTCCGGCACCACCAGCGACCCGTACGCCGCACCTGCGGACTCCGGCGTCACCGATCGCAGCAGCGCCAGACTCCGGTCGACGTAGTCGTCCGGCAGACCCATCAGTGCCTGGTTGGCGGCCTGGTCGGCCACCCCGTCGGCGGTGGCGTAACGCAGCGGCGAGACCCCGGTGTAGAAGGCGACGGCGTCGTCGACCTCCTGGGCGGTGAACGGCTTCGGCCCGATGTCGATCAAGTCCCGGGTGATCTGCAGCGCGTCCACCACGACCTCCGTCCGGAACGAGGCCTGCACCGAGAAGGACCCGCCCTGCCGCAACGGCGAGAACGCCATCCGCACCCCGTAGGTGTAGCCCTTGTCCTCCCGCAGCACCGCGTTCAGCCGGGACAGGAACGCTCCACCCATCGCATAGCTCGCCACCGTGATCGCCGACCAGCGGGGATCACGCCGGTCGATGCCGAAGGCCCCATAACGGACGTCGGCCTGCACCGCACCGGGTCGGTCGACCAGCAGCAGGCGGCGCGATGCCGGCCGGGCCGCCTCCTGCGGCACCGTCAGCTGGCCCGGGTTCTGCCAGCCCCCGAGATGCTGCTCGACGAGCGTGACCGGATCGTCACGGAAGTCACCCGCCATCACCAGAGTCGCCCGGGCCGGCCCGAAATGATCAGAGTGGAAGGCCGCGACGTCGGCCTGGGTGACCTGCGAGACGGTCTCCGGCTCGCCGCCGCTCATCCGGGCGGCTCTGGTGTGCGGGTCGAAGACCGTCGAGCGAAAGGCCATGGTGGCCGCCTGCGCCGAATTGGCTTGGGCCTGCTCGATCTCGGCGAGGCGGAGCTGGACGTGCCGGTTGACGTCTCGCTCGGCGAGCGCCGGCTCGGTCACCGCCTCCGCGAACAGGCTCAGCGCGGGGTCGAGCCGAGTGACCGGCACGTCCAGGATCGCCTGCAGGCCGGCCAACGCGATCTCGATGCCGAAGCCCGCGCCCTCGGTCTCCAACAGCTCGGCGAACTCCTCGCCGTCATGTTGGCGGCTGCCCTCGTCGAGCACCCGGGCGCACATGGTGGCCACGCCCTCCCGGGCCCGGTCCTCGGCGTTCAGCGGGACGTCGACGACCAGGTGGGCGGAGACGACGTGCTGTCCGGGCAGCTGGTACACGACGGTCTCCAGACCGTTGTCCAGCTGGGCTCGTGTCGGTCTGGGGAAGCTCCAGATTCCGGGCGGAGCAAGCTCGGGGCGGGGGAGGAAGCCGTTCACTGCACCTCCTCCTTCCGATAGATCAGCGTCGCCCGCTGATCCGCGCGCAGCCACTCGGCGAGCGCGGCGGCGATGTCATCGGCACTCAACTCGTCGATCTGGCTCATCCGCTCGTTGATCAAGCCGGGATCACCGTGCAAGGTGGCGTACTCACCGAGCGCGTCCGCCCGCGAGTCCACCCGGGCCAGCTCGTGCAGCCAGTGCCGCTCGAACTGCGCCTTGGCCCGGCGCACTTCCCGCTCGGTCGGCGGCTCGCTGCGCATGCGATCGATCTCGGTGCGGAGGTCGTCCTCGATCTGCTCCACCGAGACCCCGTCCCGCGCACGGGCGTACGCGAAACCGAAGGAGTTTCCGCCGATCAACCCGAGCGTGCTGGCGCTGGCCGCCTCGGCATGCTCCTGGCCGCGTACCAGCGTCTTGTGCAGCCGGGAGGTCTGGCCGTGGCCGAGGATGCTGAAGGCGAGGTCGAGTGCGTCATACGCCGAGGCGCCTCGAGCCGGCAGCCGCCAGGACAAGTAGACCGCCTCGGCCGGTACGACGGCTGAGGTCTCGGTCCGGACGTCGCCCGACAACGGGACCAGGGGCTCGCCGGAGGGCTTGGCCGGCTTCGCCCCGGCCGGCAGGTGCCCGAAGAAGGTGGCGACGCGCTCGAAGGCCTCCTCGGGCTCGACGTCGCCGACCACCGAGCAGACCGCGTTGTTGGGCAGGTAATGCGTCCGGAAGAAGGTCTGCACGTCGGCCAGGGTCGCTGCGTTCAGGTCGTCCATCGACCCGATGGTGGAGTGCCCGTAGGGATGATCGGCCGGGAAGGTCTGCGCGATCAACAGCTCGATCGCATCGCCGTAAGGCACGTTGTCGTAGCGCTGCCGCCGCTCCTCCTTGACCACTTCGCGCTGGTTGTCCAGGCTCTCCTGGTTGAGCGCCTCCAACAGCGTGCCCATCCGGTCGGCCTCCAGCCAGAGCGCGAGATCCAGTCCGCCGGTCGGCAGTGTCTCGAAGTAGTTGGTCCGGTCGAACCACGTGGTGGCGTTCACCGAGCCCCCGGCCGCCTGGAGCAGGGCGATGTGCTGGCCGGACGCGACGTTGGCCGATCCCTGGAACATGATGTGCTCGAAGAGGTGGGCGAACCCGGTGCGGCCGGCCTCCTCGTCTCGTGACCCGACGTCGTACCAGAGGTTGACCGCGACCGACGGTGCACCGTGGTCCGGGCTGGCGATCACCCGCAGCCCGTTGTGCAGTGTGCGCTCCTCGATCGGGTAGGCCAGCGTGATCACGGGCTCCATCTCAGCACATCGGCGCAGGTAGGTTCGTCCCCATGCTGATCGCGGAAGAGCTGCTCCTGCTCGCCCTGGACAACGAGACCGGAAAGCCGCTGGTGGGAGGCGACCGTCTCGAGCCCGCGCTCGGCGGTGCGCTGATCGCCGAACTGGCCCTGAAGGAGCGCATCGGCGTCACGCCGCACAGCGAAGGCTGGCGCAAGCGCGGCCGGGTCACCATCACCAACCTGACGCCGACCGACGATCCCGAGCTGGACGCGACGTTGGAGCGCCTCGCCGCCCACGAGGGCAAGAAGATCAAGGACTTCGTGAGCGAGTTCAGCACGAAGAAGACCCGAGTGACCTACAAGCTGCGCGACCGGCTGCTGGAGCGACTGGCGAAGTCGGGCGCGATCACCCGCCAGGAGGGCACCGTGCTCGGCTTCATCCCCCGCACGACCTGGCCTGCACAGGGCAGTGCGGCCGAGGACGACGTACGCGCCCGGCTCCGCGGCGCCTTGGTCGATGGGACCACTCCGACCGAGCGAACCGTGACCCTGGTGGCCCTGCTTCAGGTCACCGGGCTGGTGACCAAGGTGTTGCCCGAGGCCGACAAAAAGCTGATCAAGGGCCGGGCCAAGACTCTGACCGAGGGCGACTGGGCGGCGAAAGCGGTCAAGGACGCGATCGACGAGGTGGCGGCGGCAACGACCGCCGCCGTGGCGGGCGCCGCTGGCGCGTCCGGATCGAGCTAGTACCGCCGCCGTCATCCATTGCCCCGTCGACGCTGTCGCAAGCTGAGCGGAGCCTTCGCAGGTGGACCGTTGATGTGCCGCCGACCTCAGACTGACACTCCAGAGCACAGCCCCGACCGCTGGCCACGCAGGGCATGCGTCCTCAGACCTGGTCTGGCGTGGGATGGTGAGGGATCGACGCATGGCTGGCAGCACAGCGCAATGGTTCTCATCCAAGGCATGTGGGCGGCTCTGGTTGATCTGGCCCAATCGATCAAATGCGCGCGTAGTGCCCTCCGCATGCCCGTTCCGGGGCCGGACGCGCGCAGACATGAGTTGTTGGAGCATGCGCCGAGGCGCCCTATCGCTGGCCGCTCGCCTTGGGGCCGGTCGCGGCGGCTTGCCGAAGGGCAAAGGTTTGTGCCGCGGCACTAGATCACGCCAGCGGCCTGCGCCGGGGCGGCGTACGCGGCGGCCAGCGTGGGCAGCGTCTCGTGGGCGTTCAGCCCGCTGGGGTTCGGCACGACCCACAGCCGGGCGTCGAGGAGGTGATCCGGCTGCTCGCCGGGCCGGGCCTTCGGTCGGCTGAACGCCGTCCGGTACGCGGTGATGCCGGCCACCGCGACGACTGCGGGTCGGTGGGTGGCGACAAACTCCTCGAGCCGCTCCCGGCCCTCGCGCAGCTCGGCGGCCGAGAGCTCGTCGGCGCGAATGCTGGCCCGGGCCACCAGATTGGTGATCCCGATCCCGCGGTCGACCAGGTAGCGCCGGTCGTCGTCGGTCATGCCGCCGGCCCGGTCCAGGTCCCGGTCGACGATGCCGGCCAGTCGGAGCGCGGGGTAGAACCGGTTTCCCGGATGGGCGAAGTGGGTCTGGGTCGCCGCGGTCCACAGGCCCGGGTTGATGCCGACGAACAGCAGCCGTACGCCGGGACCGATCAGGTCGGGAACGCTTGCCCCGCGGAACGACTCGAGCTCGTCCCGGGTGAATCCCACTCGGTCACGGTAGCTGGCGGTTCAGGTGCCGCTGCTCGCCGACTCGGTACGCCTCGGCCAGCCAGCCCCGGAACTCCGCGTCCACCTCCGCTGGTCCGACCAACCGGAACGCGTGCAGCACATTGCGCGGTGAGAACTGCTGCACCGTGTGGAACCGTGGACTGGAGACCGTGCGGTCCAGCACCAGGTGCCCGTTCAGCCAGCGCCGACGGGGCGTGAAGGCGGCGAAGCTCATCCGGACCTGCAGGGCGATCCGGGTCTTCTCGGCGAGAACCTGCACGGGCCCGAGCGCTTCGACCGCGGCCAGGACCGCATCGAAGGTGGCGCGCACCTCCGCCCCCGAGTTCCGGAAATGATCATCGATCCGGCCCAGCGCGGTGCAGCTGTGTGACTGGTTCCGAAGGGCGAAGCCCCTTCCGCAGGCCGGGCAGACCCAGAGCGGGGGACCGCCGGATGTGCCCATGTCCGGCAGCCTAGGCATCGAGCCGCTAGCGTGACAGCCATGACGACAACACCTGTTGATCTTGGTCGGCCGATCGCCGGTGACGTGGTGGAGCTGATCTTGGACGACCACCGCCGGTTCGAGACCCTGCTGCGCCAGCTTCGGGACGCCAGCTCCGACCGGGACGTGGTCCGGAAGGCCTTCGCCGCCCTGCACGTGGCGCACGCGGAGTCCGAGGAGAAATACGTCTACCCGACCCTGCGCCGCAAGCGGGCGATCGGTGCCGAGGAGGAGGAGCACAGCGAGGAGGAGCATGCCGAAGGCCATCAGGCGCTGCTCGCCGTGCTGGAGCTGAAGGGCACCGACACCCAGGCGTTCGACGATGCGGTCGAGAAGCTGGCCGAGGCCGTCAACCATCACCTCACCGAGGAAGAGCTGACCATTCTCAACCCGGCCCGCGAGGAGGTCTCTGAGGCTGCCCGCGCGGCGCTCGGGCTGGACTTCGCCAACGAACGCAACGCTCAGCTGGACTCCGACTGTGGCCGGATCGCCAACGTCCGAGCCATCGTGGCCCGCGCCGAGAAGGAAGGCCTGCTCGACGAGAGCGAATGATCCATCTCCTGACAAGTCGGATGTCAGGTTCTGGACGTGGCCAATATCGGACAGACCGGCTCTTTGTCTTTACGAGCCGAAGGACGCCCCGTAACTTTTGTGACATGCCCCATTGAGCTGGTGAAGTCGCGACGATCGGGGGATCGAGACATCAGCGTCAGGCGAAGACTGGGCCGACTGCCATCTCGGCAGTCGGTCCAGATGCCTGCGGGGCTGACGTGAACGATTCGACGGTCATGGGGCGACCCGTCTAGTGCTCATGGTCGAAGGTCGCCGGCCGGAGGGTCTTTGATACCGGCGGTGTCCGGCGGGCCCTAGACTCGCGGCGTATCGCCCGCCTAAGAAAATGGTGGCCCCGTGAGCGTCAAGCATGCCTACATCGATGTCACTCCCTCGATCGGCCGTCTGGGGGATCTCAAGATCACCGTCAGCGGTGAGCTGAAACCGGGGACTTCGAAGCGGCCCCGTTCTTTCTCGCCACCGACGGGCCGGTCCCTCCCGAGCTCGGCGTCGAGCGTTCCACCCTCGAGGCGTGCGGCTTCCGTGGCGCGACCGGGCAATCGCTCGTGCATCCTGGTGCCGACGGGACCGTCCGTGTCGCGGTCGGGGGCGAGGTCGGACTGATCGTCAGGAACGCGCCCGCCCAGGATGCCGAGGCCGGAGCCCGACTGGGTCGGGTCGTTGCGGAGGCGACCTCGCTGGGCCGGGATCTGGCCAACGCACCTGGGTCCTCGGCGTCCAGCGACAAGGCCGGGATCGCGGGACTGCCGAAACGACGTTGAAGGTGGGCGACACCCTACTGATCGAGGGCCGCTGGAGCAGTCTGGACGAAAGGGCCGGAGATGCTGACGTGCTGGTGGTCGACTCCCCGGAGCTGATCCGCCGGCAGGGGGTTCCCCTCGGCTCGCGCTCCAAGATCGCCCTCGCCGTCCTGGGCGCGATGTTCGTGCTGCTGGCGACATCGATCGTTCCCCCCGCCATGGCCGCGCTGCTGGCCGCCGGAGCCATGATCGTGCTCAGAGTCCTCACCGTCGAGCAGGCGTACCGGCGGATCTCCTGGACCACCGTGCTGCTGATCGCCGGGATGCTCCCGATGTCGACAGCGATCAAGAACTCCGGTGCCGGTGACCTGGTAGCGGGAGTGATCGTCGGCGTGGTGGCCGACGCCGGGCCGTACGCATTGTTGATCGCCCTGTTCGTCGTCACCGTCGTCTTCGGGCAGCTGATCAGCAACACCGCCACTGCCCTGGTCATGATTCCGATCGCGGTGTCGGCGGCGGCCCAGCTTGACCTGTCGGCCCGTCCGGTCCTGATGAGTCTGTGCGTGGCGTCGGTCGCGGCGTTCCTGACCCCGATCGCCACGCCCGCGAACATGATGATCATGGGTCCGGCGGGCTACCGATTCGGCGACTACTGGAAGCTCGGGCTGGTCATGGTCGCCCTGTTCTTCGTGATCAGCGTCGGGCTCGTACCCCTCATCTGGCGTTTCTGAAAGGATGATCAATATGACGCAGGCTCTGCTGAACACGCTGACCGAGAAGGAGCGGGGGCTGATCGCCGAAACCGAGCCGGATGCGCTCAGCGGTCTCGACGAGGACGCCTTGCTCGAGCTCCACACCCGGATTCGCCGGGCCCGGACCAAGTATGTGAAGTTGTACCGCCGGCAGGCCAGCGCCGGTGTGGCCGAGCACGGCGGCCGGGGCGTCTCCTACGCGAAGAACCAGCGCAACCGGGACAAGGCCGAGGTGTTCGAGCTGGCGCTGGCCAGGGTGAGCAAGCGGGTCGAGGTCGTGGCGAAACAGGCGGCGGCCGAACTACGAGCCGAGCGCCTGGCGGCGGCTCGCGCCGGCCGAGGCGCCGGTCCCGCCGCCCGGCCGAGCCCGGCCACTGACGCGGTGCCGAGCGGCAGGTCTCGCGGCCGGACAGCCAAGACGACGGGCGGGATCAAGAAGGATGCGTCCACGCGTGCCCTTGGAGCCCGCCGTCAGGCTGCGCGCGACAGCCGCTAATCCGTGACTTTGGTCACGCTCGCTACTCCGGGCTGGAGTGCTTCTCGAGGTGGTGCTTCAGCACGGTCATCCGAGGAGTGATCCGCAGCAGACGGACCTTCGTCCAGGCATGCAGCATCGCGGTGAGGAGATCACAGGTCTCCCACAGCAGCACCCGCTCCCGTGACACCGTCGCCTTCTCGCCGTACGCGTCCAGGAAGTGATCGCAGAGCTCGTCCATCAGGTTCAGGTGCCACTCCAGCGCCGCCCCCTCCATCGGCTGGTCACTCGCGGACAGCACGCTGATCACGATGTCGCGCAGCTTCGCCCGGAACCGCCCGAGGTCAAGGGCTGGCTCGGCCATCGAGGCGCCGTCGAAGTCGATGAAGCCGACACTGCCCTCATGCAGCAGCACCTGCGCCGGCCGGAAGTCGTGGTGCGACGAGACGCTCGGGTCGGCAGGGCACTCGACCGACAGCTGCTCCAGGCGCGTGAGCAGCGGCTCGGCCGCGGCCTCCAGGGGCGGAACGCTGAACGACAGCCGACCGATGACCTCGCGAAGTTCCTCCAGTTCCCCGTCGAGGGTCGCCGTCTCCCCGTAGCTGGCCTCGGACTGATGCAGGGCGGCGAGGGCGTACCCAGTCTTGGCGAGCTCGGTGCGCAACCGGTCGAGCTGGGGCTCGCTCCCGTCGGCGATGGCCAACCGGGCGAACTCCTTGAGGGTGTATTCCTCGGAGATGGGCCCCTGGAACAGGATGCGCCGCTCCGGGTCGTAGCCCAGCGGCTCGGCGAGAGCCACCACGCCGTCCCGGGCCAGCGGCGACTCCCACAGTGCGGTCATGGCCGCCCACGCGGTCTGTCCCTTGTCGCCCTGGTGGGTCTTGATCACGATCGGATCAGGGCCGGGCTGGTAGCCGTTGGCCTGCTCGTAGTCGACCTCGACGACGACGGTGCACCGGCTGCCCGGCTTGTAGCGCACGACGTTCGGGCGGGCCGCGGTGACCGAGGCATCGTGGTAGCCGGCCTTGACGACGACCTGCTGGATCAGCTCACGAGCCGCCACCGGGTCGACGATGTCGGACAGGGCGGGCAGAGCGGGATCCTCGGTCTCCACCGCGAGCTCGAGCCGGAGGTCATCCAGCCAGCAGGTCCAGCCCGGCTCACCGAACGCCACACCGCTAACGTTGGCGTCGCCCGTGCCGGTCGGTAGGTCGGCTGACGGCGCGTACAAGTTGCCCACCACGACCACGTGCCGTGGCTCGGCGCCGGGATCGGCAACGGTCAGCTGATAACGGGCGAGCCACTCCTCGCCCTTCGCCCGCAGGCGTTGTGGCCAGACCGACACGAGCTGAGGCCGGCCTTCGGCGAGCTCCGGCACCTGCCGCTGCAGCGACGCTTGGACGCGTTCGCCGTCCATGCCGGCGGCCAGCCAGTCGGGGAGGGTCGCGAACGTGTCCAGGGGCGCGATCACGGTTTTCGGGTCAAACCAGGTGGTCATGAAGAGCCTTTCCGGGCCGATAGTGGGCGGTTCTCGTTGATTGATCGAGCAAGGACAGCGCAAGGCGCATCCGGCGTTCCTTGAGCTGGCGGCAGGCGTGCAGGGCGGTCGATGCCAGTGACAACGACCGGAAGACAGCGATTCGTCGGAGGAACGGTTCGCCGGTGACCAGGACCGGCGCCGAATCGGCGTAGCCGGCCACGAAGCTGTCGGCCAGCTGCTGTCGAAGGGGTCTTGCGGACTCGCCGTGCTCCTTGGTCGCGAGCAGATCCAGGTGGGCGAGGAACCGGCCCAGATCCATGGCCTCCTCGCTCCAGCAGACAGTGTCGAAATCGACGACTCCACAGACGGTATCGCCCGCCAGGAGCACCTGCGACGGGGTGAAGTCTCCATGACACAACACGGCAGCGACGCCGTTGCCGTCGAGACCGACGCGTTCCGCCGGACCGAGACGACCCAGCAGGGAGCGAACCTGGTCCGCGATCTGCGGCCAGACGGGCTCCACCGCGTCGAGCTGGCTGCCGAGCTCCCGCGTGAGGTCCGCGACGGTCAGCTCTGGTGCGGCTGCCTCGCGGATGGCGTGCAGAGCGGCCAATGCCCGGCCGGACGCCGCCATCGCCTCGGAGGCGGAGCCGGAGGCCGTCGCCGACCGCACGAGGTCCGGGAGTAGTGCCTGTCCGGGCAGCGCCTCGGTCAAGCCGAGGTTCAGGGTGGGGGAGTAGCCGAGCGTCCTCGGAAGGCGGACCCGGCCGGACGTGGCGCACGACCGAAGGAAGCGGTGTACGCGCTGGCCCGTTGTCCGGTCCGGATAGACCTTGCCGTACACCTGGCCGGACGCCCGCCCCTCCGATGAGCCGGCGTGGCGTACGCCGTAGCGCAGCACCGCAGCGCCCTGCCGGCTGTGGTGGACCAGCTCCACGGAGACCGGATCTGCGGTCGGGTCGGGCCAGTCCGGCCGCGAAAGGGCAGCCAGGTCCATCGCCGCCGGCAGCGTCGGAAGTGCCGGATCAACCGGAAAGAGGGAAAGCGTGATGTCCTCCGCCTCCGGCACAGCCCGCCACGCTCGCCACGGATCGGGCGGGTCGGTGTGCGGCGCCGATCCCCCTTCGTCACTCGGCAGCGAACGGCCGGCCACGTCCGCGGACGGATACACCCGGGCCAACACCGTGTGTTCGCTGATCACAGTTCCGTCGGAGACGGCCAACCGGTAGCGGAGCGAACACGATCCGTCGGGCTGGTACCACAGCGACCCCGGCGTCGCCCGGCGGACCTGAGCGCCCGGCCGGAGCAACGTCTGTTCCACGCGGCGCGCCGTCAGCTCGGGACTCAGCGCGCTCGCCAGGCCCGGCAGTCTCGCGGCGAGAGGCGGCAGGAGGGCGCCGGCACTGCCATACCCGTCGGTCATTCTGGATGCGTCATTCGCCGCCGTGGGCCTGCTGGGCTCGCCGTGGCACAACCACCGCGTACTCGGGCTCAGCCCCGTACCAGAGGTCACCATGCGAGCCGTTCCCGTCGCCGTTGGTGTGGACGAGTTCCGGCTCGAGCTCGCGTACGTACAGCTCCGAGTAGAGTCCGCGCGCGCTGATCAGCTCCTGGTGTCCACCGCTCTCGACGATGCGGCCCTCGGAGAGAACCATGATCCGGTCGGCGCACCGAATCAGTCCGGGGTCGTGGGAGATGATCAGGGTCGTCTTGCCGCGCATCAGGCTGCGGAGCGCCTTCAGCACGAGCTGCGTCGACTCCAGGTCGAGGCCTGTCGTCGGCTCATCGAGAACCAAGATCGGCGTCTCGCGGATGAAGGCCCGGGCGATGGCGATGCGCTGCCGTTGACCGCCGGAGAGCATCGACCCACGCTCACCGAGCTGAGTGTCGTAGCCGTCGGGCATGTCCATGATGAAGTTGTGCGCGTTCGCCGCTCGAGCCGCCGCTTCGATCTGCTCGGGCGTCGCGTCGGCGATCCCGTAGCCGATGTTCTCCGCGACGCTGCCGCTCAGCAGGACGGTGTCCTGAAGCACCAGGCTCACCTGGCTGCGCAGCGAGCTCATGGTCAGCCGTCGCAGGTCGATGCCGTCGACCAGCACGGCACCTTCGTCGGGGTCGTAGAGCCGGGGCACGAGCTGAGCGACGGTGCTCTTGCCCGCACCACTGAATCCGACGAGTGAGACGACCTCACCGGGCGCGACCGCGAAGTCGATGTCGTGCAGGACCCGGGGCCGCTGTGCCGCTGCGGACCCGTCCTCGTGCTCGGCCGGGTAGGCGAAGCTGACGTGGACGAAGTTCAGGGCGCCGGTCAGGGGCGGAGCCTCGACAGCGTCGGGGGCATCCTGCACGACAACATCACGGACGAGGAGATCATCGATCCGCTCCACGCTGGCGAAGACCTTACCGATCTTGTACCACTCGCTTACGATCTTGCGGGCCGGCTT
Organism: uncultured Actinomycetota bacterium; assembly: GCA_963711015.1. GTDB lineage: Bacteria > Actinomycetota > Actinomycetes > Propionibacteriales > Propionibacteriaceae > Microlunatus. The sequence goes on from CAVQCQ010000002.1 coordinate 466,682, forward strand.
GAACATGTTCTGCAGCAGCAGGACGAACAGGACGAGTGTGCCGACGGTGAGCGTGTTCTGCTGGACCAGCCACACCCCGAGCCAGATCACCGCGCAGATGGCGAACGCTTCCATCAGCGCGACCACGAAGCTGAACTGCGCCTGGATGTTCGCGGACGACAGTGAGGCGCGCATGCTCTTGTCGGTCTGGCTGGAGAACTGCTCGAGGTCGACCTTGCCGCGCCCGTAGCTCTGGACCAGCCGGATCGAGGTCAGCATCTCCTGGGCGGTCGAGGCCAGCTCGCCCTCCCGGGTGCGCTGGGCCTTGGAGGCAGTCTTGATCCGCCGGGAGTAGAAGTTCGAGACGAAGGCGAGCATCGGGACGACCACCACGGCCACCAGGGCGACGTTCCAGGACTGCCAGAACAGCACGGCCAGGCTGCCCGTCAGTACCAGCAGGCTGCCCAGGACGTTGCTGACGGAGTCGATGATGAACTCCTCGACCACCAGCACGTCCCCGGTGACCCGGGTGAGCACGTCGCCGGTCCGCTTCTTGTCGTGGTAGCTCAGCGATAGCTTCTGCAGGTGGGAGTACATGGCCACCCGGATGCTGTAGCCGAGCCGGCGGCCACCGCGGGCCATGGCGACCTCGGTCAGCGAGTCGGCGGCGCTGTTGACCGCCGCGATGCCGACGATCGCCACGGTGAGCAGGATGAGGGTCTCGACCATCGGCGACGGCACCAGCGCGGGCCAGCCCAGCTCGCGCAGACCCGGCTTCTTGCCCTGCAGGAAGTCGATGACGTAGGCGATGGGGAAAGGCTCGATGATGGAGGTCAGTGCCTCGAAGATGAGCAACAAGATGCCCACCACGTAAACCTTTTTGCTACCGGCGAACCGGCGGAACAGCCGGACCGTCAGCCGGAAGTCGCTCGGCTTCTTATGGGGGCGGCTCTTTACTGGCGGACGCCAACCGTCCGGCCAGTGGGAAGGTAACTCGTCCCTAGCTTTCACGACAACTCCTGCATCACACGGTCCAGACACCGGTGACTTTCCTCGACAAGTGCTATTGGCAAAGGCGACTTCGGCGATCGTGCGAACGACCTGAGCGCCTTACGCTGGAGTGCGACGGCCGCGTGCCATCGGATCCGCGTAGTCAGATTATCCTCCATAGACTCGCAATAGGTGGTGACAAATCTCTCGGCCAGCGAGTCGAGTGCCTCGGTGGAGGCCACTGATCCGCTGGTCAAGGTTCGCTGCACCCCGAGCTGCCGCAACGATGCGACGAACGTACCTGCGTCACCAGCCTGATCGGAGACGCCGCAGTGGTCGAAGTCGAGTAGGTAGACCGCACCGTCTCCGGTCAAGAGGAACTGGCCGGGCTTGCAGTCGCCGTGCACGACGCCCGGCGTGGTCACGGGGAACGCACTGAAGGTCTCGAGGAGACGTTCGGCCAGGCCCAGCAGCTGATCTCCCCGCTCGGCGTCGACGGTGGAGATACGCAGCGCCCGGCTTCGGAAGCGGTTCAGCTCCTTCTCCACCGAACGCACGCGCGTGCTGACCGTCGGGCCTCGATGGAGCTGGGCAAGCGCTGCTGCCGCAAGCCCCATCGCCTCGGTGACGGCCGCGCCATTTCGGCTGGGCGTCGCGAGGAGGGAGTCGAGCGGTTGGCCGGAGATCGACTGCTGCACGACCACCGAGATCTCGGGCAGGTGACCGAGGGTGGGTGCCAGCCGCAGGCGGCCGGCGTGCGGCGCCGCGATCGCGGCCAGGGCTTCGGCCTCGCCGGCCACGGCCGCCGCCTTGGCGGCGTCGTGGTAGACCTTCGCCACGTAGCTTCCGTCGAAGACCGGAGTACTGAGCCGCACTGTGGCCCGCTTGCCGAGCCGGTATCGCAACAACGTCACCTGGCAGCGTCGCAGCAGCGCCCGACGCGAAAGCGGATCAAGGGCTGGAGAGAGCTGGGCGACCCGCGGACCCATGACCGAAGCGGTGATGGCCAGCGGAAGCGTCGGCAGATCCGGGTCGTGTGGGTAGACCGACAGTTCCAGTCCCGGTCCGTCGGTCACACATCCGGTACGCGCCGGGCGGTCCGGCGTCAGCAGGTCACCTCGGACCAGATCGGAGCCGTGCTGATACAGCACGCTCGCTCGGATGCCTGGTTCGTACTTGGCGTCGAGTACGTGGCAGGGCCGGCGGCCGGTCCTCAGCGCAGCAGCCAGTCGACGCCCCATGCCGTGGGCGTCCAACGCGGCGTTGAAACGCTGGGCCTCGCTGTGCGGGGTCATGATGCTGCCCCCACGGTCTGCTGGGACAGGAAAATTCCTTCGAGCCGCTCGGCGGCCGCGTTGACGTCGTAGTCCGACTCGACGGTGCGCCGGGCCGCCGCCCCCATCTGCTGGCGCAGCTCGGGTGAGTCGAGCAGGGTGGCGATCTGGGTCTCGATGCCGGCGACGTCGCCCGGCTCAGTGAGGAACCCGTTGACGCCATGGCTGACGAGTTCCGGAATGCCTCCGGCCTTCGTGCTCACCACCGGCAGACCGCAGGCCATCGCCTCGACCAGGACGTTGGGAATACCGTCCCGGTCACCGTCCTCGGTCACGGTCGGGGTGAGCACGAAGATCTCTGAGTCGTGCAGCGCTTGGATGATGGACTCGCGACTGTGCTCCCCGGCGAAATGGACGTCCTCGGCAAGTCCCAATGAGTCCCGCAGCGCGGTCAGGGACTCCAGGAGCGGTCCATCACCATAGACCTGACAGCTGATCCGGCGTCCTGAGGCCTTGAGGCGGCCAAGGGCCTGCAACAGGTCGGGAAAGCCCTTCTTCTCCACGAGACGCCCGACCGTCACGAGTCGCGGTTCCGCGACCGGGGTCGCTCGCGGCCGGGGCTTGAACAGGTCGAGCTCGACGCCGTGGTGGATGACCTTGACGACGGGCATGCTCTCGGGCACGGTCACGGCGATGTAGTCGCTGTTGGCCTCACAACAGGTGATCAACGCGGTCGCCTCGGCGGCGCGAGCCGCCAGACTGGACCGCGGGATCTGGACGAGATCCCGGGCATGAGCGGTGAAGCTGTACGGCAGTCCCGTGAGGCGGCGTACCAGCAAGGCGACCAGTGCCGGGTCGTGAGCGAAGTGCGCGTGCAGATGGGTCGGTGCCCGGCCTTCGTCTCGGAGTCGGACGACGGCGGCCGTCACCCGGACGGCGTAGCGGAAGCACTCGATGCTGGTGGCGGTCGCGTAGCCCGACGCGAGATCTCGGCGGCGCCAGGCGAACAGGGCAGCTCGCAGATAGCGCATCGGGCCGGCTCGCAGGACAGCGAGATGTTCGCCGGCTCGTTGTCGTAGGGGCAAGCGGTCCTCGAGATAGCGCACCGCGGTGCGGACCTGGCTGACCTGGGGCTGGACGACCAGCTCACCAGACCGCACCAGGCTGAACAGAACGAGGTCGACGCCGCGCCGTTCGAGGGCCAGGACCTCGTTGACGATGAACGTCTGGGAGAGCCGAGGCCAGCTGCGAACCAGGTAGATCACCGGGCCAGACATGCGAGCCCCCTTGCCACCGCGTCGCCGACCTGCCAGCCACTGTCCGCAGCCAAGGTTCGGCTGGGACCACTCCGCAGCGCGATCTGCTTGGCGATCTTCAGCCACGTGTACGCGCTGTACCAGGCCAGCGAGCCGTCATCGGACCAACCGGTCAAGAGGGCGTACTCGTCGAGGAAGGCTTGCTGTCGGACGCCACTCGCGTCGCCTCCGAACTCCAGATACGCGCAGAAGTGCGCCAGGTCGAAAGCGCGGTCACCATGTCGTGCCTCATCGAGGTCGATGACCCAGACACAGTCGTCCCTCAGGAGGTGCCCGGCATGGAAGTCCTTGTGGATCGGCACGGGGGCGGCACGGATGGAGGAGCCAGCCGTAGCCCACCACCCGGCCAGCCGCTGAGCGGGCTCGAGCACGTCCGGGCTGTGTCGACCGACGACGCCCGCCCACTCCTGGGTGCTCGAGACCTCCTGCGCCACGCTGAAGGTGCGCGGCAGCTGAACCGCAGACGTGTGCAGTTTGGCCAGCCAGCGCGCAGCGTCGCGTACCCCGTCGAGCAAGTTCTCGTTGTCCATTTGCTCATTGAGAGGCGTGCCGGTGCATGCCCGATACAGCACCAGGTGCTCTTCAGGGTCGAAGGCCAGCAACTGAGGCACACGAAACCGTCCGACCGCGAATCCGTTGTCGGCGAGCTCCTGCAGATGGGTGCTCAGCATCTGGGCCCGGTGTGGCTCGCTGAAGGTCTTGGCGATCAGCAGGGTGGGGCCCGGATCGTCGAGTCCATCGACGACGTACTGGACGACGCGACGCCGTCCGACCGCGGCGGTCAGCTCCCGGCTCGAGACGACGGTGAGCTGGGCCGCGTCGACGGTCCGCCCAGCCATCACCTGACGGATCAGCTCGGTCGCTTGATCCTGCTGCAACCGGTCAACCAGTGTCATGACGTCACACTGCCTGTCCGACCGGCGATCAGGGTCTCAGCCAGGTCGATCAGTTGCGGCACCACGGGCCAGTCGGCGACGTCCAGTCGGCGGAACCGTCGCGCGGCGATCTGGGCGAGGACCGCAGCGCGCCACCAGATCAGGGATGCTCGACGCACCGGAATGCCGTGGGCACCGTAGCCGGCGAGCAGAGCCTGGTCGAGGTCGCCGGGCTGGACGCCCGAACTCGGCTGCCGAATCGCCGCCCAGGACAGATGGGCCAATGCCGTCCCCAGGTCCTGATGCGCATCGCCGCGACTCACGCCGTCGAGGTCGAGCAGGTGCAGCAGCCCCGCGTCGTCGACGACGACCTGGCCGGGCCGGAACGCCCCATGGATCAGCACGTCCTCGTGATCGCGGGGAGGCAGCGCCCGCTCCAGGCGGTCGAGGAGCCGGCGAAGGCGATCGGCCAGCGGCGGATCCAGCAGGCGGACCGACGGCATCAGATCGGCGACCGCGCGCAGGTGATCCGACGCGGTGCGGACAGGAACCGGCACCCCAGGCAGCGCATGGAGATCAGCGAGCAGCTCGCCGAGACGCTCGGCAAGATCGATGCGGCTCTGGGCGGACAGCGATACGTCGCGCAGCATCGACGAGGCGGACCGGCCATCGACCGCCACGCTCACGGTCGTGTACAGCTCCGGCCAGACCCCGACTACCCGGCTGACCCGTAACCGGGTCGGCTGGGCGGCGGCGCTGACCCCGGTCGCCCGTCGGGAGGCGTCTGCGAAGGTGGTCCTCGAGAACACTTTCGCGAAGTACGGCGAGAGGCCGGACGCCGTCCGCACGTCATAGCGCAGGACGCAGCGCGACGTCGGCCGATACCGGACTGGCTGCACGCGGCAGTGCAGGATCGGCTCCTCGACCGTCAGCCGCAGCTCGTCCGACACGCGGGTCGGGTCCGCGGCGCTGGAAAGCCCGGGCAGCGAGGGGTCGTCGCGGAAGTCGTGCGATGACCAGGTCTGCGCATCCAGGGAGAAACCGACGAAGGTCGAGGTCCCGGATCCCTCGACGTCCACCTGGTACGCGAGCCGGCAGCCCTGACCCGGTGACCACTGCACATCGTGCAGAGTCCAGTGCGGCTCCGCGGCCCCCATCGCGTCAGGCAGATGGGTCAACGCAGGATCGCACCCGGCCAGCCATTCGGCGGCCGAGACATCCAAGGACTCGAGAGCGGAGATCATCCGAACGTCTCCCGGCGCAGGCTCGCGGCCGCCTCGTCGACCTGACGCGTCATCTGGGCGTCCCAGTCGACGGTGTGAACTCCCGTACGCCGGGCCGCGAGCTTGAGCTGGTACAGCACCGCGATCACGCGCGCACGCGCCAGCCGGGCCGGATCGCACGGCCCATAGCCCTCAAGGAGGCCGGCGACCAGGACTGCCGAGTCGACCGAGTGCTGGCATGCCCACCACTGCAGATCGGCAAGAACCTTGCCCAGATCCATGGCGGGATCGGCCAGGCCGGACCGATCCAGGTCGAGCAGGCAGATTCGATCTTCCGTAGCGAGGATGTTGTCGCACTTGAGGTCGCCGTGGCCGAGCCGGACCTCCTCGGCCGGCAAGCCTTCGAACTGGTCGACCGCCTCGAGCGCGAGCGTGGAATAGCGTTCCCAGACGGCGGGCAGGAGCGAGGTCAGGAGCTGCCCGGCGCCCAAGGTGGAGGTCAGCTCCGACCGGGCGCCGTGGGGTTCCGCCCACTGATCGACGGCCATCGCGGAGGCCACAACGTGAGGGTCCAGGTCGTGGAGGACGCGGACTGCCCTGCCGATCAGTGCGAGCAGTGGTGCCGCGCGACGAGGGTCGCGCAGCTCCTGGGACATCGTGCTGCCCGCCGTGCCGCGCCAGACCGCGGCCTGGTCGGAGGCGACGAAGCCGAGCGGGGTCACCAGACCGGTGCCGGGGGAGCGCTCGGCCAGCAGCGGTCCCACCGCTTCTGCGAACCGCACGGCGCGCTCCGCCCGATTGTCGCGGTCAACCTTGACGTACACCGCGTGTCCGTCACGATCGGACGCGGCAGAGATGCGGAGCACGTGCCGCTGCCCAGGCCGATATCGGACCGCCTGGATTCGCGTCCCCCCGGGCGGCAGGGCGAGCTCCGCCGCCACGTCATTCAGCATGGCGGTCAGATGAGAGTGCGAGTGCAGCCTCATGAGCTGAGGCATCTGGGGATCGAGCGGGGCGATCAGTAGGCCGGTGTGTCCGCCGTCGGTCCGGGCGCTCAGCCGTTCGAAGGGAGCAACGAGCTGGCGCGGTGCCGTCAGGTCTTGCCGGTCGGCAGCGTCCATGGTGTCGGAGAGCGACTCCACGGACCAGATGAGCGCGATCGGGCGAGCCTCAGTGCCGATACGGAGTTGGTAGTACGCGGTGAGCTTGCGGCCGGGCTTGTACTTCGTGCGAAGCAACTCCGCCCTCGCGGTCCCCAGTCGATCGGCAGCACACTGACTGAGCAGTTGGGTCAGGCCATGGTCCATCGGGTTGTGCACCACGTCACGTACACCGTCTGCCCCGAGTTGCCCGGACAACACGTCGTCGAGGTCTGGGCCAGTACGGTGAGGAACCAGAAACCGCACCTCAACGCCCACTGCGAAGCTGGTTCGGCACTGGTCAGCCTGAGCGACGGAGGCGGGCACTCGGCAGAGGCCGCCGCTTCGCCGTGACCGTGTCAGAACCGTTCAACTCCGAACCGTTCATCTCCGAACCGTTGAGTCCAGTGCCATTGATCCCGGTGCCGTTGATCACCGAGCCATTGATTCCCGCGCCGTTGAGCTCGGCACCGTTGATCTCAGCGTGATCCAGTTTGGTCAGCAGGTGCTGGGCGGCGGCATAGCGACCCCGCAGATCCGGCCGGGAGCTCCGGAGCCGGCGCGTGGTCAACGCCGAGAGGGCCGCCTGAGCCAGCATGTCCGGCGACAGGTCCGCCGGCGGCAGCCAGTTGACCCACCCACGATCGGCGAACAGCTTCGCCCTCATCTGCTGCTCGGCACTGGGGCCTGAGCGCGGCACCAGCAGCGCCGGCTTGTCCATCGTCAAGATCTCTGCCGTGGTGTTGTAGCCAGCCATCGCGATCACGACGTCGGCTGCCCCGATGTAGGACAGCGAGTCGGGAACCGTGCGGATCACGTGGACCGGGACTGAGAGCCCGCGCGCCAACTTCGACAGCTTCCGATGCTCGGGGCGGGGCAGGAATGGTCCGGTCACGATCACTGCCACGCACGGCCGCTCAGCGTTGATGGCCGGGAGAGCGCTCATCAAGGTGGCGAACAGCCCGTCCGCGTCGGCGCCGCCACCGGCCATGGCCACGATCAGATCCGAGTCCTCGGCGTTGCGCAGGTGGCGTTTGCGGACCTTGTCTGACGCCGAGGAGAGGGTGTACGGCGAGCAGACGTAGCCGCAGTAACGCAGCCGGTGGCCGACTGCCTCCGGCAGGTCGTACTCCGTTGACATGTCGAAGACGTCCTGGGATCCGTAGACCAGCACGTCGTGGAAGTACTGCTCGACCGCCTCGAACGCGCCCTCCAGATGCCACCGCTGCCGAACCACCGCCGGCGAGTCCAAGATGTCGCGCAGACCCAGGACGACCCTGGTCCCGCTGCCCTTCAACGCCTCCAGCGTCGGAACCAGCTCACCCATCGCGCCATGGGGCATGTGATCCACCAGCATGACATCGGGCGCGAACTTCAGCACCGCCGATCGGATGATCTCGCGCCGAACCTCCAACACCTCGGCGAAGGACAGCGACAACGACAGTGGCCGCCAGTCGCCCGGCCCCACTTTGTGGATCGACGGCAGCTTCAGGTAGTCATGGCCAACGCTGGTGGGGAAGAACTGCCCGAGTGGCGAATCGGAGATGGTGAGCACGCTCGCCCCAGCCTTCGCAGCCAGGAACTCGCTCGCGAGCAGGGTGGTTCGCCGCTGATGTCCCAGCCCCAGCCCATCCTGGGAGTAGACGACCAGCCGCGGAGAGCTCGAGCCACTCATGAGGCGCTACCTGAGAACGACGCCAGCGACGCTTCATAGACCGACTCGTCCAGCGCCGGCTGGTGCTGTCGACGGCGGACATGCCACGCGACCTGCTCAGCCAACCCCGACTGCAGGTCCGTTCTCGGAGACCATCCGAGCCGTTCCCGCGTCAGGTCGATCCGCCCGGCCGTGCGCTCCACGTCGCCCCGGCGCTCACCGACCCGCTCGACGGTGGCGTCGTCGAGCGGCAGCAGATCCTGCAGCGTGGCGATCAAGGTGTTGACGTCCACGGGGCTGCCGCTGGCGATGTCGAGCACGGCTCCGAGTGGCAGGTCGGCAGACAACGAGCGAATCGTGGCATCCACGACATCTGCGACATAGGAGTAGTCCCTGACCTGGCTGCCGTCGCCGTAGATCGTGATCGGGCGGCCGTCGAGCATCGACTCGATGAAGCGGTGCGCCGCCATGTCGGGCCGCTGGCGGGGCCCATAGACCGAGAAGTAGCGCAGCGACGTGGCCGGGATGCCGAAGGAGTGGGAATATGCCCCCACCAGCGCCTCGGCGGCCAGCTTGCTCACCCCATAAGGGCTTTTCGGTCGGGGTTCGCCTCGAGCTCGCAAGGCATCGGCATCCGTGCCGTAGACGGAGGAACTCGACGCGTACACGAAGGGGCGCGCACCCAGTCGCGACACAGCCTCGAGCAGGCGCTGGGTTGCCATGATGTTCCGGTCGACATAGCGCGCGAACGCCGGACCCCACGACGTGGTGACGCCCGGCTCACCCGCAAGATGGGCGACCGCGTCGACGCCGTCGAGAATATCGTCCAAAACCAGATCCGAGAGGTCGCCACGAATTAACTCGAAACCTGGATGTTCAAGCGCAGCGACAATGTTGCGGCGCTTGTACCTGGGGTCGTAGAAATCATTGAAACTATCGACGCCGCGAACCGTCCAGCCCCGCGCGAGCAGCGCCTCGCACAGGTGGCTGCCAATGAAGCCAGCGGCACCCGTGACCAAAGCCCGATTCATCGATTCCCCCAGATCCTTCCCGCACTGCGGGTCAGCCTAATGAAGCTCGTAAGATTCCGCCCCGCATTTACTGCACTACACACGAGGCGCGGCAGCCGAAGGTTCGATCCCACAGGGCGGAATCGCTGGCCGGCGCTGGCGTACCCGGTCGCGACTAGGGCGGAGATCACAGCGGCGACTGAGCCGGCCGCGATCGGGGACGCCCCCCGGTGCCACCGGTCGATGCTGGTGGCGGGGAGCGAGAATAACGGAGCGAACGTCATGTAATTACCTTGATGGTGTCGAGCGAGAATCAGCTTCGAAGAAACTGCTCGACCTCCTCTCGAGCGGTTGAGTCGTCGTACTGGACCGGTGGGCTTTTCATGAAGTATGAGCTTGCGCTGAGGACCGGGCCACCGATGCCACGATCCAAGGCGATCTTGCACGCGCGGATCGCGTCAATGACAATGCCGGCCGAGTTCGGGGAGTCCCAGACCTCGAGCTTATACTCCAAAAGGATCGGCGTATCCCCGAAGCCACGTCCCTCGAGACGGACCAACGCATGCTTCCTGTCGTCGAGGAAGGGAACGAAGTCGCTCGGACCGATGTGGACATCGGCGTCGCGCATCTCATGGGGGATCTGCGACGTGACCGCCTGGGTCTTCGAGACTTTCTTGGACTTCAGTCGAGAACGCTCCAGCATGTTCTTGAAGTCCATGTTCCCGCCGAAGTTCAGCTGATAGGTGCGCTCGAGTTTCACACCGCGATCCTCGAAGAGCTTGGCCATCACACGGTGGGTGATGGTCGCACCCACCTGGCTCTTGATGTCGTCGCCGACGATGGGGACGCCCGCCTCGGCGAACTTTCGAGCCCACGTGGGATCGGAGGCGATGAAAACCGGTAACGCGTTGACGAAGCCGACGCCGGCGTCGATCGCGCACTGGGCGTAGAACTTGTCGGCCTGCTCCGACCCGACGGGCAGGTAGGAGACCAGGACGTCGACCCGGTTCTCGCGAAGGGCGGCGACCACGTCGACCGGATCCTCGTCCGCTTCGGCGATGGCTTCGCTGTAGTACTCACCGACGCCGTCGAGGGTCGGTCCGCGCAGCACCGGCACACCGAGCGGCGGGACGTCGGCGAACTTGATGGTGTTGTTCTCGCTGGCGCCGATGGCCTCAGCCAGGTCGAGCCCGACCTTCTTGGCGTCGACGTCGAAGGCAGCGACGAACTCGATATCTCCTACGTGGTAGTCACCGAACTTGACGTGCATGAGCCCGGGCACACGGTCGTCCTCTGCCGCGTCACGATAGTAGTGAACGCCTTGCACGAGCGAGGCCGCGCAGTTCCCGACGCCTACGACGCCGACCCGAACTGCTCCCATGATGTGCTTCCTTCCGCGAGCGAGATCTTGATGCCCCCGAGTGGCGAGGTCTCGGGACCCCGGCGGCTGGCTCCGGGGGTGACTGAGCACTGCGGGCCACCAGTATGGTGCCTGACGGGTGTCGTCGAAGTGGATTCACCCAATCGTGTCCTCCAGCGGCCACCTGGCTGCCGAGCATGAAATGTTGCCTCGCCGGTGGGTCGTGAGGCTATGACCCGGCGAGGAGCGAGTCGATCCGAGCACCCGGTCTCCGTCGTGAACTGCGGCCTGACCAGGGATGATGCGCTAGTCGGGCCCAGCGACCTGGACGATGGCGGGGTCGGTGACCACAGGTCGCAGCAGCCCCGCAGGGCCATCGGCGACGTCGGAGGTGCAGCCGTTCCCACGCTGACCGACACCTGATCGTGACATGGGCGCCGCTGGTCACGAGCTTGATAACGAAATCGTCGTGCCTGGTCTCGCTGAGACCATGCCGAGACCGCAGCCCGTGATCCTCCGTGCGTCATACCGACAAAGAGCAGCGGCGGTGTCGACGGATACACGATCCGGAACAGACGTTCCGGACCGAGTCGCCGCCGGACGGCGACGGCGTGTCAGTCCCGAAGGCGATAACCCATGCCGCGGACGGTTTCGATGCGGTCCGGGCCGACCTTTCGCCGCAAGTAGCGAATGTAGGTCTCGACGATGTTGCTACCGGGCTCGTAGTCGTAACCCCAGACGCGGCTGAGCAGTTGCTCTCGTGAGAAGACCTGGCCGGGATGAGTCAAGAAGATCTGGATCAGGGTGAACTCGCGAGCGGTGAGGTCGGTGGAGTTGCCGTCACAGTGCAGCCGTCTGGTGTGCAGGTCCAAGCTGATGCCGTTGTGGCTGAGGGTGTTGGCCCCTCCGGGACGGCTGGGCGTTCCCAAGCGCCGCTGGATGCGGGCCAGGAGCTCGTCGAAGTGGAACGGTTTCAACATGTAGTCGTCGGCCCCACCGCGGAGGCCCGCAACGGTGTCGTCGACCCCGTCCCGGGCGGTGAGGATGAGGACGGGCAGGTCGACCTTCGCACTGCGAAGAGCATGCAGCACCGCGAACCCGTCGAGCTCCGGAAGCCCGATGTCCAGGATCATCAGGTCGAACTCTCCGCTGCGAGCCATCGCGAGGGCTTGGACACCGCTTTCGACAACGGTCGTCGTGAGACCGCTGGCGCGTAGCCCCTTCTCGATGAAGGAGGAGATCCGCGCCTCGTCCTCGGCAATCAGAATCCGGCTCACTGCAAGACCTCCGTCGGGGCGTCCTGCAGTGCCGCCTGATCTTTCTCCGGCGGATGAAATGGCAGTTCCAGCCGGAACTCCGAGCCACCGGCAGACGCGTCGGACAACACCAGATGGCCACCGTGGCTGTGCGCTATGGCACGAACGATGGCCATGCCGAGGTCGGTACCGAAGCCGTCGTCGTCGGCCTGGTCGCCGCCAGCGGTTCTCTCGGGGATCGGTACGCGGTCGCCGGACGCCACACCCCCACCGGTATCGCGGACCCACAGATGCAGCTGATCGCCGACGATCTGAGTGCCGAGGTGGATCTCCTGGTCGGTGCTGGTGCGCTGGCTGGCGTTCAGGGCGAGCTGCATCATGGCCTGGGTGATGCGCGAACGATCGAGTAGCGCCACACCTTCGGCACGCTGGTCGAGATACCACCACCGCGGAGCGAGGGTTCGTGCCTTGTCGAAGACCTCATCGATGTAGGGCTCCAGGTCGACCTCGCTCAACCGCAGGAAGTTCGGGTTGTCCACCCGAGCGAGCAGGAGCAGATCCTCCACGATCCGACGCATCCGTTCGAGCTCGTCCATCACGATAGCAAGGGACTCCGCGCGGGTACTGGGGTCGGATTCGGCCAGCTCGAGATGGCCCTGCACGATCGTGATCGGGGTTCGCAACTCGTGACTGGCGTCATGGAGGAACTGCCGCTGCGCGCCGAACGTCGTCTCCAGGCGATCGAGCATGCTGTTGAAGGTGCGGGCGAGCTCGGCAACGTCATCGTTGCCCTCGACCGGGATGCGCCGGGACAGGTCCGTTGCGGAAATCTGCTGGGCGGTGAGCCGGACCAGCCGGACCGGTCTGAGGACGCGGCCGGCCATCCACAGCGCGGCGAGCGCGGCAAGGGCCAGCGTGCCGAACGCGACCGCTGCGGACGTCCATGTCGCCCGGTTGAGCTCGGCGCGTTCGAGGTCGCGGAAGACCGCGATGACGAAGACGCCGGTCTCCGTCGAACCCGACGGACCCGACACCAGCACGGGCACCGTGCCGTACCGCACCGCGCCACGAGCGGTCTGGACGGTGGCAAGCTCGGGATGGCTCGACGCGGCCAGACGCTTCATCACCTCCGGTTGCTCGTCAAGTCGAAGGGGTGGCTCCTGGTCACTGCGGCCATAGGGCTGTCCATTGACCAAGGTGAGCATCGTCTCGTTGCGGCCGACCACGTTGCGTTCGATGCAGGCGTCGAGCAGCCGCCGCACGTCGATGAAGGGCCGGGCGGTGAGTGGATCCACTCCCGTCGCCACGAACGCACTGACCTCCGTGACCTCCTGGGTGAGGTCTCGGTCGATGCGTTGGTCGAGACGCTGCAGCGAAATGAGATAGCTGATCACGATGGAGATGCCAAGAGCCACCGCGACGGAGATCACCAAGGACCCGACGATCCGGACCCGTCCCGAGCGCAGCCAGCTCGGCCTGGCGTGACGTGGCGGAACTGCTCTCCTGCCTTGATCATTATCCTCGGCAAGGCTAGGGCGACGCGGCTTGTTCCGTTTCAGAAGCATTGATACGCCAGCGGCAGAAGTCAGAGCTCGCACGATCTTTCAGTCAGCGTAACGGTAGGTGAGACGCTCCACTTCGATATCAGTGATGTCGTCCTCGTCGCCTGAGACGTGCGGATCGGTGGCCCAATCGAAGTGTCCGTCACCGTTGTCCGCGTACAGGAGGACCAAGAGGTTGGTCGTCGCGGTGATCGGATTGTCAAGTCTGACACGGACCGACCGTTCATTGTTGGATCGAGCGATCGGATGGAACCCGAGAAGCCGGTCATCGGGCGCGCACACCGCGACGAATCCGGGTTTCCGAGAGAGCTGGACCTCCGCAATGTAAACGGAGCGGCCGTCGCCGGCCTGACCGTCGACATCGAGCTCCGCCTCGTCATCGCGGACTGGGGTCGGGACGACTCGAGCGCCGCGGTCGGAGCCCTGGCCAGGGATGGGTCCACAACCGGCCGGCGAGGCAGTTGCGTCGCCGACTCGTGGTGTCGGTGTGCTGTCACGGGAATCGTCAGCGGTCGGTGTGGGGGTGCCGTCGGTCGGGCCCTCGGTTGTCGGCGTGACGGTGCCGCCGTTCGGACCTTCCGCCGATGGCGTACTCGTGGTCGGCTGGTCGGAACGGCCGGACCCAGCAGTGACCACGCCTGACCCGATGACAGTGGAACGGCGGTCGAGCCCGCACCCGACCAGCAGCACCGTCATCAAGGAGACGAGACAGAGTGCGGCCACAGGCCACTTGATTCTCACGTGTCTTACCCCGCCTCGGCCGCTGGATGGCCAGCTCTAAGCCGCCACTGTGTCCGGCGTGACCGGTTGCACAGTCCGGGACAACGATCAGTACGGTCCATACCGGCGGTCCAGCACGGAGAGCTTGTGCCGAAGCAGCCGAGAGGAGATGCGAGGCTGGCAGCGGCAGCCGAGTTCTTGCCAGCCATGTGAATCGTCCATGAAGAACGACTGTCCGCCTTCGTACCGGCCCGTCGAGGAATCGGTCCAGATCTCCTCGCGGTAGCGCCCGCTCAAGGCGGCGCCGAACAGCAGCTTGGCGGTGGCGGCCAGTGAGCCGGTCGGACGAACGTCTTCCGAGCAGTCCCAGACGTCTCCTGAGCATTCCCAGACGCCGTGTTCGCCGATCCGAACCACCATGGTGGTTCGCTCACACGAAAGGAAGGCAACGCTGAACAGTGCTGCGTCGCTGTTGGCGGGAATGACCAGGATCTCGTTAGCCGACGGATCGTGGCTGTTGGGGAATGGGGCGATGAACGCGCATCCGGGACGGTGCTGCGCCGCCATCGTTCGAAATTCCAGGGTCAAGTAGGTGTGCAACGCTTCGAGGTCCTCGGCGCTGTAGTGCAACCCGGTTGCGGGTGCCCGGTCGGACCAGCGACTGGAGACGAATGACGTTTCGGTCGTCATGGGGACTATTCCTCCACGGGAACGTGGGACTAAGCGTGTCGCTTCGATGAGAGTTTTCTCATCTAGGTTCCTGCATCCTCGAAGGAGTGCGCGCAGATCGTGGGTCTGGCGCGACGGACACCCACGATGTGCGCGCAGCTAGTACCGCCGCTGTCCACGCGTGACGCCTCGTCATGCCTGCTCAGGCGACAGGAACTGGTGGATCTCCGGCACCACGACCGAGCCCTCTCCGACCGCCGACGCCACGCGTTTGATCGATCCGCGGCGGACGTCGCCGATCGCGAACACACCAGGAACGGTGGTCTCGTGGGGTTGGGGGAGGCGATCGAGCGGCCAACGGCCGGACGTGGCCGACTCGGGCCCGGTCACCACGAAGCCGTCCCCGTCCCGCTGTACCTCGTCGGGCAGCCACTGCGTCCGTGGCCGCGCCCCGATCATCACGAAGAGGCTCTCCAGACAGAGGCGCTCATCTCGTCCGGCGACGCGATCGTGGACGACCACGTACTCCAGCTTGCCGTCGCCACCGCCGTCCACGACGTCGGTGTTGAGGTGGACCTGGATGGCCGAGTGAGCACGAACGGCCTGCACCAGATAGGCCGACATGCTGCGTTCGAGATCCCTGCCGCGTACCAGGAGGTGGACCGTTGCGCAGTACCTCGCCAGATGGAGGGCAGCCTGCCCGGACGAGTTGCCGGCGCCCACCACGCCGACGTCCAGGCCCGTGAGTGCTTGCGCGGCGGTCACGCTGGCGCCGTAGTACACCCCCTTGCCGGTGAGTTGTTCCAACGCCGCCAGCCCGAGTCGTTGATAGGAGACCCCACTGGCGATGATCACCGCTTGCGCTCTGACCTCGCCCACCTGATCGACACTGGCGACGAAGTGGCCGCGGTCCCGCCTGAGCTGTTCGACCTGCCGGGTGAGCAGAAACTGCGCCCCGAACACCCATGCTTGCTGATACCCGCGCTGAGCGAGTTCGGCGCCGCTGAGGCCGCGGGAGAAGCCGAGGTAGTTTCTGATCATCGAGCTGGTGCCCGCTTGGCCGCCGATTGCGGTGCGCTCGATCACCAGAGTGCGGACGCCCTCCGATGCTGCATAGACGGCGGCGGCCAGGCCGGCCGGACCCGCTCCGACGATCAGCAGGTCGAACTCGCGGTCGGTCTCGGGCAGAACGGTGCGGATTCCCCAAGCCTCGACGATCTCGGCGTCGGTGGGATCGACCAGGCAGGTGCCACCGATCGCCGGCATCCAGACAATGACCTCGCCACCGGTGACGCCTGTCCGGGCCAGGACCTCTTGCCCGGCCCTGGAGGCTCGCACGCGGAAGGCGTGCGGGATCCCGTTGCGACTCAGCAGCTCGCTCACCGCGTACGCACGGCCCGAGTGCCGCTCGGCGACCACGACGACCTCCCGGAGGTTCGCCGGCTCCGCCCGTGACCACTCGAAGACGAACTCCGCGATCGTCCGGTGGAAGAACTCATCGCCGTCGGCCCACGGCTTGAGGACGTAATAGCTGATGTCGCCGACCGCCATGCTGCGCAGGATCTTCTGAGCCGTCCCTGGCCGGGACCAAGCACCCCAGGCGATCAGCAGCGCCCGCCGCGCATTCCGATGCAGGCTTCGTGCGGTCGCGAAGATCTTCGACCGCTCATCATCGGAGAACGTCTCGTCGACCAACACGACCGCGACCCGCTCCTGGCGACGATCCGCGTCCTGCAGGGTGCGGAGGGCGTCCTCGGCCGACAGCTCCCCGCGAACCCGGTAGTCGGATCCGAACGCTCGGGAGAGCTCCGCTTCGACCCGACTCAGCTGGCGAAAGTCGGCGTCGACCGCCAGCAGAAGTGCTCGACTGGTGCCCCAGTCCTCGCGGGTCATGGCACCAGGCTAGGCATGACGGCACCGAACGGAGGTGGCGACCGTCGTGCGGCGGGTAGGAAGTGCCGTATAACGCGCTGCTTCTTGGTCGATAACCGCCGTTTCGGGGAGCTGAGAAGTCGTTGCCTCGACTCAGCTGTGTTCGACGGCGGCCCGTTCCACCGGAAGGGCGGCGACGTAGCGCTGGATGAAGGCATTGAAACCGGCGACGTCCGCCTCGTCCGGTTCGGTTGTCTCCAGACTGGTGGCGGCGAAGACGTTCGTGCTCAGGAAGTCGTCCAGGGTTTGTGCGGGACCGCGGCCGGTGCGGAAGGCGGCGAGCACGGCGATTCCCCAGGCGCCGCCCTCGGCAGCGACGTCGCCGACGGAGACGGGAGTGTTCAGGGCGGCAGCCAGGAACCGTTGTGCGACGCCTTTGGTCTTGAAGAGCCCACCGTGCGCGAACATCCGGTCCAGGCGCACCGACTCCTCCTTCTGGAGCACGTCCATCCCGAGCCGCAGGGTGGCGAGTGCCGCGAACAGGTGAGTGCGCATGAAGGTGGCCAGGGTGAAGGTGGCGTCGGGGGAGCGCAGGAACAGCGGTCGCCCCTCCTGTAGTCCGGTGATCGGTTCACCGGACAGATAGTTGAAGGCCAGCAGTCCGCCGCCGTCAGGTGCTCCGTTCAGGGCTGACTGGAAGAGAGTGTCAAAGATCGTCGACATGTCGACTTTGATTCCCAGCGTGTCGGCGAACTCCGAGAACAGGCGGACCCAGGCGTTGAGCTCGCTGGCGCCGTTGTTGCAGTGCACCATGGCGACCAGGTCTCCGGCCGGCGTGGTGACCAGGTCGATCTCGTGGTGTACGCGACTGAGCTCGCGCTCGAGCACGACCATGGCAAAGATGCTGGTGCCGGCGCTGACGTTCCCGGTGCGGGGGGTGACGGAGTTGGTGGCCACCATGCCGGTTCCGGCGTCGCCCTCGGGCGGGCACATGGGGATGCCCGGCCGCAGCCGGCCGGTCGGGTCGAGCAGCCGCGCACCCGCTTCGGTGAGTTCGCCGGCCGGCTCGCCGGCCAGCCGGATCGTCGGCAAGACCTGGGACAGCCGGAGCTCGACGCCGGCCTGAGCGGCGAGCTGGTCGAACTCGCGCACCATGGCCGCGTCATAGCCGTGGCTGGCAACATCGATCGGGAACATGCCACTGGCGTCGCCGATCCCGAGCACCTGCTGGCCGGACAGTTGCCAGTGGACGTAGCCCGCCAGCGTGGTGAGGTGTCCGATCCGATCGACGTGATCTTCACCGTTGAGGATGGCCTGGTAGAGGTGGGCGATGCTCCAGCGGTGCGGGATGTTGTGTTCGAACGCGGTCGTGAGGCGCTCAGCGGCCGCACCGGTGTTGGTGTTGCGCCAGGTGCGGAACGGCGTCAGCAAGTCTCCGTCGGAGTCGAACGCGAGATAGCCGTGCATCATGGCCGAGATCCCGAGCGCGCCCACGGACGTGAGCTCGACCGCGTAACGCTGCCGTACGTCGGCCGCCAGGGCGGTGTAGCAGTCCTGGAGCCCGTTCCACACGGCGGCAAGGGAGTAGGTCCACATGCGGTCGACGAACTGGTTCTCCCAGTCGTGGGTCCCGACGGCGATCACCGAGTGATCCGGTCCCGTCAGCACCGCCTTGATCCGAGTGGATCCCAGCTCGATGCCGAGCGCCGTGCGTCCTTCGGTGATCGCTCGTGGAATGTCCGCAGGTTCGTCGTTTCCCACGTCGATCAGGTTGCCATGGGCGGGTTCTCGCGGATCCAGACGGTCATGTCGGACAGTCCACGGTTGGCCCACGAGAAGTAGGGCACGGCGGTCAATCGGGTGCGGCGAGGGCGCGGAGGCCGGGAGCTGTAGAGGTCGGCATGGCCGGCGGTATCGGCGGTGGCCTCGGCGTGCAGGGTGACGACGCCGGTGGTGTCGTCCGAGCGGACTTCAACGTCCGCTTCGCGATTCAAGATCAACGTGTGGACGGGGGCGTCGTGGTCGACGCCTTCGAGGCAGAACACGACCGGTCCGTACTCCAGGGCGACCTTTCCGGCCGCGGCGGCGACGGCGGGGTTGGCCCAGGTACGGCGGACTGCGAGGTGCAGGTCGATCTCGACGGTGTCACCGGGTTGCCAGCGACGCTCCAAGATCAGGTAGCCGTCCCTCATCTCCGGCTGACGCAGATCCGTTCCATTGAGGGTGATCGTCGGCTGGCTCCAAGCGGGGATCCGAACGGCCAGGGTGAACCGCGCCTGGTCGGTGGACGGGGTGATCGTGAGGGACAGTCGGCCGTCCTGTGGGTAGCGGGTGTCTTGGCGGAGAACGACCAGACCGTCGTCGAGCCGGAAATGGCCGGTGCCGGCGACGTAGAGATTGACAACAGCCTCGTTCGGCCCCTGGGCGTAGATGAGATGGCCGAGTCCGCTGAGCAGCCGGGCGAGGTTGGGTGGGCAGCAGGCCACGTGGAACCACTCCTGGCGGGCAACGGTGCCCCGGCTGGCGAGTGGGTTGTCGTAGAAGTAGCGGGTGCCGTCGGTGGAGGCGCCGCTGAGCACTCCGTTGTAGAGCGCGCGTTCCAGGGTGTCGAGGTAGCCGGCGTGACCGGTGAGGTTGCTCATCCGTTGGGCCCACTGAACGAGGCCGATCGCGGCGCAGGTTTCGGCGTACGCGGTGGCGTCGGGCAGGTCGTAGTCGGGACCGAAGCCTTCGATGGCGGGATCGGAGCCGATGCCGCCGGTGATGTAGAGCTTCTTGGTGGTGAGGCTGGACCACAGCCGGCGTACGGCCTGCAGGAGCTGTTCGTCGGCGTCCTCCGCCGCCAGGTCGGTGATCGCGCTGCACATATACATCGCGCGGACGGAGTGGCCGACGATCTCGTCCTGCTCGATCACGGGCCGGTGGCTCTGGTTGTACTCCCGGCTGTGCAGCGCCCGTTGAGCGGGCGACAGGTCGGCAGCGCCGAAGCCGAAGTATCCGGGTACGCCGCGGCGCTGGTACTCCAGGTCGAAGTAGTAAGGCTCCTGCCCGCGATCGTCGAGAAATCGACGGCCGAGCCGGAGGTAGCGATGCTCGCCGGTGACTCGGTAGAGCTTGACCAGTGGCGAGCTCGATCTCCTGGTGGCCGTCGTAGCCGCCGGCGCACGGTCCGTCGGAACCGAAGACGGTGTCGATCAGGTCCGCGTAACGGCGGACGATGTCGAGCAGTTGGTCTTGCCGGTCGCTTCGTAGTGGGCGACACCGGCTTCGATGAGGTGCCCGGCGCAGTACAGCTCGTGCGCGTCGCGCAGGTCGGTGAACCGCTCGCCAGGCTTGACCACGGTGAAGTAGACGTTGAGGTAGCCGTCGTCCTGCTGGGCGCCGGCGAGCAGGTCAATCGCCTCGTCGACGGCACGAGCCAGGTCAGGGTCGTCCTGAGCGGCCAGGCTGTAGCTGGCCGCCTCGATCCACTTCGCGACGTCGCTCTCCCAGAAGATGTGCGGCTCGTGCGGCTCGCCCGGGCGCCACGTGAGTCGGAGAGCGTCGAACTGCTGTCCCGGCTGCCGCATCTGGTGTTCCTGCTGCCTCAGGGTGCGGGTGCGGACGAGTTCTCGTCGCGGGGCCCAGAAGTGGTCGTCGATGACCACTTCGGACAGCGGCAGCGGTTGGCGCCGGTAGCCCACTCTGGCGTCTCCCATTCTCAGTGGTGGTGGCCTTGCCGCCGACCGAGGGTCTCGACAGGGGTCGCGCCGGGACGGGTCCATTGCGGCACCGGGCGGCTGGTCGGTCCCCAGACGGCGTTGCCGTCGGCGTCGGAGCGCCAGTACCAGCAGATGGGGGAGCCATGGCCACCGACCGGCGCGCCGACCGAAGGGGCCTCGGGCCAGCCCTCGGGGTAGTCCTGCCACTCCTCGCGGCGGCCGTAGGGCGTCATGTCGAGCAGATTCAAGGCCCCGTCAATCGGCTCGTTGCCCCGGCCGGTCGTGGAGTAGGTGAGAAACACGCGGTCACCGTCGCGCAGGTAGCAGATGATGTGTCCCTCTTCGGCGAGCAGAGGCTCCTCTACGCCCCGCACCGAGTACCAGGGCTGGGTGTAGCCCATGAACTCCACGTAAGGAGCCACCTCGTCCCATCGGCCCGAGGTCAATGCAGCGAACGAGACGCCGCGGGCGTTGAGGTAGACGACGGCGTCCTTCAGGTGCCAGAGGCTCAAGGTGCAGCCCTCGCACTGCCCCTGGGACGGCGCCCCGTCGTACCACATGGAGTGGTAGACCACGAGCTCCTCGCGACCCTGGAACAGGTCCAGGAACGGAACCGGGCCATCGGCTCCGACGACTTCGACCGTCCCGTCGAGCTCCACCATCGGCAGCCGGCGGCGGGCCGCGGCGATGGCGTCGCCCTCTCGGGTGTGGGCCTTCTCTCGTACCAGAAGCTCATCACGGGCGGCCTGCCAGGTGGCCAGGTCGACTACCGGCGGGCGGCCAGGCAGGGTGGTGGTCGGGTTGTTCGGCGTGGTCATCGTGGTTCCTCCGTTCGGGTTACCAGAACAGACTCGCAAGCCGGCCGAAACTGTTCGCGGCCGGGCTTAGCCGGCGGTGCTGCAGTCGACGATGCCGCGGTGTCGGTGTGGCAGTAAGCAGACTGACCGGCAATTGCGTGATGGATACCGGCCGATGACGGCCGGTATCCACCACCCAAACCAGTCGAACGTGATCAGACGTAGATGAGGGGAGTATCCGAAGAATCGCCTCGAATGGATGCTCGCATCCCGCTCCGCTGACCTGGCCTTGGGGGCCCGTGGATCGCCTGGTCTTCGATGGGCGCCTGCTTCAGCGCGCACGGAAGGTCGCTGAGTGATCAGCACCGGCGTCGAGGGAATCCCGCGATCGCTCCGTGCAGATGAATCCCCGACCGATCGACGACCCCGCACAGGAGATCATCTTCGAACCGCGCAGGGGTTTTTGAGTTCGACAGCAGGCTTACTGCCGCCTGCCCCGGAGCGACCCTGTCAAGCTAGTGCTACCCGAAGGTAGCGGCTGACAGCGGGGCAGTGCATGGTCCGATCGCCCGACCGCCACTCATCTTGGGTCGGGATCAGCCAGTCGTATTCGAGGTCGGAATCTTCGACGCCCTTGCCGATGTAGTCAGTGAATGCGGGGGTCGCAGTACTGCACCGAGTAGACGGCGAACCCGTCAAGGGTCGGGTAGCTGCCCTCGCCGATCGTTCCGACATAGAGACCTCGAGTTCGTGCTCGGTCGTGCACGGGACCTCTTCGACGTCCAGGTGCCGTTCGCTTCTCGTAGGCGTCGTAGTCGTGGCAGGGGTCGAACCGGGGACGGTCCGGAGCGCGAGATTGCCCATCAGCCACGCCGCGAGGCTCAGACGTAGATCCACCACCCAACGATGAAGCCGAAGACGAAAGAGACCGCGCCGCTGATCGTCGCGATCGTCGAGAACACCTTGGCCTTATTGGAGTGCTCCTGAGCCATTGCGGCGTCGCCCGTCTGCCACGCCGGATCGACTTTGGTGGCGTTGGTGATGGCCGGGATCCCCAGGGGCCAGAACAGGAAGATCGAGACGATCGACCAGGCAAGGTAGTTGTTGGGCTTTACCCCGCTCGGCGCGGCGGGATAACCCATCTGGAGTGCGCCGTGCGGCTGCTGGCCGTAGTGCTGCTGCGGGACTTGGCCGTATGGGGTGCTCATCCCCCTTGGATTAACTGCAGATGCTGGGCCAACCCGCAGCTGTCCTTCGACTGGGGTCTCGCTGTCGGTCATTTCGGTTCTCCACCGTCCTGTTGGCGTGGGCGACGGATCGGTCGCCCACCAGGGTGTCCACGGCCGGGACATCTGCAGGCGGTTGACCAGGCGTACTACTCGGATGGCGAGCACGGCGGAGACGGCTGTCAACACGACGCCAAGCGTGGCCACGATCGCACCCACCGCTTGGTCGCTGACGTCTGGAACATCGGCGGCGAGGTCCGAGGTGCCCCCGGGGCCCCTGATCGCGGTGGTGACCCAGGTGAGCCACCAGGCCAGCACCAGGCCATGGTGAGGAATACGACGGAGGTCTTGGAGCAGCGGCGGTGTTCGCGGGTCGCTGGCCGCGATCACGTCGTCGACGATCTGCTTGGGAAACCAGAGGAAGACCACCGGGCAGAACCACCCACCGATCACCCAGCCGCGACCGCGCCGGTGCTGTCCAGAGCAGAAGAGTTCAGAGTTACCACGGGCCTGCCAAAGCCACACAATGAACACGACGCCCGCGGCAAACAGCGCGAGCAGGAAGCCGTAGAGGGCTAGGAGCCAAACGTCATCGGCACGAACCAGGCGGTCAAGATCTTTGACCGGGCCCTCGACATACTCCCTGACCACCTTGTACGTGTACCAGTACGACGCGGCGAGAACCGACTGAGCGAGCGCTACCAGGCAGATCAGGATGGAGACTGCCGTACCGAGCCCACGAACCGACCTGAACGACCGATGTGCATATCGCAGAGCCGGCGGCGCAACCGGAGGCCATAGAGTCGGTTGCGGGTACTGCTGCAGAGACGGCGGCGCGAATGGCTGGGACGGTAGCTGCGGTGGTTGCTGCCACGGCTGCTGCCAGGGTTGCTGGGGACGCGGACCATAGTCACGCGGTTCCTCGTCGCGGGCAGCAGGCGGCTGGGACATTAGTTCTCCAGGTATTGGGTAGCTGCATCATGGCCTAAAGATCACACCCAGCTCGACGTGTTCAGAACCTTCCAGCGAAGATGATCAAGGCCCGGTTGTTGTTCCAACCGGGCCTTGACTAGGTATTTCGTTGTAGCGGGGACAGGATTTGAACCTGTGACCTCTGGGTTATGAGCGGCTATCTGGGCTGTTTTGGAGACCTCGATTTCAGGCGCAAACCGCGGTAAACTGCCTAGTCAGAAGGGCTTTACCGGTTCCAGGTTCGTCCACTGAAATCCACGCAAATCCGGCAACGTTCACTAACGAATGGCTAACGGGAGTTGATCATGGCCTACGCGTTCCGTCGCGAGAACAAGGGCTCGGTCTCCTTCACAGGAATGTATCAAGGCCCCGACGGGCAGGCTCGTTCCGCGGGAACCTTCCCCTCGCGTCGCGCGGCGCTGCGGGCCGCGCAGCGTGAGGAGCAGCTGGTCATGGAAGGCCGATGGCACGATCGGCGGCTCGGGCGAGATGCTGTTCGCCGACTACGTCGAGAACGTCTGGTTTCCCAGCAAGCATCTCGAGCTCTCGACCCGCGCCGGCTACCGGTACAACCTCGACAAGCACTTCATCCCGTTCTTCGGACACCGGCAGATGGCCAGGATCCTGCCGTCGCTGGTCCAGGAGTGGGTGACCAAGGCCACCGCTGATGGTCTGGCCCCACGGTCGGTGCGCAAGTACCACATGCTGCTGCATTCGATCTTCGAGCGGGCCGTGCGCGACCAGATGATCTTGACCAATCCGTGTGCGCACACCGAGCTACCGAAGATCATCACGCGACGGACCAGGACCCTGACCCCGGACGAGTTCGGACGACTCATCGCTGCAGTTCCGGAATCACACCGGCTGATGGTCTCGACGGTGATCGAGACCGGCATGCGCTGGGGCGAGCTGATCGCGATCCGACCGCGGCATATCGACTTCCTTCGCAGGACGCTGACGGTCGAGGAGACGATCGTCGAGGTCTCGAGCAAGAACTCGCCAACGGGGGAGCGGATGATCGTCAAGCCATACCCTAAGGACAACGAGCCACGCACCTTCGGTGTGCGGCCCGGGTGGCTCGACGAGGTCGCCGAGCACATCAGGCTCCGTGGAATCGGTCGTGACGAGCTGCTCTTCAGCACCGAGGTGGGTACACCGATCTCACGCAACACGTTCCGAAGTCGCATCTGGTTGCCGGCCGTCGAAGCCTCCGGCATCGACTTCCTGGTTCGGATCCACGACCTTCGCCACGCTCACGCGTCCTGGCTCCTCGCCGGTGGCGCCGATCTCAAGGGCGTCATGGACCGTATGGGACACGCGCAGATCCAGACAACTCAGAAGTACCTCCACACACTGCCCGACACCGACCAGAAGAACTTGGACGCGTTGACGCGGATCGCGGGCAGGTCCCAGAGCCTCGGAACGTTCTGAGCTACCGAATGAGCCGAGGCTTCCATTCGTCATCGGATGTCGTGACGGGCTGCAGTGAGTCGACGTAGTCGCTGAGGTCCGATCCACGGACCAGCCGAGTGCGGTCGATCTTGACGGACCGAAGGGCGCCCGAAGCCAGCAGCTCGTACACCTTCGACCGGCTGACATTGAGAAAGGCGGCTACCTCAGTGACGCGATACAGAAGTCGGTCTTCCACGCCTACACCTCCTGCGGCTGTCTGGTCAAGACCACTCGTCTCCATAAGGCGACGGGAGACGGCTGACCGGTCATCCGAGTGATGTCTCATTGCGGCCAACGACCGCTCTGACGTCTTCCGTCGAGTGGACCCGTGTGCAACGTCCGCTTGGGCCGACGTCAGCGCCTCGTAGAATGGCTCGGGCACGTCGGCCATGTTCTCTCTGATCTCGTTCCCGTACAGCGGTTCCTGCTCCGCGGGACCCATTGAGTACCGGTTGTCGTCCGACACCGTGCCTCGGTTCGGAAGGTGCAGCTCAATGCCCTGGTCCCGAGATACCTCGTTGATCGTCGTGACCGCATTGAGCGTGCGCGGGAAGCTGATGAAGGGCGCGAGCTGATACACGGCATCGCGGACCTTGATCGGTTGGACGCCGACGTTGAGTGCCGCCGCCGTGTGGGACTTCAGCTGCGGCAACGCCTGCAGACAGGCCAGGACCGTGGCGGTGATCAGTTCCCGAGTGCGATCGTTAAAGGCCTCCGGTGTCGAAGACATTTCTGAACCGGCGAGGATTCCATCAGCTCCGGATCGTTGTCGGGCGCACCGCTGTCGCGCCGTCCAAACAGTCGGTCGTAGGTGGCCTCGGCGTGAGCCTGGCGTTCGGACATATCCCAGTTGGGCTCGCCGGGAGTCATATGAACCACCTGTTGGTCCCACGCGATAGACCCGTCAGGTGCGCCCGCGCGGCATGAACGCCCCCATCATGACCTCTTCGGTGTGAACCCGGCTCGGCTGAGCCTCAGTGCGCCGTTTCACGCTCGACGGAAGTGCGGAGAGCTTCCGGCGCCGTACGGTCCGCAGCGGGGTCATTGTCAGGCACTTAGCTATCGACCGGCTCTGTTCCAGCACCGCCACGACCCGGTCAGCGGTCTGGCCGACCCATCGAGCATCCACCACGCGGGCGGCATCTGCTGCCGGCGCGAGCGCGGCGGCGACCATTGCCGTGACGGCGTCACTGCCGCCGAGGACCGCATCCGCCTCATCCAGCCAGGTGGTGCGCTGCTCGGCGTAGGAGCGCGGGTCGTGTTTGGCGTCGCGGGTCTCCAGGGTGGCCTGCTGGGCGAGGTGGAGGGCTTCGACCGAGGTAGGCGGCCGGCCATGGTCTGCCTGGAACTGGACGGCGAGTTCGCCGCGGCGGGCGTTGATCAGGGCACGTCGGCTGGACCAGCGCCCGTTCAACCGCGGGTCGACCCCGACGATCTCCCGGATTGGCCGCTTCGCTGGGTCGGTTCCGGGCCGTTCTGCGAACCGCACCCCGAGCGCGTCGCGGAGGTGCTGTTCGAGGGCGGTGTTGTAGGTCTCCGACGCCGCCACCTTCGCCTTGAACAACACCCGTCCGTCGATACTCAACCAGCGCCCGTCGAGGGTCTGGACCTTGTTCGCGACCGCGATGTGGGTGTGCAGGTCCGGGTCGCCGGCGCGGCTATCGCGGTGGGTGAATGCAGCCGCCACCAACCCTTGGACGTTGACCTGCCGGATCCCTTGTGGCCCGGTACGGGTGAACAACGCCTGCTCCTCGAGGAACCGCAACGCATCCGCGACGGCCGCCTGGTGCGCCCGCTCGATCGCCGCCGCTACGGGCCTCTCGGCGACCGCCCACAAGCTCGAGACCGACTTCACGGGCGAGAACGTCAGGTCGTAGCCGGCGACCGTTGTCGACCGCGGTCGCGAGTCCTTCGCGATCTGGGCCGCGAGCTCTCGGGCGTCGACCGGGTCGCGGCCGTGCTCGGCGTGAAAGAAGTCCTTCGCCACCTCTGTCCGGATCCGGGCCCGGGAGGAGGCCGCGACCTCTGCGTCGGCGGGTGCGCCGATCAAAGCGTTCAGGTCAGCGATTCGCTTCGCTACCGCGACCCGGAACGGCGTCGCCCCATCGACGACCCGGAACGGGGTGCCTAGCCGCATCGCATCATCGATGGCATCCAGCGTGAAGCTGGAGCCGTCGACGTGCTGCGCGCGGGCACCGGTGAGTGGATGCAGGCCGTGCCCGAACAAGTTGCGCATCTGCTCCGCAGTTACCGGATCGCCAGCGTCCACGCCGTCTATGCCGTTCATACCGGAGCCGACCCAGACGCCTGGTGACTCGCCGCGTTCGGTGTAGTACGCGGCCAGCCCGACATGGCCCTTCTCGGTCGCATCCAACGCCGCGACCTGACGGGTCAAGTAGTCATACCCCGACCCGGCGGTGAGCTTGTGCAAACTCATCGTCACGTCCCCCTTAAGGCCCGTGACGCCAGCTCGGTGGTCACCCACCTGGGGGTACTTCCGGCGGTGCACCAGGTGTGTGGCACATCGATTCTGGTATTCGGGTGGGGGTACGTCGGTCGGGACGGTAGTCGTGGAGATCGCCCGGGATCAGACTTGGCGCAGGCGCGAACGGTTGGTCATCGGCTGGCGGGTCGGTGATGTCAACCTACGGCGGGTGCGCAAGCTGGCCCGGCTGGGCGGAGTGGTCCTCGTCGCCGACCACCAGGGGGCCGATCGATGCGCCGTTGGCGCGGTCCTGCACGATCCGGTGTGGGGGTGGTAGCGGAAGCAGCCTTGAAGTCCCTCGAGTGGCGGGTCGGCCTGAAACAGGATAGGCGGCGACCCATGGGACCGCCGCCTGTTCCTTTGTGTAGTGGAACTATCGCTTGCCACCTGCAGGGCTGCAGATGATCGCCCAGGTGCCGTCGGCGAGCGGCTTTGCGGGGTGCTGGATGTTCACGTAGAGGGTGTGCGGATCCTTGCCGAAGTAGATCCCGGTTCCCTCCGCGTCGGGATCGAGGAGTGAGGCGAACAGCTCGACCTTGGCCGCAACACCATCGTTGGTCTTCTTGCTCGCGACCCAGATGTCGCTGGGCTCGTTGTCCTCGACGATCCACAGTTCCCCGGTCGGGCCAGCGGCCAGGTTGTCTGGGCTGTTGAAGCCGGTGACCCCGGCGGCCTCATTCTCGACGGGCAGGTTGACACCTGACTGGACGAATCCGGTCAACTGGTTGGTGCTGAGGTTGATGGCGATGACGCGATCCTCGGTGGTGTTGGCGACGTACAACACGTTCTTGATGAGCTGGACGTCCTCGGGTCGTCCGAACTCTGTCGCGTGTACGGCGTTGGATGCCGCGTCAGCGTCTTGGACGACTGCAGCCATGTCCAGCGGTACCCATTCAAATGCGCCGACCTTGTTGGAGTAGGTGGCCTCATTCCAGACCTGCTCATCGTCGTCCAGGCCAGTCAGCCTGAGGGCGTACAACTGTCCGTCGGAAAGGTCACCTCGCACGGTGGGGACGAACCGGTAGATGGAGCCGCCGTTGAGCTCGTCGATGATGTAGACAGCGCCATCTTGGTCGGCGCCGATTCCCTCGTGCCGCATGATGCCAAGTTCTGGTCGCGCCTCGACGCGGGTCGCGACCGAGGGATCCTTGGGATCGAGGAACGCCTCAAACAGCCGGCCGCCGGCGGTTTCCTCGGCGAACAGCACGGTGCCCCATGGTGTCCAGGTCAACCCATCCAGCCGTCGATACCCAGCGTGTTGGGTGAGAACCTTCGTCGCGCCCGTCTTCAGGTCCACGACAGAAACTGAGCCGTTGGTGCCGACCTCGTGGGTGCGGTAGAGGTAGCGACCTGCTTTCCTGCCCGACTCGTTGGTCACGTTCATGTCGGTCAGATCATCCACGCCAGGATAGATGTCCAGAACAGTCTCGTCGCTGACTAGCTGCTGGGAGCAGCCCTCCGGAAGGAGAAATGGCTCCGTCCAGTTTGTCGTTTGTTGCCCGTACACCGAGCCGCTGATCGGCTCGAACGGCATCGGACCGTTCCCGGCGCTGGCGTCCGGTGCCAGGCCAATCGTCAGGCCGGCGGCCGCGGCCGCCACAGCCGCGCAGTATCTGCGCATCGTTCATCCATTGGGAGTAGGGGGTTGCCCATCGGAAGCTAGGGAGAGAAGGTGAACCGCACCTGAACCCAGGCCGCCCATCCGGCCAAGGCTCGACGACCACTTGCCGTCAGCCTCGACCCTGTGAACCGCTGCGCCAGCTGATTCCGGCGCCGTTTTGAACCGGAACTCAGCCGGCGTTTTGAGCGCAATTGGCGATGGGATGCAGCTCACCGCGACATGGAACGATTACGTCGGGACAGCCCCGACGGCTGGCCCCGGAACGCCGCCCTTGGAGTCGCTGGCCGCCCGACCGACGCTGGGGGAGGAGTTAGGGGCACGACGGAAATCGGGCTATCTATGACCGACTGCCGAAGGTTCTTAGGAGTCAGGCCATGTGAGATAGAGGTTGGCGAGCACGGCTCTAGCGGTATCAAGTGCCGGGCTCCGCTCGGCCAGGCGGCGCGTGTCCTCGCTTCGCTGCGGGCCGCGCCGCTCTACGGTGACTTACGGATCGATGGCGTCGAGCACGCGGAGTGCGCCAACTAGCCCGGTGCCGAACCGGGTGATTACCCGCCACCGTCAAGACCAGACACCCGCTCAACCAGCCCTCGCGCGACCAGACCCCCGAGTGCCGCTTGAAGTGCACCCGGCGAGAGCGCGCCGTCTATGACTTCCGCGATCGCCGTCGCACTCCAGGTGACGGTGAGATTCGCCGGATCCGCCGGATTGTCAAGGTGCTCTAGCAACATTAGATGACCGGGCTCGAGACCTCCGATGCCATCAATCAGCATGAGGTCCTCCCCAATCCTCCGTGGACGATTGGCCACAGCCTCGCCGAGCACGCTTCCCAGCAGTCGCAAGGTGTCCATCGAGTTCGTCTCGGATGCCGCGCTCAGTACTCGGGCCACGAGCGGTTGCAGGTCAACCGATTCCAGCGCCCGTCCGACCGCTTCATCTAAACCAACGCCGCTCGAGCGAGAGTCGGCTTCCACGATGGTGAGAGTCCCTGGGAGTGGTGGGGTTTCGGGTAGCCGGTGAGCCTGCCACGGAGTAGGCGCCATCGGCGGAATTCTCGGTGTGTACGGCCAAGTACTCACCAGGAGGTTCTCACCGATGGCGTTGTCTCAGTCTGTCGCATCCGAGTTGCTCGAGGCGTTCCGTGCCGGAGAAGGCATAGACCTGATCCGTGAGTCGGTTCGGCTCGTGATGCAGGAGCTGATCGAGACCGAAACGAACCAGCGGATCGGCGCCGGCCGCTATGAACGGTCGGATACCCGCACGACCGAACGGAATGGGTCCCGGGCGAAGCTGATCTCGACCCAGGCCGGGGATGTGGAGTTGAAGATCCCGAAGCTGCGGCAGGGGTCCTTCTTCCCGGTGATCTTGGAACGGCGCCGGCGGATCGACCAGGCGTTGTATGCGGTGATCATGGAGGCCTACGTCCAGGGCGTCTCCACCCGCGCCGTCGACGACCTGGTCGCCGCGCTGGGGATCGACGCCGGCATCTCTAAATCGGAAGTATCGCGGATTTGTGCTGGGCTGGACGAGCAGGTCACCGCGTTCCGCCACCGCGGTCTGCACCACACGACGTTTCCGTATGTGTTCCTTGACGCCACCTACCTGCATGTCCGCCACGACGGACAGGTCACCTCGATGGCCGTGGTCGTCGCCACCGGCGTCACGGCCACCGGCGGCCGGGAGATCCTCGGGGTCGATGTCGGCGATTCTGAGGACGAGTGTTCTGGCGGGCGTTCCTACGCTCGTTGAAGGAGCGCGGGCTGGCTGGGATCCGATTGGTGATCTCCGATCAGCACGCCGGCCTGGTCGCGGCCCTCGGCCGCATGTTCCAAGGTGTCGGGCATCAACGTTGCCGAGTCCACTTCGCCCGTAACCTGCTCGCCCTGGTCCCCAAGTCCCACAAGGACATGGTTGCCGCGGTGTTTAGGACGATCTTCGCCCAGCCCGACCCGACGACCGTCGGGCAAACCTGGGATGCCGTCCGTGACCAGCTGGCCGCCGCGTTTCCCAAGATCGGCCCGCTGATGGACGCCGCGAAGACCGAGGTGCTGGCGTTCACCGTCTTCCCCCGCAGCCACTGGCCCAAGATCTGGTCCACCAATCCCCTCGAGCGGATCAACAAGGAGATCAAACGTCGAGCCCGGGTCGTCGGCATCTTCCCCAACGAGGCTGCCGTCATCCGACTCGTCGGCGCCGTGCTGCACGACATGCACGACGAGTGGCAGGTCTCCGACCGTCGCTACCTATCTGAAGGCTCCATGGCGCATCTGAAATCCACCAGCGATACTGGGTCCATCGCCGCCATCTCGGCGGCACCGTAGGCATCGAGAATCCCTCGAAAGCCCACCACCCAGCGGGGCTCAATCCGACGATGTCACGCGGCGTCGAAACTCGGCGGCGCGGGCGTCGAGCCATCGCTCCATCACAGGAGTTGGTGGTCAAGGCCCTGGAAGTGGTTCATTCGGACTCTACTGCGCTGCTTGTGGCCCCCGTATGCCCCAACGGTTCAGACGGTCCAAGCCGGCTCGATGCGGCGCGGTTCGCAGATGGTGGAGGTAGACGCGGGACAAGGCCGGGGGTGAGGCAGCATCTGGTCATGCGTGATCCGCTAGTGATCCACGTCGTACGCCACGCGCGTACTCGCTCGAACCGTACCGGGCTGGTGATGGGATGGGCAGACGAGTCGATCGAGCGCGACCAGCACGATGCCTCGGAGGCAGTGGCAGCGCGGCTGGGGGCCGCTCGCGGACCGGTGCGGGTCGTGTCGAGCCCTCTCGCCCGGGCACGTGACACCGCCGCGCCCCTCGCGGCCGCCCTATGTGTTGATGTGGAGACCGATGCCCGCCTCGGTGAGCTGTACCAAGGTCCTTGGCAGGGGCTCACGGAGTCAGAAGTGGCTCGCCGATGGCCGCTGGAGTGGTCGGTGTGGCGTACGGCGCCCGAGACGCTCGAGCTCGACGGGAGAGAGACGCTCACAGCGCTTTATGCTCGGGTGGCCGACGCCTTCGACGATCTCACGCGTTCCTCCGATGCCGCGACAGTCGTCGTGTTCACCCACGACGCAGTCGTGCGGGCGGCGGTGGCGTGGGCGCTGCGCGTCGGCCCGGCCACCTACCGGCACATCGATGTGGCGAACTGCTCGATCACGACGATCCACGCGTACCCTTCCGGCCCGAAGTTGGTCGGCCTCAACGACACTAGCCACCTGGCGGGCAGCGAACGATGAGCCGTGCGGGGTTCGACGCGGCTTCGGTTCAATCAGCGCGAGCAACCACCGGAACCGTTGCGTCAGCGTGATTGTCGACCGTTGCGGAGACTCGATCATGGTCGCGCAGCTCGATCGCAGCAGGAGCCGGTGTGGCGGTCTGGGATGGGCGGGCGCCCGGGTGCGGCAGTGCAGCGCTGTGGGGCTGGGTGACGACACCCAGTCGGCGGCGGGTGGCGACCGCCGAGCTGATCGACCGCAGATCAGGTTCGTACCCGAATCCCGAGCCCTCGAGGTTCGATGTTCCTGGCCGCAGCACACCTCGGAACCGCATCACCATCGAGGCCGCCAGCCGGCCGTCGCGACGCGAGTCACCGATGAGGAGGCAGCGGTCGGGCGGACATCCCAACCGGTCGAGCACGGAGTGCAGCTGCGCGGCCTTGTCGCGGCTCGGTGACCACCCGTCGACAGTTCGGAAGTGCTCGCGGAGGCGGTGACGGTCGGTCCACTGGCGGACCAGCTTCCGTCGGGTCGAGCTGCAGATGCACACCTCGACACCGGCGGCGCGGAGCTCGCCGAGAAACGCCCGCAAGTCGGGGAACGGTTCCGCGCCGTCCAACAGGTCCGGCTTGGCCAGTTCGAACCGGTGCGCCGCACGAGCTCGCGCCGGTCCGCCGGTCGGGTCGATCTCCAGTAGTTGGGTCGCGAAGTCCGATCCCGTCGACGCCAGGTAACGCGACCGAGCGTCATCGACACTGAGACCGAGCTCTTCATGGATCACTTGCACCGCAAGCTGGGTCAGCGGGCCCATCGAGTCGGCGATCGTGCCGTCGAAGTCCACGATCACCACGTCGACGTCGGCCCACTCGAGACGGCTCGCCCGCCACGAGCGGACCATCCGCACAGCGATGATCCACCAGCTCAACGCCGCGACCACCCCGAGCGCGACCGGCAACGCCCACGCAACCACCGCCGAGCAGGCCAGGCCAGCGGTAAGGATGAACAACCGAAGGTCGCGGCCTCGCCCGGACGCCAGAAGTCGGCCCTCGTAGCGGTGCCCCAGATCGAGCGCGGCTCGGCTCGTCGAGTAGCTGACGAGCAGGTGCCCGACGGTTGCGAGCACGCCGAGCATCCCGGCGCTCACCCCGCCACCTGTCTGTGTCACCAGGTACAGACCCGCCGCCGAGAACAGCAACCCGTCCACGACCCGGTCGAGCATGGGGTCGAGAAACGCTCCGAACCGGCTCCCGCGGTGGGCGACCCGAGCGATCTCTCCATCGGCGCCGTCGAGGATGCTCGCCAACTGCACCGCCAGCGCCGCGACCAACACCCAGCCCGCCAAGATCGCCGCCGCTGCGCTCAACGCAACAACGGCGGCGAGCACGGTGACCGTGTCCGGACGCAATCCTGGCGCGACCGACAGCAGCAGCGGTGTGATCACCCGGCACGACACGATCCGGTTGACCTTGGCCACCGCCCCGTCACGCTCCTTGCCGCCACCTGCGAGCAGCCATCGCGACGCCAGTCGCAGATCCCTGCGGGTGTCTACGTCGACCCAACAGGCGCCGCTCACGTCACAGCGCTCCAACCGACCCTGATCTGCGAGGCGGCGCATCCCCGCCGACAGCGTCGTCTCACCGGCCGCGACCGCATCACGCAACGCGTCGAACACCCCACAGGTGCACAAGAACGCGCCCGTGTCGAATGCGTCGAACGAGGAGATCCCCTTGCCGATGTCACGGACCAGCCGTCCTTCGGTGCGCACTCGGGTCACGTCGTCGAGATCGACACTACCTGCGGCGCCGACCGAGTAGTCGACTGCAAGGACCGCACCATCCGACGGCAGCTCCGAATCCAGTAGTGACCGCAGGATCGACCGGTCGAGCAGGTGGTCGGCCATGACCAGCAGGAACGGCTCGCCCCTCAGTGCTTCCTCGGCAGCCAACACCGAGAGCCCGTTGCCTTCATCGAACCGGTCGTTGCGCACGCATCGCACCGCGGCACCGAGCCGCATGGACAACTCAGCGCAAAACCGCTCGATCTCCTCGGCCCGATACCCCACGACCACGACCACCTCATCGACTCCCACGTCGACGAGGTTTCGCACCGCACGCTCCAACAGGGCGACACCGGCCACCGAGACGAGTGGCTTGACCCGCCTCCGCTGTGTCCGCAGACGAGATCCCTTCCCACTGGCGAGAACGAGCCCACGCACAACCTCCCCCTTCCGGACTGGCGGCGGCCACCGAGCCGGCAAGTAGGAGCGCACCACCGCAAGCGAGCGGAACACCGAAAAGATGCCGAAGCCGAACACCAGATGAACAACGCTGAACGTCACCTGAAGGGCCTTCGCGGTGATGCAACATCGTACGCCGACAGGCACAGAGCCCGAACAGCTGGGCTTTCGATAGTGCGACTGGATATCGAACCGATACTCTGCCCCACGTGATCGAGATGGCGATCCTCGGGGTCCTCAAGGAGCATGAGGCGCATCGCGGCCGTTTCCAAACCGGTCCTCACCGCCCCAGGAGGTATCCCACCCATGAGCAAGATCCGCTTGGCGATCGCCGGCGTCGGCAACTGCGCCAACTCCCTCATCCAAGGGCTTGAGTACTACAAGGACGCCGACCCGTCTGACGACGTGCCCGGCCTCATGCACGTGGTGCTCGGCGGCTACCACATCCGCGACATCGAGCTCGTGGCCGCGTTCGATGTCGACGCCGAGAAGGTCGGTCTCGACGTCGGCAAGGCGCTTTGGGCCAGCGAGAACAACACGGTGAAATTCGCGGAGGTCGGCGAGCTCGGCGTGACCGTCATGCGCGGCCCGACGCTCGACGGCTTCGGCGAGTTCTACCGCGAGACCTGCGCCGAGTCGCCGACGGCGCCGGTCGACGTCGCGCAGGTCCTGCGCGACACCCACGCCGACGTCCTCGTGTCGTACCTCCCGGTCGGCTCCGAGGAGGCGCAGCGCTACTACGCCCAGGCCTGCCTCGACTCGAAGACCGCCTTCGTCAACGCCATCCCGGTGTTCATCGCGAGCGACTCCGCGTGGGCTGCGAAGTTCGAAGAGGCCGGCGTGCCGATCGTCGGCGACGACATCAAGAGCCAGGTGGGCGCCACCATCATGCATCGCATGCTCGCCCGCCTGTTCGAGGATCGCGGCGTCTCGATCGACCGCACCTACCAGCTGAACTTCGGCGGCAACATGGACTTCAAGAACATGCTCGAGCGGAAGCGCCTGAAGTCCAAGAAGATCTCGAAGACCCAATCGGTCACGAGTCAGATCGACCAGGGCATCTCCGACCACGACGTCCACATCGGCCCGAGCGACCATGTGCCGTGGCTCGACGACCGCAAGTGGGCCTACATTCGCGTCGAGGGCCGCAACTTCGGCGACGTGCCCCTCAATGTCGAGCTCAAGCTCGAGGTCTGGGACTCTCCCAACTCGGCGGGTGTGATCATCGACGCTCTCCGCTGCTGCAAGATCGCCCGCGACCGCGGCATCGGCGGCCCACTGCTCGGCCCGTCCGCGTACTTCATGAAGAGCCCGCCCATCCAGTACCGCGACGAGGAAGCGCGCGAGCTGGTGAACGAGTTCGCCAGGTGATGTAGACAGGGGCGATGCGCCCGTCTCGCGTCGACGATCTCTTTGTCGATCAAGACGAGCCGTACCCGGATGTAAGGCAGCAACCGGGAAGTGCTCCCGGCCAGCTCGACGAGGCGGGGAACGCCTCGGGCCCGCGGCAGCCCCATCTCGGCCAAGTCGTCGAGCGCGGCGACACTCACGTTCTGGTCGAGATGTTGCGCAGCGGCGAGGACGTACCACCGTCGAGCGTGACTACCCGAAGAGCCCGAAGAACAGCTTCCGCCCCAGGGGCACGTGAAAGTCGTGTACCTGGGGCCGGTCGCCCCCCCGCGAGCGGGTCGCCCGCGACGCCGAACGCGAGCGCCTCATCCTCGAGTGGGACCTGGGGTACGAGGAGCCCGAGACCGCATAACCCGGTCTGGGCGGCTCCGGATCCGGCGGCGTTGCCTGCGCCGCCTCCCATGCTTTGACTGTTCGAGCCCTGCGCGGTCGGCGAGAGCTCGCTGCGCGCCTTCTCCGTCGCTTGACTCGGTCGGCTGACTACGCCGGGCGGTCTAGGCGGTACGTGTGGTGGTCGAGGTGTTCGCCGGAGCCTCTTCCGAAGTAGTGCCACTGCGGGAAGTTGAAGTCGGCGGTCAGGGAGCGGGGGAGGAGCAGCGCCGCCTGCAGGAATGCCGCCAGGTCGGGCACCGCGTAGATGTTCACGTCGTGACCCCAGCGCTCGAGCTCGTCGAAGAGCCGGCGGGTGTGCGGCGTCCCCCACGCGATCGAGAACCGGTTGACGCCCCAGTCGCGCAGCATGTCAAGCAGCTCCTTCGCACGCCCTGGGGCGCTGAACACGAGCGGCGCTAGGAAGTCGATCGGGCATTGCCGGATCGCTGTGGGGTAGTTCGCCGCCAGCTCCCGGAATCCGGGCTCGCCGAGCGACTCGATCGTGGCGTTGAACCACAGTCGGTCCTCGGGCAGCCGGCCGTCGATGAGCTCGAGCGCGGCGTGCAGCACGTCGCGGTCCGGTTGCTTGAGATCGAGCTTGAGTCCCCGGTCGTGCTCGCCGAACGCATCCACCAGCTCGGGGAGGCGCAGCATCCGCTCCTCGGCGCGCCACGGCGTGTCCTCGAACGAGTCGTGACGGAGCACTAGCCGCCCGAGCGGGTCGACGCGCAGGTCGCACTCGCCCCACGTCACGCGTGACGCGAGGAACTGGCGGAGGTTCCACTCGTCGTTGACGCCGTGCCACACCATCTGCACGTGCTGGGGGACCTCGCGCTCCGACACGAGCGCGGTGATGTCGTAGGCCTCGCCGGACACCGTGCGCGGCGTCGGCGTGCGCGCCGACTCGTACAGCGTGCCCGCATGCAGGAAAAGGATCTCGCCCGCCGCGTCGGCCTCGGCCATGGCCCGGATGTTGCCGGGCTCGTTGTCGACGACCGCGAAGACCCGGTGGCCCGCGTCACGGAACGCGGTGAGCGCCGCCACCTTCGTCTGCGCGACGCCCTCTTCCCATGCGCGCGGGTTCATGTGCAGCAGCTC
The DNA here is from genome assembly GCA_963711015.1 of uncultured Actinomycetota bacterium. Classification (GTDB taxonomy): domain Bacteria; phylum Actinomycetota; class Actinomycetes; order Propionibacteriales; family Propionibacteriaceae; genus Microlunatus. The sequence goes on from CAVQCQ010000002.1 coordinate 504,156, forward strand.
CGAGGAGAACTCGACCCGGTACTCCCCGGCCAGCGCGTTGAGCGACTGCAGCGTCTGCGCCCGGAGGTGCTCGGGGCGCCCGGTGTTGAGTGCGACCGACGTGTCGGGCTGGATCTGGAACCACCGGATCACGTCGAGCACGCCCTGGTACGGGCGATGGGCGGCGAGGACGGCCTCGGGCTGCCAGCGCTGCTCGAGGTACCAGCGGTACCCCCGCTCGGCGACGGGGGCAGGGAGCGCCATGTCTCGCAGCAGCTGGTCGACCTGGTTCTCGTGGACGATGACGTCGTCGGCAGTGAGACCGTGGAACCAGTCGGAGCCTTGGGCGCGGTCGAACGACAGCAGCACGTGACGGACCATGTGCCGCATGTCCAGGATCGTGCCGTCGATGTCGAAGACGATCAGCAGCTGATCCTCGGGATACTCGCTGCGGAAACGGCCGTAGTGGGCGGCGAGCCGCCGCATCCAGTCGCTCACTGATCGAACGATACGGATCCCGGGTGAACGAACGGTTACCGCGAGTCAGCGCGCAGAAGAAGCTGCGCGTTCACCACCGCTTGTCGTCGCGATTCCGCCGGAACGCCTCGACGCTCGGGCTATGGGTCGACGGCCGCAGTGCAACGGTTCGGAGCGCGACTGTCGCCGGCCGAGACGTCCCGACCGACCGATCCGGGGGGAAGTGGGCCTTTGGGTTCCGCTTCCATGGGGCCTCTGTGGATGGCGTCGAGGTGCGACTGGAGCTGGGCCAGCACGCAGAGGGTGTCGCGGTCCGGGTTGCCGACTCGACTCACGATCTCGGTGTGGTGCCTGGCTTCATGCCACCGCCTCAGGGTCGAGTGCTCGTGACACCTGCCGCCCGAGTCCTGTGTCGAGGTCCCGTGCCTGGTCGACCACAACGGCGTCCAGCCCACCGCGGTCGGTGCGTTGCCGCTCCAGCTCGCAGCGCTCAACCGCACCAACATCGGAGTACAGACCCCGGCGGTGCAGGCTGCACTCACCGGCGACCGGGACAACGTCCACCACGCCGTCGCGGTGGACCCGCTGACCGCGGCGATCTGCACCCTCGAGCAGGCTCGCGCGATGACCGAGGAGCTGTTCGAGGCCCATCGAGACCTGCTGCCTGCCGAGCTCGTTGACTGATCCGCCGTAGCCGACGGGTCTGGACCCGGCGGCGGGCGTGTCGAAGATGACTGCCGGATTTGTGCTGCCCGAGCAAGACCAACAGATGCGCGGATCATCGAAGAAACGCGCCACAAGGTGTGGGCAGTCGGAGCGGCGGTGAGCCGTGTGCCCCCTGTGTGCCCCCACCGACTGCGATGATGAGGCGGATGCATCTCATGCACCGCGCCAGACGCTGGCGGACTACGACCGGCCATGCAGGAGGAGCCTTCGCAACGAGAAGGTCAGGGGTTCGAGTCCCCTTAGCTCCACCCTAAGCTCCACCCCCTATTTCCCCTGGCCAGGGGGATTTCATCGACTTGCTCCACTGGTCGAGCAGATCAAGATTTAGAGCTCATTGATGTACGAGCTCGGCCCCAGGACGATGCGCGGCTTCTTGGCGGGGTCCATCCACTTCAGGACCTTCAGCATGCTGGACTCATAGAGCGACACGCAGCCTGCTGTCGCTCCGGAGCCGTTCACATGTAGGAAGATCCCGCCTCCCTTGGTCACATCCGCCGGAGTCTTGGTGCGGTACTCCCTGCCAGTGGTGGACCAGTAGACGCCGCTGGGCAGGTTGTAGCTGATGATCGCAGCGTACTTGTACTGCGTCGAGTAGGCGGCAAGGCGCTCGGCCTCGCCGGTTCGCCAGACGGAGCCCGAAGTGCGATAGGGCTCGAGGATGTTGTACGTCTTCGGGTCGCGAGGGTCGTATACCCAGTAGTCGTTAGAGTCGACATTGCGGTACGACATCTTCGTGCCCGGGTCGCCGGACTGGCCGAAGGTCTTCGTGATTCGGTAGTTGCCTGCGGGCGTGGTGCCGCTGTTCTGCTTGCGATCGGCATCGCGCTTGAAGCCCTTGTGGCCGATGCGGGCCCTCATGGCACCGAACGGTTTAGTCCACGTGCCGCTGCTGTTCTTCTGCCAGGTCTGCAGCGTGGCGTACGACGTGCTCCAAGATGACGACGTCACGATGAGGACCTGGGTCGAGTCTCCGACCGAGAGCTGGGTCGGCAGGACCTCGGCTGCCTCCGCCGACCCAGCGGGTAGCGCGAGGGCCACCAGGGTTACCAACAGCCAACACATGAACTTGCGTGCTCGATGCGTCTTCGACATGACCCCCTCATAGTGCCAGCCGGAATAGCCTAGGGGACGACGAGTGCGCCAGTCGGGAACAAACCAAAGTCGAACGCCCGTCTAAGGGGATGGTCCGCACTGTGACGGTCCCCGGCGACCAGACGCCAGCGAGTTTCTGGTAGACCTCCCGCCATTGGCCTAGCCACATGGCCGCCGCGGGTCCGCGTGCGGCACAGGTAGCCGATGATCGTTCGCCTGGAATGTCTCGGTGAGGGCTCGGACGCGGGGCATAAAAGGTGCTCCACGCTCGGTTGCCTAGGCATGCCGACAGGTGATAGTTGGGCGACGATGCGATCTGCAGCTCGTCAGCGACGCTGGTCCTGGCTTGCTCCTCGTTGGCCCATCCGGTCGTGTGCATCTCCTTCCGAAGTCGGTGTTGGCCGGGATTTCTCTCAACAAACACGCTTTCGCCGGCAGCTGGAGCACCCGCCGTCAGGGGTACAGGCAGGGTCTGCCCACCAGCTGGCCCGATTATTGGAAGTGGTCACGCGGCACCCGACGCCGCCCGCTGCTCGCGAAGATCGCGACAGATTTTGGCTGCCGCGTTGACAAAGGGCGGGAGCGCCACTGGCGGCCTGCGCTCGGAAAACACTGCGATTCGGTGCATCGCAACGCCTAACAGAGACCAGCACCAAATGGCAGCTGATTAGGGAAATGCGCGGTCCTGAGCAGCCGTACGAGGTCACGCAAAATGCCGCTCAACGGATTCCTAACTCCGTGCGGAACACTCTGCGGACAGCTTGGCCGTCGGGTCGGTGATGGCCCGCTATCTGCATTAGGACGTGCGATCGGAATCGCTAGATCAGGCAGGCTGACACGAGGGCAGTTCTTCTCTCGGCCCGAGGCTGCTGGACTGTCGACGTCCCACTCTTAGATACGTACGCCTCGGTCTGCAGGAACAGTTATGCGTGCGTCAGTCGCCTTTCGCTTCCTTCGAGCTCGGCCATTGACAGACAAATCACCGATGTGGTCACATCTGACGGCCAGAGCTCCACAAAATTGGTTCTGCGCACGATCGAGGTTTGTTCAAGGCGCGGGAGATTCGCGGTGCCCGTCACATTGACCGTGTCGTAGTACCGCGGAGCCGGTCCGCTGCTTTCTCCAGCAACCTGGAACCTGACCTGCTTGCCGGGCACGTACTGCGTGATCTCGTTGTAGGCAGGTACCAAGAACAAGATTTGATCATCCGTGACCGCATAGCTGACGACTACGGACCTTGCACCGCGGCCGCCGATGTATCCCAATTGTCCCTCGGAATGGTGGTCGAGCCAGATACGACATTCGCCGTACGACATGCCACGGGTATCATCAACATTCGTCTCCCCACTATCGGGGCGCTCAATCTCTGCCATTAGGCCATCATTTCTTATAACCGGTGGCTCTTACCGCCCTCGGCTTTCGATCTCGCGAATTGGCTACGCTGCTACTACCGATGCCATGGTTTGACCATGAACCGCCGGCAATGAATCGACAAAACGAGTACCGCCGGCCGTCGTTGATCCTGGGCGTGCGAATTGCGAAGGGCACCGTTACCGCCCCACCTACTACATGGTTCAGCTAAGACCTAGCCGAACGACATCTCTGCGCGCGCCCCCGTTTAGAGCCGGCCTGACACGCATCCATACACCTCGGCTCGCTCCAGCAGCTGTGCCAGCCGTAAATTTGGAAACGGCAGCGGCTCCCGATACAGCGATGGAGTCTGCAAACTGCGCCCCTGCCGAGTGTTGGGGGCCGCCGTCGCTAGACGCCAGTGTACTCCGACCTTAAAGGGCAACCGCAGGTGGGTCGAACATGGCCAGTGCGGTATTCGAGCAATCACAAATTATGAAAGACTGGCTGGAATTGCTGAGCTGGTCTCAGAGCTCCGAGTCCAATGGTCGCGCGTCGTGCCATGGAAGCGATTCGCCATCGGCGACCGTGCCGACGAGACACCACCTCGAACAGGCCGTCGTCGGGGCGGCCGAAGATGCTCAGCCGACCGTACTTGGCCATCCGCGCCACGTTGGCGAACACCAGACCGTCATACAGCTCGCGGCGGCCCCCAAGATCGGACGATCTCCACAGGCGTAAGCGCGTCGGTGTAGGGCACGTCCAGGGTTCGACAGCATCGCCGGCCAACCGCGCGGCGCCTGAACATCGTCGAAGTCAACCGCCACGCCGATGCGCAGCGCGCCACTTGGCACCATGGGGAGCGCTGAGGCTAATCCCGGCCTGGACTGTTCCCACAGGTTGGTGAGAAGACTGGTATCGATGCATGAACCGAAACGTGAGGTCGTGCATCGACGAGCGCGGCCGTTTGGACTGGCTGGCTGACGATGTGAATACAGGCGCTTTAGCCGGCGTCCTCCGCGCCAGAGGCCGACGCGCCCTGATCGACGGTGCTCCCTGAGATGGTGCGGCCAGCGCCAGTCGCATGGGTGATCTCGACTTTGCGGGGCTGGCTTCGCGGGGACGCGGGAATGGTCACGTGCAGCACACCGTCTGTGTAAGTGGCGGTGAGATTCTCCGAGTCCACGCCCTCGCCGAGGGAGAGTTGCCGGGCGAACGACCCCTGGGATCGCTCAGCAACAATGACCTGCTGGCCTTCGCGGTAGGCGGGGGTGCGCTCGGCCTGGATCGTCAAGGCGCCGGAGTCGACGGTCACTTCGATACTGGCAGGGTCGACGCCGGGCAGGTCGAGGTCGACATGGTAGCTGCCGTCATCGTCACGGTAGACGTCCAGCGGCATCCCCAGGGGTGCCCGCGTCCCGCTCGCCGCGATCGACATCAGCCGGTCGAGCTCCCGGGCTGGGTCACGGAAGGGCTCATAAAACCTGAACACGGACATCGCTGCATCCCTCCTGGTGAGGTGTCGGATCGAGGCCGCGTACAGTCTCGGGCGACGCTGTCCTTCTCAAACAGCGTAGTCCTCCCGGGCTCCAGTACGGCGATGGGCGGCGCGGCCGGCCGGCCAGTGCTGAGTGTTTGAAGTCGGCCACAGTCGGCGACTGATCTGGCGTCCTGACCGCGATCAGTTGATGACCATGCCCTGCAGCACCTGGGCGTAGTCCCCGTGTCCCGCACCCACGAGGATGCGGTGGCGTTGTATACGTGCGGCGCGGAAAGATGGTGCCGCAGATCGTGGCGATGTCGTCCGGGATCACCAACCCGGGAGCCCGAGTTCGTCACGCGGGTGTGCGTCAACGTCGGTTCGCACGGTTCGAGCCGTCCATCCGTCGTTCGCGTGCTACGCCCACGCGGCCGACCAGGTGGGTGACTCGTTCGCCAGGCTCGGACAGACCATGGCGCCCGCCCCGGTCGTTACCCCGGCCGTCGCTGGGGGAGCTGGTGACCAATGGCCGGCGCGGTGGTCGGGACATTCTGCCCGATCCGGTCGGGACTCTGTCTCATGACATTGGGACAGCCGATGACGTGTCATGTGATCTGAGCCCGGCGTCGTGGAGCCGAGCTCAGGTGACAATCCGAGGAGCATTATGACCGCATCGGGCACTGTCCGGCAACGCACTCCGCACGGCCAGGCTCTCCGGCGTCTGGTAGCGCGCCATCCGGTGGCGACGTTCCTGCTGCTGGTCTTCTCCGTCGGCGTGGCGGTTGCGCAAGTGCCGGTGCTCACCCGGCACGACATCATGCCTTTCGATCTCGCTCTCTACGACTCACTGGGCCCGATCTTGGGAGTGGCGCTGCCGGCGTTCGTCGTGGTGGCGGCCACGGGCGGGCGGGAGGGCGTACGAGAACTGGCGTCGCGCTGTCTGCGCTGGCGCGTCGGTCTCCGCTGGTACGCGTTCGCGTTCTTGAGCGTCCCCGCCGGAGCACTTCTGTGCGCCGGTGCCGTGTTCGGGCGGCCGCTGCTCGTCGTGCTCGCGGACCGGTGGACGTCGCTGTTCACGGCAGTCTTGCCGCAGTTTGTGCTGCTGATCATCTGCTGCATCGTGGCCGAGGAGGTCGGCTTCATGGGGTTCCTGCAGGCTAGGTGGCAGAGCCGGTTCGGCCCGTTTAAGGCCAGTCTGCTGGTCACGGTCCCCTTCGCCGTCTATCACCTTCCCAGCCTCATGGTCGAGTCCGGGTTCGGGCTGGCCCAGCTCCACGTGGCCCTGCTCTTCCTGGGCGTGCTGGCGGTGCTGCAGCTGTTCGGGCGGGTGGTGATGATGTGGCTGTACAACGTGACCGGGAGCAGCGTGCTGCTGGTCGGACTGTGGCACGCCAGCTTCGACGCGACGACGTCGGCCTTCGGCCGGACGTTCGCCGTTCCGGGTGCGGCTTGGAACGCCGAGGTGGCCGGGTTCTGGATCCCCAGCGCCGTGGTTGTGGTGTTCGCCGTGCTCGTCGTCGTTCTCACCCGCGGGCGTTTGGCCTACCACTCGCCGGGCCTGGCGCGGCCGGAGCCACTGCCGCTCCGAGCGGAGGGAACCGCGAGCCCCGAGGGCTCCCCGATGCTCCTGACGAAAGGGGACGGGTCATGACCGATCGGTTCGCCCAGACACTCGGCGGGGTGTGCGGAATCCTGTACGTGGTGTTGCTGATGGCTGGAAACGGCCTCGGCGGCCCCGGGTCCCAGCTGGCCTTCTCCCTGGAGGTGCTCGCCTTCACCTCCTTCCTGTTCTTCTTGGGGAGCCTGTGGGGAGCGATGCGCCGGGCGGAGGGCGGCGGTGGGTTGCTCTCGGCCACCGCCTTCGGAGCCGGCGTGATGTCGATCACGATCAAGCTGGCGAGCGCGGCCCCCGTGCTCGCGGCCCGCGCCAACGCCGGTGAGCTCGACCCCACCATCACGGCGTTTTGGAAGACATCAACGATGCGTCCTTCGCCCTGACCTTCTTCCCACTAGCCGCGATGCTGGCCGCCTTTGCGCTGGTGGCGATTCGTTCGGCCGCCCTTCCCGGATGGCTGGGTTGGGCCGCAGCCGCATTGTCCGTGGCGTTCGTTGTCGGCGGCCTGGCCGGTAGCGCCGACCTTGGCTCCGACTGGGCGGGCCTGCCAATGCTGATCTTCACGCTTTGGGTCATCGCCACCAGCGTCGTCCTGATCCGTCGCGCCCGGACGGCGACCGCGGTCCCGACGTTGGCGGTCGGTCCAAGATGAGCTCGGCGTCACCCAACGGCCGGCAGGAGGGGGCTGCGATGAAGTCGCTGTTCAACCGCAGGCAGGAAAGGGTCTCCTCCGCGGCCACCGTGACGATAGCTGCGCTGACGCTGCTCATCACCCTCGCCGCTGCCGCCGCTGGAGTCGCTGCCGGCGGGACACTGCATGGCGACGTACCCGAGCCCGTGCCGGCCTCCGCCCCGGCCACCGATTTCTCCTCGGCGCGTGCGCTCGAGCACGTTCGCATCGTCGCGAGACAGCCGCACCCGATGGGCTCACCAGCCAACGCTGCGGTCCGCGACTACCTGGTCAGCGAGCTCCGTGGGCTGGGCGTGGCACCTCAGGTCCAGAGGGCGACCGCGGCCTACTATCCCGTCCCCGGCCTCCTCCAGGCGGGGAGGTCGGAGAACGTGCTGGCTCGACTGCCGGGAACCGACCCGAGCGGCAAGGCCTTCCTGCTTGCGGCCCACTACGACTCCGTACCCACCAGCCCCGGCGCCACCGACGACGGATCCGGGGTGGCGACCATGTTGGAGACCCTGCGCGCCCTTCAGGCTGGGCCGCCGCTGCCCAACGATGTGATCTTCCTGTTCACCGACGGTGAGGAGCGCGGGCTGCTCGGCGCGCGCGCCTTCGTCGAGCAGCATCCGTGGGCCGGCGACGTCGGCGTGGTGCTGAACCTCGACACCCGCGGTAATACCGGTCCGGCACTGATGCTGAAGACCAACGACGAGGGCGGCTGGGTGGTCGACGAGTTCGCCAAGGCCACGCCGTACCCGATGACGACCTCGGACACCGTCGCCTTCTTCAAGCGATCCGGCGGCGACTCCGATCTGAGCGTGTTCCTCGACGCCGGCTGGGCGGGCCTTCAGGTCTCCTCCACCGGAGGGATCTCGCACTACCACGGCGCACTGGACAACGTCGCCGAGCTGGACGAACGGAGCCTGCAGCACCTGGGCTCCTACGCCCTTGCCCTGACCCGGCATTTCGGCTCGATCAGCCTCGAGCAGACCAAGGCCCCCGATCAGGTCTACTTCAACCTCTTCCGGTTCCTCGTCCACTACCCGGAGGCCTGGTCCATCCCGTTGGCCGTGATCGCCCTTCTGCTCGGGATCGGGGTGATCGCGCTCGGCCTCCGACGCGGCCACTTGCGGCTCAGCGGGATGGGGCTGGGGTTCGCCGTCCTGCCGGTGGCGATGGCTGCTGCGGCGGCGGCGGCCCAGCTGACCTGGACCGTGATCCTCGCCCTTCACCCGGGTGGCGTCCTGGCTCTGGAGTACCGGCCAGCGATCATCTGGATCGGGTTTGCCAGCCTGACCGTCGCCGTCACCGCAACGCTCTACGCTGCCTTGCGGAACCGGATCAGGATCTTCGATCTGGCCGTCGGCGGCCTGCTGTGGTGGCTGCTGCTGGCGGCGACGACGAGTGTGGTGTTTCCGCCCGCCAGCTACTTGTTCACCTGGCCGCTGGTGTTCAGCCTGCTGGGCCTCGGGATCCTGTTCGTCAGCGAGGGCCGGCCTACCACGGGCTGGCGGAGGTTCACGGTGCTCATGATCACCGGCATTCCGGCCGCCTTCTTCGCCGCCTCGGGGGTGTACGGGATCACGATGACCCGCGAGCTCCTGCTGCCGTACGTGGTTCCGTTGTTCGCAATGGCCATCGTCCTGATGCTGGGCCTGTTGATCCCGCACCTCGACCTCATGGCGCGGGCCGGCCGCTGGGTTCTCGCCGCCGCGACGGCCGCACTGGCTCTGATTCTGTTGGTCACCGGCAGCCTGAGCGCGGGCTTCGATGCCCGGCATCCGCAGCCGGACAGCATCTTGTACGCACTCAACACCGACACCGGGCAGGCGATCTGGGAAAGCTCGGATGAGAAACCGGACCCGTGGACCGCGCAGTTCCTCGGAGCCACACCGCGCTATGGCTCGGTGGCGGAGTATCTCGGTATCCCCGAACCGAGACTTCACAGCGCGGCGCCGCCGGCATCGCTAGCGGCGCCAAGCGTGCGGCTCCTCGACGGCAGCAACCGGGATGGGATTCGAACCGTCCGGCTGCACGTCAGCGGATCGGCCGAGGCAAACCTGATCGTGCTCGAGACGGGTTCGGAGGTCATCGGGGCCACGATTGACGGCAAGCGGGTCGCGGATCGGCCAGTGCTGAACCGCAGCGCTGTCGACGCCCTGGACGCTCACCTTCTGGAATCCGCCGACACGGGGGTTCGATCTCACTCTGAAGCTACGGACCACCGCAGCGTTGCGGGTCACCGCTCGGGCAGCAACGCCTGGTCTGCCGCCGATCCCCGGCACGGCGGACCGGGAGCGCCCGCCGGAGACGATGCCGATCACCACGGACCCGCTCTCGATCGAGCAGGACTCGTCGACGGTGGTGAGCAAATCCTTCAGTTTCGTCGCGCCCTAGGCGCCGATCGCCGAGCCAGACCGGCCTCGCTGACGATGTCGGTCTGGCGGCGGCGGGATACAGTGAGGAGGGACGCGTGCAGCGGAACGTGACATGTCGCCCGGTCTGGACCGGCGAGTGTCAGGCACGCGGACGGAGAGTTCACGCGTGAGCCGTTTTCTGACGCCGGCACGGCCCGACCTCGCCCTCGACGTGACGGGTACGGAGGGCGCACGCCTGCGCGGTAAGGGCCTGCTTCGCGGTACGGCTGGGCTGGGGGACTGTGGCCGCGCTGAGCGTCGGACTGTTCGCCGCAGGCGTGCCGTCGGAGTTTGCGCAGCTGCAGACGCCCTGCCCGACGCCGATCTGCCCGAGCGGACAGCTGCCCGCTGCGGGGCTGCGATCACTAGCCGAGCTTGGCCTGAGCCCGGGTTTCTACGCCGCCGCCACAGTAGCGATGGACATCGTCTTCGCCGCGGCGTATGCATCGGTCGCAGCCCTCATCCTCTGGCGAAGACCGGACGACCGCGTCGCCGTATTCGCCTCCCTGGCGCTGCTGATCTTCGGCACGGCGACCTTCGGATTCACGATGCCGGCCCTGGCGGCGGACCATCCGGGCTTGCAGACGCCGGTCGCCCTGCTGCACTTCATGGGAGCGGCCTGCTTCGGCTTGTTCCTGTACGTGTTTCCAGACGGACGATTCGTCCCCCGCTGGACCGGCGCCATCGCGGTCGTGTGGATCGGCTGGCAGCTGGCCGAGCAGATCGTTCCGGCCTGGACCACCGACCCGGCAGGCTGGCAGACCCTTCTCGAGAATTTGGTCTGGCTGGGCGCGCTGGGCACGTTGATCTACTCCCAGATCTACCGCTACCGGCACCTGGCGAGCCCAGCGCAACGGCAGCAGATCAAGTGGGTCCTGTTCGGGATCTCGCTGGCGTTCGCAGGATTTCTCGGGCTCGAGCTGGCTCTGAGCGCCCTTGGGCGCCTCGCCGAACCCGAAGACGCCGGGTGCCGTTCTCGCCTACCTCGTCGGCTACACCTTCGCGGCGTACCTGGTCATGCTGCTCGTACCGCTGACCATCGGCATCGCGATGCTGCGCCACCATCTCTTCGATGTCGACCTCGTCATCAAGCGCACCCTGGTCTACGGAACCCTCACCGCCTGCGTCATCGGTCTCTATGTCCTCGTCGTGGGCGCCGTGGGAATGGTGGTGCAGATCCGCGGGAACTTCGTGGTCTCGCTGCTGGCCGTTGGTCTGGTTGCCCTGGTGTTCGCTCCGCTGCGCAGCCGGCTCCAGCAAGCTGTCAACCATCTCATGTACGGGCAGCGCGACGAGCCGTACGCGGTGGTATCCCGCCTGGGTCAGCGCCTGGAATCCACCCTCACCCCCGACGCCGTGATGCCCGCCGTCGTCCGGACGGTGAAGGAGGCGCTGAAGCTGCCCTATGCCGCCATCGAGCTCGGTCAAGGTGAGACCCCCGCGACCGTCGCGACTCTTGGCGAACCGGTGGCCAATGCCGTACGGCTGCCCCTGCTCTATGGCCGCGAGACTGTCGGGCAGCTGGTGCTCGGCCCACGCGCTGGTGAGGAGACCTTTACGGCCGGGGAGCGGCGGTTGCTTCGCGATCTGGCGAGCCAGATCGGCGTGGCGGTCCACGCCATGCGCCTGAGCGAGGAAGCCATCCGACTCTCGGCGGACTTGCAACGCTCGCGAGAGCGGCTGGTCACCGCGCGCGAGGAGGAGCGTCGTCGACTGCGTAGAGACCTGCACGACGGGCTCGGACCCCAGCTCGCCGCCCTGACCATGACGGCGGAGGCGGCCCGCGACTCCATCGCCGACGACCCGGCCCGCGCGCAGGCTCTCCTCGACGGGCTGATCGAGCAGACCCAGGAGGCGGTCGCCGACATCCGCCGCCTGGTCTACGCCCTGCGACCCCCGGCGTTGGACGCCATCGGCCTGCTCGGCGCGTTACGGATGCACGCATCCCAACACCCGGGCCTGCAGGTCAGCGTCGTGACCCCAGACGAGCTGCCATCGCTGCCCGCCGCCGTCGAAGTCGCCCTCTACCGGATCGCTGCCGAAGCGATGAGCAATGCGGCGAACCACGCCGACGCCGCCACCTGCACCCTCAGGCTTGCGCTGGATCAAGCGGCCGGCACCGTGCGCCTCGAGGTCGTCGACGACGGGCGGGGCATCGGAACCGACCGAGGCACCGGCGTCGGGCTGTCCTCGATGCGCGAGCGCGCAGCCGAGCTTGGCGGGACCCTCACTGTCGCGGCAGGGACGCCGGGCGGCACGGTCGTCACCGCGGTACTGCCCTGCACACCCGTCGACGGCATTCTGCGGGCGGAGAAACAATGATGGAAGCCATCCGGGTGCTCATCGCCGACGACCACCCGCAATTCCGCGAGGGCTTGCGCGCCTTGCTGCTCTCGGCGGCCGACCTGGAACTCGTGGGCGAGGCCCAGGACGGGAAGCGGGCTATCTCTCTTGCTACGGAGCTGCAGCCGGATGTGATCATGATGGACCTACAGATGCCGGGCGTGAGCGGCATCGACGCCACCCGCCAAGTCCTGAGCAGCAGCCCGCACATCAGCGTCCTCGTCCTCAGCATGTTCGACGACGACGACTCCATCTTCGCGGCGTTGCAAGCGGGGGCCCGTGGCTACCTGCTGAAGGGAGCACTCAAGGCGGAGATCCTGCGCGCGATTCGGGCCGTCGCCAGCGGAGAAGCCATCTTCGGCCCGGTCATCGCCAAGCGATTGATCAACTACTTCGCCGCTCCCCGACCGAGCGCACCGGCCGATGCCTTTCCCGAGCTCACAGAGCGGGAGAAGGAGATTCTCGCGCTGGTCGCCCAGCACCAAACCAATCCCGAGATCGCGCGGCGCCTCCACCTGAGCCCGAAGACCATCCGCAACCATGTGTCCAACGTCTTCACCAAACTGCAGGTCGCCGATCGAGCCGAGGCCATCATCCGGGCCCACCAGGCAGGGTTGGGAAATCTCGAGCGGCGCTAGCCCACCCCGGCCGCGTCCCCCGTGGCCAAACCATCGCCGGCGTCGGCGGACACCGACACTGGACAGCCCTGTCGCGAGTACTCGTGATCATGATGAGTCTCAGTTCTAGTCTCAGTTGGGATCGTTCGCTGACGTTCGTCTGCGTCCAATCGTCGCCGATTCACACAGGAATGGACGCTGAGGAACGGTTGCGAACGAGCCGGTGCGGACTTGGAAAGCGGGTTGGGTTCACGCCCTCGCGGGTTCGAATCCCGCATCCTCCGCTACGCTGACTAGGGGAAACGCTCGTTGCCACTGTTGATTCCGGGTCGTGCGAGGGGTCGTAGTCTCAGTTCTTAGTCTCAGTTGAGGCTGATCTGGTCCGGACTCGTGGACGTTGGCGAACGTAGACGAACGCCGATGGACGCTTCAACGGCCGGATTCGCCGACGCGCATGCCGCGAAAGCGGGCGCCATTCCGTCCACAATGCTGGTAACAGCACGTATTCGAGGGAGGCGAACGCTCCTCGTGAGGATTGACTGCCAAGCCCACCCGGACCCCGGTCGACATCCCGCTAGGGGATCGGCTGCCGAACCAGTGCGACCCGATCAATCTGGCTCGAGAGAATGTCCTCCGCTACGCACCGCCGTGGGTCTCAGAGATGCCTGGCAACCCCGCTTCCGGCACGCTATGAGCCGATCGGCCAGCGATAGACCGACTGCCCGCGACACCCCACCCCACGAGAGGAACACCATGCCCATCACCGCCTTGCCAGACGACCACCGCGACCTGCCGATGCACGACGGTCGCCCCCGTCTGCTCGGCCTGCTCGATCGCGAGGACTGCCTTGGCCGCGTGATGACGCCCGGTGTCATCTACTCGCTAGCCGATCGTCCGTGCTCCTCGTGCAAGAGCGGCAATCGGCCCAACCCCGGCGTCACCGTCGCCCTGGTCAAGATGCCTGTCGATGACCCAGCCCGGCCCTACCGCCTGCATGCACTTTGCGCCGAGCACGCCGAGCTGTGGGAGTCCCGGTAGCCGCTGCGCCGGCACCGACACCTCTGCGCTGGCGGAGCCAAGCCTGCGCCTACGCGTGTGGCTCTCCAGCAAGATGAGCCGGGCCCGAGGCCCTGTTGCAGGAGGCACCTTGGCCCGCAAGGGGATCGACCAGCGGGACACGGGCGCTCGGATGCTCAGCTGTCCTTAGTTCCCGCGCGCTCGACTGCGTGGGTGGGGTGCGTCGCCAGCGGACTCGTATCGGCCGCGATGGGGCGTAGCCGAACGTTCGGCGATGAGCCTTCGCCGAAGAGGCGGGTGCCGCCGCCCATGGTCACCGGCACGAGGTGCAGGCGGAGCCGCTCCGGGCGATGTCTGCTCCGCCGTTGACCTGCACGTCATCAGGCCCGGCGGCCTCCCGGGCGCGGACCAGGGCGTTGTCGGTCCCTTCGGTGACGAAGACGTACGACGTGCCGCCTCTCTTGACGATCGTCTCGGCGGGCCGGTGGGTGACCACGAAGACTTGGGCGTGGAAGGTCGGCTCGTCTCCCCACGGGCCGATGCCGAGGTCGGCCATGCGACGGCCGATGATTGAGGCACCGACGCTGCTGAAGTGATCGGTTTCGAAGTGCTGGGACTCGGCCGCCGACCGGCCCTCGAACATCCACTCGTGCAGCAGCTCGCCGCCGCGCGCCCCATAGGCGCCTCCGCGCTCACGTCGGGGCCCGCGACGTCGCCGTCCAGCGACATGCTCATCTCCAACAGGACCTTGCCCATGCTCTTCTCCTCGCCGGGTTGTTGTGACACCTGAATGCTGGCGACACCGGACGGACTCATCGGGAGCAACGTCAAAAGGCTTCAACGTGCCGTCCCCCAAGTGGAACGCTGAGCTGGACGCGATTGGTGCTCCAAGAGCATCGTCTGGTCGAGCCGGTGCGGCGACCCAGCCTGGTCAAAATTGCATCCTTCGATGATCATCTGCAAAGTGTGCGCCGCATCCTGCCTGGGCTGCGGTTTCAGGTGGGTCGGGTCCCGCCGAGGAGACCCTCGGCCTCGTCGGCAGCACTCGGCACGTTCGCGGCCTCCCATGCGAGAACGGCCGCGAAACGGCGCGCCGCTGATGCGTAACTTGGGTTCTCCAAAAGTTCCGACACCGCTGCCGCTATCTGGTTAGGCGTCGCCTTCTTACCTATCCGCACGCCGGCTCCGAACCGGATCACCCGGACGGTGTTGTCCTTTTGATCCCTGCCCATCGGAACGCAGACGAGCGGCACGCCGGCCGCCAACGCCTTGAGGACGGTCCCATGGCCGGCATGGGTGACGACGACTGACGCCTCGGCAAGCACCTGGCGGTGCGGTGCCGCCTGCACAACCTCGACGTTGGGCGGAGCTTGGATCTCCTGCGGATCAACGGCCAGGCCAGTGGTGATCAAGCCTCGGACCGGCAGGTGTCCGAGGGCCTGGGCGATCCGCTGCAGCAGGCCGGTTTGATGTTGAAAGATCGAGCTTGTAGCCACGAGGACGAGCGGTTCGCTGTCGGGGCGTCGCCACGTCTTCTCGGCCGCCCAGACCGGGTCGTCGAGCTGGGGCCCGACGTAACGGACATTGTCCGGTAGTCGCGCTAGGGCGAAGTCGAATGATGGACTCGTCATCACGAGCACCCTGCTGCACCTGTCCAGCACTTCGAAGAGCTCCCGGAGCGGGGGCTGCCCATAGCCTGTCAGCACAGCGTTCATGCGAGGGAGGGTCCTCGCGAGCAGCCACTGCGCCGCCTTGGGCGCCAGCCGGTCCCTCGCCCTACCCACAACGCCACGTCCTGGCGACCAGCCAGTTCCGAAAAGTGGGAATCCGACCGTCGGCCGCATATAGACATTTGCCATCAAGGCCGCCGTCGGCAGACCGGTTCCAAGGGCACCGATCACGATTCCCGGCACGGCACCTTCGGCGAGGACGGCATCCACGGGGAACGCCTGCGCGGTCGTGATCACGTCGTGGGCAAACCTTCCGGTCATTCCTTGTCCCGCAAAGCCCCTGAGGGCCTTGATCAAGCGGTAGGGATTACCGCCTTCGACCGCCGCGATCATGGCCGTCTGCTCGACCCGGGAGGCGAAATGCGGCGCCTCCTGCCACGGGGAGAATGCACACCCGGCTGACAGGGCAGCGACTTCGATCGTCGGGTCGGCCAATACCCGCACCTGATGTCCACGCCGTACGAGGTCAGCGGCGACGCCGAGGGCGGGCGGAACGGTGCCGCCGCCGTCGATGACGGCCAGGAGGTAGCGGCGCCCGTGTCCAATCTTGGTCCGGTCCGGGTCCTCGCTCACCTGACGATGCTTGCATGAGTCCAAGACTCCGAGCGATTACGGTGCCCGGTACTGTCTCGAGGCTCACCGTTCTGTGGGATCGGCCGGGATTGGGTGCATCGGGCACCGTGAGTTCTTGGTGAGGCGGTTTGATCCCACCGGAGTCGGGCAACAATAGGCTGAAGTCCCGCAAGACCCGACCGCAATCCTGACCGGTGAGGGAGGGGCATCCGGCACGGGTGCAAGCCAGTCTCAACCAGAGCCCTATCACCTGCGCTGATGCACCGAACCGAGGCAAAGTCCGGTCCGGACGCCGTCCTCGACTCCCAGTCTCTCGGCATTGCTGGTCGCGTCACCATGGGGAGCTTGATCATCAGCGTCGTCTCAGTTCTCTCATGCGCCAACGTTCAGCGCCGCTCGATGCACGCGCGTCGCGTCGCAGGTGGAGGTACGGCCAGCACATCGAGCCGGGCCAGCGCACCCGCCACACCGCCAACCCAGCCACCAAGGTAGGCAGGATTGTGGACGTCCGACGGCGGCACGCATCAAGACGGGGTGTCAAGACGGCGACGTCCGCTAACGAATGGCTAACGAAGATGATCAAGGCCCGTTTGCTCTAGTAGCAACCGGGCCCTGACTAGGTCTTTCGTTGTAGCGGGGACAGGATTTGAACCTGTGACCTCTGGGTTATGAGCCCAGCGAGCTACCGAGCTGCTCCACCCCGCGTCGGCAGTGACCAACCATAGGCGAGGCCTCCACGGATCTCAAGTTGGGCTCGCCCGCTCAGTCCATCTCCGGGATCAGCTGGCGGGCCTCGCCGTAGTCGAGTCCGGTCAAGCCGAGCAGATCGGCCGTGATCGAGCGCACTTGGGCCAAGATCACCACCGCCGAGATGGAGTCGGTGAGAGGTAAGTGGGAGGTGTTCTCGCCCACCCGGATCAGCCGGTCGCGGGCTCGGGTCGGCAGCCGCCAGGCCCGGAGCTCGTTGGCCATGAATCGCATGACCTCGGCCAGCTCAGTCATCGCAGCGCGGTACGGCGCCGGCACTTCCTCGCCGCGCCACAGCGCCACGGCGCACCGGCGGGCCAGGACGCGGAGGTTGCGGATGGCGTGGTCCAACGGCTCGGAAAGTTCCGCGTACGCCTCGATCCCGGCGAGCTGCCGGCGGCGGAACGGGGACTGGCGGACCACGGCCAGACCCTCGGCAGTGGCGTCATTGAGCTCGGCCAGCGCATCCTCGGTCGCCCGCGCTTGCGCCAGCACCGCGTCGCCCGCCTCCTCGTCCGACTCCTTGAGCTCGGTCGCCGCAGCATCCAGAGTCGCGGCCAGGTCGTCCAGCACCCGGGCGGCCAGCCGCGCGGGCTTACGCAGCGGGGCGCTGGGGGCCACGGTCGCCACGATCAGCGCCAGGACGCAGCCGACCAGCGCGTCCAGCCAACGTCCGACACCCTCCGACGCGGTCGGGGCCAGGGTGACGACGATGACGGACTGCACACAGGCCTGGATGATCACCAGCTGACGGGTCGACGACAGAGTCGCAATCGACATC
Organism: uncultured Actinomycetota bacterium; assembly: GCA_963711015.1. GTDB lineage: Bacteria > Actinomycetota > Actinomycetes > Propionibacteriales > Propionibacteriaceae > Microlunatus. The sequence continues at coordinate 521,773 of CAVQCQ010000002.1, forward strand.
GCCAGCACCAGGACCACGATGATCTGCCAGACACCGCTGCCGAAGACCAGCGCGAACAGTTCGCCGACCAGCACTCCGACCGCCACCCCGATCGAGATCTCGATCCCGCGACGCATCCGCTGGCCGTAGCTGACTCCAAGGGTGATGATCGCCGCGACCGGCGCGAAGAAGGGCTGCTCATGGTTCAGCAGCTCCGTGGCGACCCACCACGCCAACCCCGCCGTCACCGCAGTCTGGGCGATCAGGAACCAGTAGGACCGCCAGCGTTCGACCCGGTCGATCAACGAGTCCCGGCCGCGTCGAGCGGTCCGGCCACTGAGGTCGTACGCGCGCAGCGTCATCTCGCGGAGAGTGTCCACCGTCCCATCATCGCGCCCCGGGTCACCTCGCCCGGCGGCCAGCAGAGAGGATGACGATCATGAGCTCACCGATCCGTGTCACCGTCTGGGGCGAGAACTTTCACGAGCAGTCCGACCGCGACCGAGCTGGCATGGCCGAGCGCTATCCCGACGGGATGCACGGCGCCATTGCCGCTGGACTGGTCGAGCTGCTGGGCGACGCCGTTGAGGTCACGATCGCCACGCAGGACCAGCCGGAGCACGGCCTCAGCGAGGAGGTGCTGGGCGGCACCGACGTGCTCACCTGGTGGGGACACGCGAAGCACGCCGACGTCGACGACACCGTGGTCGATCGGGTCCAGCAACGGGTCCTCGGTGGGATGGGCCTGCTGGTCCTGCACTCCGGGCACTTCTCGAAGATCTTCAAGCGCCTGATGGGGACCACCTGCTCCCTGGCCTGGCGCAACTCGGCCGAGTCAGAACTGATCTGGACGGTTGCTCCCGGCCATCCCATCGCCCGCGGCGTACCGCACCCGATCGTCATCGAAGAGCACGAGATGTACGGCGAGTACTTCGACATTCCCGCCCCCGAAGAGTTGATCTTCCTCACCGCCTTCTCCAGCGGCGAGGTGTTCCGCTCCGGCTGCTGCTGGCGGCGGGGGAGGGGCAAGGTCTTCTACTTCTCACCGGGGGACCAGGAGTACCCGATCTACCACCATCCGGACGTCCGGCGGGTGCTGGCCAATGCCGTGCAGTGGGCCAGACCGGACGACGCGACCGACTTCGCCCCACCGGCCGTCGTCGCCGAACCCGCTCCGAAGCTGAACGCAACGCTGGTCGAGGCCGAGGTACGCCAGTGAGTGATCAGCGCCAGTTGCGCGCAGGGGTGGTCGGTCTCGGCTGGGCCGGCCAGCAGCACATGGCGGCGTACGCGGAGCTGGACGGTGTCGATCTGGTCGCTCTCGCGGGCCTGGAGCCAGACCAGCTGGCCAAGCTCGGCGAGCGGTATGCCATCGACGAGGGCCGGTTGTTTCCCGACTGGAGCGACCTGGTCGGTCACGGAGAGCTGGACCTGGTCAGCATTGCCACTCCGACCACGCTGCATCACCCGGCGGTCGTCGGTGCCCTCGACGCCGGCCTGCATGTGCTCAGCGAGAAGCCGATGGCCGAGAGTGGGGCGAAGGCCCGGGAGATGGTGGCGGCGGCCGAGCGCAATGACCGGGTGCTCGATGTGGCGTTCAACCACCGCAACCGTGGCGACGTCCAGGAGCTGAAGAAGATCGTCGACGCCGGAGTCCTCGGCCAGGTCTATTACGCCAAGGCTGGCTGGTTGCGCCGGGAGGGGATCCCGACACTGGGCAGCTGGTTCACCCGCCGAGACACCGCCGGCGGCGGTCCGCTGATGGACATCGGCGTGCACATGCTCGACATGGTGCTGCACGTGCTCGGTGAGCCGTCGGTGCTGACGGCAACGGCGGCCACGTACGCGGAGTTCGGCCCCCGAGGTCGAGGCGCGACGACCAGCCCACGGGTACGCAAGACCGGCGTGACCCAGGCGCCGTTCGACGTCGAGGACCTGTCGACCGCATTCCTGCGGTTGGCGGGCGGTGCCACCCTGCTGCTCGAGTCGAGCTGGGCCCAGTGGATCCCCGAGGACCACTGTTACGTGAGGCTCTACGGATCAGACGGCGGTGCCAGCATCGAGTGGGTCGACCCGTCCGCACCGGAACGCACCATGAGCATCTGGACCGAGGCGGGGCAGGAGATGGTCGAGCCGACCGAGATGGTCCCAGACGGCGGGCATCGGCAGTGCGTCCTCGACTTCCTAACTCACGTACGCTCGTCCGACGGCACCAGCCATCGCGGCCGGCAGGCGCTCGCCCGCGCGGAGGTCGTCGACGCCTGTTACGCCTCGGCGGACCTCGGCCGTGAAGTGCAACTTGGCTGAACATCCGTAACATTCGTCACAGATTTTTCTTCTGTAACTCTGGCGCGTCGCGCTTGACATGGTGCAGGCTGACTCCGACTTCCCCAACGATCGGACGCTCATGCCTGTGCTACGGCGGCTCCTCGGCGCCGCACTCGCCATCGCCCTCACCGCTGGTTGGCTCGTCGCTCTGCCCGAACGCGCGTACGCCGACTCCGCCGTCTCGCCGAAGTCGGGGAACTTCACGGTTCGCGGCGCCGGCTTCGGCCACGGCTGGGGGATGTCGCAGTACGGCGCATACGGCGCAGCCCGCAGCGGGCTGAGCTGGGAGCAGATCCTCCGCTTCTACTATCCCGGCACGGCGCTGACGAAGATGGCCAGCGGCACCACGCTGCGAGTCTGGGTGACGGGCGACAGCGACGGCACGCTGCGGGTTCGGCCGGCGAGCGGACTCACCGTGTCGGACGCCAACGGCAAGCGCTTCAAGGTGCCGACCGGATCGAAGTACCGGTCCTGGCGGATCAGTCGTTCGGGCTCGGGCTACCGGCTGACCTATCGCAGCAGCAGTGGCAGCGACGTTTCCGTCTCGACCGGCCTGTCCAGCGGCACTTGGTCCTTCAGCAGCTCGAGCAAGATCATCGAGGTGATCATGCCGAGTGGCACGGTCCGGCCGTACCGCGGCTCGGTTGCCCTCGTCAAGCGGGGAAGCAGTGGGCGCACCGTGAACCGGGTGCTGCTCGAGGACTACGTCAAGGGCGTGGTGGCGAGCGAGATGCCGACCTCCTGGCATTACGAGGCCGTTCGGGCCCAGACCGTCGCGGCCCGCTCGTACGCGGTCCGGATCCGCGACTTCTACTCCTACGACGGCTATGACATCTGCGACACCACCGCCTGCCAGGTGTACGGCGGGATCAACCGGGAGACCGCCGGCGGCAACGCGGCGGTGAAGGCCACCAATGGGACGATCGTCACCTACAAGGGCGCGGCGGCCCTGACCCAGTTCGCCTCGTCCAACGGCGGCCACTCCGCTCAGGGTGACCACCCCTATCTGGCACCGAAACGCGACCCCTATGACGGCCTGATCAAGTCTCAGTCCTGGACCCGGTCGATCAGCGCGAGCAGCATCGGGTCCCGGTGGTCGGTCGGCTCGGTCAGAAGACTGCAGATCACCAGCCGCGACGGCGCGGGCGCCTGGGGCGGCCGGGTCAAGTCGATCAAGATCGTCGGCAGCACGAGGACGGTCACCATCACCGGCTACAGCTTCTACCGTGCGTACGGCTTGCGATCCGAGCTGTTCACCTTCGGCGGGTCGGTCGCGACGCCGGTGACGGCGCCGCAGGCGCCCGCCCCCGGCCCGGCGATCAAGCCCGGCGCCAAGTACGCGACCTTCCCGCGCAGCTACCACTCCGGCTCCAAGGTCGACCTCGCGCTGGTCGGCTCGGCCGGTCAGCTGCGGCGCTATCCGGTGGTCAACGGCAAGCTCGGCACCTCAGCGGCCATCGGCAGCGACCTCAGCGGTTACAGCCTCGTGGTCAACGCCGGTGACTGGAACGGCGACGGCTACCAGGACCTGATCGTTCGGCGAACCGAGCGGGTCTATCTCCTGCGCGGCACCAAGACCGGGCAGCTGGCCAGCCGGGTCAGCATGGGCTTCGGCGGCGGCATTCGCACCATGACCGGTATCGGTGACGCCAACGGCGACGGCAGGCCCGATCTCGCCGTGATCACCACGGCCGGCAATCTCAGGCTCTACTACGGGGACGGCAAGACCGGGCGGAAGTCGAAGACCAAGATCAGCTCGGGATGGGCGGGTCACGACTGGGTGCGCGCGCCCGGCGACTTCGACCGCGACGGAAGGGTGGACCTGATCACCAAGGTCGGTGATCGTGTGCTGCTGCATCGCGGCACCGCCTCCGGGTTCGCCGCACCGGTCACGCTCGCCACTGGCTGGTCCGGCGTCTCGACGATCACCGCGGTCGGCGACGTCACCGGCGACAAGAAGGCTGACGTGGTGGCCCGAACCACCAATGGTCGGCTCGTCGTCTATGCCGGCGACGGCAAGGACTCGCTGACCCGCGGCGCCACACTGTCCGGCTCGTACTCCGGCACCAGGTTCGCCGTGTGAGTATGACCGGGTGATCGACGGCTTCGCGATCGGCCACCACACCGCCGACGGCCATGGCTGGCTGACCGGCACGACGGTCGTGCTGGCCCCGACCGGAGCCGTCGGCGGAGTTGACGTACGCGGTGGCGGTCCGGGTACCAGGGAGACCGACCTGCTCGACCCGCGGGCGATGGTCGAGCGCGTGCACGCCGTAGTGCTGACCGGCGGCAGCGCGTACGGGTTGGCCGCGGCCGACGGCGTCATGGCCGGCCTGGAGGCGGCCGGCATCGGGTTCCCGGTCGGTCCCGAGCCCAACCAGGTGGTGCCCATCGTGCCCGCGGCGGTGATCTTCGATCTTGGCCGGGGCGGGCAGTTCGACCACCGGCCGGACGCGGAGTTCGGCGCCCGAGCGCTCGCCGCGGCCAGCACCGACCAGCCGGAGACCGGGTGCGTCGGCGCCGGCACCGGAGCGGTCTGCGGCGGGCTCAAGGGCGGGTTCGGGTACGCCGAGCACCGGCTCGACTCGGGGGTCGCGATTGGCGCCGCCGTCGTCGTCAACGCCACCGGCTCTCCGGTCGAGCCGATCACCGGCCGGCTCCGCGCCGACCGCGAGCACCGGCTGCCGGCCCCGACCGCGGCCGAACGCGACGCCCTGGCGGCCGCGTACGCGACGGCTCGTCCGTCCCTGGCCACCACCATCGGGGTGCTGCTGACCGACGCCACACTGACCAAGGCGCAGGCCGGCAAGCTCGCGGCGCTCGGGCATGACGGCATGGCGCGGGCGATCGCTCCGGTGCACACGATGCTGGACGGCGACACCGTCTTCGGGCTGGCGTCTGGGCGCCTTCCGGCCGATCCCGATCCGGTTGCCGCACTCGCGGGATTCAACACGATGTTGGCGGCCGCGGCGGACGTCTTCGCCGACGCGTGCTTCGACGCCCTGTGCGCAGCCAGCAGTCGAGGCAGCTGGTCCTGCTATGCCGAGCTGGCCCCGACGGCGCTGCCTTGAGAAATCGGCCGGCGCGCTGGCTCGGGTTCCTACACTGTCCGGCGTGAAGGCCCTGCTGCTGGAGAACATTCATCCCGAAGGCATCCGCCTGCTCACCGAGAGCGGCGTCGCCGTCGACACGGTCAAGGGAGCGCTCGACGAGTCGGAGCTCATCTCGGCACTCGGCGGAGTCTCCATGCTCGGCATCCGCTCCAAGACCACCGTGACCCGGACGGTCCTGGATGCGGCTCCGGACCTGCTGGCCATCGGCGCGTTCTGCATCGGCACCAACCAGATCGACCTGGCGGCGGCCGCGGAGCGGGGGACCGTGGTCTTCAACGCGCCGTTCTCGAACACCCGCAGCGTGGTCGAGCTGGTGATCGCGGAGATCATCTCGCTGGCTCGGCACCTGACCGACAAGAACGCGGCCATGCACGCCGGGGTCTGGGACAAGTCGGCCAAGGGTGCGCACGAGGTCCGCGGACGGACGCTCGGCATCGTCGGCTACGGCAACATCGGCAGCCAGCTGTCGGTGGTCGCGGAGTCGCTGGGCATGCGCGTCTACTTCTACGACGTCGCGGACAAGCTGGCGCTGGGTAACGCCCGGCGCTGCGCCAGCCTCGATGAGCTGCTCGAGGTGGCCGAGACCGTCACCCTGCACGTCGACGGTCGGCCGGGCAACGCCGGCCTGTTCGGCGAGGAGCAGTTCGCGAAGATGCGGCCACGCAGCCTGTTCCTCAACCTGTGCCGGGGCATCGTGGTCGATCACGAGGCGCTGCGCCGTCACCTGCTCAGCGGCCACCTCGCCGGTGCCGCGGTCGACGTCTTCGCCGAAGAACCGAAGAGCACCGGCGACCCGTTCGTCTCCAGCCTGCAGGGCCTGCCGAACGTGATCTTGACTCCGCACATCGGCGGCTCCACCGAGGAGGCGCAGGAAGACATCGGCCGGTTCGTGGCGGGGAAGCTGCGGGACTTCGCGCGCGACGGCACCACGACGATGTCGGTGAACCTGCCGCAGGTGCAGACCCACGACGCCGACGGCCGGACCCGCATCCTGCATGTGCACCACAACGTCCCCGGGGTGCTGGCGACCGTGAACGGCGTGCTGGCCGACTCCCGGGTCAACATCGAGCATCAGGTGCTGTCGACCCGGGGCCAGCTGGGCTATGTGATCACCGACATCGGGGGTCCGCCCAGTGCGGCGCTGGTCGACAAGCTGCGGAGCCTGCCCGAGACCGTGCGGCTGCGAGTGATCAGCTGACGGCCTGCCCGGCGCGCCCGAGCAGGCCGGGCAGCCAGTCCGGGCAGCGAGGGTCGGCCGCTGCTTCCTCGATGCTCCACCAGCCCACCTCCGCCAGTTCCGCAGGCGCGGCGACCCGCGCTGCTGGCCCGGCGGGGGCGGGCGCGACGAAGGTCACCGTGACCTGCGGCTCGCCGCCTCCGGTGACGAAGAACTCCGACTCCAGGTAGGCGAGGTCCACCCCGGTCATGTCGAGGCCGGTTTCCTCGAGCAGCTCCCGGCGAGCGGTCGCCTCCAGCACCTCCGGCTGCGGATCGACCACCTCGACGTGCCCGCCGATCAGGCCCAGCGCGCCGGGCGCGTACGCCGCGGCCGGTGAGCGCACACTCAGCAGCCAGCGGCCGTCGCGGTGCAGCAGTACGCACGCCGTCACGGCGTAGCGCGGTGCGGGCCCGGTCAGCGGTTGCGCACCCGGTTGATGATCTTGATCAACACGACGGCCAGCAGGAATCCGACGCCGAGGGCGGGGCCGTGACGACGCAGCAGGGTCATTCCGGCCGTGCCGAGCGCCCGGGTGTGGGGTTCGGAGAGATCACTGGGTGGTGTGTAACGGTACGGACCGGGCGGGGGAGGCGGCGGGCTGGGCGGCTCAGCGGTCGGCGCCGTCGCCGGCGACTCGGTGAGCGTCTCGGTCTCGACCGGACCGTCGAGCTCCTCGGGCACCACACCCAACTCGACGGTCTCCTCGATCTTCTCGAGGTCTTCGACCACGCCGGGCTCCTCGACGGCGTCGGCCTCGGCAACCGCTGCCGGCTCGACGGCCGCGTCCGGCTCGGCGGTCGGTGCTGGCTCGGCGGCACGCGCAGCCGGGCGCTGCACCGGCACGGCGGGAGCGTCGAACCCCTCGGCAAGGCGGCTGGCCGCGCAGCTCGCGAACTGGGCCATCAGCTTGTCGCTGACGTCAGCGATCACGCCCGCGCCGAACTGGGCCGGCTTGCCGGTGACGGTCAGATCGGTACTGAGGTCGACGTCGGTGCCCTCGCCGTTGCCGGTGAGGACAGCAATCACCCGAGCCTCGGCGGTGCCGTTACCGCGGCGGTCGGCCCCTTGGGACTCGAGCACCAGGCGGTGCGCGTCGGAGTCCCGCTCCACGTAGCGACCGGATCCCGCGTACACCAGGCCGAGAGGTCCCAGCTTGACCTTGATCGAGCCGGTGAACGCGTCGCCGGCAACTTCGTCGATGGTCAGACCGGGAAAGCACTGGTCCAGCAGCTCCAGGTGGTTGAGAGCCCGCCAGGCCTGCTCGACCGAGACCGGGACGCTGAAGCGATGGGTCAGGTCCATGCCGCGAGGCTATCGCTGGCCCCGGCGTACGGGCCCATCGACACCCGGGACCCTTCCGGTCGCCACTGTGCGCCGCTTCTTCGCGCTGTACGCCGGAAGTAACCGGAGCCCAGCGCGAGATTCGAACGCAGCGTTCGAATCTGACGAGGGGGTGGGGCTGGGGGTGGGGGGTGCGTTTGGGGCTAATCCGAAACGGGCCGGAGCTGGTCGAGGACGGCATCGTGCAGCCGGCCGTTGGTGGCGTACGCGCCGGCACCGAGCGGACCGGGCTTCCCGGCCAGATCGGTGAACCGGCCGCCGGCCTCAGTGACGATGATCGAGCACGCGGCCATGTCGTGCAGCGCCAGCTCGGGCTCGCAGGCGATATCGACACCACCCTCAGCGAGCAGCATGTAGGACCAGAAGTCCCCGTACGCCCGGGTCCGCCAACACGAGCGCAGCAGGTCGACGAACTCCTGGCCCTGGCCCGCCTCGACCCAGGCTGAGACGGAGGCATAGCTGAGGAACGCGTCAGAGATGGTCGCCACGTCGGACACGTGGATCTCGGTCGCCGACATCAGCGACTTCCCCGCGTACGCCCCGCCGCCCAGGCTGGCCCACCAGCGACGACCCAGGGCCGGCGCGCTCACCACGCCCACTGCGGGCTCGTCGTTGACCAGCAGCGCGATCAGCGTCGCCCAGACCGGAACGCCGCGGACGAAGCTCTTGGTGCCGTCGATCGGGTCGATCACCCAGCGTCGCGGACCCCAGCCCGAGTCCGCCATCTCCTCGCCTTGCACCGCATCCCGCGGCCGGGCTCGGCTGAGCGTCCGCCGCAGCGCCTCCTCGACCGCGGTGTCGGCGTCGGTGAGCGGTGTCAGGTCAGGCTTCGTGGTCACGTGCAGATCGAGCGCCTTGAAGCGGCTCATGGTGATCGAGTCGGCGTCGTCGGCCAGTACGTGCGCCAGGCGCAGGTCGTCGGTCAACCCCCGGAGCAGCGCATCATTGGGCCGATCGCTCGTCGAGGACGGCGCGGTCATGGGGGCCACGCTACTGGCCGGAGCCCAGCATCCGGCGAAACGACTCCAGCCGCGCCGGAGCGAGTTGCCCGTCGGCAACCGCCTCGTCGAGGGCGCACTCCGGAGCATCCGTCTCGTGGCTGCAGCCCCGGGGACAGTCCGCGGTGATCGCCCCTAGGTCTCCGAACGCGGCCACGATCCGGTTCCGGCTGACGTGGCTGAGACCGAAGGAGCGCACTCCTGGCGTGTCGATCACCCAGGAGTCCGGCTCATCGGGAAGCCGTAGGGCGATGGCCGAGGACGACGTGTGCCGGCCCCGGCCGGTGACCTCACTCACCTCACCGATGGCCCGCCGCGCCCCGGGGATCAGCGCGTTGACCAAGGTCGATTTACCGACACCGGAATGGCCAACGAAGACACTGCGATGCCCGACCAGCCGAGCTCGCAGTGGTTTCAGGTCGGCGTCCGGAGAGGTGACTTCGACGGGCACCCCGAGCGGCGCGTACTGAGCGATCAGCTCATCCGGAGCGGCGAGGTCGGCCTTGGTCAGACACAGCAACGGGGTGATGCCGGCGTCGAAACCCGCGACCAGGATGCGATCGATCATCCCGGTCCGCGGCGGGGGATCGGCGAGGGCCGTGACGATCACCAGCTGGTCGGCGTTGGCCACGATCGGCCGCTCGTAGGGGTCGTCGTCGTCGGCCGTCCGCCGCAGCACCGTGTCCCGCTCAGCGACCTCGACGATCCGGGCCAGGGTCCCTTCGGCGCCCGAGGTGTCGCCGACCAACCGCACCCGGTCACCGACGATCACCCCCGTGCGGCCGAGCTGGCGGGCCTTGGTGGCCGACACCGTCCGTCCGTCCACCAGGGCCGTGAAGCGGCCGCGGTCGACCGTCACCACCATGCCCTCCTCGGCGTCGGAGTAGTCCGGCCGATCTTTGGTCCGGGGGCGGCTGCGCCGGCCGGGCCGGTCGTACGCCTCCAGCTCGTCCCGTTCCCGGGCGGCACTCACGAGGAGGCGGCCTCGCCGGAATCCGGCCTCGGGGTCGAGGCGTTCACCATCGCCAGCCAGAGGTCGGCGAACTCCGGCATCGTCTTGCTCGTGCAGCTGATGTCATCCAGCTCGACGTCAGGCACCACCAGACCCAGTAGCGCACCGGCCTGGGCCATCCGGTGGTCCGCGTAGGTCTGCCACTGCGCTCCGCCGAGCACATGCGGATGGATCGTCAGACCGTCATGGGTCTGCCGCACATGCGCGCCAAGCCGCTCGAGTTCGGTCTCCAGGGCGGCGAGCCGATCGGTTTCGTGGCCACGGATGTGGGCGATGCCGTGCAGGTGAGATGTGTCCCTGGCGAGGGCCGCCACGGCGGCTGCTACCGGGGTCAGCTCACTGGCCCCACTCAGGTTGAGGTGGTGGATGCCGTTGAGCTCGTTGGTGCCGCGTACGGTCAAGCCACGCTCGTCGAAGTCGACGTCGGCGCCGAAAGCGCTCAGCACATCGCGGATCACACGGCCCGGCTGAGTGGTATGGCGGGGCCAGTCCGGTACGGTGACCGATCCTCCGGTGATCGCCGCCGCGGCCAGGAACGGCGCGGCATTGGAGAGGTCGGGCTCGATGCGAACGTCGCGCGCAGCGATCGTTCCCGGACTGACGACCCAGCGGTTGGGTTCGGAGTCGTCCACCCGCACGTGCCGGTCTCGCAGCATCGCGACGGTCATCTCGATGTGTGGCAACGACGGCAGCGGAGGGCCCTCGTGCCGGACATCCACTCCGACCGAGTACCGAGCGCCGGCCAGCAGCAGACCGCTGACGAACTGGCTGGAGGCTGAGGCATCGAACGTCACCCTGCCGCCCCCCGACTCCGGTCCACCGAGCACGGTGAAGGGGAGAGCGCCCGCAGCGGACTGGGTCTTGATCCCGAGCGCGCTGAGCGCGGCCAGCAGCGGAGCCATCGGCCGCAGGTACGCCTGCTCGTCGCCGTCGAAGCGGACCGGGCCGTCGGCCAGGGCGGCGACCGGCGGCAGGAAGCGCATGACGGTCCCCGCCAGGCCACAGTCGATCGTCCCGCCCCCGGTCAGGGTGTCCGGCGGCTCGATCTGCCAGTGCGGGCCGTCCTCGGTGATCCGTACGCCAAGGGCCCGTAGGCCGTCCCGCATCAGCCAGGTGTCCCGGGCGTCCAGCCCGTTGGTGATCACCGACGGGCCATCGGCGAGCGCGGCGAGGACGAGCGCTCGGTTGGTCTCGGACTTGGAGCCGGGGACGGGCACGGTGGCCCGAATGGGGGCGGGGGCCAGTGGGGCCGGCCAGGGTCGTCGGTCGGCCACCAGGCTCAGTTCTCGCCGAGCGAGATGTTCTTCTTGACCCGCTTGCCCTGTTTCTTGGCTGCCTTGGCCTGCTCGGCAGCTCGCTGCTTTGCCAGCTTGGCCTGCTCAGCAGCGGCGGCCTGAAGCTCCTTCGCCCGGACTGCGGCGGCCTTCTGGGCGGCCTTGAGCTGCTTGGGGGCGTCCTTCTTGGCCTGATCGGCCGCCTTGCGCGCGTCCTTGGCCTGCCGGGCTGCGGCCTTCTGGGCCTTCTCCAGCTGCTTGCCGGCCTTCTTCCGGGCCCGACGCGACGTGGCGACGGCGGTGCCGACCAGGGCGGCGGCGGCGGCGATGGCCTCCTCGGTGAGATCGCTCCCGCTGTCGGTGAGGTTCCCGGCCTTCTTGGCCAGCTTCGCCGACGCTTTGTCGGCCTTCTTCGCCAGCCGCTGGCTGCCGGTCTGAGCCCGCCAGGCGATCCCTGGCTTGCCCTCGGTGTCGCGGGCCGCGAGGATCACGCCGCCGAGCAGGCTGACGTTCTTGAGGAACGCGTTGCGTTCCTCCGCCCGCTCCTCGGGATCGGTCTGGGTCCAGAACGGGTGCTTGGCGATGGTGTTGGGAATGAGCGAGCCGGCGAGCAGGAAGGCGCCGAGCCGGCGTCCCTTCCCGGTGGCCAGGGCCAGCCCGCCGGCGACCTGGAGCGCACCGTTCACCCGTACCAGGGTGGCGGTGTCCTCGGGGATCGCGCCGGCGACCTGGTCCGGGGCGTACTGCTTGGCCAGCGGGACGATCTTGTCCACCACGGGCTCAGCGGCGGGGACCAGCGGGTCGGGGTCGCGGATCGCTTTGATGCCGGAAGCGATGAAGTAGGAAGCCAGCATGGTCCGGGCGGCGGCACGCAGCAAGGTCATAGGACATTCCTACCCTGCCGGCCGCCGAGCACACACGCGGGTTCAGAAATTTCGCGGTCGCGCGCAGATACTCTCGGCGTTATGTGCGGGCGCTACTCGGTCTCGGTCCCGACCGCGGATCTCATGCGTGAGTTCGAGATCGACGACCTCTTCGACGGCGTACCGGAACCGGACTACAACGTCGCGCCCACGGTGGCGGTGCCGGCGATCTTCGAACGAACCGTCCGGGAATCGGGTGAGGTCAGACGCCGGCTGGCCCCGCTGGTCTGGGGGCTGGTGCCGTCGTGGGCCAAGGACCGCTCGATCGGTTCCCGGATGATCAACGCCAGGGTGGAGACCGTCGCCGAGAAACCCGCCTTTCGGAAAGCGTTCGCGAGCCGGCGCTGCCTGCTGCCGGCCGACGGTTTCTACGAGTGGTACGCCGGGCCACTGGTGCCATCGCCCAGTGGCCGCGGCAAGCCCAAGCCGGTCAAGCAGCCGTTCTTCATCCACCGCGCCGACGGCGGCTTGTTGATCATGGCGGGGCTCTACGAGATCTGGCGCGACCCGACCAAGGATCCGGAGGACGACGAGGCCTGGTTGCGCACCTGCACGGTGATCACGACGAAGGCGACCGACGCCGCCGGACACATCCACGATCGGATGCCGATGGTGATCACCCGCGATGCGATCGACGCCTGGCTGGACCCGAAGCTCAGCGATCCCGACGAGGCGATGCGGCTGCTCGCCATCACCGAGGCCGATCTGCTGGAGGCGTACGCGGTGTCCACCGAGGTCAACAACGTGCAGAACAACCATCGCGGCCTCAAGGACCCGCTGCCTCCGGATCAGACCGGCGCTGCCGAGGCCGAGGTCCAGGAGCGGCTGCTCTGACGTCGGTGGCAACGGAGATCATCCCCGTCGAGACTCCGCAGGGACCTGGGCGGTTGTTCCTGGATGCTGCTTCGGCGCAGCGCACGATCCTGGTGCTGGGCCACGGTGCGGGTGGCGGCGTGAATGCCGCCGATCTCGAGCTGCTCGCCCGGCGCCTGCCACCGCTCGGCATCACTGTCCTCCGCTTCGAGCAGCCGTGGCGGACCGCTGGACGGCGGATCGCCGTGCGGCCGGAGACCTTGGACCAGGCCTGGATCGCTGCCCTCAGCTGGGTTCGTCGCCAGCCGTGGGGCCAGGATCCGCTCTATGCCGGCGGCCGGAGTGCCGGCGCCCGGGTAGCTTGCCGGACCGCACTCGCCGTCGAGGCGCGGGGGGTGGTGTGCCTGGCGTTCCCGCTGCACCTGCCGGGCCGGCCCGAGAAGTCCCGGGTCTTGGAGCTGCTGATGGCCGGCGTGCCGCGGCTGGTGCTGCAGGGCGCCAATGACGCCTTCGGCAAGGCGGAGGAGGTGCGCGCGGCGATCGGGGCTGCGCCGGGCGTACGCATCGTCGAACTGCCGGGCGCGGACCACGGATACCGGGTGGCGAAGGCGGCGACCTTCACCGCTGCCGACCTTCGCGCGGTGCTGCTCAGCGAGGTCGCCGAGTTCGTCGGACGGGAATAGCCGCGGGTGCCCGGCGTTGCACCAGCATGCCCCTGTTCGCCGAGGTGAGCGACGTCGAGCTGCACCGCGGCTCGCCGGTACTCTCATACGTGATGAGCATTCCCGCCGGATCGACGGCTGCGTCCCCCGCCACCCCCTCCGAACTTGGTCACGCCGAAACCCCTGACGAACGGCATCTGCGGTTCGAGGCCGATGCGCTCCAGTACCTGGACCAGCTCTATGCGGCTGCACTGCGAATGACCCGCAACCCGGCCGACGCCGAGGATGTGGTCCAGGAGACCTACGCCAAGGCGTACGCGTCGTTCCATCAGTTCACTCCGGGCACCAACCTGAAGGCCTGGCTCTACCGGATTCTGACCAACACCTACATCAACTCCTACCGGAAGAAGCAGCGTGAGCCGCAGATCTCCGATGGGGAGAACATCGAGGACTGGCAGCTGGCCCGGGCGGAGTCGCACACCTCGAGCGGACTGAAGTCGGCCGAGGCCGTCGCGCTGGAGAACCTGCCGGACTCGGACGTCAAGGAGGCGTTGCAGCAGCTGCCACCGGACTTCCGGCTCGCGGTCTATCTGGCCGACGTCGAGGGCTTCGCCTACAAGGAGATCGCCGAGATCATGGGCACCCCTATCGGTACCGTGATGTCGCGGCTCAATCGCGGCCGGACGCAGCTGCGCCGGCTGCTTGCGGACTACGCGCGAGAGCGCGGGCTGGTAAGGGAGGGGAGCAGTTCATGACCGGCGCGACCTTCGACGGCAGCTACTGCGAGCGGGCTCTGGAGCGGATGTATGAGTTCCTCGACAACGAGATCGACACCGCCAGCGGCGACGCGATCCGCAAGCACCTCGCCGAGTGTGAGCCGTGCCTGGACCGCTTCGACATGGAGCAGGCGGTCAAGGCTGTGGTGCGACGTTGTTGCCGCGATGAGCACGCCCCGCCGCAGCTGCGGGCCCGGATCGTCACCCAGTTGACGGTCATCCGCCGCACCTTGTGAGCATCCGATACCGTTGACAGTGAACCCCGCGGAGGGGACCTCCGCGGGGTTCTGCTCTGTAGGCGGCTTGAGCCTGTCGGCGAGCCTCAGGCGTTGGGTCGCTTGCCGTGGTTGGCCGCCTTCTTCCGCCTGGCGCGCCGCCGCCGTCCACCTTTAGCCACGCGTATCTCCTCTTCGGTTTTGGTTGCAGCCGCCAAGTCTGCCACGATGCCGCGCGACTCAGGCGCGGACTCAGTGCACCGGTCGGTGCTCGCTGATGGTCTGCTCGACCCCGGGATCGCCGATGTCGGCGAAGTAGTCCGCCTGCCGGGTGATGTCGGATCCGTTGCCGACCTTGAGGGCCCGGAAGACTGCTGTGAGGGCGACCGTCACCACGATGTTCACCACGAACGCGGTCAGGCCGATGTAGCCGGCCCTCTCCAGCACCGGCACGACGGCCAGCGAGTTGGCGAACGGGCGAGTGCTGCAGGCGGTGCAGAACCCGTAGGCCACGACCGTGCCGTAGGTCATGCCCGCCGCCCAGCCGATCAGCAGCGCCCAGCGATGGAACCACCGGGTGAACAAGCCGAAGACGATCGACGGCAGGGTCTGCAGAATCCACACTCCGCCGAGCAGCTGGAAGTTCAGCGCGTCCTGGCGGTCCAGGACCAGGACGAACAGCAGTGCGCCGAGCTTGGTGACCAGCGAAACGATCTTGGAGACCTTGGCCTCTTGGGCGTCGTCCGCTTCGGGCTTGAGGTAGGCCTTGTAGATGTTGCGCGTGAACAGGTTCGCTGCCGCGATGGACATGATCGCCGCCGGCACCAGCGCACCGATGGCGATGGCGCCGAAGGCCACCCCGGTGAACCAGTCCGGGAAGTTGTCCTCGAACAGCTGCGGGATGACCAACTGCGGGTTCGGGTTGCCGTCGAGTCCGATCGGCTGGGTGCCGGCCTTGATCGCGACGAAGCCGAGCAGCGCCAGCAGGCCGAGGAGCAACGAGTAGGCGGGCAGGATGGCTGCGTTGCGCCGGCCGGTGCTGCGGTCCTTGGACGACAGCGTGGCGGTGACGCAATGCGGGTACATGAACAGCGCGAGCGCCGAGCCGAGGGCGAGCGACGCGTACGCCCAGTGCTGGGCCTCGGCCGGGATGAAGGAGCCGGTCGGCATGGCCGGGTTGGCGGCCGACGGTGCCGTCATCTTCGCCTCAGCGGCATCGAAGATGCCGGCCCAGCCGCCGAGCTTGAGTGGCAGGTAGATCACCGCGACCGCGATCACCAGGTAGATGAGGCTGTCCTTGACGAAGGCGATCATGGCCGGTGCGCGCAGTCCGGAGGAGTAGGTGTACGCGGCCAGTACGGCGAAGGCGATCAGCAACGGCAGGTCCTGGGCCAGCACACTGTTGCCGCCCAGCCCGACCACCTCCAGCACCGCCTGGATGCCGACCAGCTGCAGGGCGATGTAGGGCATCGTGGCGAGGATGCCGGTGAGGGCGACGGCGAGGCTCAGGCTGCGGGTGCCGTACCGGCCCTGGACGATGTCGGCCGTGGTGACGTAGCCGTGCCGGTGGGCGACCGACCACATCCGGCCCAGGAAGAAGAAGATGATCGGGTAGAGCACGATCGTGTACGGCACCGCGAAGAAGCCGGCCACCGCGCCGGTGGCGAACATCGCCGCCGGCACGGCGATGAAGGTGTAGGCGGTGTAGAGGTCGCCGCCGAGCAGGAACCAGGTGGTGATCGTGCCGAAGCTCTTGCCGCCCAGGCCCCACTCGTGGAGCGAGTCGAGATTCTCTGCGCGCCGCCAGCGGGCTGCCCGGAATCCCATCACCGTGACGAGGCCGAACAGGAGGATCAGGACGATCAGCGCCACCCAGTTGATGTTCACTGCTCGACCTTCCCGTGGCCGGCCCGGTAGGCGTTCCGCTCCCGCTTGAGGAGCCAGAAGCTCAGCCCGCAGAGCCCGGCGCAGATGAAGACCCAGACCAACTGGTACCAGTAGAAGAACGGGAAGCCGAACAACCGCGGCTCCTTCTGGTCATAGGTGGAGACCAGCAGCGGCACCACGATGCCGATCGCCAAGATCACCGCCACGACGATCTTGGTCGGGGTCAACCGCCAGCGCGGGTCGGTCGGGGGCGGACTCGTTTCGGTCATGTCGACAGCTCCTTTCGCGGATACGTCGTACTCCTCGAACGGGGACTCATAGGAACGCTATCCCCGCCGATCCCGCCCTCCGCGTACCCCCCGGCCGGCATCCCTTTCCCCCCTGCGGAATCGAACGCTGCGTCCGTTTCTTGCGCTGTGCGCCTGAAGCTTCCGGAGTGCAGCGGGAAGAACAGACGCAGCGTTCGAATTTGGCAAGGGGCGAGGGGTCGTGATTGGCGCGATTAGGGTTGCAGCATGCCGTCGATGTCGGAGGTCATCGCCTCCCACACCGACCTATCGGAGGCTGATGAGCAGTGGTTGCGGCTGCTCGTCTCGGAGTGGCAGCTGCTCGCCGACCTGAGCTTCTCCGACCTGGTGCTCTGGGTCCCCGACCGCGACCCGAACGTCTACTGGGCGGCGGCCCAGCTACGGCCGTTCACCGGGCCGACGTCGCTGTTCGACGACGTGGTGGGCGACCTGATCGCCTACTCACCGGAGCACCTGGTGTCTGGGGCCTTCGTCAGCAAGGAGATCACCCGGACCAGCGAGGGCAAGCTGCAGGCCGGCATCCCGGTGGACACCCACGCCATCCCCGTGATCATCGACGACCGGGTGATCGCGGTGGTCGAGCAGCACACCAGCCAGCTCGGCCTACGCGCGCCGTCGTCGCTCGAGCAGGCCTACCTCGAGACCGCGTCGCTGCTGGCCCAGATGATCACGGTGGGGGCGTTTCCCTTGCCGGAGGACGGCAGCAACCTGGCGTTCAGTCCCCGCGTCGGTGACGGGTTCATCCGGATCGACGGATCGGGCACGGTGGAGTACGCCAGCCCGAACGCCCTCAGCGCGTACCGCCGGCTCGGGCTGATCGGCGACCTGGTGGGGGAGCACCTGCCCACGCTCACCGCCGCGCTGTTCCCCGCGGGCCCGCACCCGGTCGACGACTCGATCGGCTCGGTGCTGTCCGGTCGCAAGGCCCGCCGCGCGGAACTGGTCAGCGGCGAGGCGCACATGTTGGTCCGGATCCTGCCGCTGCTCGCCGACCGGCACCGCGTCGGCGCCATCGTGCTCTGCCGCGACGTCAGCGATCTGCGCAGCAAGGAGCGCCAGCTGGTCACCAAGGACGCGACCATCCGGGAGATCCACCACCGGGTGAAGAACAACCTGCAGACGGTCGCGGCCCTGCTGCGGATGCAGTCGCGCCGGATGACCTCTCCGGAGGCCAAGGTCGCTCTCGACGACGCCACCTCCCGGGTCGCCTCGATCGCGATCGTGCACGAGACCCTGTCGCAGGCCTTCGACGAGATTGTCGAGTTCGACCGCGTCGCCGACGGACTGTTGCGCATGGTGGGCGAGGTGGCGGCCTCGTCAGGCGGAGTGTCGGCGGTCCGTCACGGCAGCTTCGGCCTGCTCTCAGCCGACGTCGCGACAAGTCTGGCCATGATCGTCACCGAGCTGTTCCAGAATGCGGTCGAGCACGGACTGGCTGATCGTTCCGGCGAGATCCGGGTGGTACCGACCACCGTCGACGGGCGGCTCCGGGTCGAGATCAGCGACAACGGCCGTGGCCTGCCGGCGGACTTCGACTGGCGTTCCTCACGCAGTCTCGGGTTGTCCATCGTGGGCACCCTGGTCGCGGAGCTGGAGGGGTCCTTCGAGCTCGGTCCGCAGCCCGGCGGCCCAGGCACTCGCGCGGTGGTGGACATCTCGCTCGGGGCTGCCTGAGCAGCGAGCGAGCAGGACAGCGAATTCCTGCGAGACGCGTGCCGATTCTTGACACTCGTACCTGATCACGGTTCGCTAACGCCTGTTGTGTCTCTGGACTCACGGGGGAGCTCCTATGTCTGTCCGCAAGACCGCTTCGATCCTCCTGGCCGCCGGCGTATCGGCGGCCCTCGTCACCGGGCCGCTGGGTCCGTCGGCCAGTGCTCAGCCTCCGGACGAGGCCTCGTCCGGATTCGGGGCGGCCGCCCCGATCGCGGCCGCACCTCCGAGTAGCGCCGGCCTGCAAGCCAAGCACTCGCTGCGCTCTCCGGTCACCGACGAGAACTTCTACTTCGTCATGGCGGACCGGTTCGCCAATGGTGACCCTGACAACAACACGGGCGGGATCCCCGGGGACCGGCTGCAGCACGGCTATGACCCCACCCACCGCGGCTTCTACAACGGCGGTGACCTGGCCGGTCTGCTCGACAAGATCGACTACATCCAGGGCCTGGGTACCACCTCGATCTGGCTCACACCGAGCTTCAAGAACAAGGCGGTGCAGCTCGAGGACGGACCCTCGGCCGGCTACCACGGCTACTGGATCACCGACTTCACCCAGATCGACCCACACCTGGGCACGAATGCCGAGCTGAGGGCCCTGGTCGACGAGGCGCATAGGCGCGGGATGAAGGTCTACTTCGACATCATCACCAACCACACCGCCGACGTGATCGGCTACGAGGAAGGCGCGCGCACCGCGTACGTCCCCAAGGACAAGGAGCCGTACCGCACGGCTAGCGGGCAGCCGTTCGACGATCGCGACTACGCCGGTACCAACACCTTCCCGCCGCTCAGCCCGACGACGTCCTTCCCGTACACCCCGGTGCTGGAACCCGGCGAGGAGAACCTGAAGGTCCCGAGCTGGCTGAACGACGTCACGCTCTACCACAACCGGGGCAACACCACCTTCGTGGACGAGGACTCCTACTACGGAGACTTCTTCGGTCTGGACGACCTGTTCACCGAGCACCCCACGGTGGTGAACGGCATGATCGAGATCTACAAGACCTGGATCCGCGACATGGGGATCGATGGGTTCCGGATCGACACCATGAAGCACGTCAACGACGAGTTCTGGCAGAAGTTCGGGCCCGAGGTGCTGGCGTACGCGGAGAGCCAGGGCAAGAGCGAGTTCTTCATGTTCGGCGAGGTCTTCGACACCACCCGGCCGTTCACGTCGACCTTCACCACGAAGGACAAGATGCAGGCGGTGCTGGACTTCCCGTTCCAGGACGCAGCGCGCAACTTCGCCTCGAAGGGCCAGCCGACCGACCAGCTGCGGACCTTCTTCCGCAATGACGACTGGTACACCGACAAGGACTCCAACGTCTACCAGCTGCCCACCTTCCTGGGTAACCACGACATGGGCCGGATCGGTCACTTCGTGACCGCCGACAACGCTGGTGCGTCGGAGGATGAGCGGGTGGCCCGCGACCGGCTGGCCCACGAGCTGATGTACTTCTCGCGCGGCAATCCGGTGATCTACTACGGCGACGAGCAGGGTTTCACCGGCACCGGTGGCGACCAGGTCGCCCGGCAGTCGCTGTTCGCCAGCCAGGTGCCGGACTATCTCGACGACGACCTGCTGGGCACTGACCGTACCCACGCAGTCGACAACTTCGAGACCGACCACCCGCTGTACACCAAGATCGCCGAACTGGCCGCACTCGCCAAGGAGCATCCGGCGCTGCGCAACGGTGCGCACCAGCACCGCTACTCCTCGGACGCCGCCGGGATCTACGCGTTCTCCCGGCTGCACCGCAGCAACCAGGTGGAGTACGTCGTCGCCCTGAACAACAGCGAGTCGGCGACAACTGCCAATGTGCCCACCTATGTCGCCAACGGTGCCTTCACGAAGGTCTATGGCGACGGTCCGCAGGACCTGACCACCAACAACGCCCGCCGTCTGACCCTCACCGTGCCGGCGCTCTCGACGGTGGTCTACAAGTCGGTGGAGCCGATCGCCAAGTCCAAGAAGGCGCCAAGGATCGATCTCGACGATGTGCGGGTGTCGGCGGAGACGAACTCGCGGATGCGGGTCTCTGCGGACGTCGAGGGCTACTCGTTCAACGAAGTGACCTTCTACGCCAGGGTGGGGAACGGCGACTGGAAGTCCATCGGCACCGACGACACCCGCCCGTACCGGGTCTTCCATGACGTCAGCAGCATCCCGGACGGCACGAGTGTCACCTATCGCGCGGTCGTCCTGGACAACAACGGCCACAGCCGAGCCAGCGAGCGGGAGCGGGCGGTCGTCCCGAAGCCGGAGCTCATCTTCCGGCTGCCCGCCGAGGGTGCCAAAGTCTTCGGCGCAGCCGAGGTGCGGCTGGTGGCCGATCCGGAGCGGGCGACCCATGTGGTGCGGATTCAGCGCAGGATCGGCACCAGCGGCCCGTGGACCACGGTCCGGAGAGATGATTCGTCACCGATCTATGTCTACTTCGACGACCTGTCGGGGGTTCCCAATGGCACGACCATCCAGTACCGGGCGATCCTCAACGAGCCGGATGGCACGCGCGTGGTCAGCGACGTGCGAACCGTCACGGTCGAACCAGTCGCCGCGGTGGACAGTGTGACCGTGGCGGGCTCGCTGCAGAACGAGCTCGGTTGCCAACCCAACCCGCCGCTCAGCGGTGACGGTGACTGGGATCCGAGTTGCGCAGCCACCCACCTGACCTTCGACACGACTGACGGTCTCTGGAAGGCCACGTTCAATGTCCCGGAGGGCAGCTACGAGTGGAAGGTCGCGATCAACGACTCGTGGGATGTCAACTACGGAGCCGGCGGCGCTGCCGGTGGCGCGAACCTCTCGCTGGTGGTGCCGGCCGGAGGGGCCGCTGTGACCTTCGTCTGGGACCAGGTCTCACACGTCCCGACCGCGACCATCGGCTGACCGTCGGTTCCCCATGTTGCATGGGAAACTGGCTCTCTCCATAAGAAGCTTCCTGTGGAGAGAGCCAGTTTCCCGTGCCGACTGAAACTCCCGAGACTCTCTACTCCCTGACTGCCGTCGCAGTTTCGAACGGAACCGGCAGTCGCGGCAGCGAACATGCGAAACGCCGGGGAGGTGTGCCCTCCCCGGCGTCCTTGGGATGGAACAGGAAGCTATGCGGTGCGAATCCTGGCTCGCGCGGCCCGACGCTTCAGCGCCCGCCGCTCGTCCTCACTCATACCGCCCCAGACTCCGTGGTCTTGCCCTGCCTCCAGCGCCCACTGCAGGCAGGCGTCCCTGACGTCGCACCGCCGGCAAACTTGTTTGGCCTCTTCAATCTGGAGAAGGGCGGGGCCGGTGTTCCCGATCGGGAAAAACAGCTCCGGGTCCTCATCCAGACAGGCGGCCTTATGGCGCCAATCCATGGCGAAACACCTCTCACTGGTCGTACAGGTCCCTGGCGTGGGACCCCGCATGCTGGGGAGAGTCAGGGATCCTCTAGGCTAAAGAGCCCAAACTCCGCCCCAAGACTTTCAAGTATCGACAACCAATACAAGACCTTGGCGGCGTTGGTTCGCTCACATTTCGAGACGGGCGGGCGCCACCCTACAGTGAGCAGGTGCCCGTCACCCCCACCCGCCGACCGGCTTCGCTCGTGCTTGCGGCGGTCCTGCTCGGTGTCGAGGCCGTGACAGCACTGACCTACGGCGCAGTCGCGTTGACCCAGATCGAGTTCAGCCGAGCGGTGGTCGGGTCCGGGGTGGCCATCGTGATGCTGGTGTACGGCATCCTCCTGGTGCTGATCGCCCGCGGTGTGTTCCTCGGCCGCCGGTGGAGCCGCGCGCCCGCCGCAGCGACCCAGCTGATCCTGCTGCCGATCGCCTGGAGCTTCCGGGCCAGTCCCACGACGTCCGTGGCGCTGGCGATCGCCGTGGTTGCGGTGGGCACACTGATCGGCCTGCTGCATCCGCGTTCGACAGAGGTGTTCGTGGGCCCGCGTACGCCGCCGCCGGACACCGCGACCTGAGGTCGCGTCCAGCTGACCTACGGTTCAGCGCAGGCGGCTCGCACCGGCCGACGGCCGACCCACGAAGTGCGTTGGCGGGTCGAAACCCGCTTGGTCGAACCGCTTGGCGATGTCCGCGCCGACTCGATCCGACTCTCCCGCCGGCACCAGCGCGATGATGCAGCCGCCGAACCCGCCGCCGGTCATCCGAGCTCCTAGCGCGCCGGCCGCCCGGGCCGCCTCGACCGCGAGATCGACGGTCGGGACGGTGATCTCGAAGTCGTCGCGCATCGAGGTGTGTGACGCGTCGAGGAGGGGGGCCAGGTCCGCGATCCGCTCGGCTCTGAGCAGATCCGCAGCCTGCTGGACCCGCTCGTTCTCGGTCACGACGTGGCGTACCCGGCGTCGGATGGTCTCCTCCGGCAGCTCGCCGAGGGCCGCATCTAGGTCGGTGACGTCCCGCAGTGCCACCACGCCGAGGAGACTGGCCGCCTCTTCGCAGCTGGCCCGGCGGGCGGCGTACTCGCTGTCCACCAGGGCATGCGGCGTGCAGGTGTCCAGCACGAGGATCTCCAGACCTGCTGCCTCAGGATCGAAACCGACATTCTCGGTCTCGGCGGAGCGGCAGTCCAGGAACAGCGCGTGCGCCTCGCTGCACAATGTCGAGGCCGCCTGGTCCATCAGCCCGGTGGGTGCGCCAACGAAGGCGTTCTCGGCCCGGCGGGCGAGTCGAGCCCGGTCGATCGGCTTGATGTCGAGCTGGTTGAGATCGGCGAATGCAGCGAGGACGGCGCACTCCAGCGCCGCCGAGGAGGACAGACCCGCGCCCACCGGTACGTCCGAGGTGAGCACCAGGTCCGCGCCGGCGACCTGGTGGCCCGCCTCGGTCAGCGCCCAGACCACTCCCGCGACATAGGCTGCCCATCCCGCCATGCCCGGTTGCAGCTCGCGAACTCCGAACGACGTGCTGGCCTCGTTGGTCAGCGACGTCACCGTCCAGGTGTCGTCCGTACGCGGCGCCGCAGCGACCGTCACCCGTTGGGCGAGCGCGAACGGCATCACGAAGCCGTCGTTGTAGTCGGTGTGCTCGCCGATCAGGTTGACCCGGCCGGGCGCGGCCCAGATCCCAGCGGGCCGCCGACCGGTCCGGTCGGCGAAGGCCGCGGCGACGAGGTCGGCATCGGGCACGGGTCGTACTCTACGAGCGTGCTCGCCGCCTACGCCGCTGGTGCCGACGCCGATGATCCGTTGCGTGCGCTGCGGGTCTCGGAGATCGAGCCGCCGGCGGTGCCGGACGGCTGGGTGAGCGTCGAGGTCAAGGCCGCGGCACTCAACCACCATGACGTCTGGTCATTGCGCGGCGTCGGGCTGCCCGCCGACCGGTTGCCGATGATCTTGGGCTGTGACGCGGCGGGCGTCGCTCCCGACGGCGCCGAAGTGATCGTGTACGCGGTGGTCAACGATCCGGGTTTCACCGGGACCGACGCCACCTACGACCCGCAGCGTTCGCTGCTGTCGGAGCGCTACCCGGGCACCTTCGCCGGCTCGGTCCGGGTGCCCGCGGCGAATCTGCTCGCCAAGCCCCCCGAGCTCAGCTTCGCCGAGGCGGCCTGCCTGCCCACCGCCTGGCTCACCGCGTACCGGATGCTCTTCACCGCATCCGGTGCCCGCCCGGGCGACACCGTCCTGGTTCAGGGAGCGGGCGGGGGAGTGGCCACCGCCCTGGTGGTGCTCGGCGCACATGCGGGTCTGCGGGTCTGGGTGACGTCGCGGAACGAAGAGCGTGGCGCACGAGCCGTGGCCCTGGGTGCCGACCGGACGTTCGCGGCCGGCGCCCGGCTCCCCGAGCGAGTCGATGCGGTGCTGGACACCGTCGGCGCGGCGACCTGGTCGCACTCGATCAACGTCCTTCGGCCCGGCGGCACCCTGGTGATCAGCGGCACGACCTCGGGCGCCGAGCCCTCGAAGGCGGAGCTCCGGAAGATCTTTTTCAAACCGCTCCGGGTGATCGGCTCCACCATGGGCACTCGGGAAGAGCTGAGCTCGCTCATCCGGATGCTGCTGGCGACCGGGGCGCGACCCGAGGTCGACCGGATCCTGCCGCTGGCCGACGCCCGGGACGGCTTCGCCGCGATGATCGCCGGGGATGTGTTCGGCAAGATCATTTTCGAGCCATGATCATCATCCGGCCGGTCGGCCCGGCGGACGCGGAGAGCGGTGCCGCCTGCCAGTTCGCGGTCTGGCGGGAGGCGTACGCGGGGCTCGTCGACCCGGAACGGTTGGCGGCGGTCACCGCCGATCTTGATGCGCAGGTGGTCCGCTGGCGGGGCGCGATCAGCGAGGGCCGGCCGATCGTCGTCGCGGTCGACGGTGCGGAGGTGATCGGCTTCGCCCTCGCCGGACCCTCCACCGAGCCCGGTGTCGCGGCTGACGTCCAGCTGTTCATGCTCAATGTCCGTTCGGCGTACCAGGGCACCGGCGTAGCCCAGCAGCTGCACGATCGCGCGGTGGGGGACCGCGCGGCATTCCTCTGGGTGCTGGAGGTCAATCCCCGGGCCCACGCGTTCTACGCGCGCAACGGCTACCGGCGCGACGGGGCGAGGAAGATCGAAGAGGAGCTCTTCGCCGCTCCGATCATCCGGATGGTTCGTCCCTGACGCTCGGGACTGCCCTGCCCCAACCGCGAGCGAGGGGGAATCCCCTAATCAGTGTCCTCGTCATCGTCCTCGTCGAGCCGTGCCAGCCAGGTGGCCAGCCGCTCGACGGCCACTTCGAACTCGGGGTTCTCGTCGACGAACGCGCGCAACTGGTCGGCCAGCCACGACACGGAGACCTCCTCGTCCCCGCGCCGCGTCTCCAGCTCCTCGATCCCGCGGTCGGTGAAGTACATTCAGTCGCTCCGCCTAGGCGAAGGCCGCGTCCATCAGGGCTCGCTGCTGCATCTCGTGCACCTTGGCTGAGCCGACGGCGGGGGCCGAGGATCCTGGCCGGGTGATCGGGGTCAGCTCCCATCGGTTCGGCATCGCTTCCTCCAGAGCCGGTGGCAGGTTGAGCGCGATGAACGACCACGGCCCCTGGTTGCTCGGCTCGTCCTGCACCCAGCGGACCTCGTGGACGTTCTCGAAGCGACTCAGGTAATCGGTGATCTGCTTGCCCGGCAACGGGTAGAGCCGCTCGACGGGCACGATCGCCACCTTGCCGTCCAGCCCCGCGGCCGACCGCCGCGTGACCAGATCCCAGCGCACCTTGCCCGAGCAGAGGAGCACGGAGGTGACCTGGCTCGCGTCCTCGATCGTCGGATCCGACAGCACCGGCTTCCACGACCCGCGCGTGAAGTCAGCCGGATAGGACACCGCGAACTTGTTTCGCAGCATCGACTTCGGCGTGAGGACGATCAGCGGCCGGTGCATCTCACCGAGCGCCTGCTGCCGCAGCATGTGGAAGTGGCTGGCCGGAGTCGACGGCTGGGCCACCGTGAACGCGTCTTCCGCCGCGAGCTGCAGCCAGCGCTCGATCCGCCCCGATGAGTGATCCGGGCCTTGACCCTCATAGCCGTGGGGAAGCAGCAGCACGACTCCGGACTTCTGGGTCCATTTCGCCTGGCCGGAGGTGATGAACTCATCGATGATCGTCTGGGCGCCGTTGGCGAAGTCGCCGAACTGGGCCTCCCAGAGCACCAGCGCCTCTGGATTGGCCACCGAGTAGCCGTACTCGAAGCCCATCGCGGCGAACTCACTCAGCAGCGAGTCGAAGATGTGGAACTTGCCCTGCGTCTCGTCCAGGTGCTTCAGCGGCACCCAGGATTCGCCGGACTTGCGGTCGACGATCGAGGCAAAGCGCTGCACGAACGTGCCGCGGCGGCTGTCCTGACCGGTCAACCGCACCGTCCGGCCGTCCAGCAACAGAGAACCCAGCGCCAGGATCTCGCCGGTCGCCCAGTCGATCGGGCCCTGGGTGATCGCGGCCGCGCGTCGCTGCAACTGCGGCATGACCTTGGGATGCACGGTGAAGCCGTCCGGGAAGGTGGTGTGGGCGTCCGCGATCTTCTTCAGCGTCTCGACCGTGATCGCGGTGCCGTGCTTGGCCGCTTCCTTCGACGGGTAGGCAGGCACCCGGTTCCAGTCCACGTCCCTGGCCTTGGCCTCGGGGTTGCGGACCTCCTTGAAGACGCTCTCCAGGCGCTGCTGGAACTTGGTCATGACCTCCTCGGCGTCCTCGACGGTGATGTCGCCGCGGCCGATCAGCGCCTCGGTGTACAGCTTGCGGACCGAGCGCTTCTTCTCGATCAGGTCGTACATCCGGGGCTGGGTGAAGCTCGGGTCGTCGCCCTCGTTGTGCCCGCGCCGCCGGTAGCACATCAGGTCGATCACCACGTCCTTGTGGAACTCCTGGCGGAACGCGAAGGCCAGCCGGGCCACCCGGATGCAGGCCTCCGGGTCGTCACCGTTCACATGGAAGATCGGCGCCGCGATCATCCGCGCCACGTCGGTGCAGTAGATCGAGGATCGTGACTCGGTCGGTGAGGTGGTGAACCCGACCTGGTTGTTCACGATGATGTGGATCGTGCCGCCCGTCCGGTAGCCGCGCAGCTGGGACAGGTTGAGCGTCTCCGCAACCACGCCCTGGCCGGCGAACGCCGCGTCGCCGTGCATCAGCACCGGCATCACCGGGAACGCGCCGCCTTGGTCGAGGATGTCCTGCTTGGCGCGCGCGATGCCCTCCAGCACCGGGTTGACCGCCTCCAGGTGACTGGGGTTCGCAGCGACCGAGGTCTTGATCGTGGCCCCGCTGAGCGCGGTGAACCGGCCCTCCGACCCCAGGTGGTACTTCACGTCCCCGGAGCCCTGGACGGTACGCGGGTCGAGGTTGCCCTCGAACTCCCGGAAGATCTGCGCGTACGACTTGCCTACGATGTTGGACAGCACGTTCAGCCGGCCGCGGTGCGGCATGCCGATGCAGACCTCTTCCAGCCCGGCGTCGGCGGCCTGCTCGCAGACCTCGTCCAGCAGCGCGATCGCCGACTCGCCGCCCTCCAGGCTGAACCGCTTCTGACCGACGAACTTGGTCTGCAGGAAGGTCTCGAAGATCTCCGCCTCGTTGAGCTTGTCGAGGATCCGCAGGTGTTCCTCGCGGGGCAGCGACTCGTGCGGCCGCTCCACCCGGTCCTGGATCCACTTGCGCTGAGTCGGCTCGGAGATGTGCATGTACTCCAGGCCGATGGTGCGGCAGTAGGAGTCGCGCAGGATGCCGAGGATCTTGCGCATCTTCATCAGGCCCTGCCCGCCCGCGAACGACCCGGTGGCGAACTCCCGGTCCAGGTCCCACAACGTCAGCCCGTGGGTCTGCACGTCGAGGTCGTGGTGCCGACGCTGCCGGTACTCCAGCGGGTCGGTGTCGGCCATCAGGTGGCCGCGGACCCGGTAGGCGTTGATCATCTCCATGATCCGGGCCTGCTTGGGGATCTGGTCCTCGTGCTCGCTGGTGACGTCGGTCGCCCACCGGATCGGCTCGTACGGGATCCGCAGGGCGGAGAACACGTCGTCGTAGAAGCCGTCCTCGCCGAGCAGCAGGGCATGCAGCCGAGCGAGATACTGACCGGACTGGGCGCCCTGGATGACCCGGTGGTCGTAGGTCGAGGTGAGCGTCATGACCTTGGAGACGCTCATCTGGGCCAGTTTGTCGGTGTCGGAGCCCTGGAACTCGGGCGGATACTCCATGGACCCGACGCCGATGATCGCGCCCTGGCCCTGCATCAGCCGGGGAACCGAGTGGTTGGTGCCGATGGTGCCCGGGTTGGTCAGCGTGATGGTGGTTCCCGCGAAGTCCTCGACGGTCAGCTTGTTCGCCCGGGCCCGCTTGACGATCTGCTCGTACTCGGACCAGAACTGCGCGAAGTTGAGCGTCTCGCAGTTCTTGATGCTCGGGACCAGCAGCTGCCGGGTGCCGTCCGGCTTCGGCATGTCGATCGCCAGGCCGAGGTTGACGTGGGCCGGCACCACCATGGTGGGCTTGCCGTCGATCACGTCGTAGCCGGTGTTCATCTCCGGGTGGGTCTTGAGCGCCTGCACCATCGCGTAGCCGATGAGGTGGGTGTAGGAGACCTTGCCGCCCCGGGCCCGGCGCAGGTGGTTGTTGATCACCACACGCTGGTCGATCAGCAACTTCACCGGCAGCGAGCGGACGCTGGTCGCCGTCGGGACCGACAGCGAGATGTCCATGTTCTTGGCGGTCCGGGCGGGGGCGCCGCGAAGAACCGTCTTGACCGGCTCCTCGAGGCTGACACTGGGCCGGTCCGCCGGGTTGGGCGGATCGGCGGGTACGCCGCCGCGAGCACCGGGCGTGGCGGGCCGGCTCTCTTTGATCTGAGCCGGTCGTTCAACGGTGGGATTGGGCCTCGACGAGGTCTGGCCGCCGACAGCTGATGCGGGCTCGGGCTTCTTCCCCGCACGGGGATCGGCCTGCTTGGGCGCCGGCGCCGGTGCCTCCGTGGTGGCCTCGGTCTTGACCTTGGCCGGACGCTCGGCGTTCTCGGCCTCCGGCGGAGCCGCTCGGCGCGGAGTGGCCGCCTCCGGCCGACCATCGCCGCCGGGCGCGCCGTGGCTTTGGAAGTACGCGGCCCACGTCTCGTCAACCGAGCTGGGATCGGCCGCGTACTGCTCGTACATCTCCTCCAGCAGCCAGTCGTTCGCGCCGAAGTCGGTGTCGTCGGGCGTCTTGGTGGGTGATGGGTCGGGCACGATGGCCACTGTCGCCTTCTTCCTCGTCCTCGTCGGCAGACCGGCCCACCCGGGTGGCCGCGCATCGGTACACGGCTGGCGGGCCTCTTTCAGGCTACCTAAAGAAGACCGAGTCGATGCCGCCGAGGTGCCGGCTCCCGGATTGGGCTTGTGTTGATCATCCCTCCGACGTGCCGGCTCGTCCAGCACCGCCCAGGAATCGCCAGGCCATCAGGGTCACCTCGATCGTGAAGGCGACCACGGCGAGGTTGCGAACCGCGGTCGCGACCGTCGAGACCACGATCATCACCCGGCCGTCACGCCCCAGGAGGCCGTCGTAGAGCAGCGGGTAGACCAGATGCGTCGCCAGGGCGAGAACCAGGAGCTGAACGGCGATCCGGGCTACGGCGCGCCGCTGTTCGGCGGCCTCGGACCTGGCCAGCAGCAACATCGCCGCGCCGCACCCGCCGAGCCACAGCAGGTACTGCGGGCTCAGCGTCTTGTTGGTGACGATCATGACGGCGATGATCGCCAGGACCGCGAAGCCGATCGCCACCGGGGTCGAGCCGCCCGAGCGGAAGGCGCGGACCAGAAGGGCGACGATGGTCACCAGGCCGACGATCGTGGCGATGTTGCTGATCATGATCCAGGTGCCGACACCAGGCCCGAAGATCTCGTACGCCTGGAAGGGCGAGATGTCCACCACCCATGCGGACGGGGCGACCGCTCGGGCGACCATCAGCGGTGTTGCCCAGATCGACTCGATCTGCAGGCCGCGGCCGGACTGCCAGGTGAGCGGGGAGACCAGCCGGGACCAGCCCCCGACCAGCAGGCTGACCGCGGCCAGCCCGAATCCCACGACGACGAAGGCGATCCCGGCCGGCTTGCGGTCGGGCTTGTAGGCCAGGAAGAGCCCGATCAGCAGGGCCGGCCAGAGCTTGACCGCCGCGCCGAGCCCGGTCAGCGCGCCGGTGAGCCCGGGCCGGCGCCGGGCCGCGAGCAGGGCGCCGCCGGCCAGCACGGCAGGTATCAGGTCGAACCGCAGGTAGCTCAGGGAGCCGACCAGGAAGACGAAGAGCAACCAGAAGTCGACGGCGCGGGTGTGCCGGCGCCCGGCGGCGCGGTAGAGCGCGTAGCTGAAGGCCGCGTCGAGCAGCAGCATGATCGCCATGAACGCCACCAGATAGCCGACCCGGCGTCCGCCGGTGGCGCCGAATGGCAGCCAGAGGATCCACACCACGGGGGTCGGATACTCGTTGAGGGTGTCGGCGAGCCCGACGTCGCGCATCGCGTTGATCTTGCGCCAGTAGTAGTAGACGTCCCCGACCATGAACCGCTCCGCCTTGGTGGCCAGGATCAGCAGGCTCAGCGTGCGGGTGAGAAGCCAGGCGATGACAATGGTGCGCGCCCCGCGGTGCCGGTCGTACCAAGCGACCAGGCGACCGAGTCCCGAACCCGCGACGCCGGCCGGCGGGGAGGTGCGCATCAGCAGTCAAGCTCTCGGTCGACGACGGGACGACCGCGAGGCTATCAATGCCGCAGTCGCTGCGTGAGTAGAGTCGCGCCGTGGCAGCTCGGGTCGACCAGATCGGCAAAGTTCGCGCGGAGCAGCCCCCGGGAGGATAGCGTGGCTATAAGAGACGACTTCGCCTCAGGTACCCACAGGCGGCGACTATGACCGGCTCGTTCGGCATCGACGTACTACTCCATCTTGACGACCACGCGGCCGTAATGACCGCGCTGCTGCAGCTCGCCAAGCCACCCGACTGGCTGGTTGCCATCGAGGACCCGGCCCGGGTGCGCGCGGACTTCGAACGGGCGATCCCCGAACTCGGTGCCGGCAGGCCGGCCATCGTCAAGGTCAAGTTCAAGCGCGCTCATCTGGAGGAGGGCCACTGGGTCACCCTGCACCGGCTGACCGTGCTGGACGACGATGCCAGCTCCCCGCGCGAGATCGACATCCGTGGAGTGCTGCTCGCTCCGGGGGTCGTGGACCCAGTGGGGTCGACCAACGGCGCCGCTTTCGAGTCCCCGGGGTGGCATTCGTACCTTCCCAGCCTCCGACTGGTGGTTGATCGGCAGCCGGTCGATGTCGGGCTACCCGCGATGTCGGCCATGGCCGATCCCGCCACTGCCCAGACCACCCTGCAGGACGCTCTCCGCAGCGGTGCTGGCCGAGCGGAGCTGACCTTGGCCGCCGCCACCCCCACGGTGGTGCGCTACCGGGAGGGCTTGCGCTGCACGATCATCTACGCGCTCGAGTACGCACCGGGTGTCGGAACCGTCGGACCGGCGGGCATCGTGGCCAAGGAGTACGAGGGCGACGAGGGCCGGCACACGTACGCGGCGATGACCGCCCTCTGGGACTCACCGCTGCGGTTCAGCAGCACCGTACGGATCGCGGAGCCGCTGGCCTTCCTGCCCGAGATCGGCATGGTTCTCCAGGAGCTGCTACCGGGCG
This sequence comes from uncultured Actinomycetota bacterium, assembly GCA_963711015.1. GTDB lineage: Bacteria > Actinomycetota > Actinomycetes > Propionibacteriales > Propionibacteriaceae > Microlunatus. Next base: position 553,452 of record CAVQCQ010000002.1, read on the forward strand.
ACAGCTCGCTCAAGGAGCGGATCGCGCCTGCTTTCGCGGACGGCGTGACAGCCGGGGTGGCCGCGTTGTCCGAGATCGTCCGCAAAAGCGGACGAGGCCTCGCCGAGCTGCACAGCTGCGGAGCGACGGCCGGGCCCGACGTCACGTGGGACGACCAGATCGCGGCCCTGCGGCTGGCGGTGAGCCAGCTGTCGACCGCGATGGCGGATTCCAGCGCCGCGATGGAACCGCTGGTCCACGCCCTCGAAAGGGCCGCGGCGAAGGTGCCGGCGGCACCGCTGGTGCCCACCCATCGCAGTTTCCGGCCGGCTCAGATCCTGCTCGACGGGGAGAGCATCGCCTTCCTGGACTTCGACGGCTACTGCCGGGCCGAGCCCGGTCTGGACCTGTCGCTCTTCCGTACGACGTTGGTCGACCTCTGCCTGCGCGCGCTCGAGGCCGACGATGCGGCGCCGGATCCGGAGGTGCAGCGCGAGCGGCAGGCGCACCTGGACAGCCTGTGCGCGAGCTTCCTGGCCGGCTACGAGGAGGTCGCGCCGGTGGACCGCGAACGGCTGGCGCTCTGGGACGCCGTCACCAGCGCGAAGGACATCGTGGACTGCTGGCGCAAGGTCAAGTTCGAGCATCTCGACCGGCGGATGGAGTTCCTGCGGCAGCGGTTGCGGCTGGAGCCGGACCAGGAGCTGCACCCGCTGTCACTCTGATCGCTCATCCTCTTCGATGGCACCGAACGACGGCCGCCCGTTCTGGGTGCCCAAGTCCGTGACCGTAACTGGGTGTGCGAGCCGCCCTCGACCGCGGTCCGCGAGTTCCACCGCTCACTGACCGGCTATGCCCCGACACGGCTGGTCGAGCTGCCTCAGCTCGCCGACGAGCTGGAGGTGGGGCGCGTACTGGCCAAGGATGAGTCGAACCGACTCCACCTGCCCGCGTTCAAGGCTCTCGGTGCCTCGTGGGCGGTGCATCGGGTGCTGAGCACGCGATGCCGCGGCCGGCTGATGACCTTGGTCAGCGCGACCGACGGCAACCACGGCCAGGCCGTCGCCAGATTCACCCGCATGCTCGGCCACAGAGCCCACGTCTACGTCCCGGCCAGCGTTCATCCCACGGCAATCCAGGCCATCGCCGACGAAGAAGCCACGATGACAGTGGTCGATGGGTCCTACGACGACGCGGTCGCCGCGGCTGCTGCCCGCGCCGCCGAGTCGCCGGACGCCATCCTGGTCCAAGACTCCGCCTGGGAGGGATACCAGGAGATCCCCAGCTGGATCGTCGACGGCTACGACACCCTGTTCGCTGAAACTGACGAGCAGCTCGCAGCCGCCGGTCTCGGACGCCCGGACCTGGTCCTCGTTCCCACCGGAGTCGGCTCGCTCCTCCAGGCCGCGCTCACCCACTACCGCAGTCGAACCGCGGTGCCCGGAACCGCCGTCGTCTCGGTCGAACCCGACCGGGCCGCCTGTATCGCCGCCAGCCTGGCCGCCGGACACCGGACGACGGTCGAGACGTCTCCGACCGCCATGGCGGGACTCAGCTGCGGCACCCCATCGTCCTTGGCCTGGCCGGTGATCCGCAGCGGGCTCGACGCCGCCGTTCTCGTGTCCGAAGTCGACGACATTCGCGCCGCCCACGACCTGGCCGGACTCGGCGTAGCGGCCGGTCCTTGCGGAGCCGCCTCGCTCGCCGCCGTCCGCACTGCGCTGACCGGGCCCGGCAGTGGCCAACGGCGGCACCACCTGCACCTCGACACCGACGCCACCGTTCTCCTCCTTATCACCGAGGGAACCGAGTCCAACCCGGTGCCGGAAATGCCACCCGAGACCGACGAATCGCCCTGGAGCCTTCAATGACGCAGGCGACGGAACCAAGGACGGAGGACGCCGGGCTCGCATCGCAGACCTGCTCGACCTTCGGATCCATCCGTCATCCTGGGAGGCTTGGGAGGTCGACGCGGGCGAGGGCTGGCTGGCGTACGACCGGTACGGCTCGCCACGTGACACCCGCCATGAGCAGACCGGCCACCAAGGCGACCGGGACAGCGGCCAGCCCGACGAACGGCGCGAGAAGAGCGACCAGCAGGCAGACGGACAGGTAGCAGGGGAGACCGCGCACCAAGCCGACCAGGGCGCACGCACCGGCCAGCGAGCGCGCCATCTGGGCCGCGGGACATCCCGGCACCGGCCTGGACGCCGTGGTCCGGAATGTCGGCAATCGGGTCGGCGGCTTTGAACCCGACATCCGGCATCGCAGCGACGACGGACTCGTGCTCGGCGCGCTGGTCGCATCCGGTCGAGCCGTCGCCCTGCTACCGAGTCTGCTGATCACCGCCCTTCCGCAGATCGTCGCGCGCCCTCTTCAGGAGGAGCGGCTGCAACGGACGATCTTCACCGCCATCCGGACGACCACCGGAACGCTCCCGCAGTCCTCGCCGTCCGAGACGCACTGCGGGACACCGCGATGGAGATCGCTACCCGACGTCCCGAGGTACACGTCATCGCCGGCCAGACCGGGTGACGGTTTAGGTCAAAGTCCCTCGCCAGAGGGCGAGGGGCTCGCATGAGATCGGCGCCCCCGGCAGGATTCGAACCTGCGCTCCCGCCTCCGGAGGGCGGTGCTCTATCCCCTGAGCTACGGGGGCCGGCCGCGATGACGGGTCCGACCGGAAATGGGCCGAAGAGCAATGTACCAGCGGCCCCGAACCGGCACTCCGCATCACCGCATCCAAGTTCTGCACCGGTTCCTACCGTCTGCACCGCATGCACACGGTGCAGGTCGTAGGAGTGAGTGCAGATTCGCGGAGGCAGCGACCCGACCCCACTAGTCTCGTCGCTGTGGCGGGCGGTCGGCGGGGCATCCGAGCTGCGGCCGCCGTGCTCGTGCTCCTCACCCTCGGCGGCTGCGTACGCCAGGCGGAGCCGGACCCGGCAGTGATCCGGAACACTCCGCCGCCGTGGGAGGCCCCGCGCGACGCGATCTCCTACATCGACGCCGCCGGGCTGGAGGCGCAGCCGCTGGAGAGCAGCCAGGATGCGCACAAGATCAACATGATCATCGTGGTCGACAACTCGAAGGTCGCGGTGCCCGCGTACGTGGGGATCGACCGGCTGCGTGCCCAGCGGGCGGTGGTGCACACCCACGACACCACCAACCAGGTGTGGTTGGAGGGGCGGGGCGTCGAAGAGGTCACTCTGGGCCAGTTCTTCGCCGTCTGGGGCGTTCGATTCGACGGGCGCTGCCTGGGCGCCGCATGCGAGGACCTCTCCGTCACCGCGAACGGCCAGCCGGTCAGCGATCCGGTCGGGCTGCGACTCGCCGGGGTGGACGAGGTAGAGGTCTTCGCGCGGTCCTGACCCGTAATCCGCCGGTAAGCCACGGAAGCCCGAGCCGGCCGCCGACCTGGGGCAGGATGGCCGAGTGAAGCCGCGACAGCTACTCGTCGGCGTCGTCGCCCTGCTGCTGGCCGGGTGTGCATCGCCCGCGACACCGGAGGCCGGACCGCCGCCGGCATCCTCCGCGGCTCCGTCGGCAACCGCCGTGGCCACCTCGGTGTCGACGAGTGCTGAACCGTCACCGGGCCGCTCGACCGAAGCGCCGACCCAGAAGATCCGGGTGCCGGACACGCTGAAGTTCACTGCCACCACGGTCGACGGCCGGGCCTTCGACGGTGCCAGCCTGGCCGGCAAGCCCGCGCTGTTCTGGTTCTGGGCACCCTGGTGCCCGACCTGTCGCGGTCAGATCGACCAGGTGCAGGGCATCGCCCGCGACTTCGAGGGCAAGGTCAGCGTGATCGGAGTCGGCTCGCTGGACGACGCCAAGGCGATCTCCCGGTTCGCCGACGACGCCCCAGGCATGACCCATCTCAGCGACGCCTCGGGTGAGGTGTTCCGGCACTTCCGCGTGGTGCAGCAGAGCTCGTTCGTGCTGCTGGACGCAGACGGAAGAAGGCGTACGAGGTGGGCTACGGCGGTAGCGACGACCTGGCCGACCGCGTCGCCGACGTGGCCGGCTAGATGACCGAGGGACTGCTGGCCCTGGCTCTCGGCGCGGGCATGGTCGCGGCGATCAACCCCTGCGGCTTCGCCCTGCTGCCGGCCTACCTGTCCCTGTTCGTGCTGTCCGATGATCATGATCGCCGGTCCGCCGTCGTCCGTGCGTTGGCCCTGACCGGCGCCATGACCCTCGGCTTCGTCGCCGTGTTCGGGATCTTCGGGCTGGTCGTCGCCCCGCTGGCCAGCGGCATCGAGGCGCACCTGCCCTGGGTGACCGTGGTGGTCGGACTGACCGTGGTCCTGCTCGGGCTCTGGCTGCTTGCCGGCCGCTCGCTACCCACGTTCAATTGGAGCCCGAAGGGTCCACGGCTGACCCGCCGGATCGCCTCCATGATCGGCTTCGGGACGGCGTACGCGGTGGCCTCGCTGACCTGCACCATCGGCCCCTTCCTGGCCATCGTGGTGGCCAGCTTCCGCGCCGACTCCCCGGCGGCAGGAGTTGCGCTCTTCGTGGCGTACGCGCTGGGCATGGGCCTCATGGTGGGCGCGGCGGCGGTCGCCGTCGCGCTGACCAAAGCCTCGGTGCTGAACCGGCTGCGCCAAGCCGGTCGCTGGGTGCCCCGGCTGGCCGGCCTGCTGATGATCATGGTGGGTGGGTACGTGAGCTACTACGGCTGGTGGGAGCTGCGCGTGCTGGACGGCGCCGACGCAGCCGACCCGCTGATCGACGCCGCCCTGCGACTGCAGGGCTGGCTGGTCACTGCCGTCGTCGCGCTCGGCCCGGCCTGGTTGGTCGTGATCTTGGCAGGACTGGTCGGCCTCGGCCTGCTCGGCCACCGGGTCAGCCGGCCACGCGCGCTGTCCAACGCGCGAAAATCCGGCTGATCCGGCGCCGGGCCTGGCACAGTTCCGGTTCGTGACCCACTCCCACGTCGCCGGCTCCATCCATGCCGACGTCACCGCCCGTGCGCCGGGCTGGCTGAGCCGGCCGGACGATGTGAACGCCCTGCTGCCTCGGCTGTGGAGCGCCGGCGTCGCCAAAAGCCCGGACGGCGTCCTGACGGTCGCGGGGGTCCTGGTCACCGACCTGGCCGAAGCCGTCGGGACTCCCGCGTACGTGCTGGACGAGGTCGACCTACGGACCCGGGCCCGGGCCTTCGCCGAGGCGTTCGCCGGCTGGGACGTCTACTACGCCGGCAAGTCGTTCCTCTGTGCCGCGGTGGCCCGCTGGGTGACTGAGGAGGGCCTGGGCATCGATGTGTGCACCGGCGGTGAGCTCGCGGTCGTGCAGCGGGCCGGGGTGGACCTGAGTCGGGTCGGCTTGCACGGCAACAACAAGAGCGTCCCGGAGCTGGCCCACGCGCTCGATGCTGGAGTCGGCAAGATCATCGTCGACTCCTTCGCCGAGATCGACCGGCTCGCTGCCCTGGCCGCGGAGCGAGGGCTTCGGGCTCGGGTGATGGTCCGGGTCACCACGGGCGTGGAGGCGCACACCCACGAGTACATCGCGACCGCCCACGAAGATCAGAAGTTCGGCTTCTCCATCGCCGGTGGCAGCGCGGCGACCGCTCTCGCGGCCTGTGCGGATCATCCCGCGCTGGACCTGATCGGGATCCACTCTCATATCGGCTCGCAGATCTTCGACGCCGAGGGCTTCGAGGTCGCAGCCCGGCGAACCCTCCGCCTGCATGCCGACTTCGCCGAACGCACCGGCACCCAGCTCCCGGAGCTGGACCTCGGAGGTGGCTTCGGCATCGCCTACACCAGTGCGGACTCGCCGGCAACGCCGGCCCAGCTGGCCAGCGCCCTGCGGGAGATCATCGACCACGAGTGCGCGGCGCTGGGCGTCCCGGTCCCGCACCTGTCGATCGAGCCGGGCCGGGCGATCAGCGGCCCGAGCACCTTCGCGCTCTACACCGTCGGCACGGTCAAGCCGGTCGAGCTGGACGGCGGGGCCAGCCGGCTCTACGTCGCGGTGGACGGGGGGATGAGCGACAACATCCGGACCGCGCTGTACGCGGCGGAGTACTCCGCGACACTGGCCTCCCGGAGGTCTTCGGCGCCGGCCGTGCTGTCGCGGGTGGTCGGCAAGCACTGTGAGGGTGGCGACATCCTGGTCCGCGACGAGTTCCTGCCGGCCGACATCAGACCTGGCGACCTGGTCGCGGTGCCCGCGTCCGGGGCGTACAGCCGGTCGATGGCCAGCAACTACAACCACGTGCCGCGGCCGCCGGTGGTCGCGGTTCGGGACGGGAGGATCACGACCCTGCTTCGCCGAGAGACCGTCGAGGATCTGCTGGCGTTGGATCTGGGCTGGCCGGTGGGGAACAATGAGTCCGCTGCGGAGGCCGGTGCCGCGGCACTCCGGTCGAGCTGAGGGCAGAAGGTGACACTGACGAGCGCTCCGTCGACGGTGCCGTCGGCCGTCGATCTCTCCGGCGCCCCACTGCGGGTCGCCCTGCTCGGCTGCGGCACGGTGGGGTCGGAGGTCGCGCGGTTGATCATCGGGCAGGCCGACGACCTGCGGGCCCGGATCGGTCGGCCCCTGGAGCTGGTCGGGATCGCGGTCCGCCGGCCCGGCCGGGACCGTCCCGGCATCGATCCCGGGCTGTTCACCACCGACGCGGCGGCGCTGGTGGCCCGGCCCGATGTCGACCTGGTGATCGAGGTGATCGGCGGCATCGAGCCGGCCCGCAGCCTGATCTTGTCGGCGCTGCAGAACAACGCCTCGGTGGTCACCGCGAACAAGGCGCTGCTGGCCGAGGACGGCGCGACCCTCTTCAGCGCCGCGGAGCGGGCTCAGGCCGATCTCTACTTCGAGGCCGCCGTGGCGGGTGCGATCCCGATCATCCGGCCGCTGCGCGAGTCCCTGGTCGGCGACGAGATCACCTCGGTCATCGGCATCGTCAACGGCACGACCAACTTCATCCTGGACAAGATGGACAACGCCGGCGCCGGCTACGCCGAGACGCTGGCCGAGGCCAAGGATCTCGGGTACGCCGAGGCCGACCCGACCGCCGACGTGGAGGGCTTCGACGCCGCTGCGAAGGCCGCGATCCTGGCCAGCCTGGCCTTCCACACCCGGGTCACCGCGGCCGACGTCTACCGCGAGGGGATCACCGAGGTCACCGCCTCCGACATGGCGTCGGCCCGCGACATCGGCTGCGTGGTCAAGCTGCTGGCGATCTGCCAGCTCTCCCCGCCTGACGGGTCCGGTCGCGAGCGCACGGTGTCGGTCCGGGTGCACCCGGCGATGATCCCGCGCAGCCATCCGCTCGCGGGGGTCGGCGGCGCGTACAACGCCGTGTTCGTGGAGTCGAGATCGGCCGGCCGGCTGATGTTCTACGGACCGGGCGCCGGCGGCTCACCGACGGCCAGCGCGGTACTCGGTGATCTCGTCACGGTCGCCCGCAATCGCGTCCGTGGGGCGGTCGGCCCGGGGGAGTCCAGCTACGCCGCCCGCCTGGTGGTGCCGATCGGGAACGTGTCGACCCGCTATCACCTGTCCCTGGCCGTCGCCGACGTTGCCGGCGTGCTGGCCCGGATCGCCACGGTCTTCGCCGACCACGGCGTCTCCATCCAAACCGTCCGGCAGCACGAGAGGGGTGCGGACGCCCAGGTGGTGATCGTCACCCATGCGGCCCTGGACTCCGCGCTGAGCGCCACCGTCGAGTCATTGCGTGAGCTCGACGTGGTGCGGGAGGTGACCAGTGTGATGCGGGTCGAAGGGGAGTAACGATGGAACCGCACGAGCGCAACGAGTTCCAGCCACAGCGGCGAGGTGCGTGATGATCCCGGAGTCGCTGCTGACGACCGCGATGGACACCCGCAACCGGCCCACCCGCGGAGTGATCGCCCGTTACCGGGACTGGCTTCCGGTCGCGGGCACCGATCCGGTGATCACGTTGGGCGAGGGGAGCACCCCGCTGGTCCAGGCCGAGGTGCTGTCCGACCGGCTCGACGGTGAGGTCTGGGTCAAGGTCGAGGGCGCGAACCCGACGGGCTCGTTCAAGGACCGCGGGATGACCGTCACCCTCAGCGTCTCCGCGGGCGCCGGCGCGAAGGCGGTGGTCTGCGCCTCGACCGGCAACACCGCGGCGTCGGCGGCGGCGTACGCGGTCAAAGCCGGACTGCTGCCCATCGTGCTGCTGCCGGCCGGGCGGATCGCCAAGGGCAAGCTCGCCCAGGCCATCGTGCACGGCGCGAAGGTGGTGCAGGTGGAGGGCAACTTCGACAGCTGTCTCGAGCTGGCCCGCAAGCTGGCCGAGGAGTACCCGGTCGCCTTGGTCAACTCGGTCAACCCGAACCGGATCGAGGGCCAGAAGACTGCGGCGTTCGAGGTGGTCGACGACCTGGGCGACGCTCCCGATCTGCACGTCCTGCCGGTCGGCAATGCCGGGAATATCTCGGCCTACTGGCGCGGTTACACCCAGTACGCGTCGGCCGGCAAGGCCACGCGCACCCCGCGGATGTGGGGGTTCCAGGCGGCGGGCGCTGCCCCCCTGGTGATCGGCCATCCGATTCTCGAGCCGGAGACCGTTGCCTCGGCGATCCGGATCGGAAACCCCGCATCGTGGCCCCAGGCCGTCGCGGCACGGGACGAGTCCCACGGGTTGATCGAGGCCGTCACCGACGACCAGATCCTTTCCGCCCAGGCCCTGCTGGCCGCTCGGGAGGGAATCTTCGTCGAGCCGGCGTCGGCCGCCGGGGTGGCCGGACTGCTGGCCAAGCGGGACCGCGGCGAGCTGCCGTCCGGTCTGCAGATCGTGGTGACGGTCACCGGGCACGGGCTGAAGGACGTCGACACTGCCCTCACCGCCCGGGGCCCGGTGCATGCTGACGTCGTCGCGGCCGACCTGCTCGCGATCGCCACCGTGTGTGGGCTGCTCAACTGATGATCGCGTTGGAACCCGGACGGTCGGTGACCGTCGAAGTGCCGGCGACCAGCGCCAACCTCGGTCCCGGCTTCGACTGCTTCGGGCTGGCTTTGGACTGGCGCGAGCGGATCCGGCTGGAGACTCTCGAGCACGGCTTCGAGATCGAGGTCTCCGGCGAAGGGGCAGCCGAGCTGCCGCGCGACGAGTCGCACCTGATCATCCAGTCCGCACTGGTCGGCCTGGCTGACCTGGGTGTCCGGGTCGGAGGGCTACGGCTGGTCTGCCACAACACGATCCCGCACGGCAGCGGGCTGGGGTCGTCGTCGGCGGCCATCGTCGGCGGGCTGCTGGCCGCCGCCGGCCTGGCCGATGCCGAACCCGAACCGGAGTGGCTGCTGCGCCACGCGTACGCGATCGAGGGGCACCCGGACAATGTCGCCGCGGCGGTCTTCGGCGGCTTCGTGCTGGCGTACGAGGGCCGCGACGGGATCACCGTCGCGTCGAGCCCGGTCGCGGCCTCGGTCGGCGCCGCCGTTTTCGTGCCGGAGCAGCAGGTGGAGACGCGTGCCGCACGAGGACTGCTGCCCGAGATGGTGCTCCACGTCGACGCCGCGGCGAACTCCGGTCGCAGCGCGCTGCTGGTCTACGCGCTGGCTCACGACCCCGACCGGCTCTATGACGCGACTCGGGACTGGCTGCACCAGAGCTACCGCGAGCCCGCGATGCCACGCTCGTACGAGCTGATGAAAGCCTTGCGGGAAAGACAGTTCGCCGCGGTCATCAGTGGGGCGGGGCCGAGTGTCCTGGTCCTGGGACGAGCCGCCGAGCTGATCCAGCTGGAGGCGTTTCCCGCTCCCGGATTCGTGCTCCGACCCAGCGCGGTGGGCGCCGCGGCCACGGTGGTCGAGGCGAAGGTGCCGCAACGCTGAGGCGAAAAAGCCAGGTGGACGACGTCCTGTGATCCCGAGGGCGTGCCGTGTTCGATCAGGGTTGTCGGACACGCCCTGGTGTGAGGTGCTAGCCTGGTGCCGCCGAACAAGGTCGCTGTACCTGGGGTCACCGGCTTTCCTCCTCGAGTCTGGACCAAAAGCAGACAGCCGATCCGGCATCGCGCAGGAGCACAGGCGCGACTCAGCGACAGGCACCGCCTACTCCTCACCCCCTCGAGGATGAACAGGCACGCACGGAGCTACGAGTACTCCACATTCATCAGCTGGGCACCTCCGAGTGCCCGAAGCACGAAGGAACACACCTTGACAGACATCGCCGAAGTGACGGGCGCACCCTCGGACGAGGCGGGCGCCGGGCGCAAGCGGAAGGGCTCCGGGCTGGACAGCATGGTGCTGCCCGAGCTCAAGCAGCTGGCCAGCACACTCGGTTTGAAGGGCACCGGCGCTATGCGCAAGGGCCAGCTGATCGACGCGATCCAGTCGGCGCAGAGCCGACAAGGTGGCCAGTCGAACGGCGGCGCTCCGCGCCGCGACGATGACCGGGCGCCCCTGCGGGGCGACGATGACCGGGCGCCCTGCGGGGCGACGATGACCGGGCGCCCCTTCGGGATGACGACAACCGGGCGTCCCTGCGCGGTGACGTGGCCGGCGCGCTGGCCGACCTGCAGCGCAGCGAGCGACCCGCCCAGTCCTCCGAACAGCCGGCGTTGATCTCGGGGGGTGTCTCACCGGGCACGGACAGAGTCCCGGTCGAGCACTCCGAGAACGGGGCGCCCCGCGCCGAACGCGACGGCGGAGAGGTCCGCACGGACCATGACGCTCCGCGGGACGGGCGGCAGAACGACCGCCGCGAGCGTCGGCCCGGAAGCCGCGACCAGAGCAGCAATCGGGGCGGCGAGGGGAACCAACCCGCCAACCGCGAGAACCAGCAGAACCAACAGAACCAACAGGCCCGCGACTGGGACGAGGAGGGCGGCAACCGTCGGGGTCGCCGCCGGCGCAGCCGTGATCGACAGAACCGGCGTAACCGCAGCGGAGGCAACCTCGAGCGCTTCGACTCCGAGCCGGTGGTCGCCGAGGACGACGTCCTGGTACCGGCGCGAGGAATCTTGGACGTGCTGGACAACTACGCGTTCGTCCGGACCAGCGGATACCTGCCGGGACCGGAGGACGCGTACGTCTCGCTGTCCATGGTCAAGAAGTACGGCCTGCGCAAGGGCGACGTGGTCACCGGGGTGATCCGGCAGCCGCGTGAGGGAGAGCGCAAGGAGAAGTTCAACCCGCTGGTCCGGCTCGAGACCGTCAACGGTGCCGATCCGGAGCAGGCGAAGAACCGGATCGAGTTCAACAAGCTGACCCCGCTCTACCCGCAGGAGCGGCTCAAGCTGGAGACCACGCCGAACCAGCTGGTCGGCCGGATCATCGACCTGATCTGCCCGGTGGGCAAGGGCCAGCGCGGCTTGATCGTCTCGCCGTCCAAGGCCGGCAAGACGATGGTCATGCAGGCGATCGCCAACGCGATCACCACCAACAACCCCGAGGTCAAGCTGATGGTCGTCCTGGTCGACGAGCGGCCGGAAGAGGTGACCGACTTCCAGCGTGCTGTGCAGGGCGAGGTGATCTCCTCGACCTTCGACCGGCCCGCCGAGGACCACACGCTGGTCTCAGAGCTGGCGATCGAACGGGCCAAGCGGCTGGTCGAGATGGGCCACGACGTGGTCATCCTGCTGGACGGCATCACCCGGCTCGGCCGCGCGTACAACCTGGCCGCCCCGGCCTCCGGCCGGATCCTGTCCGGTGGTGTGGACTCGGCGGCGCTCTACCCGCCGAAGAAGTTCTTCGGAGCGGCCCGCAACATCGAGGGCGGCGGCTCGCTGACCATCCTGGCGACGGCGCTGATCGAGACCGGCTCCAAGATGGACGAGGTGATCTTCGAGGAGTTCAAGGGCACCGGCAACATGGAGCTGCGGCTGCGCCGGGAGTTCGCCGACAAGCGGATCTTCCCGGCCATCGACGTCGACGCCTCGAGCACCAGGCGCGAGGAGCTGCTGATGAGCCGCGAGGAGCTGAACATCGTGTGGAAGCTCCGCCGCGTACTGGGTGGGCTGGACAACCTGCAGGGCCTGGAGATGCTCCTCGACCGGCTGCGCAAGACCCAGAGCAACACCGAGTTCCTGCTCGCGATCACCAAGACCATCCCGGAGCGCTGACGAACCACCGCTCGCCGTCCGGCGGGCAGATCTGGACCGTTTCCTACAGTCTGCACCGCATGCGTCCGGTGCGAATGGTAGGAAACGGTGCAGCCTCTCAGTGAGTGCATGCGGAATTTTGCGAGCGTTGCAGCGGTTGAGGCAGAATCGATCCTTGGTGCCGGTTCACGTCCAGTGGGCGACCCGGTGCCGATGACAAGGAGAAACCCATGAAGCCCGACATCCACCCCGCGTATGTGGAGACCCAGGTGACCTGCACCTGCGGCAACACGTTCACCACGCGAAGCACCGCCCCGAACGGGGTGCTGCACGCCGACGTGTGCTCCAACTGCCACCCGTTCTACACGGGCAAGCAGAAGATCCTCGACACCGGTGGCCGGGTCGCGCGCTTCGAGAAGCGGTACGCCGCCAAGCAGGCCACCGCCAAGAAGAAGTAGCCGGCCGAGCTCCGACGCGCTCGTAACCTACTTGTCAGCGTGGGTGGTTGCCCGGGCGACCACCCACGCTGACAAGTCGGAAGAGGAGGGCGAGGGTGTTCGAGGCGGCGGAGGGGCTGCGTGCGGAGTTCGCCGCGCTCGAGGGCGCGCTCGCCGATCCGGAGACTCATGCTGACCTGGCGAGGGCCCGCAAGGTGGGTCGGCGCTACGCCGAGCTGACGCCCATCGTCAAGGGGATGGACGAGTACGAGCGGCTGACCGCCGACCTGGAGGCCGCGCGCGAGCTGGCCGAGGCGGACCCCAGCTTCGCCGTCGAGGCCACGGAGCTGTCCGCCCGCCTCGAGGTGGTCACCGGCCGGCTCACCCGGCTGCTCGCTCCACGCGACCCCAACGACTCGGCCGATGCCCTGGTGGAGATCAAGTCCGGTGAGGGCGGCGAGGAGTCGGCCCTGTTCGCCGGAGACCTGCTGAAGATGTACACCCGCTACGCCGAGTCCCGCGGCTGGAAGGTGGAGGTGTTGGACGCACAGGAGACCGACCTCGGCGGCTACAAGTCGGTGACCGCGGCCATCAAGGCGTCCGCATCCGGCGAGCCGGACCAGATGCCCTACGCCGTGCTCAAGTTCGAGGGCGGGGTCCACCGGGTGCAGCGGGTTCCGGTCACCGAGTCCCAGGGCCGGGTGCACACCTCCGCCGCCGGCGTGCTGGTCATGCCGGACGTCGAAGAGGCCGAGGTCGAGATCGATGAGAACGACCTGCGGATCGACGTCTACCGGTCATCCGGTCCCGGCGGCCAAGGGGTCAACACCACCGACTCGGCCGTTCGGATCACCCACCTGCCCAGCGGCATCGTCGTGTCCTGCCAGAACGAACGCTCCCAGCTGCAGAACCGGGAGCAGGCGATGCGGATGCTCCGCGCCCGGCTGATCGCTGCTGCGGAGGAGGAGGCGGCCGACGCCGCGTCAGCGGCCCGGCGCAGTCAGGTCCGCACCGTCGACCGCTCGGAGCGGATCCGCACCTACAACTTCCCGGAGAACCGGATCTCCGACCACCGGATCGGCTTCAAGGCGTACAACCTCGACCAGGTCCTCAACGGCGACCTGGCGGCCTTGGTCACCGCTCTGCAGCAGGCCGACGTCGCGGACCGGCTGAGCCTGGTCGGCGCCGACCCCACGAAGTGAGCGAGCCGGTCCGGCCGCTGCTGACGGCGGCCGCCGACCAGCTGCGTGCGGCCGGGGTGCCATCGCCCGCCCAGGACGCCCGAGTCCTGCTGGCCTTCGTCTCCGGTGTCGAGCTCGTCCGGCTGCCGCTGCTCGCCGAGCTCGATGATGATCATGTCCGGCGATTCCGCCGGCTGGTCGCGCAGCGCGCCGACCGAGTGCCGCTGCAGCACCTGACCGGCCGGGCCCACTTCCGCACGATCACTGTCGAGGTGGGCCCCGGGGTGTTCGTCCCCCGACCGGAGACCGAGGTGATGACCGGCTGGGCCATCGAGCGACTCGCCGCCATGATCACGTTGACCCATCGGCCACTGGCGGTCGAGCTCGGCACCGGCTCGGGCGCCATCGCCAAGGCCATCGCCACCGAGCTGACCCGCGTCGACCTGCATGCCGTCGAACGGTCGGAGGCCGCCGCCGGGTACGCCCGGCGCAACCTGGCCGACACCCTGGTCGAGCTGCACGTCGCCGACATGGCGACCGCCCTCCCGGAGCTCGACGGCACCGTCGATCTGGTGATCGCCAACCCGCCCTACATTCCGCTGGACGCGTACGCCTCGGTCCCGCCGGAGGTGCGCGATCATGATCCGACCGAGGCGCTGTTCTCCGGGTCGGACGGACTCGACGCCATCCGGGTGGTCACACAGGTGGCGGCCCGGCTGCTCCGCCCGGCCGGCTTCGTCTGTATCGAGCACGCCGACGTGCAGGGCGAGTCGGCGGTGGAGGTCCTGGCGCACTCCGGCACGTTCCGCGGTGTACGCGACCACCTCGACCTGACGGGGCGGCCGCGCTTCGTCACCGGCATTCGTCGATGACCGGCACCGAACGAAACACCTGGCAGGATGGCCCGGTGACCACCGCTGACGAGCCGCTGGGCGGCCGATTCGAGCGGTTCGACTGCACCGGGCCGGAGCCGGACGCGTACGCCGACGCGATCGAGGCGGCCCGGAAGGCCATCGAGGACGGCGCCTGCATCGTGCTGCCCACCGACACCGTCTACGGCATCGGCGCGGATGCGTTCAGTCCAGCGGCCGTACAGCGACTGCTGGACGCCAAGCACCGGGGCCGCGACATGCCGCCACCGGTGCTGATCGCGGAATCGAGCCTGATCCGGGCGCTGGCCACGGCCGTGCCGCAGGGGGCCAAGGATCTCGTCGCCGAACACTGGCCCGGACCCCTCACGGTGATCTGCCAGATCCAGCCCAGCCTGCGGATGGACCTCGGCGACTCGAAGGACACGATCGCGCTCCGGGTTCCCGATCATCCCCTCACCCGGGAGATCCTGCGCCGGACCGGCCCGATGGCGGTCAGCAGTGCCAACCGCAGCGGTTCGCCGGCTGCTCTGAACTGTGACGAGGCGATCGATCAGCTCGGCGACGCAGTAGCGGTCTACCTCGACGGCGGCCCGCTGACCGCGTACGAGGGCGCAGCGTCGACCATCGTCGACTTCACCCAGCACGACGACGGTGAGGTGCTGCGGCTGGGCGCGCTCAGTGTCGAGATTCTGCGCAAGACTCTCCCCGACCTGCATGCGGAGCAGTTCGAGGAGGCTGACGAGGGCCTCCTTCGACAAGCTCAGGACACCGCTTCGACAGACTCAGGGAACAGCGAGGGCCCAGAGGACATCGAGTCTCCAGAGGACATCGAGACCCCCGTGACAAGCTCAGGGGACACAGAACCCTAGTGCGTGAATACCTGCTCGTGATGACCGTGGCCTTCGCGGTCACCTACCTGACCAGCGGTCTGTGCCGCCGGCTCGCGCTGCGCACCGGGGCGCTCGCCCGGGTCCGGGATCGCGACGTGCACACCATCGAGATGCCCTACTTCGGCGGCGTGGCCATGCTCTTCGGCGTGACGGCAGCGATCCTGTTGTCCTGGCAGCTGCCGTTCCTCGGCGGGCAGTCGACGGTGCAACAGGACTCGCGCGCCGTCCTGGTCGCGGCCGCGGTCATCTGTCTCGTGGGCGTACTGGACGACGTCTTCGAGCTGCCGCCGCTGGCCAAGTTCGCCGGCCAGGTGCTGGCGGCCGGTATCGCCGTCGCCCTCGGCGTCAAGATGCTGTGGATTCCGTTGCCGGGGTCGATCATCGCGCTGAACGCCTCGGTCTCGGTCGCCATCACCGTGTTCTTCATCGTGCTGTGCTCGAACGCCGTGAACTTCGTCGACGGACTGGACGGGCTGGCGACCGGGGTGGTCGGCATCGGCGCGGGCGCGTTCTTCGCCTACTCCTACCTGCTGACCGTCGTCGAGGGTCTCACCCGGGCGACCACCTCCAGCTTGATCACCGTGGCGATCGCCGGAGCCTGTCTCGGCTTCCTGCCGCACAACTTCTTCCCCGCCCGGATGTTCATGGGCGACTCCGGGGCCATGCTGCTCGGCCTGCTGCTCGCCACCTCCGCGATCAGCCTGACCGGGCAGATCGACACCTTCGAGCTGGACAACCGCGGGCTGGTACCCACCGTGCTTCCGCTGGTGCTGCCGTTGGCCATCCTGGCGTTGCCGTTCCTCGACCTCACCATGGCCTTCATCCGGCGGACGTATGCGGGCAAGTGGTGGTTCCTGCCCGACAAGCAGCACCTCCACCACCGGCTGCTGGAACGCGGCCACAGCCAGCGCCGAGCCGTGCTGCTGATGTACGTCTGGTCGGCTCTGGTGTCGGTCGGAGTGATCATCCTCAGCGTGGTGCGCACCGAGCGGCAGTGGACCGTCGTCGCGGTGGTCGCCGTCTGCGCGTTGATCTTGTTGCTGATCACCCTCGGCCGCCCGGTCCGGAACAAGATGGCGGTGCGGGGAGAGTCGCTGCCCTGACGATCCGGGCCGTCGGCGCCGTTGTGTTAGGTTTCCGATGCACCCTTGCGCAACCGAAGTTGCGCGAAGGTTCGAGGGGGCGTCCCCTTGCTCTGGAGAAGTTGTGTGACCCACCCGGCCGACTACCGATCATGACAAGGACTGCCGAGCCCGATGACCGTGGACAGCCGACCAGAGCGCAGCGGGCCTGCGGTCGAGGGCCCCAGCATCCACGTTCTCCGGGCCCGCAAGCTCCTGCTCGGCGGTGCGGTGGGCGGCCTCGCCGCCAGCTTGATCTGCCTGCTCGGCTTCGGCATCGGCTATGGCGGCCGAGGGGTCGTCTCGGCCGGCCTGGCGTCCGCCATGGTGCTGTTCTTCTACGGGGTCGGCCAGCTCGTGATGGTGCAGTTCGCGGACGCCGGAGCGCGCACCCTGCTCGTGGTGTCGCTGTGTAGCTACACCACGCGGGTGGCGGTCCTCGGCATGGTGCTGTTGTTCTACGAACGGCAGCGGGAGAGCTGGCCGAATCTGGTCCCGATGGCGATCTTCGTGACCACCATGGCCGTGGTCGCGGGCTGGCTGGTCGTCGAGGTTTTTGTCTTCTCCCGGTTGAGAATCGGCGTCTACGACACCGACTACACCCCGCCGGTCGGGAGGGTATCCGAGCCGTGACCGAGACGTTGAGGACTGCTAGCGTTACACCCGCCATGAACGGACACGGTGACTCGGTGCAGGAGCAGCCGCGATCTCTCCAGGTGGAGAAGTTGGACGGCATGAACCTCGGCATGCGAGTGCTGTCCTACCTGATCGCCGGGGTCGCGTTCTACGGGTTCCTGGGCTGGCTCGGCGATCGGGCGCTGGGCACCGGCTTCCTGCTGCCGGTCGGGATCGTGCTCGGCGCCGCTCTCGGCTGCTACGTGATCATCCGCCGATTCGGGCGTGTCGATGACCTTCCGTCGGATTCGCGTGGTGAAGCGAGAATTCCCACGCAAACCGGTGAGACCGACAAGAGGGCGAGGTGAGCGGGGTGATCTTGGGCCTGACGCCGTTGGAGACCGGCGGCGAGGAGACCGAGGGCTTCCAGGCTCCCGGCGTGGAAAGCTTCGAGCTGCCCCCGCTGTTCGAGGCGGTGCCGTGGCTCGACAAGTACCTGCTGATGGCCACCGTCTCGGTGATCTTGGTCATCCTGTTCTGGGTGATCATGGCTCGCAAGAACAGCCTGGTGCCGGGCAAGGCGCAGTTCATCGGCGAGACCGCCTACTTCTTCGTCCGCAACGGCATCGCCCGGGACATGATCGGGCATGACTTCCGCCGCTACCTGCCGTTCCTGATTGCGCTCTTCTCGTTCATTCTGGTCAACAACCTCTGGGGCATCTTTCCGCTCACCTTGGTCCCGACGGCCTCCCACGTGGGCTGGGCCTATGGCCTGGCCCTCATGGTCTGGGTGCTCTACAACGGGGTCGGCATCGCCAAGCACGGGGTCGGCGGCTACCTGAAGCACACCACCCTGCCGTCCGGGGTGCCGAAGGCGATGTGGCCGATCATCATCCCGCTGGAGTTCTTCTCCAACATCATCGTGCGGCCCGTGACGCTGTCCTTGCGACTTTTCGCCAACATGTTCGCCGGCCACCTGCTGGTGCTGGTGTTCGTGCTGGGCGGGGAGTTCCTGCTGCTGCACTCCGACTCCATCGTGAACAAGCTCGCCGGGGCCGTGGCCTGGATCTTCAGCATGGCGATCTTCGGACTCGAGCTGTTCGTCCAATCGCTGCAAGCCTTCATCTTCACCGTCCTGACCGCCAACTACATTGCCTCGGCCGCCGCCGAGGAACACTGACCACCTCAACGCCTCGTTGCGGAACCCGTTGAAAGGAAGCAGTACATGACTCCACTGGAGCTCGTCGGATCGCTCGGCATCATCGGCTACGGACTGGGCGCCATCGGCCCCGGCATCGGCGTCGGCTTGATCTTCGCCTCGGTGATCCAGGGCACCGCCCGGCAACCTGAGGCCCGCGGCGCCATGATGGGTACGGCCTGGATCGGCTTCGCCGTGACCGAGGCGTTGGCGATCATCGGCATCGCCCTGGCCTTCGTCTTCGGCGGCCTGTAATGGCCCTGCTCCTCCCGCTGGAGGCGGCGCACAACCCGCTCCTTCCGGAGCCGATCGAGATCATCCTCGCGGTGGTCTTCGTGCTGCTGCTGACCGTGGTGATCGCCAAGTTCGTGGTACCGCGGTTCGAAGCCACCTACGCCGAGCGCACGGCAGCGATCCAGGGCGGGATCGAGAAGGCCGAGAAGGCACAGGAGGCAGCCGAGGCGGCACTGGCGGAGTACAACGCCCAGCTCGCCGAGGCCCGGACCGAGGCGGCAAAGATCCGCGAGGACGCCAAGACCCAAGGCACCCAGATCCTCGTTGAGCTGCGCGAGCAGGCCCAGTCCGAGGCGGCCCGGATCAAGAGCCAGGGCGAGGCCCAGCTGGATGCCGAACGGGCTCAGGTACTGGCCCAGCTGCGCAGTGAGATCGGTGGACTGGCCACCACATTGGCGAGCCGGATCGTCGGCGAGTCACTGGAGGACGACGAGCGCGCCCGGCGTACGGTCGACCGGTTCCTCGCTGATCTGGAGGGCCAGTCGACGGGGACACCCGCGAGCACCTCATGAGTAGTGGAGCCGAGGCCCGGGCGACGGAGCTGGATGGCATGGTTGACGACCTGTTCGACCGGAGCACTGCTGGCCGGGGGGTGCTAGGAAAGGTCGTGGGCGCGGTCCAAGGAGCGCCTAGCGAGTCCGATCTGACCAACCTAGCCGGCGACCTGTTCGCGGTCGTCGACGCCCTGGACTCCTCGGTGGGGCTGCGGCGGGCGATGACCGACCCGAGTACCTCGGAGCAGGGGCGCCGGCAGCTGGTGCACGACCTGCTGGACGGTAAGGCGTCCAGGCCGGCGGTGCGCCTGGTGGCCGAGGCCGCCGCGCTGCGCTGGACCAGCGGTCGGGCCCTCGCCGTAGCGCTCGAGCGGCAGGCCGTGCGAGCGCAGCTGATCAACTCCGAAGGCGCTGCCGAGCTGGAGAACACCGAGGACGAGCTCTTCCGCTTCGCCCGGGTCGTCGAGGCCAACCCGGAACTACGAAACACCCTGGGCGACCGGTCCGTGGCGCTCAGCCGGCGCCGCGAACTGGTCGGCGAGTTGCTCGCAGGCCGGGCCACCGAGGCCACGGTGGTGCTGGCCAAGCGGGCGGTCGGAGCGCGCGAGCGCACGTTCGCGCACACCATCGAGGGATTCGTCACCCTGGCGGCGGAGCAGCGGAACCGGGTCGTGGCCACCGTACGCGTGGCCCAGCCGCTGACCGGCGAGCAGCGGGACCAGCTGCGGACCTCGCTGAGCCGGCAGCTCGGGCGGGAGGTCGCGGTGCAGGAAGTCGTCGACCCGGACGTGCTGGGTGGGGTTCGGGTCGAGCTGGGTGATGAGGTCATCGAAGGAACCGTGGCCGGCCGGCTCGAGCAGGCCCGCAGGCTCTTCGGCTAGGCAAGGAACGCGTACCAACTCCGCATCAGACACGAGAGCAAGGAAGCGACCGCGATGGCAGAACTCACGATCCGTCCCGAGGAGATCCGGGACGCTCTGGACCGCTTTGTCAAGGACTACACCCCGGAGACGTCCAGCCGCGAGGAGGTGGGCACGGTCGTCACCTCCGGTGACGGCATCGCCCGGGTCGAGGGCCTGCCGTCAGCGATGGCGAACGAGCTGCTGGAGTTCGAGAACGGCACGTTGGGCATCGCCCTGAACCTCGACGTCCGCGAGATCGGCGTCGTCGTGATGGGTGACTCCGGAGGCATCGAGGAAGGTCAGGTCGTGAAGCGGACCGGGGACGTCCTCTCCGTGCCGGTGGGCGACGGCTACCTCGGCCGGACCGTCGACGCGCTGGGCAACCCGATCGACGGTCTCGGCGACCTCACCGACGTCGACGAGCGGCGTCCGCTGGAGCTGCAGGCCGCCGGGGTGATGGACCGCCAGGAGGTCCGGCAGCCCTTGCAGACGGGGATCAAGGCCATCGACGCGATGATTCCGATCGGTCGGGGTCAGCGACAGTTGATCATCGGCGACCGCAAGACCGGCAAGACCGCCATCGCCATCGACACGATCATGAACCAGAAGGCGGCCTGGGAATCCGGCGACGAGGAACAGCAGGTGCGCTGCATCTATGTCGCGATCGGCCAGAAGGCCTCGACGATCGCCGCCATCCGCGGCCAGCTCGAGGCGGCCGGGGCTCTGCCGTACACCACGATCATCAACGCGCCGGCCTCGGATCCGGCCGGATACAAGTACGTCGCTCCCTACACCGGCTCGGCCATCGGCCAGCACTGGATGTACCAGGGCAAACACGTGCTGATCGTCTTCGACGACCTGACCAAGCAGGCCGAGGCCTACCGTTCGATGTCGCTGCTGCTGCGCCGGCCGCCGGGCCGGGAGGCGTACCCGGGTGACGTCTTCTACCTGCACAGCCGGCTGCTGGAACGCTGCGCCAAGCTGTCCGACGACCTCGGCGCCGGCTCGATGACCGGACTGCCGATCATCGAGACCAAGGCCAACGACGTGTCGGCCTACATCCCGACCAACGTCATCTCGATCACCGACGGCCAGATCTTCCTGCAGTCCGACCTGTTCAACGCCAATCAGCGGCCGGCCATCGACGTCGGCGTGTCGGTCTCCCGGGTCGGCGGCGCGGCCCAGATCAAAGCGATGAAGAACGTGTCCGGCTCGTTGAAGCTCGAGCTGGCCCAGTTCCGTGACATGCAGGCCTTCGCCATGTTCGCCTCGGACCTGGACGCCACCACCGGCGGCAGCTGGACCGCGGCGGTCGGTTGGTCGAGCTGCTCGTCAGCCGCAGTACTCGCCGTACCCGGTCGAGGAGCAGGTGGTCTCGGTCTGGGCCGGGCTGCAGGGGCTATGGACGAGGTTCCGGTCGACGACGTGCTGCGCTTCGAGCGGGAGCTGTTGGACCACCTGCGGCACAACGGCAGTGCACTGCAGAACATTCGCGAGACGAAGAACTTCGACGACGACATGACGAATTAAGGATGCGTGTGGCGTCCAGCCGCCACACAATCCAACCGGTCCTGCGCCGCGGCAGCCCCATGTCCAGAGGCGGCGCACATGACTCCTGCGGTGGAGAGGACCTGTCACTGCCCTGCTGCCTCCGAGGATATTTTCAGAGCATGCTGCCCTGGTTTCTCTCACAATGAGAGGGAGGACCGTGCATTGAGAGAGAATGGATGGCAAGGGGGCTACATTGATCAGCGTGGGTTGCTGAGTGCAGTGAGGCTCTAAGGTCTTCCTGGGAGTGCTCTTTGGTCCGTGCTCCTGCTAGGGAAGCTCCCTCTCCAGTGATCCACGAACATCTTCCTGGTTTTTGGTGGCGCCCCCTCCTACAGCTCCTCTGGCCCCTGCGTCCCGCAATTCCCCGGTCTCTTGCGTGGCATTCCTATCAATATCTCGACGTGTCTCTGCCCGCCGGCAGTACCGTGTCGGCATCAGGATGGACTAGTGCTGGCATGATGCTTGCTCTCCGCTGTTCACGTGAGTAGACGGCACGCGCGTGCCCGTGATGTCGCTGACTAGCCGTGCCGAGGATTGGACAAGCAGAGAGAAGGAGACCAGCCATGGCAGCACCACCAACCCCTACGCCCAACGTCGACGAGATTTTCACGCATAGCCAGTGGAAAGCCCAGGCGGACCAGCCGGGGGCGCTCGAACAGCTCGGGAATAAATGGGATGCGACCCTCGCGACCAAAGGCCAGGCGCTCAAAACGTATCTGGAGGATTTAAAGCTGGCCTACCAGATGCTCCGCGACCCCAGCTTTCAGCTCGAACGCGACAAAAAGATCACGATCATCATTGCGCTGCTCTACATCATCTCCCCGATTGATCTCATTCCGGATGCCATCCCGTTCCTCGGCATGCTCGATGATGTACTCGTGGCCGGCTATGCCCTGAAGCAAGTCGCGGCCGAGCTGGCGCGCTATAAGCAAACGCTCCCGACGCCCTAATGGCTTGCCGGTCGTGCGGGAGCCATCAGGCGCAGCGGGGCCTGATGGCTCCCTGGCGACGCTGCCCCGAGCCTATAGCCAGCGCTACAGTCATGCGCTGGCCGTGCCGTGAGAGAGGGCATGCCTCGTACGCAAGAAGTCCGACCGTGAGGGAGCCAGGGCGCCGCTGAGGAGAGAAAGGACAGGCAATGCCCAATGTTAAAGTGGTCCTGCGAGAGGGCGATGTCAAGATGTATGAAGATGCCACCGCATCCAGTGGTCATGATGGTGTCTTGCGTATTATACGTCGAAGCGCAGAGATAGATGAGGAAATTATCGCCGAATTTCAGCCGGAATTTTATCAGTATTGGGAGTATACCGATTGGTTATCCACGCCGTGACCTTTGCATGTCCCTCAGGGTGGGGTCGCCCCGATGCCTCCTCACGTAGCCTCTCGCACGTCGTGCATCGGACTGTAGCTGTGATACCGTTGGCACGCATTTTGCTCCCTGCTTTGGTAGAGGGACGACGCGGCGCAGTGTGAGGCCTGGCTGGCCGGCATGCACGTACCGTCGTCTCCACAGACGCAGGCGAAGGCTAGGGCTCGTGTCCCCCAGTGCGCGGGCAAGCACCGATGTCATGCATCGTCCTCACTAAGTGCTGCGCACCGCAATTACCTCGCCAGTTTGGCGAGGGGGAACATGTTGTTTTTACAGGTAATATTGTTCCCAAAACCCTGGCGTTATTTCTGAAACGGAGCACTAAGCCATAGATCTCCACGCGTCTGACCACCAACGCATACGACACCGTGAGAGGGAGGACCTCTCAGCGGAGAAGGAGCGAAAGCATGATCAAGTTCCGTACGTCCTCAACCCAGATGCCGTGGAGGAGCGAGAGACGTCACACAGAACGAGGGGCAATGGGATGGGTGTTCCTCTGGCTCATAGGCATACCTATCCCGATATTATTGGTGCTATTTCTGGTGCGTGGGTGCACATAGGCGATCCACGTGGGAGGATGGTAACCTGCCTCAGGCGAGGAGAGGCGAGGCAGAAAGTGTTTCCTTATACCTGGCTCCCTCCGAGGAAGAACGAAGCCTGGCACACATATCCTCGGGACGACGTCTTATCTGGCCATGTCAGGGAACGGCATTTCTGACGCTGCACGTAGAGGGACGGCATCAGCCCGTGGCGGCGAGACAATGCCTGGTACGCCACGGTCCGCAGCAGCTCTCGGGGACACTCTGGTGCGTTTCTTTGGCATCTTGGTCCGTGGCGCTGGCGGCGCTGCCGGCTTGTCCGTGAGTCCCGCGAGCAGACGGTCCATCGCGCTCGTGTCTAAATGCTCTTCAGGGCTGCTTCTGGTTGCCTCCAGCCGCGTCACGAGTCCCTGCATAGCCTGAGTATCAAGGACTTCTGCAGGCTCTTCGGATGTCGTTGGAGTATGACCCTCCTGCCCTGGAGCGACACGCGATGTTGTGCTCGGTTCGGTGCCTACCTCCGAGCCCTGAGCAGGGCCTGTAGAGGTCGCCGGTGGTATGATCAGAGGTTGGGGCGTCGGCCGGGCTGTCTCTGTGGCTGGACGGTTGCTAGCCTGGATAGGCACGGACTGCGGGGCAGGAGCGAGGACGTCATGCTGTGCCGGCCACGGCACCAGCCAGAGGAGACTCACTAGCAGCGCCAGGGCAGTGGCGCAAGCCAGAGCGCGTAGCCACACCGGGAGATACCTCACGCTCTTGCACCTGGCAATGACACTTTGGACACGTGAGAGAAAGTCGGCATACACGTGCAAATCCTTCTAGAGCGTGTTACATATTCGAGAGTGTGCACAGACAGTGCTCGCCGCGTCGTGGTCATTCCCGCGCAGGCCGGCATCCAGGCGGTCCCCCGGCTCTGGATCCCGGCGTACGCCGGGATGACACTTCCTCTGCACAGGGCTGCACATGGCAGAGCGTGCAACACGGATAACACGCCCTAGATGAGCAACAATCGGGCCAACTCCTCCGGTTGACTCAGCATCGGATAGTGCCCTGTGTCCAGTTCATGCCAGGCCGCCTTGAGCCGCTCAGCGGTGCGACGTTGATGCGTTTCTGGGGGATTGACGCTACGCTGACAACGAATCACGGTCGCTGGCCAGGCGTGCTCCCAGAAGTTGTCCAACTCCATGGGAGCTTCCAGGGCGGCGATGGGATGTGGCGTATAGCGCGCTAGAGCCCAGCTACGAGCCTCAGGAGCGAGGTCGGCGAACAGACGTCTTTCCGCATCGGCGCGCGACGGACCCGTGCTGAGAGCGGTGGTCTCATAGGGTGCCGCGCGGTTGACGATCGTCGCAACCTGCTCGCCTGGAAGCAAGGCGAGGGCGTCGATAAACACGAGACGGGCAAGACGATCACGCGCCAGTTCCGCCGTCTTGCAGAGCACCATGCCACCAGAACTGGTGCCCACCAGTACCACCTCCTGCAGATCCTCGTAAAATAATAATTGTGCCACTTCTTGCGCCTGGGTAGTAACCGTAATACCATGCCGTGCCAGGTGGTGACGTTCACCGCAGCCGTCGAGCGTCGGGGCATAGACCACATGGCCAGCGGCGCGCAGGCGAGTCGCCACAGGCTTCCAGATCCAGCCACCCTGATACGCCCCGTGAATCAGCACATAGGTTGCCAGTGCTCTATCCTTTATTGGCGGACAATATGGATGACGCACACCCCGCCAGCCCCGACGATGTGGGGCAAAGCGACGCGTACATCATGGGGATCGCCGTGGGCCAGCTGTGCGGCCAGACGCGTCCAGTGAGGCACATTGGTCCATTGACAGCCAGCATCGTAGAGCGCGCCGGGTCGCCATAGTGCCGAATTGCCGACGGAGGATGCAGTCCAGCTCCGACCACGACGATCACGCACCCTGGGCCTACCGCAACAAGGCGGCATAGTGGTCGAGCAGCGGTAAGATGGTGTCGCGGCCCTCTGAGGGTAAGCGCAGAATGATCCGGGTGAGCTCGACTTCCCGATACATCTCGATGAGTTTCGGGTCAGCCGCGACGCCGAACACCGAGACGGACATGGCTTCGCATGTCCCGGCCGGCCTTGGCAGCATACTCACGGAGCGCATTCATACCTTGCGTGACCAACTCGGGCTGACGGCTGCGCGGGAACCAGCCCTCACAGTAGTCGACGACGCGCTGCAGCGTGTAGCGAGCTCTCGCCGCCCAGGAGCACCGGTGGGTGTGGCTGCTGAGCCGGTTTGGGCCAGCACCAGATGGGATCGAAGTTGACATGCTCGCCGTGGAACTCGGCGACGTCTCTGGTCCAGATCTCTTTCATGGCGCGTACTTGCTCGCCCATCTTCTTAAAGCGGGTTTGTAAACTCGGTGCCGTGGTGCTCCATCTCCTCGGCGTTCCACCCGCCGCCAATGCCAAAGAGAAAACGTCCTCCCGAGAGCCGATCGAGGCTGGCCACTTCCTTGGCGAGCGTGATCGTATCGCGCTCGATGACCAGGCAGATGCCGGTGCCGAGCTTGAGGTTCTTGGTCACGGCCGCGGCCAGCATGAGCGAGACGAAGGGATCATAGGTATGGCTATACTCCAGCGGCAACTCGCTGCCCGCCAGGCCATGGGGTGCGCCGGCTGGTGGGGATGTGGGTGTGCTCGGGCACCCATAGCGACTCGAAGCCGCGCGCTTCAGTTTCCCGGGCCAGTTCGTCGATGGGAATCGCATAGTCGGTCGCGAACATGCCAACACCGATGTGCATGGGTAGTCTCCTCTGCATCTCCTGCATCTGACGCGAACATCTGCTATGCTGCAGGCCGATATTATAACAAAGTATGCTGGGCACCAGCGCTCTATTGCTGAAATCTTCGCACGTCGTAAGGATGAACACAATGACTGCTTTCGATGCCCAGGCCCTGGCTGCGCTGCGCCGGGGCTTAGAGCATGCTCGGACGCGTGACTATTTTGCCGCCCATGATGACTGGGAAGAGGTCTGGCGAGACCTCAATGGGCAGCGACGCATGTTCTGGCAAGCGATGATTCAGCTGGTGGTCGGCGCCTATCACTATACCAATGGCAATCTGCGAGGCTGTCGCGGACAGTGGCAGAAAGCCTTGCAGAAATGCGAGGACCTGATGCCGAGCTACGCTGCGCCTATCCCCACGCCTCTGCCGTCTCTGCGCGATATGTTGCGCGAGGGTTTAGCCATGGTCGAGAGTGGTCGCGATCCCCTGCCAGTTCTGGGAGTTTTTGTGACTTCGGCCATCTCGGAAGACTGGTTCACGCTTGTCTGAGCGTGCGGCATTATGGGTTTCCACTACGGTACAGTTCTGCTATGCTAGCGCGGTCCCAAGCTTGGAAGACATACTGACGCTTGTCCAGCAGGTGACGACTGAGAAGTCCTCACTACACAGTGCTGACTCCCGCACGTTATTGGCGCAGGCTACGATGACTGGAACGAACCCCACGTAGTCATGGATTGCATGCGGTGCAACAGTCCGTCCACCATGACCATACTGCCTGTATGACGCACGAGCCCGGTGGCGGATCAAACTCTCGGATCATCGGCGCTCCTTCCTTAGACGCATGACTTTCTCACGACCATTGTACTGCATCTCGCCGGCAAGCACTGCCCCTTATGTTTCCCCCAGTACTTCACACACGGTCGCCAGCAGCTTGCCCCGTTTCACTGGCTTCAGCAACGTCCGATGAGCACCAGTCTGTATAGCCTGCCCCAAGACTTCCAGCGGTACGGCCAGCCTCCCTGTGGAGACGGCAATGATCTTCATGCAGGGCGCGAGCATCCGGAAACTGTCGATGAGGGCCATCCCATTGATATCCGGCAGGACAAGGTCCATCAGGACGAGATCAATGGAACGCGTCTGACAGCATTGCAGTCCCCCCACCCCATCGTAGGCTTCGACGACGGCATAGCCGGCCTGTTCGAGAATCTGCCGGTACATAGCCCGGAGCGCAGGATCACAGTCAAGCACGAGCAGGTGAAAAACCCTGCGGCAGACTTCTGCAAGCAGTGCCTGCACGGTTGTCAGAAATGTGCCCTCTTCTACTGGCCTCCGTAATGTCCGGTCAGCTCCGCCGAGCGTCGCAATGACCACCTCAGCCGCCGTGAACACATGCCCACCTGCGATCGCCAGCACCTTCACCTGGGGGCGCTGCCTCTTCACCTGGCGAATGAGCTGATAGCCACCGCCACCTGTCAGCACGAGAGCCGTAATCACCAGTGCGAGTGGGCGCATCTTGAGTCATGCTGGCGAGGCCTGATGGAGTGTCGCAGGCTTCCACAACGCTATGGCCTGCCTCGTGAAGCACTCGGGAAAAGGTCTTGCGCTCCTCCGGGTTATCATCGATCACGAGAATGGTCGCCATATTGGAGCCTTCCTCCATGGGTGGATAGAGGCGCGGCATGCCACCAGGAAGAAGACAGGAGGAGAGAGGCCCTACGTCATATGAGGAGCAAGCAGATTCCTGGGAGCATGGACGCAGTGAGCGTAGGGGAGTAGTAAGTGTACACTAACTCTACTAAAAGGGGAACAAATTTAGTGATGCAGCCGATGCCCTCGTCATTGATGCGCCGGCTGGTCGTGCAGCGGCTCAACGACAGGTGCGCCTCCCCTGGGAGGCTCTCCACGTTCATTGGCGTATGCGTCAACTGCTATGCTTTTGGACGGACGGTGTAACCATGGCCTCTCCACTGTTAGAACACTATCCGGTGTCTCAAGAGGGTTGTGTCGCGTGTTATGATAGAGTATTGTGCTCAGGTCGAGAGGAGGTTCATCGTATCTTCAATTGCCAGTCATCATACCAAGGTACGGTATTAACGGTAGGTGGATGAGCACGTGTCGGGAGTTCGTCCCCGGGACGCACGTGCACGATGGTTTCGCACGTTTTGTGACTGAAATACTGTGGAGAAAAAGGATAGATCGCATGCCTCGCCCATCCGTCACCCCCAAAAAGATGCCCTTCGAGAAGTACCAGCCGTGGATCCCGATCGTGCTGCACGACCGCACCTGGCCCAATCGCCGTATCGAGAAGGCCCCGTTGTGGTGCTCAGTGGACCTGCGTGACGGCAACCAGGCGCTCATCGATCCGATGGACATCGAGCGCAAGCGGCGCATGTTTGAAGTTCTCGTGCAGATGGGGTTCAAGGAGATCGAGGTCGGTTTCCCAGCGGCCAGTCAGCCCGACTATGACTTCGTGCGCCTGCTGATCGACGCGGACCTGATCCCTGAGGACGTGACCATCCAGGTGCTGACGCAGTGCCGTCAGGAGCTGATCGAGCGCACGTATGAGGCGGTCGCCGGGGCTCCCCGGGCGATCGTGCACTTCTACAACTCGACGAATCCCTTGCAGCGGCGCGTGGTCTTCGGCCTTGAGAAACCTGGCATCATCGACATTGCCACCAGGGCCGCCAGTCTCGCCAGGGATCTGGAGAAGGCCATTCCGGCTACGGTGGTGCGCTACGAGTACTCGCCAGAGAGCTTCACGTTAACGGAGCCTGAGTTCGCGGTGGAGATCTGCGAGGCTGTCATGGACATCATCGAGCCTGACGCCCAGGCCAACAAGATCATCCTGAACCTGCCAGCCACGGTCGAGTGTTACACCCCCAATGTGTACGGGGACGTCATCGAGTGGTTTCATCGCACGATCCGCCATCGGGACCAGGTCATTCTGTCGCTGCACCCCCACAACGATCGTGGTTGTGGGGTGGCCGCCGCAGAGTTCGGGGTGATGGCGGGGGCTGACCGTGTCGAGGGAACGTTGTTTGGCAACGGTGAGCGGACCGGCAATGTCGATATCATCACCCTGGCAATGAACCTGTTTGCCATGGGCGTCGACCCCGCGCTTGACCTCACCGACATCGATGCCCTGCGCCATGTCGCCGAGTACTGTAACCGTCTGCCGGTCCATCCCCGTCATCCGTACGCCGGGGATCTCGTCTATACCTCGTTCTCGGGGTCACACCAGGATGCCATCAAGAAGGGCTTCATGGCGCTGCCACAGGACTACAAGATATGGGGGGTCCCCTACTTGCCCATCGATCCCAAGCACGTCGGTCGCACGTACGAAGCGGTGGTGCGTGTGAACAGCCAGTCGGGCAAGGGCGGTGTCGCCTATATCATGGAGATGGAGCACGGCATGGTCCTGCCGCGTCGTTTGCAGATCGAATTCTCCAAGACCATTCAAACCCTCACGGAGGACACCGGGACAGAGATCAGCCCAGGTGACATGTGGAGGGCGTTTGCAACGACTTACTTCCCGACCAATGCCGCGGTCCAGTTCCTGCGTCACGAAGCGGTGACCGACGAGGGGGGAGCACAGGTCACGGTGCAGCTCAGCATCGATGGGCGGCCGTGTACGGTGACTGGCCAGGGGAATGGCCCCATCGCGGCGTTTGTCCATGGCCTGAAGACGACACTCGGGATCGCCATCGACGTCCAGGATTATGCGGAGCATGCGGTGTCGGCGGGTTCCAGTGCCATCGCTGCGGCATACGTCGAGGTGCGGGCCGCAGATGGCGGTATCCGCTGGGGGGTGGGGACGGATGAGAGTATTGTTGCCGCGTCCCTCAAGGCCGTCATCAGTGCGGTGAATCGTCTCCGCACAGCGGAACGGGCGACCGCCGATGCCTCCTGAGGGGGCGGGGATGCGCTGGACGCTCTCCTGGACGTGGATCAATTTGGTAGTACCTCAGGAAGCGAGTCGATGCTCCTCCTCATAACGTGCCGCTACCTGGAGGTTGCTGACCGCCGCATGACGACGGCCATCAAACTGGTTCTTGCGCAAGCCTTTGTATCGGGCGCGACGTCCTTGGTGCACCAATTGATGCGCAATCGTGTGCTCCACCGCCGTCCGTTTCCGGAGCGAGGCCCGTCCACGTTGCGTCTTCATCTTCGCTCGCAGCTTCTGCTGGAACTGCTCGTCCTCGCGGATACTCACGCTTCTGCCTTGTCCATAGGTGGCTTTGGTGCACTGGGCTCGCAAGGCACACGCGTCACACGCCGTCGCCGGAAACTGGGCATGCTTGCCGGGGACCATGGGGACGCTCTGGCCCCCCGGACAGGTCACCTGCATACCCGCAAAGTCCAAGGTGAAATCATGCTTCGTGAACAGCGGACCAACTTGTGGCCAGGGGCGAGCGATAATGTACACGCCCTGCTCCGCCCATTGGGCAATCCGTGGGCTGGCCATGTATCCCAGGTCGATATCGAGCTGCAGCAGGCCGGGGGCTTTCTCCAACTCCTCGGCCAACAGCTCTACCGCCTCATGCTCCGGCTCATTCGCCGGGCGGACCACCACCTCCCGGGTGACTTTGCTATCCAAATCCACGGCAAAGTGCTCTTTAAAGCCGTTGAAGGTTTTGGCACTGCTTTTGCGACCGTGGCGCATGTCTTTATCCTCGACAGAGATACGCCGGTCAGGCGCGACGTGCTTCTTGATACGTCGCCCGCCCGGTCCACCCTCCGGGTCTGGCTCGGTGTCCTGCGTGAGAATCTGCGTGATGGTCTCCATGACCTCCTGCAGAGGAGGGGTCTGGACCGCCAGGGTCTGCTGCTGCTCCAGCCAGCATTGCCACCGTTCCACCTCCTCCAGGACCAGGCCCAGCGCGCGCTCCCGCGCGCTGGGCTCCCCCCAATCCAGGTCCAGTGCCGCTTTGAGACTGCTGTGGCCCACCAGCGTCAGCCCGGCGTCCTCCACGAGCGCCTCCGCGGACGTGTCCAGTGCCTGGGCCGCAAGGCCCACCGCCTTGCGCAGCGCATGGCCAAGCAGGTTCAACGTGTCTTCGACCCGGCCGGCACCGAACAGGGGGGTGGAGTCCAAGACCGCGCGCAGTTGCCTGGCACCGAAGCCTCCGGTTTGCTCCGCCAATGCGACGGTCCGATCCAGTAGGGTCTTGTCCAAGTTGTGGGTGATGAGTCGCATCCGGAAATTAAACAGGGTGCCCTGACTGAAGGGGGGATGCTCGGCACCGAGGCAGTCCAGGACCATCTGCCAGCGCTTGTCCATCACCGTCAGCTCGACGGCATCCCGGTCGCCGACGTGACAGTAGGCCTGCAAGAGCGTGGCGAGGGCCAACAGCCCCGCTTCCACCGGCTCGGGGCCTCCAGGTTCCGGGCTATAGCTGTTGGCCAGCGTGTGCTGAAAATCTGCGTCGAGCAGCTCATGGCGATGCTCGCGCAGAAACACAAAAAACTTCCGCGTCTTGCGGGTGCGTGCGGCTATTTTCTGCTCTTCCGAGGTCAACACGATGGGCGGGTTCCACATAATGGGCTCCTCAAGGTGGCAGGGACACAGTGCTCCTTCACCTATCAGATCACAGACATGCCGCTCTTGTCGACTCTCTACGAGCCTCTATCTAAGCACTTGATCAGTGTTCTAGAGGGTCGGGCATGGTCCACGGCATGCGGAATCCGGATAGAGATGCCAGCTTTGGAGGACGTCCCTGGCATCTCACGCTCTGGCATCTCGCGGTCTATGCACCGGAGAAGATAACCTCTCCCTGGCGATGCCATCTATGCGCGACACGGAGCAGCCACCGCTTGCATGTGTCCTCCCGTGCATACGGTGATCAGGCTCGGCGCCTTACCAGAAGGGCCCCTCCTGCACTGGTGGACGTGCGGCGTCCTGCATCGACTGCCGGGCGACCTGGAGCAGGCATCGCGTGCCGAGCCGCAGGTGCACGAGGGTCTCGGGCGGGAGGAACAGCCCGAGCCGTTGCCCCTCGTCCGTCTGGACCTTGACCTGGTTGACTCTCCTCGTCGATGGCCAGCACCGTCGCCCGCACGGTCCGTTGGGCCGGGTCACTCAGCGTGACCTTGTCAGGCACCAGCGCCCGGACGCGCAGGAGGATCAGAGGGCCATCCTGCTCCTGGTGAGGGCGGAGCCGTGGCGGTGTCGTGGAGGCGCGCCGACGCACCCACGGGAGGGGACTCGGCGGGGGCACTCACGGCGAGATCGATCGGCATCAGACGCACGACGAGACTCAGGGCGATCAGTCCATGGCATGCGACGTATGGTATGCATAGGGTATTCTCCTTTCCCAGTTGCCTGCAGGAGGAGGGGTGCCACTGGATGCCACCGGTCGTCCGACCACGGGGCCTGCATGACGACCAGACCATGTTCCCTTCCCCTGCTCCCTCGTGCGGCCCAGCAGACCGCCTCCAGAGGGATGCAACACACACGCAGCTTGCAGAAGCGCGACGGAGACATATACCCCTCCTCTCTCATTGTGAGAGGAGGGATCCATGAGGCCGGGGGGGCTGGCAGGTCTTGTCTTCCGGATCCCTGCGGCTCCCCTTACGCACACGCCGGCATGGACCACTGGCCCTCACCAGGCCGCGCTCCCACGAGGCGCCCCCCTGTGCGAGCGGCGCGTGTTACTCCTGGAGGCGCGCCACCGTACACAGCGCCCGCTGTAACAGGCGCTCCTCCTTCGGCGCGGCTTCCGGAGCCAGGACCACGGGCACCAGCGTGAGTTCCTGCGTGAGCGGGGCCACGGTGAGCGGGGCCAGATCCACGACGAGGGTCCGACAGGTGCCCCGCAGGTCCAGCAACGCCACCGGGGTGGTAAACGTGTGCGCTGGCACCTTGGTCGTGCGGCCCGCCGCGGGTGTGGCCGTGCCTGCCAGGACGCCGGTCGCCACCAGTTGGCCTGCCTCATCGAGCCGCAACGCCTGCAGCGTCAGGCGTCCGTGAAAGGTCCCCCCGTCGGCCAGGCGGCCGGTCACGGGTGTCTGCGCGAGGGTCTTCGCGACGACAGACGCCGCCGCAGCGGCAGCGGGAGCAGCAGCCCCAGCGCCGCGCTCACCCCAAGCAGCAGAGAGAGCAGGAAGCGTATCATAGGACAACCTCCGTGCAAGAGTGCAGGATGCGCAAGAGACACTGTCAAGTAAATAAGCAAGATCTGTGCCACAGGAGAGCACCGTCCGGTGCGCCTGGCAGGGAACCGCCTGGGCAGCCATGGCCTGCCTGCGCCAGAAACATGGCAGAGCTGCACAGCCATCCTTCCGCCGACCAGAAGGCGAGACCAGGGCCGCAGACGCGTCACGGAGTCGGGATCGGTCTGGGAAAAGGGTGTGCAGGACAGGAGGGACGCGGGAGGCCCTCTATCGCCCAGTGGTCTCCAGTCGTCACCCGCTGAGAAGCAGGTAGCGGTGCCCTGGGTTGGGCACATCGTTTCTGCTGTAGGCCAGGCATCGCGCGGTGTGCAGAGCTTCGTGGGGCCTGCACGTCCCCAGGTTTGCGCACGTTCGAATTACTTCCGTGGTGCGCGCTCCTGGACACCTGACTCACAGTGCTTGCAGTCTAAGGCATATCCGAGACGGCTATGACGTCCCTCAGACGACATAACCCATGGGCGATTGAACCACGGCGGCGTGTGGCGGACATGCTGCTGATGGCCACAGACCAAATCCGCCACCCACTCATGGGCTTCATCCTGATGAAAACCGATGATCCTGCGTTGCATCGTCGCCTCGCGTGTGCTTGAGGAAGCGTAGAACGCTACGACTTGTTGAGGACAGTGAACGAGGTCGGTCGCGACGTGTCTGGGTGCCGGCGCTGCCACCAGCGCTGCCACCAGGGGCGCCGCCGCTGGACCCGTGCCATAAACTGCTGGACACCATAATCCCATTCGCGAGTTTCGATGTCCAACGTGGTGTGGGCTCCAGGCTCCGCCGTCACGGCAATGTGCCCGCCCCCACCCTGAAAGAGAAGGCTGAGATTGGTCTGTGACGTGAGCTGCAAGCCTAACCCACTGGGGCCAAAGTCCGCCAGTGCCTGCTCTAGCGCTTCGCGCGGTGTCCGCGATGTAGTGACTTGATACCGCATAGGATCTCCTTTGCGTGTCTTCCCTCTGGGGTACTATGAGCCATATCCATGACCTGGTCTGTGGAGACGACAGAGCGTGTATGGAGGACAGCCATACCTCACATGGCGCCGCGTCGTCATTCTACCAAGGTAGAAAGCAAAATGCGTGCCAGTAGTCTCATCGCAAGCGGACGTGGATGTGCTATCATCAGGCTCCACCTCGAACACAACCCTTTATCTCTTCTTGGAACCTGTCACGCAACCCCTATACGAAAACTGCATGACCCTGGACAGCTACGCCTCCCCCTGACACTCGGCAGCACTCTCACGCTGATCATCCGTGGGGGCGGCGTGTGCTCAGGGCAGCAGGCGCTCGCCAGCGCCAGGGTCTGCTCAGCACGTCCACTTACGATAAGTGCCCCATCTTGCCGCTTTGGTAATCTGCGATCGCTTGGCGAATCTCCTGGGCACTGTTCATCACGAATGGTCCGTACCCCACAATGGGTTCATCAATGGGCTCGCCACACAACAGGAGCGCCGTCGCGTCGTGCGCGCAGTCGATGCCAATGCTCATCCCCGCACGGTCAAACAGTCCGACCTCCGCCGCGGCGACCGGCTCGGAGCCGTTCACACGCAGCGCCCCTTTGAGCACCACGAGCGCCGTCGTATAGCCCTCGGGGACCGCCAAGTCCATCCGTTGGTCACTCGTGAGGCGGAGGTCCCACACGTGGATGGGTGTGAAGGTCCTGGCCGGTCCCTTTGCCCCCGCGAACTCGCCCGCGATAACGTGCACGACGCCGTGGTCACCAGGGAGACGCACGGTGGGAATCTGGCTACGTACGATGCTCTGGTACCGCGGCAGCGCCATTTTGTCTTTGGCGGGCAAGTTCACCCACAGCTGCACCATTTCGAACAGGCCGCCGCGTCGTGCGAACTCGCGGCCGTGAAACTCTTCGTGGACCAGGCCGGAGGCGGCGGTCATCCACTGCACATCGCCGGGACCAATGTGCCCGCCACCGCCGGCGGAGTCCCGGTGTTCCACTTCGCCTTCGTAGACGATCGTCACCGTCTCGAACCCGCGATGCGGGTGCTCGCCGACGCCGCGCCGCTCCTCCGTCGGCGTGAACTCCAGAGGGCCGGCGTAATCGAGCAGCAGAAACGGACTGAGGACCGCCCCCAGGTTGGGATAGGCAAAGAGCGTCCGCACGGGGAATCCGTCGCCGACCCAATGTCGGTCCACACTGCGCTGAATGCCGCGGAGCTTCTTAACAGACTGTGCGTCGTTCATTGATTGTCTTGATGCCTCCCTCGTGTATGGCGACTGGATATGCTCCATGGCGATGTCCTCTTTGTGATCACGTCGCTGGTGCCAGAATTGGGCGAAGAGTATCAGCAGCGTGGTGTGCCCACCGGGGTTATCCCGCCAGCTCTTCCAGCAATGCCTTGGCCTCCTGGAGGTCGGCTGTGTCAAAGCCCTCGGTGAACCAGCCATAGACCGGCGCGAGCAGCTCGTAGGCTTCGGTGCGCTTGCCCTGCGACTGCCACAGGCGGGCCAGGCTCATGGCGGCCCGCAGCTCCCAGGACTTGGCCTGCTGGCGGCGGGCCACGGCGAGGGCCTGCTGGAAGCAGGCTTCCGCCTGGGGCACGTCCGGAACGGCTTGGCGCAGGAGCAAGGCCCCCTTGAGACGAGACAGCTCGGCCGCGTACCACTGCACCCCTGTGACCGCCATCACGGCCTGCGCCTCGGCCAGCACCGCCAACCCCTCGTCGGGGTGTCCGCCTGCCTCATACGTCTCCGCCAGCAGGCCCAGGCCATACGGCTGTAACAACATGGATCCCGTGGCCAGGGAGGCGGTGAGCCCCTGGCGGATCGCGGCCCTACCCACTTCGCCCTGGCCCTGTCTGGCCAGGGCCCAGCCGTGGAGGACCGTGGCATGGGCCAAGCGCTGCATAAACCCCTGCTCCGTCGCCAGCGTGATCGCGGCCATGGCGAGTTCGTGCACCGCTGATACTTCGCGGCGACACAGATGCACGAAAGCTGCCCAGAGCAGCGCAAAAACCAGGCTCACGGCGTGCGACCCCTCGTGGGCCAGGGTGCGTGCCGCCTGGCTGTGTCGCAGGGCCTGCGTGGGAGCGCCCAGTTGCCACAGCGCCCAGGCCAGCCAGCTGTGCGAGCCCACGCCGAGGTCCAGGCCGTAGCGCACCGCTAGGGCCTGGACCTCCTGCGAGGTATAGAGCGCCAGGGCCTGCGCGTGATGCGTCTGGGACATGGCCGGCTCGCCCCGATAGAACACGACTTGCCCCAGCATAAAGTGGGCGAGCATGCGGGGCGCCGGGTCGGCTTGGGCCTCGGCCAAGCGGAGCAGCTGCTCTGCGAGCTGGTGCGACTCCTGCACCTGTCCTCGCGTCAGATAATACGGCACCAACCCCCGCAGCACCGCAAAGAGCTGCGGGGTGTCGCCCACCTGCTGACACAGCTCGCGGGCACGGGCGTAGGCGTGCGCCACGTCGGGGGCGCCCTGCCCCTTGACCGCCATCAAGGCTGGACCGAGAGCGACCTGCAAGTCCAGCTCACGCTGGGCGTGTTCGGGGCTCTCTGGCAGGCTCGTCAGGACGTCCAGCCCTCGCGTCAGATGTTCGATCGCTTCCACATTGCGCCGAGCGCTGCAGGGCGCGCTGGCCTGCCTGCTGCCAATAGGGGATGGCCTGCGCCATCACGCCGGCCTCCGTATAATGATGGGCCAGGAGTTCGGGCTGGGTCTCACAGAGGTCGGGAAAGCGTGCCTCCAACACCTGGGCAATGCGCTGATGGTACTGCTGCCGCATGCTCCGCAACAAGGACTGATAGGCGACGTCCTGAATCAGGGCATGCTTAAAGCGGTAGGTCGCCTGCGGCGGCACGCCTTGCTGATACAGCAACTCCACTTCGACCAATTGGTGCAACCCCCAGCGCAAGGCGCCTCGTCGTGAGGCGCACCGCCTGGAGCAAGGCATAGGTAAACTCGCGACCCAGCGTGGCCCCGAGTTGCGCCAGGCCCTTGACCGCTCCCGGGCGATCCAAGCGCGCCATCAGCGAGTCGTGCAAACGTGGTGGGAATCGCCAGCGGCGCCAACGCACCGATAAGGTCGTAGCGGTCGTCCCGGTCCTGGAGGAGCCCGGACTCTAACACCATCTTGGTCAGCTCTTCCACAAACAAGGGCACCCCGTCGGTCTTCGGCCACCACCTGCTCCACGACCTCGCGGGCGAGCGCCTTGCCATGCGCCACCCGCCTGGTCATGTCGTCGATCTGGTGACGCGGCAGGCGAGGGAGCGTGACGTGGGTGATCCACGTACGCTCCTGTCCAGGGGGGCTCAAAGTCGGCCGAAAGGTCAACACCACCAGGATGCGCACCGTGGGACCTGCCGACGAAGCGACTGAGCAGGTCCAGCGTGGACGGATCCGCCCAGTGCAGGTCTTCCATGAAAAGAGCAGGGGCTGCTGGACCGCCAGGGCCACCACCAGGGTCGTCAACAGGTCGCAGCGTCCGCTGCTTCTGCTGCTCGATGTACTCGCCAGCGGCGCATAGTGCGCGCCGGCAACGGCAGGGAGAGGACAGACCCGCCAGGAGCGGCACGCCTCGACCAGGGGCAGAGCGATAGCTGCACCAGGAAGCGCCTCCAGGTCGCGAGCTGGTCGGCCCCGGGCGACTCCTCCGGTTGCAGCGTAGAGCCACTCGTTCCAGCAACGCGATCACCGGATAGGGCGGTGTGCTGATGGTAGGGGGAACAGCGACAGGCGTCAGCCAC
Source organism: uncultured Actinomycetota bacterium (assembly GCA_963711015.1). Lineage (GTDB taxonomy): Bacteria > Actinomycetota > Actinomycetes > Propionibacteriales > Propionibacteriaceae > Microlunatus. The sequence continues at coordinate 591,542 of CAVQCQ010000002.1, forward strand.
GCCGCGGTTCGCCGCCACGTGGTCTTGCAAGGCACCTGCACCAGTCGCGATTTGCCAATGCCCGCTTCCCCCCGGAGCAGCACGACTTGCCCCGTCCCTTCTTGCACATAGGCCCACCGATCACGCAGCATCGCCAGTTCCGCCGCACGGCCCACAAACGGGGTCAAGCCCCGCGCTATCCCGATGTCTAATCGCGTCTGAAGCGCGCTGGCACCGAGCACCTCGTACACCACCCGCAACTCGTGTTGATCCGCCAGCGCCGGGTCACTGAACGCCTTGCAGTCAAAATATGCCCGCCACCAGCTGCGCCGTGGCCTCGCTGACCACCACGGTACCCGACCGCGCCAACCCACCAAGCCGCACGGCCCGCGTGAGGGGGCTCCCTACGGCCACAGGACGGCTGCGCCACCACGCCGGCACCGGACGGCACAAGCACCATCCCGGTATCAATCCCGACCCGCACGGCCAGACCAGCGCGGGCTCCAGCGCGCCCAGCCGGGCCGACCTGCCCGAGCGCCTGTACCAGCGCCAGGCCACTGCGCACGGCCCGCTGCGCATCGTCTTCATGGGCCTGCGGCCCCCGTGGAGTCCGCCGACGAGACCCGTGACGGTGGATCCGTCGATCCACGGCGCCCCGGACAGGCCGTCGACCAACCCGAGGCACGGCAACGACGGGAACCCGCGCGTTTCGTTCGCCAGCGTTGCGGTGCAACTGATCGGGCCGCCGCCGATACCCATCTCATATCCGGTGACGGTGACGACGTCGCCCGGCTTCGGTACCTGGCCGAGCACCAGGCCACCACCCGCCTGCGACTGCACGGAGCCGCCTGCTTCGCGGCTCACCCGCGCAATCGCGAAGTCGGCCAGCGGGTCCTGGCTGTCCAACCAACGCTGGTCAAGGTAGACGGCGTCGATGTGCCAGACGTCCTCGTCTGGTGCGTCGTCGTTGAAGCCCGCGACGAACGTGGCATCGATGCCGCCGGCCAGACAGTGTGCGGCGGTCAGGATCAGATCCCCGGCCACCGAGTCCAGCACCGCCGCACTACACGTGTGCAGCGCGGCGCCGCCCGAGGAACATCGCGCCGACGACCGGATCGGGCCGCACCTGGCGCGCGGCGGGTGTCACCTCCGATGTGGCGACGGTCGGCCGTTCCACGGGTGCACCGCACGACGTCGTCAACGCTGTGAGCAGTCCCGTCGCCGCAACCATCCGGGCGGCGGGCAGAATATGCGCATCCCACCGATCTTGCCCGACCTTCAGCCGGGCGCCACGGCGCAAACTTCAAGGGTGCACCCGCAATGGGAACGCAACATGCGCGACACTGGTCGTCACGGTACGAGGACGTTTAATGTCCTGGCACCGTGAGGAGGCGAGGCAGATGGCTGACAACCCGGACAACCCGCAGCGGCAGTACCAGCCCGAACAGACGGGCATGTACGAGCTGGAGTTCCCCGCGCCGCAGCTGTCCGCTGCGGACGGTCGTGGTCCGGTGATGATTCACGCGCTCGAGGGGTTCTCCGACGCAGGACATGCCATCCGGTTGGCAGCCCAGCACCTCAAGAACACGCTCGATACCGAGTGGCGTCATTCGCCATCGACGAACTGCTGGATTACCGGTCCCGGCGGCCGCTGATGACCTTCAAGACCGACCATTTCACGCACTACGAGGACCCCGAACTCAACCTCTATGCGCTGCACGACAGTGTCGGAACCCCGTTTCTGCTGCTCGCCGGCATGGAACCGGACCTGCGCTGGGAGCGTTTCATCACCGCGGTGCGGCTGCTGGCCGAACGGCTCGGTGTGCGCCGGGTCATCGGCATGGGCACCATTCCGATGGCCGTCCCGCACACGCGCCCCATCACGCTGACCGCGCACGCCAACGACAAGGAACTGATCGCCGACCACACGCCGTGGGTGGGCGAGGTGCAGGTGCCCGGCAGTGTGTCGAATCTGCTGGAGTTCCGGATGTCCCAGCACGGCCACGAAGTCGTCGGGTTCACCGTCCACGTTCCGCACTATTTCGGCCCAGACCGACGCTCGGGCAGCGGCGCGTACGTCGGGTCCTCCGGCGGGTCCATCCGGTGGATCATCCAGTTCTTGCCGTCCGTGCCGGAACAGGACGTACTTCCCGCGCACCCGCTCGCCGTGGAACGTGACCATGACCTCCTTGTCACGCCACTTGTGGACCTCGAACGTGCCGCGGTCGAAGATCTTCATCGTCCCGGCGCCGTAGTTGCCCTCCGGGATCTCGCCGTGGAAGTCCAGGTATTCGAGCGGGTGGTCCTCGGTCTGGACCGCCAGGTTGTTGCGCTTCGGGGTCGACGGGGATGCCCTTCGGGATCGCCCAGCTGACCAGCGTGCCCTCGTGCTCGAGCCGCAGATCCCAGTGCATCGCGCGCGCGGAGTGCTCCTGCACGACGAACCGCAACTCCTCGCCCGGCTCAACCGCTCCGGCGGGTTCGGGCGTGTCCTCGAAGTCGCGCTTTGCCCGATATCGGTCCAACCGATCAGCCATCGTGCCCATTGTGGCGTCCCTTCGGGCACAAGTGGGTATCGTGCACGCCCGTATGGACGCCAACCCCATCGTCCTTGACGAGACCGCCGGCGACGTCGTCGTAGTCGTCGTCGAAGGCGAGCACGACATCTACACCGCGCCGACGCTGCGGGAGCGGCTCGACGAGGCGCTCGGACGCGGCGGCGGCATCGTGGTCGACCTCACCGCCGCGACCTTCGTGGATTCCTCCGTCCTGGGGGCGCTGCTCGACGCGCGCCGCCGGGCGATCGAGGCCGGCCAGGGCTACGTGGTCTGCGTCGGCGACAGCGTCGAGCCGGGGGTCCAGCGGATCCTCGACATCACCGGGCTCGTTCCCGTCCTTCCCGTCCTCCACGGGCGCGAAGAGGCGATCACCACGGCCCGCTCCACCAACGGCACGAGCGAGTAGATGACCACTCCGGCCCCAGAGGTCCTGCTCACCATGCCCGCCCGGCCCGAAGGCGTCGGCGTCGTGCGCCAGGCGCTCGCGGGCATGGCCGACGCGCTGGACTTCGACCCCACCGTCCTGGCGGACATGAAGATGGCCGTCACCGAGGCGTGCACCAACGTCGTCGTGCACGCCTATGACGAGGACGCGGGCATGCTCGAAGTCGAGATGCTCGCCGACGAGAACGGCCTCACGATCGTCGTGCGCGACCACGGCGCCGGCATCCAGCCCCGCCCGGCGCGCTCCGAGCCGCCGGCCCTGGGCCTCGGCCTGCCGCTGATCGCCGCGCTGAGCGACGCCTTCGAGTTCAAGGGCTCCGCCGGCCACGGCACGGAGGTGCGGATGACGTTCGCGTACTCGCGCAACGCCGACCCCGCCGCCGCGAACCCCGTCACCGGGAACGTCGGCGCCGACGGGCGCTGGGACCCGGACGCCGAGTCGCCCGCTTAGCGGCGCGCGAACCGTCAACACGCGGCGCGACCGGATCGCGTTCGCATCGCTCGCTCACGCGGCGTGCTCAGCAAGGCACGAAGCTAAGTGACGGATGGCCCAGCACGCGACGGCGTGCTCGCCGTTACTACGCGGCTTGGCGGAGCGCGGCGAGCTCGCGCATGCGACCGAGCCGGCCGAGCGCCTTGGACTCGATCTGGCGGACGCGCTCCGGGGTGATCCCGAGCTGGCGCCCGATCTCACGCAGCGGCGTGGGTTCGCCGCCGTCGATGCCGTAGCGCAGCGCCACGACGGTCCGTTCGCGGTCGGGCAGCTCGAGCAGCGCCCGCTTCAGGGTCTCCTCGCGCAGGGACACGTGCACGACGTCCTCGGGCGCCGGGCCGTCGGACGGGAGCAGGTCGCCGAAGGCGGCGTCCTCGCCCTCGCCGAGCGGGCGGTCCAGCGACGTCACCGTGCGCGCGGCGTCGCGCAGCGCCAGGAGGTCTTCCAGGGAGATCTCGGCTTCCTTGGCGATCTCGGCGTCCGTCGGCGCGCGGTCCAGCTTCAGGGACAGCGCGTTCTCCGCGCGCGCGACCTTGCGCTGCGTGCGGACGAGGTTGATCGGCAGCTTGATCGTGCGGGCCTTGGCGTCCATCCCGCGCTCGACGGCCTGGCGGATCCACCACGTGGCGTACGTGGAGAAGCGGTAGCCGCGGCGCCAGTCGAACTTCTCGACCGCGCGGATCAAGCCCAGGATGCCTTCCTGGATCAGGTCCAGGAGGGTCAGCTCGGAGCCCTGGTACTTCTTCGCGATCGAGACGACGAGCCGGAGGTTGGCGTTGATCATCCGGTCCTTGGCGCCGAGATCGCCGCGCTCGATGCGCTTGGCGAGGTCGATCTCCTCGGACGGCGTCAACAGCCGGTGGCGGCCGATCTCGTTCAGGAAGAGCTGCAGCGTGTCGGTGGTGACCGTCGCGAAGTGGGCGTCGTCGATCGGCGCCTCGGGCGCGTCCTGGCGCGTGCAGTCGTCGCGCAGCTCGATGTGCCGCGCGTGCAGCTGTTCGTAGAGCGCGCTGAGATCCTCGTCTTCGAGATCCAGCGCCTGGGCGAGCTCGTCGACCTCTTTGAGGTCCACGCAGCCGCGCTCCTCTCCGCGGTCGATGAGGGCCCCGATGGGCCCTGTGCTGTAGGCGTCACGCTCCGTTGCCATGGCTGTCCTTTTGACTCACCGCTCTGCGCCTCGACTAAACCAGCCAGAAATTAGAGTGACCTTCTGCACGCCCACTCCCCTAGAGAGGTCTGGAATCCGACGTCCTCGGGTAGCCAGTGATCGTGAGAGGAGCTGCCATCCCAATGACTCGGACCCCGGACATGGTCCGCTTGCTGGATGTGGATCCAGATCTTGGCGGACTGCTCAATGACAGCCGGCGCGAACATGCCGAGCGCGAGCTCGTCGTGCGCACGCACCGGCTCCCCGTGGGCCCGTGGGACGTGTCGCGCCTCGCGGGCGCGACCGCCGATCACATCGGCCTGCTGGTGATCGACGGCATCCTGTCGCGTGAGCTGGTCGTCGCCGACCACGTCTCCGCGGAGCTGCTCGGCCCGGGCGACCTCGTGCGCCCGTGGCAACCGACCAGCCGGACCGGGCTGCTGCCCGTGGACGCGGTCTGGACCGTGCTCTCGCCGATGACCGTGGCCGTGCTCGACCGCCGCTTCGCCGCGGAGATGACCCGCTACCCGGAGATCACCGCCGCGCTGTTCGACCGGCTCTCGGAACGGTCGCTGCGCCTCGCGACCACGCAGGCGATCTCGCAGCTGACGCGAGTCGATCGCCGCCTGAAGGCACTGTTCTGGCACTTGGCCGAGCGCTGGGGTCGCGTGTCCGGCGATGGAGTCATCGTGCCACTTGCGCTCACTCATCGCATTCTGGGTCAGCTCGTGGGTGCTCGCCGACCGACCGTTTCGACCGCGCTGAGCGAGCTCGCGGAGCGCGAGGAGCTCATCCGCCGACCCGACGGTTCGTGGCTGCTGCGCGGCGATCCGCCCGACGCGGAGTCACTCGCGCGCAAGCCGGCACCCGCGGGTCAGGCCGCTGCCCGCTCGCAGGATCTGATGCGCCCCGCGCGCCGGTTCGAGCGCGAGCAGCAGGCGGCGGAGCCGGAGGTCGTGACCGCGATCGACCGTCTGCGGGACGCGCTGGAACCCGGTGAGCTGCGCGAGCTGCTCGACCGCCGTCGCGGCGAGCCGCCCGACGACGCCGCCTGGCGCCGCCTGACCGTCCGAGCGCGTACCAAAGCCCCTACGCGCCGCTCGCGACCCAGGTAGGGTCACGCACCGAGTGGAGCCCACCCTCACGGCTGCCGTCCTCGATGTCGAGCCGCTTCTCGACGTCGTTCCCGTGCCGTTGGTGGCGCTCGAGCCGGGCAGCGGGCGTGTCCTGCACATCAACGCCGCGGCCCGCGGGGAGTTCCCGTCGGAGCCGGCGCTGCGGGTGGCCCGGGGCGAGACGCTCACGAACGTCCAGTACGACTGGGACACCGGCGCCCGCCTGCGCACCGTCCTCGTCTCCGGCACGACCGTCACGCTCGGGGGCGAGCGCCACGTCGCGCTGGTCAGCTTCGAGGACGTCACCGAGCTCGAGTCCGGCCGCCGGCGCGCCGCCGTCCAGGCCGACGAGCTCGAGGTGATGCTGGACGGGATCGCCGACGCGGTCACCGTGCAGTCGCCCGACTTGAAGGTCATCTACGCCAACCAGGCGGCCCGGCGGCTGTACGAGCTGCCGCACGACGACGGCTCGCCGAGTTCTCGGCCGAGACCTACCTCAGCGACTACGACGTCTTCGACGACACCGGCCGGGAGCTCGACTTCGCGCGGCTGCCGGGACGGCTCGCGCTCATGGGCCTGGCGCCGGAGCCGGTCACGATGAAGTCGGTCGATCGCCGGACCGGCGCGGTCCGCTGGTCGCGGATCAAGTCCACGGCGGTCCGCGACCCCGACGGCGGCGTGCGGCTTGCGATCAACGTGATCGAGGACATCACCGAGCTCAAGCGCAGCGAAGAGGCGCAGCGGTTCCTGGCCGAGGCGTCGCGGCGGCTCGCGTCCGCGTCGCTGGACTACGAGCTGACGCTCGCGGCGGTGGCCGAGATGGCCGTGCCCGAGCTCGCCGACACGTGCACGCTCGTGCTCGCGGACGCCGACGCGGTGCCCGCGGAGGTGCTCGAGGTGCTGCGGACGGGCGTCGCCTCGCTCGGGCCGACGCGGCTCGTCGTGCCGATGACGGCGCGCGGGCGCGTACTCGGAGCGCTCACGTTCGAGCGCGACGCGCGCGCCTACGACACGCAGGACGTGCTCGTGGCCGAGGACTTCGCGCTGCGCGCGGGCGCGGCCGTCGAGAACGCGCGGCTGTACCGCGCCGCGTCCGAGATCGCGCGGGCGCTGCAGACGTCCCTGCTCCCGCCCGTCCTGCCCGACATCCCCGGAGCGAAGCTGGCCGCCGCCTACCACCCGGCGGGCCAAGGGCTCGAGGTCGGCGGCGACTTCTACGACGTCTTCTCCACCCGCGATGGCCAGTGGTACCTCGTCATCGGTGACGTCTGCGGGAAGGGCGCGGAGGCCGCGGCGGTGACGGCGCTCACCCGCTACACGATCCGCAGCGCGGCCGCGCGCGAGCGCTCACCGGCGGCGATCCTGCGCTGGGTGGACGAGGCGATGCTCACGCAGGACGGCGCCGGCGGGCGCTTCTGCACCGTCGCGTGCGTGCACGTGGACGTCTCCGGCCCCGTCGCGCAGGCGACGGTGGCGTGCGGCGGGCACCCGCTGGCGGTCGTGCGCCGTGCGGACGGTCACGTCGAGCTGTTCGGCACCCCCGGGACGTTGCTCGGCCTGCTGGGTGACGTGGAGCTGCCGGAGGCCTCGACGGAGCTGCGCCCCGGCGACTCGCTCGTGCTCTACACGGACGGGCTCACCGAGGCGCGCGCGCCGCTGCACACGTGGAACGAGGACGAGCTGATGGCGGCGGTCCGCAGCGCCCCGATGAACGGGCCGATCGGGCTGGTCGACAGCCTCGTGGCCGGCGCGCTGGGCGACCGCAGCGCACCCCGCGACGACCTGGCCGTGCTCGTCGCGAAATTCACCTAGGCGATCGACCTAGCCGGCGTTGTTGGGGTTGCCCGTGGCCTTGCCGTCGTCGTTGTCAGGTTTTCTGCCTGACCCTTTGTCGTCCCGCTGCGGCGTGCCCTCGGCGGGCGTATCATCGACCTCGGGAGGCTGCTCCTCCGGGTAGCCGACATCGGATTCGGTGGTCTCCATTCGCCTCTCCTACCCCCTTTCGGGGATGTCGCATGCCCGGTGCGACGCGTAGGCTCGACGCCCCCCGTGCAGTTCAGCTTCCAGTTCCCACCCGCCGAGGACGCGCCCGCCCAGGCTCGCGCGGCGCTCGAGGTGTTCGACCAGATCCTCGCGCCGGACGTGCTCGAGGATCTGCAGCTGGTCGTCTCCGAACTGGTGACGAACAGCGTGAAGTTCGGCCCGAGCCGACCGATCACCTTGGCGCTGTCGATCGGTGACGGCGGGATCGTCCAGGGCGAGGTGATCGACCAGGGTGACGGCGAGCGCGCGAAGGTCGAGATGAGCATCGAGCCCACCGTCGACGGCGGCTGGGGTCTGCACCTGGTCGATCAAGTCGCGGTGCGCTGGGGCGTGCACGAGGGCTCGACCCACGTGTGGTTCGAGATCGGTCCGAACCCGCAAGCCCTGACTCAGGTGCGGCGCTCGAGGTTCGCGACCTCTTCCGCCTTGCGGTCAGCCTTCTCCTGATCGCGCGCGAGCTCTTCCTTCGCCTCGCCCTTGCGTTCCTCGTCGCGACCCTCGCGACGGAGGCTGGCGTCGTCCGCGAGATCGCCCGCGGCCTTCTTGACTCGTCCTGTGACCTTGTCTGTGAGGCTCATGGGCTCGGTCTACCCAGGAGCCTCACGGGCTACCCGGAGTGCTCGGCGACCGTCCGCAGGCGCTCGAGCGCGCGGCGGATGAGGCGCGACACGTGCATCTGCGAGACGCCGACCCGCTCGGCGATCTCCGCCTGCGTCATGTCCTCGACGAACCGCAGGTGCAGCACGATCCGGTCACGGGCCGGCAGCGCCTGCAGCGTCGGCGCGATCGTCGCCCCGTACTCCACGAGCTCGAAGCGATCGTCCTCGACGCCGATCGACTCGGCGTAGGTCTCGCCGTCGCCCTCGTCGCCGAAGCGGTAGGACTCGAGCGACACGGCGTCGTAGGCCGAAGCCGCCTCCATCGCCTCGAGCACCTGCTCGGTGGTGAGCTTCAACGTCTCGCCGACCTCGGCCGCCGAGGGCGAGCGGCCGAGCTTGCGCGACAGGTCCTTCATCGCGTTGTCGACCTGCATCACGCGCTCCTGCATCCCGCGCGGGACGTGAACCGCCCAGCCGTTGTCGCGGAAGTAGCGCTTGAGCTCGCCGAGCATCGTCGGCACCGCGTACGACGAGAACGCCGTTTCGCGCGACGGATCGAAGCGATCGATCGCCTTGATGAGACCGAGCGTCGCGACCTGCACGAGGTCGTCGAGCGGCTCATCGGAGCGCCGGTAACGGCGCGCCATGCGGCGAGCGAGAGGAAGCAGGCGCTGGACGAGCTGCTCGCGCGCCGCCTGATCACCATGGCGGTGGTAGCGGATCAGCAGACGCCGATCCTCCTCAGAGCGGCTCGGACCGTCCTCAGAGCGGACGGAGGTCATCGCGACAGGCTTCTCCTCTCGTACCGCGGACGCCCTCCGGGGCAAGGTTCCCGGGGGTGCGGGCGGCGAGGTAGCTTCGAGAGTATCCATAGCAGCAGCGTCCGTTTCGGGTTTGAGCCGGACGCCTCCGGGGCCGGCCTCGCTGAGACCTATCTCCGCGTCAGCAATTGTTCAAACCCTTACGACGAGATCGCGTTCGTGTTTCCGCCCGCCGGCGCGCGTACGCGCGCGGCTACGCGCTGCGCGCCTGCTCGGCGTGCTTGCCCTCGGCGAACTCCTCGACGATCTTCGCGCAGAACGCCGGCAGGTCGTCCGGGTTGCGCGAGCTCGTCAGGCCGGCGTCGACGTGGACCTCCTCGTCGACCCAGGTGCCGCCCGCGTTCTCGATGTCGGTCTTCAGGACGGCCACGAGGTGATCGTGCGGCCCTTGAGCACGTCGGCCTCGACGAGCGTCCACGGCCCGTGGCAGATGACGCCGACCGGCTTCTCCTGCTCGAAGAACGCGCGCACGAAGCTGACCGCGTCCGCGTCGGCGCGCAGGAAGTCGGGGTTGGCGACGCCGCCGGGCAGCACGAGCCCGTCGTAGTCGGCGGCCGTGGCGTCCGCGACGGTCTTGTCGACCGTGAACGTGTCGGCCTTGTCGAGGTGGTTGAAGGCCTGGACCTCACCGCCTCGAGCGAGACCAGCTGCGGCCTTCGCCGCCGGCCTGCTCGACCGCCTTCCACGGCTCGGTCAGCTCCACCTGCTCGACGCCCTCGGTGGCGAGGAACGCGATCGTCTTGCCTGCCAGTTCAGTAGCCATGGATCCGGGGCTACCCACGCCCTGAGCCGTTTCATCGTCGTCCGAGCGACGGGTAGCCGCACCGGATGGGTTATGTCATCGCCGCCATCGTCGCCGTGCTCATCATCGGCGGCTTCATCGTCTTCCTCGTCACGAACGCGACGAAGAAGAGCAACGTGTCGGACGCGGGTGATCCCGGGGCCGACCAGAACCCGCTCGGCGATCATCGGCTCCGACGACGAGACCCCCGCGGGCGACACCGATCAGCACGCTTCGCCGGAGCAACCGGCGAGGGCCGTTTCGAGCGCCGGACGGACGACCCCGAACGTCGCCCGACCGGTGGTGGGAGGCGAAGCGGAGGGCGAACGGTCCGCGCACTGACATTTTGGACGGGTTGCGGGGAAATTGAGCGCGCGTTGGTTTGTAAGTCGAACGGTGGGAACAAACGGAATGTCGCGTCGTACGGATGCCCTCCACTCTCCGGCAGGCGCGCCACAACCCTCCTCCTCAGTGAACGAGGCGTCCTCCGGGCGCCTCGTTTGCGTTAAGCCGGAGCGCCCGGGGTAGCCGCTTCTCATGGCCACACCAGACCCTCGCCCACCCGGCCCAGGCCCCGATCCGCAGCCGCCGAGCTCCCACGCCGGACCCGACTGCCGCTGCCGCCGGACCCGAACCCGCGGCCGATCTAGGTGGAGCCCGTCGAGCGAACACCGACGGAGCCGTCGGACTACGCGGCGCTCAGCGCGATCTACGGCGCGCTGCTCGCCGGGCACGGCGGTGAGCGCTCGCGGGCGCGCCCCGATCCCCAACAGTGAGCTCCCCGCGCTGGCGGCGGCGAGCTTCGCGCTGTCCAAGCTCGTCGTGCAGCGAGAAGGTCGAGAGCTGGGTGCGGCGCCCGTTCGTCGACGAGGCGCGCCGCAAGCCCAAGGGGCGGCGCCTGCGCTACGCCGTCGGCGAGCTGCTCACGTGCACGCGCTGCACGGGCGCGTGGAGCGCGCTCGGGCTCGTCGCCCTGCGCGTGCACGCGCCCGACCGCCGGTCGCACGGTGACCACGGTGCTCGCCGCGAGCGCGGGGAACGATCTCTTGCAGGCCAGCTTCAAGGCGATCTGCGCCCACGCGAACGCCACCGAGCGCGCCGCCTGCGCCGCCCCGCGCCGTGCCGGCAGTCCGTGCGCGCGCTGAACGGCACCTGCGACATGTCATCCTTCGAACCGCAAGATTCCGGTCCCCGCGACGGTTAGGCTGCACACTGCCGGGGGTACCAGAACGCGTGACATTTCATGGCGCAGCAACGCACAGACGCAACTTCGCTCCGTCCCGCCGGTGACGGAACGCTCGACCACCGACGTGAAGCTGACGCTTCCGGCCCGGCCGGAGAACGTGTCGGTCATCCGGCACGTGCTCGGCGCGTTCGCGGAGGCCTTGCGGCTGCCCGATGACCTTGTCGAGGATCTCGACTTGCCGTCACCGAGGCGTGCACCAACGTCGTGCGCCATGCCTATCCGGCCGATGTACCCGGCCCGGTCGAGATCTCGATCGGCCGACGGAGGACTTCGTGAGCGTCGTCGTCTCCGACCACGGTCGCGGCATCGGCTCCAGCTCCGACACCAACGGGCCCGGCCTCGGCCTGCCGCTGATCGCGGCGATCGCCGACGAGGTCGAGCTCCAGCCCGTTCCGGGCGGTGGCAGCCGGGTGGCGATGACGTTCGCCCGGCACCGCCCGGGGACGCTGCGTGACGATGCCAGCCGGTGGGCGCCGACGCGCCGACCGACCGTCTCCATCGCCGCCGGCCCGCTCGTCGGGCCGATCCTGCGCCGCGTCGTGGGCATGCTCGCCGCGCGCGCCGACCTGCCGCTGGACCGCCTCGACGACGCGGTCCTCGTCGCCGACCTGATCGCCGCGCGCGCACCCGCGCACGTGCTGCACGGGACCGTCGACGTCGCCTTCGAGCCCGGCCCGCGCACGCTCTCGCTGCGTGTCGGTCCGCTCCGCCCCGGCGGCGGCGACGCGCTCGTCGTCGACGCCACGGTGCCGGGTGTCGGCAATGTGATAGAGCAGCTCGCCGACGAGCTGCGCGTGGCTCCAGAGGGCGAGCGGGAGTTCCTGCACGTCCGCTTGGAGTACGCGGGCTCCGCGAACTAGCCGATCCGCGCGGGATTGGAAATCGGCCTCGCGGGGGATGACCTCCCGCGATGGCCGTAGCTTTTGCAATAGAAGACCGATCCGTTGACGCCGACACGCACGTCGTCGCCGTCGCCGGCGAGATCGACCTCTTCACCGCCCCTGAGTTCAAGCAGCGCGTGTCAGCCCCCATCGACGAGGGCCGCACGCACGTCATCGTCGACCTGACGGAGACGACGTTCATCGATTCGTCGTCGCTCGGCGTGCTGATCGGCGCGCACCGGCGCCTGCGCCGCCTCGAGGGCCGGCTCGTGATCGTGTGCTCGAACGACGCGATCGTCAAGACGTTCCGGATCACCGGTCTGGACGGCGTCTTCACGATCGTCGGGCGGATGGACGAGGCGCTCAACGGCGACGCGGTCGGGGCGTAGCCGTCTCCGGCCCCTGGGTAGCCGTTAAGCGACGGCAACCACAGGGGGCCTATGACCGACTATGAAGACCGCTTACATCGCGATCGGTGCGGCTGCGGGGCGCCGTCGATCGCCGGCGGTGACCTGCAGTCGCAACAAGGCCAAGCAAGCTCGTCGGCCCGGCCAAGGGCGTGGCGCACAGCGTCATCCCCCATCGCCACGAGGAGATGGCAAGGCAGACCAGACGCTCGCGGACCGCGTTCGCAGCGAGATCTTCCGCGCGCCCGACGCGCCAGGGCGACGTGTACGTAGATGTGCAGGCCGGCATCATGCTCCACGAGCGCGCGGACGAGGCCTGGACCGAGCGCTTCGGCAACGAGGCGCGCAAGGTGCAGGGCATCGCCAGCGGGTGCCGACCTGCTCCACGCCCGGCACGCCGACGCCGCCCGCTGAGCCGCGCTTGAAGGCCTCCGAGCACTTCAAGTCGTAGTCCGGCCTTGGCCGCGGGTCCGCTCCGAGCGGGCCCGCGGGCTGAGCCGCGCAGCGCGTTGCCCGTCGCGGGGTCGAAGAGCTTGATCTCGCTCGGGTCGAGCGTGAGCTCGATCTCCGCGCGGCCTCGGCCTTGCTCGCCGCGTCCAGGCGCGCGACGACGCTCGAGCCCGCGCCGGGAACCTCTTCCGCGCCGGTGTCCGCCGCGA
>CAVQCQ010000003.1:0-188446 GCA_963711015.1 uncultured Actinomycetota bacterium
TGGTAGATGGTCTGTCTTGATGGGCGCCCACGCGCCATATGTCCGATGCTCCGATCCGCTCGAGATGTAGGCCTTCACCCAGTTGTCGCGTCTACTTCAAAGCAAAGAAAGCACGACAACTGTTGCGAAGCCTGATCAGGAGTTGTTGAGGGGGAGGGCCGAACAAACAACACGCGACAACTGGGGCATTTTTGATCAGCTCGGTGGGTGAGGGCGTGGCGGTGGTCGGAACGTCCTTGAGCCGATCCGCCTGCGCCACGTGACGGCCTCCATGTCGACCAGCCAGAGCAGTGACGCGACGGCAACTTGCTCTTTGGATCGCGGCTCAGGACCTGGGCCTGGTGGCGCCCTCGTCGTAGCCCATCCCTCTTCGTCGAGCCCGGTGAAGAAGATCTCGTGCAGGTCGTTCAGCACGGCTTACTGGATGAGGCCGTGGGTGATCTGGTAGAGGCCGGCGAAGGCGAGAGTCGACCGGATGCGCTCGGGCTGCAGCTTGGCCTCGATCGGAGCCAGCTGGTCCCGTCCCATCGGTCACCCACGGCAGTTTGCAGGGCGGCCACCCGGAGCTGGTCAAGCCACTCCTGACTCTCATATGACACAGCCGGTATGATTGGACAACCATCTGGCATTGGACGCATGGGTGGCCAAGGACGCACAGTAGATACAGGCGGAGCGGTACACGGTCCGGCATCAATATGTGAGGTACACCATGACCACGTTCACTCGTCTGATTCGCACCGCGATGCGCGCCGGTGCTCGTAAGCGCCAGCGCGACTACCTGACCGACATCCTCAGCGGACCGGACACCACGTACCGCTCTGAGCTCATCGAGGCCACGTCCGGCATTCGGTGATCGAGTAGGACTGCCGCCTCGAGCACGTCGAGCGGTTCTCGGCCGGCACTGCCGAACTGGTCCTAACCGACCCAGCCGAAGGTCCACAAACCGAAAGAGAACTTGTCAGCGGGCGTGGGGTTTGACGTTCACGAAGCTGCCGCCGTCCCGGTGCTGAACTCGGTGGTGGTTGCCGGTGATGGGTCGGCCGGATCCACGGAGGCGGTCGACAGGAACGAGCGCTCCGCGCTTAGAACGATTCGGGGAGCGCCGGTCATGTGCAACGACCCGGCGAGCGACCGGTCGTCAGAGTCGAATCCGACGAAGACGTCGACGCGGGCTGGTTCGATCGCGACCTGCCGAGCGAGGTTGGTGTACGCAAACTGCGAAGCATCGACCGCGAACGTCAGTCGCTGCTGCTCGCCCGGGGCCAGCTGCACCCGCGCGAACCCGCCGAGTCGCTGGGCCGGCCGGGTCACTCCCGTGGTGTTGACCCGCAGGTAGAGCTGGACCACCACCGCCCCGTCGCGATCGCCGGTGTTCGCGACGGTCGCGCTGATCTGCGCCGCCCCGTCAGTGCTGATGTCCGGTCCACAGTCGAGGTCGCTCAGCAAGAATGTGCTGTAACTAAGACCGTGACCGAACGGCCACAGCGGCGTGGCCTCCATGTCCAGGTAGCGCTGCATGGTGCCGGAGGCCGCGGGATTGCGGTAGCCCGAACCCGCATTCTGATGGTGGTAGACGGGAATCTGGCCGCTGTGCCGGGGAAGGCTGTACGGCAGCTTCCCGGACGGATTGACCGTCCCGAACAGCACGTCAGCGATCGACCGGTTACCGAACGGCCCGGCATAGGGAGCGATGACGATGGCGGCCGCGTCTCGGATGACGGGCGGCAACGCGTACGCCCGACCCTGGACCAGCACGACGACCATCGGCGTCCCGGTCGCGGCCACAGCCTCCGCCAGGCGCACCTGGGCCGCCGGTAGGGCGATGTCGGCAGTATCGCTGGCCTCGCCCTCGGTGCGCTCTCCGGTGAACCAAGTACTGGCCCGCGCGAGGGCCAGCACGACGACGTCGGCCTCGTTCGCCGCCGCCACGGCCTGCTGGATCGCCTCGTCACCCAGGTCGCGGGTGAGGGCGCGCCCGGTTCGGACCGGATGCTGCGCGCATTCATCCGGAGCTCGGCGACGAGCGAGTGGGCGCCGTAGCGTTCCTGGACCAGGGTGCGGGCGTCCTGACCGTCGGAGATCGCCTCGTACCACGCGGTCACCGTGTCCTCCGCCCCGTTCATCGTGCCGAGCTCGCCCTGGATGATTGCCTCATCGGCCTCGCGCCAAGACGCGTAGGTGTAGGTCGGGAACTGCAGCGACGGCGCGTCGGCACGGGGGCCGACCACGGCCACGTGCAGGCCGCCCGGGCTCCGCGGCAGGATTCCGGAGTTCTTGGCCAGAACGATCGAGCGGCGGGCCAGCTCCTGGGACAGATCGCTTCCCTCCCGGGCCACGGCCGCGAGATCGATCCGCTCGGTCGGATAGGGATGCTCGAAGAGCCCCACCTCGAACTTCGCGCGCAGCACCGCCAGACGCAGCGGTCGACGTGCCGGACGTCGACTGCCCCGCGCTCGACCTCGGCAGCGAGTACGTCGCCGTACCCGAACGGATTGGGCATCTCCACGTCGAGTCCCGCCTCGATTGCCAGCCGGCCTGCCTGCGCGGCGTCGGCCGCCGCCTGCTGCTGGTTCACCAGCCGCTCGATGGAGGCGTAGTCCGAGGAGACGAATCCGTCGAACCCCAGGGTGTCGCGCAGCAGATCCTGCAGCACCTCTGGATGAACCACCGGCGGGGATGCCAGATCGGCGATGGTCATCAGGCGCTCTTGGTCGGTGGACTTCACGGCCGCTCCTCCGGTGTGAGCAGGCGCCCAGGACTTGGCATCGACCGTCGGCGCCTGGCGTGTCTGGTCACTTCACTGAAGGCGGTAGGACCGGCCTCGACGGTCACTTGAGGGCTCAAGGAGGCAGTCGTTGGCGGTTCTAGGGTCGGGTGCGGACGGCCAGATCGACGCCCGGAGCCATCCTCCAGGAGGCGTCGCTCGGGCAGACACGCGGTTTGGGGTGGGTCCCAGATGCTCCCTGGGAGGCTCCTCAGGCTCAGCTCGATGATCATGCTCAGGACTGTTTGCCCTAGTCAGAGCCCAGAAATGAGTGGTATCCCCAACGGGATTCGAACCCGCGCTGCCGCCTTGAAAGGGCGGAGTCCTAGGCCGCTAGACGATGGGGACGCGGACCCAGTGAGCATAGCGTGCACGGCGAGGTCGACCGTGTCAGAGTCGTTCGTCCGCAACGGTCTGGAAACGACCGCGTACGAGCCTGCCGCGAAGAGATCGCGTTCGTGTCGATCACCGACCTGCGCTATAGTTTCGCGGGCACCGCACCCCGGTGCCAGGCCTTCCAAGGCCCCGTGGCGCAGTTGGTTAGCGCGCCGCCCTGTCACGGCGGAGGTCGCGGGTTCGAGTCCCGTCGGGGTCGCTGACTTGTCTATGGCCAGGTAGCTCAGTTGGTAGCAGCGTTCGCCTGAAAAGCGAAAGGTCGCCGGTTCGATCCCGGCCCTGGCCACAGGAGACCAGCGTGACCGGCTTTCTGAAGCGAACGAGCCACGGTCCGGACTACTTCGCCATCGAGGCCGCCGGCCTGCGCTGGCTGGCCGACGCTGGTGAGGGCGCCGCGCGGACGGTCGAGGTGCTAGCCGTCGATGATCATTCGTCTCGAGCTGGAGCGGCTCCATTCCGCTCGTCCGACGAGAGTCGGCGGCCGAGGAGTTCGGCCGCGCGCTGGCCGTCACTCACGCCGCCGGTGCCGACGCCTTCGGTCAACCGCCGCCCGGGGTGGGTGCAGCGGGCTACATCGGCCGGCAGCGCATGACCATGGTGCCGAGGACCAGCTGGGGCGACTTCTACGCCGAGCAGAGGATGATCGCGTACGCCCGGCCGGCCCGCGACCAGGGCACGCTGAGTCCTCGCGGCGCCGAGCTGGTCGACCGCGTCGCCGAGCGGCTGCGGGCAGGCACGTTCGACGACGGGCGTACGCCGGCGCGGATCCATGGCGACCTGTGGTCAGGCAACGTGATCTTCACCGCCGCCGGGGTCGTTCTGATCGATCCGGCCGCCCACGGCGGGCACGGAATGACCGATCTCGCCATGCTCCACCTGTTCGGCGCGCCGCACCTGGAGACGATCACCGCCGCGTACGCGGAGGCGGCCGAGCTGGACCGCGGCTGGCGTGACCTGATCGGACTGCACCAGCTGCACCCGTTGCTGGTGCACGCGGTCAGCCACGGCGCCGGGTACGGTGCCGAGGCTGAGCGGATCGCCGCCCGCTACGCCTGAGTCACCGACCGCTGACGCCGAGAGCCGCCCTCGCGCATCATCCGCAGGCGTGGCGGCTCCATCACGTCGCCGATGATGGCGTTGGAACGACGCGGCCCGGCATAGCGCGAGCCGAGGTTGATCAACGTCTGCACGCGGTTGCGACCACCCAGCAGGAAGACGATGTGCAGCGCGATCCAGCCGAACCAGGCCAGCCAGCCACGCAGCTTGAGGCCGATCGGCATCTGCAGCACGGCATCGCCGCGGCCGATCGTGGCCATGGTGCCCTTGTCGTGATAGGCGAACGTCTCGGTGTTCACGCCGCGATGGAGCCGAGTGATCTGCTGGGCGGCGAACTTGCCCATCTGAAGCGCCGGCTGGGCGAGCTGGGGCAGTGGGTTGTCGATGATGAGACTGCAGTCGCCGACGGCGAAGACATTCTCGAAGCCGACGACCCGGGTGTCACCGTTGACCTCGATCCGACCGCCGCGCCCGATCGGCAGCCCCCAGGACCGCAGGTCGGGATCGCCGGCCACGCCGGCCGCCCAGATCACCAGGTCGACCGGCATCGACGAGCCGTCCTTGAAGTCCACGCGGTCCGGTTCCACCTCGGCGATCGCGGTGTTGAGCCGGACGTCCACGCCGCGCTTGATCAACTCACGCAGGGCGTACTTGCGCAGCGAGTCGTCGAACGGGGCCAGCACGTGCCCGGTCATCTCGACCAGCACCACGTGCACCCGCGCCGGGTTGAGCTCGGGATAAGTGGAGGGGATCGTCTCGGTCTTGAGCTCGGCCAGCTGGCCGGCCATTTCGACCCCGGTCGCGCCGCCCCCGACAATCACCACGGTGAAGGCGCCGGTGTTCGGATCCGATGTCCCGGCGATGAGCTCCAGTCCACCGAAGATCGTGTCGCGCACCCGCAGCGCCTCGGCCCGGGTGTACATCGACATGGTGTACTCGGCCGCACCGGGAATGCCGAAGTGGTTGGTGGTGATCCCCGTGCCGATGACCAGGTAGTCGAACGGCACGCGTACGCCGTCGTCGCAGACCACCTCCTGCGCGTCGTGATCAATCTCGGTCACCGCGGCGCGGCGGAAACGGACCCCGTCATGGTGGGCGGCGAAGTAGCGCAGCGAGTAGGTGACGTCGCCAGGGTTGAGGCCGCCCGTGGCCACCTGGTAGAGCAGCGGCTGGAAGGTGTTGTAGGGATGCCGGTCGACCATGGTGACCCGGAACCCCTCCTTGGCGAGCGCGGTGGCCGCCGAGACGCCACCGAAACCCGCGCCGACTATGACCACATGAGGCATCTCCGTCACACACTCATCTAATCAGGGCGTCCTTCAAGGGGACGTCTGGGGAGCGGGACCGAGGCCGCTTTGCCCTCGAAACTGCAGCGCAGGGCGGTCAGCCCCCGCCCTCGGAGGACGGACTCAGCCGCGGACGTAGCCGTTGACGAACCGGCTTATCTCGTCCAGCGCCACCTTGCGAACGTGCGCGGCCGAGAGCACCAGGTCGTGCATTCCCTCAGCGATCCTGACCACCGTCACGTGCGGACCGAGCCTGATGGCCCGGGCCGCGATCTGCTCCACGTCGAGAACGACGTCGACGGTCCGCAGGCCCTCGTGCCAGCGCCGGGAGAAGTCGCTGGCCGTGGAGGCCATCACCAGCACGGGGACCTCGATGTTGAGTCCGGCCGCCACTCGCTGGTGGCCGAGCAGGATGGCCCGCAACCAGCCGGCCCGGATCGGTGCGCCGGGTGCGGTTTGTTTGAGATCCATGTCGTACTCCCATTCCCCGCCCAGGCTGACGTGCACGGAACGGAGATAGAAGCCGACTTCCGGCAGTCGCAGCACCGAGGTGGGCGACCGGGTACCCAGGGCATCCACCACCGGCGTGCCCAGGGTGCGCACGAGCGCCGAGCCCTGGAGGTCGAGCCAGGGCGAGTTGAGGACCACACCGGTAAGCAGCTCGGAGTTGCGCGATGCCCATAGGGCCGCGATCAGGCCACCGGTCGAGTGCCCCATCAGCAGCAGCTCGTCGTGTTCGGCCAAGATCATCTCGGCCGCACCGTCGAGCTCCAGGGCGTAGTCGTCGAGGTTGGTGATGAAGCCGCGCAGGTGCCCGCGACGCAGGCTACGGCCGTAACGGCGCAGGTCGACCGCGTAGAAGTCATAGCCGAGGTCGGCCATGTGGTCGGCGAGATGGGTCTGGAAGAAGTAGTCGTTCCAGCCGTGCACGTAGAGCACCGCGGCCCGGAACTGGTTGGCGGGGACCCGCCGGATCAGGGTGGCGACCAGCTCGACGTTCTCGGGCTCGCCCGGGGCCGGTTCGACCCCGGGCAGCGCGAGATCGGTCGTCTCGTACCCGTCCAGGAAGTCGGCGTGCCAGGTGGTCACATTCTCAAGAGTGGCACGCGGCCGCCGGGGACTGACTTACTTGATGATGCGCATATTCACCGGGTACTTGTAGAACTCGTGCTTGCTGGCCGCCACGGTGGCCATGATGCAGAAGATCAACCCGGCGATGAAGACCAGCGGCCACAGGATGACGCCGATGACGAACGACACCGTGATCACGCTGACGAGGTAGGCGATGCTGTAGAGGATCGAGAAGTTCAGCGCCTCGGTGGTGAGCTGCTTGAGGTACTGGCTGCGGTCCTTGTAGAGCAGGTAGCCGATCAGCGGGCCGATGAAGCCGAAGAACGGGATCGAGATGTGGGAGATGATCCCCCAGGTCTTCTCGTCGCTCTCGCTCACCGGCGCCT
Source organism: uncultured Actinomycetota bacterium (assembly GCA_963711015.1). Classification (GTDB taxonomy): domain Bacteria; phylum Actinomycetota; class Actinomycetes; order Propionibacteriales; family Propionibacteriaceae; genus Microlunatus. The sequence continues at coordinate 6,960 of CAVQCQ010000003.1, forward strand.
GGCCGGCGGCGCCGTAGGCCTGTTGCTGCGGGTAGCCGGGCTGGCCGTACTGCTGGGGCGGGTAGCCCTGTTGCGGTGGGTAGCCCTGCTGCGCAGCAGGGTCGCTGTAGCCCTGCTGACCGCCGTACTGCGGCTGGCCGCCGTAACCGGCCGACGGATCGCTGTATCCCGACGCCGGCGGCTGGCCGTAGGACGGGGGCGTCGGCTGCCCGTAGGGCGGTGGCGTGGACTGCCCGTACGGCGGTGGGGTCGACTGGCTGTAGGGGTCGGAGCCGTACGACGTCGGTGCAGTTCCGTACTGGTTGGCCGAGCCGGTGCTGCCCGGATAGGACGGCTCGCTACCGGACGAATAAGACGACGGCGCACCCCCTGTCTCGGACGCCGGAGGCGCGTCGGATTGGCTGGGACCGGTGTAGCCCGGCCCGCCGTCGGGGGTCTCGGATGGATTCTGGCTCATGGGGAACAGGCTATTGCCCCCACAGGCCTAGTGGTGGAGATTCCTAGCCCGACTTACGCAGGTGTCCGTATCCGTTGTCGTCCCGGTCGGCGTCATCGACCTCGTACTCGTCGGCCAGATCGGCGTACGCGGGGGGTACCTCGTGGCCTTCCGCGCCTGACCGGAGTTCCTGCTCGAGCGAGGAGAAGTCCGTGTCGAAGGATCGGTACTTGAGTTCGCGAGCAACTTTCGTCTGCTTTGCCTTTGCACGGCCGCGCCCCATAGTGGGTCGACCCCCTCGCAGTTGTCTGCCTGCGGCGGAGCCGCGGCTGAATGTGGTTAACGTCGTGAGGCAAAGGCTACCAGTGGATCGGCCCCGACCAAGCAGGCCGGGCGCATCGCGAATCGCGCCTCGCCTCAGCCGCCAGGGTGGTCGCCGAAGCGGCTGACCGGCGTACGCGTACCCGATCCGGATGGCGCAACCGAGCCACAGACCCAGGCCCGCAAACCCCGGGCGGCGAGCAGCCGGATCGCCGCATCGGCCGCGTCCGGGGGGAGCACTGCCACCATGCCGACGCCCATGTTCAAGCTGGACTCGACGTCGGAACGGGACAGCTCGCCGAGGCGCTGCACCAGGCCGAAGATCGGCGGCGGAGTCCAGGTCGTCCGGTCGATCCGCACCTCGCAGCTGCCGGGAATGACCCGGGCGAGGTTGCCGGCCAGTCCACCGCCGGTGATGTGGCTCAGTGCATGGACCTCGACATGGCTGATCAACTCCAGGCAGTCGGCGGCATAGATCCGGGTCGGCCTCAGCAGCTCCTCGCCCAGCGTCGTTCCGAGATCGGGAACCTGGCGGTCGAGCGACCAGCCGGCCTGGGTGAAGAAGACGTGCCGCACGAGGGAGTAGCCGTTGGAGTGCAAACCGTCGGACTCCAGGGCCAGCACCACGTCGCCGGGCTCGACCCGGTCGGCACCGAGGATCCGATCCCGCTCGACCACGCCGGTCGCGGCGCCGGCCAGGTCGTACTCGTCCGGTCCGAGCAGTCCGGGATGCTCCGCGGTCTCGCCGCCGAGCAAGGCGCAGCCCGCCTGCGTGCAGGCTTCGGCGATGCCGGCCACGATCGCCGCGATCCGTTCCGGCCGAACCTTGCCGCAGGCGATGTAGTCGGTCATGAACAGCGGCTCGGCACCGCACACCACCAGGTCGTCGACCACCATGCCGACCAGGTCGAAGCCGATGGTGTCGTGGACGTTCATCGCCTGGGCGATCGCGACCTTGGTGCCGACGCCGTCAGTCGAGCTGACGAGCACCGGATGATCCATCGCCGCCAGCTGGCTGGCGTCGAACAGCCCGGCGAAGCCGCCGATCCCGCCCAACACCTCCTTGCGCCGGGTCATCTCGACCCAGTGCCGCATCAGCTCGACGGCCCGGTCCCCCGCCTCGATGTCGACGCCGGCGGCGGCGTACGCGCTCGGCTTCGGCTCCTCGCTCACGGCCCCCACCCTCTCACCCTCTCTTCTCGCTCCGAGTTGTCAGCGTGGGTGGTTGTCATGGCGACCACCCACGCTGACAACTTGGAGAGGAGAGGCTGGGTTCACGGGCGGGTCAGCGCGTCGGCTCCCCCGACGCCGGCCGTCATCGGCTGCCGGTCGTCGATGTCGACCGGGGTCGCGCCGTCGGAGGCGACATCCTCCAGCACGTACTTGCCGAGACGGGCACTGAGCGGGAGCTCGACCGGATAGACCCCGTCGAAGCAGGCCCGGCAGAGGGCGTTCTTCCCCACCTGGGTGGCCGCCACCAGGCCCTCGAGCGAGACGTAGCCGAGCGAGTCCGCGTTGATCGAGTTGCAGATCTCGGCGACGCCGAGACCGTTGGCGATCAGCTCGCCGGGCGAGGCGAAGTCGATGCCGTAGAAGCACGGCCACTTCACCGGCGGCGAGGAGATCCGCACGTGCACCTCGGCCGCGCCGGCCTCGCGCAGCATCCGCACCAGGGCCCGCTGGGTGTTGCCCCGGACGATCGAGTCGTCCACGACCACCAGGCGCTTCCCGGCGATCACGTCCCGTAGCGGGTTGAGCTTGAGTCGGATGCCGAGTTGGCGGATGGTCTGGCTGGGCTGGATGAAGGTCCGCCCGACGTAGGAGTTCTTGACCAAGCCCTGGCCGTACGGGATCCCGGACGCCTCCGCGTAGCCGATGGCGGCCGGCGTGCCCGACTCCGGGACCGGTATCACCAGATCGGCCTCGGCCGGATGCTCCCGGGCCAGGGTGCGGCCGACCTCGACCCGGACCGAGTGCAGCCGGCGGTTGGCGATCATGGTGTCCGGGCGGGCGAGGTAGACGTACTCGAAGAGGCAGCCCTTGGGATCGGCTGGGGCGAAGGTCGTGCTGCGCAGCCCCCGGCTGTCGATCGCGATCAGCTCGCCCGGCGCGACCTCGCGGAGGAACGACGCGCCGACGATGTCCAGCGCTGCGGTCTCACTGGCCACGACGAAGCCGCGCTCCAGCTTGCCGAGCACCAACGGGCGGATGCCCTGGGGGTCGCGGGCCGCGTACAGGGTCTCCTCGTCCATGAAGACCAGGCTGAACGCGCCGCGCAGCCGCGGCAGCACCTCGAGCGCCGCCTCCTCGATGGTGGCGCCCGGAAAGGTGGCCAGCAGGGCAGTGACCAGGGCGGTGTCGGTGGTGGCCTCGTTCAGCAGCGAGCCCGGCACCAGGGACTCGGAGGCGTCGTCGCGTTCGGCGAGCCAGGTCTGCAGCTCCAGCGCATTGGTCAGGTTGCCGTTGTGACCGAGCGCGATTCCGCCTGAGGCGGTCGACCGGAAGGTCGGCTGGGCGTTCTTCCAGACACTCGATCCGGTCGTCGAGTAGCGGCAGTGGCCGATCGCCAGGTGGGCTCGGCCCAGCGACTCCAGCGTCGCCTCGTTGAACACCTGGGAGACCAGGCCCATGTCCTTGAACACCACGATCTGGGTGCCCTTGCTGACCGCGATGCCGGCCGACTCCTGGCCGCGGTGCTGGAGGGCGTAGATGCCGAAGTACGCGAGCTTGGCCACTTCCTCGTTGGGGGCCCAGACACCGAAGACACCGCATGCGTCCTGCGGGCCGCGATCGTGGGGATCGACATCGTGATTCAGCCGACCGTCTCCGCGTGGCACTGCCTCATGGTATCCCCGCCGAGTCGGCCCGTCCGCCTGCCGAGCCGCAATCTGGGCGCGGCACTGGACGCCGGATCCTTGCGCTGTACGCCGGATAGAACCGGAGCTCAGCGCGAGAATCGGACGCAGCGTCCGAAACTGCAGACCGGTCAGGCGGGTCAGGCGGGTCAGGCGGGTCAGGCGGGCTGGCGAGGCGGGCGAGGCGAGCGAGGCGGGCGGCGCCGGAGTATGCGGCCCTGCCGGTACCGGACACCCGGACGGCACCGCCTAACCTTGTCCCTCGTGAAGTCGAGCCCGCCACGGCGGATGACGCTGGGTCGCTGGTCGGTGTTCGTCGGGGCGAGTCAGTCGAAGCTCGTCGACCTGCTGCTCCGCAACGCGCTGAACGTCACGCTGGTCGCGGGGGTCGTCTGCCTGCTGGCCGCTGACGACCTGCTGCTGTTGATCATCGGGGCGGCGCTGAGCGTGATCGGCTGGCTGCTGACCGCGTGGTTGCTGCAGCGCGAGGTCCGGCGCCGGAAGGGCCTGCTCAACATCTACGTCGGGGCCAAGCTGCTGCTGCTGATCGCCGCCGGGGCGGCCTACCAGGCGAGGCGGCCGGACGACCTGATCTGGATCTGGGTCAGTGTGGGGATAGGCCTGCTGGGCATCCTGAGCGAGCCGACCGTACGCCTGCTGCTCAGCAAGGCAGTCCCGGTGGCCGTCCAGCTGCCCGGGGTCCCGGTCGTGCCCAAGCCGCCCGTTCCGAACCGTCGAGTCGCCGAGATCCCGCTGGCCCAGGCCGCGGCAGCCGGGGTGCTCGCGGCGATCGGCCTCCCGGGCTGGGTGTTGCTGGTGATGATGGGGCTCAGCCTGGTTCCGATGCTGCTGCTGATCCGGCACGCGGTGCGGTCGAATGTCATCTGTACCCGACAGGCGGCCCTGGTGGCCGATGCCCTCGAGGCGTACCAGCCGGTGTTCACCGTCTACTACGGGTCCTCCGTGGGCGCCACCTACCAGCTCGGCATGTGGCTGCCGTACCTGGACCGGCTGAACCTGCGTTACTTCGTGATCTCCCGCGTCGCGCAGAACCTGTCGGAGATTCGGCGACTGACCTCGGCGCCGATCGTGCTGCCGAAGTCCGCCGGCGAGGTCGGCATCCTGCCGGACATGGTGCCCAGCTCGCTGAAGGCCGCGTTCTACGTCCAGGGCAGCTCGACCAACCTGCAGTTCCAGCGTTTCCGGCAGATCACCCACGTGTGGCTCAACCACGGCGACTCCGACAAGCGGGCCAACTTCAGCGCGGTCCACGCCACCTTCGACAAGGTCTTCGTCGCCGGCCAGCAAGGTGCGGAGCGGTACGCCAAGCACGGCGTCCGCATCTCCCGCTCGCAGATGGTCGTCGTCGGTCGTCCGCAGATCGAGCGGATCAAGCAGCGCGAGACGGCGCTGCCGCCGGGAGCTCCGCGGACAGTGCTGTATGCGCCGACCTGGCAGGGCGGCAAGCCGACCACCAACTACTCCTCGCTGTTCCTCGGGGCCAAGATCATCGCTGCGCTGCTGGAGCGACCGGCCACGGTGATCTTCCGTCCGCACCCGTTCACCTACCGCGATCCACGGCAGACCCGCCTGGCGCGGGAGATCCAGGCATTGCTCCGCGAGGACCGCGAACGCACCGGCCGCCAGCACGTCTGGGGCAAGCAGGCCGAGAAGACCTGGGACATCCCCGACTGCTTCAACCACACCGACGCGCTGATCACCGACGTCTCCTCGGTGGCCTCCGACTTCCTCGCCACCGACAAGCCGCTGGCCATGGTGGCCATCCAGCAGAGCGGCGTGGCCTTCCCCGAGGAGATCCCGATGGCCCGGGTCGCGTACGTGATCGAGAAGGACCTGTCCACCTTGGGCTGGGCGGTCGACTCCCTCTTCGGGGAGGATCCGCTGGCGGACAAGCGGCGCGCGTACCGGATCTACTGCCTGGGTGAGCGGGTCGGCGAGCATGCTGCGGACGGCTTCCTCGAGGCCGCGCGGTGCGTCATCGAAGGGCGCAAGCCCGCCCGGAGATAGCTCGATCTTCGGCGCGGAGCCTGTCGCAGGCGTCTCGCAGACTGGCCCTCCCACCAGTCCAGGGCGTCGAGCCAACCCTTGACGCCTGCCGCGAAACTCCCTAGCATGCTCTCGCAAGACGGAATTTCATTTCCGCATCACGGAACTAGGTGGGAGGTCCACGATGTCGGTGACAACCCCGGAGGCCCCGGCTCGCAAGAGCGTGAAACACCCGGTCGACGAAGTTCTCCCGCCGCACAAGCTCGCTGTCTACGGTTTCCAGCACGTCCTGGCGTTCTACGCCGGTGCGGTCATCGTGCCGATCCTGTTGGCCGGCGCGATCGGGTTGACCGACGAGGAGCTCGTCCATCTGATCAACGCCGACCTGTTCACCTGCGGGATCGCCTCGATCATCCAGTCGGTCGGGTTCTGGAAGGTCGGGGTCCGGCTGCCGCTGCTCCAGGGCGTGACCTTCACCGCGGTGTCACCGATGATCGCCATCGGGCTGGCCGCCGGGGGCGGCACCGAAGGGCTGGTGTACATCTACGGCGCGGTGATCGTCGCCGGGCTGTTCACGTTCTTCATGGCCCCGTTCTTCGGCCGGTTGATCCGGTTCTTCCCACCGGTGGTCACCGGCTCGGTGATCTCAATCATCGGCATCTCGCTGCTGCCGGTGGCGGCCAACGACGCGGTCCGCGACGGCATCCCCGGCGGACCGGTGAGCGGCCTCGGCCTGGCGTACGCGATGTTCACCCTGGCGATCATCGTGGTCATCCAGCGGGTGTTCAAAGGCTTCATGGCCACCGTGGCCGTGCTGCTCGGCCTGGTCATCGGCACCATCGTGGCCACCTTCATGGGCGACGCGGACTTCAGCCAGGTCGGGCAGTCCGACTGGGTCGGCCTGACCACCCCGTTCTACTTCGGCATCCCGAAGTTCTCGATCACGGCGATCGTCTCCATGATCGTTGTCATGCTGATCACCGCGGTGGAGACCACCGGCGACGTGTTCGCCACTGGGGAGATCGTGGAGAAGAAGGTCGGCCAGGAGGACGTCACCCGGGCACTGCGGGCCGACGGCCTGGCCACGTTCCTGGGCGGGATCTTCAACTCCTTCCCCTACACCTGCTTCGCTGAGAACGTCGGCCTGGTCCGGCTCACGGCGATCAAGAGCCGCTGGGTCGTGGCCACCGCGGGCCTGATCATGATCATCATCGGGCTGATCCCCAAGGCGGGTGCGGTCGCGGCCAGCATTCCGCACTCGGTGCTCGGCGGCGCGGCCATCGCGATGTTCGCCACGGTGGCCGTTGTCGGCTTCCAGATGCTGTCGAGGGTGGACTTCAACGACCACCGGAATGTGGTGATCGTGGCGACCTCACTCGGCCTGGCGATGCTGGTCACCGTCACTCCGACCCTGTTCGAGGTCGTACCTGGCGGACGGTGGAGCGCGATGATCTTCAGTAGTGGCATCACCCTGGGCAGCATCACCGCCATCGCGCTCAACCTCATCTTCTTCCACGTGGGCAGGAACTTCGGGCCGGCGGTCGCCGGTCAGCCCGGCAACCTGGTCCGGCTGGACCAGGTCAACGAGATGAGCCTCGAGCAGTTCAGCAAGACCTTCGCCGGGCTGTTCCAGGACGTGCCGTGGGCGGTCGAGCGCGCCTACAACCGGCGTCCGTTCCGCGACACCGAGGACCTGCGGGCCGCCTTCCACGAGGCGATGTTCGGCGCCACTCCGGAGGAGCAGGTGGAGCTCCTGCGCTCCTATCCCGATCTCGGCAGCGTGGTGCTGAAGCAGGAGGAGTCGCGACGCGACCAGTCCTCGCTCGGTCTGGACCGGATGCACGACGAGGACTACGCCGAGTTCACCAAGCTCAACGCCGACTACCGGGAGAAGTTCGGCTTCCCCTTCATCGCCTCGGTGCGCAGCGCCGGCAGTCGGCACGAGCTGCTCGAGAACGGCCAGGTGCGACTGCAGCACGCCCCCAGCCAGGAACGGGCCACCGCACTGATCGAAGTGGGCAAGATCGTCAACCACCGCTTCGACGACCTGGTCGCCGAGGCGAACCCGATCCATTCGTCCCGTACCGCCGGACTCAAGACGCTGGGACATTGAGATGAGCGCCGTCCCCGGCTTCGCCTGATGGCCCGGATGCGGTCTGAGCCGGTCGAGAACCATCACCCATCGACCGGCTCGGGGCACCGACTGATCATCGAGGGCGCGTACGTCGTCACCAATGACGGCGCCCGGTCCGAGTACGCCGGCGGTCACGTCGTGGTCGAGGACAACCTGATCGTCGCGGTCGGACCTGGGCCGGCCGGCGATGATCCCGCGGGACGGCGGGTCGACGGGACCGGCTGTCTCGTCACCCCGGGGTTCGTCAACACCCACCATCATCTCTACCAGTGGGTGACCAGGGGATTCGCCGTCGACGGCACGCTTTTCGAGTGGCTGACCACGCTGTATCCGGTCTGGGGCCAGCTGGACGCGGATATCACCCGGACCGCGGCGACCGGGGCACTGGCGACCCTGGCGCTGACCGGCTGCACGACTTCCACCGACCACCACTACGTGTTCCCTCGAGACGGCGGGGACGTGCTGGGCGCCGAGATCGACGCGGCGCGTACGGTCGGCCTGCGGTTCCACCCCACCCGGGGCTCGATGGACCTCGGGCAGAGCAAGGGCGGGCTGCCGCCGGACAACGTCGTGGAGGACATCGACACCATCCTCGCCGCGTCCGAGGACGCGATCCGGACCTATCACGACCCCGGCTTCGACTCGATGCTGCGGATCGCGCTGGCACCGTGCTCACCGTTCTCGGTGACCGGCGACCTGCTCCGGGCCTCGGCCGAGCTGGCCCGCGCGCACGGCGTACGGCTGCACACCCATCTCTGCGAGACCCTGGACGAGGAGGCGTACTGCCGGGAGCATTTCAACGCCACGCCGGTGGAGTACATGGACAGCGTCGGCTGGCTGGGGCCTGACGTCTGGTACGCCCACGCGGTATGGCTGGACGATGCTTCCATCGCCCGGATGGCGGCGACCGGCACCTCGGCGGCGCACTGCCCGTCCTCGAATGCGCGGCTCGGCTCGGGCATCGCCCGCGTCCGTGACATGCGCAATGCCGGGATCGCTGTCGGACTCGGGGTGGACGGCGCGGCCTCCAACGAGTACTGCGCGCTGTGGGAGGAGCTGCGGCACGCCGTGCTGTTCGCCCGGGCGCGGGGCGGACCGCAGGCGCTGACCGTCCGCGACGCGGTGGATCTGGCCACCATGGGCGGTGCCCGGGTGCTCGGCCGGCAGGACGAGATCGGCTCCCTCGAAGTGGGCAAGCTCGCCGACCTGGCGGTCTGGCGGCTGGACACACTGGGCCACATCGACGTGGCCGACCCCGTCGCGGCGCTGGTGCTGGGCGGTCAGCCGCCGCTGGACCTGCTGCTGGTCAACGGGAAGCCGGTGGTGGAAGGCGACGCGCTGGTCAACGTCGACCCCATCGACCTCGCCCGGGAGGTGGCTGCGGCGAGCAAGACCCTGCTGGCTCGCGCCGGTCGTTGAGCGCGCCGCGCCTGCGGCCGATCAGGCTCAACCGGTGACCAGAGTCATCTGATACTTGCGCAGTGCCTCGGGCAGCTGCTGATAGAAGGTGGTGCCGCCGGTTCGGCAGTCCCCGGTCCCACCGGACAGCAGACCGAGCGCGGCCACTCTCGATCCGGAACCCGGGTTGGTGACGAAGGGCCCGCCCGAGTCACCCGGCTCCGCGCAGGCGGTGGTCTGGGTGAGGCCGCCGACGACGACCCCGCCGCCGTAGTTGACCGTCTGGTTGACCGCCAGCACCGTCCCGCAGCGCCATCCTGTCGTGACTCCCGAGCGGCAGACCGCACGGCCCACGCGGACGGTGCCCGGGCCGTTGATGGTGACGTAGCCGCCACCGTTGTGCCGGTCGATCCGCGCGCTGCGGACAGCGGTGGACGAGGTCACCCGGATGGCCCCGAAGTCGTCGCCCGGGAACGAGGTGGCGGCCACCGGACCGATGGTGCCCCCTGTCCCGCGCCAGGTGCCACCCAGCTCGGTGCAGTGTCCCGCGGTCAGGACGTGGCGCCGGCCCGAGGAGTTCAGTGCATTCACGCCGAGCGAGCAGCGCACCGACGCCGAGGTGATCGGGCTGCCACCGAGCAGCCTCCAGTACAGCTGCGGCCGTTCGCTCACCAGCGTGATCCGGGCGGCGGGGACGTCGTCGATCGTTCGCTTCGCGATGTCCAGCGCGCGCCGCTCCGATCGCACCACGGCCACGACGATCCGCCCGCTGTCCGGGTCCTCACCCCAGTACGCGATGTCCGCGGGCGCCTTCGCCAACCGCTTGTCCAGGGTCTCGTGCGCCGCACGCAGCTGGGCCTTGCTGTAGTTCGGTTTCGCGAGAGCCGGGCCCGCGGTCGTGGCGAGCAGCACGGCGAGCACACCGATAGCGGCTGCGATTCTCCGGGGCGACTGCATGAACATCCTTCGCTCGGCGACTACGTCCGAGCAAGATAACGTGAATCGGCCGACGTCAGTACCCGAACGCTAAAGTCGGGACAGCCGGTCGCATGCGGCCGCGAGCTCGTCCTGGAGTGCGGGATCGCGCAGCTGCGAGGGGACGGGGATGGGGCGCCGGTCCCGCCAGTACGCGCCCTCGGAGAGATCGGCGTCGATGGCGCAGTAGGCCAGGGTCGCGGCGGACTGGCTCGGCCGGCCCGGCGCGCCGCGGGTGGCGAGCTTGGTGGTCACCCAGCCGGGGTCGATCGCCACCGACGCCGTACCGGGTAATCGCCGGCCCCAGGCCAGGGCGAGCGCCACATCACAGGCCTTGCTGTCCGCGTACGCGGTCCTCGAGTCCAGCGGCCTCCCTAGAGCCTCGGGTCGCACCCGACCTGACCGAGCCAGTCCGGACCCCAGCCACAGCAGCCGCCCCGGCGCCTGGTCGGCCAGCAAGCCAGTCAGCAGGTGCGGCGCCAGGACATTCACCGCGAACGTGGTCTCGAGACCCTCTGGCGTCACCCGTGGCGTCCTGCCCCGCACCCAAACGCCTGCGTTGTGGATCAGTGCGTCGAGTCGCCCGTGGTCGGCGATCTGGTCGGCCAGCAACCGCACCTCGGCCAGTCGGGCAAGGTCGCCGGTCACCAGAAACGCGTCACCCGCCAGGTCGGCCATGATCGGCCGCGCGCGCTCTTCGCTCCGCGCATGGACCAGCACCCGATGCCCATCGGCCAGCAGACGTTGTGCGGTGGCCAGCCCGATGCCGTCGGTCGCGCCGGTGATGCCGATCGTGGCCATCGATCCCCTATCTCTCAGTCCGGCACCACGGTCACGACACAGCGAATGCCCGGCGCACGGCTGATGCGCGCGTCGGCCGTGACCAGCGGGCAGTCGATGATCTCAGCCAGGGCCACAGAGGCGGCGTCGTAAGCGGTCAGGTTGTCGCGCAGTTCCCAGACCCGGTCGAACATCGAGAACGTGCTGTGCCGGATCACGTGGAACCAGCGGAACGTGTGAAGCATGTTCCAGCCGGTCTGGGAATCGAGCTCACCTTTCCTCACCATCCCCCGCAGGACGTGTGCCACCTCGCAGTCGATCACATGTGGAGCGTGGACATTCGGTTGCGCCAACGTGGCCCGTGCCTGGCCATCCCTGGTGAGCGAGGCAATCACCGCCGACGCATCAGCTACGAGCATCGCGCTCGGCTCGGCCTCGATCCAGCTCTTCGAGAATGGAACTTATCGAGATGTCGTAGCTCGGAAGAGAAGCCAGCAGCGCGGCATTGTCCAGCCATCGGGTGGACTCCGCGAGCTGTCGAACCGCCACGGCGTTCAGCGACATCGACTCCCGCTCAGCCAACCGTTCGAGTCGCTCAACCACTTCATCCGGGACGTTCCGGAGATACAGCGTCCGCATCGCAATATGCTAGCACTTTGCTTGCAGCATGCCACTCAACAGGAGGCAAGCGCCGGCGTCACACTGAGCACCAGCCGGTCGCGCGCCGGCGCCACCAACCAACTGGTGCACCAGCGCTCCGGCCCATTGATCACCGCCGCGGTCACCGCCCCCCGCTCCCCGATCGTGATCGGCCGCGCCTCCACCTGCGCTCCGGGCGGCAGCTGGGTGAACAGGTCGTCGGCGTATCCGTCCGGGAGGGCGCCACGGGCGAACAACCGCTCGAAGGCATCCGCGTCGTGCTGCTGCAGAGCCGCCTGCAGGTCAGCCGCGAGCTCGACGGACGTGGATCGTCCGCGTTCGGGCTGAGCCACGCTGACCAGCCCGATGATGATCACGTAGAGCACCGCGACGACCGCGGCCGAGATGATCCAGACCGGCCGCCGCTTCCGGATCGGCGGAGGCTGGGCCACGACCACGCGACTCCTACTTCTTGACCCGCCAGGCCCGCTCGAACGGCAGCCGCCAGGCGTGCGGAGCAATCATCTGGTGGATGGCGTTCGGACCCCAGGACCCGGGCGCGTACGGCTTCACCGGCGGCGGGTTGTGCAGCAGCTCCTCCGACCGCTCCCACAGGCTCTCGATGCCCTCGGCGGTGGTGAACAGGGTGTGATCATCGCGCATCGCGTCCATGATCAACCGCTCGTACGCCTCCAGGACCTCGCCGGCGCTGTCGGTCTCCTGAGTGGAGAACTGCATGCTCAGCTTGTCGAGCTTCATGCCGGGTCCGGGTCGCTTGCCGTAGAACGACAGCGACACCTTGGACTCATCGGCCAAATCAAAGGTCAGATGGTCCGGACCGGACGAGCCGACCCCCGATCCAGTCGGAAACATCGTCCGAGGCGCTTCCTTGAAAGCGATGGAGATGATCCGCTGGCCCTCAGCCATCCGCTTGCCGGTCCGGCAGTAGAAAGGTACGCCAGCCCAACGCCAGTTGTCGATACCGCATTTCAAAGCAATGAAGGTCTCGGTGTCGGAATCGCGGGCCACCCCCTCCTCCTGCCGGTAGCCGCTGTACTGGCCGCGAACCACGTCGTGCGGGATCGATCGGCAGCATCGAGCGAAAGACCTTGTTCTTCTCCTCGCTGATGGCGCGAGGTTCTAGCGCCGTCGGCGGTTCCATCGCCACGAAGGCCAGCACCTGGAACAGGTGCGTGACCACCATGTCCTTGTAGGCGCCGGTCACTTCATAAAAATTTGCCCTCTTGTCCAGTCCCAAAGTCTCAGGAATGTCGATCTGGATGTGATCGATGAACTGCCGGTTCCAGATCGGCTCGAACAAGCCGTTGCCGAAACGGAAGGCGAGAATGTTCTGCGCCGCCTCCTTGCCCAGGAAGTGGTCGATGCGGAATACCTGCCGCTCCCGGAAGGTCTCGTGCACCTTGTCGTTGAGGGCGATCGCGCTCTCCAGGTCGGTACCGAACGGCTTCTCCATCACCACCCGCGAGCGGTCGACCAGGTCGGCCTCGCGGAGCATGTGGATCACCGCAGTGGCCGCGGCCGGCGGCACGCTCAGATAGTGCAACCGGCCCGGGGAACCGCCCAGCTTCTCCTCGGCGATCTTGACCACCTCGGCCAGGCCTTCGGGTCCGGTCGGAGGTCGGGATGTAGGTCAGCCGCTCGGCGAACTCGTCCCACTGCTCCGGCGTCAACGGGTGGTGGCTGAACTCGCCGACCGCCTGCTTGGCGAAGGCCCGGAACTGCTCCTCGGAGTAGTCCTCGAGGGAGGTGCCGATCACCTGGATGTCCGGCGCAAGCGCCGACAGGGCGAGGTGCGCGAGCCCCGGCAGGAGCTTTCGGCGGGCGAGATCACCGGTGGCGCCGAACAGCACGATCACGTGGGGCGGAATGACCTCCACCCCTCGGCGGCTCGCTCGGGCGGCGGGCGACGGATAGGCGATGGTCTGGGCGGGCGTCTCGGTCACGCTCCGATGGTTTCATCCACGGCTGACCTCAACAAGATGCCGGGGGTGTTTCGGTCGTCGAGGACGAGTTGCACTGAGCAAGTCTTCGCGGGTGGACCGTTGATGTGACGACGACCTAGCGTTTGTCGAGTCTGACCTGGCCCACTCGACTACCTGCGCGCAAAGTGCCCTTCGGCACACGCCGTTCCGGGCCGAAAGCGCGCAGACATGAGTTGGAGCGTGCGCCAACTTCAGTACGCACGTCGCCGCCACAACGGGCAGAGGTTGGACGGGCTAGGCGCTAGCCGGCCAATGCGAAGAGGCGCGTCAGCTCAGCAGCGGCCTGACGGGCGGCGGGGGCGATCTGTTCGACCTGTTCGACCGTCACCCGGCTACTCGGACCCGACACCGAGATGGCCGCGCGGAACGGCAGGTCCGGAACCGGGACGGCCACGCAGCGTACGCCGAGTTCCTGCTCCCCGTCGTCGACGGCGAAGCCGGCTTGCCGGATGACCGCCAGCTCGGTCAGCATCTTGGGCAGACTGGTGATGGTGTGCTCGGTGCGGGCCGGCATTCCGGTCCGTTTCAACAAGGCACCGGCCTCGTCGTCGGACATCGTCGACAAGATGGCCTTGCCGACGCCGGTGCAGTGCGGCATGACATAGCGTCCCACCTCGGTGAACATCCGCATCGCCCGCGGCGAGGGCACCTGGGCCACATAGATGATGCCGTCGCCCTCGAGCATGGCCATGTTGGTCGTCTCGCCGAACCTCTGCACCAGTCCGGCGAGCACCGGTGTCGCCCACGATCCCAGCTGCCGGCTCGCCGACTCCCCGAGCCAGATCATCCGCGGCCCGACGGTGTACCGCTTCGAGGAGTCCTGCCGAACGTAACCCTGGCTGACCAGGAATCGGATCAGCCGGTGGATGGTCGGCATGGGCAGCCCGGAGCGAGCGGCCAGCTCGGACAAGCTCAGCGCCTCATCGCCGTCGGCCAGATGCTCCAGCAGGCTGAACACGCGGTCGACTGACTGCACCCGCTCAGTCACCAGCAACCTCCACGATGTGACGCCGGGTTTCCAGTAGCCGGACAGCCGACCTCAGTGTACGTGGACGATGGCACGCCGAGCGCCGTTACGAAGCACTTCTGCGGGCGGACATGCTGCTCAGCAGAATCCGGCGACTCCGACCCAGGCCTGATCCGCCGAGGCGCTGCCCTTGCGCTGGATCGTCGCCTCGATGAGACCGTACGGGCGGTCGGCGGCGTAGAAGACCTCATTGGGGTTGTCAAGCCCGCAGAAGGACAGGTCGGACAGGAAGTGGTGCTTGTTCGGGCAGGAGAACTTGATCTCGTCGATCTCGTCGTGAGCGTCGATGACGGCGACGGCCATCTTGTAGAGATCTTGCTGGAGCGCCTTCGAATAGCCCTCGGAGAAACTGGTCAGGATGACCTGCTTCACACTCTCGTACACCGCATTGAAGTCGAGGTCGGTGGTGTTGTAGCGCCACTTCGTGCCGATGTCGGTGGCGAGGATCCGGTCCTCGGTCTCCTGCAGGGTCGTGTACTTGTCCTTGGGATAGCCGACGAAGCCGGACCGGGTGGTCTTCATCACCGTGAGCCCGTAGAAGCCGGAGAGCATCGTGTCGGTGTCGCCATCGCGGACGAGGACCGCCGTACGGATCTCCGGCGAACCGCGGTAGAAGGCATGGTCATGATCGTTGATCCGGCTCCATCCGTACTGGTCGGCGGCCCAGCGCCCGCCGGTCACCCAGTCGAACTCGCCGGTGAAGTGGTCGGCGAGCCGCAGCAGGAATGCCTCAGGCGAGTCGATGCCGTCCTTGGCGAAGGCGAAGATCGTGTTCTTCTGGGTGTCGGTCGGGACGACGTGTGAGTTGTCGCCCTCGGTGTGAGCGGCCTCGAAGTCGCCCCGCAGCTGCGAGGTGACGTTGAGATCGGCGACCTCGTGCCGATCGGTGTCGCGGGTGACCCGGACGACCCGGTTCTCGGCCTTGCCGTACTGGTTGGCGGTCAGGATGACATCGGTCATGGGGACTTCCTCGTCTCAGAGATGGATGGTGGCGATGGCGGTGTGACCTGGCTCAGCTTCCGCGGTAGGTGGTGTAGGAGTACGGGCTGAGCAGCAGCGGTACGTGGTAGTGGCGTTCGCCGGCGACGACAGTGAAGTTGACAGTCACGCTGGGGTAGAACGTCTCCTGGCGACGCCCGGCGAAGTACTCCCCCGTGCCGAAGGTGACCCGATAGCTGCCGGGGTCCAGCAGGTCGGGGCCGATCTCGGTCACCCGACCGTCGGCGTCGGTGATCGCCGTGCCGAGGGTGTCGCCGTCGTCGGACTCGAGCCGGACCGACACGCCGCGGGCGGGCGAGCCGGCCAGCGCATCGAGGATGTGGGCGGAGATGAAGCTCACGGCGCCACCGCCCCAGCCAGCCGGAGCAGCGCGATCTCTCGCAGCTGGTCGGCAACGATCGCCTGCTCGGTGTCCTCGTCGTTGCTCAGTCGGCTCTCCAGCGCGGCCAGGATCTCCTCGGCCGACCGGCCCGCCGCCCGGATCAGGAACACCCGGCCGAAGCGTTCCTCGTACGCCTCGTTGCCCGCCCGCAGCCTGCGCTGCACGTCGTCGTCGATGGTCAGGCCGCCCTGCTCGGATCGGGACAGCACGGCCTCGGCGGACCCGCCCTCGGCTCGCTGACCGATCCGGGGATGATGGGCGAGGGCCCGCCTCCACCTCGGCGTCGGTGAACTCCTCAGCCGCGGTCCGGGCCGCGTCGACGAGCTCATCGACGCTGCCGTACGGGCGCTGCTCCACCAGGGTGTGCACCCAGCGGTCGATGTCGAGGCAGGGTCGCAGCACCTGATCGGCCTGCCTCCGGCCACCATGTCGTTGAACTCGCTCAGCCGGACCGCGGTTCCGCTTCGCGTACTCGGCTGACTCATGTCCTCGGCGCATCCGGATGGCGGTGCTGCTCGGAGGGCAGATCGATCTCGCTGAGCGGATCCCCGTCCACTGCGCGGCGCGCCTGACCATGATCGGCCGGCGGCTCATGACCCTCGATCCGCGCCTCGTCCTCCTCGGAGATCGTCATCGGCGCCGGACCCTCGGCGAAGATCGGGCCCCTCGGCCTCCTCCTTGCGACCGACGATGTTGAACACGATGTTGAGCAGCACCGCGGTGATCGCTGCGGCAGTGATGCCGGAGTCGAAGATCACCTGGAACCACTCGGGGAACTTGTCGTAGAACGTCGGCACGGCGATCGGGATGATGCCCATGCCGAGTGAGATGGCCACGATCACCAGGTTCGCGTTGCCGGCGAAGTCGACCTTGCTCAGCGTCCGGATGCCACTCGCGGCCACGGTGCCGAACAACGCCAGCCCGGCGCCGCCCAGCACCGGCAGCGGCACCAGGGCGACCAGCGCGCCCAGGATCGGGAACAGGCCGAGGAAGACCAGGATCCCGCCACCGACCGCGACCACGAACCGGCTCTTGATGCCGGTGATGGCCACCAGACCGACGTTCTGGGCGAAGGCGCTGACCGAGAAGCCGTTGAACACGCTGGCGAAGGCGGTGGAGAACATGTCGGCCCGCAGGCCGTTGGTGACGGTCTGCCGGTCGGCGGGCTTGTCGATCACCTGGCCGATGGCCAAGATGTCGGCGGTCGTCTCGGTCATGATCACCAGCATCACGATGAACATGGAGATGATCGCCCCGACCGCGAAGGTGGGCAGCCCGAAGTGGAACGGCAGGGTCAGCTGGAAGATGCTGGCGTCGGCGATCCGGCTGAAGTTGGTCAAACCGAACGGGATCGCCACCACGGTGCCCAGCACCAGCCCGAGCAGGATCGCCACCCGGCCGAAGGCCCCGGGCAGGAAGCGGTAGATCAAGCACGATGATCACCATCGTGATGGCCGCCACCGCGATGTTCTTCGGCGCGCCGAAGGTCGGGGCTGTCGGGACGCCGCCCGCCGCCCAGCGCATCGCCACCGGCAGCAGCGCGATACCGATGACGGTGATCACCACCCCGGTCACCACCTCCGGGAAGAAGCGCAGCAGCCGGGTGAAGAACGGCGCGATCAGCATGGCGAGCAGGCCGGCCACCAGCAGCGCACCGAAGACCGCCCGCAGACCCGCTACGCCGCCACCCTCGGCGAGGCCGACCGCCAAAATCGTCGACACCGCAGCGAACGAGGTGCCCTGCACGATGGGCTGCCGGGCGCCGAACTTCCACACCCCGATGGTCTGCAGCAAGGTGGCGAGGCCGGAGATGAACAGGCCGGCCGATACCAGGTAGGTGATCTCGGGCCCGCTCAGCTCGAACGCGGTGCCGACGATCAGCGGCACGGCCACCACTCCGGCGTACATGCTCAGCACATGCTGCAGGCCGTAGATGAACATCTGCCCGAACGGCAGCACCTGATCGACCGGATGCTTGTCGGCGGTGGCGGCTGCTGACCTCTGCCATGACGCGACCCCTCTCAG
The DNA here is from genome assembly GCA_963711015.1 of uncultured Actinomycetota bacterium. Lineage (GTDB taxonomy): Bacteria > Actinomycetota > Actinomycetes > Propionibacteriales > Propionibacteriaceae > Microlunatus. The sequence goes on from CAVQCQ010000003.1 coordinate 24,941, forward strand.
TAGAACTCGGATGTTTCCGTTCTGCGGAAGGAAGTTTTCGTTTGACGAAACTTAGTGGAATTGCACTCGTGCTGTCAAATACGGCCGAGACCCGCCGACCGGGGCGCTAGAGGAACTGGCGGCTGAGCGGGGCGTGCCGGTTGACGTCCTTGTACAGCAGGTAGCGGAACCGGCCGGGCCCGCCGGCGTAGCAGGCTTGCGGACAGAAGGCGCGGAGCCACATGAAGTCGCCCTCCTGGACCTCCACCCAGTCCTGGTTCAGCCGATAGACCGCCTTGCCCTCCAACACGTACAAACCGTGCTCCATCACATGGGTCTCGGCGAACGGGATCACCGCCCCGGGCTCGAAGGTGACGATGTTGACGTGCATGTCGTGTCGCAGGTCGGAGGGATCGACGAAGCGGGTGGTCACCCAACGCCCGTCGGTATCGGGCATCGGGATCCCGGTCACGTCGCGCTCGTTGGTGACGAACGCCTCGGGGGTGTCCAGCCCCTCCACGACCTGGTACGCCTTGCGGATCCAGTGGAACCGCAGTGGCGACGAGGCGTCGTTGCGTAGCCGCCAGCTCTGCCCCGGCGGCAGATAGGCGTAGCCGCCCGGCTCGAGGTCGTGGCTCTGCTCACCGACGGTCAGGATGGCGTTGCCCTCGACGACGAACACCACCCCCTCGGCGGCGGGATCGAGCTCGGGCCGGTCGCTGCCTCCGCCGGGGGCGACCTCGACGATGTACTGGGAGAAGGTCTCGGCGAACCCGGAGAGCGGCCGGGCGATCACCCACAGCCGGGTGTCGTCCCAGAACGGCAGGTAGCTGGTCACGATGTCGCGCATCACGCCGCGCGGCAGCACCGCGTACGCCTCGGTGAACATCGCTCGGTCGGTGAGCAGGTCGGTCTGCGGCGGATGCCCGCCGTAGGGGGCGTAGTAGCCGCTCGAGCTGGATCCGGTCGGCTGGCCGGTACCGGTGGGCGTAGTGGTGGTCACGGTGGGCTCCTTCTCCTCAGCGAGGCTGGGGCGCGAGGTTCTCGGTGTCGGACTTGGGTCGGGCCAGCCGCTCGAGCTGGTCATGGGTGAGGCCGGTGCGCCGTCCGCAGCTCGGCGGCGTCCAGGGCGCCGCAGGAGAAGCCGCGATGGAGATAGCGGGCCAGCGCGCGGGCCGTGGCCGGCTCGTCGAGCACACCGGACCCGGATTTGGTGACGTAGGCCGACAGCCGGCCGGCGGCGCGGGCGAAGCCCTCGCGGTAGAAGGCGACGTTCGCCACGAACCGAGTGGGCAGCTGCGCCGGGTGCAGGTCCCAGCCCTGGTAGTAGGCGCGCTCCAGGCTCCGCCGGACCAGCGAGTGGTGCAGCCGCCAGGCCGCGAGCACTGCGTCCGGATCGCCGATCGGGAGGATGTTGGTGGATCCGTCGGACAGGTGCACACCCGTGCCCGCCACCGCGGCCTGCATGACCTCCTTGGCGTAGTCGGCGCCGGGATGGGCCATCGACTGGTACTCCGCAGAGACACCGAGCGATGCGCTGTAGTCATACGTGCCGTAGTGCAGCGAGGTCACCCGGCCGGCACCCGCGTGCAGGGCGGCGGCGATCTCGGCGCGCCCATCGGCACCCAGGACGAGCTGCGGGGTCTCGACCTGGATCTCGAAGCCGAGCCGGCCGGCCGGCAGACCGGCGGCGCGCTCGTACGCCTCGCAGGCGGCAACCATGGCCTCGACCTGGCTGACCGTGCTCACCTTCGGGAAGGTGATTGTCAGCCCATCCGGAAGCGGTCCGGCCTCGAGCAAGGTGGACAGGAACAGGTCGAGCGTGCGCAGCCCGCGGCGCCGCGTCGGCGCCTCGAAGCACTTGAACCTCAAGCCCACGAAGGCGGGCGCCATCCCGTCGGCGACGGCGGCGGCCAGCTCACGGGCCACCTGGATGGCGTCGGCGTCCTCCGTCTCGTCGCCGCGGTTGCCGTAGCCGTCCTCGAAGTCGAGCCGGAGGTCCTCGATCGGCTCCGATTCCAGCTTCGCCGCCACCTTCGGGGCGACCTCGGCCGCCAGGCCCTCCGCCAGGCCGAGCTCGGCACAGAGCCAGTCGAATCCGCCGTGCTCGTTCACCAGGGCCGTGGCCTCGGCGCCCCAACGCTGCGGCAGGCCGCGGTCGTAGCGGTCGGCGGGCACGTAGACGGTGTGCACCGGCTGCCGCCGCCCGTCCTCGCCGGGGTAGGCCCGCGTCAGGAAGGCGTCGGTGTCCGCCAGCCGATCGTCCACCGAGGCGAGGAAGTCCTCCGACAGACGGGCGCTGAGCTCATGGTCAGACCAGCTCGTAGGCCGGCAGGGTGAGGAAGTCGGTGAACTCCTCGGCGGGCAGAGATCGCCGATCAGCTGCTTGGCCGGGAGGTAGTAGCGCTCGAACAGTTCCGGATCGACCTGGGAGCGCAGGCCCTCGGTCTCCTCGTCGAGGAGGCGGGAGACCAGCTCGGCGGTCACGACCTCGCCGGTGTCCGCGAGCTTCACCTGGTTGCGGATCTGCTGCCAGACCTGCGAGCGGGAGATCTCCGCGGTGGCGGCGTCCTCCATCAGGTTGTGGATGGCCACCGCTCCGTTGCCCGACAGCCAGACGGCGGTGTAGGCGACGGCCACCTCGAGGTTGTTCCGCAGCCCCCGCTCGGTGTTGCTGCCCTCTGCGGAGCGCACGTCGAGCAGCTGCGCCGGAGTCACCTCGACGTCGTCGCGGCGGCGGTCCAGCTGGTTGGGACGTTCCCCGAGCACACCATCGAAGACCTTCTGGCAGATCGGCACCAGGTCCGGATGGGCCACCCAGGAGCCGTCGAACCCGTCGCCGGCCTCCCTGGTCTTGTCGGCCTCGACTTTCGCGAGAGCGGTCGCATTGATCTCCGGATCCTTGCGGCTGGGGATGAAGGCGGCCATGCCCCCCATGGCGAAGGCGCCGCGCTTGTGGCAGGTCTTGACCAGCAGCTCGGTGTAGGCCCGCATGAACGGGGCGGTCATGGTGATGTCCCCGCGGTCCACGAGGACGAACTCGGGGCCGGCATCGCGGAAGTACTTGATGATGCTGAACAGGTAGTCCCAGCGGCCGGCGTTGAGCCCCGACGCATGGTCACGGAGCTCGTAGAGGATCTCCTCCATCTCGAAGGCGGCCGGGATGGTCTCGATCAGCACCGTGGCCCGGATGGTGCCGTACGGGATACCAAGCGTCTCCTCCGCGAAGGTGAAGATGTCGTTCCAGAGCCGCGCCTCGCGATGGCTCTCCAGTTTGGGCAGGTAGTAGTACGGCCCATGTCCGTTGTCGAGCAGCTGCTGGGCCAGGTGGAAGAAGTGCAGACCGAAGTCGACCAGCGCTCCGATGCCGTCGCGGCCGTCGACGCGGACGTGTCGCTCGTCGTAGTGCCAGCCGCGCGGCCGCATCACCACCACGGCCAACGGTGCATCGGTGCGCAGCGCGTACTCCCGGCCGTTCTCGGCGACGAAGGACAAGGTGCCGCGAGCGCCGTCGCGCAGGTTGAGGAGCGCATCGAGCACGTTCGGCCAGGTGGGACAGCTGGCGTCCTCCAGGTCGGCCAGCCAGACCTTGGCGCCGGAGTTGAGCGCGTTGATGGCCATCTTGGCCGGGGTGGCAGGGCCGGTCATCTCCACCCGACGGTCGAGAAGTGCGGGTGGCGCCGGGGCGACGTGCCAGTCGCCCTCGCGCACCGCAGCGGTCTCGGGCAGAAAGTCCAGGGAACCTGCCGCTGCGGCCTGCTCGCGGCGGGTACGCCGCGCGGCCAGCAGCTCGTCCCGCCGGTCGGCGAAACGTTGGTGCAACTGCTCGACGAAGGCCAGCGCCTCGGGGGTGAGGATCTCCCCAGCGCGGTCGATGGGGTTCGGATTGGTCAGCTCAATCGCCATGACTACTTCCCTCAGCATGCGCCGCCCCTCTCCGACTTGTCAGCGTCTGTGGTTGCCATGGCGACCACCCACGCTGACAAGTCGGCTTCAGGAGAGGGGGATTCGGCGGGGTTCCGTATGGTGGACTATAGATTCTGTTCAACGGAAGCGCAAAGCCGGACTCCGTCCGGATCAACCTCCTTGGAGGAAGATGTAGCGCGCCAGCAACAACAGCGCGACGATGTACAGGATCAGGCTCACCTTGCGGCCCCGGCCACTGAGCAGCGCGATCGCGCAGTAGCTGATCACACCGAAGCTCACGCCGTTGGCGATCGAGAAGGTCAGCGGCATCAAGATGATGGTGAGGAAGGCCGGCACGGCCTCGGCGATGTCGCCCCACTCCACATTCCGGACGCCTTCCATCATCAGTGCGCCGACCAGGATGAGGGCGGGCGCCGTCGCGGCCCCCGGCACAGCTCCGGCCAGTGGCCAGAGGAACATCGACAACCCGAACAGCGCCCCGACCATCGTGGCCGTGAGGCCGGTGCGGCCGCCCTCTTCGATGCCGGATGCGCTCTCGACGTACGCGGTCGTGGTCGAGGTGCCGACCACCGCACCGAACATGGCGGCCAGCCCGTCCATCGAGAAGGTGAGGCGGGCGCGCGGCATGTCGCCCTTCTCGTCCAGGTAGCCCGCCCGCTGCGCCAGACCGGTCAGGGTGCCCGTGGCGTCGAAGAAGTCGACGAAGAAGAAGGTGAACACCACGCTGAACAGGCCCAAGCCGAGGGCCGCGCCGATGTCCAGCTGACCGACCAGGTCACTGGGCCACACCGGCAGCCCGACGACTCCGTCCGGGAATCCGGAGAAGGCGACCAGCGAGCCGTCCGGGCCGGCGTACACCTCGACCCGGGTGACGATGGCCAGCAGCGAGGTGAAGAGGATCCCGAACAGGATGGCGCCCTTGATCTTGCGGTACATCAGGACCGCGGTGACCAGCAGGCCGATGACAGCCAGCCACGCGGTCGGGCTGCTCAGGTCGCCCAGCCCGAGCAGGGTGGCCTCGTTGCTGACCACGATCCCGGCGCTCCGGAAGCCCAAGAAGGCCAGGAAGGCGCCGATACCGGCGGTGATGGCGAACTTCAGGCTCAGCGGGATGGCCCGGACGATGGCGCGCCGGGCTCCGACCACGCTGAGCACGACGAACAGCACGCCCGAGACGAACACCGCGCCCAACGCGGTCTGCCACGGATAACCCATCGCGCCGACCACGGTGAAGGAGAAGAAGGCGTTCAGGCCCATTCCGGGGGCTTGCGCGAACGGATAGCGCGCCACGATGCCCATCACCAGCGACCCGAAGGCGGCCGCCAGGCAGGTGGTCATCAACAGCTGCACGAACGCATTGGGCACCGGAATCGCGGGCAGCAACACCTGCGGGTTGACGAACAGGATGTAGCTCATGGTGAGCCAGGTGGTGAACCCGGCCCGCAGCTCGCGCGGGATGGTCGAGCCTTGCTCGGTGATTCCGAAGTAGCGGTCGACGGCGGAGACCCGGCGAGCCTCTTCCGGCTCGGTCTTCGGGGGTGCTGTCTGGGTCATGCCGCCTCCTGGGGGCGAGTAGGGGACCAGCATCTCTGTTCGGAGTCAACCAGAGCGGGTGGGCATCCAGCCAGTACCTGATGAGGCATCGCCGGTAGCGTTTGGATAGTCCAGGAGATGGAGGTCCAAGGTGCTGCCCGACCGTCACACTGCCGGGACGGACCTGCCCGGGCCGATCGCCGAGCTGCACCTCCACCTGGAGGGCACTCTCGAGCCCGAGACCATCTTCGAGCTCGCCGAACGCCAGCAGCTCGAGTTGCCCTACCGGGACCTGAGCGACCTGCGAGCACGGTACGAGTTCAGCGACCTTCAGTCGTTCCTCGATCTCTATTACGCCAACATGACGGTGCTGCGGACCAGCGCGGACTTCGAGACGATGACCTGGCGCTACGCCGAGCGGGTGCACCGAGCGGGCGTCCGGCACGCCGAGGTCTTCGTGGACCCCCAGGCCCACACCGCACGCGGGATCTCCTGCGACACGCTGCTGAACGGTGTCTGGACCGGCCTGCAACGGGCCGAGTCAGAGCTCGGCATCAGCAGCGGGATCATCGTCTGCATCCTGCGCGACCGACCCACCTCCGAGGCCCGGCGGACTCTCGAAGACTGCCTGGCGACTGAGGTCCCGCTGCTGGGACTCGGACTGGACTCCGCCGAGGTGGGGTATCCGCCTCGCCTGTTCACCGAGGTCTTCGCGGTCGCCGCCGAGGAAGGCCTGCGCCGCGTCGCCCACGCCGGGGAGGAAGGCCCGCCGGACTACATCTGGGAGGCCCTCGATCTCTTGGGCGCTGAGCGGATCGACCACGGAGTGCGCTGCCTGGAGGACGACGCCTTGGTGCGACGGCTCGTGGACGACCAGATTCCCCTGACCGTCTGCCCGCTGTCCAATGTCCGCCTTCGCGTCATCGACGAGCTCCGCGATCACCCGTTGCGGCAAATGCTCGACCGAGGCCTGCTCGTCACGGTCAACTCCGACGATCCGGCCTACTTCGGCGGGTACGTCGACGACAACCTGCGCCAGTGCCGGTCGGCGCTCAGTTTGTCGGCCGCCGAGCTGGAGGCTTTGGCGCGGAGCTCGATCGCCGCGTCCTTCGCGCCGGCCGAGCGTCAGTCGGTTCTCACTCGCCAGCTGGCCTCCACCGGCCCAAGGGCCGATGCGCCCGGTTGACGATCTGTTGCGGTGAGTGCTATTTTCGCCTAACGGAAACCCATTCTCGCAGAACGGAAGATGAGTGTCTGCCCTCGACTACGCCGCCAACTGCTCGATGCTTTTCACCGAGCTCCCTCTGCTGCAACGACCGGAGGCGGCGCGGCAAGCCGGTTTCACCGCCGTCGAGTTCTGGTGGCCCTGGCCGGATCAGCCGGTGCCCAGCGACGCCGAGGTCGACGGCTTCGTCAACGCCGTCCGCGATGCGGGAGTGCGTCTGATCGGGCTCAACTTCTTCGCCGGCGACCTGGCCGGCCCGGATTGCGGGGTGTTGTCCATCCCGGCCCGGTCAGCGGAGTTCCTGGACAATCTCGACGTGGTCGTCGGCATCGGGTCCGCCCTCGGGGTGGGTGCCCACAATGCGCTCTACGGCAACCGGGTGGAAGGCGTACGCGCCGAAGAACAGGACGAGCTGGCGACCGAGAACCTGACCAGGGCGGCCCGGGCGATCGCCGCGAACGACGCGACGCTGCTGGTGGAGCCGGTCAGCGGACCCAAGCCCTACCCGCTGCGCACCGCGGACGACGTGATCGCCGTACTCGATCGGCTTCCGGTCGACAACGCCGGATTCCTCTGCGACCTTTTCCATCTGGCGAATAACGGAGACGATCTGGATGCCGCCGTCGACCGGTACGCCGACCGGGTGGCCCACGTCCAGATCGCCGACTGGCCCGGTCGCGGCGAGCCGGGCAGCGGGCAGCTCGATCTCACGCGGCACCTGAAGGATCTCCAGGCTCGCGGCTACGACGGCTATGTGGCGTGTGAGTACAAACCGACCACCACCACCGAACAGAGCCTCGCCTGGTGGCGCGGCCGAACCAAGCAAGGGGGGGCGACCCCCCTTGAACCCCCCGCGCCGCGCCGATAACACGCGGGCGCGCGGCCGACAGAAAGAAGTTGATCTTGACTACCATCGCGTTCATCGGTCTGGGCATCATGGGCGGCCCGATGGCCGGCCACCTCCTCGACGCGGGTCATACCGTGATCGGGGTCAATCGCAGTCCCGAGCCGGTCGAGAAGCTCGTCGCGGCCGGCGGCCAGGGCGCCGACTCAGCCGCCGAGGCCGTACGCGGAGCCGATGTGATCATCACCATGGTTCCGGACTCCCCCGACGTCGAGGGCCTCGCGCTGGGGGATGACGGCATCTACGCCAACGCCCGCCAAGGGGCCATCCACATCGACATGTCCTCGATCCGACCCGACGTCTCCGCCCGGCTGGCCGAAGCCGGCCATGAGGCCGGAGTCCGGGTGATCGACGCGCCGGTCAGCGGCGGCGAGGCCGGAGCCGTCGAGGCGAAGCTCTCGATCATGGTCGGCGCTGACCCGGCTGACTTCGACGAGGTGAAGCCGATCCTGGAGACCATGGGCAGCACCGTCGTGCTGGTCGGTCCGCCCGGATCGGGCCAGACGGTCAAAGCGGCCAACCAGCTGATCGTGGCCGGGACGTACGAGCTGATCGCCGAGGCCATCGTCTTTCTCCGCGCGTACGGGGTGGACACCGAGGCCGCGCTCGCCGTGCTCTCCGGCGGCCTGGCCGGCAGCACGATCATGAACCGCAAGGGCGCCAGCATGCTGGCCGGTGAGTTCAAGCCGGGTTTCCGGATCGACCTCCATCACAAGGACATGGGGATCATCCTCGACTCGGCGCGGGCCAAGGGGGTGGCCATCCCGGTCGGTTCACTGATGGCTCAGCTGATCGGGGCGCTGCGGGCCCAGGGCGACGGCGGTCTTGACCACTCGGCGCTGCTCCGCGGCGTCGAGCGGCTGTCCGGCACCGAAGTGAGCGGGTCATGACGAAGATGCGCGCGGTGGACGCCGCGGTGAAGATCTTGGAGCTGGAGGGCGCGACCCAGACCTTCGGGCTGCCCGGCGCGGCGATCAACCCCTTCTACGACGCCATGAGGAAGCACGGCGGTATCCAGCACGTGCTGGCCCGCCACGTCGAGGGCGCCTCACATATGGCCGAGGGCTACACCCGGGCCAAGGCCGGCAACATCGGCATCTGCATCGGCACCTCCGGTCCGGCCGGCACCGACATGATCACTGGCCTCTACTCGGCCAGCGCCGACTCGATCCCGATCCTCTGCATCACCGGTCAGGCGCCGGTCGCCCGGTTGCACAAGGAGGACTTCCAGGCCGTCGACATCGCGGCCATCGCCAAGCCGGTCACGAAGTGGGCGGGGACGGTGCTGGAGGCCGGCCAGGTGCCGGGGGTCTTCCAGCAGGCGTTCCACCTGATGCGCTCCGGCCGACCCGGACCGGTGCTGATCGACCTGCCCTTCGACGTGCAGATGACCGAGATCGACTTCGATCCCGACACGTACGCGTCGCTGCCGGCCTACCGGCCGACCGCCACCCGGGAGCAGATCGACCACGCCCTGGATCTGCTCGTCGCCGCCGAGCGGCCGGTGATCGTCGCCGGCGGCGGGATCGTCAACGCCGATGCCGCCGACGAGCTGGTCGAGCTCGCCGAGACCCTCAATGTGCCGGTCATCCCCACCCTGATGGGGTGGGGCACGATCCCCGACGACCACCCGCTGATGGCCGGGATGGCGGGGCTGCAGACGGCGCACCGCTACGGCAACGCGACCCTGCTGGAGTCCGACTTCGTGCTCGGCATCGGCAACCGCTGGGCCAACCGGCACACCGGCGGCCTGGAGGTCTACCGGCGGGGCCGCACCTTCGTGCACGTCGACATCGAACCGACCCAGATCGGTCGGGTGTTCGCACCGGACTACGGAATCGTCTCCGACGCCAAGGCGGCGCTGGAACTGTTCGTCGAGGCCGCGAAGGAGCGCGCCGGCGACCTCTCCGTGCCCGACTACGGCGTATGGGTCAAGGACTGCCAGCAGCGCAAGTCCACGCTGCAGCGGAGGACCCACTTCGACAACACTCCGATCAAGCCGCAGCGGGTCTACGAGGAGATGAACCGCGCCTTCGGGCGGGACACCCGCTACGTCTCGACCATCGGGCTGTCCCAGATCGCCGGCGGGCAGTTCCTGCATGTCTACGGCCCGCGCGGCTGGATCAACGCCGGCCAGGCCGGGCCGCTGGGCTGGACGCTGCCGGCGGCGCTCGGGGTGGCGACCGCCCTCCCCGACGCCCCGGTGGTGGCCTTGTCCGGGGACTACGACTTCCAGTTCATGATCGAGGAGCTGGCGGTGGGGGCCCAGTTCAAGCTGCCGTACATCCACGTCCTGGTGAACAACGCCTACCTCGGACTGATCCGGCAGAGCCAGCGCGGGTTCGAGATGGACTACCACGTGCAGCTGTCCTTCGACAACGTCAACGCTCCCGAAACCAACGGGGGGATCCGGGGGGGTCTCCCCCCCGGGATAGCAGGGCCTACGGAGTTGATCATGTCAAGGTCGCGGAGGGACTGGGCTGCAAGGCCATCCGGGTCTTCGATCCCGAGGAGCTGTCGACCGCGTTCGACCAGGCCCGCAAGCTGATGGCCGAGTTCCGCGTGCCGGTGGTGGTCGAGGTGATCTTGGAGCGGGTGACCAACATCTCGATGGGCACCGAGCTGGACAACGTGACCGAGTTCGAGGAACTGGCCCTGCGCGGCGAGGACGCTCCGACCGCGATCTCCCTGCTGGACTGATGAAGGTCCTGCTCGCCCCGGACAAGTTCAAAGGCTGCCTGACCGCGGCCGAGGTGGCCGCGGCCGTCGCCGCCGGACTCACCGACGCTCGGCCGGGGTTGGAAACCATCCCGGTCCCGGTCGCCGACGGCGGGGACGGCACGGTCGCAGCCGCGGTCAGCGCCGGCTATCGCCTGGTCACCGTTCCGGCGACCGGGCCGACCGGTGAGCCGATCACGGCCGGGTACGCGTTCGACGGGCACCGGGCGGTGGTCGAGCTGGCCGCAGTGGTCGGGCTGGACCGACTGCCCGGCGGGCAGCTGGACCCGCTCGGCGCCTCGACGTACGGGCTGGGTCTGGTGATCAAGGACGCCCTGGACCGCGGCGCCGAGGACATCGTGCTCGGGCTGGGCGGCAGCGCATCGACCGACGGCGGCGCCGGGATGGTCCAGGCGCTCGGCGGCCGGCTGTACGACAACGCCGGGCACGATCTTCCGCCGGGCGGAGGCGCGCTGGCCGAGCTGGCGCGGGTGGACCTCGATCCGCTCCAGGACACGGTGCGGCGGGCCCGGATCATGGTGGCGACCGATGTCGACAACCCACTCCTGGGACCGAACGGGGCCGCCGCGGTCTTCGGTCCGCAGAAGGGCGCCGGTCCCGTTGAGCTCGAGCAGCTGGAGCTCGGACTGGGCACGCTGGCCCGGGTGCTGTCGCAGACGACGGGCCGGGACGACTCCACCCGCCCGGGTGCGGGCGCGGCCGGCGGCACCGGATACGCCGCGCTGGCCGTCCTGAACGCCGACATCCGGCCGGGGATCGAGCTCGTGCTCGAGCTGGTCGACTTCGCGTCCCGGCTCGACGGGGCGGATCTGGTGATCACCGGGGAGGGCTCGCTGGACGAGCAGTCGCTGGCCGGCAAGGCGCCGGTCGGTGTCGCCCAGGCGGCCGGCCGCGCCGGGGTGCCGGTGGTCGCCGTCGCCGGACGCAGCCTGCTCAGCGAGGACCGGCTGCGCGCGTCCGGGATCGTCGCGGCGTACCCGCTCACCGAGCTCGAACCCGATCCCGCCCGGAGCATCGCCAACGCCGCTCCCCTGCTGCGGCAGGTCGGAAGGCGTATCGCGGAAGAATGGCTGTCGTGAGCACCGAGCAGGTTTTCAGCGGCAACGTGCTGACCGCGGAGGGCCTCGCCCCGCGCCGGGTCGGCGTCGCGGACGGCAAGATCATCTCTCTCGAGCCGCTCGACGGCAGACCGGCCGACGAGCTGATCGAGCTCGCCGACGACGAGGTGCTGCTGCCCGGCCTGGTCGACACCCATGTGCACGTCAACGAGCCGGGCCGGACCGAGTGGGAGGGCTTCGCCACCGCCACCAGAGCCGCCGCGGCCGGTGGCGTGACCACGATCCTGGACATGCCGCTCAACTCGATCCCGGCCACCACGAGTGTGCCCGCCCTGGAGATCAAGCGGTCTGTGGCGGCGGAGCAGGTGAACGTGGACGTCGGCTTCTGGGCCGGCGCAGTGCCGGAGAGCCTTGGACATCTTGCCGAGCTGCACGAGGCGGGGGCGTTCGGGTTCAAGTGCTTCCTGCTCGACTCCGGTGTGCCGGAGTTCCCGCCGCTGTCCGCCGGCCAGCTGCGGCAGGCCATGACGGAGATCGTCGCGTTCGACGGACTGCTGATCGTGCACGCCGAGGACCCCGACGTGATCGTGGCGCACACCCGGGAGCACACCGTGCATTACCGGGAGTTCCTCGACTCGCGGCCGACCGCCGCGGAGAACTCCGCGATCGACACCGTGATCGCGGCCGCGCGGGAGACCGGCTGCCGGGCCCACATCGTGCACCTGTCCAGCGCCGAGGCGGTACCGGCGCTGACCACGGCCCGCGCCGACGGCGTACGGATCTCGGTGGAGACCTGCCCGCACTACCTGACCCTGTGCGCGGAGGACATCGGCGACGGCCAGACCCAGTTCAAATGCTGCCCACCGGTGCGGGATGCCGCCAACGCCGACCGGCTCTGGCAGGCGCTGGCCGACGGCGTGATCGACTTCGTGGTCTCCGACCACTCGCCCTCGACCGTCGACCTGAAGCGTCTCGACGAGGGTGACTTCGGCACCGCCTGGGGCGGCATCTCCTCACTCCAGCTCGGGCTGTCCCTGGTCTGGACCGAGGGCCGGCGCCGCGACCACTCCCTGGACCAGGTCGTCCGCTGGATGGCCACCCGACCGGCCGAGGTGGTCGGGGTGACCGGCAAGGGCAGCATCGCGATCGGCCAGGATGCCGACCTCGTCGTGTTCGCCCCGGAAGAGGCGTACACCGTCGATGTGGCGGCCCTGCATCACCGGAACGCCGTGTCGCCCTATCACGGGCGGACCCTGCACGGCGCGGTCCGGGCCACCTACCTTCGCGGGCAGCGCGTCGAGACGACCGGACCGCCGCGAGGGCGGCTGCTCACGCGCAGCTGACCGATACCGGGCGCGTTCAGTGCGCGGCCATGGCGGCCGGCAGGGTAGCCGACCAGGCCTCGCGCAGCTCCGCAAGCGGGATCGCGAACTGGTCGGCGATGCGCAGCTCGGCGTCCTCGGTGTCCTGCACCAGTCCGAGTCGATGCCGCAGGATCCCGCTCTCGTTGCTGAGCGCGACCAGGTCGTCCTCGGCGGCCGCGGGTACGGACACCAACACGCGGCCGCTCGACTCGGAGAACAGCAGCACGAACGGGTCCGCCTCGCTCGGCAGCGCGATCTCCACCCCGTGGCCATGGCGTAGGCAGCTCTCCACCAGGGCCTGAGCCAGCCCGCCGTCGGACAGGTCGTGCGCGCTGCTGAACAGGCCGCGCTTGCTCCCCCGGATCAACAGGTCGGCCAACCGCTGCTCGTGATCGAAGTCGACCTGCGGCGGCCGACCGCCGAGATGATCATGGATGGCGTCGGCCCAGGCGGAGCCGGCCAGCTCGTCGCGGGTCTCGCCGAGCAGGTAGACGACCTCACCCGCCCGCCGGAAGCCCATCGGCGTACGCCGGGTGACGTCGTCGATCACTCCGAGCACCCCGACGATCGGCGTCGGCAGGATGGGTGTCGCTCCGGTCTGGTTGTAGAAGCTGACGTTGCCGCCGGTGACCGGCGTACCGAGCGCCGCGCAGCCGTCGACCAGGCCGCGGATCGCCTCGCTGAACTGCCACATGATCGCCGGGTCCTCCGGCGAGCCGAAGTTGAGGCAGTCGGTGATCGCCACCGGCTGGGCGCCCGTCACCGCGACGTTGCGGTACGCCTCGGCGAGCGCCAGCTGGGCGCCCGCGTACGGGTCGAGAAGGCAGAACCGCCCGTTGCCGTCGGTGGCGAGGGCGACGCCGAGGTTGGTCTCCTCGTCGATCCGCAGCATCCCGGCGTCTTCGGGCTGGGCCAGCACGGAGTCGCCGCGGACGTAGCGGTCGTACTGGTCGGTGACCCAGGACTTGTCGCAGAGGTTGGGCGACGCGACCATCCTCAGCAGGGTCTCGACCCAGCTCGTTCCCGGTGGCCGGTCGGGTGAGCGCGTCGAGGTTCCGGCCCTGGACCTCGTCCTGCCAGTCCGGGCGGGCGTACGGGCGCTCGTAGACCGGGCCCTCGTGCGCGACCGTCTTCGGGTCGACGTCGACGATGGTCTCGCCGCGCCAGGTGATCACCAGCCGGTCGTCCCGGCTGACCTCGCCGATGATCGCCGCGGCGACGTCCCACTTGCGGCAGATCTCGAAGAAGCGCGGCACGTCGGTCGGCGCGACGACGGCCATCATGCGTTCCTGCGACTCGCTCATCAAGATCTCCTCCGGGCTGAGCGAGGAGTCCCGGAGCGGCACCTTGTCGAGATCGACCTTCATCCCGCCGTCACCGGCGGCGGACAGCTCGGAGGTTGCGCAGGAGATGCCGGCCGCGCCGAAGTCCTGGATCCCGGTGATCACTCCGGCGGCGAACAGCTCGAGGGTGCACTCGATCAGCAGCTTCTCCATGAACGGGTCGCCGACCTGGACCGTCGGGCGCAGCGCCGAGCTTGTCGAGGCGCCATTGGGCGCGGGCTTGCCGAAGGTCTCCGACGCCAGGATCGAGGCGCCGCCGATGCCGTCGCCGCCGGTCGCCGCGCCGTACATGATCACCTGGTTGCCGGCACCGGTCGCCTTGGCCAGGTGCAGGTCCTCGTGCCGGAGCACCCCGACGCACAGCGCGTTGACCAGCGGGTTGCCCAGATAGGTCCGGTCGAAGACCACCTCGCCGCCGATGTTGGGCAGGCCCAGGCAGTTGCCGTAGCCGCCGATGCCGGCCACCACGCCGGGCAGCACCCGGGCGGTGTCGGGCTCGTGCAGCGGACCGAAGCGCAGCGGATCCATCACCCCGATCGGCCGGGCACCCATGGCCAGGATGTCGCGGACGATGCCGCCCACTCCGGTCGCCGCCCCCTGGTAGGGCTCGACGTAGCTCGGGTGGTTGTGCGACTCGATCTTGAACGTCACCGCATAGCCCTGCCCGATGTCGACCACGCCGGCGTTCTCGCCGATGCCGGCCAGCAGCTTGCCGACCGGGGTCTCGGGCGTCAGCTCGCCGAATCGGCGCAGGTGCACCTTGGAGGACTTGTAGGAGCAGTGCTCGGACCACATCACCGAGTACATGGCGAGCTCGGAGGATGTCGGCCGGCGGCCGAGGATCTCGACGATCCGCGTGTACTCGTCGTCCTTCAGCCCGAGCGCCGCCCACGGCAGCTCGGTCTCGGGGGTACGGCGGGCATTCTCGACGGTGTCGACCACGGGAGAACGCTAGCCGAGAGATCGGGAAGGCTCGCGCGTCGACTACGACTCAGGATCGTTCACGGTCTCCGCGGCGAACCACGCGAGGGTGCAGCCGAGCACGATCGTGGCGGTGAGCCAGACGCTGGTGCCGGCGTCGTTGAGCAGGGTGCCGAGCACGCCGACGGCCATGATGGTGTGGGTGACCGGGCCCAGCGTGCTGAAGGTCTCCCGGGTCGCCGGCACGACGCGGCGGATCGCCACCAGCCAGACGGCGATCCCCAGCACGATGGTGAACACCCCGAGCGGGTCGGCGATCGTCTGCCACGAGGCGACCGCCTTACGCGCCACCACGTCCAGCGGCGTCACCGTCGAGGATGCGCTGCACGAAGTTGCCGAGATGACTCCGCTGGTCCGGGCCGCGGAGCCAGTCCAGCCCCGCGATCAGACCGATCGCGACCACTGCCGCCCCGCCGATCGCCACCAGTCGCAGCGGCGTGAGGCGAAGGCCGGACAGCACCAGGAGCAGTCCGAGCAGCGGCGGAGTGAGCGCGATCACCCCGCCGAAGTCGCTGCCCATCGACGGCCAGCCCTCGCAGATGATCATTCCCAGACCGATCGCGGCAACCGTGATCAGCGCCGCCCGGCGCCGGCCGTCGGCCAGCAGCCGGTGGGCGCAGTAGCCCGCGACCAGCAGGCCGGTGGTCGCGTACGCCGCAAAGGTGGTGTTGCCGAAGCCGTACCAACGCAGCCCGTAGATGGGTCGCGAGTTGAGCATCGACCCGGACTGCAGCGGTCCGCCCAGGGCAGCATCGACGGTGAAGGCGCACACCGTCAGCGCTGAGGCGATGATCACCGGCGGGACGTCGGTCCGCCAACCGAGGCCGAGCGATGCCGCGACGAAGGCGACCCACCACGCGACAACGGCGAGGCTGAGGACGAGCACCGGCCGGTCGCTGTACTCCCACGACACCGATCCGGTGAGCAGCATGGCACCGGCCAGGGAACCGCCGGCGGTGGCGGCGTACTGGACGAGCCGAGGCCGCCGCCGGACCGCGCCGACAATGCCCGCGCCCACGACCACCGCACCGAGGGCGCCGACCACCAGGTAGGCGAGCGGGATGGTGTCGGAGAGTGCGGCGACCGCCGCGATCTGGTCTTCGATCATCTCGACAGTCAGGGCAGCGCGCTCGACGGCCAGCGGGGACCCGTCGATCGCCGCCGGCGCCCCTCCGTCGGGCCTGCCGAAGTCGACCAGGGTGCGGGTCAGGTCGGTGAGGGTGACGATGCCCGGTACGCCGCGTGCTGGCCGAGGTCGACCCAGCCGGGAAAGGTGGTGCCGAGCCGGTAGAACACCTGCAGGCTGCGGTCGCTCGATCCCGGCGACGGCCCGATGCCGGTGACGATCAGGGTGAGGTCGTCGTCGGCGGCGAGCCGGCGAATGATCTCGTCCGACTGTGAGCCGGCGTCGACCAGGGTGATCGGGCACGGGCTGGTCAGACCGGAGGCGAGGTACTCCTCCGGCGGTCTGGTAGGCGGCGAGGGTGCCGTCGGGCCGGGCGGCCGCCAGGGCCGCGCCGGGTCCGACCGCCGCGACGCAGCCGGAGACCGAGCCGGCGAGCGTGCCCAGCCGGGCGTCGCCCCGCCGAGCCGCCGGCGGCCTGCGTACGCGCCTCCCAGTCGACGACCCGGTCGTCCGGACACCTGCGGGTCGCACAACCCGCCGACCGCGGCCCGCCGCCCGGCGCCGAGCGTGGTCCAGCCGGCCGCGGCACAGGCTCCGACATAGCGCGGCCTGATCGAGACGCTGCCGGCCTGGGTCCGGCTCAGGTTGGCGTCGAGGACCGCACGGTCGGTGTCGGTGAGCGAGGTGCGTCCGGTCACGCCGACCACGACCACCCGCTCGGTGAAGATCGGCGAGGGCTCCGGCGGCTCCGGGAGGGCGGCCAGGCCGCGCAGACCCGGCGAAGATGCCGGCCAGCAGCAGGAGCAGCAGCGCATCCAGCGCGCAGGCACTAGACCTGGCGGCCAGGAAGCCGAGCACGCTGCTGAAGATCCGACGCCCGTCGAGGGAGGGCCCGGTCAGCGGGTCGACATTGTGCTCGGGGTGCGGCATCAGCCCGACCACGTTGCCGCGCTCGTTGCAGATGCCGGCGATGTCGTGCAGCGAGCCGTTCGGGTTGCCGTTGACGTAGCGGAAGACCACCTGGCCCTGGTCCTCCAGCCGGCGCAGCGTCTCGGTGTCGGCGATGTAGGCGCCCTCGCCGTTCTTGAGCACGATGGTGATCACGTCGCCGGCTCCGGAAGTCCCGGGTCCAGACCGTGTCGGCCGACTCGACCCGAAGGTCCTGGTCCTTGCAGACGAAGGTCCGGACGTCGTTGCGGGTCAGCGCTCCGGGCAGCAGGTGCGCCTCGCAGAGGATCTGGAAGCCGTTGCAGATGCCGAGCACCGGCAGTCCGGCGTCGGCTCCTCTGATCACCTCCGCCATCACCGGCGCGAACCGGGAGATCGCGCCGCACCGCAGGTAGTCGCCGTAGGAGAAGCCGCCGGGCAGGATCACCGCGTCGACCCCGTCCAGACTGTCACTGGCGTGCCAGAGCGGAGACCGGTTCGGCCCCGCTCAGCCGCACCGCGCGCAACGCGTCGTGATCGTCCAGCGACCCCGGAAAGGTGACGACGCCGATCCTGGCCGGCATCAGGCCGTCGGCTCGACGCGTACGTCGAAGGTCTCGATCACCGTGTTGGCCAGCAGCGTCTCCGCCGCGCGCCGCACCTCGGCGAGCCGGTCGTCGTCGAGCTCACCCTCCAGCTCCAGCTCGAACCGCTTGCCCTGGCGTACCGACACCCCGGCGAAACCCAGCCGCTTGAGCGCACCGGTGACCGCCTTGCCCTGGGGATCCAAGATCTCCGGCTTCGGCATCACATCGACCACCACTCGCGCCACGGTCGGGAAGTCTATCCGGCCTGGACGGTGCCTCCGGACTGTCGAGTTCCCCATGCATACATGGGAAACTGCACGATTGCCATAGGAAGCTTCGGATGGAATCAGTGACAGGAACGTATGGAGACGACGGGTCAGGGGGTCTCGAAGGGCAGCCCGGTGAGGCGCTCGTACGCCTGGACGTACTTCGCGCGGGTGGCGGTGACGATCTCCGGCGGCAGCGCGGGCGGCGTCTGCACCCGAGTTCCGGTCCCAGCCCGATTCGCGCAGCAGCCAGTCCCGGACGAACTGCTTGTCGTAGGAGGGCAGCGGCCCGCCGGGCTGCCAGCTCTCCGCGTCCCAGAAGCGGGAGGAGTCGGGCGTCAGCACCTCGTCGGCCAGCACGATGGTGCCGTCGGCCCGCCGGCCGAACTCGAACTTGGTGTCGGCCAGGATCAGTCCGCGATCGCGGGCGATGCCCTCGGCCCGCGCGTACGCCGCCAGGGTCAGCTCCCGGATCCGCTCGGCCACCACGCCGCCGACCGTCGGCCACCACCGCGTCGAAGTCGAGGCTCTCGTCGTGCTCGCCAAGCGGGAGCCTTGGTCGTCGGAGTGAAGATCGGCTCGGGCAGCCGGGAGCCGTCCTGCAGCCCGGCGGGCAGCGCGATGCCGCAGACGGTCCCGCGCTCGGCGTACTCCAGCCAGCCGGAGCCGGTGAGGTAGCCGCGGGCCACGCACTCGACCGGGATCATCTCCAGCCGCTCGCAGACCACCGCCCGCCCGGCCACCGCGTCCGGCACGTCGACCGAGATCACGTGGTTGTCCACCAGATCGGCGAGCCGGCCGAACCACCACGAGGACAACCGGGTCAAGATCACGCCCTTGTCCGGCACCGTCGGGCGAAGCACGTAGTCGAAGGCGCTGATCTTGTCGGTCGCCACCATCAGCAACCGATGCCCGTCCAGCGCGTACAGCTCCCGGATCTTCCCGGCATGTACCAACGGCAGCCCGAGGCGGTCCGCGTAGACCGCCGCCATCAGGCGATGTCCTTGCGCACGGTCGAGGCGACACCGATCACCGCCGGCGCGAGGCACCAGGCGGCCAGCACCAGCGCGCCCTGCCACCACACGAAGGGGTTCGGCCCGGCGAACAGCACCGGCGAGGTGACCCCGAGCATGGCGTTCGTCGCACCGCTCGGCATCAGGTTCAGCGGCACGTCCCACTCGTTCAGGAAGAAGATCACCGACAGGACCGGTTCGATCAGGTAGGCGAAGCTGATCCCGACCAGCATCGCGACCAGCATGTTCTTGATCAGGATGCCGATACCCATCCCGATCATGGTCCAGAGCGCGATGGAGCAGACTCCGAGCGCCAAGCGAGCGCCAGGTCTCCGGCCGGTCGAAGAAGAACGAACCGCCGTTGACGCGCGATGAAGGGCACCGAGACCAGCGACGCCGGCCCCGACGCTGGCCAGCCCGTAGAGCACTCCGAAGATCAACAGGCTGGTCGCCTTGCCGAACAGCGACGTTGAGCCGGCGCGGTGTGGCGAGGTAGGTCGAGGCCAGGGTGCGGTGCCGGTACTCGCTGCCCATCGAGGCGATTCCCATCACCAGGGCCAGGATCCTCGACAGGCTGTTGCCGCCGTTGTAGATGCTGCGGACGATCCCCGGGTCGTTGAACGGTGATCCGACGCCGGCCGCGCGCGCCTCCAGCACGGCGATGGTTGCGGGCAGCGCGGCATAGCCGCCGCCCAGCACGAAGATGCAGATCAGCATGATCCACCAGAGCCGGGTGGTGGTGATCTTGCGTAGTTCGGCGCGGAGGACACCGGTCACCGCGAGGCCTCCAGCATGGAGAAGAACTCCTGCTCGAGGTCACGTCGTTCGGTGATCAGCTCGTAGACGACGACTCCCGCGCCGAACAGTGCCGCGCCCACCGCGGTCACCTCCTGGCTGTGCACGCGCAGGAACTGCCCCTGCTCGTCCCGGCCGACCTCGACATCGGCGTCGAGCGGCCGAAGCGACATGTCGCGCCAGCTCGAGATCGGACACTCGGGCGCGGGTTGTCCCACCGCCGAGCTGCAGGTCCGACATCGGCATCTGGGCCGAGCAGCCGGCCCTTGTTGATCACCACGATCTCGTCGACGGTGGCCTGCACCTCGTTCAGCAGGTGGGATGAGACCAGGACGGCGCGGCCGGAGCCGGCGAAGTTGCGCAGACACCTGCCGCAGCCAGCGAATACCCTCCGGGTCCAGGCCGTTGGCCGGCTCGTCCAAGATCAGGTAGTCCGGGTTGCCGAGCATGGCCGAGGCCAGCGCCAGACGCTGCCGCATGCCGAGCGAGTACTGGCCGGCCGGGCGACGGGCGTCACCTTCGAGGCCGACGAGTTCCAGCAGCTCGTCGACCCGGCGGTCGGACGCGCCCGCCGTCGCGGCCAGCACCCGGAGATGGTTGCGGCCGGTGCGGCCCGGATGGAAGTTCGCGTCGAGCACGGCGCCGACGGTCCGCTGGGGCCGGGCCAGCTCCGCGTACGCGGTGCCGCCGAAGGTCGCGCTGCCGGTGGTCGCCTTCACCAGACCGACCAGGATCCGCAGCGTCGTGGTCTTCCCGGCGCCGTTGGGCCCGAGGAAGCCGGTGATCCGCCCGGGTTCGACCGTGAAGCTCAGGTTTCGCACCGCGAGGATGCCGTTGTAGCTCTTGACCAGCCGGTCGATGATGATCGGCTCGACAGGGTGCCCGACGGCCCGGGTGCGACGCCGTAGCAGCTTGGTCTCGGCCCCGGCGTCGGTGCTCATGCGCTCGCTGAAGGTGACCCGCGGCGGCCCCGAAACTGGCGCGACCGGCGCTCGGGTCGCCGGCGGGGGCGGCGGGCTCGCGGGGACCGACGGGGGTTTCGCTGGAGCCGGCGTCCACCGTGCCGGCGCCGGAGCGGGTTTCGCGGGAGCTGACGGCGGGCTCGCCGGAGCGGACGCCGGCATCACTCGAGCCGGCATCGCCGGAGCCGGTGGCGCTGGAGCCGGTGGCGGCGACGGCGGAGGCGTGTAGGTCGGCGGAGGCGTGGTACGCCGCCGGACGCGCGTACGCCGACGCGGGTGCGGGCCGGGCCGGGGCCGGGATCGGAGGGGGCGGCGGGAGCGGGGCGGGGACCGGTCGCGGCCGAGGCGGCGGGCCCGGCGGAGCTGCCGCCGCTGGAGGGGTGACCGGCGGCGGCGGGACCGGTGCGGGCTGGCTGACCGGCGACGCGGCCGGCGGCTGCTGGGTCACCGGGGCCGGCGCGGCCGCCGGCTGCTGGGTCACCGGAGTCGGCGACGGATCGGGAGCCGGCCGTGGCACCGCGGGCGGCGTCAGTGGGGTGTAGCTCGACCGGCGTGGCGGAGCCACCCGACCGGAGTCGATCGCGCTGGGCGGCGACACGGCCCGCGCCGGCTCAGATCGGACCCGCGCGCCCGGTGGCTGCTGCGCACCCGGCGCGGCGGGCGTAGCGGGCAGCGCACGACGCGGCCGAGGCGGAGGCTCCTCGGCCTCCTCCTCATCGGGTACCGGCTCCGGCTCGGTTCTGGCTCCGGCTCTGGGTCGGGCTCGGGTGGAGCAGCCCGCACCGGCGTGAACCCACTGGACCGGCGCGGGATGTAGGGCACGTACGGCTCGTCCTCCTCCGGCTCCTCGATGAGCGCACGGCGCGGTCGGATCACAGCTCCAGTCTCTCAGTCAGCGAACGAGCAGGTCAGGGATGCGACGCCTAATCCCCTGACCAGAACCCCGAGGGCACCAGTAAAGATAATGACCAGACGGAGTTGATGACCCACAGTTGAGATATGCCCACACTCCGACGCAACGACAGCCATCCGTCATCGCCGACCCTCTACCGTCCCCGCAGCGATCGCGTCATCGCCGGTGTCTGTTCCGGCATCGCCCGCCGGTTCGGCATCGACCCCACCATCGTCCGGGTCATCTTCGTCGCCAGCCTCCTACTTCCTGGTCCGCAGATCCTCATCTACCTCGCCGGCTGGATCCTCATCCCCGAGGAGTCCGCCATCTAGCCGGTGCTCGACCGCGGCGCGCCCCTCAGACCCCGAACCTGAGGGCCGCCCGCCCGTCCAGGTGTCATTTCTCACGGCACGTAGCCCGGCTCGTACGCTGCCGCTTCCGGATGCACGGCCGCCAGCTCGGCGATCTGCTGGACCACGGTCGCGACCTGTGTGCCTGCCGTTCCGGCCAGGTCCAGCGGAGCACGAACGGCGGTCTCCAGCTCGTCTCGGGTGACGCCGAGCCGGGGATCCGCGGCCAGCCGGTCGAGCAGATCGTTCACGCCGCTGCCGGTCTCGCGCATCCGCAGCGCCACCGCAACCGCGTGGTCCCGGATCACCTCGTGGGCGGTCTCACGTCCGACGCCGTGCCGCACGGCCGTGATCAACACCTTGGTGCTGACCAGGAAGGGCAGATAGCGCCGCAGCTCCGCCTCGATCATCGCCGGGAATGCGCCGAAGTCGTCCAGCACACTGAGGAGGGTCTCGAACAGTCCGTCGACGGCGAAGAAGGCGTCCGGCAGCGCCACCCGGCGAACCACCGAGCAGGACACGTCGCCCTTCGTTCCATTGGTCGCCGGCCAGCTCCCCGACCATCGAGACGTAGCCGCGGGTGATCACCGCCAAGCCCGTTGACCCGCTCGCAGGACCGGGTGTTCATCTTGTGCGGCATGGCGCTGGAGCCGACCTGGCCGGGCCGGAATCCTTCGGTGACCAGCTCGTTCCCGGCCATCAGCCGGATGCTGGTGGCGAGGTTGGACGGCGCCGCCACGACCTGGGCCAGCGCCGTCACCACGTCGTAGTCCAGTGACCGCGGATAGATCTGACCGGTGCTGACGAAGGTTCGGGCGAAGCCGAGATGGTCGGCGATCCGCTGCTCGAGCTGCGCCAGCCGCACCGGGTCGCCGTCGAGCAGGTCGAGCATGTCCTGGCCGGTACCCACCGGCCCCTTGATGCCGCGCAGCGGGTAGCGGGCGATCAACGAGACCACCCGTTCGTACGCGATCAGCAGCTCCTCCGCGGCGGTCGCGAAGCGCTTGCCCAGCGTCGTCACCTGGGCCGCGACATTGTGGCTGCGTGCGGCGATCGGCTGGTCGGCGTACCGGGCGGCCAGCTCACCCAGCCGGACCAGTGCGCTGATCATCCGCTCACTCACCAGCCGAAGGGCGAGCAGGATCTGCAGCTGCTCGACGTTCTCGGTCAGATCGCGGGAGGTCATCCCCTTGTGCACGTGCTCGTAGCCGGCCAGCGCGTTGAACTCCTCGATCCGCGCCTTCACGTCGTGCCGGGTGATCTTCTCGCGCTCGGCGATGCTGGTCAGGTCGACATGGTCGAGGACGGCGCGGTACGCCTTGATCACCGTGTCCGGATCGTCGCCGGAGAAGTCGACGCCAAGATCACGTTGGGCGGACAACACGGCGAGCCACAGCCGGCGCTCGGCGATGATCTTGTTCTCGGCCGACCAGATCTCCCGCATGGCCGGGGAGGCATACCGGTTCGCGAGCACGTTGCCGATCATCGAGTGGCGCCCTGAGCTTGTCGAAGGGCCGCGAGCGCAATGTCGGTGCGATAGAAGGAGCCGGCCAGATCGATCATGCCGATCCCCGCGTACGCCTGACCGCGAGCCTGCTCGAGATCATCTCCGGTGCCCACCACCGCGAGCACTCGCCCGCCGGCGCTGACCAGCCGGCCGGCGGCGTCTCGGGCGCGTGCCCGCCTGCACGACCACCGCACCGGTGGACGGCACCAGGTCCAACCCGCTGATCACTCCGCCGGTGACCGGCGTACCGGGATAGTTCTCGGCGGCCAGCACCACCGCGACCGCAGCACCGGAGCCCCACACCAGCTCCGGCTGATCCAGCGAGGTTGCCGGTCGCGGCGGCGTACAGCAACCCACCGAGCGGGGTGGTCAGCCGGGTCAGCAGCGGCTGCGTCTCCGGGTCGCCGAACCGGGCGTTGAACTCGACCACCCGCACCCCACGCGACGTCAGGGCCAGACCGGCGTAGAGCAGTCCGACGAAGGGCGTGCCGCGCCGCGCCAGCTCGTCGACGGTCGGCTGCAGCACGTCGGCGGTCACCTGCTGGACAAGATCATCGGGCGCCCACGGCAGCGGCGTGTACGCGCCCATCCCGCCGGTGTTCGGACCAGAGTCGCCGTCGCCGACCCGCTTGAAGTCCTGGGCCGGTTGCAGGGCACGCACCGTGCGGCCGTCGGTGATCGCGAACAGGCTGACCTCCGGCCCGTCCAGGTACTCCTCGATCACCACTCGACCGCAGGCCAGCCGTGCGCCCGGGCGGCCGCCCGATCGTCGGTGACCAGCACACCCTTGCCGGCGGCCAGGCCGTCGTCCTTGACCACGTACGGCGGACCGAACGCGTCCAGCGCCGCCTCGACCTCAGCCTCGGTCTGCGCCGTGCGAGCGGCGGCGGTCGGCACGCCGGCGGCCGCCATGACCTCCTTGGCGTACGCCTTGCTGCCCTCGATCCGCGCGGCCGCGGCCGACGGGCCGAAACACGCGATCGCCCGCCGCCCGGACTGCGTCGGCGACGCCGGCCACCAACGGCGCCTCCGGACCGACCACCACGAGATCGACCTCGAGCTCGCGGGCCAGCCGGGCGACGGCCGCGCCGTCGGTGATCGCGACCGGGTGGTTGGTCGCCAGCTCGGCGGTGCCGGGATTGCCGGGAGCCGCGTACAGGCTGCGTCACCTGAGGATCCTTGGCCAGGGCGAGGACCAGGGCGTGTTCTCGACCGCCCGAGCCGATCACCAGCACGCGCAGGGAGGATTGCCACGGGGAGAGAGCCTACTCAGATCGCCGGTAAGGTTCTCACTCCATGCACGACCCCGCCTTCCCGGCGCTGCATATCCGGCCCCCGCGGGGCTGGATCAACGATCCGAACGGACTGTGCCGGATCGACGGCATCTACCACGTCTTCTTCCAGTACAACCCCGATGCGCCCTTTCACGGCAACGTGCACTGGGGCCACGTCAGCTCCCCGGACCTGATCCACTGGGAGGAGCAGCCGATCGCCCTACGGCCCCGGCCGGGCCAGATCGACGCGGACGGATGCTGGAGCGGTTGCATTGTCGACGACGGTGGCGTGCCGACCGCGGTCTACACCGCCAACCCTGGACACGCCCGGGACGCCACCGTCGCTCTGGCTCGAGGCGACCGGACGCTGCAGACCTGGACGCAGGACCCGAACCCGGTGATCGGCATCCCCGCGGACCTGGCGCTTGATGAGGTCCGCGACCCGTTCCTGTTCACGATCGGCGGCCATCGGTACGCGGTGCAGGGCGCCGGCCAGCGGTTCGGCCGGCCGATGCTGCTGCTCTACGGCTGCGACGACCTGGAGCACTGGACCGAGCTCGGTCCGCTGCTCACCGACGAGGACCCGATCGCCGCCGAGATCGCCGCGGCCAACATCTGGGAGTGCCCCAACCTGGTCTATCTGGACGGCCATTGGGTGTTGATCATGTCCTTGTGGCGATGGGCCGACCAGACCCACGAGCTGGCCGGGGTGCGCTACCTGCTCGGCGACCTGTCTGGACTCGGGCGCCGGCTGGTAGTTCAAGGTCACCGGCGGCGGGGTGCTGGACGACGGCCTCGCGTTCTACGCGCCGCAGGTGATGGTCGACGCCGACCGCACCCTGCTCTGGGGCTGGGCGTGGGAGCTCGGCCGCAGCGAGGAGTGGGTGCGAGCCAGCGGCTGGGCCGGGGTCCTGACCTTCCCCCGGGAGCTGTACGTTCAGCGACGGTCGACTGTGCGCGCGCCCGGCCGCCGAGCTCACCGGACTGCGTCAGCAGCGGCTCGACTGGACGCCGGGTCAGCCGCTGACCGAGGCGAGCTTCGAGGTTGTCGTCCGCGGGCCGGCGACTCTGCGGCTGACCGGCGAGCAGTTCGACGAGATGGTGCTCCAGGTGAGTGGCGCCGGCCTGGAACCGGCTCGGATCTTCGTCGACGGGAGCATGGTCGAGGCGTACGACGACGGCGCCACGATCACCACCCGGGCGTATCCGGACGCGAATCACTCCTGGCGACTCGACGCGGAGCCCGGCGCAACCTCGATCTACCGGCTGGGCTAGCTAGCCGGGTTGCTCGCTTGCCAGTTTCACCATCGATGCCTCGATCCTTTCCTCGAGCCGGCAGACGAGTGACAGAGGAAGCATGCCAGCGCCGTCCCATAGCGCTCACCACTGCCACCCCGTCGGTGCGGCAGGTTGCTGCTGCGATCGAGGCCTCGAAACAACAGCAACCTGCCGCACATCAGGTGACTGAATTCGCCTCTCCGTCACGAGTGAGCGAGGGCCACCGACGACCGCAGCTCGACCGGACAGGCGAACGTGATCCGGCGTGCCGGCTTCGGGTCCTCCCCGCTCATCTGGGCGATCAACGATGTCATCGCCTGCTCGACCATCGCCCAGTCCGGCCGCTGCGCGGTGGCCAAGGACGGGACGAGCCCGGCCGCCAGGCCCTCGCCGTCGTCCAGGCTGATCACCGAGAGATCGCCGGGAATGTCGAGGCGCAACTCGGCCGCGGCCAGCACGGCGCCCAGTGCGAGCCGCTCGTGGGCGCAGATCAGGCCGGTCGGCCGGTCCGGGCCGGTCAGCCGCTCCCGGGCCACGGCGTACCCGGCGCGGATCTCCCGCGGGCTGACCATCAGTTCCGGCGGCGGCTGACCCGCCGCGGCCAAGGCCGCCTGGGCGCCACTGACCCGGTAGCGAGCCTGGGCGGTGCCGGCGCTGTCCGTCATCAGCCCGATCCGGACGTGACCGCACTCGACCAGAGCCTGCGCCGCGCCGGCGGACGCCCCCTGCTCGTCGGGGACGATGCTGGTCACGGCGAGATCCGGGTCGAAGCAGTTGATCAAGGCGGCGGGCACCTGGCCGAGCGACTCCGCCGGCGCGTACTCGACCAGGTCGGGCGCGAGGACCACAATGGCGTCGACCTGGCGGTCCAGGAGACTGGCGACCGCGCGGGCGTCGTGCTCGCTGTCGTCGTCGGTGTCGATCAGGATCGGCTGGTAGCCGGCGCCGGTGGCCGCATGCCACGCGGCATGCAGCAGGTCCTCGGGAAAGCCGGCCGGACCGCGCCAGGTCAGGGCGCCGATGGTCCAGCTGCGCTGGCTGCGCAGGCTCAGGGCCAGGGTGTTGGGCCGGTAGTTGAGCTGGCGGGCCGCCTCGATCACAGCCTGCTGTTTGGTGGCGGAGATGTTGCCGGCCGCGCGACCGTTGAGCACCAGGGATACCGAGCTGCGCGAGACCCCGGCGAGATCGGCGACATCCTGAGCGGTAGGCCGACGGGCCACATTTGTCACCATACGCTCGGCCAGGCGCCCCTGGCTTCAGCGGTGCCGGGTCAGAGAAGGTCGTGAATGACGATGGTCTGGCGCCGGTCCGGGCCGACTCCGATGCCCGAGATCCGTGCCCCGCAGAGCTCCTCCAGCCGGTTCACGTAGGCCTGGGTGTTCTTCGGCAGGTCGTCGAAGTCCCGGCAGCCGCTGATGTCCTCGCTCCAGCCGTCGAGCTCCTCATAGACCGGCTTGGCGTGGTGGAAGTCGGACTGGGTGAGCGGCATCTGGTCGACGCGCTCCCCGTCGATCTCGTAGCCGATGCAGACCGGGATCCGCTCCCAGCCCGTGAGCACGTCGAGCTTGGTCAGGAAGATGTCGGTGAACGCGTTGGCGCGGCACGCCGCCTCGACGACCAGTCCGTCGAACCAGCCGCAGCGCCGCTTGCGGCCGGTGGTGGTGCCGAACTCCACGCCGATCTCCCGTAGTCGATCGCCGTCGGCGTCCAGCAGCTCGGTCGGCATCGGGCCCTCGCCGACCCGGGTGGTGTAGGCCTTGGCGATCCCGACCACCCGGTCGATCCGGGTCGGCCCGACCCCGGTCCCGACGCACGCGCCGGCGGCCACCGGGTTCGACGAGGTGACGTAGGGATAGGTGCCATGATCGACATCGAGGTGGTGGGCCTGAGCCCCCTCGAAGAGCACCACCTTGCCGGCGTCCAGCGCGTCGTTGAGCACCCGGCTGACATCGACCACGTGCGGCCGGATCTGCTCGGCGTAGGACAGCAGGTGCTCGGTGATCTGCACCGGATCCAGCGCCCGGCGGTTGTAGACCTTGACCAGCAGCTGGTTCTTCTGCTCCAGCGAGGCCTCGACCTTCAACCGCAGGATGGACTCGTCGAACAGGTCCTGGATCCGCAGCCCGATCCGGTTGACCTTGTCCGAGTACGCGGGCCCGACCCCGCGACCGGTGGTGCCGATCTTGGCCTTGCCCAGGAAACGCTCGGTGACCTTGTCGATCACCTGGTGGTAGCTGGCGATGATGTGCGCGTTGGCCGAGATCATCATGTGCGAGGCGTCCACGCCACGGGCGGCCAGACCCGAGATCTCACCGAACAGCACGTCGAGGTCGACCACCACTCCGTTACCGATGACCGGGATGCAGTCCGGGTTCAGGATGCCCGACGGCAGCAGGTGCAGCGCGTACCGCTCGCCGTTGACGACGATGGTGTGGCCGGCGTTGTTGCCGCCGGAGTAGCGGACGCAGAAGTCGACTTGGTCGCCGAGCTGGTCGGTTGCCTTGCCCTTGCCTTCGTCGCCCCACTGGGCCCCTACCACCACAATGCCCGGCATCTGTTCGCCGTCCTTCCACGTTCAATCCCGGGGGGATCCACCCGAGCCCCCGAGGCGTGGGCACCACCTCGGTGCCACATAGATAAGCCCCTGGGCGCAATTCGCCGCAGGGACTCTTGCGACCTAACCCTACCGAACTTCGTTCGCGCTGTCGCCTGAATGTGTTCCGCTCACCCCGTCCGGCGCGGTCAGCGCGCGGTAGCCGGATTCCGTCGAGTCGCGCAGGAACTGCGCACACCGCTGCTCCTCCTCGGTCTCACCGATTCGGCCGGCCGCCACCGAGAGGGCGTGCAACGCTCGCAGGAAACCGCGGTTCGGCTCGTGCTCCCAGGGGATCGGACCGGACCCGCGCCAGCCCGCCCGGCGCAGCGCATCCAGGCCGCGGTGGTAGCCGGTCCGGGCGTACGCGTACGCGGTGATGTCGGACTCCGCGGTGTCGACGCGCAGCGCGTTCTCGGCCAGCAGTGCCCAGCTCAGACTCGAGGTCGGGTGGGCGGCGGCGAGGTCGACCAGGCGGTCCGGTGTGCTCCGGGCCGGCGCGGCCGCCGGGTCGACCGGAAGCAGGGTCGGCGGCGGGCCGGAAGCCAGCAGGTTCTGATGGGGGTGCTCGGTCACCGGATCACCGTAGTGCGGGGGTGCTCAGACCCATCCCCGGGCCCGGAGCAGCAGGAACAGGATCACCGCCGTCGTCACCATGATCACGAAGTAGATCCAGAAGCCCGTGGCCGATCCTTCGAACGGGAAGGACACATTCATCCCGACGAACCCGGAGACCAGGGTCGGCACAGCGATGATCGCCGCCCAGCCGCTGAGCTTCTTCATGATCTCGTTCGACCGCATGTCGACCAGCGACAGGCTGGTCTGGAAGATCGTGTTGAGGGCCTCACCCTGGGCGTTCGCGGCATTGGCGACGCGGGTGTGCCGCTCGGAGAGCGCGTTCCAGGCTCGTGCCGACAGGCTGGATCGGCCGCGGTTCGCCTTGCTGACCGGCGGCAGATCCTGGATCAGCGTCATCGAGTACCGCACGCATCGGCTCGGTCAGCTGTCGGAGCGTGGACAGTGCCCGCTTCAGCCGAAATGCCCGCAGCTGCGCGGGCTTGTCCAGCGGGCGTTCTTCGAACAACACGTCGGCGAGCTGGTCGCCACGCTGCTCCAGCCAGTCCACCGCGTCCTCGTAGCTGGCGACGACGGCGTTGAGCACCAGCGGTAGCGCCGCCTCGATCCCGTAGGTCGCGAGCTTGTCGGTCTGGCCGGAGAGGACCTGAGCCGGCCGGAGCGCCTCGGTGTCCCCGGCGAGACAGATCAGCGCGCGATCGGTGGCGATGATCGACAGCGGATGGACGAGGATCTCCTGCCGGTCGTCGTCCACCGACACCGCCCCGGTGATCACGATCCTGGCCTGGCCGACCCGCTCGTACTTGACCCGGCGGTCGTCGGCCAGCAGGTCGTGGATGGCCAGCTCGTCGAGGTCGAGGGCGCTGGCCACGCCGCGCAGCTCGCGTTCGGCGTACGGGTCGTTCCGCGGCAGCACCCACCACGCGGAGGCATCGGAGTGCAGCTCGAGCACATCGCTGAGGTCCTCCCCGGTGAGGTCCTCGGCGATGATCTTGCTTCGTGACCACACCCGGCTCAGCGGTGTTGGCCGCGACGCCTCGACGGTTGTCACGTTCGTCAGAGTAACCCGCTGGCTCGGAAGAAGAGCGCGAGAATTCGCGCCGCGGTGGCCTCCGCCGATCATCGACGACGACGTGCCCCGCACGGATCCGTCCTCAGGTCACCACCAGGGCGACGATCAGCAGAATCCAGGTCAGGTCAGCGAGACCGCCGTGCGTGAGCACCGTGCGCGTCCGGAAGTGGTCCTCGGCGGGGTAGAAGCCGGCCGGGTCGTTGTCGCCGTACAGCCCCCTGCGACCCCGCGACCACCACGGCAGCCACATCGTCGCCCCAAGGAGGCTGGCCGTCAGGAGCAGCACGACCGCGGCCCAGCCCCACCGGGGATCGCGGCCGGCCGCGAGATGGATGACCAGCACGACCACAGCGAGGATCCCGACCGCCCCATGACCCAGGATCTGGAGACGCCGGAAGTGAGAGTTGCCGGAGGCGCCGCCGTGGCGGAGCCATGTTCTCAGCAGCAGGGACCCGAAGAACAACGCTGATGCTCCGGTGACCAAGGCGATCACACCAGCCATGAGTCGAGAATACTACGTTCGTAGTGTCTTGTCACTAGGATTATAGTGATTCCTTGTGACGCCAACCAAACTCCGCGTCCTGGAGGCCGCGGTCGAGCTCTTGGGGACCGAGGGGCTGCGGGCGCTCACCCACGCCCGGATCGACGCGCAGGCCGGTGTCCCCAAGGGCTCGACCTCCAACTACTTCCGCACCCGGGCGCAGCTGCTGATCGGAGTCAGCGACTGGATCGGCGAGCGCGATCTGGCCAGTGCCGACGACATCGCGACGGCTCCTCACACCGCCGCGGACCTGGTGGAGGGCCTGGCCATCGGGATCGAGATGCTGACCGGTCCACATCGAATAGTGACCGCGGCCCGGCTGACGCTGTTCATGGAGGCCAACCACAACCCCGAGATCCGAGCGGCTGTGTCCCAGACCCGCAGCGTGATGGAGCGGTCGATGGTGGCGGTCATGGCGCGCCTGGGTGCCACCGACCCGCCCTCAGCCGCCCTCTCCCTGATGGCCTGTAGCGAGGGCATCATCCTGCATCGCATCGCCCGCCACGACACCACCGACCCGCGCCCTCTGTTGCGGGTCGTCGTCAACGCCGCCCTCCCTGATCGCGGCTAGACCACGATGTCGCCGCGGGGGATGACGATCCCGCGCACCTCGAAGACGTCCGCTGACTGCTCAGTCGATGGTTGCGGTAGCTCCCCGGCCAGATCTCGCATCAGGGAGACGGACATCTCCATCGCGCGGTCGTAGTGCTCCTTGGACTCCCAGACCTCGAACCGCTCGAAGCCGTCGGCCGTCGCACGCCCGACGTGCACCAACAAGCCGAAGCCGTCGAGGGACGTACCGGCCCGCTTGATGAGCTCGGCGTGCATTCGGTCGTACACCTCGACGGGCGCTGGGACAGTGGTGACAACCCCATACATCGGCAAGCTCCTTCGCTCTAGGTCGGCTACACCACAGTACTACATTCATAGTGCATTGTCACTAGGTTTATAGTGCTGCCGCTTCCCCTGACGCCATTGCGCCCTTTCCGCACGTTTGCGCCGGATACAGAGGGCGCAAAGACACCGAAAGGGCGCAAACGCAGTCAGGAGGTACGCGAACTCCCGAAACCACCCGTGGCCGACCCACGCACGAGCAAGCGCGCAGCCGAGCCTTGCGCAACCCGGTCGTCGGACCCGCCGCTCAACGCCCGACTCAGGCAAGAGGGCCGGCGGGCGTCGGGCCGGAAGTCAGGCCAAAGAGAGTCAGCCGTTGAGCGACGTCCCCGAAGACCGCAGATCCTCGCAGGCCTCGACGACGCGCTTGCTCATGCCGCCCTCCGCTAGCTTGCCCCAGGCGCGTGGGTCGTACATCTTCTTGTTCCCCACCTCGCCGTCGACCTTCAGCACCCCGTCGTAGTTGTTGAACATGTGCCCCGCGACCGGCCGGGTGAACGCGTACTGGGTGTCGGTGTCGATGTTCATCTTGACCACGCCATAGTCCACCGCGGCCCGGATCTCCTCCAGCGTCGAGCCGGAGCCGCCATGGAAGACCAGGTCGAACGGCCGCTCCTGGCCGATCTTGGCACCGACCTGCTCCTGGATGTCCTTCAGCACCTCGGGCCGCAGCTTGACCGCGCCGGGCTTGTAGACCCCGTGCACGTTGCCGAAGGTCAGCGCGGTGATGTAGCGGCCCTTCTCGCCGGTACCGAGCACCTCGACGGTCCGCAGCCCGTCGTCGACGGTCGTGTAGAGCTTCTCGTTGATCTCGGCGCTGACGCCGTCCTCCTCACCGCCCACGACCCCGACCTCGATCTCGAGGATGACGTGAGCCGCCGAGGTCAGCGCCAGCAGCTCGTCGGCGATCGACAGGTTCTCCTCCAGCGGCACGGCCGATCCGTCCCACATGTGCGACTGGAACAGCGGCAGCCCGCCGTTCTTGACCCGCTCGGTCGAGATGTCGAGCAAGGGCCGGACGAAGCCGTCCAGCTTTCCCTTCGGGCAGTGGTCGGTGTGCAGCGCGATGTTGACCGGGTAGTTCTTGGCCACCTCGTGCGCGTACGCCGCCAGCGCGACCGCGCCGGTGACCATGTTCTTGATCGTCGGGCCGGACGCGTACTCCCCACCGCCGGTGGAGACTTGGACGATGCCGTCGGAGCCGGCCTCCGCGAAACCCTGCAGCGCCGCGTTCAGAGTCTGCGAGGAGCTGATGTTGATCGCCGGGTACGCGAACGAGCCCTTCTTGGCCGCGTCCAGCATCTCGGCGTACACGTCAGGGGTGGCGATGGGCATGCGGAAGTTCCTCTCGAAGCGTCAGCGTGCCGCCAGTCTTTCAAAGTCGCACGGCAACGGCTACCCAGTCCAGTTTCAGTTGTCCATCGCGGTCAGGTCGACGCCCTGCCGGCCGGCCGAGAACGCGCGGACCGTCGTGTCCAGGGTGGCCGGGAACACGGTGATCTGCTCGAAGTCGACGGCGGCCCAGCGGCCATCGAGCAGCGTCAGCCGCAGCTGAAGAGGTCGGCCGATCCCCGGCTTGGTCGCCGCGACGCGCGCGACCTGGGACCACGGCGCCGCCAGACCGGCGATCTGGATCCCCGGCGGCCCGATCCGGACGGCGGTGCCGTAGCCGAGGGTGCGCAGCCGGCGTCGAGCCAGCAGATAGCGGATCAGCACCACGATCAGCCAGACGAGCGGGATGGCGAAGACGATCGAGTAGATCACGATCACCTGCACACCCTGCATCTGCTCGCGCTGCCACAAGAACACGGCGACCAAGATCACGATCGTGATCACCAGGCTGATGATGCGGCTGATCACCGCCCGCCGCCGACGGGCCACCTTCTCGGTCAGCGGGATGGGGTCGTAAGGCACGAGCATCTCGGCGATCGGAGTGGAGATCACTTCTCAATCTTGTCACCTCCGCGAAGACGCATCTTTGGCATGATGGGCGCACCACGGAAGACCGACTTCGCGCGCGGAGGCCATTGTGCAATCCCGTACGCGCCCTGCCGGACGACGCGGCCAGCGTCCACCCGCTGTGCATCGGGTGACGCGCTTTGGGGGGGCAGGCAGCCGCAGAGCGCGCCACCGAACCACCGTTGGCATGCTCGGACTCGTCCTCGCGGCTCTCCTGACGTCCATCGCACCATCGGCGGCCGCCGAGACGGTCGATCTTGGTCTGGCCGATCTTGGACAGCGACCGACGCTGACCCTGGACATACCTCCCGCCGAAGCGGTGATCACCATCCCGGTGCCCGACGGGCTACGACCGGCTGAGCTCACCGGCACTCTCGAGGTGACCGGAGACCCCGACCCGGGGCTGGTGGAGGTGCGCGACGGTACGCGCCGCCTGGCGGTGGTCGACCTGCTCCCCCGCTGACGGCGACCGGCCAGGTCAGTTCTCGCGGGCGCCGCGCGGCGTGATCGCCATGTGGATGCGGTAGCGGTCGGCCCGGTACCACGAGGTGGACAGCTCGATCACCCGCTCGCCCGCATGCGTCACCCGCTCCTGCACCAGCAACGGCGCGCGCTTCGGGATGCCGAGGATTCGGGCCCGGTCGGCGTCGGCGGACTCGGCCCGGACCGTCTGCTCGCCGCTGGTGACGACGACGCCGTACTCGGTGGCGAACACGTCGTAGAGCGAGCCCAGCTCGCGTTGCAGCAGCCCCGGGAAGAGCATCGCCGGATAGTGCCCGACCTCGTACGCCATCGGTGTCCCGTCGGCCATCCGCAGCCGCTCCACCCGGATCACCGGCCGTCCCGGCCTGATCCGCAGCGCGTACGCGACGTCGTCATCAGCCGGCTCCTCGGCCGCGGCCAGCACGACCGTGGCCGGCACCAGGCCGCGGTCGCGCATCTCGCGGGAGAACGAGGTCAGGTGCAGCCGCGAGTCGACCTGCGGCCCGGTGACGTAGGTGCCCTTGCCGTGGACGCGCTCCAGGACGCGGGTCTCCACGAGATCGGCGATCGCCTGGCGGACGGTCACCCGGCTCACCCCGAGCCGAGTGACCAGGGTGCGCTCGGACGGGATGGCGTCGCCCGGGTGCAACTCGGTGTCGATCAGCTGTTCAAGGATGCTGCGGACCTGGGCGCGCTTGGTGGTGGCGGACGACAGCGGTCGATCCAGCACCGTGGAGCCACCGCGGCTGGTGATCTTCAATGGCTCTCCTTGGCACCGGCACGGCGCCGTCGTCCCGAGGTGGTCCAGGCAAGACCAGTATGTGGTTCGGACTCGTCGGGCCACAAATCCGTCAGGACACAGCGGGTCCGGCCCAGCGGAGGGCCCAGTGGTACATCGCGATCGCCGCGGCGGCCCCGGCATTGAGCGAGCGGGTCGAGCCGTACTGGGTGATCGCCACCAGCTGCTGGCAGGCGGATACCAACTCTTCGGTGAGCCCCGGGCCCTCGGAGCCGAAGACCAGGCAGGCGCGTTCGGGGAGCTCGGCGGTCTCCAGCGGGACGGCGCCGGGCAGGTTGTCCACGCCGACCACCGCGTACGCCTCGGCCGCGGCCCAGGCCACGAAGTCGGCGACCGACGGGTGGTGGTCGACCCGCAGGTAGCGGTCGGTGACCATGGCCCCGCGCCGGTTCCAGCGGCGGCGGCCGAGAATGTGCACGCCGGCGACGTTGAAGGCGTTGGCGGTGCGCACCATGGAGCCGATGTTGAAGTCGTGCTCCCAGTTCTGGATGGCGATCTGCAGCGGGTGCCTGGTCCGGTCGAGATCAGCGACGATCGCTTCGACACTCCAGTAGCGGTAGCGGTCGGCCACGTTGCGCCGGTCGCCGTTGGCCAGCAGCTCCGGATCCAGCCGCGGGTCGTCCGGCCACGGCGGTGGATGAGGGCCGACGCCCGGCTCACCGGAGGCGGCGGCGATGTCGTCGTCGCTTAGCAAATCCACAGATCGCGACGGTACCGTTGTCCGTTGTGACCCCACTCGAGGCCGCCGCGCTCGTGCCGATGCTGCTGCCGTCGTGGATGGACCCCGAGTACCTGATTACCCTGTTCGGGCCGTACGCGCTGTGGGGTGTCGCGTTCATCATCTTCGCCGAGTGCGGGCTGTTCGCGATCCTGCCCGGCGACTCGCTGCTGTTCACCGTCGGTCTGTTCGTCGCCACCGAGGTCGACGACCACCCGGTCATCGACCATCCGCTGTGGTTCGTCTGTGTCGTGCTCACCATCGCTGCGGTCGCCGGCAACATCACTGGTTACTGGATCGGGCGGGGGATCGGGCCGCCACTGTTCAAGCCGCGGACCGGACTGATGGGTCGGATCCTCAATCCGAAGTACGTCACGAAGACCCACATCTTCTTCGAGAGGTACGGGAACCGAGCGCTCATCCTGGCGCGGTTCGTGCCGATCGTGCGGACCTTCGTCACGCTGGTCGCAGGCGTCGGACGGATGGACTTCCGCAAGTTCATCACCTACACCGCGATCGGCGGAGTCCTCTGGGTCTGGGGGGTGACCACGCTCGGCTACTTCCTCGGCAATGTGAGCTTCATCAAGAACAACATCGACGCCGTGCTGATCTTGATCGTGCTGGTGTCGGTGACCCCGATGTTCATCGAGTACCTGCTGCACCGGCGCCGGGCCCGGACCGAGGCCACCTCGTCCTCGGCCTCGACCCCCTCCTGATCCCGAGCCTCCACCACTCTCGACTCCCTGCAGAATCGGACGCTGCGTTGGTTCTTCGCGCTGTGCTCCGGATACATCCGGCGTGCAGCGGGAAGATGTGGCGCACAGTGGGGGTTGGAGGCGGTACGCGAGCCCGCGTCAGCCGGTGATCTCCAGCAGGGCCTCGAGATCCTCGCCGCTCGGCACCCACGAGCCAGCGGCGACATTGGCCTCGACCTGTTCGACCGAGGTGGCGCCGGAGATCACCGATCCCACCGTCGGCATGGCGGCCAGCCCGCCGATCGCCACCTGCAGCACGGTCAGCCCGCGTTCATCCGCGTACGCCTGGATCTTCTCGATCGTGTCGAAGTCGGCCTGATGTAGCGGCTCTTGCTGTTTCGCCAGCCGAGTCCCGACCGGCGCGGCCTCGCCGCGGCGGTACTTCCCGGTCAACAGCCCGCGCGCCAAAGGGAAGTACGGCAGCAGGCTCTGCCCGGTGTGCTCGATGGCGGGTATCAGCTCCGCCTCCGCGCCACGGTTGAGCCAGGAGTACTCGTTCTGGGCCGAGATGAACGCCTCGTAACCACTACTCCGGGCGACCCAGTCGGCATCGACGACCTGCCACCCGGTGAAGTTGGAGGAGCCGATGTAGCGCACCTTGCCTTCGGCGACCAGCTCGTCGAGGGCCGCCAGGGTCTCTTCGATCGGGGTGTTCGGATCAGGCCCGTGGATCTGGTAGAGGTCGATCCAGTCGGTGCCGAGTCGGCGCAGGCTCGCCTCGACCGCAATCCGGATGTAGCGACGGGACCCGCGAGCGCCCCAGTCCGGCCCGTTGCTGCCCTGCATGTCAGACCCGAACTTGGTCGCCACGACGACGTCGCGGCGGCGGGAGCCGAGCGCCCGGCCGAGCAGGGTCTCTGAGCCGCCGGCGTTGCCGTAGATGTCGGCGGTGTCGAACAAGGTGATGCCTGCGTCGATCGCCGCGTCGACGACGGCGGGAACGTCCTCGTCGGGCATCCGCGCGCCGAAGTTGTTGCAGCCGAGGCCGACGGTGGACACCGTCAATCCCGACGGTCCGAGCTGGGTATATGTCATGTCCGTCACGACACCACTCTGTCAGCGAGCCTCCTGAGCGCCGTGGGCCATCCCACTGCACGCCGGATGTTCGCGCTGTACGCCGGAAGCTTCCGGCGTACAGCGCGAGTTTCGGACGCAGCGTCCGAAACTGGAGGGGGAAAAGATTATGGCTCCATCCGGCTTACCGAAAGCCGGGTACTGCCACGGTCAAGGAGCTGTGACCGCCCACCCGTGCGGTGGGATCGCGGGTCAGCCCGCGCAGGTCTGCGGTGGTGCCGGATCGTGTGGATCTGACACCTTCAAGAGGGACGTGGCCGGGAGCCAGATACCTGACCCGGGCGAGTTTCCTAGGTCTGCGGCGGCTGGTAGCTGCCGGGACCCGAGGGCGGCTGCGGCGGTGGTTGATACTGCTGCGGTTGGTAGCCGCCCGGCGGTTGCTGTGGCTGCTGATACTGCGGCTGTTGATACTGGGGCTGCGAGTACTGCTGCGGGTTCGGCAGGTCGTCGGAGGGCTGGCCGTACTGCTCCGACGGGTTGGAGCCATGCTGCGGCAGCTGTCCCTGCCCCTGCTGGTCCGGGTCGCCGCGGTAGGCGATCTCGCCGAAGCTCACGTTCGGGGCCTGGCGCACGGCTGCGTCGTTGACCTCGAAGTAGGTGGCCTTCTCGAACTTGAACATGTTCGCTATGAGGTTGGTCGGCACCGACTCGACCTTGGTGTTGTACACCCGCACATTGGCGTTGTAGAAGCGCCGGCCGGCGGCGATCCGGTCCTCGGTCTCGGCCAGCTGCCGCTGCAGCTCGAGGAAGTTCTGGTTGCTCTTCAGGTCCGGGTACGCCTCGACGCTGACGATCAGGTTGTGCACCGCCCCGGACAGCGCCGCCTCGACGTCCGCGCGCTGCTGGCTGGGGAGCGCCCCTTCCGACTGGGACAGCTGCTGGGCCTGGCTGCGCAGCCGGGTGATGTCCTCCAGCGTGTTCCGCTCGTGTGCCGCGTACGCGCGCACCGTCTCGACCAGGTTCGGGATCAGCTCGTAGCGCCGATTCAACTCGACGTCGATCTGCCGCCAAGACTCCTGGATCAGGTTGCGCGACTTGACGAACCCGTTGTACGCGGCCATCCCGACCAAGGCGAGAATGACCAGGATCACCAAGATGATGATGATCACGGTGACGGTGGCGCCCACGTTTGCTCCTAGCTCTTGAGGTGGCCCCGCGCTCCGCGCGGGCCGGTCAAGCAGGCACCACAATACGGCCAGCAAGGGGGGCGACCCCCTTGAACCCCCGATGAGCGGCCCAGGAGTCAGGTCAGGCCCAGATCCTGGGCGGACACCGCGAAGCGGTACGCCAGACCGGCCGCCTCGACCGCCTCCCGGGCACCGGTGTTGCGGTCCACGACGACGGCGACGCCGACGACCTCGGCGCCCGCCTCCCGGAGCGCCTCGACAGCGGTCAGCACCGACGCACCAGTGGTGGAGGTGTCCTCGACCGCCAGCACCCGCCGGCCCTCGACGGACGTGCCCTCGATCCGGCGTTGCAGCCCGTGCTCCTTTCCGGTCTTGCGGACCACGAAGGCGTCCAGCCGCTCGTCGGTGATCGCGGCGGCGTGCAGCATCGCGATGGCCACCGGGTCGGCGCCGAGCGTGAGCCCACCGACCGCCTCGAAGTCCCAGTCGGCCACCAGATCCCGCATCACCCGGCCGACGATCGGCGCGGCCACACCGTCCAGGGTGACCCGGCGCATGTCGATGTAGTAGTCGGCCTTGCGCCCCGAGGAGAGGGTGACCTCACCGTGGACGATTGCGAGGTTCTTGATGTGATCGATCAGCAGGGCGGTGTCGTCGGCCACGGGCAACTCCATGCTGGGGAAGCCTAGGCCCACCCGTGGGCCGCGGAGACTACTTGAGCTGGGTGTGCTCCAAGTGACCGAACCCGATCGAGCGGTCTGGTGAGCGGAAGAGGTCCTGGCAGGTGGTCAGCGTGATCAGTTCCTCGGTCGGCTTCGTGTCGGGCTGGCCAGGCACCGGGTCGATCACCCAGGTGTCGGTGTCGGCGACGGTCAGCTGGCGTGGCGAGTCGTCCAGGACATAGGTGTAGATCGCATCGCGGGTCTCCACGATGACCTGATCGCCTTTCTCCAGTTCGAGCAGTTGCGAGAACGGCTGTCCGTGGGTGACGCGGTGACCGGCAATGGCGAAATTGCCGATATGGCCGGGTTGTGCGGTCGAGGAATAGTGACCGACCCCTCTTTCCAGGATCTCCAGATCGGTACCGTTCAAGATCGGAATCTCGTAGTCGGGGCCGAATGCCGGAATGCGCAGCAGCGCGATCGCCTCACCGGGAGCGTCGGTGGCCTGGCTCTTCTTGGCCGGATCGGACTCCTCCTCGCTCCATTTCTGACGGAGCAACTGGCTCTCGGTCTCGAAGGCCCTTTCGGAGACGACATTGGTGCCGAAGTACTGAAAGGCCACCCAACCCAAACACCCCATCCCGATGACCAAGAGCGCGATCCCCAGCACGGTCAACCGCGAGACGGGTCGCTTCAGCCAGGAACGTCGTGGTCGGGAGGCTGTCGAGCTGCCCTCGTCGTCGGGCTGCGCCGTGGCGACGTGGCCTTGGTCGCGCCCGAACTCGTCCGGATAGGAACCGCTCACGCCGTCATTGTCCATCCGAAAGCGCTGGAATACCGGCCGTCACGAGAACGGGTTCGGGGTCAGCGTGTACTTGGTCGAGAGGTACTCCGCGATCCCCTCGAAGCCGCCCTCGCGACCGATCCCGGACTGCTTGACTCCGCCGAACGGCGCGGCAGCGTTGGACACCACACCGACATTGAGCCCGAGCATGCCGGTCTGCATCGCCTCGATCAGCCGTTGCCCGCGGGCCAGGTCGCGGGTGAAGGCGTACCCGATCAGCCCGAACTCGGTGTCGTTGGCGATCCGCACCGCCTCGTCCTCGTCGTCGAAGGTCACCATGGACAGGACCGGCCCGAAGATCTCCTCGACCAGGATGTCGCTTCCCGGGCGAACATCGGCGACCACGGTCGGGGCATAGAAGCTGCCCGGGCCCTCCAGCGGGCGGCCGCCGGTGAGCACCGTGGCGCCCCGGCGTACGGCATCGTCGACCAGCGTGGCTGCCTTGGCCACGGCATCGTCGTCGATCAGCGGTCCGATCTGGACCCCGTCCTCGGTTCCGCGGCCGACCTTCATCGCCTCGACCCGCTGCTGCACCCGCTTGGCGAACTGGTCGGCGATCGAGGCCTGCACGATGAACCGGTTGGCCGCGGTGCAGGCCTGGCCGACGTTGCGGAACTTGGCCAGCATCGCCCCGTCGACCGCGGCATCCAGGTCCGCGTCGTCGAAGACCAGGAACGGGGCGTTGCCGCCGAGCTCCATCGACGTGCGGAGGATGCCGTCGGCCGCCTGCTTGAGCAGCGTGCGCCCGACCTCGGTCGATCCGGTGAAGCTCAGCTTGCGCAGCCGTGGATCGGCGATGATCGGCCCGGACACGGCGCCTGAGCTGGAGGTCGTCAGCACATTGACCACGCCGGCCGGCAACCCGGCCTCGGCGAGCAGGGCGGTGAAGTACAGCGTCGTCAGCGGGGTCAGCGCGGCCGGCTTGATCACCACCGTGCAGCCGGCGGCCAGCGCGGGCCCGACCTTCCGGGTCGCCATGGCGAGCGGGAAGTTCCACGGCGTGATCAGGTAGCAGGGACCCACCGGATGCTGCGAGACGATCATCCGCCCGGTTCCCTCGGGGTTGGTGCCGTAGCGACCGACGATCCGGACGGCCTCCTCCGCGAACCAGCGCAGGAACTCCGCGCCGTACGCCACCTCGGCCTTCGACTCGGCGAGCGGCTTGCCCATCTCCAGCGTCATCAGCAAGGC
This sequence comes from uncultured Actinomycetota bacterium, assembly GCA_963711015.1. Classification (GTDB taxonomy): domain Bacteria; phylum Actinomycetota; class Actinomycetes; order Propionibacteriales; family Propionibacteriaceae; genus Microlunatus. The sequence goes on from CAVQCQ010000003.1 coordinate 66,259, forward strand.
CACGTCGTCCTTGCGTTGCTGGATCAGCTCGAAGGTCCGGCGCAGGATCTCGCTGCGTTCCCGAGGCGGGGTACGCGCCCAGTCTGCGGCGGCGTCGACGGCGGCGTCGAGCGCCGCCCGACCGTCCTCCTCGCCAGCGTCGGCGACGGTCTTGATCACCGATCCGGTGGCCGGATCGGTGACCTCGAGGGTGCTGCCGCTGCGGGCCGGTTGCCACGAACCGCCGATGAACAGACCGTCCGGGATCGACTCCAGCAGCGCGCTTTCCTGTGCGGCGGACATCGAGGTTCCCTCCTGCTTCGTTGCAACTGGACTCCCCGAGCGTACGAGGCCGGCCCTGAACCTGCTCCTCCTCCCCGGTGAGAGCAGGGGAGGGCCGTACGCGCACGTCCGCGACACGGGCGCATAGGGTCGGGTTATGCCATCGCCGTGGCAGGCCGCGCGAGTCCGGTCTGCGACCACCACGATCTTCGCGGAGATGTCGGCCCTCGCGATCCAGACCCAGTCGATCAACCTCGGCCAGGGCTTTCCGGACACGGATGGGCCGGACTTCATGCTGGAGGAGGCGCAGGCAGCGATCGCGGCCGGTGTCAACCAGTACCCGCCGGGCCGCGGCATCGCCGCCCTCCGGGTCGCGATCGCCGACCACACCCGACGCCACTACGGCTTGAGCTACGACCCGGACACCGAGGTGCTCGTCACCACGGGCGCCACTGAGGCGATCGCCGCCGCCATCCTGGCCTTCGTCGACCCCGGCGATGACGTCATCGCCCTGGAGCCGTTCTACGACTCCTATGCCGCCTCGATCGACCTCGCGGGAGGACGACGAGTCGGCGTCGGCTTGTTCGGACCGGATTTCCGATTGGATCATGACGAACTGGCCGCCGCATTCACCGACCGCACCAAAGCACTCATTCTCAACAGTCCGCACAACCCGACCGGCGTCGTCCTGGATCGGGCCGATCTCGCCGAAATCGCACGATTGGCTATTGCGCATGACGTGCTGGTCATGTGTGACGAGGTGTACGAGCATCTCACTTTCGACGATGTCGAGCATGTGCCGTTGGCCGCTTTCCCTGATATGCGGGAGAGAACCATTCGCATTTCCTCGGCCGGAAAGACCTTTTCGGCGACGGGCTGGAAGATCGGCTGGGCATTGAGCACTCCCGAGCTCATCTCGGGGATCACCGCGGTCAAGCAGTTCCTCACCTACGTCTCCGGGGCGCCGTTCCAGCCGGCCGTCGCGCGTGCTCTCAACGAGGGCGACGACTGGGTGCAGTTGGCCCGGCAGCAGCTACAGGCGAAGCGTGATCGGCTGGCCGACGGGCTCCGCGACGTCGGTCTGACGCCCGTGATCCCGCAAGGCACGTACTTCATGACCACCGACGTACGCCCACTCGGCTACACCGACGGAGTCGAGTTCTGTCGCGACCTGCCGACGCGGTGCGGTGTGGTGGCGATCCCCCACCAGGTGTTCTACGACCGGGTCGAGGCCGGAAAGCCGTACGTACGATGGGCTTTCTGCAAGGCTGACACGGTGCTCGACGAGGCCATCAGCCGGCTGCACCGCCTCTCCGAACCGCGTACCCTCGCGCTCTCCGACGCCCACCAGCATTGACCCCGTCAACGACCGAGGTGCAACGCCCCGCTCGGCGGCTCGGGTGAGGGTTCCGCGTCGGCATCGGTGAAGGTCGCGACACCGCGCAGCAACTGGGCCTGCCGAGCCTCAGACACCACCCGGTACGGGTACGCGAGCCGGGCAGCCCGATGGGCGATGGTCTCGACAGGAAGGGGCCGCGCCGAGCCGACCAGGATCACGTTGCCGAACCGTCGGCCTTTGAGCGTCGCGGCCTCCGCGCAGAGCAGCCGAAAAGGGAACGCCGTGACCAGTCCCGCCAGCACCCGTCGGGTGTAGGCCAGTGGGCCTCGGTCGGTGACGTTGATGATCACCGTGCCGATCGGGGTCAGCGATCGACGTAGGTCGGTGAAGAACTCCACGGTGGTCAGCTCGGCTGGCGTCTGCAGCCCCACGAACGCGTCGAGGACCGCCAGATCGGCGAACCCGTCCGTGAGGGCAGCCACGCCGGAGCGGCCGTCGACGGTGCGGATTCGGATGCCGCTGCGGATCGGAAGCGGCAGGTGGGTGCGGACGAAGTCGATCAAGGCGGCGTTCGGTTCCAGGACCAGCTGCGGCCAGCCGGTCCGGCTGGTGGCGAGATAGCGCGGCAGGGTCAGCCCGCCGCCGCCGATGTGCACCACCCTCAGTCGCTCCCTCGGCCCGGCGACGGCGTCGATGACGACGGCCATCTGCTGGACGTAGTCGAAGTCCAGCCGCGCCGGGTCGTCGAGGTCGACGTAGGACTGGTCCGCCTGGCCCACGCGCAGGGTGAAGGCCCGGGCGTACGCGCGGTCCGGGATGAGCACCGCGCCGCCGTTCTCGGGCGTCCCCTCGAGCGTTTCGCCGCGCGCGTTCATGGCTGACGCGGGTGTAGAAACAAGTCGTGGAGCTTCGATGGATCGACGGCAACGGCGTGACCCGCCGCGAGCTGAACGAGATCCACGATCTGTTGCAGCGCACCGACGGGTTCTGCTGGCTCGACATCCCGGTCTGGAGCGACGAGGCCGAATCCTTGCTGGCGACTGAGTTCGGCTTCCACCAGATGGCGCTTCAGGACTGCCGGGAGCGCAACCACATCCCGCGCGTGCACGTCTACCCGGATCACCTCTTCATGGTCGGGCACGCACCCGAGATCGGCACCGCCGGGCATGTGCACTATCTCGAACTCGACCAGTTCATCGCCGAGCGGTACCTGGTCACGGTGCACGGTCCGCTGAGCCCCAAGGTCCCGCTGGAGGCGGCCTTGCGGGAGACCCAGGCCGTGGCCGATCGGATGGAGAGGGGCCGGTTGATGCCGACCTCACCCTTCGGCGTGACGTACGCGATCGTCTCGGCGATCGCTCGCCACGAGTCAGCCCTGGTGGCCGAGATCGCCCGGCAGGTCGGGCTGATGGAGCAGCGGGTGATGGCCGCTTCGGACGAGGAGCCTCAGGAGTTCCTGACCCAGTTGTTCACCGCCCGGCACGAGCTGCTGACGATCAAGACCATGGCGAGCCAGGGTGGGGACATCTATGGCCGGGCCATCAAGCTGACCACGTTCGCTCGAGCGGAGGACCGGAAGCTGATGAAGGACCTGCTTGACCAGTACAAGCGCGTCGCCTCCATCGCTCACGCCCAGCTCGAGTTCCTGATGGGCGTCACCGAGTTCTATCGGGCCAGGACCGACACCAAGATGACCATCGCCGCCGAGCGGTTGGCCGTGATCGCGGCGATCACCTTGCCGATCACCGCCACGTCCTCCGTCGTGGGCATGAACGTGATCGTCAACGAGCGGACCCTGTGGATCCCGCTGGCCATCCTGCTCGCTTTCATGACCACCATGTCGATCTTGCTGCTGCGCTGGGCGAAGCGCCAGGGCTGGTGGTGACGGGGCGATCAGCCTTGGACGCTGCCCAGGGTGTCGCCGAAACGGACGCCGCCAGTCGGTAGGCCGTTGGTGCCCGGTGCCCAGAACCGTGGCAGGCCGCCACCCAGCGGAATCACATTGACCATGCCGGACCGGTTGTCGCTGTCGTCCGGGACGCCGACGAGGAAGGCCCGCTCCGAGATGCCCGAGACGAACGCCAGCGTCCGGCCGAAATGGTCTCCGTCCCCGACGTCACCTGGTACGCCAGGGCTGGCCTGGGAGTAGCTGCTCCCGCCGTCCAGGTCGGTCACCGGGAAGATCGAGACCATCCCCTGATCAGCTGACTCACCGTCCTCGTCGGGAACCCCGACACCCAGCCGCGTCACCGGATCGCCGAGACCCGGCGCCGCAAAGGCCAGCGTCGCGCCGAACCGGTCGCCGGCCTCGGCGATCTCGCCCAGGCCAGCCGTGTTCTGGGTCAGTGTTGCTCCTGGGTCAAGTGCCGCGTCATCGATGTCGGAGCTGAACAGCTGGACCGATCCTGCGTCGACGGCCGTCGCCACGTCCTCCAGCGGGACTCCCACGGCCAGTCGGGCGGTGTCACCTACGAGCACGGTCTCCAGCACCTCGCCGAACCGGTCACCCGGCTCCGCGGCGCCCGGCACGTTCGGTGAGTTCTGGTCGTACGCGGTGGCGCTGGTGAAGTCGTCGTAGACGTCCGCGACCAGCGTGAAGGAACCGGCGTCGGCAGCCGGCCCGACATCCTCGTGGGGCGCACCGACGACGACGTCGAGCGTGTCCTGGCCGGGTTCGGTGCGGACCAGGTGCCCGGCGGCGACCGCCGCGCCGAACCGGTCACCGGCTTCCGCGCTGCCCGGGAGGCCCGGAGTGTCCTGGGTGAACTCGACCGGGATGTTCGCCCCCTCCACCGCATGCAGCACGCCGACCCAGCCTGCGTCGTTGTGGCCGGAGACGTTCGTGCCTGGCGCACCGATGGCGAGTGCGTACGCATGGGGCGCCGGTGTACCGCCTTGGCCCAGGTCTTCGACGACATCGAGTGCGTAGCCGAACTGATCGCCCGCCGTGACCGCATTGCCGAAGGTCCGCTGGGTGTACTGGGTCGACGTGTCTCCGGTGCCCAGCCCGGTCGCCGCGCCCCAGATCACCTGGACATAACCGGAGTCCGACGCGGCGCCGACGTCCTCATCCGGCGTGCCGACCACAAGATCGGTGTACTCGTCGCAGTTGAGGTCGCCGACCGCCAGCGCGAAGCCGAACCGGTCGCCGGCGTCCGGCGTGCCCGAGACTCGGTCCATCCCCTGGGCGACGACATCGCGCACGCCTTCACCGATCAGCCCGTCGGAGGCGCCGTAGAGCACGATCACCCGGCCGGCCTCAGCCGCGCCGCCGACCGTCGCGTACGGGTCCGCGATCACGGCATCGGACCGGCCGTCCCCGTTGAAGTCCGACGCGATCCCCGCCTCGCAGCCTTCGGCCGCGGCCGAGGCCGGGTGGGCGGCGGCCACGAGGGCATACGCGACCGCGACCAGAAGGCCGAGGAGGAACAAGCTGACCTTGCGTGCGACCACCGGCTGCGCCTTCGCGGCCTACGTCGACCCGGCGACACTGCCGAGCGCGTCGCCGAAACGATTCGCGCCGGCCGGTACGCCGCCGGTCCCTGGGGCCCAGAAGCGGGGGGTGCCACCGTCGAAGGGGATCACGTTGACCATGCCGGTGCTGTGGTCCTGGTCGTCGGGAACTCCCACGATCAACGCTCGCTCCGGGGCACCGATCACCGCGGCGAGCGACCCCCCGAACCGATCGCCGGCGGTCACCGCGCCCGGAATGCCCGGGCTGGCCTGGGAATAGCTCACCTCGGCGTCGAGATCGGTGATCGGGAACACCTGGACCAGGCCGGTGTCGGTTGCCCCGCCGTCCTCCGCCGGAGCGCTGACGGCGAGCCGGATCGAGCTGCTGGGGCGGCCCAGCAGCCCGAAGGCCAGCCGATCACCGAACAGATCGCCCGCTTCGGCCACATCGCTCACACCGGCAGTGTCCTGGGTCAGTCCGACGCCCGGGGCGAGGTTGGACTCATCGCTGCCAAAAAGTTGTACGGAGCCGGCGTTGGCCGCCGGGCCCACGTCCTCGCCGGGCACCCCGACGGCGAGCCGGGTGGTGCCGTCGGAGATCACGTTGACCGAGTCCAGGCTGCGCCCGAACCGGTCGCCGGCCTCGGCGACGCCGGGAACTCCCGCACTGTTCTGGTCGAGCGCGACTCCGGTCTCCACCGGGTCGTACTGGTCCTGCAGGATGATCACCGACCCGGCGTCGGCCAGCGAGCCGATGTCCTCGTTGGGAACCCCGACCGCGATGTCCACGATGCCGCCCGAGCCGACCAGGTAGTTGATCGACAACGCGGCACCGAACCGGTCGCCCGCCTCGGCCGCACCCGGGATGCCCGGGCTGTCCTGGGTGACCGCAGTCCGCGCGGTCCCGCCGTCGACCGCGGCTATCAAACCGACCCAGCCCGCATCGTTGTCCCCGCCGACGTCGAACCCGGGAGCGCCGAACGCCAACGCGTGGGCGTACGGCTCCGAGGTGGCGCCCTGGCCGACGTCCTCCAGAGCATCGACCGCATAGCCGAACTGGTCGCCGGACTTCGGGGTCAGCCCGCCGAAGTAGTTGACCGTGAGATCCAAGGACGCGTCCGCGGCGCCCAGACCGCCCGGGCCGCCCCAGACCACCTGCGCGGTCCCCGCATCGGCCTGGCCGCTGACGTCCTCGTACGGGCTGCCGACGACCACATCGGCGTACTCGTCGCAGTCGACGTCCGCGACCGCGATGGCGAACCCGAACCGGTCCCCGGACTCCGGTGCGTCGCCGACGCTGCCGCTGCCTTGCCTGACCGTGCCCCGCGCGCCCTCGCCGATCCGGCCGTCGGCGTCGCCGTAGAGCACGATCAGCCGGCCGGCGTTTGCGGCACCTCCGACCGTGGCGGAAGGATCGGCGACCACGGCGTCGGAGAAGCCGTCACCGTTGAAGTCGGTGGCGAACCCGGCCTCGCACCCGTCGGCCGCTGCAGTGGCGGGCGCAGCGGTGAACAGCAGCGGCGCCGCGACGGCCGCGGCAACACCCAGCACGACGGCACGACGTCTGGACATGATCATGATCCAACCTCCCGAGCGAACCCACTCCTGGGACGGGAATGTCCCTGATCTCCGTGGTAGCACCGCTCGAGACGAAGGTCGCCGAGCCAGCGAAGAACGCTCAGGAATCGTTACTGCGTAAGGGATTTACCCCTAAACCTGTTCGTGATCATGCTGTGATGCCGGGCCTGATGGCACGTTACAGACTGGCGGTTTGCGCCTCCCGGATCACGAGTCCGTCACGCCCCTCGTCGGAATCGAAGGTCACCGTGTCACCCTCCAGCACCTCGCCAGCCAGCACCTTGCGGGCCAGTTGGTCTTCGATGGTGGTCTGGATCAGCCGGCGCAGCGGCCGGGCGCCGAAGACCGGGTCGAAACCGGTCAGAGCCAGCCACTCCTTGGCCGCGTCGGTGGTCTCGACGGTGATCCGCCGGTCGGCCAGCCGCTGGTTCAGCCGCTTCAGACTGATCTCGACGATGGAGGCGAGCTCCTCGGTGCCCAGCGCGTCGAACAACACGACCTCGTCCAGCCGGTTCAAGAACTCCGGCTTGAACGCACTCCGCACCACGCCCATCACCGCGTTGCGCTTGAGCTCCGGCGAAAGGGTCTGGTCGGCCAGGTACTGCGAGCCGAGGTTCGAGGTCAGGATCAAGATCGCGTTCCGGAAGTCGACCGTACGTCCCTGGCCGTCGGTCAGCCGACCGTCGTCGAGCACCTGCAGCAGGATGTCGAAGACCTCGCTGTGGGCTTTCTCCACCTCGTCCAGCAGCACCACCGCGTACGGGCGGCGCCGGACGGCCTCGGTCAGCTGGCCGCCCTCCTCGTAGCCGATGTAGCCGGGTGGGGCGCCCACCAGGCGAGCGACCGAGTGCTTCTCGGAGTACTCGCTCATGTCGATGCGCACCATCGCCCGCTCGTCGTCGAACAGGAACTCCGCCAGCGACTTCGCCAGCTCGGTCTTGCCGACGCCGGTGGGGCCGAGGAAGAGGAAGGAGCCGGTCGGCCGGTTCGGGTCGGAGATGCCGGCCCGGCTGCGCCGGACGGCATCGGACACCGCGCGGACGGCGGGCTTCTGACCGATCAGTCGCTCGCCGATCCGGGCCTCCATGCTGAGCAGCTTCTCGGTCTCACCCTGCAGCAACCGGCCAGTCGGGATGCCGGTCCAGTTGGCCACCACCTCGGCCACGTCCTGGGGACCCACCTGCTCGCTGACCATCGACGGCAGCTGGCTCTCGGCCGCGGCTGCGGCCTCCAACTCCTTCTCCAGGGCGGGGATCGCGCCGTAGCTGATCTCGCTGGCCTTCATCAAGTCACCCTCGCGAAGGGCCCGGTCGGCCGCACTGCGCAGCTCGTCGATCTCGGCCTTCAGCTCACCGACCCGGTTCAGGCCTTGCTTCTCGGCCTCCCAGCGCGCTTCGAGACTGCGCAGCTCCTCCTCGGTGTTGGCCAGCTCCTCGGTCAGCCGGTGCAGCCGCTCGACACTTCCGGGGTCGGACTCCTTCTCCAGCGCGAACTTCTGCATCTGCATCCGCTCGACCGTGCGACGCAGCTTGTCGATCTCCTCCGGCGAGGAGTCGATCTCCATGCGCAGCCGGGATGCCGCCTCGTCGACCAGGTCGATGGCCTTGTCCGGCAGCTGCCGGGAGGTGATGTAACGGTGCGACAAGGTCGCCGCGGCGACCAGGGCGGCATCGGTGATCGCCACCTTGTGGTGCGCCTCGTAGCGCTCGCGCAGTCCGCGGAGGATGGCGATGGTGTCCTCGACGCTGGGCTCGTCGACGTAGACCTGCTGGAACCGCCGCTCCAGAGCGGGGTCCTTCTCGATCCGCTCCCGGTACTCGTCCAGCGTGGTCGCGCCGATCATCCGCAGCTCACCACGCGCCAGCATCGGCTTGAGCATGTTGCCGGCATCCATCGAGGAGTCGCCGGTCGCTCCGGCGCCGACCACGGTGTGCAGCTCGTCGATGAAGGTGATCACCTGGCCCTCGGCGTCCCGGATCTCGGTCAGCACGGCCTTCAGCCGCTCCTCGAACTCGCCGCGGTACTTCGCGCCGGCGACCATGCTCGGCAGGTCGAGGCTGACCAGCCGGCGGCCCTTGAGCGAGTCCGGCACGTCGCCGGCGACCAGCCGCTGGGCCAGGCCCTCGACGACCGCGGTCTTGCCGACGCCGGGCTCGCCGATGAGCACGGGGTTGTTCTTGGTCCGGCGGGCCAGCACCTGGACCACCCGGCGGATCTCGGTGTCGCGACCGATGACCGGATCGAGCTTGCCCTCACGCGCCTGCGCGGTGAGATCGACCCCGTACTGGTCCAGCGCCGATGAGGTGCCCTCGGCCTCGGGACTGGTGACGCGCCTGCTGCCGCGCATCTCGTTGAACTTGCTGGTCAACGCGGTGTGGCTGACCTTGAGATCGACCAGGATCTTGCGAGCGTCCGACTGCACAGCGGCCAGCGCGATCAGCAGGTGCTCGGTGGCGACGTACGCGTCCCCCATCTGTTCGGCCCGGTTCTCCGCGTCGGCGAGCACTCGGGCGAACGAGCCGGACAGCGCCGGCTGGCTCACCGAGGTACCTGAGGCCGTCGGAAGCTTGGCGATCGCACCCTGCGCGGCGGCGTCGACGACCGCCGGGTCGGCGCCGACCGATTGCAGCAGTGGGGCGACCGCATTGCCCGGCACCATCAACAGCGCATGCAGCAGGTGCGACGGCTCGGCATTCGGGTTGCCGGCCGTCAGTGCGTTGCGCACCGCGGCGGAGACGGCGTCGCGGCTCTTCGTGGTCAGCTTGTTGGTGTCCATGCGTTCCTCTGCAGTGAGTTGAGCCTAGTCCACTCAACTATGCGCTTACGACGGCGTACACGCAAGGCAAAATTGAGTGTCATAGACTCAACTTTGCCGGATAAGCTCGTATTCCAGCCACTGCGCGAGCGCACAAGGAAATGTCCAGAACTGGTCCCCAGACGATCGACTCGACTACTGCTTACGCTCGACGCCTAGGGAAGGTCCGCAGCTACGGACCGATTCTGGACATTCTGATCTTCTCGCCTCGGGAAAGCCGTTCAGCTCAGCACCGATGATTTCCGATCGGAGCGGCGTCATACCGTCAACGAGCAGAGGGGAAAGGGCTGAAAGCGATGGGTGACGTGGTGACCAAGGCGGCTACCGACCTGGACTTCGCGGACCAGGTGGAGCGCTACCGCCGTGAGCTGCATCTCCACTGTTACCGGATGCTCGGCTCCTTCACCGACGCCGAGGACCTGGTTCAGGAGACGCTGCTGCGGGCGTGGCGGCACCGCGCCGATCTGGTCGCGGTGAACAACGTTCGTGCCTGGCTGTACAAGATCGCCACCAATGGCTGCCTTGACCTGGTCCGAGCCCGGAAGCGTTGGGTCTCGGCATGGGGATCGTTCCGCGATGTGCCGTGGTTGGAGCCCTACCCGGATCGGATGCTGGACCTCGCGGCGCCGGAGGGGTCCGAGCCGTCCAGCAAGGCTGTCCAGCGCGAAACGATCGAATTGACCTTCCTGGCGTTGATCCAGCTCCTGCCCCCGCGACAACGGGCCGCGGTGGTGCTCCGCGACGTACTGGACTGGCCGGTGTCCGAGATCGGCGCCTTGCTGGAGCTCAGCACCCCCGCGGTAAACAGTGCCCTGCAGCGCGGTCGGGCCACGCTGCGCAGCCACCGCCCGGCGACGGATCGCGACAACTGGGTATCGACGGAGGCCAGCGACACCGAGCTCCGGGTGCTGTCCGCCTACATCGCCGCGTACGAGGCCGGCGAGGATGGCTCGACCCTTGCATTGATCGCTGACGACATCCGGGTGACAATGCCGCCGGCTCCGTTCCTGTTCGAGGGCCGCGAGGCGATCCGCGGGCTCAGCCGGCGGGCGCGAGACACCGGGACCTGGCGGCTGGTCGCCACCGGCGCCAACCGGCAACCTGCGGCTGCCTGCTATCTCTACGACCCCGACACCGGCCAGTTTCAGGCCTTCAAGATCGACGTGCTCTGTGTGGTGGAGGGGATGATCACCGAGATCACCGCCTTCGGGCACTCACACTTCCCGGCTTTCGGCCTGCCCGCGGTGCTCGCATGAGCAGCAGCCCGATCACTCTCTTCGACCGGACGTTGCCGCCGTATGCCGAGCGGACCGGGCACGTGCTCGACGTGGGCGATGTGGTCGCGTGTGGAGAAGCCTGGCGGGAGATGCTGGCCGTCGTGGAGCAGGGCGTCATCGAGCTCCGGACCGGGCACGGTGCCCGGCTTCGGCTGGAGTCCGGAGCCTGTCTCTGCCTTGGGCACCTCACACCCCTTGTGCTCGGCAACGCCGGAGACACGACCGCCGTGGTGGCTACTGTCCGTCGGGGCTCCGCCGCCATGACCGGGCGGATCGCCGACGAGCGGCGTCACTACCCCACCCAGCGACCCTGAAGGAGTCAGCATGGACATGAAACTCGAGCTTGTCCCCGTCCCGGTCCGCGACGTCGACCTGGCCAGGGACTTCTATGTCGATCGGCTGGGCTTCGTGCTCGACGTCGACGTCCAGCCCGCCGACGGCGTACGCGTCGTACAGCTGACACCACCCGGCTCGGCGTGTTCGATCGTGCTCAGCACCGGCCTCCCCCAGCTTGCCGACATGGCCCCCGGCACCATCAAGGGACTGCACCTGGTCGTCAACGACATCGAGCAGTCCCGGGCTGAGCTGCTCGACCGCGGGGTCGAGGTCGCCGAGATCACCGACGTCGGTGGAGGGGTGAAGTACGCCTGGTTCGCAGATCCGGACGGCAACAGCCTGACGCTGCAGGAGATGGCCTGGCGGACCGGCGAATCGTTCTGACCCTTCGCAAGCTCAGGGCTCAGTACTGCGTCCCGGCCAGGATGCGCTCCAGCGTGGACATCCCCATCCGGTGCATGGCCGGATTGCTGTGCTCGTAGTACCAGACCACACCCATCGCCTGTTCGAAGGCCCACGCCTGACCCCGGGCCCATTCCAGGTCATCGCAACCCAGCTCGTCCCGCAGCACGTGGCGAGGCTCGGTCTCGAGCAGGTGCCACGCCGCGACCAGGTCGAGGGCCGGATCGGCCGGGCCTAGACCGCCGACGTCGATGACGCCGCGGAGCCGGCCGTCGGCGACGAGCACGTTGCCCGGTATGAGGTCACCGTGCGTCATGACGTCGGCACTGGTCCGCGGCAGGTCGCGCATGCGGGCCCAGAGCCGCCGCAACCGAGGAACGTCGAGCACGTGCTCGCTGTGCGCGAAGCACTCCTCCATCCAGGCGTCATGATCGCGAAGATCCCCGCCTCGGCCGTCCCGAGCGAATGTGCGGCCGAGGGTGTCGATGGAGCGTACGTCCCGGATGAAGGAGGCAAGGTCGCGCGCGAACGGCACCGAGGCACCAGGATCATGCTGGGCGGCGGTCGTGCCCGGCAGCCAGGTCTGGATCGACCATGGCAACGGGTAAGCATGACCTGGCCGACCGATTCCGACCGGCTCCGGAGTGGCGAACCGAGTCCGTCCGAGCAGCTCCCGGGCCGCCTCGGCCTCGGTCTGCAGCTGCCGCAGCGTCGACTCGGCATCGGCGGGCTGGAGTGGAAACCGTGCCGTGAGGTGGTCGCCGACTCGGAACAGCGCGTTCACGGTGCCTGACGTCGCCAACCCTCGGACCGGCAGGTCGCGCCATTGCGGGAACTGGTCGGCGATCAGTCCGCGCACCGTCGTCTCGGTGACGGTCAGCTGGTCGGCGTGCATCCCCACCTGATCACCTTGGCAGCAGAACTCGCGGCGTACCGTCGCGGGACCCAGCGTTAGAAGACGACCGCCTGGGCCGGCGAATCGTCGCACCGTAGGGTGACGTAGTGCGGAGCGACAGCAATCGTCCGCGGGCCGAGGCTCGGCGACAGCACCAGGAGTCGGAGGAACGCAGCCTCGACCTGGTGCAGCGCGTGATCATCTCGGCGCTGATCATCGTGGTCTTCGGGACGCTGGCCGGAGCGCTCTCGGCGTATCTCGTGCTGCGGTCGGAGGAGTTCAGTCGGACCAGTCTGTTGCTGCTCTGGGTTCAGTCGGGGGTCATCGGCGTCATCTGCGCCATCATCGTCGTGGTGGTGAACCGGCGTCGGCCGTACTCCCCGTGGATCCTGCTCGGACTTCTGCCGATGGTGATCTCAGCGCCCTGGATCTTCTGAGCAGCATCCCTGGTCCGGTTCCTCAGCCCGAGAAGGTGCCGAGGAACCGGTCGCGAAAGGTGTCCATCCGCCAGACCGGCGCGCCCGGCTCCGGCCGGATGCCGGAGCTCCAGCCCCAGTCGGCGATCGTGTCCAGCACTGCCTGATCACCGGAGATGATCGTGATCGGCACGTCCCGGTCCGCGTCGGGACCGGTCAGGAACGGCGCTGGCTGATGATCACCGACCATGATCACCACCGTGTCCTCCGAGCCGTAGGTTGCCACCCAGGAGACGAGGCTGTTGATCGAGTACTCCAGTGAGCGCCGGTACGCCGTGCGCACCGCATCGTTCCCCTTCGCCCAGACGGAGTCACGCGGCTCGCCGGTCGTCATGGTGTGATACACCGACCCGTCGCCGACCCGGTCCCACGCGATCACCTCCGGGATGATCGGCCATGGCGCGTGGCTGGACACCAACGCGATCTCGGCGAACAGCGGTCCGCGCTGGGGCGCCCCGTGCGCCGCGCGCTCGAACACGGCGAGGCTGTACTGGTCCGGCGTACTCGCCCAGCCCAGATCCGGCCCGCGATACCCGAGGCTGCGGTGGTCCATGATCGTCTGGAAGCCGTAGAAGTCACCGGCGGGCCAGTCCTCGGTGTTGCCCGGCATGACGGCGACCGTCTGCCAGCCCGCCCGGCGAAAGGCGCCGACGAGACTGCCCCGCTCGCTCGAGGTGACGGTCGCGTACCGCCGCTCGTTGTCGACCCAGAGCCCCGAGAGGAGAGTGGTGTGGGCGAGCCAGCTGGCGCCACCCGACACCGGTGAGGTGAGGAACCCGCTGCGGGTGCCGAACCCGGCGGCCGCGAGGCGTCCGTCGGCGTTGTCCAGCGTGGCCCCCATGGCTGCCGCGTAGCCCGGGTACTCGATCGAGTCCCGGCCGTAGCTCTCCACGAACGCGATGATCACGTCCTTCCCGCGCAGGCCGGCCAGCAGCGATGCGGTCGGCGCCTCGCGCAGCGGGTCGCTCGCGCAGGCCGCCACGAACTCCCGGTGCGCCGCCGAACTGGCGATCAGCCGCTGAGCCCGCTCGACCGCCAGTCCGGCGGCATTGGCCGAAGCGACCGGCACGCCGGGGAAGATCTGCGCACCGAGCGCGAGACTGACCAGGCAGACCGGCACGACCATGGCGACGACCCGAGTCGACCAGTTCCGGTGCCGGACCAGGTCGGCCGACGACCGCCACACCGCGAGGATCACCGCGACCAACAGCGCGGTGACGAGCACGGCGAATCCGACCAGCGCGGCCACGGCTCCCCCGCGACCGAGGGATCCGGCCAGTAGGTCGACGACCGAGTCGGCGAGGACCCAGTCGGCGATCGGGTCGAAGGGCCGGGCGAGGATCGCGAGGAACCCGATGTCCAAGACGGTGAGCACGGACGAGATGCCGAGAACCCCTCCGGCGATCACGGCGAGTACTCGTCCGACCCGACCCGGCAGCAGCAGCAGTGCCGCGGCGACCAGCACCCCTTCCACCGGCAGGTGCAGCATCCCCCGGCCGACCTCGTTCGGTTGGTTGGGCATGATCAAGACGACGAGCACGAGAGCCGTAGCGAGCCCGGTGATCACCAGCCGCCGCACGCCGGGTCGGACCAGCGGCGCCTCGGGCTCGACGTCGGTGACGGGCCGCGCGCGACGTCCGGGACGGCGCTGCCACAGCCAGATGGCGCTGCGGCCGAAGGACCAGACCAGCAGGCCCAGCGCCACCGACAGCAGTCCTACCGCTGAGGTCGGAGGGATCAGCTCCGAGCTCGCCACGATCAGCACGACGGACTGCAGCACGGCCACCGCTTTGGCGGAGTAGCGGCGCGGCAACGGCCCAGCCAACCAGGGCAGCAGCCAGCTCGCGGCCACCCACGCGTAGCGCATCAGGCCGATCGCGAGGACCCACAGGCCCAGCACCGGCGCCACGTGCACGCTGAGCACCAGGACCAGGACGCAGTCGACCTCCATGTCGAACCGGGCGCCGATCGCCGTCACGGTGTGGGTCCGTCGGGCGACCTGTCCGTCCACGCCATCGAGGATGAGCGCCACGGTGGCGATGGCGACGAGCACCGGCACAGGTACCCCGCCCGTGGCGAACTCGTCCACCACCAGTGCGGCAACGCCGCCGACCAGCACCGCCCGGGTCAGGGTGACCACATTGGCCGGACCCAGACTCCTGGCCTGCGGACCCAGCGCTCGCGCCAGGAGGACGCACAGGACCAGGATGTAGCCGGCGCCGACCAGCACCCCCAGCAGACCGACCCCGGCACCGACCGCCAGTGCTCCGAGCAGCACCGCCTCGCCGACGAGGGCGGCCGCGAGCTGACGGCCGACCAGACTGTCCGGCCGATCGGTCACCGGCTCCGAATCGGTGATCATGGTCGGTGGACCAGCCGGGCGTAGACGTCGCCGGAGCGGCCCAGCGGCCGGACCCGGTCGAGCAGCCTCTCCAGCTCCGCGGCGTTCAGCCAGCGATCCGCCGCGTACTGGAGGGTCTCCACCGGGGAGTAGTTGTACTGGTAGTCGGCCAGCCGATCCACCAGAGCGAGGGCCTCGAGGGCGGCGTCGTGAGCGGGCGGGAGGTACTCGAAGGACAACGCGGCGACGGGCCGGCTGAGCCCGCGCATTACGTCCACCTCGAAACCTTCCACATCAATCTTGACGAATGCCGGCTCACCGTGGTTCATGATCAAGTCGTCGAGGGTGACCATCTCCACCTCGACCGCGCGGTCCCAGCGCACCCGGCCGAACCGCCGATCGGTCCCCACACTGGCCATCCAGTCGCGCGACAACGAGGACACGGTCGGCGTCGCCGTGGAGATCGCCAGAGAGGCCACGCCGGTGAACGAGCCGATCGCCCGAGGCTCGATGACGACCTGCGGGTCTCGGCCGAAGAACAGTCGGAGCACCCGGACGAAGTCGGGCTGCGGCTCGACGGCGATCACCCGGACGCCCAGACTGCGCCAGGCCCGGACTCGGCTGCCGACGTGTGCTCCGAGGTCGAAGCCCAGATCACCGGCCCTGAGAAACTCGCGGTAGAGGCGCCGCATCCGGCGTTGCCGGCCCGGCAGGCCGTGGTAGATCAGCAACGATCGCGCGATCCCCCAGGCCCTAGTGATCACCCTCTCGACGCTAGCGCAGTCGCCGACTCCCCCCGGTGAGAATCGAACGCTGCGTCCGTTCCTCGCGCTGTGCTCCCGATACTTCCGGCGTGCAGCGCGAACATCGGACGCAGCGTTCGAATCTGACAGGGGGGACGAGACCCGGGAGTTGTCAGGCAGGCACCGGGGTCCGTCGCCGCAGCCGGGTCAGCACGACAGCCGCCGTGATCAGCACGCAGCCGGCCGCGACCAGCCCGACTGCGACACCGAGGGCGCTGTCGAGAATCTGGTAGAGCGCCCAGGGCCAGATGCTGAGCACGAGCAGGCAGCCAACGACCGCCAGCGCGTACATCTGAAGCCGGACCACTCCGACGAACAGGGCGGCGGCCACCAGCGTGGCCAGCCCCACGGCCAAGTAGCTGTGCTCGAAGGCCATCAGGACCATCGCCGCCACCCAGGCACTGACCCCGGCGAGGGTCCAGGCGACGTGGCGATGCAGGAGCAGTCCGCAGATCACCAGGACTCCGGCGACCAGCAGATAGCCGGCGGCGATCGGGTACGCCCGGTCGTCCGGGCTGTCGGCATCCACCCAGGTATCGACGAAGGCCGGTACGAAGATCATGATCCCCAGCCAGCCCGGAGCGTAGAACGCGGCCGACCGCAGTGTGATCCCGCCGATCACCGCCGCCACCACGATGACACCGGACGGTAGCTCGAGGTTGTCGCCGTCGATGATCGTGTAGCAGGCGAACCCGGCTGCGAGACAGGCCAGAGCGAGCAGCGCGCGGGCGAGTCCTCGTCGGTTGCCGCTGAGCTCCAGCACGAGTCCGCCGGCCAGCGGCACCAGGAACGACGCAACCGCCAGGGCGATCTTCGCGCTGCGGTCCAGGTCGCCCCACAGCGTGGCGCCGACGAAGATCACCGCTCCGAGGAGGAGAGCTCCGCCCACGTAGCCGAGGACATCGAGTACGCCGGTGGTCGACCGCGGATGGGCCTCGGTTGCTGACGTCGGCGCCGCCGGTACGCCATGGTCCTGCTGTGCCGCCTGCCACAACTCCGCAGCCTGCTCGGCCGACAACGTCTGCTCATCGACCAGAGCCCGCAGTCTCTGCTCCAGCGCCGATCCGGGTGGGGAAGAAGTCATGTGCTCATCGTGCCGTGATCAGGTCTCCCGCAAGGTCGATTGGTGCGGTGGATCGCGAGCCCGACCGATGACCTTCTTACGCTGGTTTGCCGTGCACCCCGCGACACGCCGTGGGTCGAAGCAACGAGTGAAAGAAACCAGCGCTGTCAGCCTGGCAGCCAGGTCAGTTGCGGGTGATCGCCCGCGGATAGCGGCGGGCCCGCGCGCCGCCGAGGTGCACGCCGCCGAGCGGGTCGGCGGTGAACAGCCGGGAGCCCACCGGGGCAGCCCGCAGCGCGGCAAGCAGTTCGGCGAGGTCGTCCACCCGGGCGCGAAGATCGTCGATCTCGTCCTGCATGGCCAGGATCCGGCGGATGCCTTCGAGATTGATCCCCTCGTCCTGGGACAGCCGTTGCACCAGCCGTAGCTTGGCGACGTCGCGGGCCGAGTAGCGCCGGCCGCGCTTCGGCGTACGCCGCGGCGAGACCAGCCCCATTCGGTCGTAGGTGCGCAAGGTCTGGGGATGCATCCCGGCCAGATTGGCGGCGACCGAGATCACGAAGACGGGCGCATCGTGGTCGATGCGCTGCGGCAGCTCGCCGGCCACGGTCGCCTCCTCCCCACTATCTCGCCGCGAAGAGTTTGGCCCGCGGGTTCGAGGTGCCGACCGCCTCGGCGTAGGAGTTGAGCGCCTGGCGTGCCTGCTCATTCAGGGCCTCGGGCACCATCACCTCCACACTCACCAGCAGATCACCCCTGGTGCCGTCCCGCTTGCCGACACCCTTGCCGCGCACCCGGAAGGTGCGCCCGTTGGGCGTGCCCGGGGGGACGCGCAGCTTCACCGGCGGTCCGCCGAGTGTCGGCACCTCGATCTCGGCGCCGAGCGCGGCCTCGGTGAAGGTCACCGGCGCGGTGAGGGTCAGGTTGTCGCCCTTCCGGCCGAAGATCGGGTGCGGCCGGACGTGCACGATGACGTACAGATCGCCCGGAGCACCGCCGTTCTCCCCGGCTCCGCCCTTGCCCTTGAGCCGGATCCGCTGACCGTCGGTGACGCCGGCCGGGATCCGGACCTGCATCGTCTTGGTCGACTTCCCTCGGCCGGAGCCGTGACAGACCGGGCACGGGTCGTCCACCACCATGCCGCGGCCACGACAGTCGCGGCACGGCTCGGTCACCGCAAACACACCGCCGGAGGTGGACGTCTGCATCCCGCTGCCCTCACAGGTCGGACAGACCCGCGGGATGGTCCCGGTTTTGGCCCCGGTGCCGTGGCAGGCTTCGCACGCCGCGTCGGACACCATCTGCATGCCGACGGTGACCCCGTCGATCGCCGAGACGAAGTCGACGGTGACCTCACCCTCGACGTCACTGCCACGGCGCGGCCCGCGCGGGGTGGAGAACCGGGTGGTACGCGTCCCGGCACCGTTGAACAGCCCGCCGAACAGGTCACCGAGCCCGCCGTCGCCACTGGCGTTGCGGAAGAGGTCGTCGACCGACGGACCACCGGTACGCGCTCCGCCGGTTCCGGGGAACCGGAAGCCTCCAGACCCGAACAGCCGCCGGGCCTCGTCGTACTCCTTCCGCTTCGCATCGTGGGAGAGGATGTCGTACGCCTCGGAGATCTCCTTGAACCGCTGTTCGGCCGCGGTGTTCCCCGGGTTCTGGTCCGGATGGTTCTGCCGGGCCAGCTTGCGATAGGCCTTCTTGATCTCCTCAGGCTTGGCGTCCTTCGCGACGCCGAGGACCTTGTAGAAGTCCTTCTCGATCCAGTCCTTGGTGCTCACGTACGCCTCCCCTCGCTGGTGTCGCGACTACTCGTCAACGTGCGCGGAGCCTGTCGCAGCGCCGGGCTCACGCCCTTCGACAAGCTCAGGGCTCATCTCGGGCTCAGAGCTCATCTCAGGCTCAGGGAACAAGTCTGGCTCGGGTTCCGGCTCGGCGACCGCGACCCGCGCCGGCCGGAGGATCTTGTCGCCCACCTTGTAGCCCGGCTGGAGGATCTCCACGCAGGTCGGGCCGTCGATGCCGTCGGCATGCGCATGCAGGAGAGCCTCGTGGATGTGCGGGTCGAACGGGTCACCCTTCTCCCCGAAAACCACCAGCCCGTGCTTGCCGGTGATCCGCTCGACCTCGTCGCCGACCGCCTTGAAGGCACCGGTGAGCTCGCCGTGCTCGCGGGCCGAACGAAGATCGTCCAGCACCGAGAGCAGGTCCTTGAGCACGGCCTCGATGCCGGTCTTGCGGGCCACGTCGCGGTCCCGGTCGACCCGCCGCTTGTAGTTGACGTACTCGGCCTGCAACCGCTGCAGGTCGCCGGTGCGCTCGGCCAGTGCGGCCTTGAGCTCACTCACTTCTGTCTCTCCTTGCTCCGCGGGTGCGGTAGCGGCGTCGGCGGCACCCGGTCCGGGAGCCGCAGCGGGCTGCGGCTCCCGGACCTGGTAGGTGTCCGGATCGATCCGGCGGCGGTCGCGTACGGTCGGACCGCGGTGCTCGCCGTCGGCCGGTTGATCGGTGGCCGGCTCGGTCACTTATTGGCCTCGCTGGAAGCGTCCTCGTCGATGATCTCGGCGTCAACAACGTCATCGTCAGCACTCGCCGACGACTCACTGCTGCCGTTGGTCTCGGCCGACTCACTGGGCGAGCCCGCCTCGGACGGGGCCTGCTGGGCCGCCTGCGCGGCCGCGTACATGGCCTGACCGAGCGCCGCGCTGGTGGTGTTGAGCTTGTCCACCGCGGCCTTGACCGCGTCGTCGTCGGTGCCTTCGAGCGCGGCCTTGACCTCCGCGATCGCCTCGACCACCGGCGCCTTGACGTCGTCGCCGATCTTGTCCTCGTTCTCGCTGATCAGCTTCTCGGTCCGGAAGACCAGGTTGTCCGCCTCGTTGCGCAGCTCAACGGCATCACGCCGCTTGCGGTCCTCCTCGGCGTGCGACTCGGCCTCCTTGACCATCCGCTCGATGTCATCCTTGCCGAGCGCCGACCCGCCGGTGATCTGCATGGACTGTTCCTTGCCGGTCGCCAGGTCCTTGGCGTGCACGTGCACGATGCCGTTGGCGTCGATGTCGAAGGCCACCTCGATCTGCGGCACGCCACGCGGCGCCGGCGGCAGGCCGGTCAGCTCGAAGTTGCCGAGGGACTTGTTGTCCTTCGCGAAGTCGCGCTCGCCCTGGTAGACCTGGATCATCACCGACGGCTGGTTGTCGTCGGCCGTGGTGAAGACCTCCGAGCGCCGGATCGGGATCGTGGTGTTGCGCTCGATGATCTTGGTGAAGACCCCGCCCTTGGTCTCGATGCCCAGGCTCAGCGGGGTCACGTCGAGCAGCAGCACGTCCTTGACCTCGCCCTTGAGCACGCCGGCCTGCAGGCTGGCGCCCAGGGCCACGACCTCGTCGGGATTGACGCCCTTGTTGGGCTCCTTGCCGCCGGTCAGCTCCTTGACCAGGTCGACCACCGCGGGCATCCGGGTGGAGCCACCGACCAGCACGACGTGGTCGATCGAGCTGACGCTGATCTTGGCGTCGGAGATCACCGAGTTGAAGGGAGCGCGGCAACGATCGAGCAGATCGGAGGTGAGCCGCTGGAACTCCGAACGGGTGAGCTTCTCCTCCAGGTGCAGCGGACCGGACTCGCCCAGGGTGATGTAGGGCAGGTTGATCTGGGTCTCACTGGCCGAGCTGAGCTCGATCTTGGCCTTCTCCGCAGCCTCCTGCAGCCGCTGCCGGGCGATCTTGTCGGCGGCCAGGTCGGTGCCGTTCTTGTTCTTGAACTGCTTGACCAGCCAGTCGACGATCCGGCCGTCCCAGTCATCGCCGCCGAGGCGGTTGTCACCCTTGGTGGCCTTCACCTCGAAGATGCCGTCGCCGATCTCCAGCAGGGAGACGTCGAAGGTGCCGCCACCGAGGTCGAAGACCAGAATGGTCTGCTCCTTGTCGGCCTTGTCGAGCCCGTACGCCAGCGCGGCGGCGGTCGGCTCGTTGATGATCCGGTCCACGGTCAGCCCGGCGATCTCGCCGGCCTCCTTGGTGGCCTGCCGCTCCGCGTCGGAGAAGTACGCGGGAACGGTGATCACCGCGTTGGTGACCTGCTCGCCCAGGTAGGCCTCGGCGTCGCGCTTCAGCTTCTGCAGCACGAACGCACTGATCTGCTGCGGACGGTAGGTCTTGTCGTCGATCTTGGCCGTCCAGTCGGTGCCCATATGGCGCTTGACGGAGCGGATGGTGCGGTCGACGTTGGTGACGGCCTGGCGCTTGGCGACCTCGCCGACCAGCACCTCGCCGCCCTTGGCGAAGGCGACGACGGACGGGGTGGTCCGTGACCCTTCGGCGTTGGGAATGACGGTGGGCTCTCCACCTTCGAGTACGGCGACGACGGAGTTGGTGGTTCCGAGGTCGATGCCGACTGCACGAGCCATGGTTGTGTTCCTCCAGGGATTGAGTCTGTTGCACTCAACTTACAACTTGAGTGACATTGACTCAACTTCGGGTCAACCCTGTTTGTTCCCCGAAAGCGGCTGGAGGAGCTTGGTCGTTGCGGAAGCGAGCGCGGTGATGAACCGGCGGAGAGAGTCGGGGTCTGCCTCGGCATGGGCGGGATCGAGCTGACCGATCGAAATGACCCAACAGCTGGGATGTTGCACCAGCTCTCGCAGCGCCAGGCCGAGGCTCTCGACCGTCGGTCCGCTGTTGCGGCCGTTGACGTTCTCCGCCAGCGGCGCATCCATGAAGTCGAGGACGTCCACGTCGACATGCACACCGAACGGGCCGGGCGGCAAGAACGCGAGGGCTGTGCGGGCAGCCTGCACCGGGTGCGCGCTGAGCTCAGCTTGCGGCACCACCCGAAGACCCAGTACTCGGCGCTGATCGCGTTCCCATTCCGTGGTCTCCCCCTCGTCGACCCCGAGGTAGACCAGATCAGCGGGCGACAGCAGCGGTTCAGGGCCCGCTGCATCGGTCAGCTCCGGGGCCGTCCCCCGCAACCGCAGCGCGTGGGCCATTCCCATCCAGCTCAACGAGCCTTCGGTGGTGCTGCGCGGAGTGTTCAGATCGAGGTGTCGGTCGATGTAGACGAGTCGCGGTCGCTGACCGAGCCGGGCGACCGCGGCGCACACACCGACCGCGACCATGCAGCTGCCGCCGAGAACCAACAGCCTGGCCCCGTCCTCCAGACGGCTCGAGGCAGCGTCCCTCAACTCCTCCATCGCCTCGATCTCGGCAGCAAGGTTCTGGACCAGCGGCCGAGTCCGGTCTGGTGTCCACCGCCGCATCGTCAAGTCACCGGCGTCGTGGACCTCGCAGCCGGCAGCAGTGAGCGCCTCGATCAGTCCCGCGTCGCGGAGTGCCGCCGGTGCCCGCTCGACACCAACGCAGTACGCCCCGGCGCTATCGGGAACCCCGACCACCGACACCCGCATGGAGCTCTCGACCATCGCACCAGCAAACCACCGATCAGCACTCGAACACCGACCAGCAGATGGAGTTTCGTAACCGCTGGTCGTCGAGCACGAGCTCGCGAATCTCCTCCGGGAGCTGGTCGCGCTGCCATCGGCACTCGAGCCTTCCCGCGACATGGCTCTGACCCGCCGGCGCGGCAGCTTTGGCGGCCTTGATCGCATAGGCGGCCGCACCGAGTTCGTGCGCGGCGACGTGGGCCACCGCCGCCGCCTGGCCGGCGGCGTACGCGGCATCCCGTGCAGCTCCATAGAGGTCCCGCGCGGCACCCATAGCGTGGCCGCCGGCGGCGCGCGCCTGCATCATCCCCACCTCACCCCGCACCCATGAGCGGACCTGCTCGATCGCTGCCCGTGGCCGTGGGTCGTCAGGCCGAACCGACTCGAACAGGTGAAGGACGTGCTCCGCACACAACGCCGCCCACAGTGCGAGGAGATGGTGATCGGAGTCGGTGAGGGTCCCACCGCGACGAAGCGTGATGAGGCGCGGGTCCCGGACCTTGGAGAGGATCATGATCGATTGAGCAGTCCCCGTGAGTCGGCGAAGCGGCGGAGCTACTCGAGGATTATCTCGCGTTCGGCGTGGACCTCGTCGACGCGAATCGAGCTCGCCGAGCCGGCACAAATTGTGTCGGCCTACCGACAGGGCCGTATCAACCGCGCCGGCCGAGGGCTCTTAGCCATCACTACGTCCCGGTAACCAAGGAGTCTCATGTCCCATCTCGTCCGGCGCGGCGCAGCCGTCGCCGCCGCCTCGATCCTGAGTCTTGCTGTTGCGATACCCGCGCACGCCGACTCCAGAACGTTCAGCGACCCCAACGGCGACGCCGGCATCCATGACGACATCACCACGGTCAAGGTGGCCAACGGCTCCGGGGGTGGCGCGCGTGTCGCCGTCCGAGCCGACGTCGGTCCCGTCCACCCGGGTGACTTCTTCACCTTCTGGTTCGACACCCGCTTCAACGATTCCGGGCCTGAGTACAAGGTCGTTGTCAATCCTGGAAGCGACGGCATCGAGCTACGTCGGCTGGAAGAGTTCGGGGAGAGCGGAACGGTCGTCCCGTGCGGCAAGCTGCGAGCCAGTGCCGACGTGTTCAGCGCCGACGACATCAGCGTTTCCGTACCGCGGTCCTGCATGAACAACCCGGGCAGCATCCGGGTCTCCCTGCGCGCCCGTTACCTCGACGACGGCCACCAGGTCAGCGACTGGGCGCCGGACGAGAGGAAGTTCTTCGCGTCAGTCGCGCTCTGAGCCTCTCGACCAAGCGCATAATTCATCACATAGTGAATTCACGGCATGCGACCTGCTGCGTCGTCGGCGGCGGCCCAGCAGGCCTCATGCTCGGCCTCCTGCTCGCCCGAGCCGGCGTCCAGGTCGCCGTGCTGGAGAAACATGGTGACTTCCTGCGTGACTTCCGTGGTGACACGGTGCATGCCTCAACCCTGACTGTGCTCGACGAGCTCGGACTGGGACGGCAGTTCAACGCCTTACCGACGGTCCGCTACATCGAGTCGCTGACCGCACAGCTCGACGTCGGTGAGGTCCCCATCTCCGACCTCCGCTGGCTGCCGGGCCGCCACAAGCACATCGCTCTCGTGCCGCAGTGGGACTTCCTCGACGTGATCGCCGACGCCGGACGGCGAGAGCCGACGTACGAGCTGATCATGAACGCCGACGTCACCGGCCTGTTGCGCGAGCAGCAGCGGGTGGTTGGCGTCCGCTATCGATGCCGCGGGGTCGACCAGGAGCTGAGGGCCGACCTGGTGGTGGCCTGCGACGGCCGGGACTCCGCCGTCCGCACGGCCGCCGGCCTCACGCCACGACAGTTCGGGACCCCGATGGACGTCGAGTGGTTCCGTCTGCCTCGACATGAACACGACCCGGCCAACGCGATCGGCCGCCTCACCCGCGAGGCCGTTCTGGTGCTGATCGATCGGGGCGACTACTTCCAGATCGGTTATCTGATCAAGAAAGGCAGCGACCGCACACTCCGCGACCAGGGCATCGCTGCCTTCCGTTCCCGGATCGCCGTCGCTGTTCCTTGGCTAGCCGACCGCGTCGACGCCTTGGCGTCGTTCGACGACGTCCAGCTCCTCACGGTCACGCTGAGCCGGCTGCGACGCTGGTACGCCGACGGATTGTTGATCATCGGCGACGCTGCTCACGCCATGTCACCGGTGGGTGGGGTCGGGGTCAATCTGGCCATCCAGGACGCCCTCGCCGCGGGCCGGATTCTCGGACCGCGGTTGGCGACGGGTGGGCTCACCCCCGCCACACTGCGCCGGATCCAACGGCGCCGCTGGGCACCGACCGCGGTGACCCAGGCACTGCAGCGGATCGCCCACCGCGTACTCGAAGCAGGCCCACTGAGCTCCGAGGCCGAACGGCCCGTTGCCACCAGCCTGCCCCGTCCCGCTCGGCTGCTACGGCGCTTCCCGATCCTCCGGGCGATTCCGGGATTTCTCGTTGGCCGAGGCGTACTGCCGGAGCACGCGCCGCATTGGGCGAGATCCCGACAGACCTAGGCTGGCCGGCATGCCCCGCGGTTCGGACCAGCCCGGCGCGAAGGACATGCTCGGTGATCAGGCGATCGCCGCAGTCAAGCTCCAGGAGGATGCGGCTGGTGGCTGAGCACCGACGGCCCCCCTGGACTGCCGCCCTCGGCACCATCGTGTTCTTCTTCCTCGCCCCGGGTACCGTCGGCGGCCTGGTTCCCTGGTTGATCACCAGGTGGCAGCTGGTCCCCGGTTGGCCGAGCCCGCTCCGGGTGGCCGGCACCGTGTTGGTCATCATCGGTTCGACCTTGCTCGTCGCCGCCTTTCTCCAGTTCGTTCGCGAAGGACGCGGTACGCCGGCGCCGGTGGCGCCGACCGAGCAGTTGGTGGTGCATGGGTTGTACCGATTCGTCCGCAACCCCATGTACCTCGCGGTCGGCGCGGTGATCATCGGTCAGGCGCTGCTCTTCCCGAGCCTCGGGGTGCTGCTGTGGGCCGTCGTGTTCGCGGTCGCCGTGGCGATCTTCGTCAAGGGCTATGAGGAGCCGACCCTGCGGCGGCGCTACGGGGAGCAGTACGCCACATACTGCGCTGCAGTTCGCGGTTGGTGGCCACGGGTCACACCGTGGCGGCCGATGGACGACAGTGACCGCTGAACCGTTGCCCACTTAACTCTATCTAGATAGAGTTAGGCTCGTGAAGCGGGCCCGAAGGCCTTCCCCGCAGATGGTGGCGGTGTTGATCACCCTTGGTGCGCGGGCACCGGAACCGAGCCACGGCTACGACCTCTGTCGAGCGCTCGACCTGAAGGCGGGCACGGTCTATCCCCTCCTGATGCGCTTGGCGGAGCGCGGACTCGTCGAGACGGAATGGGAGCAGGACCCGCCCCAGGGCCGGCCCGCTCGCCACCTCTACCGGTTGTCTGCTCGCGGCGAGCAACTCCTCGCCGAACTGGAGCGTGGAGCGGTCGGGTTGACTCACGTCGACGTGGCTCGCTCCGGGCAGCTGGCGGTCGGGGGCGCCGCCGAATGACACCGCGGGGGGCGGGCTGGCTCGCCGGCGTTCTCGTGTTCACGTCCATCGCTGGGTCGGGCACGGCCGTCACGATCGTCCAGAACGCGGCGGACACCGACGACCCGACCTACGGGCCACTCGCAGTTACCCTGGCCCTTGGCGGCTGCCTCGCCGTCGCGGCGGGCCTGCTGGTGGCGCGCATCGGGGCATCAAGACGAGGGCGCCGGGCCGCGGCGATCGCGGCGATCGCCTGTTTCGTCGGAAACGGTCTGTGGATGTGGTCGCTGTCCCGGGGCTCGCCGCGGGCCACCGACGAGGATCCGGTCGCGTACGCGCTCGAGCTGATCGCCGTCGCGGTGACCACGGGTACCGTGTTCGCGCTCGCTGCGACCGTGATCGCCTGGTGGATCGCCCGCAAGGCGGTGGGACGGGACGGCGCCGAGCGACTGCTCGCACTCAAGACCGCGAGCCTTCATGGGTCGTCAGACCACTGGGGCACGGCCATGCGGGCCGAGCTCGCCAGCATCGACGAGCCCGGGCAGCGAACGCGCTTCGCCCGCAGCGCCGCGGCTCTCGCGTTCCGCCGCGGCACCGGCAAGTGGCCGGCGGTGCTGGCCGTCCCGACTGGCGTCGGCGCTGGCGTCCTGGTGTTCGCGGCCGCCCGCGCCTCGTTCGACCGTCGACGTGACGGGATCCTCGCTGAGCCACTCCTGGGGCTTGTCCTGCTGCTCCTCGTCGCGGCCGTGATCGTAGGGACGTTGATCGGGCGGTCGTTCCGCGCCGGACTCGAAACGGCGATGCTGGCCTGGCTGGCGGTCTACCTCTGCTCCCTCGCGGTGGAGATCCCGCTGGCGTACGCCTGGTACCGCGATGCCGGAGTTCTGCTGCTCGACGGCGAAGGCGCGGCGAGCCACCAGATCGATGCCCTGGGCGCCGCACTCGAGCCCATCACGCACTTCGCCTACATCTTCATCGCGGTGGCACAGCTCGCCATTGCCGTCCTGGCCGCGGCCTTCGCCACGATGGTGCTACGGCTCGCGCACCGTCGCCCGACGCGCGTTCAGTCCGGGTGATGCACGATGTTGATCACGTTGCCGTCCGGTGCTCGGACGAGGAACCGGCGGACGCCCCAGGACTCGGTGTTGATCGGATGCACGATCTCGTAGCCGAGCTGTCGCGCTTCCGCGTACGCGGCCTCCACGTCATCGGTGTGAACGGAGATGCTCGGATGCTCCGGTGCGCTGGCGTCGCGGGTGACGAGCTGGACGTTCGCGCCCGAGTCGGGTGAGGTGTAGCGGGCCACCCAGCCGAGGTTGAAATCCTCGGTCGTCAGCCCGAGGTAGTCGGTGTAGAAGCGCTTGGCGGCCTCGACGTCGACAACCCGAAGGTTGGCCAGAATGCGCTTCGCGCGCATGCGATCCTCCTCTCAGCGATCCTCCACTGCCAGGTACCCGCTCGCCTGCAGATCGAACAGCTCGCGGTACAACCCGCCCTGGGCCATCAGGGTCGCGTGGTCGCCTTCCTGCACCAGACGGCCCTGCCGCAGGACGTAGATCCGGTCCGCGTGCCGCACATTGGCGAGGCGATGAGTGATCAGGACGACGGCGCGGTCCGGTCGCCGCTGCAGCTGGCTGAACAGCGCATGCTCGGCGCGGGCATCGAGGGCCGCGGAGGGTTCGTCGCAGATGAGTAACGGCGCATCGCGGTAGAAGCCGCGAGCCGAGACCAGCCGCTGCCACTGTCCTCCGGACAGGTCCTGCCCGCCTCTGAACATCCGGTCGAGCAACGTGTCGTACCCGTCCGGCAGCTCCATGATCATCTCGTGGGCGGCGGCTGCCTCCGCTGCCTCCCGGACCGACGGGCCGCCCTCGAGCGGACGGCCCGAGCGACCGATGGCGATGTTCCGCCCGGCGGTGAACGGGAACTTCCACCACTCCTGGCTGATCACCGCGACCTGAGCGCCGAGGGTGGCAGGGTGCAGCGTGGTGGAGTCGGCACCGTCCCAGGCAATCACCCCGGTGGTGGGTGCGTAGAGACCGGCCAGCAGCTTGGCCAGGGTCGACTTGCCCGACCCGTTCTCCCCGACCAGGGCCACCACCTCGCCGCGCCGCAGGGTCAGCGACACGTCCCTGACCGCCGGGGTGACGGTGCCGGGATAAACCAGCCCCACCTCGTCCAGCCGGATCTCGTCGAAACCGGAGACCTCCGCCCCCTCGGCCCGCGGCCGATACCCCGCCGCCCGGTCCAAGAACGCCCGGAGGTCGGAGTAGTACAGCCCATCCTCGTAGAGCTGGTTGGTCGCGAAGATCGCCGTGTTGAGCGCGCCGCGACCCGCTTGAACGACGATCAGTGCCGTCGCCGCCGCGGCCAGCGGGATCGCGCCGACGAGCAGCAACGCGCCCAGGGTCGCGTACAGGGCCAGGGCTGCCAGGCCGGTGAACACGCCCCCGCCGATCCGGGTGCCGGTCTGAGCCCGGACCAGCCCCAGCTGGGCCCGCCGGTCGATCCGCATCATCCGCCGGTACTCCCCCAGCAGGAAGTCGCGCAGCTGGTAGGTCCGCACCTCGGCCGCCGCGAGCCGCTCGGCCATCAGCCGGCCGAACAACCACATCCGTCGGTGCCGGGTGACCCAGGCCAGCACAGCCAGGTACTCCCGGCGGGCAATCCGGACGACGGTCACCGCAGACGGGATCCCGGCGAGCACCAACAGCGGCAGCAACAGCGGCTCGACCAGCGCGATCGCCACGGCCGTGGCCGCCAGACCGACCACGCCGGTCAGGAGGTCGAGGGTCCGGGCCACAATGTCGGCCGCCGCCCGCATGCCGCGGTCGGCGGCCCGTTCCAGCTCCTCGGCGAATGAGGAGTCGTCAAATGCCTCAAGCCGGACGGCCGTCGTCGCCCCGAACACCTCCAACTCGATCTCGTAGGTGATCTGCGGGTCCAGCCGCGCCTGCGCCCAGCCGGCGGCGATGCGAGCGCGCCGCGTAGACTGCGGCGCGGCCAGAATCAGCGCGGGCAGGCGGCCCGGACCCGATCCGGGTGGCCCGCCGGCGAACAGTTCGGTCAGCACCGAGCTGGCGGCGAGCAGACCGAGCGTGGTCATGACGCCGGCCGCAAGGTGAGGGCGACGTGTCCGCGGCGACGCCCGCCAAGCGAGGGTGAGGGCCTCGCGGATCATCGTCGGCAGCCGACGGGCGACCGACCAGAAGCTGGTGTCGGCCACCGCCGGTCCATGGTGGTACCACCTGGCCTCAACGAGCTCGGGAAGGTCGCCGTCCTCGTCGGTCTGGCCGTCGGACGATTGCTGACGGAGCCGAAACGCTGCCACCTCGAGCCTCCTGTTGCCGATGGCCTTATTGTCTCCGCAGCGCGAAGCGGTCTATGGACGCGCGACTTGATCGACTAGCGGCCTCGAGATGACTCGCAAGGAGGAGCATTGTGGATGTCGAGCTGTTCGCCGGTGTCGCGGTCAGCGACCTGCCGCGCGCCGTCGAGTGGTTCGACCGGTTCTTCGGCGATGCGGAGTCGTTCGACCCCAACGACACCGAGCGGGTCTGGACGGTGTCCGACCACCGGTACCTCTACGCGGTCCTAGACCCCGATGACGCCGGGCACGCCCACGTCACCCTGTTCGTCGCCGATTTCGACCGGTTTGTCACCGATGTCGCCCAGCGCGGTCTTCATCCGGATAGCCGCGAGACGTACGACAACGGGGTGCGCAAGGCGATCTATCGCGACCCCGATGGCAACGAGATCGGGGTCGGCGGTGGCCCAGCGGGCTAACTGCTGGTGCGACCCTCAGCCGTTGGCACCCTGGATCCATGCCCGGATGGGGTGACGACCTGAGCAAGCGACATCATTTCGAAGAGGTGCCCGCCACGTCGATCGCGCCGTACTTCCCCCGGTCCACTGGAGCGGAGGGCGAGCCTCGGCTTCGATGACGGCAATGTCGTGCCCGGTAGCGCATCGACGGTGGGCCGGCGCTCTACTCCGAACAGATGTGGCCTCTGGGACCTCGGTGCTGCACGGTGCTACACTTGGCGTGTGCCGACTTCCCATCCGCGCCACTCGATCACCGAGACACCGGCGCTAGCCGCAGTGCTCGAGCCGCTTCGCCGCCGGCTTGGACATGACGCACCGACCTTGACCGAACTTGTGATGCGGGGCGCGGAGATCACACTGCGTGAGCTGCAAGCGCGGGATCGGGCCCAGGGCCGATCCCGCGAGACCTTCATCGATCGATTGTCCGCCGGGCCACCACCTGACCTGGATGAGATCAATCGGATTCGTCACGCGAGCCGTATTCCGTGACGCGCCTAGCGCTGCTGGACGCCAGCGCGTTCTGGAGGTTGAGCAGTCCGAGGCTGACGCCGGACCGTCGCGAAGAAGTCTCACAGCGGATCGCGCGAGGCCTGGTCGCCGCCAGCACGCCGCTGCTGCTCGAGACGCACGCAGGTCGTAACCTCCCGGCCGTTGATCCGCGTGAACTCCCATGGCTGTGGATCAGCGAGCGAGCCGAGCGGCGAGCCATCGAGTTGCAACAGCAGCTTCGTACAGCCGGTCAGCACCTCGGCATCCCGCCGATGGACTACCTCATCGCCGGAATCGCTGAGGATCATAGTGCGGCGATCCTGCACTATGACGCCGACTTCGATCGACTGTCGGAGCATACCGACCTCGCCGTCTCCGCAGAAGCGTTGGCGCCGCTCGGTTCCTTGCCGTGACCGGAACGGGTGCCGCCTCCTGGTGTAGCGCCACCCCACCCATCACCAGACCGATGCCGACCAGGTCCTGCACGGTCGGGAACTGACCGAGGACGGCCAGCCCGATCACGGTGGCCGTCGCCGGCAGGATGGCCAGCATCAAGGCGAAGGTCGCCCGTGGCAGCCGCGCCATCGCCAGTTGGTCGGTGACGTAGGGAATCACCGAGGAGCACAGACCCACCGCGACCCCCCAGATCAACCAGACCGGATCGAGGAACGCCGGAACGGCGTCGTTGATGGCGAACGGAGTGGCCAGGATGGCGGCGACGAGCATCGCTGCGCCGAGCTGGTCGATGCCGCTGAGCGAGCGTGCCTCCTGCTGCTCAGCCCGACCGCCGATCTCGGTGTTCGCGATCTTGTGGCTCAGCACGACGTAGAGCATGAACCCGGCGCAGTTGGCGAAGGCGAACACGAAGCCCAGGGGCTCGTCGACGATACGCACGTCGGTCAGGGCCGCCACTCCGCCGACGGCCACGATCAGTGCGGCCAGGTTGCGCCGGGACCGAATCCCGACCGCCGCCAGGATGACGATGCCAAGGAACTCGATCGCGCCGACGGTGGACAGCGGCAACCGGTCCACCGCGAGATAGAACGTCGAGTTCATCGCGGCCAGCACGGCGCCGAGGGCCAGCAGCACCCAGCGTTGCGACCTGGTGAGCCGGGCGAGGAGCCGCCACGGACGACGCCACACCGCAAAGACGAGTGCGGCGCTGGCGATTCGCAGCCAGGCGACTCCGAGCACGTTGACATGGGCGAACAGCAGGACGGCGAACGACGGACCGAGATAGTGAAAGATCGCGCTCACCGCGAAGAACGACACCGGCGGCCAGCGAGCGATGCGTCGGCCGACCCGGGTCGCGGTAGTGCTCGGGCTCGTCACCGGCCTATGCTGACAAGGCTTGCGGGCCGCGTACATGCCGAAGTGAAAGCGAGAGGTGCATTTTGCCTGGAGAACCACGTCGTTCCCGGTCAAGGACCTTAGGCGGTTCCCCGAGCGAGTTGCTCGACGACATCAACCGCCGGCTGCTGGCCGAGCTGACTGAGGATCCGCGCATTCCCATGTCGGCGCTCGCCCGCCGCGTCAACATGAGTGCGCCGGCGGTGACCGAGCGGGTGCAGCGGCTGGAACGCGCCGGCGTGATCACCGGCTATCGGCTGGAGGTCGACCCCGCCGCTCTCGGTCTGCCCGTCACCGCGTTTGCCCGGGTGCGACCGGCTGCGGGCCAGCTCAGCAAGGTGGCTGACCTGGCGCGATCACTGCCGCAGGTCACCGAATGTCACCGGATCACCGGAGAGGACTGCTTCCTGATCAAGATCCATGCCCCGGCGGTCGAACAGCTCGAGGCGCTGCTCGACCAGTTCCTGACCTACGGGCAGACCGTCACATCGATCGTGGTCAGTACGCCCGTCCCGCCCCGACCACTACTTGCCGATGCCTCGCCGACCGGTGGATGATCATGTGGACGAGAGGGAACTGATCCGAGATGGCTGACGAGGCACGGATCCGGGCGATCCTGGACCGACTGTTCGAGTTCACCGGCGCGGATGTGGCCCGCGCCGAGGAGCTCTACCACGAAGATGCGGTACTGGAGTTCCCGCAGAGCGGCGAGCGGTTCGAGGGCCGCGCGACCTTCACCGAGTGGCGCAGTCAGTACCCGGTCGGCGCCGACGACCTGCGCTACAAGATCGGCCGGGTGACCGTGCGCGAGGACTTCTCTGCGGTCGAGATGACGGCGAGCTACGACCGTGGCGAGACGTGGGTGTACGGGGTGCAGCTGGCCGACTACCGCGACGACAAGATCATCCGGGAACGGATCTACGTCGCCGAGGGCTGGGAGGCGCCGGACTGGCGCGCCAAGTGGCGGTCCCGGACGCCGGCGGAGTGACAGTCGACCACCATGCGCGCCGCCGACCGGTACCGGACCGTGGTCGCCTTGGCGCTGCTGTCCCTGTTCGGCGGCTGCACGGCGCCGGACGATCCGGCTCCCGTCGAGTCGGAGCTGATCGCCCCCGAGCCCGTGGGGTCGGCGCTGATCGCTTTCGTCTCCGACCGCGAGGGCCCGGAAGCGCTGTTCGTGATGAACCCCGACGGGACCGGCGTACGCCGCCTCACCCCTGACCTGCCTTCGGTCTCCCACCCGTCCTGGTCGGCCGACGGACAGCGGATCGCCTTCAGCGCCGGCTCGCCCCAGGACAGCGACATCTACGCGATCAACCTGGACGGGTCGGGACTGACCAAGATCAGCGACCACCCGAGCGGCAACTTCTACCCGACCTGGTCCCCCGACGCCCAGCGGCTGGCCTTCACCTCCAACCGGGACGGCGACTGGGACATCTACGTCATGCGGGCCGACGGCACTGGAGTACGCCAGCTGGTCGACTCGCCCGGCCTGGACGACAAGCCGCAGTGGTCCCCGGACGGAACCCGGATCGCGTTCGCCACCGGCCGCAACGGACGTCCCGAGCTGCTCGCAGTCGACCCCGACACCGGCCGGGAGGAGACGCTGATCCCCACCCCGCTGACCGGCGTGAACCCGGCCTGGTCGTCCGACGGCTCACGGCTGGCGTACAACATCGTGACCTCGCGCAACTTCGACATCGCCGTCATGTCCGCGAACGGCAGTGACCGGCGCACGGTGCTGGCCAGCAGCGCGTCGGAGGAGCGGCCCCGCTGGTCGCCGGACGGCCGTCGGCTCACCTACTACTCCGACGCCGGCGGCTCCTGGGACGTCTACACCATCTCGGTGGACAGCGGCACGGCCCTGGCGCTGACCGACCACCCGGGCTTCGACGGGCAGCCGGCCTGGCAACCAGGGCCGCGCTAACAGGATCGATCTAGAAGTCGTCCGGACCGTTCATCGCGATGTACGGCTCCAGCTGCTCCGCCGCCGTGGCGTCGGACGCCTTCGGCTCGGCCTGCACGTCCCACGCATCCTCGTCCAGGGCGATGGCCGTCAGCTGCTCGAGCGAGGTGCCGGGCCGCGGGTCCACGCAGGCCGGCAGCTGGCGACCCGAATCAGCCGGCCGGTCGGGAGTCGGCGGGCCCGGGGTCGGCCGCGGCTCGGTCGGGGGCAAGGCGGTCGGCGTGCCGGCGACGGGCACCGTATGGAGCACGTCGGGCCGGGCGGTCAGCCCGGTGCACGCGTACGCCCCGACCGTGCCGATCATCGCCGCGGCCGCCACTCCAGCCACGGCCGTGACCGGCGGAGCGGCGCCGGCGACGGCTGATGAACTTGTGCACCACCACCTGGCGCAGATAGGCCAGCGGGTGGTCGAGGTGCCAGCGGCCCCGGGCGTACAGCTTGGCCAGGCTGGTCGGCACCAGGGCCTCGGCTTGCTGCCAGTCGCCGCTCAGCAGCAGCGACGTCCGAAACAACGGATCACCGACCAGGCGGACCAGCTCGGTGAACGACTGGTCGCGGTCCGCGTTCCGCCCCACGTGGCCTTCCTCGCCTCTCGTTGTACTAGACGCGTCGGGGGGCCGGGTTTGTCGCGGTCGCCGGGTGAGCGCTTCGGCTACCAGCTGACCGTACGCGCCACGGCTTCGCGCACCACCTCGGCCAGGTCACCGCGACTCCCGCCAGACCCGCCGCTGGAGGTCGGCGCCGGTCCCGCGTTCCCGCAGCTGCTGCCAGCCTGCGCGCGACCAGGTCATCGTCACCGTTGGCGCGCAGCGCCTGCCCGGCGTGTTCGAGTAGCTGCTCGACCACCACGTACGCCGGACGCGGCCGGGTGGTCACCGGATCGATCAGCTCGTCGCCGAGCCCGTAACGCCCGGCCCGCCAGGACGCCAGCCGCAGCAGACCGATCGAGATCTCCGGTGCCGGCACGCCGGCCGCCCACTCCGTCGCCGCGGTCTCGACCAGTGCCCGCACCAGGCCGGCGATCAGCACTGTGTCGGCCACGTCCAGAGCACACATCGGCGGCTCGCACCTCCACCGTGGGGTAGCGATCGGAGAGCCGCGCATCGAAATAGACCATGTGCTCATCGAGCAGGACTCCGGTGGCGAGCATTCGATCGATCTCTCGGTGGTAGGCCGCCGCCGAACCCCATCGCGGCGCCGGACCGGCGCTCGGCCACCGACTCCACGACCTGGGAGCGGAAGCTGGCGTAGCCGGTGTGCTGGCCCTGCCAGAACGGCGAGTTGACCGACAGGGCCAGCAACACCGGCAACCAGACCCGGATCCGGTCGAGCACGCCAATGCCCTCGTCCTCGCTGCCGACCTCGACATGGACATGACAACCGCAGGTCAGCAGCTCCGAGGTGGTCAGCCCGAACCGCTCGATCATCTTCAGGTAGCGCGGCGAGAGTGTGGTCCGCGGCGTGACCGGCAACGGCGACGTGGCGATGGCCGCCACTCGAGCACCGGACCGGTCGGCGAGCTGAGCCAGGCGCCGGCGAGCGTCGCGCAGCTGGTCGGCGAGCTCGACCAGCGACGACGTGGCCTCGGTATCGATCTCGATCTGCTGCTGTTGCAGCTCGGCGGAGATCGTGCCGGAATCGTCGAGGTCGGCCGAGCTCGCGATGCGCAACAGAGTGCTCGAGCTGGACGTCGGCACGCCGGACTCCGGGTCGACGAGCAGCAGCTCCTCTTCGACTCCCAGACGGCGCACGATGCCCAGTCTGGCCGGTCGGTCCGCGATCGCACCGGCGTGGTGTGATCGCGCAAGCCGAACCGACTGCGTAGCGTGGGCACAGCCCATTCCGCGAGGAGAGTTGCACGCATGGAAGGTTTCCGCAACGGCCTGAAGAACTTCGGCCTGCTCATCGCCCGGCTCGGCGTCGGCGGCATCCTGCTGCTTCACGGCTGGCAGCACTGGCAGGCTGGCGTGTCGCGGCTCGTGGAGACGTACACCGCGGTCGGCGCGCCCTACCCCGAGGTCGGCGCCTGGGCGACGATCATCTTCGAGCTGGTCGCCGGGATCTTCCTCATCGTCGGCGCGCTGACCCGGTTCGTGGGCGCCGGCATCGTGACGCTGTCCGTGCTGAACATCTCCTATCTCAGCTACAGCCTCGGTCCGGAGCTGCTTCGCCCGGACGGGTCGTACAACGGCGGCTACGAGTACGACGTCGCGCTCGGTCTGCTCGGCCTGCTGTTCTTCGTCTTCGGCGCCGGCGCCATCTCGATCGACCGGCTGTTCAGCCGGAAGAAGCCGGTGACCGAGGAGGAGGACCTCGACGCTCCCACGGTGCTCACCGTTCCCAGCCGGCCGTGATCAGGGCGCAGGGCCGTCCACAGGGAACTCACAGGCTACCCACAGCGGACCATCGAAGTCCGATGTCAGGCTGAGCCCATGGCCCGTACCGAGACCCATGCTGCCCCGCTCACCCGCCCCGACGGCACTCCGATCCGGATTCTCGCCGTCGACGACGAGTCCAGCCTGACCGAGCTGCTCTCGATGGCCATGCGCTACGAGGGCTGGCAGGTGACGACGGCCGGCTCGGGAGTCGAGGCGGTCAAGGCCGCACGGGAGACGCGCCCGGACGCGATCGTGCTGGACATGATGCTGCCCGACTTCGACGGCCTCGAGGTGATGCGGCGGATCCGCGCCGAGGACCCCGGTGTCCCGGTGATCTTCCTCACCGCGAAGGACTCGGTCGAGGACCGGATCGGCGGCCTGACCGCCGGCGGCGACGACTACGTCACCAAGCCGTTCAGCCTCGAGGAGGTGATCGCCCGGTTGCGCGCTCTGCTCCGGCGCAGTGGAGCAACCCTGGCCCGGGCCGACTCCATGCTGGTGGTCGGCGACCTGACCCTTGACGAGGACAGCCACGAGGTCACCCGCGGCGGCGTGGAGATCCAGCTGACCGCCACCGAGTTCGAGCTGCTGCGCTACCTGATGCGCAACCCGCGGCGGGTGCTGAGCAAGGCCCAGATCCTCGACCGCGTCTGGAACTACGACTTCGGCGGCCAGGCCAACGTCGTCGAGCTCTACATCTCCTACCTGCGCAAGAAGATCGACGCCAACCGACCGCCGATGATCCACACCATGCGCGGCGCCGGCTACGTCCTCCGGCCCGCAGCGCATGACCGAGGGACTGCCCTCGCCCGCACCGTTCGGCCAGGGCACGCTGGGCCGCCAGCTGGTCATCCGGGTCACCGCCCTGGTGGCCCTGATGGCGCTGCTGATCACCGCGGCGACGGCCCTGGCCACCTGGCAGGTCTTGGTGCAGCAGGTCGACAATCAGCTGAGCGAGGTCACCGGGCGGGTCCGCGACCCGGACGGCAACGACATGACCCAGGGCCGGGGGCCCGACGACTCGCTGTTGCGACCCGGCCAACCGATCAACACCGTTGCTGCGGTCTTCCCCGTCACCGGCGAAGCCGCGAGCGGCCGGCTGACCGAGGCCCGCACCAGGGGTCGCGGATCGCCGTCGTCGCGCTGCCCGACCAGGTCGTGGTGCAGCTGCGCGGGATACCCATCGACGGTGATCCCCACACGCTCGCGCTGGCCGACGGGCTGGGGCGCTATCGGGTCGTCGGTTACAACGTGACCTCCGACAACGGCACCGTGCTGGGCACCGTGGTCGTCGGCATCCCGCTCGCCGAGGTCGACGAGACCCTGATCGAGCTGCTCGGACTCGCGGCGGTGCTCACCCTGGTCGCCATCACCGTGACCGTCTTCGCCTCGCGCGCGCTCGTCGACCGCAGTCTCCGTCCACTGAATCGGGTGGCCGCCACCGCCCAGCAGGTCTCCCAGCTGCAACTCGATCGAGGCGAGGTGGCACTGGCCGTGCGGGTGCCCCCGGCCGACGCCGATCCCGACGTCCGAGGTCGGCCGGGTCGGGCAGGCCTTCAACCACATGCTGAACAACGTCGAGGAGGCGCTGGCCGCCCGGCAGGCCAGCGAGACCAAGGTGCGGCAGTTCGTCGCCGACGCGTCCCACGAGCTACGCAACCCGTTGGCCGCGATCCGCGGCTACGCCGAGCTGACCCGCCGCGACCGCGACGGAGCTGCCGGCCGACACCGCGTACGCGATGGCCCGGGTCGAGTCCGAGGCGGAACGGATGTCGCACCTGGTGGAGGACCTGTTGCTGCTGGCCCGGCTGGACTCCGGTCCGGATCTGGAGATCGCCCCGACTGACCTCGACCGAGGTCGTGATCAACGCGGTCAGCGACGCCCGAGCCGCCGGACCGGACCACTCCTGGCGGATGGCGTTGCCGGACGACCCGGTCGTGGCCCTGGGCGACCGGCATCGGCTGCACCAGGTGGTGGCCAACCTGCTGGCCAATGCGCGGACCCACACGCCGCCGGGCACCCAGGTGGAGACCGGGATCGCGGTTCGTGACGGATGGGCGGTGATCACGGTCACCGACAACGGTCCCGGCATCCCGGCCGAGATCCAGGACCGGGTGTTCGAACGGTTCACCCGGGCCGACTCCAGCCGGGTTCGTACGCCGAACGCGGGACTGGGCCGCAGCACCGGCCTCGGGCTCGCCATCGTCGCGGCGGTGACCGAGGCCCATCAGGGCACGGTCTCGGTGCAGAGTCGGCCGGGCCGTACCGAGTTCACCGTCCGGTTGCCGATGGCGCCGGTCGCCAGCCACTCCGGGTCTGGCCCGGACATGCTCACCCCCCGCTGAGGTAGGCCTCAGACGGTCGACCGCTCCGATGCCGGGGCGAACTGGGTCCGGTACAGCTCGGCATACCGGCCACCGGCGGCCAATAGTTGATCATGCTGCCCGCGCTCGACGATCCGGCCGTTCTCGACCACCAAGGATCAGGTCGGCCGAGCGCACCGTCGAGAGCCGGTGAGCGATGACCAACGCCGTGCGGCCGGCGAGCGCCTCGGCCAGCGCAGCCTGCACGGCGAGCTCCGACGTCGAGTCGAGATGGGCGGTCGCCTCGTCCAAGATCACCACTCGCGGGTGTGCCAGCAGCAGCCGGGCGATGGTCAGACGTTGGCGTTCCCCACCGGACAGCCGGTAGCCCCGCTCCCCCACCACCGTGTCCATCCCGTCGGGCAGCGAAGACACCAGCGCGTCCAGGCGCGCTCGGCGCAGCGCCTCCCACAGCTCGTCGTCGGTCGCCGTCTCCTTGGCGAGCAGCAGGTTCTCCCGAACCGACTCGTGGAACAGATGGCCGTCCTGGGTGACCAGACCCAGGGTCTCCCGGATCGAGGCGAAGGTCAGGTCCCGAAGATCGACACCGCCGATCGACACCCGTCCGGAGTCCGCGTCGTAGAGCCGGGTCGCCAGGGACGCGATGGTCGACTTCCCGGCGCCGGACGACCCGACCAGCGCCACGACCTGACCGGGCTCGGCCACGAACGAGACCTCGTGGATGACCTCGACACCGCCTCGGGTGTCCAGCACCGCCACCTCCTCCAGCGAGGCCAGTGACACCTTGTCGGCCGACGGGTAGCTGAAGCGCACCTGATCGAACTCGATGCCGACCGGTCCGGCCGGCACTGAGACCGCGTCCGGCTTCTCGGTGATCAACGGCTTGAGGTCCAAGATCTCGAAGACCCGCTCGAAGCTGACCAGCGCGCTCATCACCTCGACCCGCGCGCTGGCCAAACCGGTCAGCGGCGCGTACAACCGGGTGATCAACAACGCCATCGCGACCACCGAACCCGGGTCCATCGACCCGTTCAGCGCGTAGTACCCGCCCAGACCGTAGACGAGGGCCAGCGCCAGCGACGACACCGTCATCAGCGCCGTCATGAACACGGTCTGCACCATCGCGGTACGGACGCCGATGTCTCGGACCCGCGCGGCCCGGGCGCCGAACTCGGCCGACTCGCGCTCCGGCCGGGCGAACAGCTTCACCAGGGTTGCGCCGGGCGCGGAGAAGCGCTCCGTCATCTGGGTGCTCATCACCGAGTTGTGGTTGGCCGCTTCCAGCTCCAGGCGGGCCAGCCGGCGGCCCATCCGCCGGGCCGGCAGAACGAAGATCGGCAGCAGGACCAGAGCCAGGAGGGTGATTTCCCACGAGATGCGCAACATGACCACCAGGGTCAGAGCGAGGGCGACCAGGTT
Source organism: uncultured Actinomycetota bacterium (assembly GCA_963711015.1). Classification (GTDB taxonomy): domain Bacteria; phylum Actinomycetota; class Actinomycetes; order Propionibacteriales; family Propionibacteriaceae; genus Microlunatus. The sequence goes on from CAVQCQ010000003.1 coordinate 106,003, forward strand.
GCCGACCACACCGGACAAGGTGTCGGAGAAGGCGCGTTGGGCCCCGATGACATCGTTGTTGAGCCGGCTGACCAGGGCCCCGGTGCGGGTCCTGGTGAAGAAGGCGATCGGCATCTTCTGGACGTGGTCGAACACGGCCTGACGCAGGTCCAGGATCAGGCCCTCGCCGATCCGGGCCGACAACCAGCGCGACAACAACCCGACCCCGGCCTCCACCAGGGCGATCACCGCGATCAGCACCGCCAGCTGCCAGACGATGGTGAAGGACTCCTGGTTGACCAGCGCATCGACGACTCGCCCGGCCAGCAGCGGCGTCGCCACGGCCAGGATGGCCCCGACCACACTGAGCGCCAGGAAACCGGCGAGCATCAAGCGCCGCGACCGGACAAAGGTCAGGATCCGGCGTACGGTCGCCCAGGAGAACGGCCGCCGGTCCTGCTGGGCGGTCATCACGCTGTACAGCGAGTTCCACGCCGCAAATTCCATGCTCATGTGCGGAGCGTAGAACCTCACGCTGACATGAGGTCAACCTTCGCCGGGTCGCAGCGTAGGGAAAACCCCACCCCGAACTCGCCCGGCAGCCGGATGTCGGCGGGACGCCGAGAACGGCAGCGTTGCGGATATGACCAGCATCGACCATCGCGACACCACATCCCTGGAGGTCCTCGACCTCTACGGCACGCTCCCCCGCGAGCCAGAGCCCGAACCGAGAGAGGATGATCCCGTGACCGCGATGATCAAGGCGGCCGGCCGCAACCTGGTGGCGATCATCGGGTTGTTCGCCGTCTTCGTGCCTGCGTTCATCGCGTGCACCACCTTGTTCAGCGCGGGCGCGGGCCTGCTGGTGGTGTTCGTCGGCCTGTTCCTGCTGGTCGCCTGCCTCGTCGTCGCCTCGTGGTCGGCGCGGATGACCCGCGGGCTCCTGGCGTACGCCGGGGTCGAGCTGCCGCCCACCCACTACCCCGGCCGCGGGAGCGGGCTCCGCGGCACCCTGCGCCGCCTGACCCATGCGCAGTCGTGGCGCGACCTGCTGCACGTGCTGGTCGGCTTCATCCTCGCCACGTTCTCCTTCTCGGTCGCGGTCAGCTGGGTGGTCAGCGGCCCCGCCGGGTTGACGTACTGGTTCTGGAGCCGGTGGCTGCCGGACGACAACCAGGGACTTCCCTACCTCCTCGGCTTCCCCGGACGGCTCGCCGACGTCACGTTCAACACCCTGCTCGGTGCGGTCATTCTGGTCACCACCCCTCTGGTGCTCCGCGGCCTGATCGCCATGCATGCTGCGGTGGCGCGAGCCCTGCTGGTGGACGAGACCTCGGCGCTGCGTCAGCAGGTGAGCGAGCTGACCGAGAGCCGCAGCGCCGCCGGCGAGGCCGAGGCCCAGACCCTGCGCCGGTTGGAGCGTGACCTGCACGACGGGCCGCAGCAGCGGCTGGTCCGGCTCGGTATGGACATCTCGGCCGCGCAGCGACGGCTCGACGACGACCCGACCAAGGCCCGAGCCTTGCTGGACGAGGCCTTCCAGCAGTCGCAGGATGCCCTGGCCGAGATCCGCACCCTGTCCCGAGGCATCGCTCCACCGATCTTGGCGGAGCAGGGTCTGGCGGCCGCGGTCACCGCGCTGGCTGCTCGCGGCACGGTGCCAACTGCGGTCGAGGTCGACGGCGTACGCCTTGCCGACGCCGCGCAGACTGCGGCGTACTTCGTGGTCGCCGAGGCACTGGCCAACATGGAGAAGCACAGCCGGGCCACCGCGGCCACCGTTGAGGTCCGCGAGGTCGGCGCCCTGGCCGTGATCACGATCGCCGATAATGGCGTCGGCGGCGCCTCACTGGCCAAGGGCCACGGCCTGGCGGGACTGGCCGACCGGCTGCGCGGCGTGGACGGCCGGCTGACGGTCTCATCGCCCAGCGGCGGACCCACCCTGATCACCGCGACCCTCCCTCTCGCCCCCTGACTCGCAGATTCGGACGCTGCGTCGGATCTTCGCGCTGGGCTCCCGATACTTCCGGCGTGCAGCGCGAAGACGCGGCGTACAGTGCCCCGCGTGCGCGTGGTGGTGGCTGACGACTCCGGGTTGCTCCGAGAGGGGCTGGTCCGGTTGCTGAACGAGGCCGACTGCGCGGTCGTCGCCGCTGTGGGGGATGCGCCGGGGTTCCTCACCGCCGTACGCGAACACCGGCCGGACGTGGCGGTGGTCGATGTCCGGATGCCGCCGACGATGACCGACGACGGACTGCGGGCCGCTGTCGAGGCCCGGACGACCCAGCCCGATCTCGGCGTGCTGATGCTTTCGGCCTACATCGAGCTCTCCTACGCCGATGTGCTGCTGTCCGACGGCCGCGGCGGCGTCGGCTACCTGCTGAAGGACCGGGTGGCTTCGCTCGAGGTGCTGGTCGACGCGTTGCGCACGATCAACTCCGGCGGCACCGTGCTCGATCCCGAGGTGGTGGCGCAGCTGCTGGTCGCCCGCCGCCGCTCCGACCCCCTGGCCGCGCTGACCCCGCGCGAGCGCGAGGTGCTGGGGCTGATGGCCGAGGGCCGCAGCAACGCGGCGATCGCCGAGCGCATGGTGGTCAGCGGCGGCGCGGTCGAGAAGCACGTGTCGAACATCTTCGCCAAGATCAACCTGCCCGACCTCGGTTCGGACAACCGCCGGGTCCTGGCCGTGCTGGCCTGGCTCAAGGCCCGCTGACTCACTCCTTGGCGAAAGGAGAGAAGGAGCCGAGACGGCTACTCGTCGGGCAGCACCAGCATGGTTCCCGGCACGATCAGGTTCGGATTAGTGAGCACCGCGCGGTTGATCGTGAAGATCTCCGGCCAGCGATCGGCGTCGCCGAGCTCAGCGGCGGCGATCCCGGACAGCGTGTCGCCCTTCTGGACCTGGTAGACCCCGGGCACGACGGCGGCCGCTTCCAGGTCGGAGTCCACCGGTAAGGCGAGCACCTGTCCGACAAAGATCCGGTCGGGATCGGAGATGATCGCCCGGTTGAGCAGGAAGATCTCCCGCCAGCGTTCGCCGTCACCCAGCTCCTTCTTCGCGATCTTGGTCAGCGTGTCGTTGGCCTTCACCGTGTAGGTCCGGGTGTGGGTCTTCTTACCGAGCACGCCGGCGAATGCCAGGAGGTCGGCCAGCACGAACTTGCCTGGCGCGGCGCCGGGAAGGGACGGCTTCCAGCTCGGCACGCTCAAGATCGAATCCTTGCTGCGCCGAACCAGGCCCACCAGCACTTCGGCCACGATGGTGCTGCCCACCGGGCCCAGCCGGTTGCCGCCATGGTGCTTGGCCTCGGCCAGGATGTAGTACCACAGCGGCGTACGCGACACGAACGGCTCGAGCCGCTCGCGCTGCCGCTCGTTGATCGCCGTGGCCCGTAGCTGCGCCGCAGTGAGCACCGGCAGGCCCAGGTGCTTCGCGACTGCCTGACCAGTCGGCATCCGGAGCCGGTAGCCACGAAGCAGGTTGCGCACGGCGAGCCGGGGCGCATCCGGAGCCGGCGTCGCCAGCTCCCCGGTCTCCGAGGTGAGGGCAAACAGGTTGCTGCCGCCGGCCGAGGCCAGCGCCGTGTCGAACTTGCGCGCCTTCCCCGCCTGGCCCGTGGCACCGTCGACGATGCGCTCCCACTCGATGATCCAGTTGTGCGGCAGGGTGTCGAAGTCGCCGAGATCGCCCGACAGCGCGGTGAAGGTGAAGAGCAGGTTGACGTCGGCCGGGAAGGTCCCGTCTTGGCCGCTGGTGTTGAAGTTCAGGTTGAAGTCGTAGTTGCCGCGCACCATGGTGTGCCCGAAGCGAAAGGCTGCGACGGCGAACTCCAGCGGCATGAAGAACGGCTCGCCGAGCGCGTTGAACCACTGGTTCCCGTCCGTGATGATCTTGTTGACGATCGCCGGATCGGCGATCCGCTTGAGGTAGTCGTTGATCACGATGTGCTGGTAGTGCTGGCGCAGCACCCGCCGGGCCTGGGTCCGCGTACGCCCCTCGTCGACCAGGGCGTTGTGCGCCTTGAGGAACGCCAGGTGCAGCTGGGAGACGATCGTGTTCTCGTCGTTGCGCGGGTCGCCGATCAGCGCCGCTCGGTCGGCCAGCGGGTCGTTGTTCCTTCGCGGCTGCCGCGGCAGGTCGTTGTCCCTGGTCTTGCCCTTGGGCTTCTTGAGCGGGAAGTCGGTGGATCCGGTGTCGCTGACCTTGCCGATCTTCATCTTGGCGGCGTTGTTGGGGTCGGCCGGCGCCGGAGCGCCGTACAGGCTGTCCAGGTCGAGGGTGGCCGACCGGACGTTCTTCAGCTCGCGAACGTCGGCCAGCTCCTGCGGCTTCAGAGCGGCAGCGACCAGCTGGCCCACCGAGGTGCCGAGCGCGCCGGTCTGCGCCTCGAGAGTGATGTCGTGGTCGACGAACTGCCCGAAGTAGGTGTAGATCGCCGGAACGGGTGAATCGTGCGCCGCCCCCAGATCGTCGGCATCCTCCATGGTCCGGCCGAGCCGCTTGAGCTGGCGTACGGTCTCCGCACTGACCGGGAGCAGGTTGTTCGCGTTGTTCTGCAGAGCGGAGAACATGAAGTCGAAGTCGTGGACATCGACCGGCGGGGTGACCGCGAAAGCCAGCGGGATCTGGGTACTGGCGTCGGCGACGGCCTCCCGGGCCTGGGCGACGTCACTGATCTGCGGCACGCGGCCATGGGCGAGGCGAGGCATGACGCGCTCCTTGCGCCGAGGGGATTGATCAATCACGGTATTGATCATCAGCCGGGGGACGCCATCACTTTTGTGTGACCATCTCATAGCGCGAACACAGCGATGACCCACAGCTCACACAGTCCGGCTGATCAGAGTGGCGGCCATGGCCACCTCCACCCTGCCGATGATCATCTCCAACCCCGACCGGACGGCCGTGCCGGACGACGGAGGCACCGGACCGTCCGCTCCGCGGGTCGCCCGCGCAGCCGGTCTCGCGGTGCTGCTCATCGGCACCGCAGTGCTGTATCTCTGGACGCTGTCGGAGTCGGGCTGGGCGAACAGCTACTACGCCGCGGCGGCGCAGGCGGGATCACAGAGCTGGAAGGCGTTCCTCTTCGGCTCACTGGACGCGAGCAACGCGATCACCGTCGACAAACCGCCGGCGTCGCTGTGGCTGATGGCCCTCTCGGTACGGATCTTCGGTCTCAGCTCCTGGAGCATCCTGGTGCCTCAGGCGTTGCTCGGAGTGGCCACGGTGGCGGTGCTGTACGCGTCCGTCCGGCGCACCTCCGGTCACGTCGCCGGGTTGATCGCCGGGGTCGTGCTCGCGCTGACGCCGGTTGCGGTGCTGATGTTCCGGTTCAACAACCCGGATGCCCTGTTGATCTTCCTGCTCACCGCCGCCGGATACTGCACCCTTCGCGCCGCCGAGAAAGCCAGCGGCAGGTGGCTGGCGGGGGCCGGCGTGCTGGTCGGATTCGCCTTCCTGACCAAGATGCTGCAGGCGTTCCTGGTGCTACCGGCGCTGGTGATCGTGTATCTGGTGGTGGCGCCGACCTCAGGTCGGCCTCTTCGTTGTGCACCGGGATCACGATGTCCACCACGGTGGTGGTCCGCTGGATCGGCAGGACCGTCATGCTGGGCTCAGGTCGTACAGCGTGACCCCGTCCACGGTGGTTGTCCTGGTGATGGCCAACGCGACCTCGACGCTGGTCCGGTTCCTCACCCTGCGCCAGCTCATGGACCGACATGTCGGCATAGGGTGCGGGTGTGGCGGCCGAGCGCATCGAGTTCGAGGTCGGCGACCGGATGGTCAAGATCAGCAACCCGGATCGGGTCTACTTCTCGGCCCGGGGTGAGACCAAGCTCGACCTGGCGCGGTACTACCTCTCGGTCGCGGACGGGATCGTCAACGCCCTCTACCACCGGCCCTGCATGCTGCACCGTTTCCCCGACGGCGTCGACGGAGAGAAGGTGCATCAGAAGCGACTGCCGCACGGCGCACCGCCATGGGTCGAGACGGTGCGGGTCCACTTTCCGCGCTACAACCGAGACGCCGACGAGCTCTGCGTGACCCATCCGGCCGACGTGATCTGGGCGGTGCAGATGTCGACCGTGGAGTTCCATCCCTGGAACTCCCGCCGAGACGACGTGGAGAAGCCGGACGAGTGGCGGATCGATCTCGACCCGGGGATTGCCGCCAGCTATCGCGACGTCCGCCGGGTCTCGGCCATCGTGCAGGAACTGCTGGCTGAACTGGGCGCGGTGGGGTTCCCCAAGACGTCAGGCGGCAAGGGCCTGCACATCTACGTGCGGATTCCTCCTGAGCACGGCCACCCCGACGTACGCCGGGCCGCGTGGGCGTTCGCGCGCGAGATCGAGCGCCGCTCGGACGGACTGGTGGATCTGACCTGGTGGCGTAAGGACCGCGATCCCGGCTCGGTGTTCGTCGACTACAACCAGAACGCCCGAGATCACACGATTGCGAGTGCCTACTCCGTACGCGGCACGCCAGAGGCCCTCGTTTCGGCCCCGATCACCTGGGACGAGATCAGCGAGGCCGACCCCCGGGACTTCACCATCGCCACCATGCCGGCGCGGTTCGCCGAGCTTGGCGACCTGCACGCCGAGATCGACGACAACGTGTACTCGCTCGACGAACTGCTCGAATGGGCCGACCGGGACGAACGCGACAGCAAGATCAGCCCTGCCGACCCGGACTGACTCACCCCTTGGTCAAATTCGGACGCTGCGTCCGATTCTCGCGCTGCACGCCGGAAGTATCGGGAGCACAGCGCGAGTAACGGACGCAGCGTCCGAAACTGCAGGGGGCGAGAAAGAGGAGGTTAGGCGAGGCCCTTGCTCTTCAGCCACTCCTCGGCGACCTGGTCCGGGTCCATCCGATCGGTATCGACCTTCTTGTTCAACGCCGTCAGCTCGTCGGTGGTCAGCGCGGCCTGTACCGCCTCGAGTGTGGAGACGACGGTGGCGTTCTCGGCGACTTCGGAGCGCACCAGCGGGATCACGTTCTGCGGCAGGATCATCGCCTTGGGATCCTCCAGCATGACGAAGCCGTTGTCGGCGATCACGCTCTCGGTGGTGAAGTAGGTGGCCAACGTGATCTTGCCGTCCAGCAGGTCCTTGGTCTTCACCGCGGGGGCGTCGTACGGCTTGAACTGCTTGATCGTCGTGCCGTACAGCGACTCGAGACCGTCAGGGCCGTACGCGCGCGTCTCGAGCTCGGAGGGGCCGCCGAGAATGAGCTTGTCGGCCACCTGGGCCAGATTCTCGAGTGACGTGACGCCGTTGGCCTCCGAGAACTCCTTGGTGACGACGTAGACATCCTGGTCGGCAGCTGGTGAGCTCTTCAGCACCTTGAGCTCCGAAGGCAAGGCGTCCGGCAGGGCCGCTTCGACCTCCTCGGCGGTCTTCGCCGTCGCGTCCTTGTCGAAGTTCAACAGCAGGTTGCCGGTGTACTCCGGGATGACCGAGATCGTGCCGTCCTGCAACGCCTTGATGTAGACCTCGCGGGATCCGATGTTGGGTTTGGTCGACGCCTGCACGCCCTTGGCCACCAGAGCCTGGGAGTACAGCTCGCCGAGGATCTGGGACTCGGTGAAGTTGGCCGAGCCGACGACGACGGGTTCTCCGCCGCCGGACGCGGATCCCGACGGCGCGGCCGAGGACTGCTGCGCCAGCGGGTCCTCACCGCCGCCGCAGGCCGCCAGCAGTAGCGCGGCAACGGTCACGCCGGCCGCGGCCAGCGCCTTCGTGAATTTCATGATCGACTCCATTTCAGGGTCGGGCTGGAATTCCCGACTGTCCGACTAGGTTAGGTGGGCGCCAGCGCGAAGGAGGGCGTCTTGCTGCGCGGACGGGCCCGCCGGGCGAGCAGCCAGGCGAGCAGTCCGAGCAGCAGATCGAGCAGGATGGCCAACAGAGCGATCAGGAAGGCCCCGGCGAACATCTGGCTGTAGTCGTTGTTCTTCTGCCCACTGATCAGGAGCTGCCCGAGCCCGCCGCCGGCGGCGAACGCGGCCACCGTTGCCGTCGCCACCACCTGCAGAGTGGCGCTGCGCAGGCCGGAGATGACGAACGGCAGGGCCAGCGGCCACTCGACCTGGCTGACCACCTGTCGCTCGGTCATGCCCAGCGCCCGCGCGGCGTGCACGGCCTCCCGATCGGCATTCTGGATGCCGGCGGCGGTAGCGCTGAGGATGGCCGGCAGGGCCAAGATGGCCAGCACCACGACGGTCTTGCCGAAGCCGGTGCCGAGCAGGACCACGATCAGCACCAGCAGGCCGAGCGACGGTACGGCGCGAGCGGCATTGCTGGAGCCGATGATCAGGAAGGATCCGCGTCCGGTGTGGCCGATCAGCACACCCAGCGGTATGGCGATCACCGCAGCGATGGCGACGGATACGAAGGTGTAGGCCAGGTGTTCGAGCAACAGATCGAGCGTCCCGCCCGGGCCCAGCCATGTCGACGGGTCGAGCAGGTAGCTGAACAGGTTCATGCCAGTCGCCGTCCTCGCGCCCAGGGCAGCGTGCCGCGTTGGATGGCCAGGATCAGTGCGTCAGCGGCCAGAGCGAGCAAGACCGTGAGGACCAGGCCAGCGACCACCGGCGTCAAGAAGGCGTTGCGCAGTCCGCGGTCGAACAGCTGGCCCAGTGCCCCGCCGCCAACCACCGCGGCGACGCTGACCAAGGCGATGTTCGAGACCGTGACGACCCGGAGGCCGGCGAAGATCATCGGCATGGCCAGCGGCAGCTCGACCCGGAACAGCCGCCGGAACCAGCCGAATCCCACGGCCGTCGCCGACTGCCGCACCGCCACCGGCACCGACCGCAGTCCGTCGACCACGCTGCGGACCAGCAGCGCGGTCGAGTAGATCGCCAGCGCGACGGCGACGTTGAGCGGGCTGAGGATCGACGTGCCGAGGACGACCGGCAGCGCCACGAACAGGGCCAGCGAGGGGATGGCGTAGATCACCCCGAACGCGCCCAGGATCGGGTTGGCCGCCTTCTTGGTCAAGTAGACCAGGTAGCCGAGCGGGATCGACACCACGAACGCGACGATCACCGGCACGATGGCCAGCACGGCGTGCTCGCCGAGCAGTGCGGCGATCTCTCCGGCGTTGCGTTGCAGCCACGCCCAGTCGGGAGGAGTCATCAGACTCGGTCTCGTTCGGGCTCAGGGGCGACTTCGGGGCGGTCGGCGTCGCTGTCAGGATCGTCGGCATTCGCGGCATCGTCGGCGCTGTCGCCATGATCGGACTCGCGGTCCGGATCGACGCGCTCAGGGCGATCCGCAGTCGGTTCGACGCCGGCCTTGGTCAGGTCGACCGGCTCACCGGAGACGACGGTCACCTCCGCATCAGACTCTCGGTCCGGCTCGGCCGCATCCTCGGCCTCAGGTGCCGGCGCCGGAGCCAGGTCCTCCACATCGTCCTCGGACGCACGCGGCGCCTCGGCCGGGGTCTCGTCCGCCACAGCATCGGACGAAGGCTCGACCTCAGCCGCGTCCGCCGCGACGGCCGGCTCCGCCGGCGTGTCGGTGGCCGCCTCCGCGCCCTCGACCTTCTCGGCGATGGGCTCTGGTAGATGAGCCTCCGCTTCGGCCACTGTGACCGACTCCGCATGTGCGGCCCGGACCCGCTTCACCTGGTCGAGGATGTTCCGCGCGCTGACCACCCCCGCGAACCGTCCGGTGTCCGGGGCAACGGCGACCGCCAGGCTGTACGGCGAGGTGAGCGCGGAGTCCAAGGCGGTCCGCATCGTGTCCGCCTCGTGGGTGAAGGTCGAGCCGAGCGGAAACACATTCCCGGGCCGGTCGACGTCGGCCCACCCGACCGGGCGGGCATCGGCGTCCACCATCAGTGTCGGCTCGGAGTCACTCGCGGCGTCGATACTGCGCACGACCTTGACCCGCTCCAGCTCGAGCGCACTGGCCGCCAGGAAGGACAACGACCGGTAGCCGCGGTCCTTGCCGACGAATCCCTCGACGAAGGCGTCGGCCGGCTCCTCGAGCAGATGCTGCGGCGTACCCACCTGGGCCAGCTTGCCGCCCACCCGCAGGATGGCGACCTGGTCGCCCAGCTTGATCGCTTCGTCGATGTCGTGGGTGATCAGGATGATGGTCTTGCTGATCCGTTGCTGCAGCCCGAGGAAGAAGTCGTGCAACTCGCTGCGCACCACTGGGTCGACGGCGGAGAACGGTTCGTCCATCAGCAGCACCATCGGATCGGCCGCCAGCGCCCTGGCGACCCCGACCCGCTGCTGCTGGCCGCCCGACAGCTGAGCCGGATAGCGCTCCGCCAGCTTCCGGTCCAGGCCGACGCTGCCGAGCAGCTCGTACGCCCGCTTGTGGGTCTTCTCCTTCGGCCAGCGCAACAGGCCCGGCACCGTACCGATGTTCTCGACCACGGTGCGGTGCGGGAACAGCCCACCACTCTGGATCACGTAGCCCATGTGGCGGCGCAACGTGGTCTTCCGTTTCGACCGCAGCGGGGTGCCGTCCCACAGGATGCGCCCAGCGGTCGGTTCGAGCATCCGGTTGACCATCCGCAGCGTTGTGGTCTTGCCGCAGCCGGACGGCCCGACCACGACGGTGATCTTGCCCGAAGGCACGGTGAACGTGAGGTCGGAAACCGCGGTCGTGCCGTCGCGGAAGGTCTTGCTGACTGCCTCGAACTCGATCACGTCCAACCTCGCTCATCACACACTTCGGGTCGATTTTGACCCTAGCCGCCGCTTCCGACATTCCGCGGATGTCGCGCGGCGGGTCAGCGGAGGAGTCATCCAGGGTTCGACGTCAAGTAGCGTTGAAGCCCGGTCGGTGAGGAGGCAAGGGTGCTGAGAGCCGTCGCGATCGTGGTGGCGCTCGCGGTGTCGGTGGTCGGGGTGGCCGTCTTCGCCCGCGCGGTGGCCTCGATCGTCGGCGTGGTGCGGCTGGGCCGGCCGCTGCCGGGTCGGCGGGACCGGCCCGGCGATCGCTGGAAGCATCTGCTGGCCGAGACGCTCGGCCACACCCGGATGCTGCAGTGGAACACCGTCGGCGCCGCGCATTGGTTCGTCTTCGTCGCCTTCGGCGCGCTGTTCTTCACCCTGGTGACCGCGTACGGGCAGCTCTTCGACCCGACGTTCGCGCTGCCGCTGATCGGCCACTGGATCGTCTACGAGTGGGCGAGCGAGCTGATCGCCTGGGCCGGACTGGCGGCGATCGGTTTCTTGATCCTGGTCCGGGTCACCACCGGTGACCGGTTCCGGCGGTCCCGGTTCTTCGGCTCCCGGACCTGGCAAGGCGTCTACGTCGAGCTCACGATCCTCGGCATCGTGATCTGTGTGATCGTCCTGCACGGCCTGGAGTACCAGCTTCTCGGGCCGGAGACCACGCGCGCACACTTCCCGTTCACCTGGTTCCTCATCCCGCCGGGGATAGCGCCCGAGACGCTCGCGACAGCGATCGTGGTGCTCTCTGCGATCAAGATCGGAATCTCGATGGCCTGGTTCGTCGTCATCGGGTTGAACGCCACGATGGGTGTGGCCTGGCACCGGTTCACGGTCTGGCCGAACATCTGGTTCAAGCGCGAAGCCTCGGGACGCCCGGCCCTCGGCGCCGTGCCGCCGATCATGGTCGATCAGCAGCCGCTGGACTTCACCGAGCTCGAGGATCTCGACGCGGACACCGCGCTCGGGATCGGCAAGATCGAGGACTTCACCTGGAAGGGCCTGCTGGACTTCACCTCGTGCACCGAGTGCGGCCGGTGCCAGTCGCAGTGCCCCGCCTGGCACACCGACAAACCGCTGTCACCCAAGCTGCTGATCATGGATCTACGCGAGCACGCGTACGCCAAGGCGCCTTATCTGCAAGCCGCCGAGGCCGCCCGGGACAGTCTGCCGGAGCCGGTCCGCGCTGAGGCCAGCCGGCCGCTGGTCGGCCCGATCCAGGTCGACGACGGGGTTCCTGGGGTGATCGATCCTGACGTGTTGTGGTCCTGCACCACGTGCGGGGCCTGCGTGCAGCAGTGCCCGGTCGACATCGAGCACGTCGATCACATCCTCGAGCTGCGTCGGCACCAGGTGCTGATGGAGTCGGAATTCCCGTCCGAGCTGAATGGACTGTTCAAAGGCCTTGAGAACAAGGGAAATCCGTGGTCGATGAGCCCGCGCAGCCGGATGGACTGGGCCAAGGACCTGCCCTTCGACGTGCCGGTCGTCGGCCAGGATGTCGACGACCTGTCCGAGGTGGACTACCTGTTCTGGGTGGGCTGCGCAGGGGCCTACGACGACCGGGCCAAGAAGACCACCCGAGCGGTGGCCGAGCTGCTGCACACGGCCGGCGTGGCGTACGCGGTGCTCGGCAACGGTGAGACCTGCACCGGAGACCCGGCCCGCCGGGCCGGCAACGAGTTCGTCTTCCAGCAGCTCGCCCTGGAGAACGCCGAGACCCTGAAGGAGGCGAAGGCGACCAAGATCGTCACCGCCTGTGCGCACTGTCTGAACACGCTCAAGAACGAATACCCCCAGCTCGGCGTCTCGCTCGAGGTGGTGCACCACACCCAGCTGCTCAACCGGCTGGTCCGCGAGGGCCGGCTGACGCCGGTCGCGCCGCCGCCGGCGACCGTGGCCGACCGGACCATCACCTTCCACGACCCGTGCTACCTCGGACGGCACAACGACATCTACGAACCACCACGGGAGCTGCTCCGGGCTCTGCCAGGCGCGACGGTGGCGGAGATGCCACGCCATCGGGACCGGTCGTTCTGCTGCGGCGCGGGCGGAGCGCGAATGTGGATGGAGGAGAAGATCGGCACCCGGATCAACGCCAACCGGGTGGACGAGGCGCTCGACACGCTGCGACGGGCGCACAGCTCGGGATCGAAGGCCATCGCCACCGGCTGCCCGTTCTGCCGGGTGATGCTCGGCGACGGGCTCGCGGCGACGCAGGACGGCGAGGACCGCGACGGCTCGGTCGAAGTGATCGATGTGGCCCAGCTACTGCTGGAGTCGGTGAAGCGCGGCACCACGGCGTCAGTTTGACGCCATCTGAGACTTGAAGTGACGTCAATGTGATGTCACACTGGCGTCATGGACCTCAACCCGTACATCGAGACCGTCCGCACCGGCGTCGTCAACGCCGCGTCACTCGCCGATGACCAGACTCGTCACGTCGCCGAGCGGCTGGGTGGCGCGATCGACTCGGCAACCCGGCTGGCGCTCATCCAGGCGCTCTCGGACGCCGCCGGCACTCTCAGCGCCGAGCTGGCGCCGTCCTCGGTGGAGCTGCGCATGGTCGGCCAGGACCCGCAGTTCGCGGTGACCGTGCACCAGTCCGAGTCCGCTCCGGCCTATCTGATGCCCGAGACGGAGCCGGGTCCGACCGACGAACCGACCGTCGACGGCGAGGACGAGCCGGCCGCCCGAATCACCCTGCGACTGCCTCAGTCGGTCAAGAACAAGATCGACGAGCTGGCCGCCGCCGACGGCATCTCCACCAACGCCTGGCTGGTCGGCATCGTGACCGACGCTCTGGCGCATCGCGGCTCGAGCCACTGGCCACAACCGCCACGTGGGCCGATGCCGCCCACTCCACCGATGCCGCCGATGCCGCCCGGGCCTCCGCTGATCGTCGGCCCGCATGGTCCGGGTGGCGCCTACGTCCCACACGGCCCCTTCTGGGAGGGCGATCCGTCCGGCGACCGACCGCGTCAGGTCTTCGGCGAACGGCGGCGGCGCGGCCGCGTCCAGGGCTGGGTGCGATGAGCTTCCGCAACTCCACGCACGAGGGCGTCCGCCGGGTCGTGCTGGACAACCTCGGAAGGGGTTCGGTCACCATCGAGCCCGGCGTACAACAAGATCTGGTCGAGTGCTCGATCAACGCCAGCGAGGAGGAGCTCCTTCACGCGGTGCAGGTCCGCCAGGAGCGCGATGCGCTGCGGATCAGCTTCCCGCCCAAGGTGTTCCACCACACCAACGCCCACCTGCGGCTCGGCGTACCCCCGGGCCTGGAGTACGTGATCAAGGTCGGGTCGGCGGATGTGTCGGTGAGTGCCGACATCGGACGGTCCAGAATCAGCAGCGGCTCCGGCGACATCAGCGTCGGTCGAGCGTCTGATCTCGAGGCATCCACCGGCTCCGGAGATATCTCCGCCGCCCAGCTCGGGGGGTCGGCGGCCCGGTTGGCCTCCGGATCCGGCGACGTCACGGTGGGCGAAGCCGACTGCCCGGTGATCGCCAAGTCCGGGTCCGGCGACGTCACCGTCAAGCGCGTTCGCCAGCCGGTGCAGGCCAGCTCCGGCTCGGGGGACATCACCGTTGCGGCCACCAGCGGCGCCGTCGACCTGCGGACGGCGTCCGGCTCCCTGACGGTCGGCGTCGCCGACCGGCTGCCCGCCTGGCTCGACCTCGACTCGTCCTCGGGCGAGGTTCGGATCGCCCTCGAGTCGACCTCTCAGCCGGTGCCCGGTGAGGCGTACGCGTCGGTCAAGGCGGTCACCGCCTCCGGCGACATCGCGGTCTACCGCGCCTGAGACGCGACCTGGTTCGCGGCCGTCAGATGGGGGTGCGGTGGAAGTTGAGGTGCGACCGGCTGGGTGTCGGGCCGCGCTGCCCCTGGTAGTGCGACCCGGAGACGGCTGAGCCGTACGGGTTCTCGGCCGGCGAGCTGAGCCGGAAGAAGCAGAGCTGCCCGATCTTCATCCCGGGCCAGAGCTTGATCGGCAGGGTCGCGACGTTGGAGAGCTCCAGGGTGACGTGCCCGGAGAACCCTGGGTCGATGAATCCGGCGGTGGCGTGGGTCAGCAACCCGAGCCGGCCGAGCGAGGACTTGCCCTCCACCCGCGCGGCGACGTCGTCGGGCAGCGTCACCACCTCGTAGATCGACCCGAGCGCGAACTCCCCCGGATGCAGGATGAACGGCTCGTCGGGCACGACCTCGACCAGCCGGGTCAGGTCCGACTGTTCGACCGATGGGTCGATATGCGGATACCGGTGGTTCTCGAAAACCCGGAAGTAACGGTCCAGCCGGACATCGATGCTGGACGGCTGGATCAGCTCCGCCGCGTACGGTTCGAGCCCGATCCGGCCCGCCGCGACCTCAGCCCGAATGTCGCGATCGGAGAGCAGCATGCGGGAGACCTTATCGTGCGGGTCACCGAGGTCAGCTGCGCCTGAGCTCCAGCCAGTGGTCACCGATCGAGATGATCGTCCCGGCGTCGACGTAGACCCGAACGCCCGGGGTGCAGCGCGTGGACTGTCCGCTGGTGTTCGTCACGGTCGACCCGTTGGTCGAGCCGCGATCGACCACATAGACGCCTCCGGCGTCGTCCACCGCGATGGCCAGGTGTGACTTCGACACCGTGCGGGTCTCGTCGGCGAGCTTGATCAGGTGGGCGTCCTCCTCGCCGGGCTGCGGCTGCGGGTTGCGGCCGAGCAGGACCAGACCCTCGACGGTGATCCGCCGGCCGTCGTCCATCACCGCTACCCAGCTCGGCAGGTCTGAGTATGGACCGACCGGCGCGTACGCGGATGGTGACACGGTGTTCTGCGGCGCGGTCGGTTCCGCGAACGCACCCACCTCGGCCGGGACGTCCGACGGCGCACTCGGCGCCGACTGAGGCAGGTAGTCCGGCGGGTACGGGGCAGCAGGGGGATAGCCGCCGTCGCCCGCCGGCGGGGTCAACGGTGCTGGGGACGCCGCCGGTCCGGGCACCGGCGAGTAGCGGGCCTGCGGCCCGTAGCTGACCGGGCTCGGTGCCGGAACCGGCACCGGCTCGTAGTCGACCACCGGCTGACGCTCCGGCTCGTAGCTGACCGCCGGCTGCGGCTCGGTCTGGTAGCCGACGGCCTGCCGGTCGGTCCTCGCGGCCTTCTGCGTCTGCGGTGGCGCCAGCACCCGCTCCTTGATCATCACCGCCTGCACGACCAGGTCGTGCCAGCCTTGGTGCCGCGGATGAATGATCATCAGCACCAGCATGATGAGCAAGCCGATCGCGGACAGCACAAGGAGGTAGAACACGATCGTGCGCAGCAGCACCCGGCCCCAACCGATCGGCCGGCCGTCGTAGTAGCCGACCAGCTGCAGCCTCAGCACGCGCATGCCCGGAGTGGCCGCCCGTTCCGCCAGCATGAACCAGACCAGCACCGCCCAGCCGAGCACGGCGGCCGTGCAGCCGATGGCGAGCACCAGTCGCGCAGTCTGGGTCAAGCCGGGCGCCAACCAGAACATCAGAGCACCGGCCGCGGCCGGCACCAACAGATCGATCAGAAAAGCGAAGAACCGCCGGACAATCGGGGCGGCATCAACTCCTGGGGGCAGGCCCCTGTCACGGCTCGTGCTCCCGGGTGCGGGGCTGTCCATGGCACTGCTCCTCGTCGACTCTCAAGCGGATTTCCGCATGCCCGACGCTACTGCGGAAAGTCTATGAATACCGAGATTCCGTCCCCGAGCTCCACGACAGTACCCAACTGGACCAGCACCGGCTCGCCTGCTTTGAGCTGTTGCCGGTCGGCGCCGCCCGGTCGGACGAGCACTGTCCCGTTGGTGGAGTTGAGGTCGGTCACGGTGATCTGCCAGCCCTCCGGAGCGATCTCCACGTGGGTCCGGCTGATGTCGTGACCCGGGCTCGGCACGGTCATCAATCGGGGGGCGCGGGCGCTGGAGAGGTGGCTCGAGGGCGCGCGACCGACCAGCACGGCGCGGTCCACCGCCACGGTCGTGCCGTCCGGCGCCCGCACCACAGCGAGGACCGGGCGAGGAATCAGCCGCGGGCCCTGCGGGGCGATCGGGTTGCCGCAGATCCGGCAGGTCGTGGCGTTCTGCGGGCTGGCGTGGCCGTCCTGACAAACCACCGCCATGATCAATGAGTCCTGGGACAGCTCGGCCGGCGGGCTGGACGGGCTGGTCGCCAGACCCGCGGACATGGGCGGCGGCGGGGTGACCATCAGAGCGGTGTCGGCGTTCTCCAGCTCGGCCAAGACCGCGGCGTCGTATCCCGGAGGCATCGGCGTCTGCTGCCGATCTGGCATCCGGCTGGTCGCCTCGTCCTCCAGCGGCTCCGGTTCGGGCTGGTCCAGATCGATCGGCTGGAGCGGAGTCGGCACGTCGTCCCAGAACGCCCAGTGCGCCTCGTCCTCCGCCGCGGACATCGCCATGGTCGGCTCGGGAGCCATCTCGGGAAGGGCCTCGGTCACCGCCAGGCCGTCCACCGCCGCGGTGGAGAGCCCTTGGGGTGAGATGACCCTCGCTTCCTCGGTCGCGTCCAGGGTGACCGAGGAGACCGCTGCAGCCCCGACGACCAGCGGCAGAACCAGCGACGACTCCGCTCCGCTCTGCGGCGTCTCGACCCGGACCTGGCGTACGCCACCCAGCCCGATCTCACTCCAGGTCTGGATGCCTTCGCCGCGGGCCACCACGTCGCCGCTGGCCGGGTCGACCACGGTCACGTCGCCGCGGACCAGCGATCGCATTCCGTCGGCAGTCCAGAAGAAGGCGGCGAAGCTCGGCAGCCGGTCGATCCCGTACGCCGCCAGCCGCGCCGCGAGGTCCGGCAGCGACGAGGACTCGACGACGGCGTCCCACAAGGTGTCGACCAGGTTCGACCATTCCGGCGCCGGCTCGAGCAGAACGAGCGATGTCGGCCCGGACAGCACGATCCAGTCGCCCGACGTGTACGTCGCGCGCCACTGGCCCAGCACTGCGGACACCGGCCACTGCCTCCGATCAAGTCTCGACTCGAGTCCCGACGAGATTACGCGGTCGGATGTGCTGGCCGCGGCGTCGTCGGCAACATTCTTAGCCGGTACCCGGACGGTGCGAAATGATGCATTCCGCTCGTATAATTCGCCTGGATATGCCCGGAACCCGACACTGGGTGATCGCCACCCGCAAGCATGCTCCCACGCGACGTACCACGATCGCCGACGTCGCGCGTGAGGCCGGCGTGAACAAGGGGACAGTGTCTCGGGCGCTTCGCGGCATCTCCGGGGTCGGGCCGTCGACCCGGGAGCGGATCATCGAAACCGCGCTCCGGCTCGACTTCTCGGCGTCTCATCTGGCCAGTTCCTTGGCGAGCGGCCACTCTCAGACGGTGGGGATCGTGCTCCCGACGCTGCGATCGTGGTACTTCAGCGAATTCGCCTCGGGGGCGAGCGAGATCCTGACCCCGGCGGGCTACCGGGTCGAGCTGATCAACCTCGATGTCTACTCCGAGGAGCTCGACGACGACCCGGCGCGGTTCCGGCAGCTGTTCCGCGAACTCGGCGCCGGCCGAGGCCGCGACGCTCTGCTGTTCGCGGGCACGCTGTCCGGTGACGGCCGCGGCATGGTCGAGAGCGTGGGGGTGATCCCGACCGGCGCGATCGGCGCACCACTGACCAGTGTCTCGGGCATTTTCGTCAACCATCGCGAGGGCGGAAGGCTGGTTGCGCAGCATCTGCTGGCTCTGGGACACCGGCGGATCGCGATCCTCGACGGACGGATGCCCGGCGCCGATCTGACGCTCTGGGAGCTGCGGACTCGCGGCCTGCACGACGTGCTCCGGCCGGCCGGTCTCGAGGTCGCCGACGAGGACGTCTTCACCCCGGGCGACTGTCACGCTCCCGACGGGGAGGCCGCGATGGAGGCCTTGCTCAGCCGCTCCGACCCTCGGCCAACCGCGGTCTTCTGCCACACCGACGAGATGGCGTTCGGCGCGATGGCGGTGCTGCGCCGGCACGCGGTGCGCGTCCCGGAGGACATCTCGATCGCGGCCTTCGACGACCATCCGATGGCGCAGTACTGGGGCCTCACCACCGTCAGCCAACACGCTCATCAGCAGGGCGTCCGGGCCGCGTACGCGCTGGTCGACGTGCTGGAGGGCGAGGTGCCCGATCACGTCACTCGTCCCGATACCGACCTGCGTGTCGAGCTGATCGTCCGGGAGACCACCGGGCCAGCCCCGAAGGGCTAGACCACCGCGGCCCGGACCGAGAGCACGTCGGGCAGATGGGCGGCCAGCTGCCGCCAGCTGTCCCCGTCGTCGGTGCTGAGCCAGACGGTTCCGTCCCGGGCCCCGAGATAGAGCCCCATCGGCTCGGCCCGATCGGTGGTCATCGCGTCGCGCATCACAGCGGCGTAGAAGTGGTCGGGCAGCCCTGACTGCGACGGTGTCCAGGTCTGGCCGGCGTCATCGGAGCGCCACACCCGTGCCTGGCCGTTCGGTGGGAACCGTTCGCTGTCGGCCGTCAGCGGGAAGCAGAAGACAGTGTCCGGGCGATGCGGATGCACCACGATCGGGAAACCGAAATCGGCCGGCAGCCCATCGGCGATCGACTCCCACTGGTCGCCGCCGTCGTCGGAGCGATACACGCCGTGGTGGTTCTGCGCGAACATCCGATCGGGCCGCGCCGGATGCGCCGCGATCTTGTGCACGCACTGGCCGAACTCGGGCCACGGATCCGGGAAGAAGTAGGCCTTGATGCCTTTGTTGGCCGGCGCCCAGGACTCTCCCCGATCGAACGTGCGGTAGACCCCGCCCGTGGACATCGCCACGGTGACCCTGCTCGGGTCGGTCGGATGCGGCAGTACCGAGTGGATCGCCTGCCCGCCGAAGCCCGCATCCCACTGTTCGCGGTGCGGGTGATCCCAGAGGGATCGCACCAACGAGAAGCTCCGCCCCCGATCTTCCGAACGGAACAGCGCCGAGGGCTGGGTCCCGGCATAGAACACGTCGGGCTCGTCGGCGCCGCCGGGCTGGATCTGCCACACCCGCTCGATGCTGCTGCCCAGATCGCTCGGGAAGGCGACCGCCGCGCCGCGGTCCTCGGCCCAGCTGCGCCCGAGATCATCTGACCGGTAGACACCCGGCCCGAAGTGTTCGCTGGTGCCACTGGCGAAGAGCACCGGTTGATCACCACGCGTGTCGACGCACGTCCCGTAGACGCCTTGCATCGACAGATGTGGTCCGGACCAGGTCCAGTCCTGCCGCGACCCGTCCGCGTGCGCCACCCAGAGGCCCTTCTTGGTGCCGACCAGCAGTACGGCCTCAGTCATCTCTCCTCCGATCGGAAGTCCACCGTTCGAATTCTGGACCTTCGCGATCGAGGTTTCTCATCGGGTCGCCGGCCCCGAGTTCGGTGCAGCGCTGGCCGACCTCAGACGTTCTGCGGGAAGCCGAGGTTGAGACCGCCGTGGCTGGGGTCCAGCCAGCGCGAGGTGACCACCTTGCCGCGGGTGAAGAAGTGCACGCCTTCCACCCCATGGGCGTGGGTGTCACCGAACAGCGAGGACTTCCAGCCACCGAAGGAGTAGTACGCCATCGGCACCGGCACCGGCACGTTCACCCCGATCATGCCGACCTTGACCTCGTTCTGGAACTGCCGCGCCGCGCCGCCATCGTTGGTGAAGATCGCCGTCCCGTTGCCGTACGGGTTGTCGTTGATCAACGCCACGCCCTCGTCGTAGGACTCCACCCGCACCACCGACAGCACCGGCCCGAAAATCTCATCGGTGTAGATGCTCATCTCCGGCGTCACATGATCGAACAGCGTCGGGCCCACGAAGAACCCCTCCCCGTCCGCATCCACCTCCGGCTGCCGACCGTCCACCACCACGGTCGCGCCGGCCGCCTCCCCGGCGTCGATGTAACCCGACACCCGATCCCGCGCCTGCGCGGTGACCAGCGGCCCCATGTCACAGCCCCGGGTGCCGTCCCCGGTCTTCAGCGTCAACGCCCGCTCCTTGATCTTCTCGACCAGGGTGTCGCCGATGTCGCCGACCGCGAGCACCGCCGAGATCGCCATACAGCGTTCGCCGGCCGACCCGAACCCGGCATTGATCGCCTGGTCCGCGGCCAGGTCCAGATCGGCATCGGGCAGCACCAGCATGTGGTTCTTCGCCCCGCCGAGCGCCTGCACCCGCTTGCCGTGCGAGGTGCCGGTCTCGTAGACGTACTGGGCGATGGGCGTCGACCCGACGAAGGAGATCGACTGCACATCGGGATGGGTGAGCAGGCCGTCGACGGCGACCTTGTCACCGTTCAGCACGTTGTACACCCCGTCCGGCAGCCCCGCCTCCTTCCACAGCTCCGCGATCCACAGCGACGCGGTCGGGTCCTTCTCACTCGGCTTGACCACCACGGTGTTCCCGGCCGCAATGGCGATCGGGTAGAACCACATCGGCACCATCGCCGGGAAGTTGAACGGCGAGATGATTCCGACCACCCCCAACGGCTGGCGGGTCGAGTGCACATCCACCTTGGTCGAGGCGTTCTCGGTGAACGCCCCCTTGATCAGATGCGGCATCCCGCAGGCGAACTCGATCACCTCCTGGCCGCGGCTCACCTCCCCCAGCGCATCGGAGAGCACCTTGCCGTGCTCGGCGGTGATGATCGCCGCCAGCTCCTCCTTGCGCGCGTTCAACAGCTCCCGGAACGCGAACAGGATCTGGGTCCGCCGGGCCAGCGACGTGTCCCGCCACCCCGGGAAGGCTGCCAGCGCGGCCGCGACGATCTCGTCGACATCGGCCTCGCTGGCCATCGCCACCTGCGCCGACACCTCCCCCGTCGCCGGGTTGGTGACATCGCCGAACCGGCCCCCTGAGCCCTCGTACGGGGCGCCGTCCTTCCAGTGGTGCACTGTGCTTGCCATGGTCGTTTCCCTTACTCCTTGGTGCTGATGCTCATGGTCGGGCGGCTTCCAGGTCCGGTGCTGTGTTCATTTCCGGGGAGACACCCCCCGAGACCCCCCGTGGGGTGTTCCCGCCAGTCTCCTCGATCGGTGGAGGCGACTCCAGGGACACGTTCACCTTCGCATCCGTCCGGAGCGCCTCGACCCCGGCCTCACAGACGGCGACGGCGGCGTACCCGTCCCAGACTCCCGGCCCGTCGATCGTCCCCCGCCGGGCGGCGTCCACCCAGCGCTGCAGCTCGACCTGGTACGCCGGCGCGAACCGCTCCACGAACCCTGGCGGGATCCGGCCGCCCCAGCGGCCGTCGGTCGTCTTGGCGACCAGGCTCTGGTCGAGCCCGATGAGCGCCGACCCCTGCTCGCCGACCACCTCGGTGCGGACCTCGTAACCGACCTGGCTGCGGACGAAGACCTCATCGGTGACCACCCGGCCGGAGGTCGTCTCGAAGATCACCAGCATCGGGTCGGCGGTCCCCTCCGGCGCGACGCGAGTCGGCACGCCCTTGATCACCTGCACCGAGGCGATCTCCTCGTCCAGCAGGAACCGGGCCACGTCGACCTCGTGGACCACCGAGTCCCGGATCATGAACTCCGAGTTGAAGTGATCACCGACCGTCGGGTTGCGGTGCGTGCAATGCACCATCAGGACGTTGCCCAGGCCGCCGGAGGTGATGAGCTCCTTCAGGGCCACATACTCCGGGTCGAAGCGGCGCATGAAGCCCACCTGGACCAGCGATCGGCCGAGCGCTGCCTCTTTCTGCACGATCCGGTACGCCGACGCGACGTCGGTGGTCAGCGGCTTCTCGCAAAGCACCGGGAGACGTGCTTCCAGGCAGGCGTTCACCTGCGCCTCGTGGGCCGGTCCGGGCGATGCGATCAGCACCGCGTCGACCTCCGGGTCGTTGATCGCCTCGATGGGGTCCGCCACCACCCGGGCGCCGACGCCCCTCGCGATCTCGCCCGCCTTGTCGATGATGTAGTCGTTGACCACGCTGACCCGCGCCCCGCGTACCCGGGTGCTGAGGGTCTCGACGTGGAAGGCGCCCATCAGGCCCACCCCGAGCACAGCAACCCGCAGGTCGCTCACGAGCGGGCTCCCATGTCGATCTCGGCCGAGCTGCACGAGGCCAGATAGGTCCGGGTGCGCTTCGCGATCGGCAGTGGCAGGTCCGGCGGGCACGGGTAGAGGTCGTGCTCGATGATCCCGGCCACGTCGCGATCCAACGCGGCCAGGGCATCCAGGATCGGTCCCATCTCCGGCAGCCCGAGCGGTGGTTCGACCATCGCACCCATCCGCACCGCCTCGGGGAAGGAGAGGTTGCGATCGAGCACGTAGGAGACCACCTCGGGGTTGACCTGCTTGAGGTGGACGTAGCCGATCCGGTCCGGGTATTCGGTGATCAGCTCCAGGCAGTCGCCGCCGTAGTAGGCGACGTGTCCGGTGTCCAGGCAGAGGTTGACGTAGTCGGGATCGGTGCCGGCGAGGAACCGCTCGATCTCCGGCTGATAGCCGACGTGGCTGTCGGCGTGCGAGTGGAACTGCACCTTCAGGCCGTACTCGTCGAGGATCCGCCGGCCGAGCTCGGTGGTGTCGCCGGTGAGCTTGTCCCACTGCTCGTCGCTGAGGTCGGGATCCTCCTTGGGCGCGCCGGTCTTGTGGTGCCGCCACGGCTCGGGGATGACCACGATGTGCTCGCCGCCGACGGCCTGGGTCAGGGCGGCGACATCGGTGACCTGCTTCCAGGTGTAGTCCCACGAGTCCGGCAGGTGCAGGTGCGAGAACACCGTCCCGGCCAGCACCGTCAGCCCGTGCTCGTCCAGCGCCTCGGCCAGCTCACCGGCGTCACGAGGCAGGTAGCCGTACGGGCCGAGCTCGATCGCCTCGTATCCGGCCTCGACCACCTCACGCAGGAAGGTGCTGGCCGGCACCTGTGCCGGGTCGTCCGGGAACCAGACACCCCACGAGTCGGGAGCCGTACCGATGGTCAGCTTGCCGGGCAATGAGTGCTCCTTAGAGGAAGAGTCGCTGGTGGACTTGTGCTGCTCGTACGTCTCGCGTGCGGTCTGGGTGGACTCCAGCGTCGAGGTCTCGCTGACCGGAACGTCCCACCAGGACTCCGAGTCGGTTGCGCCCATGCCCGTCAGCCACGGTCACGACTCTTCAGTCGGGGATCGACGGCCTGTTCGGCCCAGGTGTCGCGGATCCAGGCCTGGTCCGGGTGGTCGGTGATCTTCCAGGCCCGCTCGGGTCCGGGCCCGGCCATCACGTTCAGGTAGTACATGTCGTGCCCGGGTGCCGCGGCCGCCGGCCCGTGCCAGCCGTACGGCACCAGGACCACGTCGCGGTCGTGCACCTCCTCGCAGAGGTCGATCTCGTGCCCGGGCGAGGACGAGGTGCGGAACAGGCCGAGCCCCGGCTGGCCCTGCGGCCCGGCGGCGATCTCGAAGTAGTAGATCTCCTCCAGCACCGACTCGGAGGCGCCGGCCTCGTCGTGCTTGTGCGCCGGATAGGAGGACCAGTTGCCGGCCGGGGTGATCACCTCGCAGGCGATGATCGCCTCCGCGTCGAGGGCGCCCGGGACCCCGAAGTTGCGGACCTGCCGGCTGCACTGACCCGCGCCGCGCAGCTCGATCGGCACCTCGGCCGCGGCCAGCCGGCGCGCGGGCCGCGCGGCTCGGGCGCGGGCCCCGCACAGCGCGAACCGTCCGCCCTCCGCGCTGGTCAGGATCACGTCCTCGTCCCGCCCGACGTAGGCCACGTCGGTCGGGCCGGCGAACACGCCGATTCGGCCGGTGAGCTCGAAACGGTCATTCTCGACCGCGACCGCCGTACCGCCGCTCAGCGGCACCACGATCACCTCGTCCTCGCCGGTCGCGAACCGGTGCTCGCCGGCCGGCGGCAGCTCGACGATCTTGAGCGAGGTGTAGCCCCAGCCGGCCGACTCCGGCGTGACCTCGATGGCGTAGGCACTCATCGCAGCAAGGAGACCGCGGTGTCGACGGCGGTGGCGACGTCGTCGTCGGGCGGGTAGAGCATCGTCCGGCCGACCACCAGCCCGCGGACCGATGGCAGGGTCAGGGCAGCCTGCCAGGCGGCGTACGTCTCGTCCTGCGCATCATCCGGGTCCCCACCGAGCAGCAGCGTCGGCAGGGTCGTCGCGGCCATCACCCGCTCCATCTCATCGACCACCGGCAGTTTCAGCCAGGTGTACGCGCTGGAGGCGCCCAGGCCCTGGGCGATGTGCACCGACATGATCACCGCATCCGCGGACAGGTCGTTGACCAGCCGGCCGTCGGCGCTCCGGCCCGACATGAACGGCTCGATCATGGCGATGCGCTCGGCCCGGTTGAGCTCGGTCACCATGCGGCCGCACTGCTCCAAGGTCGCCACCGTGGTCGGGTCCTTGAGGTCGATCCGGGTCAGCACCTTGCCGCCGTCCAGGCCGCCCTCGACCACGCCCTGGACGTCGTACCCGGTGTTGCGGTCATCCATCTCGAACACCGCTCCCTGCAGCCCGCCGCGGTTCATCGACCCGTACACCACCTTGTCTTCCAGTGCGCCGAGCAGCAGCATGTCCTCGACGATGTCGGCGGTGCCCAACAGGCCGCCGACACCCGGCCGGGCGAGCGCGATGAGCAGCCGCTCCAGCAGTTCGGTCCGGCTGGCCATGGCCGTCTTGTTGCGACCGGCGCCCAGCGCTCCGCGGGCCGGATGGTCGCACGCGATGATCATCAGCTGACCGCCCGGTTCGAGCGGTGGAGTCTTCTGGCGGGTCGCCAGCAGCCGGGCGATGCGGCCGGGGTCGGTGGCCCGGACGTCGTTCAGGTCGGCGATCGAGGCGACGAACTCGCCGGTGGCCGTCGGCAGGGTCGCGGTCACCGGACACCGGCCCCGGAGAAGTGCTGAGCGAGCGCGTCGGCCATCCGTTCATTGGGATCGCCGCCCGCGAGCAGCGTCTCGATCTCCTCCAGCGTCGGCATCGCGGTGGAGCACTCCAGTCGCGACGCGACGATCGCTCCAGCCGCGTTGGCATAGCGCAGCACCTGCTCCAGCGGCCAGCCGGCCAGCAGGCCGTGACACAGCGAGCCGCCGAACGAGTCGCCGGCCCCCAGCCCGTTCATGCGGCTTGATCGGCAGCGGGTGGCGACTCGGCCGCGTTCCGTCCGCGTCTTGGCCAGCACCCCCTTCGGGCCCTGCTTCACGATGGCCAGCTCCACGCCGGCGTCCAGCAGGGCGTCGGCCGCACGCTCCGGGTCGGACTCGCCGGAGGCGACCTCGGCCTCCTCGCGGTTGCCCACGGCGACGGTGACGTCCGGCAGCGCCCGCTGCACCTGTTCGCGGGCCGCTGCCGCGTCGGCCCAGAACATCGGGCGGTAGTCCAGGTCCAGGACGGTGATCGGCTTCCGGGCGCGGGCCTGAAGGACCGCGAAGTGCGACTCGCGGCTCGGTTCCTCACTCAGCCCGGTGACCGAGAGCCACATCAGGCGGCGTACCGCGTACCGCATCGAAGTCGATGTCCTCGGGCCGCACCTGGAGGTCGGGCGCCGTCGGCTTGCGGTAGAAGTACAGCGGAAAGTGGTCGGGCGGAAAGATCTCGCAGAACGTCACCGGTGTGGCGTACTCGGAGTTGGTGACCACGAAGCGGTCACTCACGCCGAGCTCGCGCAGGCTCGTGCGGACATAGCGGCCGAACGGGTCATCCCCGACGCCGGTGATGATCGCGGCCCGCCGGCCGAGCCGGGCCGCCGCTACTGCGACGTTGGCCGTGGTGCCGCCGAGGTACTTGCCGAAGGTCTGGACGTCCTCCAGGCCGACGCCCACCTGGAGCGGGTAGATATCCACTCCGCTACGACCGAAGGTGATGACCTCGAAGGGACTTCGGGACTCCTCCTCCCGAGCACCGACCAGGTCACCCATAACGCTCCTTCACGTCGCCAACAGACTCGACAAACGCTAGAAGTCGGCGCGCTCTCTGTCAAACCTTTGTCTGGACAAATACACCCAGAGCGCTTTGACGTAGCTAGGCTATTTGTCCTAACATACTTACAAATAGAGGAGGATCATTGACCGCCACCCGCGTAGGGACCGAGTCACCGCACGATCTGCCCAGTCTGGCGCGCCGCGCGCGCTGGGAGGTGATCAGGACCGTCACCAGCAACAAGGCCGGCCACATCGGAGGGCCGCTGTCGATGATGGACCTGCTGGTCAGCCTGTACTTCGGCGAGCTGCGGATCCGGCCCGAGGAGCCGGACTGGCCCGATCGGGACCGGTTCATCCTGTCCAAGGGGCATGCCGCGATCGGCCTGTACGCGGTGCTGGCCCTACGTGGCTACCTCGACCTGGACGAGCTGCCGACCTTCGACAAGGGCGACTCGCGGCTGCAGGGCCACCCCGACGTCACCCGCCTCCCCGGCCTCGACGCCTCGACCGGGTCGCTGGGCCAGGGGCTGTCGGCGGGGGTCGGCATGGCCCTCGGCGCCCGGCTGGCCGGCAAGGACTTCCACACCTTCGTGCTGATGGGCGACGGCGAGATCCAGGAGGGCATGGTCTGGGAGGCGGTTCAGGTCGCCGCGCGCTACAAGCTGACCAACCTGACGGCCATCGTGGACCGGAACGGACTCCAGCAGTTCGGGCTGCCCTCGACCTCGGAGACCACGTTGACCGATCGCGGTGACCGGCGCGACCCGTGGTTCGGGGTGGACCTGTCTGCGGTGTTCCAGGCCTTCGGCTGGCGGGTGATCGAGATCAACGGTCACGACTACGACCAGATCGGCCAGGCCCTCCGGCTGGCCCGGGCCGGCGACCCGCACGGCCGGCCCACGGTGTTGCTGGCGCACACGGTCAAGGGCAAGGGACTTTCCCTGGCCGAGGGCCAGCACACCTGGCACAGCATCGTGCCCACACCGGAGGACTTCGAACGGGCCCGGCAGGAGCTCGAGCCGGACGAGCGGGACTTCCTCGACGCCTTCCCCGACGGCTTCGCCGAGCACCACGCGTCGGCATCGAACAGCAAGAACGGAGCACGGGCATGAAGGCGATGAGGGACGTCTGGGGCGAGAAGCTCGTCGCGCTGGGTGATGCCGACCCGCGTACGGTGGTGCTGGACGGCGACCTGGCCAACTCGACCAAGGCCGACAAGTTCGCCCGAGCCCACCCGGACCGCTTCTTCCAGATGGGCATCGCCGAGCAGAACCTGGTCGGGACGGCCGCCGGGCTGGCCTCCGTCGGCTTCGTGCCCTGGACCTCCTCGTTCACGGTCTTCTTCACCCACCGCGCCCTCGACCCGATCCGGATGCTGGTCGCGCAGAGCCACGCGAACGTCAAGATCGTCGCGTCCTACTCCGGCCTGCTGATCGGCGCGGTCGGCAAGACCCACCTCGACGTGCAGGACCTGGCGATCATGCGGGCCATGCCGGACATGACCGTGCTCGCTCCGGCCGACGAGACCGAGCTGCTGGCGATGATGGACTGGGCCGCCGCGTACGAGGGCCCGGTGTACCTGCGGCTGGCTCGGGATGGCGTGCCCGACCTGTTCGATCCGGACTACGCCTTCTCGCTGGGCGCCGTGCACCAGCTGCGGCAGGGCGACGACGTCGCCCTGGTCTCCACCGGCCCCCAGACCTCGCGGGTGCTGCAGGCCGCGGACCGGCTGCAGGAGGAAGGGACCTCGGTCACGGTGGTCCACGTCCCCTCGCTCAAACCGCTGGACACCGCCGGACTGGTCGCGGCGATCGGCGACAGCTCGCTCGTCGTCACCGTCGAGGAGCACTCGGTATACGGAGGGCTTGGCGGCCTGGTGGCCGAGGTGCTCACCGATGCCGGCCCAGCCCCAGAATCGAGCGGATCGGCCTGGACGACGTCTGGGGTGAGTCCGCGGACAACGACTTCCTGCTGGACAAGCACGGTCTGTCGCCGGAGCGGATCGCCGATCGGGTCGCCAGCCTGCTCCCCGCCGGAGCGCAGCGGTGACCGAGCGGACCTACCAGGTCGACGTGATCGCCGGCGACGGCATCGGCCAGGAGGTGATGCCGGCCGCGATCGCCTGCGTCGACGCCCTCGCCGCCGACCGGGACTTCACGATCACCTGGCGCGAGCGCGACTGGGGGTCGGACCACTACCGCGCCCACGGCCGGATGATGCCGGTCGACGGCATCGACCAGCTGGCGGACGGCGACGCCATCCTGCTCGGCGCCGTGGGTGCCCCGGACATTCCCGACGACGTCACGCTGTGGGGCCTGCTGATCCCGATCCGCCGGGAGTTCCTGCAGTACGTCAACCTGCGGCCGGTCCGCATCCTCCCTGGTGTGCAGTCGCCACTGCGGAACGCCGCGGGCCTCGACATGATCATCGTCCGGGAGAACGTCGAAGGTGAGTACTCCGAGGTCGGCGGGCGGCTCTATCGCGGCCGGCCCGAGGAGATGGCTGTCCAGGAGGCGGTCTTCACCCGCGCCGGCATCACCCGGGTGGCGCAGTACGCCGTCGAGCAGGCCAAGGCCCGCCGAGGAATCCTCACCTCGGCCACCAAGTCCAACGGCATCATCCACACCATGCCGTTCTGGGACGAGGTGGTGGCCGAGGTGGTCGAGACCAGCGGCGCCGGGGTCAGCCTGGACAAGATGCTGGTCGACGCCCTGGCCGCGCGGATCGTGCTCAAGCCGCTCAGCCTCGACGTCATCGTCGCGTCCAACCTGTTCGGCGACATCCTGTCCGACCTGGCCGCGGCGGCGGCCGGTTCCATCGGGGTGGCACCGAGCGGCAACATCAACCCGCCCAAGGACTTCCCGTCGATGTTCGAGCCGGTGCACGGCTCGGCGCCGGATATCGCCGGTCAGGGCATCGCCAATCCCGTCGGGCAGATGTGGGCCGCCGCGATGATGCTCGAGCACCTCGGGGAGGCCGAGGCCGGTGCAGCCCTGGTCGCTGCCTTCGAGGCGGCGCTCGCGGACGGCGTACGCACCGCTGACCTGGGTGGCACGGCGGGCACCGACGAGTTCACCGAGGCCGTGCTCGCGCGCTGCTCGGGCGAATGGAGCAGTTCATGCGTGAGCAAGGCCTCTTTCTCAACGGCGCTTGGGTCGCCGGCGTCGACACCTTCGAGGTGCGCGACCCGTTCGACGAGTCCCTGGTCGGCCGGGTCGCGGTCGCCAGCCCCGAGCAGGCGGCCGAGGCGGTCGTCGCCGCGCGGGAGCGCGATGCTGACCGGCTGGCCCGCCGCCAAGCGGGCCGACCTGCTGCTGCGGACCAGCCAGCTGATCGCCGAGCGGTCCGAGCAGTTCGCCGAACAGCTGCGGGCCGAGGCCGGCAAGCCCATCGCCGCGGCCCGCGTCGAGGTGGGCCGAGCCGTCTCGACGCTGCGCATCGCCGCGGAGGAGGCACGCCGGCTTCCCGCCGAGGCCGTGCAGTTCGACGAGATCACCCCGGGCGTCACGCCGCTGGGCTTCACGATCCCCCAGCCGTTCGGGGTCGTCGCCGCGATCACCCCGTTCAACTTCCCGCTCAACCTGGTGCTGCACAAGGTGGCCCCGGCCATCGCAGCCGGCTGCGCGGTCGTCCTCAAGCCGTCGGAGCGGACACCGCTGTCCGCGGGCCTGCTGGCCGAGACCATGGCCGAGGCCGGGCTGCCACCAGGCTGGCTCAACGTCGTCACCGGCCGGCCGGAGGAGATCGTGCCGATCTGGAACGAACATCCCGATGTCGCCGTGATCACCTTCACCGGATCGGCCGAGGTGGGATGGAAGCTCAAGGCGGCCTCGCCGCGCAAGCGACACGTGCTCGAGCTGGGCTCTAACACCGCGATGGTGGTCGCAGCCGACGCGGACCTGCGCCGAGCCGTGGACGCCGTTGTCACCGGCGGTTACACCTTCAGCGGGCAGGCGTGCGTCTCGGTGCAGCGGGTCTACGTCGAGAAGCCGGTGGCCGAGGAGTTCATCGGCCTGCTCGCCGCGGCGGTCGAGCAGGTGCCGGTCGGTGATACCCGCGACCCGGCGACCGTGGTCGGTCCGGTGATCAGCGAGCAGGCGCGCGAGCGACTGCTGCAGCTGGATCGACGAGGCGGTGCAAGGCGGCGCCCGGGTCGCCACCGGCGGGACGTTGGAGGGCGCCTGCCTCCGGCCGACCGTGCTGGCCGACGTGCCGGCCAGCGCCCGGGTGGTGTCGGAGGAGGTGTTCGGCCCGGTGGCGTCGATCCGCACCGTCAAGTCGGTCGCCGAGGGCATCGAGGAGGTCAACTCGGCCCGCTATGGCCTGAACACCGCCATCTTCACCTCCGACCTGGCCTCCGCCCTGCAGTTCGCTCGGGAGGCCGAGGCCGGCAGTGTCCTGGTCAACATCACTCCCTCGTTCCGGGCCGACCACATGCCCTACGGGGGAGTCAAGGACAGCGGCCAGGGCCGCGAGGGCGTCAAGTACGCGATCGCCGAGTTGCTGGATCAGCGGCTCGTCGTACTCGCGCCGTGATCCGGCGGGATGTTCTGGTTGCTGCGGAAGAAGTTGTTCGGGTCGTACTCGGCCTTGACCCTCGCGAGTCGCGGATAGTTCCCCCCGTACGTCGCGCGCAGCCGCTCGGGGCTGCCGTCCTCCATCATGAAGTTCACGTAACCGCCAGCAGCCGACCACGGATGCACCGCGGTCCAGTAGTCCTTGGCCCAGCGGGTGATCCGCTCGGCCTCGCCGGGATCGGGATGAATTCCCGCGATCACCATCGACCATGTGACGTCGCGCGCCGCCCAGGCCGTCTCGGTCGGATCGACCCGGTGCACGGCGCCATCGATCGGGTAGAGGTGCATCAGGGACAGGTCGCCGGGCCGGAGCTTCCGCGCCTGTTCCAGATGGGCTTCGATCGCCTCGTCGGGCAGGTCCCGAACGAAATCCCCGCGCCAGTACCACTGCAGGCCCTTGGGCAGCAGCGGATCGAACAGCGCTTGCATCGCCGGGAACGGCATGGTGCTGCGCCAGTCGAACATCGGCTCAGGCAGTGCGTCGAGCAGCGGAGCCATGGCCGCGCGCCCGTCCTCCTCCGACCCGTTGTAGGAACCGATGAGAGCACAGGCCTGCTTGCCCTGGTGCTCGACCGGGAATGGATCACCCAGCGGGACGGTCTTCACACCGACGAAGAGGCCCAGCTGCTCGGGAGCGCCAGGCAGAAAGTCCCGGTAGGCCTGCATCACCGCACGCCCGTGCTCGAGGTCGTAGAACACCGGACCGGCGAAGACGTCGCGAGTCGGGTGAGCCCGGAACAGGAAGTTGATCACGACACCGAAGTTGCCGCCGCCGCCGCGGAGCGCCCAGAACAGGTCGGGATTGCTGTCCGAGCTGGCGGTGACGACCCGGCCGTCGGCTAGGACAACCTCAGCCTCGAGCAGGTTGTCGATGGTGAGGCCGTGCGCGCGGCTCAAGTACCCGCTGCCCCCGCCTAGGGTGAGACCGGCGATCCCGGTGGTCGACATGATCCCGAACGGCACCGCGAGCCCGTACGGGTGGGTGGCGGCATCGACATCGCCTGAGGTGCAGCCGGCGCCGACGCTCACCGTTCGCCGTTCGGAGTCAACGCTGACCTCGCGCAACGGGCTGAGGTCGATCACCAGTCCGTCGTCAACGCTGCCCAAGCCAGGGCCGTTGTGCCCGCCACCGCGAACGGCAACCAGCAGGTCATGGGTGCGCGCCCAGTTGACCGCGGCCACCACGTCATCGACGCCGGCGCACTGGGCGATCGCTCGCGGTCGCTTGTCGATCATCCCGTTGTAAAGACCTCGGGCCTCGTCGTAGGCCGGATCCTCTCGATGGATCACCGTCCCGGTCAGCTGATGATCGAGTCCGTCCAGACTTTGGTCGAGCATTTGCATTACTCCTTCGCGTGCCCCAGATGGAAGATGTCAATTGACGCTAGGAGAGCGATCCACTGGGCTGAATACGCGAACGACCGCAAAACGTGCCTATTCGTCCGACTGCTGCGCCAAATCTGCCCGACCGTCCGAAGATCCAGCTCCAAGGTCCGGAGGCGACGATGGATGTCCTGTCCGACGTGCTGCTGGCCGTCCGGCTGACGGGCGCGCTGTTCTTCGATGTCGAGGCCCGCTCGCCGTTCGCGGCCGAGAGCCCGAGCTCGGCGGTGATCGGCGCCCGGGTGATGGGCGATGCCGACCACGTGATCGGCTTCCACGTGGTCACCGAGGGTTCCTGCTGGTCGGAGGTCATTGATCGGCCCGAGCCAGCCGTGCACCTGAGCGCCGGCGAGATGGTGATCTTCCCGGGCGGGGACGGGAACATCATGGCCTCGGCACCGGGGATGCGCGGCGAGCCGCGCTTCGAGCAGTACTACCGACCCGTCGACGAGATGTTGCCCTTCTCCCTCACCATGAACCGCGACGCCGACGCCGACCGATGCCGGTTCGTCTGCGGGTTCCTGGCCTGCGACACCCGGCCCTTCAACCCGCTGCTGACCGCCCTCCCCCGGATCGTCCGGGCTCCGGTGTCACCGCAGAGCTGGCAGTGGATGGCCGGACTGCTGGACGCCGCCGTAGTGGCAAGCGGCAACAGTGGCGCCGGGCGCGAAGCGATGCTTGCCAAGCTGGCCGAGCTGATGTTCGTCGAGGCACTGCGTGCTCATCTCGAAGGGCTGCCACCCGACGCGCGCGGCTGGGTGGCCGGGCTGCGCGACTCCCAGGTCGGCCGGGCTCTCCAGGTGATCCATGGCCGACCCGGCGAGCCCTGGACGCTGCCCCGGTTAGCCCGTGCGATCGGCATGTCCCGCTCGTCGCTCGCCGAGCGGTTCACCGCCTACGTGGGCATCCCGCCGATGCAGTACCTCACCCGGTGGCGCCTCCAGCTCGCTGCGCGGCTCCTCGAGGACGGACGGGCCACCGTCAGCCAGGCTGCGGCAACCGTCGGCTATCAGTCCGAGGCGGCCTTCACCCGGGCGTTCAAGCGGTACGTCGGCGAGTCTCCGGGCGCATGGCGGCGCAGCCGCCGGGTTTAGAGGCTCAGGCGCCCCTAGGCTGACCCGCATGCTGGCCGCGCAACCACTTCGGGTCGGCATAGTCGGATTCGGCTGGATGGGCCAGGTGCATGCCCGGGCGTACGCGAGGCTGCTCCAGCACTATCCCGACGCTCCCCTCGCGCCGCAACTGGTCGCGGTCGCCGACAACGCCGACGACGCTCGGCTGCGCACGGCCGCGGTGGCGTACGGGTTTCGCGACACCCATGCCGACTGGCGGGAGCTGGTCGCCCGGGATGATCTTGACCTGATCAGTGTCACCGGGCCGAACTTCATCCACCACGAGGTGGGGACGGCCGTCGCCGAGTCCGGCAAACATCTCTGGATCGAAAAGCCGGCCGGCCGCACCGCGGCCGAGACCCGGGCGATCGCCGACGCCGTACGCGCCGCCGGAGTCCGGTCGGCCGCCGGCTTCAACTATCGCAACGTGCCGGCGATCGAGGTGGCCCGGCAGCTGATCACCGACGGCCGGCTGGGCCGGGTCGAGCACGTGATCATCCGGCTGCTGGCCGACTACGCCGCCCATCCCGACGCCGGCTTGACCTGGCGCTTCCGCAACGAGTGGGCCGGATCCGGAGTGCTCGGTGACCTGGTCAGCCACGGTGTCGATCTCGCCGAGCACCTGGTCGGCCCGATCACCGCGCTGGTCTGCGACCGGGCGACCTTCCTGGAGACCCGGCCGTTGGTCGGAGCAACCGTCGAACGCTCGACCCGGGTCAGTGGTGGCGAGCGGGGACCGGTGGAGAACGAGGACTACGTCTCCGCCTTGCTGCGGTTCGCGGGCGGCCCGCGCGGGATCCTGGAGTCCAGCCGGGTGGCCGTCGGCGAGCAGTGCACGTACGGGTTCGAGGTGCACGGCGATCGTGGTGCGTTGAGCTGGGACTTCCGCCGGATGGGTGAGCTGCGGGTCTGCCTCGACCAGGACTACACCGACGCCGGATACGTCACCCGCTATCTGACGCCGGCCGATGGGGAGTTCGGACGCTTCCAGCCCGGCGCGGGCGTCGCCATGGGCTTCGACGATCTCAAGGTCGTCGAGCTGCACCGGCTGGTGGCCTCGATCGCCGGCGGAGCTCCGGTCGGCGCGACGATCGAGGACGCCGCCCGGGCGGCCGAGCTGGTCGACGCCCTGGCTCGATCGGCCGAGACGGGCAGCTGGATCGACGTCTGAGGAAGATCTGCACCGTTTCCTACCGTCTGCAGCGGATGCATAGGGTGCAGATGGTAGGAACCGGTGCAGACTTTGACGGAACTCCTCCCACCCGAAGTCGGCGCGACCGGCAAGCCGTCCGTCGTCGGTGAGAACGTGGTATTGCGGCTCGGGTGCGGGCGGCCCGCCGAGATGAAACACGACATGGCTGTAGGACTCGCCCGCGCTGTCGCTCCACGGATCCAGCAAGGACGGGGCTCGACGAGCCTTGCCGATACCGGTTCGGCCCGACTGACGGGCCAACGCGTGCTCCACCTCGGAGCGGTCGAGCCGCGCGAGCGCCGCGTCTCCGGCCGCAACGGCCTCGTGCAGCGGCAGCAAGCATCGAGGTCAACGACCGTACGGGCCAGACTTGTCGCCGGGAACCCAGAAGTGTGGCTGACGACGGCCTCCGGGCTGCACAGCGGGACCGTCGCATGAAGCAATTGGAGGTGCGCGACACGTGCATCCAGCTCGGTATCGGAGGGTTCGGCGTACGCGCCGCGTCGTAGCTGAACCAGTTCGCCCGCCCGCCTCATCCGGGCCAGCTCGTTGGGACTGAACCCATCGGCCGCAAACTGCCGGCTGGACGCCACAGGATCTGCACCGCTTCCTACCGTCTGCACCGGATGCGTACGGTGCAGACGGTAGGAAGCCGTGCAGATTTCAGCCGGCGAGGGCGACCGCCTTCCGCAGACCGGCGACGAAGGCCTCCGGTCGCTCCCAGGCCCCGAAGTGGCCACCTGACGGCTCCTCATCCCAGTCCCGCACGTCGAAGAACCGCTCGCCGAACTCGCGCGGCGCCGGCACCAGGTCCTTCGGGAAGATCGTCACCACCGTCGGCGCGTCGATCTTCTCGGTCACCGGCTCGGTCTCCTCGACGTAGGGCGAGAAGGAGGTTCCGATGGTCCCGGTCACCCAGTACAGCGTCAGCCAGGTCAGCAGATCATCGCGCGGGAACGCCGCCTCGACGTCGCCGTTGCAGTCGCTCCAGCTGCGCAGCTTCTCGATGATCCACGCCGCCAACCCGGCCGGCGAATCGCCGAGTCCGACGGCCAAGGTGTGCGGCTTGGTCGACTGCTCCAAGGCGTACGCGCCTTCGGCGAACTGCCACTGCTGCCCGGCATCCAGATAGGCCCGCTCCGGCTCGGTCAGCTCGCTCGGATCGACGGTGAACAGGTGCAGATACGGGATGTCGGTCAGGTGCAGGGCGGCAACGCGATCGGGGTGGGCGGCGGCGATGGACTCGGCGACCGAGCTGCCGACGTCACCGCCGGAGACCACGTAACGGCGGTAGCCGAGCTCGGCCAGCCCCTTGGCGACGACATCGGCCATGGTCGTGGTGGACATGCCGGTGGTCGTCAGCGGGTCCGCGTACGGGAAGCCCGGGAGGCAGGGCACGACGACGTTGACGTCGTGCAGGAACGGCAGCACCCGCTCGTAACGCAGGAACGAGTCGGGCCAGCCATGGAGCAGCACCACGGTGGGTGCATCGGCGTCGACCCGTTGGTGGATCGCGCGCAGCCCGGACTCGGTGCGCCCCCAGGGGTAGTCGAGCAGCCGCTCCTCGTGCTCCCGCCAGTAGTAGGTCTCGGCCCAGTAGTCGACCAACTCAGCCAGGTAGTCGGCGTCGGTGCCCCGGGACCAGCCGACGCCCTCGGGAAGCGGAACGCGCCGGGTGGACCGGAGCCGGTCCCGGAGGTCGGTGAGCACGGAGTCGGGGGCCGGCCGCGGTGCGCTGGTCATGGGGTCAGTGTGCCAATGCCCCATGCTTACGACGTAAACCAGCAGCGATACCGTGGCCCGAGAACCACTGTTGCTTCACTCTGATCGAAAGGACGCCATGTCCGACTACGCCGACGAGACCAACACCCAGGACGAGGCCACGGCCGTCGAGGACGACTTCGCTCCGGCGGGCGTCCCCCTCCCCGGCGCGGACGTCAACGAGGTGAACCCGGAAACCGGGCCGGAGGGCGACATCATCCGAGGAAGGCATGGAGACGCCGATCGCGCCCAGCTGACCGCCGACGCGTCGACCGGTCACGGCGTCGGTGACCCGCCGTTGACGTTCAGCGTCTCGCCGACCACGTAGCTCGACTCCGGCGGAGGCCAGGAACACGTACGCCGGGGCCAGCTCGGCCGGCTGAGCCGGCCGGCCGAGCGGGGTGTTCTGTCCGAACTCGGGCAGCTTCTCCGGCGGCTGGCCGCCCGCGGTCTGCAGCGGGGTCCAGACCGGCCCCGGCGCCACGACGTTGACCCGGATGCCCTTCGGAGCCAGCTGCTGGGCCAGCGCCTTGGAGAAGGTGTTGATCGCGGCCTTGGTGGTGGCGTAGTCGACCAGGCCGGGCGACGGGTTGTAGGCCTGGATCGGAGGAGGTGTTGATGATCGTCGCGCCCGGCTTCAGGTGCGGCAGGGCGGCCTTGGTGATCCAGAACATGGCGTACACGTTGGTCTTCAACGTCAGGTCGAACTGCTCGTCGGTGAGGTCGGCCAGGTCCTCGACATGGGTCTGCTCCGCCCCGTTGTTGACCAGGATGTCCAGCCCGCCGAGCCCCTCGACGGCCTGGGCGACCAGGTTGCGGCAGTACGTCGGGTCGGTCAGGTCGCCGGGCAGCGGCAGGGCCTTGCGGCCGGCGTCGTTGATCAGCTCGATGATCCGGTGCGCGTCGGTCTCCTCCTCCTCGAGATAGGAGATCGCCACGTCGGCCCCCTCCCGGGCGAACGCGATGGCCGTCGCCGCGCCGATGCCCGAGTCGCCGCCGGTGATCAGCGCCTTGCGCCCCTTCAGCCGCCCGGTGCCGCGGTAGGTGCTCCTCGCCCAGGTCGGCCCGGTCCTTCAGCTTGGCGTCCAGCCCTGGGCTGGGCTGGGTCTGCTTCTTGGTCTCGATGTCGGCGTACATCTTCGTCGGGTCGGTCACCGTGTACTGGTCAGTGCTCATGGCTGACATACTCCTGCCCATCGGTCGGTCAATCGACCTGGGCTCAGGCGCCGGTCTTGACGTGCGGCTCGGCGACCGGCTTGGACTCCGCCGAACCCCGCTGCCGCAGGTAGACCGAGCGCCCACGATGGCCGCCACGGCCAGGAACTCGCTCTGCCAGTTCTGGAACGACTCGAACCAGAACTGCGACGTGCACGAGATACTCCAGCGCGGTCACCGGCTGCCCCGCCGTGCGCCAGCTCCTCCTCGCTGTAGGCCTTGGCGCCACCGAGCAGCGTGCAGCAGCCAGGAGCCGAGGAACAGCAGCGAAGAACAAGATCGACAGCGAGCTGCTCGTAGAGCACTGAGCACCCAGCCGCCGCGGCGGACCGGCCAGGGCACATCCGGCTTGTCGCGGGAGTCCCGCGGGATCCTCGTCCTGCGGCGCCGGCTCGTCGATCGGCTTGGACTCCGACGACCCACGCTGGAACAGGTAGGCGGTGAGCACGACGTACATGCCCATCTGCAGGAACTCGCTCTCCCAGTTCTCGAAGGTGGCCTCGACGAAGTCGCCGGTGCGTCAGGTAGCCGAGCAGGGAGACAGCGGCTGCCGCCGTGCTCGAGCTGCTCGGCGTTGTAGACCCGGACGCCGGACAGCGATCATGCCGCCGATGAAGATCACGAAGAGCGCGAGGTTGACCAGCAGCAGGCCGTGGTCGCGGACCCAGGTGCGCATGGCCCCATCCTGGCGCGTCGTCGGCTCCCTCAGTGCCGAACGCGCTCATCAGACGCGATGGTCGATCCCGGCCCCTCCCGGCGGACCAACAGCACTGCGCTGAGCAGGGCCGCGGCCGCCGCAGCAATCGCCCAGGCCAGGACAGTCCCGGTCGTCGGACCGCCGACCGCGGCGACGGTGATCAACACACTCACCCCGAGCGCGGTGCCGAGCTGCGCGGCCGTGTTGACCAGCCCGGCCGCGCTGCCGACCAGGTCACCGGCGACGTCGGTGCCGATCGTCGTGCTCGCCACCGAGGCCAGCCCCAGTCCGAGCCCGGCGACGGCGACTCCCGTGACGATGCCCCCGACGGATCCGGCCGTGACCACCAGCACCACG
Organism: uncultured Actinomycetota bacterium; assembly: GCA_963711015.1. GTDB lineage: Bacteria > Actinomycetota > Actinomycetes > Propionibacteriales > Propionibacteriaceae > Microlunatus. Next base: position 144,835 of record CAVQCQ010000003.1, read on the forward strand.
TTCCCCGCCAGCGATGCCGGCCAGTCCGACGCCCGCCAACCGGCGGGGTGGCGTAGCGGCGAGCCGCCGGGACAGCACCGAACCACCGATCACCGCGAAGCTGAACGGCATCAGCACGAGTGCCGCCTGCAGGGGAGTGAACCCGCGCTGCTGCTGGAGCAGCAGCGTGGCCAGCACTCCGGCCGAGCTCGTCGTCGCGGTGATCACGAACGCGATCACCGACCCGGTGCGCAGGGCCGGCGCGGTAGCGGCGGCGGGTGGCACCAGCGGCATGGTCGCGCGGCGCTGCTGGAAGACGAAGACCGCCGCCAGGACGAGCCCACCCGCGATGGCCAGGACGCCGACCAGACGAAGCTCCTCCCGCTCGAGCAGGGCCGCGCCGATGATCAGGCTCATCACGGCTGCCACCAGCAGCACCGCCCCCGGGACATCGAGCCGTTGCTGCCGGTCGGCGGCGATCGCCGGCACGGTGACCATCACCCCGACCAGCAGGAGCAGGCCGATGGGAGCGTTGATCGCGTAGATCGCCCGCCAGCTCAGCGTCTGGGTCAGCACGCCGCCGACCACGTAGCCGAGGACTCCGGCCAGCGCTCCGCAGGCGCTCCACGCCGCTACGGCTGTCCGCTTCGTCGCGGGGGTCTCCGCCAAGTGCAGCAGGAGTCGGAGCGCGCAGGGAACGCTGATCGCGGCGGCAGCCCCGCGCAGCGCGGTGGCGATCAGCAGCTGTCCGATCTCGGCTGCTGTGGCGCCGACCACCGAGGTCAGCACAAACGCGACGACGCCCACCGCCAGGACGCGGCGCGGGCCGTACCGGTCACCGAGCCGGGCGCCCAGCACGAGCATGCCGCCGAAGAAGGCGGCATAACAGGTCGCCAGGACGCCCGTCGCCGCCGGTGGCGCCGCGAGATCGGCGATGATCACCGGGAGGGCGGTGATGGTGCTGGTCACGCCGAGCACGTCGATGAACTGCACGCCGCACAAGGAGGCGAGAGCCACCCGCACCCGAGGGGCCGAAGCGGTGCTGACGGCGGCACTCACGGTCCTCAGATTACTTCAACGATGAAGTGCAAGAATCAGTCATGCCTTCGCCCGCCCGACGGCTCACCTTGCGCGATGTCGCAGCAGAGCTCGGGGTCTCGGCCAAGACCGTGTCCAACGCGTACGCGCGCCCGGACCAGCTGTCCGGAGAGTTGCGCGAGCGGGTGCTCGCCACCGCGGCACGCCTGGGCTACCCGGGTCCGGATCCGGTCGCCGCTGGTCTTCGGCGAGGCCGGGTCGGCGCGATCGGCTTCGCCTATGACAACCAGCTCTCCTACGCGTTCGACGATCCGGCCAGCAGCGCCCTTCTGGCGGGGGTGGCGGCCACCGTCGAGGAGGCCGGCGCGGGACTGTTGTTGCTGCCCGGCTCCTCCGACCGTCAGCGCCGGAACGCCGCAGTCACCGGCGCCGTCGTGGACGGCCTTCTCATCTCCTCGGTGGCCGATGACGACCCGTTGCTTCAGCTCGCGCTCCTCCGTCGGCTGCCACTGGTGGTCATCGATCAGCCGCGACCGGCCCAGCTCCCGCAGCCGGATGATGCCGGTGTGCCCTGGGTCGGCATCCACGACCGGCTCGCCGCCGAGCGGGCGGCCGACCACCTGCTGCGCCTCGGACATCGCCGCCTCGGGGTCATCTCGTTCGGCCTGAGCCGCACCGGCCAGGCCGGCTTCGTCGACCCGCCCACCCAGGAGGGATCGACGTACGCGGTCAGCCGTGACCGCCTCGCCGGCTACCGGGCCGCGGCCAGGCGGCATGGCGTGGACTGGAACTCCGTCCCGGTCTGGGCCGGGACGGACAGCACTCCCGACGAGGGGGCGGTCGGAGCAGCGGCGCTGCTGGCCCGCCAACCGCGACCGACCGGCCTGCTCTGCCTGAGCGACCGGCTTGCCGAGGGAGCGATCCGGACGGCCGCCGACGCTGGCCTGCGGATCCCCGCCGACCTCTCCATCGTCGGCTTCGACGACGCCGGCCGGCTGGCCGCCGACCTCGGGCTCACCACGATCCGCCAGCCGCACCGCCGCAAGGGCGAGCAGGCCGCGCAGGCCCTGCTCGCCCGGCTCGCGGGCCAGGAGTGGCCGCTTCGGACAGCCCTGCCCACCGATCTGGTGATCCGCGACTCGACCAGCCCACCCCGGCTGACCGCCTGGTAGGGATGGACCATGCCCGTTCTCGGCTTCCACGCCTCGCACGAACAGATCCATCCCGACCGTCCTGCTCGAGTCCGTACGCGCCGCCGAGCAGGCCGGGTTCACCGCGGCGATGTGCTCGGACCACTTCAGCCCGTGGAGCGAGCGCCAGGGCCAGTCGGCATTCGCCTGGTCCTGGCTGGGCGCGGCACTGCAGGCGACCAGCCTGCCGTTCGGGGTGGTGAACGCGCCCGGCCAGCGCTACCACCCGGCGATCATCGCCCAGGCCATCGCCACGCTCGGCGCGATGTTCGAGGGCCGGTTCTGGGTCGCGCTGGGCACCGGCGAGGCGTCCAACGAGCACATCACCGGCGAGCGCTGGCCGCGCAAGGAGCGTGCGCAACGCCCGGCTCGCGCGAGTGCGTGCGAGATCATCCGGGCCCTGCTCGCCGGCGAGGAGGTCAGCCACGACGGCCTGGTCACCGTCGACCGGGCCCGGGTCTGGACCCGCCCGAAGATCCAGCCGAAGCTGATCGGCGCCGCGGTCAGCGTGGAGACGGCCGGCTGGGTCGGGCGGCTGGGCCGACGGCCTGGCCACGATCGCCCAGCCCGCCGACAAGCTGCGGCAGATGATCGACGCCTACCGGTCCGCGGGCGGCGCCGGACCGCTGGTGCTGCAGGTGCACCTCGCGCTACGCGCCGACGCTGGCCGAGGCGCGGGAGATCGCCTTCGACCAGTGGCGGTCCAATGTCTTCGCCCCGCCGGTCTGCTGGGACCTCGACCACGTCGAGGCCTTCGACGCCGCGTCGGAGGTCGTCCGGATCGAGGACGTCGAGAAGTCGGTCTTCGTCTCCGACGACCTGGGCGCCCACGCCGACCACCTGAACGAGCTGGCCGAGCTCGGCTTCGACGAGATCTACCTGCACCACGTCGGCCAGACCCAGGACGCGTTCATCGACGCGTTCGGCGCGAAGGTGCTGCCGCAGCTCGACGTCACGGCGAAGGCGGTGGAGAGCGCGATGAGGATCACCGACACCAGCGACCTGTGGTGGAAGACCGCGGTCATCTACTGCCTCGACGTCGAGACCTTCCTGGACTGGAACGACGACGGCAAGGGCGACTTCCCCGGCCTGGCCCAGCGCCTGGACTACCTGTCCTCGCTCGGCGTCACCTGCCTGTGGCTGATGCCGTTCTACCCGACGCCGGACCGCGACGACGGCTACGACATCGTCGACTTCTACGGCGTCGACCCGCGGCTCGGGCACCCTCGGCGACCTGGTCGAGGTGATCCGGACCGCCCGGGACCGCGGCATGCGGGTGATCGCCGACCTGGTGGTCAACCACACCTCCGACAAGCACCCCTGGTTCAAGGCCGCCCGGGCCAGCCGGGACTCGATGTACCGCGACTTCTACGTCTGGTCGGACAAGCCGCCGAAGAGCGCGCAGGCCGAGCCGACCTTCCCCGACCAGGAGACCAGCGTCTGGACCTTCGACGAGCAGGCCGGCCAGTACTACCTGCACCGCTTCTACAAGCACCAGCCCGACCTGAACGTCGCCAACCCGCTGGTCCGCGACGAGATCGCCAAGATCATGGGCTTCTGGCTGCAGCTGGGGCTGTCCGGCTTCCGGGTCGACGCGGTGCCGTTCTTCCTGGAGACGATGGGCGTGCCCGGTGGCGACGTCGCGCTGCCCGACCCGCACGACTACCTGCGCGACCTGCGCGTCCTTCCTCAACCGTCGCAGCCGGCGACGCGATCCTGCTCGGCGAGGTGAACCTGTCCCACAAGGACCAGCTGAAGTTCTTCGGCGGGCCGGACGGCGACGAGCTGCACATGCAGTTCGACTTCATCGGGATGCAGGCGATCTACCTGTCCCTGGCCCGGGCCGACGTCGCGCCCGCTGGTCAAGGCGCTGACCAGCCGGCCGCAGCCGCAGCCGGAGAGCCAGTGGGCCAGCTTCGTCCGCAACCACGACGAGCTCACCCTGGACAAGCTCAGCGAGGCCGAGCGGCAGGAGGTGTTCGCCGCCTTCGGGCCCGAGCCGGAGATGCAGGTCTACGGGCGCGGGCTGATCCGCCGGCTGCCGCCGATGCTCGACGGCGACCCACGGCGGATCCGGATGGTCTACAGCCTGCTGTTCTCCCTGCCCGGCACGCCGGTGCTGTTCTACGGCGAGGAGATCGGGATGGGCGAGAACCTCGCCGCGGGCGATCGGCTGGCCGTGCGTACGCCGATGCAGTGGTCGTCGGAGCGCAACGGCGGCTTCTCCAACGCCGCGCAGAACCGGCTGCCCGGGCAGCTGCCGGAGGGCGCGTACGGGCCGGAGTTCGTCAACGTCGCCGACCAGCTGCACGACCCGGACTCGCTGCTGAACTTCATCCGGCGGCTGGCCCAGCGCTACCGCGAGTGCCCCGAGCTGGGCTGGGGCTCGTTCGAGATCCTGGACCAGCCCCACGCCGCTGTGCTGGCGCACCGCTGCACCTGGGACGACGCGTCGCTCGTGCTGCTGCACAACATGTCCGCCGATAGCCGGTCACCGTCCCGCTGACGCTGACCGATCTGCCCGAAGGCACGAGGCTGGCCGACCTGCTGGCCGATGGCTGAGACCGAGCCGGACGAACGCGGCCGGGTCGAGCTGACCCTGGACGGCATACGGCTACCGCTGGCTGCGGGTGGCAAGGCCCGAATCGCGCCGGCTCCGCTAGCCTCCGTCCGCGGCGACGTGAGGTCACCTTCTGTTCACCTTGACCTGACATGCTCCGGCGCATGGACGACGAACGACGTTATCTGGGGCCAGCGTCGGTGCGCTGGAACGACTACATCGGGACCTCCGCGGCCGACGACGCCGAGGTGCTGCCGGACCGGCCCAGCCTCTACGCGCTGGCCCGGATCGACCGGGAGCGTTGGACCATCCTGGCGATCGACCTCAAGGTGTTCGAGAGCGAGCCGACCGTCACGGTCTACGCGATCGATCGCCCGGCCCACGGCATCACCGGCACCGCCGACCTGTTGGATCTCGGCCAGCGCCTCGGTGAACTGCCGGTGACCGCTTTCCCGCTACCCAAGCAGCACGTCGAGGACTTCATCGACGACGCGTTTCGGAGCCTTTCCGTCCGGCTAGTCTCCAAGGAGGTACGCGACCAGATCCTGGTCACCGAGCATGCAGTGGAAGGTTGAGAATGGCCGATCTCCAACGCCAGCTGGCCGAGCTCAAGGAGCGCTACGGCGCCACCGACTTCGTGGTCGAGGAGCTCGACGACGACGATCCGATCCTGCGCTCGGTCGACGGCCAGATCGTCGATACCTGGCGGGAGTCGTATCCGTACGAGGAACGGATGCCCCGCGACCAGTACGAGGGTGAGAAGCGCCTGCTGCAGATCGAGCTGGTCAAGATGCAGAACTGGATCAAGGCCACCGGCCACCGGCAGGTGATGCTGTTCGAGGGCCGGGACGCGGCCGGCAAGGGCGGCACCATCAAGCGCTTCACGGAGCACCTCAACCCGCGGCACGCGTACGTGGTGGCGCTGGAGAAGCCGAACGACCGGGAGGCCCGGCAGTGGTACTTCCAGCGCTACATCGCGCACCTGCCCGCCGGCCGGGAACATGGCGCTGTTCGACCGGTCCTGGTACACCCGCGCCGGGGTGGAGCGGGTGATGGGCTACTGCACCAGCGAGCAGTACGCCATGTTCCTCCGCCAGGCGCCGCTGTTCGAGGACCTGCTGGTCGACGAGGGGTTCCAGCTGATCAAGTTCTGGTTCTCGGTGTCCCGCGGTGAGCAGAGCACCCGGTTCCTGATCCGGCAGATCGACCCGGTGCGGCAGTGGAAGCTGTCCCCCACCGACCTCGCCTCGCTGGACAAGTGGGACGCCTACACCCGGGCCAAGGAGGACATGTTCCTGCACACCGACACTCCGGCCGCGCCGTGGACGGTGATCAAGAGCAACGACAAGAAGCGAGCCCGACTCGGCGCGATGCGCCACGTGCTGGCCAGCGTGGAGTACGACGGGCAAGGACCACGACGTCGTCGGCGAGCCCGACCCCAAGATCGTCGGCAAGGCCGCCGACCTGTTCGAGGTGGGCGAGGGTCTGGCCAACGCCGTCTCCTGAGGCCGGCCCACCCCGGACCTGACGCATCACCAGTCGGCAGGGTGACAAGCTCTGGCGAGCGGTGCCAGACTGGGACATGGCCGTCAACGAAGAGGCACGTACCGACCGGGCCGACCGCTCCGCAGCCGACGCCTTCCCCACCAAGAACCTGCCCCGACCCGAGGTGCGCGACATGCCGCCCGCGCCGGTGGCCTACCGCAAGCTGATCGGACCCGGCATCATCGCCGCCGGCGTCGGGCTGGCGTCCGGTGAGTTCATCCTGTTTCCCTACATCGCCTCCCAGGTGGGCCTGGTCTTCATCTGGGCCGCACTGGTGGGGTTGCTCACCCAGTACTTCATCAACCTGGAGATCGAGCGCTACACCCTGGCCACCGGCGAGACGGCGCTGACCGGCTTCAGCCGGTACGGGCGGCACTGGGGCCTGTTCTTCGCGATCCTGACCTACTTCGCGAACCTGTGGCCGGGCTGGGCGACCAGCAGCGCCACCCTCGCGTCCTACATCTTCGGCGGCCAGGCCAAGTACATCGCCATCGGCATGCTGCTCACGATCGGCTTGATCTTGACCCTGGCCCCGGTGGTCTACGTCGCGCTGGAACGGGCGCAGATGCTCAAGGTCGCGGCCGTGCTGCTGCTCTTCATCGTCGGCGCGATCTTCGCCGTCGGTGCGGACGCCTGGTCCGACCTGCCCCAGGCGGTCACCCAGGCGGGGATTCCGGTCGAGGTGCTCGGCTTCGCCGTGCTGCTCGGCGCTCTGGCCTTCGCCGGTGCCGGTGGCGGTCAGAACCTGGTCCAGGCCAACTGGATCCGGGACAAGGGCTTCGGCATGGGGTCCTACGTCCCCCGCCTGGTCAGTCCGATCACCGGACAGCCCGAGGCCGCGCCCAGCACCGGCTACATCTTCGAGCCGAGCGAGAAGAACATGGCGCGTTGGAAGGGCTGGTGGAAGTTCGCCAACATCGAGCAGCTCTGCACCTTCGTGCTGATCACCTTCCTGACCATCCTGTTCACCTCGCTGCTGGCGTACTCCACCGTGTACGGCCGGGAGGGGCTGGCCAACAACATCAGCTTCATCCAGACCGAGGGAGAGGTACTCGGCGAGCGGGTCGGATCCTGGTTCAAGTACTTCTTCTGGTTCATCGGCGCCTTCTCGCTGTTCGCCGCCGCGCTCGGCATCGTCGACTACACCAGCCGGTTGGCCGCGGACGTGCTCAAGACCAGCTACCTGCGCCAAGCCAACGAGTCCAAGATGTACGCGATCCTGGTGTGGGGATTGATCGCCATCGGCATCATCGTGCTGCTCACCCTGCAGGCCCAGCCGATCGTCCTGCTGGTGATCTCGGCGGTCGTCGGCGGCTTCATGATGTTCATCTACTCCGGCCTGCTGATCTTGATCAACCGGAAGACCCTGCCCCAGGCGATCAAGGTCCGCGGCGTACGGCTGGTCATGCTGATCTGGGCCATCCTGCTGTTCGGCACCTTGTCGATACTCACCTTCCGGGCCCAGATCCTGCGCCTCCTCGGCGGGGAGTGAGTCAGCCCCACCCACCTTCCTTCCCGCCCTCTTTCCCTCGCACCCACCCTCTCCCACTCCCCGCAGTTTCGGACGCTGCGTCTGATTTCTGCGCTGTGCTCCCGATACTTCCGGAGCACAGCGCGAAGACCTGGCGCACAGTCCGCCACCGTGTCTCATGCGTGCAGCTGCGCCAGCCGGGCGCGTACCAACTTGAAGCGGCGGAGCAGGGCCCAGATCAAGTTGGCCACCATCAGCACGCCCAGTGTCGAGCCGACCATGATCACCGAGGACTCGCCGGCGAGGGCGGCCCAGGTGACCCAGATCAGCTGGTTGACCACGTTCATGCTCATGTAGGCCAGCGATATCCCACCGATGTTGGGCTTGAGAAAGAGCGCGTGCAGCTGGGCCACCTGGGCCAAGCAGAGCCGGAAGCAGGGCGGCGACCGCAAAGGCCACCGGCCCGGCGAGCAGGTCCAAGGCCACGGTGATCCCACCCAGGGCTAGCCCGGGCAGCAGCAGCCACCACCAGCTCAGCCGGCGGTCGCGCTGCATCTGCACCAGGATCAGGGTGGAGCAGCAGAAGAAGAGAACGTTCGGCACCCACAGGTTGGCGTATCCGCTGAGAACGCCGTGCACGGTCCAGGCGATGTTGGCGCCGAACGAGGCCTGCCAGGCCGTGAGCGAGATACCGGCGGCGGAGCCGGTCTGGAAGAGACGTACGACCTGGGGCAGAGCGACCAGCGACCCGAAGGCCGCCGCCGCCCAGCCGAGGGCATCGATGAACATGGGAGTCTGAACCTCCTGCGGCCGAGCAGCCGCTGGACGAGACGAGCGCAGACAACGTTGTCAGGTTCGGACACCTCCAGAGTAGAGGAGAGCGCCCGACATGATCAAAACCCCGGACATGACGTCGCTCACATCCGGCCGTCGGATCTGCCACCCATCCCGTCCAGCGTGTGCCAACCTGGGAGGTGGGCCACAACCAGGCCTGACGGCAGAAACCGTCCGGACAACCCGGAGGCAGCAGGAAATGTTCGAAGAAGCACAGCTCTACGCGCCCGTGACTCGCGGCGACGACGGCGGCGTCACCGTTCACCTGGGGACGACCACCCCGGCGCGGTCGACCCGGAGTACCGGGCCCGGCGCAACGCCCTCGCCGCGCTGGCCCTGGAGTGGCAGCCGGGGACACCCCCGCCGACCGCCGACTACACCGAGGACGAGCACGAGGTCTGGCGGATCGTCTGCGGTGAGCTGCACACCCTGCACGAGCGGCTGGCCTGCGCGATCTACCTCGAGGGCAAGGCGCGACTCGGCTGCCCGAGGCCCGGATCCCGCAGCTCATCGAGGTCAACGAGCTGCTCGCGGCCGCTGACCGGCTTCCAGCTACGTGCCCGGCGGCCGGGCTGGTCGAGCTGGCCCAGTTCTACGGCTCGCTGGCCGACGGGATCTTCCACTCCACCCAGTACGTCCGGCACCACTCGGTGCCGCTCTACACCCCGGAGCCTGACGTGCTGCACGAGGTGTTCGGCCACGGCAACTGCCTGGCCCACGACCGGTTCGCCGCGCTGTACCGGGCCGCGGGCGAGGCCGTACGCCGGGTGCGGACGGGCGAGGCACTGGAGTTCATCTCCAAGGTCTTCTGGTTCTCCCTCGAGTTCGGTGTGGTGCGCGAGGACGGCGAGATCCGCTGCTACGGCGCCGGGCTGCTGTCGTCGTACGGGGAGATCCAGCAGGTGGCGCAGGCCGACCTGCGGCCGCTGGACATCGCACGGATGGGCGTGCAGACCTACGACATCACCCACTACCAGCCGATCCTGTTCTGCGCCGAGGGCTTCGGCGAGATCGAGGACGTCGTCGGCACCTTCTTCGACGAGGTGGACGACGAGTCGGTGCAGCGACTGCTGCACGACGCCTCCGCCCCCGCCTAACTCCGACTTGTCAGCGTGGGTGGTCGCTATGGCGACCACCCACGCTGACAAGTCGGTGAGGGAGGCCGAGGTACGCGCCATAGCGTTCGGCCGCCTGGTCGAGTTCCTCCAGATCGTCGGCTGAGAGTGCGCGATAAGGCGTCAGCTCGAAGGTGACGCGGTCCTTGCCGACCGTACGCCGCATCGCACGCGGCGATCTGGGCATCGACGAGCGCGAGTCCGATCGCCGCCTCCCGCCCGCGCGGCACGATGCCGGCCTGGTCGAGCACCATCCGGGAGTCCTGGTAGCCGCGGTAGCACTCGTCGAGCAGCTGCAGCAGATGCGCCCGCGGCTGCTGGCCGGGCCGGCGGCGGCGTCACCGGGAGCATGCCAGTAGGTCCGCCCGTCGTGTTCGAAGGGCTCGCAGCTCGGTCCTTGACCTGCGGCCAGGCCGGCGCGGACGTCGGTCACGGTCAGGGTCGCCCAGTAGGCCAGGTCCTTCTCGGTGGCCGGCCCGTGACCGGTGAAGTAGCGGCGGGCGAGCTCGGCCAGAGCCTCGGCGCGGTCCAGCCGCCGCGGGTGCTGGTACCCGATCGCTCAGCAGCGCGTAGGTGTGCTCGCCCTCGGCCGGCCGTCCGCTGCAGATCAGGGTCTTCAGCTCGAGGTGGGCCAGCAGGATCATCAGCAGGTGTCCGTTGCACCGGCGACGCCGCGATCGGCCAGGGCGGCGGCCAGCTGGTCGCGGGTCAGGTCTCCGCCGGCGCGCCAGGCTGTCCAGCACGGCCGCCGCTGGCACGGTCATGCGGCGTCGTCGAGCCCGTGAGCTCGGTCGAGCTGTTGGTCGATCACCTTCGGTGAACTCGGGCGCGGTCAGCTCGATCAGCCAGACGACGTCCTCGGCGCGGACGTAGTGCCAGGTCGGCCGCAGCACATGGGTGCGGATGATCTCTCCGCTGGCCGAGCGCGCCGGCCAGGTCGGCCGCATCCGGCGTCGCGGTGCGACAGGCCACCGCCCAGGCCGACTGGCTCGGGTTCTCGGCCTGGACGGCGAGCAGCGAGCCGACCACCTCGCCGGCCGATGCCGCGTACGGGCTGGTCAGCCGCAGGCGTACGCAGCCGCCAGCGGGCGATGTCGATGTCCTTCACACCCCAATCCTCACCGACTTGTCAGGAGCAGGACGCGAGGACGGCTCTGCCGCACCAGCGGTTCGGTGCGGTACGGGATCATCTCGGCCAGCCCGATCACCGAGACCGACCGGACCACCGCCGGGTCGGTGACCAGAGCGTCGATCACCCGCTGCAGGTCGGCGTTGGAGCGGGCCACGATCCGGCACCACAGGTCACCGCTGCCGGTGACGGTCCAGCACTCGAGGACCTCGGGGATCCGAGCGAGTCGCGCGCTGATCTCGTCCCGGCCCTCGTGCTGGACGATCTCCACGCGTGACGAAGGCCGTCACGCGCGTAGCCGAGGGCCGCCGGGGAGATCCGCGGGCGCCCAGCTGGTCACGATCCCGTCTCGCTGCAGCCGATCCAGCCGGGCCTGCACGGTGCCGCGAGCGACGCCGAGCCGCCGGCTGGCCTCCAGCACGCCGACCCGCGGCTCCCGGCTGAACAGGTCGAGGATGCGACCGTCCAGGCGGTCGATGGGTGTCGCCTCGCTGGTCATTCTGCTCTCCGATCACGGCCAAGCTCGTGAACCAACTAGACAAAGTGTATGGCCCTACGGAGCCTCGGTTGCGCAACTTGTCGAACAGACGAACCATGGCTCCATGACCGACGTGCTCACTCACACCGCGCTCACCCACGACGAGTTCCTGGCCGGCCTCGACGTCGACCAGCTGCACCAGCTGGTCGGGCTGGTCGAGTACGACGAGACCACCGACAAGTTCCCGGTCATCGGCTGGGACGCCGTCGTCTGGGTGGTCGGCAACGCGACCCAGACCGCGCACTTCTTCTCGTCCGCCTTCGGGATGGAGCTGGTCGGCTACGCCGGCCCGGAGACCGGCGTGCGCGACCACAAGGCGTACGTGCTCAAGTCGCGGCGCCTGTCGCTTCGTGATCAAGGGCGGCGTCAGCCCGGACAGCCCGCTGCTCGACCACCACCGCGCCCACGGCGACGGCGTGGTCGACATCAGCCTCGAGGTGCCCGACGTCGACCAGTGCATCCGCCAGGCCCGCTCCGCCGGCGCGCGGGTCGTCACCGAGCCGCACGACCTGAGTCCGACGAGCACGGCACCGTCCGGCTCGCCATCGATCGCCACGTACGGGGACACGGTGCACACCCTGGTCGACCGCTCGCGCTACGACGGGGTCTACCTGCCCGGGTACGTCGCCGCGTACGTCCGTCCTACGCCAAGCGCGCCGGTGCGCCGAAGCGGATCTTCCAGGCGCTGGACCACGTCGTGGGGAACGTGCGGCTGGGCGAGATGGACACACTGGGTCGCCTTCTACAACCGGGTGATGGGCTTCACCAACATGGCCGAGTTCATCGGCGACGACATCGCCACCGACTACTCCGCGCTGATGAGCAAGGTGGTGGCCAACGGCAACCACCGGGTCAAGTTCCCGCTGAACGAGCCGGCCGTCGCCAAGCGGAAGAGCCAGATCGACGAGTTCCTGGAGTTCTACGACGGGCCGGGCGTGCAGCATCTGGCGCTGGCCACCAACGACATCCTCGGCCGCGGTCGACGCGATGCGGGCCGAGGGCGTCGAGTTCCTGGCCACGCCGGACTCCTACTACTCCGACCCCGAGCTGCGGGCCCGGATCGGCAAGGTCCGGGTGCCGATCGAGGAGCTGCAGAAGCGCGGGATCCTGGTCGACCGGGACGAGGACGGCTACCTGCTGCAGATCTTCACCAAGCCGATCGGCGACCGGCCGACGGTCTTCTTCGAGATGATCGAACGGCACGGGTCCCTGGGCTTCGGCAAGGGCAACTTCAAGGCGCTGTTCGAGGCCATCGAGCGCGAGCAGGAGCGCCGCGGCAACCTGTAGCTCAGCCGAAGAGCGCCCGCAGTCCCGCGGCGCCGAGCACAGCGATCAGGATGCAGACCAGGTCCGGTACGCCCCGGCGGTAGGCCAGTGCGGCCGCCGCCAGCGGCGGCAGCATGGTCCAGTCCAGGGCCGCCCAGCGCGGCCCGGCCAGCGCGACGATGACCAGGCCGGTCAGCAGAGCCGGAGCCAGGCCCGTCACCAGTTCCTGGACCGTCGGGCTCGGCTCCCGGTCGCCCAGCACGACCGGCCCGACAGCCTTGTAGCCGAAGTTGATCAAGGCCAGCCCGACGATACCCACCACGATCACGGTCATGCGCGCGGCCTCCGAGGGATCAGCACCACCAGACTGGCAGCAGCGGACAGCAGCAGCGCCACTCCAGCCGGTACGCCGATCAGGGCCAGCCCGGTGATCACAGCGGCGGTCAAGGCGACCCACCGATGGTCCGGTCGACCCTTGAGTGCCTCCAGCAGCAGGAGCAGGAAGAAACACGGGAAGACCAGGTCCAGCCCGAGCCGGTAGAGCAGGTCGGCCGAGGGCACCAGCAGCGCACCGAGCGCAGTCCCGGCGATCCAGGCCGACGACTGGACCAGCGTGGCCCCCATCATCAGCTCCCGGTCAGTGGTCCCGTCGGGTCGCTGTGCCGCCACCCAGGAGCCATCGACCACGGTCTGCCCCTCGAACGCCCGCTGCACCGGCCCGCCGTGCAAGCTCCGCGCCGCGGCCGCGGCCATCGGCACGAACCGCAGGTTCATCAGCGCGCCGGCCCCCAGCCCGACCAGCAGCCCGCCCCCTCCCGCGATCACGGTGACAAAGGCGAACTGCGCCGACCCGGACATGACCACCGCCGACATGATGATCGCCGCCAGCGGCGGCCAGCCGGCCAGCACCGCGTACGCGCCGAAGCTCACACCGAGCGCCGCCGTGCCGGTGGCCAGCGTCGCCCCGACCCGCAGGCCGGTCCGCCAGCTGCTCGCCGGTACGACCTCGCTCATGCCGGCCTAATGGATGAATCAGGACTCATGCATTAGACATTGCCAGAAACGTCTGTCATGCGCAAATGAGTGTCAATGAGCCGGCTTCAGGACCGTCGCAAGGCGCGGAGGACGGTGTCGTGAACGGTCGCGCTCTCCCCATCGTGGTTGCTCGCTGTGCGCGGACGCGTCTCGGCAACGAGGATCTCCCACTGTTGATCATCGAGCTCGGCGGCCACCGCCTCTGCGGTGAAGAACATGCTCCGCCACATTCGGCCGGCGGATCCTGGAGTGCAGGTCTGACGGATGGTGCGCCCCGACGAGCAGGGTGCCACCAGGGCGCACGGCCGCCGCCAACGCGGCATACATCGCCTCCCGCTCCTGCTGCGGCAGCTGCATGTACTGGGCGTTGACCAGGTCGTACGCGCCGGTCACCGGTGGATGGGTGAGCAGGTCGGCGTGCACCCAGTTGACTTCGAGGTTGCGTGTGGCGGCGTGCGACTTGGCCCGCTCGAGAGCCACCCGCGAGATGTCGACGGCATCCACCCGCCAGCCGCGCTCGGCGAGCCAGAGCGCATCGGCGCCTTCACCGCAGCCGACATCCAGGGCGCGGCCGGGTGGCAGGTCCGCCGCCTCGGCCTCGAGCACCGGGTTGGGTTTGCCGCTCCAGATCGCCGTCGGGTGTTCGCGATAGCGCGCGTCCCACCCGGCCTCGCCGGTGATCCGGTGACCCTCGACTGCGCGCCGGGCGTCCTCCGCCACCAGGTCGCCGTTGATCGCCGCGCCCGCGGTCAAGCCGGCAGCTGCCGATCCGATCACCTGCGCCATGACATTGGCGACATTGCCGGCGACCCAGACGCCATCGGCCGAGGTGCGGCCCGTCGGGTCAGCCGGCACGCTGTAACCGGTGACCGCGCCGTTGACCTCGATCGGTTCGGCGTGCACCCCGAGCGACTCGAGCACGCCCGAGCGGGCGACGAACGTGGGAGAGACAACCAGGATCTGCCGCGGAACCAGCTGTCCTGACTCCAATCGGACGCCGTTGCCCTCCCAGGCCGTGACCCGGTCGTCGACCACCCGGACACCCAAGGCGTGCAGTTGTTCCTGCTCCTCGTCGGTGAGCGGTGGCGCATCGTGGGTGAACAGCACGACGTCGGCGGTCAGCTGACGGAACAGCAAGGTCTGGTGCACCGCCCTCGGCCCGGTGCCGAGCACCCCGACCGACTGGTCGCGCACCTCCCAGCCGTGGCAGAACGGGCAGTGCAGCACCGTCGAACCCCAGCCCTCCGCCAGACCCGGTAGCGCCGGCAGCTGGTCGGATCAGTCCGGTGGCGACCAGCAGGCGGCGGGCCGTGAACTCGTGCCCCTCCGCGAGATGCACGACGAACCGGTCCTCGCGTCGCTGCGCGGTCTCGACTGTCCCGCGCTCGACGCGTACGCCGTACTGCTCGACCTCACGCCGACCGATCGCCAACAGCTCGGCTGGCGGCGTTCCCTCCCGGCCCAGATAGTTGTGCACGTGGCCGGCCGGGGCGTTGCGCGGCTTGCCGGAGTCGACCACCAGCACCGACCGCCGAGACCGCCCCAGTGCCAGGGCACCCGCCAGGCCGGCCGCCCCGCCGCCGATCACCACCACGTCGTACGCCGCCTCGTCCATGAGGGCAGTTTGCGTCCGCGGCGTCAGGAGAGCAAAGCGCCTTGCCCGTCAGGGTGGGTCGGGGGCCCGGCTGAGGTAGTGGTGTCCGGTCGGGGTGGTGCTGACCGTGGTGTGTCGCTCACCAGGCTCGCTGACGACCTTGACCTGGTAGCCCGGCATCTCGCGGACGTAGTTGTGATGCTCGCAGACTCCGCGACCGTTCTCGAAGGTAGTTGGGCCACCGTCGCGGACCGGGACGATGTGGTCGATATGGCGGACCGGCGCGGCGCAGAACGGCTCCCGACACCACCGATCCCGCAGCATGACGAGCTTGGCCAGCCAGCCGGTGAACCGCCGCGCCGCCGGATCCCCGCCTACGATCACCCTGCCGTTGCCGTCCCGGGCCGGCGCCGTGAACAGCCGTCGCCACCAACGCCGTCCGCCAGTGTGGCCGATGATCTCGTCGGCCAGCCCGGCCGGGATCGACCCGAAGCCCGGGATCTCGGCGGGCTCCTGGCTCTCGGGATCGAGCAGGTTCTCGAGAGGCATCAGGAATTGCACCTCGACATCGACATCGTCGGCGGTGGCCTGGCCGGTGAGCCGCTCGACAAGCGTGTCCGCCGCGATCTGGCCGCGGGTCCGCGGATCACCGGCCGCCTTCAACCCGTCAACCTGGGCCTTCAGCGCGGCCCAGCAGGCAACACCATGTTCGACCGGCAGGAACGCGCTCAACCCGGCCATCGTGTCCGGCAGCGGCCGCAGGCTGACGCGGCGGTCCTTCCGCGCCGCTCTGGCCCGCTTCAGACTGCCGGTCGGGTCAGCGGCCTGGGCCAACCGGCGAGCCGTACCCGCCGCGGTGTGCTCCGAGATCTCGCCGGCGGCGAGCAACCCGAAACAACCAGGCATCTCGTGCCATAGGTCCCGCGCCATCGTGAGCCGACGTGCACCGTGCCACGGCCCGGTCCTGGTCGCCATCCCAACCTGGTCGGCGATCCCCTTGCCCTAACCGGCGATAGTCGACTCCCGCGGTCTGCTGCTCGGCCACCTGGGACTTGGCGAACGTCACGATCTCCGCCGCCTGTGCGGCCGCCGCGGCGGCCTTGATGCCCTCCAAGACCGCGATCCGCTCGATCCGTGTCGCGTCATTCGTCGGGGTGGGATCCGCGGCCAGCCAGCCGAACACCGAGCGGGCCTCCTCCAACCAACCCAGCACCGCATCTCCAGCCGGCTCCTCCAGCCCATCGACAGGCTCAGGGCGCATCGCCTCGGGGGCCACGGTCGTCGTCACACCGCAGACACTACGGATGGCCACTGACATTTATCGGTCGTGTGTTCGACACCTGGCCGACAGTGTCTCAGCCGATCACTCCCGCAAGGCCCGAGCGGACAGCCGGTTGTTGGCCTTCTGCAGGGCCTCGACGAGCTCGGCCTTCGTCATCTTCGAGCGACCCTTGATCTCCAGGCGAGTGGCCAGCTCGTACAGGTGCTTCTTTGAGGCGTTGGCATCGACTCCACCAGCCGTCGGCCGGTCGGTGTCGCGGCCGCCTTCGGCTTGGGCGTCGCTGGGGCCGTACTCGTCCTTCGGCTCCCAGTGATCACCCACCTTCTCGTGGGTGTGCTTCAGTGCCGCGAAGGCCGTCTGGTGCGCGCGCTGTTCGTCACCGTAGGACTCCATGGCCGAGTCGTAGGTCTTGGCGAAGGTGCGCTGGGCCTTGTCGTTCGACCGCTCGAGGGTGCTGGGCAGCTCCTCGCGGATCACCTTGCCTGACTTCGTCGTCTTCGGCATCTGACCAGCCTCAGCCCTTCAGCCCTGCCGTGGCAACTCCCTCGATGAAGTACCGCTGGCCGAAGGCGAAGATGATCATCATCGGCAGGGTGACCAGCAGCGAGGCGACCATCACGTACTGGTAGTCGCCCTGGCCGCCGGCCGTCGGGCTGAACTGTGTCATCGCGTACGAGATTCCCAGCGGCACCGTGTACTGCTCCGGGCTGCCGAAGTTGAGGTAGATCAGCGGCCCCTGGAAGTTCTGCCAGGACGCCTGGAACTCGAAGATGAACACGATGATCGACGACGGCAGCGCCAGCGGGAACGCGATCCGCCGCCACAGCCCGAAGGACGAACAGCCGTCCACCCGGGCTGCCTCGAACAGGTCCGCGGGGCAGCGACAGGTAGAACTGCCGCATCAGGAAGATGTAGAACCCCGAGGCGAACAGCGCAGCACCCCACAGCGGCACGTTGGTGCCCAGCCAGCCCAGCCACTTCCAGATCAGGTAGTTGGGCACCAGGGTCACCGCGCCCGGCAGCATCATCGACGCCAGCACCAGTCCGAACAGCAGCCGCTTGAACGGGAACCGGAAGTACGCGAACCCGAACGCCACCAGCGAGCTCGAGATCGTCATCAGGCCGGCCGACAGCACCGCGATGAGGATCGAGTTCCCCACCCAGGCCAGCAGCGGCAGCTTCTCCCAGACGTCGACGTAGTTCTGAGGTTGGAAGGTCTCCGGGATGAGCTTGTTGTCGAAGACCTCGCCGCGCGGCTTGAAGCTGGCCGCGAGCAGCCAGGCCAGCGGATAGAGGAAGGCCACCGAGACCGCGATCAGCAGCACCCAGCGGATGATCTGACCCGGCAGCTGCCACCGCCGGCTGCTCTTCGACTGGACGGCCTGGGGCCGGGCATGGATGGCGGGTTCCGGGTGGGTGGCCTCGATCGGCGCGGCAGCGAGGCTCATCAGGCACCTCCCTCGTAGTGGACCATGCGGTTGCCGACCTTGAGCTGGATCGCCGTGATGCCGAGAATGATCACGAACAGCAGCCAGGCCATCGCCGCCGCCAGGCCGAAGTTGAACTGCCGGAACGCCTGCTGGAACAGGTAGACCCCGAAGAACAGCGCGGCGTCCGGCGCACTGCTGGTGCCGTCGCGGAAGAACAGCAGGTACGCCTGGTCGAAGACCTGCAGCGCTGCGATGGTGTTGACGATGGTCAGGAAGAACAGCGTCGGAGAGATCAGCGGGACGGTGATCGAGAAGAACTGGCGGATCCGGCTGGCTCCGTCGGTCTCGGCCGCCTCGTAGAGCTCACGCGGCACGTTCTGCAGCGCCGCGAGCAAGATCACCATCGAGCCGGCGACCGTCCACAGGCTCATGATCACGATGGCCGGCTTGACCCAGTCGGGGTCGGTCAGCCATTGCGGACCAGGGATGCCGAACAGCCCGAGGAACTGGTTGATCGCGCCGGTGTTGCCGTTCAGCAGCAGCAGGAAGACGGCGGCCGTCGCCACCACCGGGGTCATCTTGGGCAGGAAGAAGATGGTCCGGAATACGCCGGCCCCCCGGCGTACGGTGGCCAGCAGCGAGGCCAGGGCCAGCGCGATGATCATCTCGAGCGGGACGGCCAGCAAGGTGTAGAAGAAGGTGTTGCCCAGTGAGGTCAGCACCTTCGGGTCCTCCAGCAGCAGCTGGTAGTTCGCAAGGCCGACCGGCGTCCCCTCAGTTGGTGGCCAGGTCGTAGTTGGAGAACGACAGCCGCAGACTCCACGCCATCGAGATCACCGTGAAGACGGTGAAGCCGATGATCCAGGGCGAGATGAACAGCAGCCCGGCGATCGTCTCCCGCCGGTTGTACTTCTCACGTTGCCGGCGCCGCCTCCGCGGTGGCGGAGGCGGCTCGACCTCGGGCTCGGTTTGGGTACGCGTGATGGTCACGGTGAGCTCCCTCCCCTCTCGCGGGCCCGGCTACCGCTTGCCGGCCTTGGACTGGTCCCAGGCCCGCAGCGCCGCGGCCTGAGCGTCGGCCAGCGCCTCTTCCGGCGACTTCTCACCGGTGAGCGCGACAGCGACGGCGTTGTTGAAGTTCTGGTCGATCAGCTGACCGACCGCTGAGGCGCCGCGGCTGACGTTGCCGGGCAGGATCTCGTAGTAGGTCGCGATGACCTGGTCGAAGTCCGCGTTGCCGCTGGGCTTGACGAACTGGGTGCGGACGGCCTCGTCGGCCACCGGCGACGCGGTGAACAGACCGGTGTTGATGCTGTTCTTCTCCTCCACCGTCTTGGCGCGGGCCTCGCCGGCGGCGACCCAGGCCGCCTCGGAGGTGGCGTTGATCGCCCAGGCGCAGGCCGCCGACTTGTTCTTGGCCTGCCGCAGCCACGGCGAAGGCGGTGCCGCCGGCCATGGCGATCGGCTCACCCTGCAGCGTCTTGATCGGCACCGCGGCCAGGGAGACGTCGTCCTTGGTGTTGGACAGCACGTTGACGTACCACTGCGCCCAGGTCTGGACGCCGACCTGGTCGCGGACGTACTGGTTCTTGTCGCCGAAGACGTCCATGGTGTCCTTGAAGCTCTTCGACCTTCGCGTACCCGCCCTGGGCGTCCATCACCTGCTTCATCCAGGTCAGCGCCTTGACGTTGTTCGGGTCGTCCAGCGTGGGCTGGCCGGTGTCGTCGTTGGTGCCGCCGCCGAAGACCTCGAACCACATGTACGCCGACCCGGGCAGGTCCGGATCGAAGCCGAGGACCGACGGCTTGCCATCCTTCTCGGCGTAGCAGCTTCTCGGCCAGGTCGACGATCTGGTCCGGCTTGGAGGTGTCGAGCTGGTCGAGCCGTGACGCCGGCCTTCTCCAGCACCCGCTTGTTGGCCAGCAGCGCCAGCGGCTGGAAGAACTGCGGCACCGCGTACACCTTGCCGTCGTAGGTCACGTCGCCGATGGTCGAGGGGTAGTACTGCTGGTCCGGCGTGACGCCATGGACCTGGTAGCACTCGTCCAGCGGCACGATCAGGTCCTTGTCGGCCAGGGTGGCGACCACGCTGCGGTCCATCTGCAGCAGGTCGGGCACATTGCCGGAGGCGGCCTGGGCGGCGAACTTCTGCGGGTCGAAGTTGGTGGTGTCCAGCTCGATGGTGACGCCCGGCCAGCTGCTGCTCGGCGTAGTCGGCGCGGGACTGACCCACCTCGTCGGACGGGTTGAACCCGCTGATCTTGAGCGTCCCGCTGACCTCTTTGGTGAACTGGCCACCACCGGTCTGACTGGCCGCCGGCTCCTGCTCCTCGCCGCGCTGGGCCGCCGGATTGCAGGCCGAAACCGACCACCACCGTGCAAGCCAGGGCCGCCATCAGTCCGCGCTTGTTGAACATGCCGTCTCCCCTCGACTGAGCCGTCGCGCCACACTCGAATGGCAGCGTCGTCCCGGCTTCTTGCGTTTACAGCGTAAGCCGCTCCTCGCTCTGGAGGGAGAGCCCAATCCCTCGCCCGGATGAAGCCGTAGATGATGGGTCGGGTGGAGATCGCCTGCGACGAGTCGGGATTCACCGGATCCAACCTGGTCGCCGGACCCGACACCGTGCTCGCCCACGCCAGCGTCCACATCGACGAACAGTCGGCCCGACGCTCTGGTCCAGCAGGTACGCCGACAGATCCGCGCACCGGCCGGTGAGCTCAAGGCGGCGCAGCTGCTGCGTGATCGCCATCGGCCGGTCGTGACCTGGTTGCTGAGCGCCGAGAGCCCGATCCCGAACCACTCCCTGGTTCATCTCACCGAGACGCGCTCGTTCGTGCTCGCGCGGCTGGCCGATCTGCTCTTGGGTTCCGAGCCCGTCAACGGCACCGAGGCGCCAGGACGGTCGGTGGTCTCCCGGGCTGCGGCGTACACCTTGAACCGCGACGGGCCGCGCGCCTTCGGAGCCGATCTCTGGCGACAGTTCCTCCGCGTCTCGGCCAACCTGCTGCGTACGAGCCGCCGCTGGCCGCCGCGGCAGCCGGTCGAGGAGTTCCTCGCCGTGCTCGACGCACTGCCGCAGTCTGGCGTCCGGTGGAACTGACCGAGGTGATCATGCGGCTGCGAGCGGCTCGTCCGTCGATCGAGTCGCGGCGGATGACCTATGTCGAGGACCCGAACCGGACCCCGCTGCGCGAGCCGCTGATTCCAGCACTCACCCGGACAGTCCTCGCCTGGGGATCGACCGATCATGACCTTTCCGTCGTCCACGACGAGCAGTCCGCCCTTACCCGCAGCCGAATCGCCGACATCACCGCCGTGTTCGCCGGGCGTATCCGGGTCGGCAGCTGAGCGTACGCCGGGTCGACTCCCGCGACGATGCCCGCGTCCAAGTGGCCGATGTCCTGGCCGGCCTGGCCCGACGGGTCACCAGTGCGCAGTTGGCCGGCCGAGCAGATCACGAGCTCAGCGCACTGCTGCAGCCGATGATCGACCCGGAATCGATCGTGGTGCGCGACCCTCCGCCGCATTCACCGTCGGTGTCGTCACCGCTTCGATGATCATGTTCGTCGCGTTGGACAGGTTGTCTCCGAGGTACGTCCCTGGCACACCTCGACGCGATTGCGGCGACATGAAGGCGTTGCCCGCGTAGAACAGCACGGCATTGGGCACGGCGAGTGAACGAAGCGCTTCGACTGCTGATCGGCGGGCCACTGAAAGGTGTGACACCACGATCACCGCCGCGGGGTTCGTCTCCAGTACGGCTCGCGCAAGCGAGTTCGCCGGAGTACGGGCACCCAGAACCCGGCAGTCGAACCCTCCCTCGATCAGCAGCGCGGCCATGGCCTCCAACGCAAGTGTGTGGTAGTCGCGCGGCCCGCAGCTGAGCAGGACGGGTCGGTCCTGCCGGGAGGTTGTCGCCGACGACCGACCGATCTTGGTGAGCCAGGCTTGGGTGGCTCCGGTGGCCAGGTGCTCGTGGGCCACGTCGCAGCGACCGGCCTCCCAACGACTGCCGATCTCCCGCATGGCGGGGAGCAGGACTTCGTCGATGGTGCAGCCGAGACCCAGCTCACGGCGAGCCGCGTCGAGGGTCTGCTCGATGCCGAACGGGTCGAAATGCTGCGCCGCCTGCAGGAAGGCGGTCACCAGTGGATTCATTGACTCTGTCTGTGCTGCCTTGACCAGCGCAGCGGCCTCGACCGCGCGGCGGCCGCGGGAGATCTCATGGCGCATCCGCTGCAGCATCTGCAGCTGCTCCGGGGTGTAGCGGCGGTGCCCGCCGTCACTGCGGCTGGGAACCGGCACCCCATAGCGCCGCTCCCAGGAACGGATGGTGGGGGCAGGGACCTGCAGGAGCCGACTCGCTTCCTGGATGGTCAACAACTCATTGGCATCAGGTTCGGTGCGGCGTCGCTGAACGCTTGTGACCACGCTGACTTGCATAAGTTTGAGCCTATGTCGCGGCCCGCGGATCAGGCAGGGTTGAGCCGGTGTAAGTGGGCCACCAGCGGGTCCAAGACGTCGGGGACTTGGCTGCCGGGCATCACCAAATTGGTGGCGGTACGCCTCGAGATGGGTGTTACTCGGCAGCGAAGTCGCGCCCCACGATCGAGGTGTTCCGCCATCGGTGCTGGCGGACGTGAACGTCTGAGGAGATGAGCTTGTCGTCAGGCCGCGAGTCATGAGTTCGGCCCTCGTCAACGGCGCCGACCGGGAGTTCGCGAGCATCCAGCGGATCGCCGAGCTGGAGGCCGAGGTTGTGCAACTCAGGGCAGCGCTGGTCACCCGGCAGCAGGTCGGTCAAGCGAGCGGTCTACTCGCCGCGCGATTCCAAGTGCCGGACGACCAGGCCAAGTCGATCTTGATGGGGTTGTCGCAGCACACCAACGTTCAGGTATCCAAGGTGGCTCGCATTCTCATTGCGGAACACTGCGGCCGTCTCACGACCGAGGGTGCGACAATCGCCGCTCAACTCGACGCCCACCTGAACAACCGTGACCTGGTCGAGCGCTGGGTACGTCGCACACGCAAATCGGCGCTACCGTCAATGGATGCGCCTCACCGCGCCTGACGAGACGGCGCTCTCGGCGAGCTTGTCCCCGACTCGGCGGGCTGTCCTGGCGCGCCGGATCCGCTGGTTCGTTGCGGCGACGATCACCTACAACGTCATCGAGGCAATTGTCGCGCTGGTGGCGGGGAGTAGGGCATCGTCAACGGCGTTGATCGGGTTCGGCTTGGACTCGGTGGTCGAGGTGTCCTCGGCGGCAGCGGTGGCGTGGCAGTTCGCCGGCCGCGATCCGGAGGCGCGAGAGAAGACGGCCCTGCGGGTCATCGCATTTGCCTTCTTCGGCCTCGCGGCGGTGGTGACGGCAGACGCGGCCTGGTCGCTGCTGGGCAGCCGAGAGGCTGCGCACTCCACCGCCGGGCTCATCTTGGCGGCCGTGAGTCTTGTCGTCATGCCGCTGTTGTCGTACGGCCAGCGTCGAACGGGCCGCGAGCTCGGCTCACGATCGGCAGTCGCCGATTCCAAGCAGACCCTGTTGTGTACCTACCTGTCGGCGGTACTGCTCGTTGGGCTCGGCCTGAACACGTTGTTCGGCTGGGCCTGGGCAGACCCGGTCGCAGGGCTGGTGATCGCGGGGGTCGCGGTCAAAGAAGGACTCGAAGCGTGGCGCGGCGACCCCTGCAGCGCCCGAGATTCGGCGGCTGCAGGGCAACTGTGATCGGATCGCCAGGCTCGCCGCCGGCGAGCATCTCGCACTCCCGCACAGTGTTGTGGGCTACCTCGAACGGCTACGCGGCCTCGGCCTCGGCCTCGGCGAGCGATACATCGAGTTCGAGCGGGACGCCTGGATCACGATGGCCGTCCAGTTGCCGCACGAGATCGACTCGGTGATCGCCGAGAAGCACGACCAGCTGGACGACCCCGACATGGTGCGGCTCCACCAACTGCTGAGCAGCGCGCTCGACTGGTCGGCCGATGACCTCCGCATCGTGGAGATCGCCGACCTCGTGGAGCGGCTGAACATTCGCGCAGTCAGGGCCGGTGAAGAGGTGAACCCCGACGGTCTCAACGACCAATTTGTCGCCTTTCTCGACGCAACCATGGTCGAGTCCTTGCCGGTGGCCAAGCGGCTCGTGGCGATCCTGGAGGAGCGGGGCTGGAAAGGCTGGACCCGTATCGAGCAAGTGCCTACTGATCGACTCAACCTCGCTTAGATCGGGTTTGGGGGCGCGGCCCGCAGCGGAGCGAGGACACGCGCCGCACGGCCGGCGCTTGCGCCGGCCCTTGATCAGCACCCGGGGCTCCGGCCCCGAACGGCGGAGGTCTACCGGTCGTTGCTCCGGCGTCACTCTTGCCATCGCTCGGGTGATGTGCAACTCGGCCGGCTGGATACGGCGACAATCCGCGAGTGGCGGGCACAGCGCGCAGGAGCCGGCGTGTCCAAGGCCATGATTGCCAAGAGTTACCGACTGCTGCGCCATCTTGAATACCGCAGTGACCGAGGACGAGCTGATCGCAACGAACCCGTGCAAGATCAAGGGGGCTGGGGAGGAACGGGCGGCCGAGCGGCCGCCGCTCACCATCGGCCAGGCCTTACCGGCTCGCCGGCCTCGTTCCCGATCGGTGGCGGGCGTTCGTCTTGTTGATCACCTTCGCGTCGCTGCGGTGGGGTGAGATCACCGCTCTGACCCGGCGTGACCTTGACCTCAAGTCCGGACCGTGACGGTCCGTCGCCGGTTTCTGACGGTGCCGGGCGGCCTGGGCGAGGGCTCCCGAAGTCGCGAGCGGGACTGCGGATCGTGTGGTTTCCGGCGCGGATCGTGCCCGACTTGGAACGCCATCTAAGCGCGTACTCGGGCGACGGTGAGGACGGGCTCGTGTTCCCCAACGAGCACGGCCAACCGTTCCGCCGGGGCAACTTCAACAAGGCCGTGGCCTGGGCGTCGGCGCGGGAGCAGCTCGGCGTGCCGAGCCTTCATTTACACGACCTCCGATATACCGGCAACACCTTGGCCGCCATGGCCGGCGGCAGTCTGCGGGACTTGATAACACGGATGGCCCACGATTCACCCGCGACTGCACTCATCTACCAGCACAGCAGCCGGGCGTCAGACGAGGCGATCGCGGCCGCGTTGGATGCTCACTAGCCGCGTTCGAGGAGCAGTCCGAGAACCTCCTGGGGCCCGTTCGGGGCCCGAGACCGGACCGGCTCCCGACGGCGATGCCGCTTAAGGTGGCTGGCTAGGGGTGATGGGTTGGAGCGGACGACGGGAATCGAACCCGCATTCTCAGCTTGGGAAATGCCTAGAAGCGCAGGCCGGCGTGCTGGATGACGCTCCGCCTGAACCCCCGAGTGACCGGGACCGACCGCAGATGTGGGCACGTTCAGGGCGCCGTTCGAATATCTGGGATCTACGCTCAAGCCGCCGGTCCAGTGGGTCACGGCCGCTCGACGGCCTCACATACGGGGCTACCCTTCTCATCGGCCTGCTCCTTCGATCGTCGGTCCTCATCACGCGACATGATCGAGCAGGCCACCTCGATTACAGGAAGCTAGGACGCCACCCTGCGGGTGTTGAGGTCCTTGACAGAGTGTGAGCCGCGCCACAAGACTTCTGGCACAGACGGCAGTGGACGACTGGGGTACTTCAACCGTCAGTAGTCGTGTCATTCGAAGTCACGCAACGGCGTCAGACTCCGGGAACCCGCTCCAAACGCACGACGCTGTGCCTCGCCTTTGGCCCGATCGCAAAGGAGCGAATTCGATGACAACGAACGTAGCGGAAGTCGCCCCAGTCGATGAGGATGACGTCCGCCGGCCGCTGATGACGTTCGGCAACATGGCCTGGATGAACCTCGGGTTCTTCGGCGTGCAGTTCAGCTTCGGGCTCACCCAGAGCGCGGTGAACCCCATCTTCTTGTTCTTGGGGGCGGATGCGCACAGCCTGCCGATCCTCAACATCGCCGGCCCGATCACCGGCTTGTTGATCCAACCTTTTATCGGCGCGATGAGCGACAAGACGTGGACCCGGTTGGGAAAGCGCAAGCCGTACATACTCGGCGGCAGCGTGGTCATGATCCTCATCTTGTTCCTCTTCCCGCTGGTGACCGCGCTGTGGATGGCCGTGATCTGTCTGTGGCTGGTGGATGCCGGGAACAACACCGCGATGGAGCCCTACCGGGCATTGATCTCCGACCGGCTGCGAAAGTCGCAGATCGCCCGCGGGTTCCTGATCCAGAGCATGTTCACCGGTGCCGGGGCGGTGCTGGCGAACGTGTCGCTGTTCGTGTTCCAGAAGCTCCTCACCGGCACCTCGGAGGCCGGCATACCCACCTGGGTGTTCGTGGTTTTCTGGTTCGGTGCGGTCTGCGCCATCATCACGGTCGGCCTCGCCATGATTCGGACCAAGGAAATAGAGCCCTCCGAGGAGGAGCTGGCGCATATCCGGTCGTCGTCCAAGAGTCCCGGCGCCACGGTGAAAGAGATCGCCGAGGCCGTGAAGGTGATGCCGATCGGCATGCACAAGATCGGTCTCGCCTTCTTGTTCCAGTGGTACGCGATGTTCATCTACTGGCAGTACGTGAGCGTCAGCGTCGTTGAGTCGGTCTGGAATGCGACCCCGGACGCGCCGGAGTACGAGGAGGCGGCCGGCTGGGCCGGCCTGATGAACGGTACTTACAACTTCGTCACGATGATCTCCGCCTTGTTCCTGCTGCCGTTGTGTTTCCGTTACGGGGGCAAGCGGGTGCACGCCGGCACCCTGGTGCTCGCCGGTCTCTCATTGGCTTGGCTGTCGACGATCAGCAACCAGTACCTGACTCTCGTACCGATGATCGGCCTCGGCATCTGCTGGGCCAGCATGGTCGGCGTGCCGTACCTGATGGTCGCCAGCATGGTTCCCCGGGAACGTACCGGGGTGTACATGGGGATCTTGAACATGATGATCGTGGTCCCGATGCTGATCGAGACGCTTACGTTCGGCTGGATCTTCGAGAACCTGCTCGGCAGCCAGGGCACCAACGCGATGCTGCTGGCCGGGGTGCTGCTCGGGTGCGCCGCGGCCGCCATGCTGTGGGTCAACCCACCGGCTGGGGATGAGGACTCGAGCATCATGCCGCTCGGTCCCCGGCACATCACGGTCTACAACCGGGTCATCGTCGGCTCCGACGGCACTCCATCCTCGCTGTACGCGGTGGACCGGGCGCATGCGGTGGCTGCCGAGGCAGAGGCGCCGGTCGTGGTCGTCTCGGCCTACAGCGCGAAGGGAGCGGCCATGGAGGGCGACCGCAAGTTGCTCGCCGACGCGTCGTCCGCCCATGAGGCCCTGCGAACCACGGTCCAGCACCTCACCTCGGACCGAGTCCGCCGGATCGAGCAACGCGTGGTCGCCGGTGAGCCCGCTCAGGCCCTGCTCGATGTGGCCGGCGACGACCCCGCCAGCCTCATCGTCGTCGGCAACCGTGGCCTCGGCGCGCGGGATGGTGACAACCTCGGTTCGGTACCGGCCGAGGTGGTTCGCAATGCCACCTGCGACGTCCTGATCGTGCAAGGCACGCAGGAGTCACCAATGTCCAACACCGTGCCCTTCTGACCAGAGGACCGGTCTCGAGGCACGAAAGTTCGAGTCTTGCCGATGGCCACGTCGGCGGTCCCTCGCCGACGTGGCCGTGTACCGACCTGACGCCTACCTGACAGCGAATGCGTTCAGCGCACGACGACGACCGGGCACTCGGAGTGGGCGACCAAATGCTGGCTGACCGAGCCCAGCAGCATCCCCTTGAAGCCCCCATGACCGCGAGACCCGAGCACAACGAGGTCGGCTTCGCTGGACCGCTCGATCAGCACCTTTGCGGGGTTGCCTTCCTCGACCGATGTCCGGACGTCGACCGCCGGTTCGCGGACGCCGAGGTCGGCGACGAACCGCTCGAGCAGGTCCAGCGCGTCCTGCTTCGGCTGGCTGACATAGCCTTCCGGCGGCACCGACCCGTACGGCGGGGTCATAGGCAATGCCGGCGGATGCCAGGCGGACACCGCAGTGATGGAAGCTCCATGGTGTGCGGCTTCGTCGTAGGCCCAGCGCAGAGCCTTCCGACTGCTGTCCGACCCGTCCACCCCGACGACGATGCGATTGATTCCAGCCATAGTTCACCCTAGTGTCTGCCGCTCGGAAAGTGCCAGGGTGCAGAGCCGGTTACGCTCGGGTCTCGTGCCCTCCACCGTGACCCGACAACCCGGCGGAGTTCCGCTGCTGGCGTCACCGAGCCGTTTCAGGCGGCTCCTCGCTGATACTGATTCGTCGGGCATGGCGGGCAATCTGCACTCGACAGATGGCCGAGGCCAGAGCCTCATCGTCTTATGGCAGACGGCGGGAGCTGATGGGCCGGATGGGTCATGTAAGCGTGAACGCGGCCATGGTCTACCAGCACCGGACGGCCAGCCGAGACAGGGCGATCGCAGACTCGCTCGATGCCATGGTGGCCGCGCTCAAGGCGGAGGATTCCGACGGTTCGGGGCACGTTGAGGGCACGGCGACCGGGTAGCGGTGATCCTCGATTGCGGCCCTAGTCACTGAACGTGAGTGTGGCTAGGGCTTTCGAGGTTGGAGCGGACGACGGGAATCGAACCCGCATTCTCAGCTTGGGAAGCTGATGTTCTGCCATTGAACTACGTCCGCCTGACGAGGAGTTATGGACTATCGACTCGCAGCGTCAGCTTGTTCGGTGCCTCAATGCCTGGCCGGCAACGGCGTCTAGGTTATCGCACCTCAGTCAGCAGCGATGAGCTCGCCAGCCCCGCTGACCTCGACATGAATCTCGCCGGCCACCGGGCCCGTACTGTGCGGATGTGCCGGAACCGACCCAGCCCGACCACCCCGCCGAACGACTGAAGTTCTTCACCGACGCCGTGGTGGCGATCGCCATGACGCTGTTGATCATTCCGTTGCTGAAGGACGTCGCCGAGGCTGCGCGGGCCGACGCCTGGAGGATGGAATACCTCGAAGAGTCAGCCGGACAGCTGCTCAGCCTCGCCCTCAGTTTCGTGATCATCGCGACGTTCTGGATGATGCACCACGCCCTGACCGTCCCCGGCCTGGACTATCTCGCCCTGCTGGTCATGCTCTCATGAGCCCAGCGCAGCACCTGCTGAACCGCCGGGTCAGCTCGACGACGCCAGCTCGGAGTGGTTGATCACGCAGAACTCGTTGCCGTCGGGATCGCGCAGCACCACGAAGTCGGCGTCCTCGGGATAAGTCCAGTCCTGAACCCGGGTCGCGCCCAGCGCGATCAGCCGTTCGACGTGCCGCTGCTGCTCGTTGGTGTAGAGATCGAGATGGACCCGCACCGGCTGCCGCGCGTGATCATCAGTGAGCTGCAGGGACACCGGGAGCCGGCGACGGGTCGGGTCCTCGAGCATCATGAACTGGGAATCCCACCAGGACTCGCGGGGCCGGTAACCGAGTGCCTCGGTCCAGAACGCCACCGCCCGCTCCATGTCCGACACATTGATCACCACGGTTGCCACATGCAGGTCGCCGACCTGGTCCACATCGCTCATCGACACTCCCCTATCGGGTTGATTCCATCACCATGACCCACCAGAGGCGCTCAACGGCCCGAATTCCGGCTCCCGGACGCCACTGGCGGGTAATTGTGAGCAAGCCGGGCCGCCCGACACAACTCGGTCACCGCCGTCGACCGATCGGTCAGCACCACGTCCGACCACAGCGCGGCATCGAGCCCGACCGGCGCTGCCCGTAACTCGGACCGCAGCCTTTCCCAGCGGATCCAGTGCCCTCGGAAGCTGTCTGGATCCAGCACCCGGCCGCGCTGCACCTGTCCCTGTTCGGCCAGGGCCCGACTCACCTCGAGAAAGACCAGCACCGGATCCCAGCCGCAGCGCCGGGCGAACCACGCGAACAACCAGCGCCGACGCGATCGGGTCGCCGGGTCATGGACGAGCAGCGTTCGATCGCGAACGGGACCAGACAGCAGCGCCGCGAGAACGCGCACAGCGTGGATCGCGTGCACCATAGGCCGGTACGCCCGGTTCGGCACCCAGTCAGGCAGTCGGTGCCGAATGACCTCCCGTATCTGGTCGGGATCGAGCACCGTCGCCGACGGGACATCCCGAGCGATCAGGGCGAGCGCGGTCGACTTGCCGGCGCCCGGAACCCCGCCCACCAGCACGACCCGGGCCGGCGCCGACCCCGGGCGCAGCAACGCCAGAATGCTCATCCTCATCAACGATGACCGGGCAATCTGTGCAGCGGATAAGGGAGAGCTCTGAACCGCCCTTGACTCTCCCCCGACGGGAGACTCCAGGCTTGTGCCATGACGACCTCGGTTGCCATCGGCGAGTTCTCCCGGCTCACGCACCTGACCATCAAGACCCTGCGGCACTACCACGACCAGGGTCTGCTGATCCCGTACGCGGTTGACGAGCCGACCGGCTATCGGCGCTATGTGATCGACCAGGTCCCCGACGCCTTGCTGATCGGCCGGCTGCGCGCGCTCGACATGCCGCTCGCCGAGGTCCGTCGGGTGATGGACTCGACCAGCACCGAGGAGCGCGATGCCGCGATCGCCGATCATCTGTTCCGGATGGAACGCGAACTCGGCCGCACCCGGGAAATCGTCGCCTCACTGCGCAACCTGCTCCGCCCGACGGTAGTTCCCGACGTCACCCATCGCGTGATCAACGACATGATGGCGGTCTCCGCCACCGAACGCGTCGGACGCTCCGAGATCGGCGACTGGTGCGCGGAGACCTTCGCCAGCCTCTACTCGAGCCTGTTCGGCGATGCGGGTGAGCCGGTCGGGCCCGGCGGCGCCTTCTACGGTGAGGAGTTCTTCACCGAGGCGTCCGGCGACGTGACCGCGTACGTTCCCGTCCGCTCCCAGGGCTTCGGGCACACGATCGTGCCGGGCGGGACGTACGCCATCGCCGTGCACGCCGGGCCCTTCGTCGATTTCGACCGCACCTATGCCGCCCTCGGATCGCACGTTGCGGCGCACGACACCGCAAGCCCTGGCCCGATCCGGGAGATCTACCTCGTCAGCCCGCCCGACACGACCGACGAAGCCAGCTACCGTACCGAGGTCTGCTGGCCCGTCACCGCTATCGACTCAGGAGAATCCTCATGATCAACATCAGTCTCGGCCAGGTCGTCATCGACAGCGCCAACGCTCAGCAGCTGGCCACCTTCTACAGCCAGTTGCTCAACCGGCCACTCGTCGACGGCGCCAACCAGTTCTTCGCCGTCGTACCGCCTGCGCCCGACGGCAACTGCCCGGCCCTGATGTTCCTCGCCGTCCCGGAGTCGCGGCAGGGCAAGAACCGCATCCACCTCGACCTGGTCAGCGCCGACCGTTCGACCGCCGTCGAACGCGCACTCAGTCTCGGAGCCACCCAGATCGGCGAGCATGACGAGTTCGGAACCCAGTGGACGACGCTGTCCGATCCGGAGGGCAACGTCTTCGACATCGGCATTCCGCACGAGGGCTGAGCCAGGGTGGGTCAACCACCCTCAGGGAAGGCCCCCGAACCCACCCGGGACCGGCCCTGAATCGCCCGATCCGGTCTCGCCGATCAACCCGCATCCGGCATACCGTGGGCAGGTGAGCGACCGCTTCCCCGAACCCAGCGACGTCGGCCCTCTCGCCGGCGGGAACCTCCGGGCCTCGGATGCCGACCGTGAGCAGGTGGCCACCGTCTTGAGCACCGCGTACGCGGAGGGCCGGTTGACCCGCGAAGAGCACGACGAACGCCTCGACCAGGCGCTCCAGGCCAAGACCTTCGACGACTTGCTCCCGATCACCCACGACCTGGTCGTCGTCCCGGCTGCGATGCCGGCGGCGCCACCGGCGAAGAGCGACTTCACGATCGACACCACCCGTCAAGATGACGACACGGATCGGATGATCGCGGTCTTCGGCGGCGTCAGCCGCACCGGCCGGTGGCGAGTCAAGAAGCGCAGCCAGTCGCTCGCCCTGTTCGGCGGCGTCGACCTGGACCTTCGGGACGCGATCTTCGAGGCACCGGTCGTCGAGATCTCGGGTCTCTGGTGCTTCGGCGGTCTCGACATCAAGGTCCCGGTCGGCATCGAGGTACGCGACCAGACCGCGGGCATCTTCGGCGGGACCGAGATCCGCGACCTCGGCGATCCGCAACCCGGCGCTCCGACCCTGGTGATCAAGGGCATGTCGCTGTTCGGCGGCGTGTCGGTGCACGGCCCGAAACCCGACAAGAAGGGCAGAAAGCAACGATGAGCGACGGTCACGTCCGGGCTTCCGACTCCGATCGGGATCAGGTCGCCGAGGTCCTGCACACCGCGTACGCGGAGGGCCGGATCTCGCTCGACGAGCACGAGGAGCGGGTCAGCGCGGCGCTCGCCGCGCGCACGTTCGACGACCTCACCGTGCTGACCGCCGATCTGGTCCCGGTCCAAGCGCCCGCCCGCCCGCAGCTCAGCCTGGTGCCAACCGCCGCCGACGAGCCGGACCGGGTCACCGCCGTCTTCGCCGAAAGCAACCGGCAGGGCCCGTGGAGTGTCCACAAGATCACCTACGCGAACGTGCTCCTCGGCTCGGTCACCCTCGACCTCACCGAAGCGACGTTTCCCGAGCGCACGATCGAGGTGAACTGCACCCAGCTGCTGGGCCAGATCACCATCCGCGTCCCGCTCGGCACGACGGTGCGCCTGGAGACCGCGAACGTCCTCGGCGACGCCAGCGTCAAGCACATCGGCGAGCCCGATCCCGCCCGCCCGACGGTGGTGGTGCGGGGCACCAACATTCTTGGCGAGGTCAGTGTCCGAGGGCCCAAGCGGCCGCCGATCTGGCGACGCCGCGTAGCCTGAGTGGGGACATGGAGGAACTCTTCGCCCCACCCTCGTACGAGTGGAAGCGGCTGTCGCCGAACTTCCGATCACTGCGACGCCTCACCACTCTCGTCGTCATCCCGCTGGTCTTCACCGTTCCCGCGCTGATCGTCGGCATCGCCTCCGGTCTCTGGTGGATCGCGGTGGTCCTCTGGGCGATCGCGGCGGTGATCGTCGGCATCCGATTGGGCCTGATCGAACGCACCTACCGGAGCTGGGGGTACGTCGAACGCGAGGACGACCTCTACATCACCCACGGCGTGCTGTTTCGCAGCCTGGTCGCCGTGCCCTACGGCCGGATGCAGCTGGTCGAGGTCGAGTCCGGTCCGCTCGAGCGCGCCTTCGGCCTGGCTACCGTCACCCTGAAGACCGCGAGCCCAGAGACCAACGCAGCCATCCCGGGCCTGGCTCCTGAGGAGGCGGCTCGGCTGCGTGACCGGCTGACCGAACTGGGCGAGGCACAGGCCTCGGGGCTATGACCGCGCCGCCGCCAGCCTCGGAGCAGACCCGTACGCCGGCCGCCGCCGAGCAGGCCCCCGCGGTTCCCGGCGTCCCGACCGTCAAGAAGACCGAGCGTCCACATCCGGCGACCCCGCTGATCCGGGGCTGGCTGGTGCTGGTGGCGATCATCGTCTACTGGGGCCGCGAACTGATCCCGGACGGCGAGGAGAACCAGTTCGAGCGGATCAACCTGTGGTGGATCCTGACCGGTATCGGCGTGATGGTGATCATCGCTGCGGTCGCCGGCCTGGTCAGCTGGTACTTCACCCGCTTCATCATCGACGACGAGGAGCTCCGGATCGAAACCGGAGCGATCTTCAAGAAGTCGAAGAAGATCCCGTTCGAACGACTGCAGTCGGTCGACATCATCCAGCCGCTCGCCGCCCGCATCTTCGGGCTGGCCGAGCTGCGGCTGGAGGCCGGGGCCGGCGACAGCACCACCAAACTGCGCTACCTGACGCGATCCCAGTCGTCCCGGCTGCGGGACTATCTGTTAGCCCGCGCGCACGGCGAGCGGGCAACCATCCAGACCTCCGACAAGACCGAGGACGCCAGCCGCTACACCGATCTCGGCCGGACCGACAAGCCGCTGGTCACCGTGCCACCCGACCGGCTGGTGTTCGGGCTGATCCTGTCCTCGGAGTGGCTGATCTCCGCAACCCTGTTGATCATCGCGCTCGTCGGCACCATCACCTTCGACGTGGTCCGGTATGCGCTGGGCGCCCTGATCCCTCTCGCGTTCGCCGTGGTGACCATGATCAGCCGCCGGGTGATCAGCATGTTCAACTTCACGCTGGCCGAGTCGCCGCGGGGCCTGCGGATCACCCGCGGACTGACCAACCTGACCAGTCAGTCCGTGCCGATCAGCCGGATTCAGGGCGTACGCGTCTCCCGGCCGCTGTTGTGGAAGCCCAAGGGCTGGTATCGGGTGGATGTCGATGTCGTCGGCTACGGCCAGGGCGATGGCGAGGACAATGACAACCAGGCCACCAGCGTGCTGCTGCCGGTCGCTACTGCCGATGAGGTGGACCTGACCCTCAGCCGGGTGCTCCCGGGCTTCGCCCTGGACGAGATCGAGCTGCATCCAGTCCCGCACCGGGTCCGCTGGCTCCGATGGTTCGACTTCTGGACACTGCGCTACGGCTGGGATGACCGGGCCCTGATCACCGAGAACGGGTGGATGATCCACCAGCGCAACATCGTGCCGCACGCCAAGACCCAGTCCGTGCGGATCGAGCAGGGACCGCTGCAGCGCCGGGTGCGGCTGGCCCACGTGCACGTCGACACCCCGAAGGGCCCGGTCAACGTGATCGCTCGTCATCTCGACGCCGATGTTGCCCGCGAGCTGGCGATGACCCAGCTCGACCGTGCCCGGGCCGCGCGGGCGGCCGACCAGCAGCACCGCCCCGTGTCCAAGGTCGCCATGGATCTCCAGGCCGAGGCACAGCTCCTGGCCGGCTTCGGCACCAGTCGGGACCGGCTGCTGGGCGGCGGCGGCGAGACCGAGGTGTTCGCCCTCGACCAGGATCGGGTGCTGCGGCTCTATCGGGCACCCCACGACAAACGCGATCACACCGTCCCACAGCTGGAGCGCTTGTACGCCGGATGGTCGGGCGTCGACGTCGGCCTGGAGGTGCCACAGATCCTGGAGTCCGGGCTGCGGAACGGGCGCTCGTACACCATCGACCGCCGGTTCTCCGGACGCCCGTTCGCGCCCTGGCTGGCCAGCGCCCCGCTGAACGAACGGCGCAGCGCGCTGATCACGTTCCTGGACGCCACGGAGAAGATCAAGCAGCTGCCCAGTCCGGTCGAGGGCTTCGCGCGGCTGGTGGGTGAGGAGGCACCCGACCGGTTCGTCGACTTGGGCGAACTGCTGCACAACATGCTGGCCGGCCGCATCGCGAGGAGCCGGGAACGCTTGCTGCGAGATCTGGACGAACCGGGCGAGGCCTGGGATCGACTGCACGCCGAGATCGCCGAACGCACCGTCGAACCTCAGCTGGTGCACGGCGACGTGTGCCCGCCCAACGCCTACCTCAGTCCCGGTCCGGGGGGTCCGGTCGTCACCGGCATCGGTGACTTCAGTCCACACACTGTCAATGGCGACCCGATGATGGACATCGCCGGCGCCGTGATCTTCCTCGAGCTCGGCGAATACTCCGCGGCGGCCGACGACGCCGCCTGGCTCCAGGGCGTGGCCGTGGAGCGACACGGACCGGACACCGCACACTGGATCGAGGTCTACCGGCGGTTCTATGGCTTCTACTTCTCCGATACCTTCGAGTTCGACCCGGGCACCTACGGCTGGTGCCTGCGCCAGCTAGACCGCTAGTTCAAAACGCCCGCGCTGCAGCGATGCTTGCTCCCTCAGAGACCATGTGTCAACCTGCATCGCGGAAGCCTTACGGATTGCGACGATTCCATCGCCGCCCACAATGAGGAGCACTTTTGGAGCAGGTGATGGAGTCGACGCTGAATCTTCAGCTTTTGTCGTCCGTCGACTGGCCAGTCCTGAAGGCGGCACGGCTCAAGGCGCTCGGTGACTCTCCAAATGCCTTTCTGTCGCGCTTCGAGCATGAGCAGCGGTTCTCTGAGGCAGAGTGGCGACGAGCCTTCGACGCCTCCACCTGGATCGTTGCGCAAGAGGCCGACCGCCTGATCGGGCTCGCTCGCTCAGTTGCCGAACCATCCAAGCCTCGCGTTAAGTACGTTGAGTCCATTTGGGTCGCGCCTGCAAGTCGCAGGAGCGGCGTCTGCCGGTCCTTGATGCACCGGTTGGCCGCGATCGAGGGCCGGAGAGGTGCAACACATCTGCTGCTCTGGGTGATGGAGGACAACCACCCAGCCCGACACGCTTATGCAGCCATTGGGTTCAAGCCAACCGGAGAGCGTCAGTTCCTGTCAGCACTAGGGCGATTCGAACTGCAGTTCGCCTTGGCGATCAAATAGCCACCAGCCTCTTAAGGTCGACCGGCAGATATCTTTACCCTGGCATTGCCGAAGGTGGCAAGGCTCCAGTCCTCGAGTTGCAGGAAGTCCATCGCCTCGCCCGTACTTCCAAGAGTGTTGACCCTAGTAGACGTCCTCTGCCATTCGGCGAGATCCTCTCGCCATGCTGCTATGAACGCGGTGCAGAGATCTGGCGTAATCTCATTTTCCAGCTGGAACTGTGCGGCATTCAATGAGTCAAGGGCTCTACGGATTCGATAATTACCAGGATCCTGATCTGCGAAGTGCAGTAGCCTTCTATGTGTATCGAGCAGTACCCGCCGACGCGCCTCAATGAACTGAGACCAGTAGGTCCGTGTTGCCATGCCGAGTAGTTCGTCGAACGGCGCGGTCTCGTCGCATTCGTCGAAGTATGAAAAGAGACCTTCGGCCAACAAATCGCCGAACTCTTCCCATCGGGCCCGGTCCGATCTTGCGAACGGATCGTATTCGGACTGTACTGCATCGCCGACTCTGGGCAGCATCCTTCTCGCTGCTTCCTTAGCGAAAAAGAACCAATCCTCGTTATAGATATCCGGAAAGAATGACAGTGGCAGGCTATTGCAATGTACACCCAGTACTGCGCCTGTTACGAATACGTCCTGGGAAAGCCCTGAAAGACGCCGAGCGTGGCAGACAACTGAGTTGTCGGGAAAGCGACGAACGGACATGCCGGCCACTTGATATCTTTCTAACTGTACGGCTAGGCGTGCCACGTGGTGAGGACTGGAAAGTCTGATGTCGTCATCGATGAATACGATCTTGTTCCATCCGTGTGACCGTGCAAGGAGAAGTCCCAGATTGCGTTTAAGGCTCAGGTCGCTTGACCGACCGGCGTTTGCCGCATGGAACTTGGAGTCAGAGCTGCGGGAGGGCAACGCTGGGTGCGTCCATCCTTCCGCCACTCGGACGATCAAGCACCTTGCGCCTGGCGTGCTCCCTACGCGTTGGGCAACTTGTTCGACGCTTGTTCGCTTGCTAGAAAGTATTACGAGCAATGTGTCCAGCGATGCCGCCAGATTGATCGCGGGTTGAAGAAATGACGCTGGCTTCGTGGCCGGTACCACTATGGCATCGAGGTGTCCGGCCCTCGACCTCGGCGACGGTGGCCGGGCACCAGACACGTCCAATGAAAGGTGGACATGGGACGGTCGTTGAGCCGCGAGCGTGATGAATCGCCGCGGCAAGCTGGCGGCAATCCCACTCATTGCGAAGCGCTTTGGCTCGGCGCCCACTCGAATAGTCGCGCAGCGGGATCGAGTAGATCCGGCGACGCTACCTCGTTATTGACGACGGGCACCCGAAATAACACTGCGAACTCGCCGTGCGGGTAGCGATCCGCCAAGTACTTCTCGTTGTCCGCCTGCACCCAATGATCGGTCAGACACCGGACTGCACCGTAGACCCCTCGGCTATGTATACCGTTGCAGATTGTCAGAGTCCGGTTGATCCGGAATGGATTGCGCAAACGCGCAATAAATCCCACATCTGCAACGAACTCCTGACCGTATCCCAAATCATCGTATTCTGGATAAAACCTGGTTTCATTCCCGTCTGGGCTGGCCACGGTGAAGATTTCGCCGGTCTCCA
Organism: uncultured Actinomycetota bacterium; assembly: GCA_963711015.1. GTDB lineage: Bacteria > Actinomycetota > Actinomycetes > Propionibacteriales > Propionibacteriaceae > Microlunatus. The sequence continues at coordinate 182,808 of CAVQCQ010000003.1, forward strand.
GCTCTGGTACTTCGATCTGGGTTACAGGAACTTGGCGAACAGCACTTTGAAATCGCCGAGTCACTCTGTTCCACCCGACGCCACCGAGGAGTATTACGTGACAAGACAAGTCATCGCTGACTACTTCGGAGTCAAGACGGTGGAATACGTCGAGAGTGGAGTTCTCCGCCCGCAGATGTCCGTACAACTCGAACAGTGCATCCAAGTCGCCGTATCGCCGCAGCCTGGTGAAATTCGGATTCTGCTCCTTCGCCAGTTCGCCTTGTAAAGGATAGGGCATCGTCGGACAAATGATAACGACAGGGCCTGCATCGAACTGAAAACTGCGTGACGGCTTGCGTTCATCCGGACTAGCCAGGTCAAGCAGGTGTTCTTTGAGCTCTCGGAACCGATCGACCTCTACCGCGGTTAGCTGATCCTCCGGGATAAGATGTGGGGTTCCCTCCAGCGAGCGAGGGCTGCAGAAGAATCGCGCATACGCGCTTAGCCTGGCGGCAGACGGCGTCTTCGGGCTGGTCGTCGACTCCCATGAACTCAGCGTGGCTGACGCCACACGTCCCTCGGTGCTCAGCGCCTCAGCAAGGTCTGACTGAGTCAGATTCGACGCAGCCGACTCACGAAGCCTGCGTAGTTCACCCGCAAGCTTCACTGCCCGATCGCGATCAAGCGCCACGCCCACCTTCCTGAGCAGGAGCGGACAACTGCCGACCCAGAGCGGGCTGTCATTCGAACGCCCATTGGGACGGTAATCCAGAGACCTTAGCAGAGTCGCTACCAGAACTGGCGTAGCTGCAAGCTCCGCGCCACAGCTAGCTGTTGAGACACCTGTTGACGAGAGTGAGTATCAGAGCTAGGCTAAGTCTACTGGCAAGAGTAGTGACAGTAGTACTACCCAGATCTACCGACCGGCGAGGCCAAGATGAACCTGAGGCTGCGGCGACATTCGCAAGAAGCCCGATCCGTCTTCAAGTCCGCCTCCCATCTCAGTGCAGGCATCAAACCTCACTTCAAGTGTGCAATGCACCTCCCAATCCCGATTTGGCTTGGCACATCTGCCGGCTGGTCCCTTGAGGCGGACGTGCGGCCGGTTCAGCTTGAGCCTTGGCTTAAAGCGTTCTTCGTGAAGGTCCTCCGGGCAGGTGAGGCGCCTAGTCCGCAAGTTCCTGACATACGGTCGAGCGCTCGTCGCGGAGGCCACCACCCACCGCAGTACATGGCCTTCGTCGAGTAGGTAGACATGGACAGCGCAGCGGATCGCTCACATCTGGGATCGGCGTCGCTGTCGAGCGGGACCTTGCAGGTGGGCGCCAGATCCGGAAATCCTTCCTTCAGGCGCGGTCTGCCAAACGTGCCACCTCATGACGCCCTTCTAAGCGTGAAGACGCGGCCATTGCCGGTGACGGCCTCTGGCTTCGAGAACATCCTGAGTTTCTGCTATGTCATCGATGAGCTGCAGCAACACGGCGAGCGGGACAACGTCCTCTTGGATTTCGTCCAGCGCAGCCAGGCATGGAGCAGCGAGCGGATTCGCCTGCCGGCCCGGATCCGCCGGACCCTTTGGATCATGGTCGTGGTCCAGCTCGCCTGGGCCACCTGGCTCACGTTGATCACGACTGGTGTCACTTCGTGCGGGCCGATCTGCACGGCCGCCACGCTCGATCACCATGTCGCGCTGCTTGTTCTGTGTTCGGCTTGTCTCGCAGGGCTTCTTGGACTCGCACCCTTCACACGAGGCCTGTCCCAGGCCAACGGTCTCGAGGTGCTGTCGCTGGGAGTCGCCATGGCCGCTGGAGCGGCCGCGCTACTAGGAATCGCGGCGCTCGCCGTCGCCGTCCTGGTCGCCGCGCTCGTTCTGTTGGTCTTTCTTACGGCCTTCACCTTCGATACCTAGGAGGTCCAGATGCTTGCCATCGATCTTCGAAACCGCCGGCCACCCGCGGACCGGACCGCCCAAGCCCGTATTACCGATCTTGCTGTCGGCATACGCCTCCGCTGGCCTGATCTACATCCTCCGCTCATGATCGAGTGGAGTGAGTATCTGAGACTCGGACTTCAAGGGAACACGCCGTGGATCTTCGGCCCAGCGGAGCGAGACCCGCAGCGGTCATGGGCGGTCATGTCGCCCGGCACGTTCTTGTGGCGTGTAGCCGTACGGCCACATGACGAGGCGCCCCGCCTCGTGGAACGTGATCGCGCGCGGATCTGCTGCCCGCCGTTTACGACCCGGCTGCGCGAGGAAGTCGCGCATCGCCCGCGACCTCCGGGGCGAGCAGGGCCCGCTGCCGCGGTAGGTGATCGCGCGCGGGTTCGCCGCACGTCCGGCCGCCACCACCCCACCGGTAGCCGTAGTTCCGGTTCAGGTCCGTGCCGACGCGTGCCGTTCGCGGTTCGGCTGGCGGTTCTTGCGCCAGCGGTGGAAGCGGCCGTCCTGGATGTCGAACTCGGCGCCGTCCGGGTTCATCGCGAACACGATCCAGATCTCGCGGGTGTTCACGATGTTGGTGACGCGGGCGTCCGCTGCCATAGCCGTCTGCGAGCCAGTGGAGGATCCGGAGCGTCATCTCGAGGCTCATGTGCTCGTCGGCGTGGTGGAGGCCGTCGTACAGGACCTCGGGCTCGTCCTCGTCGGTGCGCGACGTTGTCGCTGATCTTCGCGGCCCACAGCTCGCGGCCCCGATGGCTCGTGCCGATGCGAGAACCGGTCGACGATGGCGGGGTGGGCCGCCTCGACCGCGGCGAGCTCCGCGCGGCAGCTCGGCGTAGGTGTGGAAGCCGCGATAGCCGGCGGGGAACTCGCCGCGGTGGCGCCACCGGCCGGCGATGGCGGTCAGGCAGCGGCGAGGCGCGAGGCCGGCGGCGACGGCCGGGGCGGCGGGGGCGGCGCACGGATCGCTGCATGGCTCAGTCTCGCCCGGTGGCGGCGCCTGCGTCGATGGCCCGTCCGTCCCGGTCGGGGGCGGCCCTCGCCCCGCTCCGGCCTCGCTGCACCCGCACTAGACTGGCGCCAACGTCCCCGACGAGCCCGCGCGCCCGCTCCGTATCGCCGGTGCGCACCCATGGGAGCCCCGCCGATGACCGCCGAGCGGATCAAGATCACCTACGCGACGCTGCGCAACGACAACGAGGAGCTGCACGCGCAGTTCGAGGCGGGGCTCGAGCAGGCGAAGGGCCGGCTCGGCGGGTACCACCGCAACTTCGTCGACGGCGCGGAGCGCGACGGCGAAGGGACGTTCGAGATGCGCTCGCCGATCGACAGCGAGATCGTGCGTCGGGACGTTCGCGAAGGGCACCCGACAGGACGTCCAGGACGCCATCGCGGCGGCGCGTCGGGCGCAGCCGGCGTGGTCAGGCTCGGGCTGGCAGGGGCGCGTCGCGATCCTCCGGCGCGTCGCCGACCTCATCAGCGAGCGCCAGATGGTGTTCTCGGCGCTGATGGCGATCGAGGTCGGGAAGAACCGGCTCGAGGCCCTGGGCGAGGTCGAGGAGACGGCCGACCTCATCCGCTACTACGCGAAGACGGCGCAGGACAACGGCTCTACGACCACCCGATGGACAACCTCGGCGACCGCGGCCGTCCACACCCGCTCGGTCCTCCGGCCGTACGGCGTGTTCGCCGTCATCAGCCCGTTCAACTTCCCGTTGGCGCTGGCCGTCGGGCCCGCCGGCGCGGCGCTGGTGGCCGGCAACACGGTCGTCTTCAAGCCGGCGTCGGCGCGGCGATGACGGCGTGCGCTGACCGAGGCCTAGCGCGACGCCGGCGTGCCCGACGGCGTCTTCAACCTGGTCATGGGCCCGGGCGAGACGGTGGGCGACGAGCTCCAGACGAACGACGGCGTCGACGGGATCGTGTTCACGGGCTCGTACGAGGTGGGCTTCGAGCTCTACCGCAACTTCTCGCGGGCGTACCCGCGGCCGTGCATCGTCGAGATGGGCGGCAAGAACCCGGCCATCGTCTGCGGTCCGCCGACCTCGACGAGGCGGCCGAGGGCGATCATGCGCTCGGCCTTCGGCTTCGGCGGCCAGAAGTGCTCGGCCAACAGCCGGGTCTACGTCGAGCGACCGGTCCACGACGAGCTCGTGCGGCTGCTGGTCGAGAAGACCGAGAAGCTCGTCGTCGGGGATCCGCTGCCGCGGACCGCGTGGCTGGGCCCGGTCATCGACGAGCGCGCGGTCGAGCGTTACCAGCAGGCCGTCGCCGAGGCGCGCCGCGACGGCACCGTGTTCACCGGTGGCGAGCACCTCACCGACGGGGCGCTGTCTCGCGGCTTCTACGTCGAGCCGACGGTCGCCGGCGTCCCGTCCGCGCACCGGCTGTTCCAGCGACGAGCTGTTCGCGCCCTTCACCGCGGTCACGCGGTCGACTCGCTCGACGAGGCGCTCGCCCTCGCCAACGACAACGTCTACGGCCTGACCGCGGGCATCTACACCGAGGACCCGGGCGAGGTCGAACGCTTCCTCGAGGAGATCGAGGCCGGCGTCCTGTACGTCAACCGGCGCGCCGGCGCCACGACCGGCGCGTGGCCGGGCGTCCAGCCGTTCGGCGGCTGGAAGGGCTCCGGCTCCACCGGCAAGTCCGGGCTGTCGATGTACTACGTCGCGCAGTTCCTGCGCGAGCAGAGCCACACGATCGTCGACTGACAGCGCAGCGGTGGCCCGCCGCCAGCCATCGGTCTGAGCGAACGCTTTACGGCTCGACGAGGCGGATCCGGGTCGGATCGGGTCCCGCGGGCATCACGCGATCGCCGTGGGCGATGGATCGGCGTTGAGCAGGACTCCGACGGTGTCCTCGGGCCGAAAGCGATCGTTGTGAGCGATGACCCACCGAGACGCGGCGCGGGAACGGAGCTGCGGCGAGCGGTGTAGAGCCTGCATCGGACCCCGATGGAGGCACGACCATGACGACCTCGCGACGCGCACGGCTCGGACTGCTCGGAGGCATCGTCCTCGCGGTCGGGTGGCTCGTGGCACCGGTGACGGTCGTCGCCGGCGACCCCTGCTACCACGGATTCGACTTTCCCCAGCGAACCGTCGCAGCGACGAGCAAGGTCAGCGCGCTGAATTGCGCCTTCGCGCCGACGGTGGCGCGGATCCCGGTCGGGGGGACCGTGACGTTCAAGGATTCGTCGGGGTTCGGGCACCTCGTGACGGGCGCCAACCAGGAGTGGGGCGAGCGTGACAAGGAGCTCCCCGCGAACGGCACGGTTTCGTACACGTTCGATGAGGCGGGCATCTACCCGTACGCCTGCGCGATCCACACCGGCATGTCCGGCACGGTCACCGTCGGCGAGGGGAACGATGGGGGAGAGGCGGCCCTCGCGGCGCCGGTAGCGGCCACGACCCCGCCCGGGGCCGGTGGCGACGCGACGGGGGCGACGCTCCTGGCGGGGCGGCGATCGGCGGGCTGCTCGTCGGCGTTGCGATGCTCCTGCTCACGGCGCGGCGTCGCGCCCCGGTGGCGATCGAGCCGGTCGCCCAGCCCGGCAGCGCGGAGCCCGCGCCCCGCTGAGCAGCGTCCGGCGGGCCACGCGATCGCGGTAGGCGATCCACCCTCGCGGGCTGGCCGCGCGGGCGACGTCCGGGCGCCACAATCTCGCGGTGGGACGAACCGCGCGACCCGGACCGCGTGACGCGCTGGGCGG
>CAVQCQ010000004.1:0-188513 GCA_963711015.1 uncultured Actinomycetota bacterium
ATGAGAAGTGCGAGAAACGGTACGACGCTGCTGCTACTCGGGTCGGCTCTCTGCAGGGCACGTTCGAGCGTCTCCTGCGCGATGGCGGTCTGTTTGCGAGCGAACTGCAGCGATGCCAACGGAAGCGTCGCCTCAGGGTCGTTGCTCATCCCATCGAGAAGCCGCTCGGCCTCCTCCAAACGCCCTTGTTTGACCCTCAGGCCGGCCAGTCGCACGAGGGCCCCTGCTTTCAGGGTGCGTCGGCCCAGCGCCCACAGCCGAACGGCCTCGGTCAGCGCGTCGTCGGCCTCCGGCCAGCGCCCTGCGGCGGTGAGGATGCCGCCGTAATGTGTGCGGCAGTACGCCGAGACGGCCGGCAGACATCGACGTTCGGCGATCGCCTCGCCGACGCGGATCCACTGTTCTGCGCGACCCACGTCCTGGGCACGTTCGCATGCCGAGAACATCTGGCAGAAGATCTCCTCGACGACGATGAAGTCGTCGACCTCACCACCGGCGACCGCCGCCAGCGCCTCGTCGAGCAGCATCATCCCCTCCTCGACCCGGTCGTCATGCACGAGGCTCGCGCCGAGGTAGGCCAACGTAGCGAAGACGAGCTCGGTATCAGACCGGCGCCGACCGATGTCCAGTGCGCGTGCGTAGTGCTGCTCCTTGATCGCCCTGGCTCTCTCGAACATGCCTTCGGTCAGCGCAACCCAGCCGCGCTCGGAGGAGTCGGGCTGGTCGACCAGGAGGGTCTTCGCTCGCGCGATCCAGCCGCTGGCGATCGCCCAGTCCCCGGCCGTGGTTCCGTGCAGATAACCCAATGTGCGCGCGGTCCGGACCGCACCCGGCCCATCGCCCTTAGACCGGTAGACAGCGTGGGCTCGCTCCATCTCGTCGATGGAGCGAGGAAACTCCAGCTGCACATACGACGCAGCCGACAAACCCTCGAGGGCCGCCCCCGAGGCCCCCGCGGTCAGGACGCCTTCGAACGCCGACCGCGCCGCAACCGCATCACCCGCCCGGAGTGCCTCGCGACCCCGCGCAACGCCGTCGCGCGGAGAACCGACCATGCACGAATCCTCCCACCACGCCGATCCAGCTACTCCGGATCAGACCGTCGAGGGCCGACGGTGAGGCTGCCTCGATGGTCCGGGGGTTCTTGTCGCTGTGCGGCTCCGGCCCACCCGCGTGGCTTCGACCCGAGGGCGGTGAAGCAGTGAGGATGATCATCAATGGCGGCCAAGGCCGGGAGAGCGGCACCGAGCGATGAGGCCACCGCTGGATTTATGCAGCGAGTCTTGAGAGTGCCCTGCTCCGAGCATGGCGCGGTGAGTGGAGCACTGTGCTGGCGCGATCCGACGAGAGGCCTCTGCGGTGAGCGAATCGCCCGGGCTGGTCGCCTCAGAATCAGGGACAGGGACAGGGACAGGAGCCCCCGATGATCACACAGCGAGGTCTCATGAGCCCCCGTTCTAACAACCAAATCAGGACTGAGAGCGGTATCCGCCCTGGTCACAGCCACATTTACCGATCTATGTCGCAGCACGTGTCACGGCCCGGCCCGATCCGACGACCCGAAGGACCACCCAGGACCACCCCGACTCGGCCGCCCGCACCGGACCCGCCGCCCACAACCCAGCGGATCCGGACCAGCCACCGCCCGACCGAGCTGGGCGCCGAGCTGCGGGCCGCTACGCGGCGTCCCCTGATGGCCTCCCTTGACTCTCACGGGCGGGCCTTGCGGCGAATAGCGACCCGGCGGCGACATCGCCCAACGGCGAGGAGGACGAGCAGGACGACTTGCCACCGTGCAACCGGCTGCCGCTCACTGGGGTCTGGGGCGGCCGAATCATCCGAGGCCGAATCATCCGAGCTTGCCTTCGAGGATGGATGGGCGGGCGACCGGATGACCGACCTCGACCACCGCGGTCCCAGGCTCCTGTTCTGGCGCTCCGTCGCGCCCTACGGCGAAGTCCGCCTCAACATGACCAAGCGGCTGACGTTGTCGACGCCGACCTGAGGGACCCGAACGGCGGCACGTTCGCACAACCGCGCGACGGCGGATACGAACACCTCCCGGAGCGAGGCCAGAGAGCGCTTTCGCGGGCAGCTTTCGTGAGTCTCGCCGGGCGCTGGCGATCTCCGCATTCCTGTGCTTCGCTGACTGCATCCCCTGGATGCTCCGATCCGCGCACCACTGGGGTTTAGCCGCCGCACGATCCTTCGCTCGAACCCTTGGAGGTATGGGATGTCGACCTCGATGCGCAGTTGGGTCTTCGTCAGGCACGCCCATCCCATCAGCGCCTGGAGCAGGTGGGCCTCAACACCTCTGGTCGTCGTCCCACTCTGGTACCGACGTAGCTGGACTGCACTGCCCATCGCGGCATGGATGATCATCAACCCGATCATCACACCCCCAGTGACCGACGATCGCGCCTTCGCAACCCGCGCCATCCTTGGAGAGGAACAATGGATCGCTGACCCCATCAAGCGCCGAGACATCATCGCCCTCAACGCGGTAGGCGCGGCCTGCCTGTCTGTAGCCGGGGTCACCGCCTGGCGGCGTCGCCCACTGCCTATGGCCGTCGCCATCGCCGGATCGATGGCGGTCATACTGATGACGTGGCGCAGTTACGCTGACCTCTACGACCCCGGCTCATCCAACGTTGGTTCTGCTTGAGCCCATGGCGGCGCTTCGCGTCCGCGACCGCGACCGGTCTTCCACCTCACGACCAACGTGCCGGGCCAACACACCTGTGTCGTCCGAGATCGATCCCCAAACCGTGAGCCCCCAGAGCCGCCCCCGACAGGCACGGGCGGAGCCACAAACGACCCGCAACCCGTGTCACGCAATCAACGTCACGCGCGCCCTCCACTAAACCCGGTTCAGGCTGAGTCGTGGAACAGCAGGGCCCGGATCAACCAAGCCACCGGCATGGTCATGGCCCAGCACAGGATCACGGCCGCCGACGGCATGGCTCGAGGACAACCCTGGTCGGCGGCTGCCGGGACGGGAAGCGTTCGAGAGCGGTGGCTCCGTGTCGATGCAAGATCGGTGCGATCATCGAGGACATGGACGCCCACGAGCAGTTCGTGGCCGGATCGGCCGCCCTGGCTGGGGGCGAGTGGGCTGCGGCCCGTGACTGCTTCGAGGCCGCGTTGTCGGTGGAAGAGTCGGCGGACGCGCTCGACGGGCTTGGGCTGGCGGCGTGGTGGCTCAACGATCCGGGTACGGCGCTCGAGCTGCGGGCCCGGGCCTTCGCGCGGCTCCGTCACGACGGCCGCAACACTGAGGCGACGGCCGTCGCGATCTGGCTGGCCCGTCAGTATCGCGGCCTCTATCGGCGTGGGGAGATGGCCAACGGATGGCTCTCTCGGGCGCGATCGTTGTTGAGTAACCTGCCTGAGGAGAGCAGCCTTCGGGGGTGGCTGGTCCTGGCGGAGTCGGAGGTGGGGCTCCCGCACCCGCGCGCCGTTGGCGCCGCCGACCAGGCGCTGAGGATCGCGCGCGAGCGCGGTGACCGGGATCTGGAGATCATGGCGCTGACCCGTCGGGGCGCCTGCACCGTCAGCGGTGGCGGCATCGCCGAGGGGCTTTCCGATCTGCACGAGGCGATGACCGCCGCGACCTCAGGCGAGGGCCATGACGTGCAGTACGTCGGCGAGGCGCTGTGCACGCTCATGGAGGTCGCCGGGCTGATCGGTGATCCGGGCATGGTCGAGCCCTGGGCAACGTTCCTGGTCAGCTTCCGCTCGTCGTACGCGTTTGGGCCGCTGCTGCCCTTCGAGACGCACTCGGCGACCGATCTCATCTCCGCCTTCTGCACCGGATGCTGCGGAGGTGTATATCTCGTCACGGGAAGGCTCGACGCGGCCGAGGAACAACTCGTCCGCGCGGTCTCACAGATGTCCAGGATGGGCCTGCGGCCGCGCTGCCTGCACCCGGTGGCCGACCTGGTTGCCCTACGCGTGCTCCAGGGGCGCCTGGAGGAGGCAGAGACGCTGATCACCGGCTTCGAGAACGACTCCGACTGCGCGCCAGCCGCCGCGGCCCTCGACCTGGCCCTCGGCCGACCGGCCCGCGCCGTGGACCGTCTCGTGGCCGCCCTCGACGCCCTGGCCGAAACGCCCGTTCTTACACTTCCGGCGCAGGCGCAGCTGGTCGATGCTGCCTTGGCGGCCGGAGACGCCGGGCTCGCACAGGACGCCGCACAGCGCATCGCGGACCTCGCCGCCGCGACAGACACTGCGCTGCACCGCGCGCACCGCGACCACGCCAGCGGCAAGGTCGCGCTCGCTCAAGGGGACGGCGAGGCCACCGGGCTGCTCCGCTCGGCGGCGCTGGGTTTCGCCCAGTCCGGTGGGCCACTGGCGGCCTGCCGGGCCCGGATGGACCTCGCCCGGTCACTTGTCGGAAAGGACCGCGGCCTGGCCATCACCGAGGCGCGCAGCGCGCTGCAGGCCCTCGACCGGATGGGCGCCACCGCTGAGGCTGACCGAGCCGCTGCGTTTCTTCGCGGACTCGGCGTCAAGGGCCGGACCGGCTCACGTGACGGGAGCCTGCTCAGCCGCCGCGAGCAGGAGGTGCTCGGCCTAGTGTGCGAAGGGCTCTCTAACACGGAGATCGCCGATCGGCTGTTCATCAGTACCCGGACCGCGGGCCACCACGTGGGCAACATCTTGACCAAGCTCGGGGTGCGCAGCCGCACCGAGGCAGCTGCCTACGCGCTGCTCAACCTGCCCGCCGCCCAAACCCTGGCCCACCCGTGAGTGCGCGCCGGCCATCCGGCAACCCGAGCTCAAAATAGGCAACATGGCCCATGCTGACCCACCACTCGGTAGAGCATCCTCAACTCACCACACCTGAAGTCTCGAGGAGGGCTCATGGAAACCACCGAGAAGGGCGTCGTCCGACGCTTCTACGAGATCGTCGGAAGCGGCCGACCGGAGGACCTCGACGAGGTCTGCTCACCCGAACTCGTCGGCCACGCCGGTGCCGGGTCCAACTTGGCCGAGCTGAAGGACGCTATCGGCAGCTTCCTTTCGCCGTTCCCCGAGCTGACTGCCGACGTCCGGTATCTGGTGCAGGAGGACGACCTGATCAGCTCCTGGGTCAGCTACACGGCCACCCACCAGGCCGACTTCGCAGGTGTCCCGGCCAGCGGCCGGCGCGTGAAGTTCGCCGAGTGGGACCTGTTCCGGGTCCGTGACGGCAAGATCGTCGAGATCACCCAGTACTGCGACCTCTTCACGATCATGTCCCAGATCGGCGCGCTGCCCACCGCAGCGCCCGCGTGACGGCGGGGTGCGTGATGAGCCGTTCCACACGTCGCCTCACCCTGGCTCCAGCGCTGCGCTGGTCGTCACCGTGCTCGTCGGGGTCTCTCCCGCGGCCGCGACCAGCAAGTTGCGTCGCGCAGTCGACACTCGCCGCGCACCAGGTCTACGGGTCCGCCTGGGCCACGAGCGCCCCGGTTACTTCGCCAGCCATCGAGAAGTGCTCCAGGAGTTCGGGTTCACGTCGGCGCGCTCGCGTCGTACGCCGCGACCCAGGACCCGAACAACTGCCCGCCAGATCTGTGAAGGCCAACCACGCGTGCGTCCTCCGCACCGCAATCCGCCGTCCTCACGGGTGGCTCTCCCGAGTCTCAGGTGATGCTCCGCCCGACCGAACTCGAGCAAGCCCACCACGCTGCCCACCCGAGAGAGGCCGCAACCCGGATCAGTACGCCAGAGAACCCGCGCTTCACCCGGAAGGCGTCACGTCGGCCGCCGTTGACAGCGCGGCACTTCCAGCTCGACCCAGATATTGCGCTCCCTGTACGTCATCCACAGGTGCTATTGCGAGGCCTGTGAGAGGTGAACGGTCCCGGGGAACGCGCATTCTCAATCCACCGATGAAAGGAAAAGGAACCATGCCCAAGGCATCGAAGACAAGCGCCTCAGACACCGTCGAGGTGGAGGGCTATGAGGGTCACCTGGAGAACTTCGAAGGGGGCTACACGGTGGCCTTCGAGAAGTACACCGCCGACGCCGACCTCTCAGAGTTCTTCAGGGGCCTGCCGGACGACCAGTGCCAGGCGCCCCATTGGGGGTACGTTCTTGCCGGGAAGGTGACGTTCAAGACCTCCTCCGGCGAGGAGACATTCGAGACCGGCGACGCCTACTACGTCCCCTCGGGTCACACCCCGGTGCTCTACGCCGGCACCGAGGTCGTCGAGTTCAGCCCGACCGAGCAGTTGCAGCAGACCCTCGCTGTGGTCACGAAGAACATGGAAGCCGGCGGCTGACGTTCGCTGGCGGAACGCATCTCCTCGAGCGCCACCGGTCGGAGAGTTCGACGACGGCGCCCGACCGATCCCTGGTTCTGCATATGCCGCAGCGGATCGGACCTAGCGCGGCCACGCTGGTCGAGACGCCGATGCGCCGTTGGCAGACGCACACACGAACAATGCGTCGTGCTAACCCCTTTGGCTCGCACGGCGCCGGGTCAGCGCCGCGGTGGCAAGGACGACCGCCAAGCCGAGCCCGGCCGCCGAGGTCAGCAACGGGTAGCCCTCCTGAACCGTGCTGACGATCACCCCGGTCAGTGCCCACACGACCGTGACCACGTACGAAAGCAGGCCTCGGGTGTACCAGGTGATGGCGACGGCTGTGCCGACCGCCCCGGCGAGGATGGCTGCCTGTCCGAGTATGGCGGCCGTGGTCGTGATCGGGGCGCCGCTACCGACCAAAGCGGTAGTGAGGTTGAGCCAGACCGCCACGCTGCTCCAGCCGGTGTACAGCCCGAGCGTGCCCCACAACAGCACCCGGGCCAAGGGACTCCAGGACCGAATCGCCGCACGGTGTGCACATGCGTGCGCCAGCGCGCGCAGCAGAGCACCCAGCATGACCAAGAAGATCACCAGAGTTGTCCAATTGGGCTCCAGCTCAGCAGCGGCGAGCCACATCGAGAACCCGACACAGGTGACCAGTAGCGGCAAGGTCAACCGGTTCCGAAGCTCGGTGTTCGGCCGACGGTCGGAGTCAGCCCAGATTGCATATCCGACGCTGAGTGCGATGATCACGCTCCAGATGGTGAAGGTCCACCCCGGCGGCACAATCAGCGGCTCGCCCGCCCGATCAGCGGTGGTGAACGCCCCGCCGAACGTCGAAACCAGGACCGAGCTCACCCCCTGACCGACGGCCGCCACCACCAACAGCCGGCGCCACAACCGCGCACTGGTCCGCACCTCAGATGCCCGAACACTTCCCGCGCTCATGCACTACCTTCGCCGTCCACCTCGCCGGGGGATGCGCCGCAGGCGTTACCTTCAGCGTTCTCCAACGCGCACTGCAGCGATCTATCGCTTGCCGATGTTGTTACCTGCAGACCCGCCACGGGACCGTGGACGCGATCCGAGAGGGCGGGCGGATCGCGCTGCGCGTCCAGACTCCGGGCCGTTAGGAGGAACCGCTCCAGCGCCACCGCGACTCTCGATCCTGGGGCGGAAATTCACCTGGCCCGGCGGGAGCGTCGACTTTGCAGGTCTCACATCCGATGCCAGACGTGGCGGCCGAGCTCGGTGACCAGGAACGGAAGCGGGGGATCTCCTTGGGCACCTCGACGCCGCGCTCGATCAGGCCGCTCATCGGCTCATCGCCACGCCTACCCGGTGCCGCATAGCAGCCCGACGCGCCTCGACGCAGCCCCGGAGGGCAGGTGGTGCGGATCGCGGCGGCTATGCGCAACATGCAGCAAGTTTCCGGCTGAGCCCGCAAACGCACTTCTAGTGATCATCTTGTGCGGCAGCGCACTACTTGGTGAGCCATGGGCTCGGTCAACGTCTGGTTGTGCGCAACGTGGAGGAGCGATTTGATTGGCTCAAGCGCCCGACATCCGATCGACATCAGAGCCCAGAAGGAGCACCGATGGCCCGCCTGGCGGGCGGTGAGCATGGTGCGCGCGAGAATCGAGAAACGAACGTGGCAGACGACATTGCTGGTGTGCTCTTCCGAAACCGGAGTCGCATCAAGGAGATTGCTGACGTCCTCGCCCGGTACGGGTTCGCTCGGCTGGCCGACAACGCTGGAGCAGCACTGGACACCGGACTTCGCGCCACGCTTGTCACCCGAGTTGCCGATCCGGGTCTCACGGCCCTCACCTCGGGGCAGCGGCTCCGGGGAGCCTTGACTGAGCTCGGCACCACGTGGATCAAGTTCGGCCAGATGCTGAGTCTCCACCCGGACCTGGTCGGCAACGACGTCGCTGCCGAGCTTGCCCAGTTGCAGTCCAGTGTGCCCGCCGACCCGCCCGGTTCCGCCGAGTCGACCATCAAGGCCGAACTCGGCGTGGATGTCGGTGAGGCCTTCGGTACGTTCGAGGGGAAGCCCATGGCCTCGGCATCGGTGGCCCAGGTTCACCGGGCGTCGCTGAAAGACGGTACGCCAGTCGTCGTCAAGGTTGTCCACCGCGGGGCGCAGGCGAAAGTCCTGGACGACCTCGAACTCATGCGGGCCCTAGCCGGGTTTGTCGAGGACCACGATGAGGCCCTCGCTGCCTATTCGCCCACCGTGTTGGTGGACGAGTTTGACACGATGATGCGAGCGGCGATCGACCTGCGGCAAGAGCTCGGGAACCTCCAGCTGTTCACGGCGAACTTCGCGGACGAGCATGACGTGGTCATTCCCAGGCCCTATCCCGAGCTCTCCTCGACAAACGTCCTGACCATGTCGCTGCTCACCGGCACCAAAGTCACTGGACGCGAGAGCATCATCGCGACAGGCTGGGATGTTGACGACCTCGTCCGCCGCGCCTCCGACATCTACCTCGAGATGGTGTTCCGCGACGGCGTCTATCACGCCGATCCACACCCCGGCAATTTCCTCCTGCTCGACGGACAGCACCTGGCCATCTTGGACTTCGGCGACGTCGGACACCTCACCGGCCCACGAAAGACCCAGCTCGAAGCCTTGCTGATGGCCCTCGGCTCCCGAGATGTCGAGGAGATCACCGACATCATCATCGATCTCACCCGCGCGCCAGCCGACATCGACACCGACCGGCTGAGCGGTCAGCTCCAGACGTGGTTGAGCCGTTACCTCGGCGGCAGCGTGGCAGATCTCGACTTCGTCGGGATGGTGAATTCGGGCATGCAGATCATGCACAGCAACCGGCTCACCTTCCCGTCCGACCTCGGGCTGCTGTTCCGTGTGCTGGTACAGCTTCAAGGCCTGGGCAGCTCGGTCGGCGCCAAGGTTTCCCTCACCGAGCTGCTCCAGCCCTACTGGGAACAGATGATGGCATGACCGGCTCAACCCGGTCTCGGTGGGCCGCCGGGCCCTCCGCACCCTGCGAGGCTGGGAGCGTCTACTCGCTACGGCACCCACGAAGCTCCGGCCGATCCTTCGCCAACTCCAAGGCGGAACAATCGGTGTCGAATTCCGAGTCCACGACGCCGATGGGGTAACCGACCGACTAGTCGACGGCATCCTGGCCGCAGCCTCTATCCTCGCCTCAGCCGAACTCATCGCCCGGCGGACCGGTCCGCGGATCCGGGACGTGTCCATCCCAGGAGCGGTCGCGGCCACCGTTGGTGTGGTCACCTGGCGACGGCTGATAGCCGATCGCGTCGGCCACCGCAGCAGCCTCAGCCGCCTTCGCCAGCTCGTCCCGCCGTCCCAAGGGAGTGCGGCTCACCGAAGCTCGACGACCTGAATCCGGCGAACAGGTGGTGGTAGTAGCGAACCACACCCGTTCAGCGAGGCGTTCATGATTTGCCTAACCGGCTTCGCGCGACTTGGTTGTCCGAGCGTGACATTGGCGAGGCAGCAGAGCCTCCTGTTCCCGTCTGAGGTCTCAAGCCTCAGCCAAGGTAGTTGCCAGGCAGGTAACGACCGGCCAGGTGACTCGTATCTCGAGTTCTGTGTGCTGCATGGGAAGGAGCCCGGGTGGAGTCATCGTCAACGCCCAGTTCGGGTTGCGCTGCGCGGAGCGTTTCGGTGAGGGGGACGCTGGCTTTCCGCTGATCAATCGAGACTTTCTGTGCTGTCGGAGCATGCTTTCGGACTTCACTTCCTCCGAGCAGGTGGCGCCGAGACCATCTTCTCGAGCCTCCCCAGAGCCGCACATCTGAAGTCTCTACTCGGCGGGCGAACATGAGGTGAACCGCGCACGAATAGTGGCCGAAGGGACGCATCAAGCTTGAGGTCGGCATGATCCAGGACATCGACGCCTGCCTGCTGGTCACGTCCGGCAAAGCCGGTAACGCCCGCGTAGTGCTCGCGGGACATCACTCCGCGGCCGCAGGTCGCAGGTCATCGGCGACCAGGAGTTCGCTGCCAATGATTCGGCTGGACAGCAGCCGAACAGAGACTCGCTTGAACGCGTCTCCCATGAACTCATGCAGCGCAGGTCATGCTCGGCGACCATCAGGACCTCGTTGTCACCGCAGACTTCCTGCAGCGCCGACGCCGGTGCCGACGACTACCTGGTCAAGCCGTTCGCGCTCGCCGAGCTGACCGCCCGGCTACGGGCCGTGCTGCGCCGGGAGACCACGGGCACGTCCTCGGTGCTGACTTTGGGTTCGGTGCGGCTGGACGCGGCGCAGCAGCGGGCGTTCCGGGGCGATCGGGAGCTCCGGTTGACGCTCAAGGAGTTCGCCGTGCTGCGCTACCTGCTGAGCCGGCCCGGCAACCTGGTGTCGGCGGAGGAGCTGTTGGAGCACGTCTGGGACGAGAACGCCGATCCCTTCACCCAGACCGTACCGGTCACCGTCGGCACGCTGCGGCGCAAGCTGAGCGTCGACGGCGAACCCCAGCTGCTGGAGACCGTGATCGGCCGCGGCTACCGGTTGCGGGACGACGCGTCCGCGGTGACGGTGTGATGACGGCGATCCTGCCGGCGAGGGCCGCACCGTCCGGGTGCGGCTGGCCGTGACCTACTCGGCGCTGCTCTTCAGCATCACCGCCCTGCTGCTGTTCGGGGTCTATGTCGCCCTGTCCCAGACGATCGACGCGCCGCCGCTCGACCCGGTGACGGTGAAGAAGTTCACCCGGAACGCCGACGGCACGATCGTCTACCGGGAGGGCGAGCAGTTCCAGGCTGCCGACCTGGCCAGCGTGCAGAAGGCGGTCAACTTCACCGCGTTGCAGACCCTGCGGGACTACTCGATCATCGCCCTGATGATCATGTTCGTGCTCAGTGTGGCTGTCGGCTGGTGGGTGGCCGGCCGGGCGCTGCGCCCGGTGGAGGCGATCACCACGACCACCCGGGAGATCACGGCGACCGACCTGTTGCGCCGGATCCCCACCAGCGGACCACCGGACGAGCTGCGCACCCTGGCCGAGACGATCAACGGCATGCTCGAGCGGCTGGAGACCGCGTTCCGGGCGGAACGGGCGCTGGTGGAGGACGTGTCCCACGAGCTGCGCAACCCCGTCGCCGTCATCTCGGCCAACGTCGAGGCCGTCCTTGGCAACGAGCAGTCCACGCCGGACGAGCGCCGGGACGCCACCGCCGTGGTGACCCGGGCGACCGGTCGGATGAGCCGGCTGCTGGAAGACCTGCTGGCCACCGCCCGGAAGCGCTCGTCGGCCTTCGTCGACCGCGAGGTCGACCTGGCTGGGGTGACCCGCGACGTTGTCGACGAGTTCGAGCTGCTGGCCGCCGAACGCCAGCTGAAGCTCGATCGGCGGCTGGCCTCAGGACCGGTCGTCTACGCCGACCCGGCCTCGCTGCACCGGGCGCTGTTAAACCTGCTCTCCAACGCCGTGCGGTTGGCGCCACCCGGCAGCATGGTGACCGTCGCGGGCGGCAGCCGCCACGGCTGGGCCTGGATCGCCGTGCGAGACCAGGGTCCCGGCATCGCCGAGAAGGAACGCCCCCGGGTCTTCGACCGCTTCCACCGGGGACCGGGTGAGCAGAGCCACGGTACCGGGCTCGGCCTATCCATCGCCCGGCAGATCGTCGAGAGCCACGAGGGCCGGCTGGTCCTGGCCGACCGCACCGGACCCGGCAGCACCTTCGTGGTGTGGCTGCCCGAACGCGCCATCAGCGGCGCACCCGAGCGCACGGCAACGCCACCAGCGCTCGACCCGCTCGGACCCTGAGGGTCTACTCGATCTCCACGGATGAGGTGGCTAGGTCGTCACAAGACGCTCCGCATGCCGGCCTGGCTCAGACGGGTCACGGTTCCCTCGGTACAGCTATCGGTTGATCCACCGTTGCATGTGTTCGGGATACCGGTCGCCGGTGAGGTCGATCTGGTCAGCGGCTGCGGTGATCTCGGCGAGGTCTGACGGGGTCAGTTCGAGATCGGCGGCGGCCATATTCTCCTGCAGCCGGTGCAGCTTGGTGGTGCCCGGAATGGGCACCATCCAGGGGTGCTGAGCCAGGATCCAAGCCAGCGCGACCGGCGCGGGCGTGGCGTCGTTGCGGGCCGCGACCCGACCCACGAGGTCAACGAGGGCCTGATTGCTGGCGCGCGCCTCTTCAGTGAAGCGGGGCAGGTTGCTGCGCAGGTCAGCGTCGGCGAAGCTCGTCGAGCTGTCGATGGTGCCGGTCAAGAACCCCTTGCCGAGAGGACTGAACGGCACCAGGCCGATGCCGAGCTCGATCAGGGTCGGCAGGATCTCAGCTTCCGGCTCGCGCCACCACAGCGAGTACTCACTCTGCAGGGCGGTCACCGGTTGGACGGCGTGCGCGCGGCGGAGAACGTCGACCCCGGCTTCGGACAGGCCGAAGTGCGCGACCTTGCCGGCGTCGATCAGCTCCTTGACCGTGCCGGCGACGTCCTCGATCGGCACATCCGGGTCGACTCGGTGCTGGTAGAGCAGGTCGATGCGTTCCACGTTGAGCCGGCGTAGCGAGTCCTCGACGGTCGCGCGGATGTACTCCGGCCGGCTGTCCAGCCCGGTCGACTGATTTCCGTCGAAGTGGAACCCGAACTTTGTGGCGATCACCACCTGATCACGAACCGGGGCCAACGCCTTGCCGACCAGCTCCTCGTTGACGAACGGTCCGTAGACCTGTGCGGTGTCGAAGAAGGTGACGCCGAGGTCCACGGCGGCACGAATGAGAGCGATGCCGTTCTCCTCATCGATGTCGAGGCCGTAGGCGTGGCTGAGGCCCATACAACCCAGGCCGATACCGGACACTTTGAGGCCACTGGTCCGACGGTGCGCGTGATCATGGTGACAGTTAACCGCCCGGGCGGGCGTGCGGAAGGACGTGATGATCCGTGTACTGACAGGTCCTGGTTCCCGGCCGGCGACTGCTCTAACAGGACCGGGCTAGGTAATGCAACATCGAAAGCCTGTGCGGAGCAAGATCGTCAACACCATGAGGATCGCAGCCGGTGGAACGGTGGAACGGAGCCTGGCCAAGCTCGCGTACTTTTCCGACGTGTCCAGCGGCTGCCTCGACTTGGTCGTGCCTAACGGGGCAGTCACCGCGGCCTGCGTCGCAGACTCCGATGTTGTCATCGAGCGCCGTCCTCGTCCCCGGCGCCAGAGCACCTAAGCTCGTCGCCCGCGAGATGATCGCGATCACCTCGCCCGGCAGCGTCGCTGTCGACATCGCAATCGACCAGGGCGGCTGCTTTGATCGGCAGGCCCGTGGTCGAATGCGCCGTTGTGGGCTAGGCCATCCGGCGATGTGACGCCAATATGGTTGGGTGCGACGGCATGGGGGTCGTCGGGCTTCGGGTGGCCGAATCAGGAGGTGTTCGGAATGGCTCGGGTGTCTCGAGGATTTCTTGGGCGCCGGCGCGGAGGGCAGGACCGCGGCGACAGGTTGCCTCCCGGCCAGTATGACGTCGGCGACTCGTTCCCGGTCCTATCGGCGGGACCGACACCACGCCAGGACCTGGCTACCTGGGACTTCCGCGTACAGGGTCAGGTCGAGCAGGCGGCCCGATGGTCCTGGCAGGAGTTTCAAGCGCTGCCGCGACAGGAGGTCACGGTCGACATCCACTGCGTCACCAGTTGGTCGAAGTTCGACACCAGCTGGTCCGGGGTGTCAGTGGACACCTTGCTCGAGCAGGTCACGGCGACGGCTGCCTTCGTCACGGCGTTCAGTGACGGCGGGTACACCACGAATCTGCCCCTCGCAGACCTCACCGGCGGGAAGGCCTGGGTGGTCGACACCTACGCCGGCGCTCCCCTCCCTCCTGCACACGGCGGTCCGGTCCGGCTGCTGGTGCCCCACCTGTACTTCTGGAAGTCGGCGAAGTGGCTGCGGGGATTGATATTGACTGTTGATGACCAGCCCGGCTTCTGGGAGGGGTTCGGCTACCACAACTACGGGGACCCGTGGCGAGAGCAGCGCTACGCCGGGGACTGAGCTGGCACAGCGCACCGGTCCTGGAGGTCCGGCGGGAGACCGCGCGAGCTAGCCGACTCGTCCTCGACCCGCCCGCCTGGCTTGGACATCAACCTGGCCAGCATCTGGACGTACGTTTGACCGCGCCTGACGGTTACACGGCCCAGCGCAGCTATTCCATCGCCTCGGCACCCGAAGCCCCCCATGTGGAGCTGATCGTGGACCGGCTGCCCGACGGGGAGGTCTCTCCCTACCTCACCGAGGAGCTCCGGCCCGGCGACGACCTCGAAGTCAGAGGCCCGTTTGGGGGCTGGTTTGTCTGGCATGTCGGGCTGGGCGGCCCGCTCCAGCTCGTCGCCGGCGGCTCCGGCGTGGTCCCGTTCCTGGCCATGCTCGACCACCACCGGGCGGCGGGCAGCGAGGTGCCCGTCCGCCTGCTCTACTCGGCCCGATCGTTGGCCGAGGTCATCCGGCGTGAGCGTCTCGCTGAACCCGAGCGCAACCTCCGAGTCGATCTGGCCATCACCCGCGAAGCGCCACCCGGCTGGACGGGAGAGACCGGCCGGGTCGACCGAGCCGTACTTCGCCGACGCGTATTTCCGCCAGAGGCGGAGCCGCAGGTGTTCGTTTGCGGTTCCACCGGCTTCGTCGATGCCGTCGCGAGCGCGATGATCGAGCTAGGGCATGCGTCCGAGAGGATCAAGACCGAGCGCTTCGGCGCGACCGGAGGTACCTGATGAACGAGTCACCAGCCGACGAGCCGGGCGGGGCCGACAGCACCGCGGAACGCAGATTGGACGGCAACGCCCTCACCGGTGCCCTGGCGGAGTTGTTCGCCATCGACCTTGTGCCGGCCGACTGCACCTGCGCCCACTGCGGCCGGACCGGCCCACTGGCTCAACATGATCTCTACGCAGATAGCCCCGCCCCGGTGTTGCGCTGCGTCGGCTGCGCTGGCGTGGTGCTGCGCTACAGCTCCGCCGGCGGGAGGATCCGGCTCGATCTGAGCGGGACGCGACTACTAACGCTGCACCTTCCAGTGCAAACCTGACCTGAGATCCATCGGCATGGCTCTCGTATAGTTACGCCCTGATCCTGGCCGCCTGCTCTTCTACCCAGGCGGTCAGCAAACCGTACGTGACCTGCGGTCCTGCGAGCGCCGACGAGCCAGGGTAGATCTTTGAGTGAGCATCCAAGCCCCTTCCGAAGTGTGTTGCGACGAGGATCGCGCAGATCGGGGCGGTCTCGAATCCGCCACCACGCCAGCGCGGATCGCCAGTCGCCTGCTCGGGCTAGGCAGGTCGGCGGGATCGTCTCCCCCGGGTCGACCTGAGTAGCTGCAGAAGCGGCGACGGCGGTATCCGCGTCTCGCCAATGATCCCATCGGCGAGGAACGCGATCTCGTCGACGTAGCACCAGCAGCAGTCTTCGCCGGGCTCGCGCGAGCGGATGATCGGATGCAAGGTGGCATGTGCGTGCGCCGTCGCGTGCCGGTTGGGTGAGTCGTCGCAGCACGTGACCTGGCCGCAGGTGAGGCAGATCCTGAGGTGAGCCACAGGTCGCCGGTGCGCAGGCAGTCCTCGCAAACCCTCAACCGACGGCGGCAGCTCTCGGACGGCGATCTGGTCGAGGCGGGTGCAGACGGCGCTGCTCATGTGGCTCGCTCGGCGGCGTGAGTCTGGGAGAGTTGGGCATGGACGAACATGACGGCCATCGCACCCTCGCCGGCGGCGGCGGCGCAGCGTTTGGTGGAGCCGGAACGGACGTCGCCGGCCGCGTACACGCCGGGAACGTCGGTCTCGAGCAGGTTGGCGGTGTTGGCTGCAGCGCCGGTGACGATGAAGCCGTCGGGGTCGCGGCCGACGGTGTCATCGAGCCATTCGGTATGCGGCCGTGCGCCCAGGAAGAGGAACAGGAACGAGAATTGCAAGAACTCGCCGCTCGCCAGCGTGACCGCCGCAAGGCGCGCGTCGTCACCGTGGAGCGCGGCGATCTCGCTTCGGTCTCGAACAGCGACGCCGAACCGCTCGAGCTCGTGAATGAGGTAGTCGGACATCGTCTCGCGGAGGTCGGCGCGGCGATGGAGGAGGGTGACGAGCGCGCCGCCGCGGGCGAGCCAGACGGCTGCCTGGCCGGCGGAGTTGCCGCCGCCGACGACCGCAACGGGCGAACCGCCGCAGAGCCGCGACTCGGGCGCACCGGCGGCGTAGAAGACCGTCGATCCCTCGAACTCCGCAAGGCCGTCGACCGGGAGTCGGCGGTACTGGGCGCCCGTTGCGAGCAGGACGGCGCGCGCGGCGATCTCCCGTTCGTCCTCGAGGCGGACGAGGTGTCGGCCGTTTCCGGGTTCGAGGGACAGCGCGCGGTACCCCGTCGCCGTGCGTGCGTTGAACTTGCGCGCCTGGGTGACCGCGCGCGCGGTCAGTTCGTTGCCGCTGATCCCGGCGGGGAAGCCGAGGTAGTTCTCGATCCGGCGGGACAACCCTGCCTGGCCGCCGAGCGCCGTGCTCTCCGCGACCAGCGTGTCGAGCCCCTCGGAGGCGGCGTAGACCGCGGCCGCGAGGCCCGCCGGGCCGGAGCCGACGATCAGGAGGTCAACCTCCTCGCGCGGTGCGAGCTCGAGCCCCATCCCGAGAGAGCGCAGCAGCTGGCGGTTGGTCGGCCCGTGCAGCTCTCCTCCGCCTGGCAGGCGCACGAGCGGCAACGCCCCGCCGCCAGGCGGGGCCGTCTCTCGCCAGCTGTATGGAAGCCGGTTCGCGCGCACGAAGTCGAGCACACGCATCGTCGCCTCCGAACTGTGTGGACCAACGATCTCCAAGCCGATCCCTTCAACCCTCTGCAACGCCTCTCGCCGAGCGATGAACGTGTCGAGGATGAGGCCGCTGAGCGGTCCGTCCTCGCTGAGGAGAGAGAGCAGCACGCTGCGCTCGACCGCGATGTACCGGAGTGGCTGGGTCACGACCGCGTTCACGAACACGGCCTGCCCCGACAGCAGGTTCAGCTCCCCGAGGAACTGCGAGGCGCCGTACCGGACGATCTCGTTACCCGCCGCGTCCATTATCGCGACCTCGCCTACGAGGATCGCCACGAACGGTTGGACGCGATCACCGATCCGGTACAGCAGCTCTCCGGCGGACGCCGAGCGCTCTTCCCCGACGTCGGCCAGGGCCGCCAGCTGTGACGGGGAAAGCAGTGGACTACGGGAGGTTGACACTGTTCGCTCTTGGGGTCGGCTCGTGTTTCACAGGAGGATCGCGCGGCCGCAGAGCGCTCGCATCCGCCGAGACGCCAGCCGCGTGGCCGGTTGCCTGTCGGGCGTGACGGAGATCGTGAAGATGCCGAACCGAAGCCGCGCCATCACGTCGACCACGGCTGGCACACGTCGCCGAGACCGCGCTCGCCTTCGTCAAGAGGTACACCTAGCCGCGCGCACCTGTACCGCCGTGCGTATGTCCGCCTAGCGGTCGCTTCGGCGGCGTCCGCTGCGGCCCCGCCGCCGTTTGCGGCATGCTCGGTTCTCAGTCCCGTAGCGATGCGAGCTGGCTCTGGAAGTGAGCCATCGCGTCGCGGTGCAGGAAGACTGCCCAGCTCACCCGGGCCACGCCCAGCTCAGCAAGGTCGGCGAGCGGCGGCGCCTGCGGGAGCCGGGTGATGTTCACCGGGCCACGGACCTCCGACATGAAGCGGCGTAGTGCGTCTGCCTCCCATAGTCCGATCGGATAGACGCAGTCGGCGCCGGCATCGAGGTAGGCGTTTGCGCGCTCCAGCGCTTCAGGAACGAGCTCCGCCTGCGTACCGGGCCCGGCACCTGCGACCAAAGGGCCGAGGAAGACGTCGACTCGGGCGTTGACGACAAGCCCGTAGCCGTCCTCCGATGCAGCCTGACGAACACCCGCGAGCCACTCCGCATACGGGCCCGGATCACGGACGCTTTCGTCAGTGTGGTCGGTGTCCTCGAGGTTGCAGCCGGCGGCCCCGACGGTCCGAAGCGCAGCCACCAGCTCAGCCGGGTTCATGCCGTAGCCAGCCTCGGCATCGACGGTCACCGGGACATCGACGCCCCTTGCGATCCGCGCGGCCGCGGCCAGCATCTCGACGGCCGGCGCTCCCTCCTGGTCCTCGTAGCCGAGGGTGGCGGCCACCCCTCCGCTTGTTGTTGCGACCACGGGAAATCCCGCCGCGACCACGGCTCTCGCCGTGGCGACGTCCCAAGCATTCGGAAGCAGAAGGGGGTCTCCTGGGCGGTGCAACGACCGCAGAAGGTCGCAACGGCTCTCTAGGTCTGTTATCTCTGGGATGGCCATATCCGGAATCACTTCGCGTGCTCGACGGCCCAGTCAAGGGCGTAGTCTGCGACTTCCTCCCATCCGTCTTGTCCCACCGTGTAGTGCGAGCGTCCTGGGAACTCCTGATAGTCGGTGACCGACTTGGTGTGGCGGTAGTGATAGGCGTTCGATTGGTTGACCGCTGGAGGCATCAGGTTGTCTTCGCCACCCGCGATGAACAGCAATGGGGCCCGGTCCTCGTTCTTGAAGTTGACGTAGAGATCCTGGTGACCGGGCGTGAAGTTGGCTAAGGGCCCGGCCCACACGAAGTTGCCCGGGGCGGGGATGTGGTAGCGCTGGTAGACCTTGTCCGACTCCTCCCGGCTGAGGGTGTTGGCGAAGGCGTAGTGGAACTGCTCTCGGGTGAAGCCCACCGCCTTGTGCCGGTTTGCGGGGTTCTTCAGCACCGGGAAGAGGGATCTGATCTGTGAGACCGGGACCACCCTGACGCCCTCGGTCGGCGCGGAGTCGATGGCCACCCCTGCTGCCCCATAACCATGATCGAGCAGGATCTGGGTAAAGCAACCTCCTGCCGAGTGGCCCATGATGATCGGCGCGCTGTCCAGCTCGCCGACGACACGCTCGAGGTGCTCGACGACCTCACGGATCGTCACAGTCTCGATCGGGGTTGGATCCTCGTTGAGCGCCTCGACCTCGACCTCAAAGCCCGGGTAGGCAGGGGTGAGCACCCGATAACCACGGCCCTGGTAGCGCTCGACCCACTTCTCCCAGCTTCGGGGGGTGACCCACAGACCGTGGATCAGCACAATGGTGTCCGGACCGTCCGGGGTGGGAGTGTGTTCTCGGTAGTCATGTTGTCCTCCTAGAGTCGACGTCTTTTCGAATGTGAGTGCGATACAAAGTGGCTCTCGCCACCGGTGCGGTAGATGAAGCAGCTTCTTGACTGATCGGGTGATGCGCCGGCCACCGACAGCAGCCGAGGGTGGCGCGATCAGGTAATGGGGAGTGCCCTTACTCGGGTGAGGGTGAAAGAAGCCAAGCCGTCCCGCGCGAACGGCAGACCATCGAGACGCTGCTGCGCCTCGGCCAGATCCGCGGCACTGATCACCAACCACACCCGGTGATCGGTCGACTCGATCCAGCCGCCATGCAGGAACCCCGCGTCGAGCATCGGCACCAGCCACGCAGCCGCCACACGGTGCTCCTGCTCAGTGACCGGACGGCTGAAGTGTTCCCTCGGCGATCATCAACATGCTGCATCTCCTCCCTGTCGCGACCGAACAGCTCGCCTGCCGATCAATCTGGTGCCGCGATGACACGACCTTCAGGCCTGGCGTCTCACCGTGGGCCGCTGTTCTCCCGGCGGGACGTTGGCGTCAGAGCCACTATGGCTCCAGGGAGTGGCCGTTCGAGTCTGTCTAGTGCCCTAGTCGTGCTCACCAGTGGCGCGGCTGGGGATCTCTGTCACCTCTGTCGGTGACGTGTGGGCCAGCGCCGACACCAGCTCGGGGCGTCTTGCCCTGGAGACGCGGGCACACAGGCCATTTTGGGGGGTGCGGTCGGCACCGATTGGTGGTGCACTGGACTAATCGTTCATCTGCCTTGTGGCTTTGCCCTCCGTGAGGCCGTTGCTCGAATCGGGGCAGGTTCTCCGCGTTGGCTTTCCCTCGTCGCGACGCCCGGGCCCTGATGGAGGCGTCTGGGCGCACGTCAGGCGTGGAGGTTGGTCTTTGCCGAGTCACTCTCTTCCGCCGGCTCGGGGTCCGTGGCCCCGCTCACTTTGGCGTCCGCTGCTGCGAGGCCGCCGCGACGAGTGCGAACTGCTCGACCGACAGTTGCAGGGCCTCGCGGCGGGACAAAGCTCGGTGCAGGTTCTGCGCGGCCAGGCGGGCGTTGGTAAGACCGCATTGCTCGAGTACGTCGCCGAGCAGGCGTCGGGGTGTCGCGTCGTGCGGATCGTCGGCGTGCAGTCGGAAATGGAGCTCGCCTACGCCGGCCTGCATCAATTGTGCGCGGGACTGCTCGACGCTTCGGCCGGGCGACCGACGCCGCAACGCGATGCGCTGCAGGTCGCGTTCGGATTAGCGGACAGCGGCGACCCGAACCACTTCATGGTGGCCCTGGCCGCCTTGAATCTGCTGTCCGAGGCGGCCGAGTTAAGCCCGCTGGTGTGTTTGATCGATGACGCGCAGTGGCTGGATAAAGCCTCTGCGCAGGCGTTGGGATTCGTAGCGCGCCGGCTGCTCGCAGAACGGATCGCGATGGTGTTCGCGGTCCGCGAACCCAGCGACGTATCCGAACTCGATGGATTGCCCGATCTTGTCGTCACGGGACTACCCGTCGCTGACGCCCGCCTGCTCCTGGCCGCCGTTCTTCCGGGTCGACTGGACGAGCGGGTTGCGGATCGAATCCTGGCCGATGCCCACGGTAATCCGCTCGCCTTGCTGGAGCTGCCGCGCGGAATGACGCCCGCACAGCTCGCCGGCGGATTTGGACTTCCCGGCTTCGGGACGCTGACGACGCGCGTCGAAAAGACATTTGCTCGACGTGTCGAATCGCTTCCTCCGGACTCTGGTCGGTTGATGCTGATCGCGGCCGCCGAGCCCCTGGGCGACGTCACCCTGCTGTGGCGCGCGGCTGAGCAGCTGCGGATCGGCCCTGCTGCGGCCGCGCCGGCCGAGGCGACCGGGCTGGTCCAGTTCGACACCCGGGTGCGGTTCCGGCATCCGCTGGTGCGCTCCGCTGTCTACCGAGCAGCCTCGCCGGACGACCGGTGCCAGGTCCACGGTGCGCTGGCCGACGCGACCGACGCCGATGCCGATCCTGACCGGCGCGCGTGGCATCGCGCGTACGCGACGCTGGGGCTCGACGAGGCGGTGGCCGCCGAGTTGCAGCGGTCAGCGGTGCGGGCGCAGCGTCGAGGTGGCGCGGCCGCGGCGGCCGCATTCCTGCAGCGGGCGGCCGAGTTGACTCCAGATCCCGCCCGCCGGGGAGCCCGAGCCCTTGCCGGCGCGGAGGCCAAGCTTGACGCGGCCGACCCCGATGCGGCGTCAGCGCTGCTCGCGTCCGCCGACCTGTGCCCGTTGGACCGGGCCCAACGAGCCCGCGCTCAGAGGCTGCGCGCGGAGATCGTGTTCTCGCTGAGCCGCGGCAGCAACGCAGTCCCGCTGTTGTTGGACGCGGCGGAGAGCTTGGCTGACCTCGACCCAGTTCTGGCTCGTGAGACCTATCTCGAAGCGTTCACCGCGGCAGCGTTCGCAGGCCGCCTGGGCAACCTTGACCAGGTGCGAGCGGCAGCGGCGGCCCTGCTCACAGCGCCGACGCCCACCGAGACCTCGCTCCTCGATCCCCTCGACGCCCTCCTGCGCGGCATGGCCACTGTCTTGTCGAGAGGCTACGGAGAGGGTGTGGCGCCGTTCCGGCTGGCGCTGGAAGCGTTCAGCCGAGCTGAAGACGATTCCGCCGACGTCAATCGATGGCTGTGGCTGGCCTGCCACCTCGCATCGGAGTTGTGGGATGACCAGCGGTGGGACGAACTGGCCAGCCGCGGGGTGCGGGTAGCTCGCGGGTCGGGCAATCTCAGCCTGCTTCCGATCGCAGAGATCTATCGCGCCGGCGTACATCTGCACGCGGGCGAGTTCGCGGCGGCGGCCTCGCTGATCGCCGAATCGGCCTCCATCACGCAGCGCACTGCGACCGCGCCGTTGATCTACCCCCCATCGATGCTTGCCGCCTACCGCGGCGACGAGGCCGGAGCGGTGCCGCTGATCGAGACCAGCCGCGAGGAGGCGACCGCCAACGGGCAGGGTCGGGCGTTGAGCATGATCGACTGCTCCAGCGCCATCTTGTTCAACGGCCTCGCCCGGTATGAGGAGGCGACTGCCGCAGCCGAGGCGGCAGCTGCCCACGAGGGGATGG
The DNA here is from genome assembly GCA_963711015.1 of uncultured Actinomycetota bacterium. Taxonomy (GTDB): domain Bacteria; phylum Actinomycetota; class Actinomycetes; order Propionibacteriales; family Propionibacteriaceae; genus Microlunatus. Next base: position 22,492 of record CAVQCQ010000004.1, read on the forward strand.
GTCTGTACGCTCTCGCGCTGCCCGAACTGATCGAAGCCGCCGTGCGGAGCGGGCGCGACCAACTCGGCTCCGAAACCCTTGAGCGTCTGGTCGAACGAACGCAGGCGAGTGGCACTGACTGGGCTCTTGGGCTCGAGGCCCGCTCGCGCGCCTTGCTGGCCGCCGGCCGGGGCGCCGAAGCCTTCTACCAGGAGGCGATTGCGCGCCTCAGCCGCGGCCATGTCGCGCTTCACCTGGCTCGGGCCAAGCTGGTGTACGGCGAGTGGCTGCGCCGCGAAAACCGTCGAGTCGACGCCCGCCAGCAGTTGAGCGCCGCCTACGAGCTGTTCGACCGGTTTGGTGCAGAGGGGTTCGCCGAGCGGGCCCGCCGCGAGCTGTCGGCCACCGGCGAGACAGCGCGCAAACGCACCGCGGTCAACCTCAGCCTGCTCACACCGCAGGAAGCGCTGATCGCCCGACTGGCCCGTGACGGGATGACCAACTCCGAGATCGGCGCGCGGCTGTTCATCAGTCCGCGCACTGTTGAGTACCACCTACACAAGGTGTTCCCCAAGCTCGACATCATCTCGCGCAAGGAGCTCCGAGACGCGCTGCCTGGCCTCCCCAGCCGTGCCACCGGGGAGCACGACTAGGGCTGTCGACGGACTCGAGCGACCGACCCCAGTGCCACAGTGGCTGTGACATCCCGCCGACGAGACGCATTCGTTCGCGGACCCGCAGCGAGAGGCGACAGACATGAGGATCGTAGTGATCGGTGGCACCGGGCTGATCGGGAGCAAGGTGATCCAGAACCTGCGCGAGCGCGGACACGACGCGGTCCCGGCCGCGCCGAGCACCGGCGTCGACACGATCACCGGCGAGGGTCTTGACTCAGCGCTCTCCGAGGCCCAGGTGGTCGTCGACCTGTCCAACTCGCCGTCCTTCGAGGACGCGGCGGTTCTCGAGTTCTTCCAGACCTCCGGACGTAACCTGCTCAAGGCCGAGGTGAACGCAGGTGTCGAACATCACGTCGCACTCTCCGTCGTCGGTGCCGACCTGCTTCCCGACAGCGGGTACCTGCGGGCCAAGGTCGCCCAGGAGCAGCTCATCGAAGCGGCCGGCCAGCCCTACACCATCATTCGCTCCACGCAGTTCTTCGAGTTCCTAAGAGCCATCGCCGACGCCGCCACCGACGGCGACACGGTCACTGTTCCCACTGCCAACCTCCAGCCGATCGCCGCCCAGGACGTCGCCGCAGCGGTAACCGAGGCCGCCGTGTCCGACCCGATCAACGGTGTCATCGAGATCGGCGGCCCGGCCACCATCGGCTTCCCCAACCTCATCCGCGACGTTCTCAACGCCGACCACGACCCACGCACAGTGGTCAGCGATCCGCACGCCCGCTACTTCGGCACCGAGCTCACCGATACCTCGCTCACCCCGGGACCAGGCGCACGCCTGGGCCCCACCACCTTCACCGAGTGGCTCGCCGTCAACCACCGGTAGAGGCGGCGATCAAAAGGGCTGACGGCTAGTCCCGCTCGACGGACCTCCCAGCGCTCACCGCGCACCGGCGATGACTGCAGCTGGCCGACGGCGATGGCAAGGCTCGCGGCGGTGTGCCGCAGCTCGGGCAATGTCAGTCCAGGTAACCCGGCCTTTCCGCGGCCGGGTCGAAGAACCGGGGCCGGAGGTTCGTGTTGCCGATGTGACACTTCAGCTCAGCGTCGAGACAGTCGTAGAGCCGATTTGGTGAAGCGGATCCGGACAAACGTCGTCGTCGTGTCTGTGTCGGGCCGACGCGCGACACATGCTCGTCAGTTGAAGCGCGACGGTGCTGAGGTTCGGTCGCTGTGTTTGCGTTTCTGAGCCGATCCATGCGGTTCGATTGCGTTCGGCTGACGCCGGGCGGTTTGAAGTTGTTGGTTCACTTGGCGGCCGTCGTTTTCCTGGGCTTCATCCTGCGTGGTTACGTTCGGACGGCTCTGTCCCGATCACAACGGAGGAAAACGTGCACAGAAAAACCATGATCGCCGCGGCAGCCGGAATACTGGCCTTCGGTTTGGCCCCGCAGGCGAGCGCGGCTGACGGACCCATGAAGTTTGAGCCGATCGCCGGCTCGGCATATGGCCAACTCACCGCCAGCTGGACCGAGCCGTTTGTCGTCCCGGACAACTGCACCCAGAGTCTGGTCAGCGATGAAACCGTGCTGGACATCTATTCCGGGGTCGACGACCTGACCGACATGAACACCGTCAACGAGACCGGACGGCAGTCGGGCCGTTATCTGTACCGCACCCACGAGGTGGGCTCCAACGGGGCGCTGTCGGTGGTCGACCTGAAGACCGGCAAGGCCAAGGTTCTCGTCCAAGACGCCGGCTACCGGCGCCTCGACGGGCTGACCTGGACCCCGTGGGGCACGCTGCTGTTCGCCGAGGAGACCGCCGGGGGCCGTCTGTTCGAGGTCTTCCTGGACCCGAAGGACCCCACAACCGCGATCCGCGTCGAGGCCCGACCCGAGCTCGGCATTCTGCGCCACGAAGGCATCGGCGTCGCACCCGACGGCTCCGTGTATGTGATCGATGAACTAAACGGCGGCTCCATCTACCGCTTCGTTCCCACCAGGCGTGGCGACCTGTCCGACGGTCAGCTCTACGCACTGAAGCTCACCGAGCTGAGCGACGCCGAGCAGAAATGGAACGAGGACACCTACCTGGACAAGGTCGGCAGCTTCGAATGGGTCGCACTCGACATGGCCACCGTGGTCAGCGACGCCAACGCGGCCGCCGACGCGGTCAACGCGACCGAGTTTGGACGCCCCGAGGACGTCCAGATCATCAACAACGTCCTCTACGTCGCCAACACCAGCGAGGACCGGGTCGTCGCGATCGACCTCCGGAAAGAGGAACTGACCACGTTCGTCGGGGCGGCGGTCAACTTGCCGGTCGAGGACGAAGATGCTGGGGTCACCGGCTTCAACAATCCCGACAACCTGGCCAAGGGACCCAACGGACAACTGTGGATCGTCGAGGACAACGTCCCCAGCGACATCTGGGTGGCCGGCCGTGACAAGGATAACGACGGCACCGCGGACGAGGTCGAACTGTTCGCCTCCCTCAAGGACCCCGACGCCGAGGGGACCGGCATCTACTTCGGCAAGGATCCCCACACCCTCTATGTCAACATCCAACATCCCGAAAAAGCGTTGGCCGACGGCACCTGGGCCATAACCTGCCGCTAACCAAATGCGACGCCGGCGGGGCAACTGACCCCCGTCGGCGTACGCTTGACGGTCAATTCCTACCGCCCGATATGCTATTGGGGCGAGCCGGTCGCGCGGGTCACGGCGTAGCGCCGGGGGAATCGCCGCCGCCGGCAGGCGTTTACGAGACATCTTGACGCTGGCCCAACGGAAGGACCTCAAGCGTACCGGAAAGTGGCGGGGCTATTCGAGGCCGCGATCACCAAGGAAAATCTTCGGGTCAACCGCTGACAGCCAGAGCAGGAAACGGTCATTCCTGCTATGTGCTGGGCCGCTGGATTGTGCCGAGATCCCTCATAGTCTCGCCCTGATCCTGGCCGCCTGCTCTTCTACCCGGGCAGTCAGCAAACCGTAGGTGTAGCCGTTGTGCCCTGGCCGCACTCCGTGTCGGGCTCCAATGCGCTGCAGGAAGTCTGCGGCGACGACCAGGTCTTGATGGTCGCCGAGCCGTCTGCATTTTCTTGGCCTCTTACCTTGCTTTGTCGGCTCAACTACGAGCGCGGGTCGTTGCCTCGACGGCAGTCTGGATCAGCTGCGTCACGGCTTCTGGCTGGGACACGAATGACGCATGTGACGCCGGCAGCTCCTGAATGGTCGACCCACCGCGCTCGGCCATGAAACGCTGCGCCGCAGGCGGGATGGCGCGATCCTCGGTGCCGAGCAGGTACCAGGAAGGAATAGACCGGAACGCAGGCGGACCTGAAGGAGCCGCCGCGGCGCCGGCGCTCCACGGTCGCTGGGCCGCAGCCATCACCGCAGCCGTCTCGGCGTCGACGTCCCCTGCGAACGCTTCGGGGAAAAGTGCCTGGTCGAGGTAGAGGTCGACACCTTCGGTTCCGTCAGGGTTGGTGAAGGGCAGCGGCCGGAGGGCGGCGGGGATCAGGCTGCCCTGGAAGATGTCGGACTCGATGAGGCTCTGGATGCTTTCGCCCTCGTCGGGCATCCAGCCGTTGAGGTAGACCAGTGCCTGAACCTGATCGTTGCCGGTCGCGGCGTTGCTGATGACCGCCCCGCCGTAGGAATGCCCGACGAGAGCAAGTGGCCCGGCGAGGCTGCGCAGCAGGGTCGCCAGCAAGGCGGCGTCACTTGCCAGGTTGCGCAGCGGATTGGCGAAGCCAACGGTGCTGAACCCTCGGCTACGGAGGGCGCGGATCACCGCGTCGAAACCGGTGGCGTCGCCCCAGGCGCCGTGAACGAGGACGACGGTGGGCAGGGCTTGGTCGTTGGAGCTGGCATCAGACATGTGGTTCCCCCTGACGGATCGCTGGAGACGCTCGCCCTGCAGACACGTTGTCGACGCAGGGCCGGACTCATTCTTCTCAGCATGGAAGCGAGGCTTCACCGACCGCAACCCTTGTAGGCGCGAATATCTGGTGAAACCCGCAGGGCTCGGAATCCTCTAGCTTGGTCAGCAGCCGGCAGGTCCGGCCGGGGTTGGGTGACCAACTGGGTGACAACGACGTGTGACTGGCTCGGTCATCGCTGGACGCCCATGGACCTAGGCCTTGCGTGGCCGCCGTTCTCGGGAGCGCGACAGCTCGACCTGATAAGGCAGAGGTCAGTGCGGGCCGCATGGGTACCTTGCGGTTACCGTCGCCGACGACCAGCAGCGGGTTGAGGGCGGACTTCGGTCCTAGTGGGCCGGACGAAGTTCCACTTCGTGCATTGCCCTCTCGACCAGCTCGTGGCCGTGCCCTGAACGTGCCCACAACTGCGGTCGGTCCCGGTCACTCGCGGGTTCAGGGCGGAGCAACATCAGCCTGCCGGCCAGGCGCTCTGGGCATTTCCCAAGCTGAAAATGGCGTGTCCCCAAGGTGTCCCCGCAGACCCCGATCGAGCCATCCGAAGCCATCACCAGCCGGGAGCCTGGCGGTGGCCCACAACAGCAGCCGTTACCAGCCTCACCCACACGACTCCCTCGTAATGCGTTGCTCTCGGTCACGGGAGATGGCACGTCTTCGCGGGCCGGGTTGCGCTACCGGCCGGTCATGCCAGGAGTTCCTCTGGCTGGAGTCTCTGGTCGGTCACGAGGCTGGCGACCTGGTCGAGGGTGAGGCTGTGGGAGTAGGCGTAGCCGCGGAGCATGGCCAGCGCGTCGGTGTTGCTGAGCTTTAGCCGTTCCATCGATATACCGACCGCGACCCAGACGTTCATCCGGTCGTCGACGGAGTCCTTGTTGAGCCAGCTGGGCATGGCGATGCCGTCTAGCTCCCCGGCGGCTGCGTCCCTGAACAGGATGCTGGCGATCGGGATGGCGATCGCGACGTCGACCTGCTTGACCTCGCTGCTGGTGAGGGTGTCCGGCCGGGTGGAGTACAGATCGAGGGCACCACCCAGGAAAGATCCCTGTGCTGCTCGCAGCGGGAACGACGCGACCGACTGGTAGGGGGTTTCCGCCACGAACCGCTCGTGGAAGGTGGGCCAGATGTTGGCCATCGTGGTCAGGTCGGCCACCAGCGGTCGGCCCATGGTGACGGCGGCCAGGCACGGTCCTTCACCGATGGTGGTCTGCAGCCGCTCGGCGGTTACCACGTCATCGTCGCTGGCCGCGAGGGGGATGCGTAGGTGGTCGGTCACGCTTAGCCCTGCCCCGGCGACCGGTAACACCGAGACGGCCGCCCGCACGAACACCATCGGCAGCAGGTCGGCGGTTGCCCCGCCCGTCGTGAACGCTTCGGTGACAGTCGTACGGAACTACTTCGGCCAACGACATCGCGAACCCCTCATCCTCTCTCGCGGTAGCCCATCAGCGCCGTACCCAAATCTCAGCAAGGCTGACGACCGATTCGAGGAATATCACAGGCGGCCGCCTTCGAGCTCGTCAACGGCAACCCAGAGCCGCAGAAGCGGCTTTCTCCCGCAGTGACGATGTGACCCTGGTCAATCCCCGTCGGCTTCGTTGGACGCGGATGGGCCAAGACCGAAAAGCTGATCGAGCGAGCATCTTCCATGCTCTCGGATGGACAGGTGGTCGGCTTCGAGCGCCTCGCCCAGCAGGTGACCCCCGACCTCGCATACGTCGTGGAGATCGAGCGCTTCCGAGGCAAGGTCGGCGGAAGCGATGAGCCGGCGAGCCTGGATCTGCGGGTCACCAGCGTTTTCGACCCGAGAACTGCACCTGGAAGGTGGTACACCGACATGCGGACCCGATTACAACGCCACGGCCGTTGACCTGACGGCGAGGCCAACTGCTTAGGAATCAGTAGATGGCAGACAACCCGTCTGGCCGGCGTTGCTTGCCCCCTTTGCAGGTAGGGGCCGAGCCGAACATCCGTACAGCAGCGAAGTACAGCAGCAAGGGCGCTGCTCAACGTGCGGCTGTGCGACCACAGGAACCTCTCCTGATAAGGCACCGATCAGGCCAGGCGCTGCGTTGACAGCAGCCCTGACAGCAACCTGGCGGCGATGCGCCTGGCCGGTGACAGACGCAGTGGCCCACATCCCGCCGTAGATAGACCGTCCTGGACTCACCAGCAGCCCCTGCCCGGGGCTACGGACCAGGTGGTCGTTCGCGGTATCGCTCGGTGAGCGCTTCGAAGTCGGCACGATCCTTGGCCGCGTCCGCCGGATCTGCGCGAGGCACCGACTTGCCCGCCTTGAGGACTGCCAACGGAATGGTCAGACAACTCACGCCCCGCAGCTCCCGCCGGTCCGAGCCGAAGGGCACCGCCGACCACAGCACCGGCTGGTCCGGGAACGGAATGAACATCATTCTGCTGTCGTCGGAGACGACGAACGTCAGCTCCGCCAGCACCGCGCCCGACCTGAAGCTGGCTCCGATCGCCTCGTTATCGACCGGCGCATACCGCCAGCCCGCCAGTGCCAGAACCCTCCTGATCACCTCGTAATCGTTGCGCCATACCGCCAGGTCGACTGGGCTTCCCCTCGTAGCGTGGAGACATCGCCAATGAGGAGGCGGCGATGGAGACACGACGGAAGTTCGATCAGGACTTCAAGCAAGGTGCGGTGCGGATTGTCCGGGAGACCGGGAAGCCGATCGCGCAGGTGGCCCGCGAGCTGGGCATCAACGAGGGCACGCTGGGGAACTGGTGTGCCCAGGACCGGCGGCAGCGGGGTGAACCGGGCGGTCCGCTCGATGAGGATGAGCGGGCCGAGCTGGTGCGGCTGCGGCGGGAGAACGCGGAGCTGGCGATGCAGCGGGACGTGCTCAAGCGCTCGGTGGCCCTCTGGGTTCAGGAGGCGATGGGCCGGTGAGCGTGGCCACCTTCATCGCCACCCAGAGGGTCGAGTTTCAGGTTCCGCACGCCACCAGCTGTCGGGCGTTGGGGGTGAGTCAGGCCTGGTTCTACAAGTGGCGCATGGTGACCCGTCGCGCCGGCATGCCCGCCGGGAGCAGCTGGCGGATCGAAGATCGCTCGGCTGTTCGCCGCCCACAAGGGCCGGTACGGCTCGCCGCAGGATCACTGCGGATCTGCGTGAGGAGGGCTGGGTGGTGAGTGTGAACACCGTCGCCCAGATCATGGCCGAGCTGGGGTTACGGGCCCGGCCGCCGCGGCGCCGGCAGGGTCACACTCGGCCGGGTCGGGGTCGGTGGCGGGCTCCGGACCTGGTCAGACCGACACTTCGACAGCCGACGGGCTAAACCAGAAGTGGTTCGGCGACGGCACCGAGATCGTCACCGAGGAGGGCAAGCTGTACCTGGACAGCGTCCTCGACCTCGGGCTCCCGCCGGGTGATCGGGTTCGGCCTGTCCGACCCACCACGACACCGACCTGGCCTACGGCGCGCTGGCGATGGCGGTCGCGGTCCGCGGCGGGCGCGAGGCGATCGCCGGGGTGATCTTCCACTCCGACCAGGGTGGGGAATACACCGGTCACCGGTTCCGGCAGGCCTGTGAGCGGCTCGGGATCCGGCAGTCGATGGGCCGGCCCGGATCGGCGCTGGACAACGCGGTGATCGAATCCTGGCATTCCACCGTGGAGTTCGAGCTGCGCCGGCTGGAACACTTCACCACCCGGGCCCAGGCCAGGGCCGAGGTGGCGGCGTGGATCGATGACTACAACACCGACCGGCGCCACTCCACACTCGGCATGCAGCCCCCGGTCAGGTTCGAACAGACCCTGACCGGCGTCCCGACCGGCCATCATGGCGCCGTCCTCGCCGGGGTCAAGGCCAAGCCCTCCGGGTGGCCTGCGGCCAGCCCTGACCCCGGCTCCGGGCGGCACAAACCGGCCGTGATCAGACGCCGGTCCCGAATGAACAACAAGATCAAATCCCACTAAGAGGAGTCTCTACGGTTTCAGGGGATTGCCGGACATCGTCGTGGGCTCGCGTAACCGTGCCCAGCCAAAAATCGACGGCCCACCCCCCGAACAACCAATAGTCCAAGCCGTGTCGATCCATGATGTCGCCTAGGGTCGCCAGTCCCTTCAACTGATCCACCGCAGCCCCAGCCGGATCGTCTCCGCCCACACGAGCACACTACGGATCGCAGTCTCAGTTCCAGTCGCAGGTGCCGGTCTCAGTGCCACCGTTCGCCAGCGTGCGCACAGATGTATAGGTGACATCTGATCTGTGGTGCCGGAGGGCGCCGCTGGAAGGATGTTGATCGTGCCCAAACCCCATCCGAAGGAGTTCCGCGACGATGTCGTGGCGGTGGCCCGCAAAGGCGAGGCGCTCGATCGCGGAGATCGCGAAGGATTTCGGGATCAGCGAGTCGTGTCTGCGGAACTGGTTGGCCAAGGCCGATGTCGAGGACGGCCTGCGGCCCGGCGGGACCACCGCCGAGTCGGTCGAGCTGCGGGAGCTGAAACGCCGGAACCGGCTGCTGGAGCAGGAGAACGAGGTGCTGCGCCGGGCCGCGGCCTATCTGTCGCAGGCGAACCTGCCGGGAAAATGATGTACCCGCTCGTCCGTGAGCTCGCCGCCGACGGGATCCCCGGTCGCGGTGACGTGCCGGGTTCTTCAGCTCGCCCGCCAGCCCTACTACCGCTGGCTCGCCGCGTCCGGTCGGTGCCCGCGAACTCGACCAGGCCTACCTGGCCAACGCGGTCTTCGACGCCCACGCCGATGACCCGGAGTTCGGCTACCGGCTGTTGGCTGATGAGGTTCGAGCCGTCGGCCAGGGCGGCTGCGACCGCACCGTGTGGCGGATCTGCGCGGCCAACCGGTGGTGGAGCTGTTTCGGCACCAAGAAGGGCCGCAACGGCAAGCAGCCCGGCCCGGCGGTCCACGACGACCTGGTCGAACGCACCTTCACCGCGTCTGCACCGAACGCGATCTGGCTGACCGACATCGAGCGCCACCGAGCACCGCACCGGCGAGGGCAAGCTGTATCTGTGCGCGGTCAAGGACGTCTTCTCCGGCCGGATCGTGGGCTACTCCATCGCTGACCGGATGAAGGCCCGGCTCGCTGTCGACGCGGTCGCCTCTGCTGTCGCCCGCCGTGGCGTCGACGGCGCCACGATCGCCGGCTGCGTGGTCCATTCCGACCGCGGCTCGCAATTCCGGTCCCGGAAGTTCCTCGCCGAACTCCGCCGCCACGACCTGCGCGGATCCATGGGAAGGGTCGGCGCGGCCGGTGACAACGCGGCGATGGAATCCTTCTTCGCCCTGCTGCAGAACAACGTCCCCAACCGTCACCGCTGGAACACCCGACACCAACTGCGGATAGCCATCATCAGCTGGATCGAACGCACCTATCACCGCCGACGCCGCCAACAGCGACTCGGCCGGTTGACCCCCATCGAATACGAGACGATCATGACCACCACCAACGCGCAAGCCGCCTAACCCTGCTGTCACCTACTCATGCATCAGTCCCGTCATCGGTCCGATTCCGATAGGCGGCTCTGAAGAAGTCCTGCCTAGCCAGCGGCCTGTTCAGGCAGGCGGCAGTGCCGCTTGGTTGGACCGATCCAGCAGCTGTTTGGTCCGCATCTGGTCCGCATTCAGTTTTGCGAAGGCACGCCGTCGGATTGCCGGCTGCCCACGCACCCGCGTGCGGGGTCAACGGGTGCGGTGGTAGGAAGGCGAAGTGGTGATGAGGCTCGGACTCGACATAGCGCAACACCGGGTCAGCTTCGACGAAGTGATCAACCGAGCCAGGCTGGGCGAGCGGCTGGGGTTCACCGGGGTTTGGGGGTTCGACCATTTCAAACCCATGTACGGTCAGGGGCCCGGTGAGTGCTTCGAAGGCATGACCACGCTGGCCGCCTTGGCCGGTGTCACCTCGACCGTGCGGCTGGGATTGCTGGTGACCGGCGTGACCTATCGGCATCCGTCGGTGTTGGCCTGCCAAGCGATAACCGTCGACCACGCGAGCCGCGGCCGGCTCGAGCTGGCGCTCGGGGCGGCCTGGGCGCAGGAGGAACACGACGAGCTGGGCATCGAGTTCCCGCGCACCGGTCAACGGTTCGACCTGCTCGAGGACACGCTGGAGATTGTGACGCGGCTGTTCACCGGTGAGCAGGTGTCCTACCAGGGACGGCGGCGTTCGCTGCGAAACGCGCAAATGCGGCCAAAACCGGTTCAGTCACCGCGACCACCCATCTGGATCGGCGGCCGCGGACCGAAGAGGACGCTGCCCCTTGTGGCCCGGTACGCCGACATGTGGCACACCTACCTCGACGCCGACTATCCCGAACTGTCGCGGCGCGTCGACGACCTGGCTCGGAAGGAAAGCCGCGATCCGGCCGACATCGGTCGGGCCGGGTCGCTCTCGCTGTCCGAGCCGTGGCCCGAGGTGCGCGCCGCCATCGAGCGCAACCTCGATCGAGGGATCGGTTATCTCGTGTGCAGTTGGCCGAGTGAGGGAGCCGATCGGGTGACCGAGTTCGCAGAGACGGTGGCGCCGGACTACCGCTCCTAAGCGAGGAAGCCGCAGACGCGCCTAAACGCATTTTCGTCGCGCGGCCTGGGGGCGGCCGCTCCGTCGCGGGCACGGTCGGCGAGCGACAGACTCGGGTACGTGATGGAGCGGCTGCTGAACCGGCAGGGTTGTTGCCGCCCTCACCCATTGCTCGTCGCGACGTGGCTGCTGGGCTACGCGTCGCGCTCATTCCGTCCGTCATCAAGGGAGCTGCGTCGCGCGGAGTCAGTCCAGGCAGTGCATGAGCACAATCGCCCCACTGACTTCAGCCGGAATGCCGCTGGACCTCGCTCGGCGAAGAGGGTACCGACGACGAGACGATGAGCCGTTGCCAGCTTCTACCGGTCAGCAGTACCCAACGTCGGCCACGATTGGTGGACCCTGAAGTCCGCGGATGTGGGCAGGGGCTGATGCTTCTGCTAAGCGCTACGGATCAGGCCAAGAGCCGCAGCGGCCTGGGCCGAGAGGGCTCGGCGCGGTGCCGGCTAACTAACTCCTCAATCGGCAATCGTCAGCTTGTCATGGCAGTGATGTTGCGTGCCGCCACCTCGAGGGTGGCCTCGTAGGCCGCTTTGGTGCTGAACTCTACGACCTCGGTGTCCTCCTCGAAGGACGGGATGTGTCCGGGCTCGAGGTAGTAGGCATCGCCCGCCTCGATAAGTTCCTCGCCCTCGGAGGACTTCACGCGCATTCGGCCCTTGAGCACGTATCCCCAATGCACGGCCTGGCACATGTCGTTGGGCAGTCCCTTGAACAACGGGGCCGCATCAGTTCCTGCGGGGAACAGAGAGATCTCAACGATCATGCCTCCCCACTCCGACTGCCAACTCCTGAAGTTCTCCCCGTAGTCCTCCGCGAGCGGCAGATCGTCCTTCGATCCGCGCATCTTCGGCCCCTTCCTGCGACTCTGCGACTTGGTGTCCAGCCACGTGCAGTGGCGAGTTCAACACCCCGCCCATCACCGGCTCAGTGTCGCACCGCCCTAGGGTGACGCGACGGGCCGGATCCGGCCGAGTCACCGGAGATCGCACATCGGCCAGCGGATACGCCGGGGCCTAGTGGTGCGTCTCGAAGCGGTCTCAGTTGCAACTGCTCAGACGGGCACGGCCAAGAGCCTTGGTGCCGTACAGCAGCGAAGTACAGCAGCAAGCGCGCTGCGCAACGCGTGCGGGATCATCCACCGTTGACGGCCGGCACTCAGTTGAGGTCCGCTGATGAATCTGCGCGGAGTTCGGGACAAAGAGGTCGTAGGTTCAAATCCTGTCACCCGGACCGGCAAAGGCCCTGGTCAGCAGCAGATCGGCTGAGTCGAGCCGGGGGCGGATAGCCTCACTGCCTGACTAACTGCCTGACTTTCGTCGGCCGGGACTCGGGCGCGAACAGCCGATCCATGACGGTCGCGCCCAGTCTGAATCACCGGGCCAGAGCTAGGGGACGCCCAGCACGAGCCGAGCGGTGCTAACAACGTGGACGACGGACTTCGGCTCGTTGGCGATCCGGAACATGGCGACGCTGCTGTAATGATCCGCCACCGGTTCGATGAGTCTTCACGTTCGACCTTTCATCGGCGGTCTAGGCACTTGACTACCTCTCAGCTTCGCTGTAGGGATAGAAGGTCGGACGGCAGACGGCGCCAGGACCTTCGGCGCAGGGGATAGGGGTGCGCATGAAGCGGCCGTTCCTCGTCACAGCGCTCGCGGCGTTGACGATCGCGTTCGCGCTACCGGCGACCGCAGCAGCCGGTCCAGTCAAAGGACCGCCGTCCTTCCACGAACGAGTCGTCGAGGATTTCGTCGATGAAGATTTCTGTGGCACAGGCGCGGACGTAGCGGGTCATTTCGAGGGCCGCGCGACCGTGTGGGAACGCGAGGATGCATTCAAGATCGTCTTCAATGACAAGACGTGGCTGACGTACAACGGTGTCACGTTGATCGAGCATTTCGCCGGCCGAACCGTCGAGATCGATGTGGCGCCTCAGCCTGGAGCCGCAGAGACGGTGGAGGTGATCGAAACCGGGTTGCGCGCCAAACTGAAGTTGGCTAACGGCAGGGTCCTCACGAGCGATCACGGCCTGCTCCACTACTTGGTTTCCTTCGACGCAGACGGCGAGTTCCTCGGCATCGAGGTCGTCCGTGACCGCGGCGGACACCCCGCCTTCCAAAGTGACGTGTGGTGCGAGGCGGCAACGGCGGCCTTCGGCATTCCTTTTCCCTAGACCTCCGGTGGCAGCCCCTAGCGCCGAGACGCTGCGCCGCTAGGGAGGGAGGCGAGCGGAGGACCGTTGACGGGTCGTGACGGGCGTTGCCAGACGGCGGGTAAGCCGTGGCCGGGGCTGGCCAGATGTAGCGGTGCGGGGAGATGAACCGTTCGAGCTGGCCGTCGAGAACTACGAACCCGAACTACGACGGACATCGAGGTGATCGGCACCGGGCAATTCGCTTGGTGCCTTCAGCACGAGACTGACCATCTCCGTGGCGTCGTCTTCGGCGACAGGCTCTCAAGCCGACGCCGGCGCGCGCTCTACCGCACCCACGAGCAGGTCGCCGCGTTCCACCCATACAACTGGCCGATCACGCCCGCCTGACGGATCGGCATCCTGCCCGCACCTACACGACAGTGAGCAACCGCGAATCCCACGACCGGCCCGGACGCCAATCTGCCCCAGATGTGCCCCCGCTCATCCAACGCCAGCCGTCGCCAGGCACGGGCAGTCGGGCAGAGGCCCAGCCTCAGACACCCCCAGCCATCGACCACCGTCAAACGCCGGACTATCTCGTAATGCGTAGGAGAGGTCAGCGGCCCAGCAGATCGTGAAGCTGATCGGGCGGAAGCATCGTCACCAGTGGGTCGGCATGGCGATGCACCAGCTTCCAGTCCGAGCCGTCGCGGCGGTAGACGTGGGTGACCCGTGCCGACAGGTTCTGGTCCGGCTGTTCGCCGATCCGCCCGTGCTGTCGTTCGATCATCGCCAGGACAACCGTGTCGCCCCACGCATGCGTCTCCACGTGCTCAAGCCTGGCCTCGCCGTCGGCGAAGGGAGTAGTCCAGCCGGAGAACTCGGTCCGTCGGTCCTCGTGCCGGGACGCCGGGCCACCGTTGGGCGGCATCAGGGTGAAGCCGGCGGCGTGGTGGACCAGGTCAAGGTAGCGGTTCATGTCGCCCCGGACCCAGGCGTCGGCCGCCTGCTCCGTGCGGCGGATCAACTCGGGGAGGTCCTCGTCGGTGCTCGTCGAATCCATCCCAGCATTGTCGTCCTGTTCCGGCGGGGGCTGGCTGTGGCCGCGAGACATGCGACCTCTAGCGTGTCCTGCAGGCTTTCCACCTCCTTCGGCAACGACGCAGAGGAGTGCAGGTAGCTCCGCCGGTGGGGTCTGAAGGGTCTGGACCATGACGCTCAGCACGATGGGCTCGGCGGGCCAGCCGATCGGCCACCTCGACGTCACGCAGAGCCAGCAACAATCAGCGGTTGTTACGGTAAGGCCGCTTTCCGTCCCCGCAGCTGACCGAGCGGCCTCCTCCACATCGGCGAATGCAACAATTGGGGCGACCGGTCCGAAGATGTCCTCGCGATAAGCGGGGCGGCATGTCGCACATAGTCAGCACCGTCGGTCCATAGATAGTTGGTCATATATCCCTCCGGTGAGCTTGGCCGCATGCATGAGCCTGGGCCATTTCTCATGGACCCGTCTCGCGGTCCTCGCCATAGACGTACTTTGCCGCCGGCCGGCAGGACTGGTGATCCAGGCATACGCGGCATAGCCATTCCGTACGCGAAGATCGATCCCTCACCGGCGGCGGTATGACAGGCCGCTGTCGCGGTGATATGGCCGGACCCAGCATGGGAGTGGAGGATCATGCCTGCGCACAGATGAACGCCGCGCACATCAATCGTGGACGGGCCTCGCACGCTATGTGCCGATACGTGCGCACTGGCGACCAGAGTGGCAGCTAATGACGGTCGGACCATTCAAGACCCAGATAGGCGCACCTTCCGGAGGGCCACCGATCGCGCTCGTGATGTGTGAATGATGGGAGGCCCCATCCAGCAAGGTTGGTAGCAGAGGGGATCCGACGTCATCATGCTAAAAGGGCAAACCACATAGGGCCCCGAACCGAGCGTCTACTAGGCCTCGGCGGTCTAGTTTCCAGCCTTCC
Organism: uncultured Actinomycetota bacterium; assembly: GCA_963711015.1. Classification (GTDB taxonomy): domain Bacteria; phylum Actinomycetota; class Actinomycetes; order Propionibacteriales; family Propionibacteriaceae; genus Microlunatus. The sequence continues at coordinate 37,719 of CAVQCQ010000004.1, forward strand.
GGTATTGGTCGACCACATCAGCCGGAATCCGGCCGCGTGAACTCAACTCGATGTTGTTGGACTTCGCCCACGCGCGTACCGCCTTGGTGTCGACCTGGGATACGGCGGTCATCTTGCGACCGCCACGCCCACCGCGAACCTTGCGTGCCTTCTCGGCGTAGCCGGCGACTGCATCACGCAGCTTCTTGGCGTTCTTCTCGCTCAGATCGACCTCGTACTCGACGCCGTCGATCGCGAACCTGACGGTCTCCTCCGCCTTACTCCCGTCGATGTCGTCGACGAGTTCAGTGATGATGCGCTGCATGGTGCTCCTACTCCCCCGAGTATCTTGCTGGAACGAGAGCGAGGCTAGCGGAATCAGGGCGGAAGCGGGGACTAACGCGCGAAGATTAGCGGCGTCTTTGGGCTTTTCTGACATGGCGCGGCCCAGAGGCGACGCACATGAACGAGTGCGGACTGAACGGGCGTGCGCCATCCTTACCCAACCCGTACCCCCGGCAGCAGATCGGAACGGACACCCCCCGCGGTAGGAGGTGCCATGGCTGGTCACGACACGTACCCCCGAAACCCAGCGGCCTGATGATCGCAGCTGACCGCCGAGGGCGCCCTGGATCGCCTATGGAGATGTCAGCAGACGCTCTAGGCGTCGACTTTTCCACAGGTTGCGCTGGTGGGAAGCCAGGAACCGCTAGGGGTGGCTCAATGAGAGCGAGCGTTACGGGCAAGACATGGAAGAGATGCGAGATGTTACAGCGCACCAACATGCGCGTGGTCGGGATGGATCCGCTCTGGGTAATCGACATCTCCTTTGGTGTGCCAGTGGGCCAGGTTGTTCGAGCGGTGGTGCTTGGTCGCGGTGGAAAGGTCTGCCCGAGTCTCGAGAGGTGTTGAGCCTCGATGCCGAATACTTCTCAGTCATCGAGGTCGGACAAGCTCACGCTCTCGCAATTGTGCGCCGAATTACAGATAGCCCGCTCCACCTTTTATGACTGGCGTGCCAAGGGTCGCGCGCCGAAATGCATCAAGTTGCCCAATGGGGACCTGCGAATACGCCGCGGCGACCTTGACCAGTGGCTGGCCGATCACGAGGATATCGCCTCTTGAGCGAGATTAGCTACGACGTCGTGGTGCACGCCATTGAGCGACGCCGCAACGCCAATCGCGCGATCATCTCCTACCGCCTATCCTGGCGCGTGGAAAATGAGGTTTGGAAGCGGACGTTCCGGACCGCGGCCCAGGCCGAATCCTTCCGCTCCGAAATGCCTCTCCGCTGCTCGTCGCGGCGAGGCGTTTTCGCGGACGACTGGGACCCCACCTTCCTGGACGACCCAGAAGAATGGCATTTCCTGGTATGCGTTCACCCTCGCCTACACGAAGGCGAAATGGCCTTACATCTCACCTAACCATCGTCGCGGTATTGCAGAGGCGTTGACCGACGCAACCGACGCCCTGATCATCCGCCGGAGCGCAGCACCCTCCGTTGATGAGCGGCAAGCGGCTTTGCGTTGGTCCTACAGCACTCGCATTCGCGACGATGCCGAGCCGCCGGCGGACCTGGTCCGGGTTGTCGACTGGCTCGAGGCAAATACGGTGACCATGGATGCGTTCGGAGATCGCGCCAAGGCCGCGGCGCTTGCCCGCGAGATGCTCGCCAGGATCAGCAAGACCAAAACCGGGAGAACTGCCGCCCCAAACACCATCAACCGGAAGCGGATGGTCCTCAACATCGCGATGGAGTACGCGCGGGAGATCGGCGCGCTGACCCAGAACCCGCTGAAGCTCGTCAAGTGGGCCAAGCCCCGCACTCTGACGACCGTCGACCCTCGGGTCGTCATCAACGCCGAACAAGCCCGCAGATTCCTGGCCGCCGTCGAGGCGCACAGCGAACGCGGCAAGCGGCTGAAGGCCTTCTTCGCACTCATGTACTACGCCGGACTACGGCCAGAAGAGGCCAGCGAACTGCGCCGAGAGAACCTGACCCACCTCCCAAAGCAACCGGGCCAGTGGGGCGAGATGCAACTGACACACTCCCGGCCACGATCAGGAAGCCGCTGGACAGACGCCGGTCTGCCGGGTGAGCGCAGCCCGCTCAAGCACCGACCAGAAGGTGACACCCGCCGCGTGCCGATCCACCCTGAACTGGTCACACTGCTGCGCGACCATTTGCAGCTGTATGTACAGGACGATCCCGACAGCCGCATCTTCGTTGGCAAACACGGCGGACCGATCACCGACCGGATCTACCTCAAGGTGTTCCACGAGGCGAGGAGAAAGGCCTTCACACCGGCAGAGGCCGCCTCACCCTTGCTCGCCGTTCCGTACAGCCTGCGCCACGCGGCCGTGTCCACCTGGCTTCGGACCTCCGGAGACGCTGCCCAGGTCGCGGAGTGGGCAGGGCACAGCATTGCCGTCCTTCTCAAGGTCTATGCGAAGTGCGTGCACGGCACCGAGGACGAGACCCTCGCCCGGATCTGGGACGCGACACGCGGGTAGCCGAATCGGCGTGTCGTGGGAACGTATAGGGAACAGACACCCGGATGTTGCCAGCTTCAACCGAACACAACCGGATACCAACGCCAAACCCCAACCAGACGTTTGCCCTGGTGAGGGGACGTTTCTCCTAGTGTGGCAGGTGTTGGGTTCGAACCAACGTAGGCGATGCCGACGGTTTTACAGACCGCTCCCTTTGGCCACTCGGGCAACCTGCCGGACCGCGGACGCATGCGCCACGGCGGGGAGCAACAATACCCAAGTCAGACTGCACGAGGAAACGGAGATATGACATGGCATCGGAGAGCTCGTTCGACGTGGTCAGCAAGGTCGACCGCCAAGAGGTCGACAACGCGCTGAACCAGGCGGCCAAGGAGGTGCGGCAGCGTTTCGACTTCAAGAACACCGACGCCTCGATCCGCTGGTCCGGACCAGCGATCGAGATGGAGGCGAACTCCGAGGAGCGGGTCAAGGCGGTCCTCGACGTCTTCCAGACCAAGTTGATCAAGCGCGGCGTCAGCCTGAAGGCTATCGACGCCGGCGAACCACGCTCCTCCGGCAAGCTCTACAAGATCACGGCGAGCACCAAGGAAGGCATCACCACCGAGAACGCCAAGAAGGTGGCCAAGCTGATCCGCGATGAGGGGCCCAAGAACGTCAAGACCCAGATCCAGGGCGACGAGCTTCGGGTCAGCAGCAAGAGCCGCGACGACCTGCAGCGCGTCCAGGCCTTGATCAAGGACCAGGACTACGACTTCGCGGTGCAGTTCACCAACTACCGCTGATCAACGCCCTGTCCGGCCGGAGTACCCCGCCACTAGCATGAGACGACCCGGGACGGAACGCCGGGCAGGCCAACAGTGAGGACGACCGATATGGGTTTCCTGGATGACTTGAAGGACAAGGCCGAGGATTTCGGGGCGAAGGCCAAGGAAGGACTCGGGACGGCGAAGGACAAGGCGTCCGACGTCATCGACGACGTCAAGGATCGCTTCGACAAGGACGAGGACACGTCGGCCGACAAGGTCGAGCAGGCGTTGAACTACGACCCCGATGCCGTCGACAAAGCCTCGGAGGCCGGCATCGCCGAGGCAGCGGCCAGCGTGGACCCGACACTCGAACCCGCGCCAGACGCTGCGGCGGACGCCGGACCAGACGCCGCGGCGGACCCGTTGGCGCCGACCGCAGCTCCGGACGAGGCGTACGAGGTGGCGGCTGATGCTGGGCCGACTCCCGAGCCGGAGTCTGAGCCGATGACGCCGAGCCAAACGCCCGACGCGGCGTACGACGAAGCGCTCGACGACGCCGCCGCGACGTCCGAGTACCGGTCCGACTCGGCCCCCTGAACCCCTGGACGTCTCAACGTCCGTCGCGGCGCCGCCTCCGATCGGAGGCGGCGCCGTTGTCATGACGTCGGTCTGGCAGGGTGAGCAGCCATGACGTCCCGCATCAGCCACACCACGGTCGACGCCCACAACGCCTACCGACAGTCCGTCTGGTGGTCCCAGGTGCTGGGCATGCAGCAGGATCCCGAGGATCCCAACGAGCCGGGCCACGAGGAGTGCATGATCTTCTCCCCGGACGGCCGGATCCGCATCCTCTTCATCGAGGTTCCCGACGACAAGCAGGTCAAGAACCGGATCCACTTCGATCTGCGTCCGGTCGCCGGCACTCGCGACGAAGAGGTCGAGCGTCTGACCAGGTTGGGTGCGACTGTCCTTGCTGACCGGCGGCGCCCCGATGGCGGCTGGGTGACCATGGCCGATCCGGAGGGGAACGAGTTCTGTGTGCTGCGCGGGGACGCTGAGGTGACCGACCCGTACGCTCACCTCATCAGCGGGTAGTGCACAAGTCACCTCGCAAATAGCAGGCGCGCCGATAAGTGACGCAAATCTCCCTCGACCATTGCCCGAATGTTGTTAGTTAGTTAGCCTTTCGTTCAGCGCGAGCGCCTGGCGCCTCTCGACTCGGGGTTTTTCGTCGTAGCACCGGATCTGAACCCCGAGACGTAAGAGGAGTCGAATGCGAACCGGCCTTCCGGCCCTGATCTGCGCCGCCGCCTTGTTTGTCACTGTCGCCGCCATCGGCCCAGCACAGGCTGCTGCGACTCCGGCCCAGTTCGGCGAGGTCTCGGCCACCGCCGGCCCAGGACCGGGCGAGGTGACCTTCACGTGGCGGCACGACGGCGGGGACACGACGCACTACCAGCTGGAGACGGCCACCAGCCAGTTCAGCCCGTCGTCCTCATCGTCGCTGCCCCGAGTCGGGCGCAACCAGCGGCTGTTCACGGTCGACGATTCCCAACGTTCGCTGACGCTGACCGCGAGCCAGGTCACCGACGCCGGGGCGGCCGGCGGCTCCGGCATCCACCTGCTCTTCCGCCTGTACGCGCTCAACCGGAGCGGCGGCAGTGAGACGATCCGGCGCTATCCGAACCTGCAAGCCGTTCTGCCGGAACCCCGGGTGTCCAGCGCCGCCGGTACCGACGGCGCGCCGGTCGGCACGCTCCGCGCCGGCACCTTCAACGTCCGAACTGCGCGGGCAACCTCCGACGACCGCACTTGGCTGGAGCGGCGGGCCGACGTGGCCAAGCAGATCGCCGACCACAACCCCGACGTACTCGCTGTGCAGGAGCTCGGCCCGGGCCGAGCAGACGGCAAGGATGGCTCGACCAGCAGCTCGACGGCGGGCACCAGGCAGACTTTGAGCCTGCTCGATGCGCTGACCAAGATCAACGCGAGCAGGTACAAGCTCGTCCGCACCACCAACTACCACAAGTCCGGGACGACCCACGGCACCCAGGGGATGCGGATTCTCTACAACTCAACGAAGGTGACACCACTGCTGACCTGCCCGGAGAAGACCGGCAGCAGCAGCTGGAACGCGTCCTGCACCATCAAGCTGCCGATCCTGTCCGGCGACTCCGAGAAGGAGCGGGTGGTCGCGGCGTACCAGAAGTTCAAGATCAACGCCAGCGGAGCCCAGTTCTTCTTCATCTCGGTCCACCTGAACTCACGGCACAGTTCGTCGGCCAGCACGGAGATCAAGTACTCGGGGCTGCGGGCCGGACAGGCCAAGGCTGCGCTGGATGGCATCGCCAAGATCAATCCCAGCAAGCTTCCGGTGATCATCGCCGGTGACACGAACTCCTACCAGAACCTCTCCTCCGGGGATCTCGTGCGCGAGCAGTTCGGCAAGCTCGGATACACCGACTCCGCGTCCGCACCGCTACGGACGAACCTGAAGTACCAGACCTACAACGGGTTCGAGAAGACTCAGGCGGCAAGCGGGGTGGGCATCGCGTCTCGGCTTGACGGGATCTTCACTCGGAGCGCGCTGCCGCTGTCCTACACCAACGTCACCGAGGTGACCGACACCGAACGCCCGTCCGATCACAACCTGGTGGTATCAAACCTGCAGATCCTGAAGCTCTGAGTCCGCACTCCGCGTCAGTCGCGCGGACTCCGCGTCAGCTCATCCTGGCGCGGAGTCCCCGCAACTGACGCGGAGTGGCGCGAAGGCCAGCCGCTGCAACGGAACGACCGTGCTGCGGCGTGTACCTGTCATGGACAACCAGGACGTACGCTCCCGCCTCCGGCGGCATCTTCCCCGGACGGTCGGCGTGGCCGCGCTGCTCACCGGTGCCGCGATCGGCATCCCCCTCCTGGCGGTGAACTCTCAGACCCCGCCCGGCCGCAACGGCACGGCGGCCGCGGCAACTCTGAAGCCGTTCGACAGCTGTGACAGCGTGCTCGGCTACTTCAAGGACCAGGCGCCCGATTACCTGATCGATCGCCTGGGCGGCCGTGGTCGGGGCATCTTCGAGCGTTGGGAGACAGCCGGGGATATCGTGCCGGGCGCGACCGCAGCGGACGCCGGAGGCAGGGCCGCCGAGTCGGGAGCGTCGCAGCCCCATTCGACGACCAACGTTCAGGAGGCCGGGGTCGACGAGCCCGATCTGGTCAAGACCGACGGCGACCGGATCGTCGCGGTCGCGCAGAACCGGGTCCACCTGGTGGGCGTCAGCGGTGGCGAGATGACGCTGCGCAAGACGCTGCCGGAGCAAGGAGCGAACAACGTCTTCCTCTCCGGTGATCATCTGCTGGTGTTCGGCACTCGGGCGGACCCGGACTTGTCCTCCGAGCTGCGCTGGGGCGGCCAGCAAGCGGTCCTGACGCTCTACGACATCGCGAACCTCGACCAGCCGCGACGCATCGCCAGCCTGAGCCTCGACGGGACCGTCCTGGATGCCCGGATGGTGGGTTCGCAGGTGCGGGTGGCGACCGCCTCGTCGCCCGACGTCGACGCTCCGTCGCCGGTCTACACCCCGAACGGGAGCATCTCGCGAAGGTCGAAGGACCAGCTCCGAGAGGCCGTCGGCCGGTCGACGATCGACGACTGGGTCCCGACGTACACGCTGCACGACGGAGCGGGCTGGCAGGTGGGCCATGGGCGTCTGGTGAACTGCGCCGACCTGGCTCGTCCAGCGGACTTCTCGGGTCTGGACACGGTGGCGGTGTCGGCCTTCGACCTGGGATCGGCCCTGCAGGGCCGCCGCTCGGTCGGCGTGATCGCCGGCGGCGACCAGATCTACGCGACCGACACATCGACCTATGTCTCGACCACCGAGTGGAGCCTCGACGGCAGCCCGGCCACCACGAGCCTGCACAAGTTCGTGACCGCGCCGTCCGGCGCGAGCAGCTACCAAGGATCAGGTGCCGTTCCGGGAACACTGCTCAACCAGTACGCGATGTCTGAGCACCGCGGAGTGTTGCGGGTCGCGAGCACGGTCTCGGAGCAGCGAGGCTGGGTCAACGCCCGTGGCGTGACCGAAGGTGTGGTCACGATCCTGCGGGAGCAGGACGGCACGCTCCACCAGATGGGTCAGGTCGGCGGCCTCGGGCGGGAGGACAACGAGTCGATCCAGGCCGTGCGGTTCATCGAGGATCGCGGGTACGTTGTCACCTACCGCCGCACGGATCCGCTCTACGTCCTCGACCTGCGCGACGCTGCCGCACCAAAGGTCGTGGGAGAGCTGAAGATCCCTGGCTACTCGGGCTACCTGCATCCGATCGGCGACGACCGACTGCTCGGCGTGGGCCAGAGCGGCGAGAGCGGCGTGCAGTTCTCGTTGTTCGACATCAGTGACCCCGCCCTACCGCGTCGGATCGACACCCAGACCTACGGGAGCGGAGCCGCGGCCGCCGAGTTCGACCCGAAGGCCTTCCTGTACTGGCAACCGCGCAGCTTGATCGTCGCCCCCACCAGCTTGTACGGGGACCACCAGGGCACGGGAGGGTTCAGCGGACTGGTGTTGCTCCGGGCCGACGCCGACGAGCTGACCGAGCTCGGCCGACTGGCCACCAGTGAGGCAGACGGCATGGCGCAACGTTCTCTGGTCATCGGTGACACCGTCTACATGCTCACCGAGCAAGCCCTCCAGGCCCACAGCCTCGACACTCATGCCGAGCTCGACAAGCTGACCTTCTAGTCGGGGATCTTCAGCTCTTCGAGCAGGGACGGCCCGGCGTCCGTCGGCCTCTCGGTCCACTCGAGCGCATCGAACGGACACTCCTCGATGCAGATCCCGCAGTACATGCAGAGGGACCAGTCGATGGCGAACCGGTCCAGGACGTTTCGGGTACGCTCCCGCACTCCGGGCGGTAGGTCGGGGATGGGCTCGGTGTGCGAGTCGATCTGGATGCACCAGGTGGGGCATTCGCGGGCACAGATCATGCACGACGTGCAGGCCGGCTCGATCAGCCGGATGGTGCCGTGGGCGCCCGTCATGTCCGCCGCCGTCGGATTCGGCCGCCGCTGAGCGAGTCGGCGATGTCGGCCGGGTCGGCAGCAAGAGCCTCCGGGTCGCGGTCCCCCCAGACTTCAGGATCGGGCACCCCGGGCGCAGCCATCCGCCGACGAATCTGCCCTGAGCCTGTCGAAGGGCGCAGGTCGCTCTCCCCCGGCTCTTTGGCCCCCGGCCAGCTCTGCCCGGTTCGGCCGGCGAGCACCTCGTCCTTGCGCAACGGCGTCCCGACGTAGCCCGGATCGAGCAGCAGCCGACGCGGGTCGCCACCGACGAACTCGATCCCGAACAACTCCGCGGCCTCTCGTTCGTGCCAGCCCGCTCCCGCAAAGACCCCAGCGAGGCTGTCCAGCCGAGCATCCTCACGCGGCACGGAGGTCTGGAGCAGAACCAGATCACCGGGACTCTCAAGTGACCGCAGCGCTAACAGCACCCGCAATGTGTCCGAGCGCCCGATCTCATCGGCCGCGCCCAACCAGTCGAAGTACCCGAAGCCCTCGTCGACCACCGCCTGCACCGATGCCCGCCACGCCGCCGACTCCACCACCCGGATCACGCCGTCACCCGCCCGACCAGAGCATCCAGCGCCGCGCCGAGAGCCTCGGGAGGCGGCGGACAACCCGGGACGTACGCGTCCACCGGCAGCAGCTGGTCTACTCCCTTGGTCACGGCGTACGAGTCCCAGTACGGCCCGCCGGATGAGGCGCAGGCCCCGAACGAGATAACGCTGACCGGTGTCCGGACCGTCCGCGCACAGGCGTCGACGACGGCCAGCGCCGCCGGTGCCAGTCGATCCGTCACGGTCCCCGAGACCACGACGACGACCCGGGCGTCCGGCGACGGATCGGCCTCCTGTGCCGGCCGCGCGTTCGCCGCGGCCTCGACCTCCAGCGCGCAGCAGGCGAGCGCGACCTCAACGACGAACAACGATCCGTCGCCGTACCAGTCGATCCAGCGCACACATCCACGCTAACCCGGGCCTCGGTGCGCCTCATCATTCTCACGCGAGAATACGGCGCACGGTTGGCTCGGCCCGGTCGGCAACCTCGTCGATGAAACCTCGTGATCGAAGGCGGCCGACGGCATTGGCCGCGATCAACGTGCCGGGCACGGCCAGGATCAGACCGACGATGCCGCCGAGCAGACCGCCCAAGGCGGTGACGACGAGCACCACCAGCGGATGAATATCGAGGGTGCGGCCCATGACCTTGGGCTCGACGAAGTTCTCCAACAACAGGTTGGACGCGACGACGACGACGAGCATGATGGCGGCTGCTCGTGGTCCCCCCTCGCCCAAGGCGACGAGCACCGCCAACCCGCCGCCGAGGAAGGCGCCGATGTAGGGGATGAAGCCGCCGATGAAATTCACGACGATGATGGTGAAGACGAGCGGTAGCCCCAACAGCAGGCTGGCCAGGCCGGTGACCACAGCGACGATGGCCGACAAGACCGCGCGGCCGCGCCCGTAGTCGCGGAGGATCCGAATCCCGTCGCCGAGGAAGTCGTCGACCTCGGCCCGAACAGCCGGCCGCGCCTGCGCGACAAATGCCCGTCGGAGCCGGGTACCGTCCTTGAGCAGGTAGTACGCGATCAGTGCACCGAGAATCAGCCCGCTGGTCACGCCGACGACCGTGCTGAAACCCTCGACCAGCTGGGTGAGAAATCCGGTGGTGATGATCGGGGCCAGTTCCTTGGCCGCAGCACGTGCGGCGTCCACGACGGCCGGATCGACCTCCATCGTTGCAACGGCGGTGTCCAGCGCAGCATTGACGGAACCACCGATCGCACCCAGCTGGTCCACCACGCCGCGCAGGGTGGCGTACACGACAACGACCATCAACGCCAGTAAGCCAAGCACGACCAGTCCTGCCGCGAGGGTGGGCCTGATCTTGTGACGTTTGAGGATTCCGACCAGCGGCCTGAAGATGATGGCCAGCACGGCAGCGAACGTGAGCGGAAGGACGATTTCGCTCACCGTCGACAGTGCCGTAGCCACAATGGCGATGACCACGACGAGGCCCACGAACGTCCAGGCCCAGATCCCGAGGTTGGGTACCGAGCCCAACAGGACGGTCCCGGCACTTCGTGCTGCACCATCGCCGCTGTCGCGAGTCACTTGGTTCGCGTCGACCATGACCTTGGGTCTGCCCATCGGCTCCTACCTCCACCAGGTAGCTACGGCGTTCGTCGCCTCTGGCGACACGGCCATCATCGCCGCGGACCGGCGACAGTCGTCACCCACCGCGTGGATTTCGGACTTGCCGCGCATCATCGGGTCTCCTGTTCGCCGTATCAGTCGATCCAGCGCACAGACTCACGCTAACGCGGTTGTCCGGCCGCAAGATGGGGCTATGGTCGACTAAGGACCGCCTTATCATGGACGGCGCTTCAGGACGGAAATTCAAGGGGAAGAAGGAAAGTCAGCCGTGAGCAAGGTCCACACCCTGGATCGGGTGGTGATCCGTTTTGCCGGCGATTCAGGCGACGGGATGCAGCTCACCGGGGACCGGTTCACCGCCGACTCGGCGGTGTTCGGCAATGACATCTCGACCCTGCCGAACTTCCCGGCCGAGATCCGCGCGCCGGCCGGCACCCTCCCTGGGGTGTCGAGCTTCCAGCTGCACTTCGCCAACTTCGACATCATGACCCCTGGCGACCGGCCGGACGTCCTGGTGGCAATGAACCCCGCCGCACTGAAGGCCAACATCGCCGACCTCCCGCGCGGCGGGGTGATCATCGCCGACAGCGCCGACTTCACCAAGCGCAACCTGGCGAAAGTCGGCTATGCCACCGACCCGCTGACCGACGACTCGCTGGCCGACTATCAGGTGCACGCCCTGGACCTGACCGGGATGACGGTCGAGGCCATCAAGGAGTTCGGCCTGTCCCGCAAGGACGCCTCGCGGGCGAAGAACATGTTCGCCCTCGGCCTGCTGTCCTGGCTCTACCACCGCCCCACCGAGGGCACGCTCAACTTCCTGAGCGCCAAGTTCGCGTCCAAGCCGGACATCCGCGACGCCAACATCACCGCGTTCAAGACCGGGTACGCGTTCGGCGAGACCACCGAGGTGTTCGCGGTCACCTACGAGGTCGCGCCGGCCCCGATGCCGGCCGGCCAGTACCGGCAGATCTCGGGCAACCTCGCGCTGGCGTACGGGCTGGTCACCGCCGCGCGCAAGGCCGGCCTCCCGTTGTTCCTGGGTGCCTACCCGATCACCCCGGCATCCGACGTCCTGCACGAGCTGAGCAAGCACAAGCGATTCGGGGTGACCACCTTCCAGGCCGAGGACGAGATCGCCGGGATCGGCGCCGCGCTGGGCGCGAGCTTCGCCGGCCAGCTCGGGGTGACCACGACCTCCGGACCGGGCATCTCACTGAAGTCCGAGACCATCGCGCTCGGCGTGATGACCGAGCTGCCGCTCATCGTCTGCGACATCCAGCGCGCCGGGCCGAGTACCGGGATGCCGACCAAGACCGAGCAGGCCGACCTGATGCAGGTGATGTTCGGCCGCAACGGCGAGGCTCCGGTGCCGGTGCTGGCCGCCCAGTCGCCGTCCGACTGCTTCGACACCGCGCTCGAGGCGGTCCGGATCGCGATCAAGTACCGAACCCCGGTGGTGATCTTGTCCGACGGCTACCTCGCCAACGGTGCCGAGCCGTGGCGGGTGCCCGACGTGGCCGCCATTCCGCCGATCGACCCGGAGTTCGCCGGTACGCCGAACGCGGTGGACAAGTCCGGGGAGCCGGTGTTCCTGCCGTACCTGCGCGACCCCGAGACTCTCGCCCGACCGTGGGCGATCCCGGGCACCGTGGGTCTGCAGCACCGGATCGGCGGCATCGAGAAGGCCAAGGACACCGGCGCGGTCTCCTACGACCCGGCCAACCACGAAGAGATGGTGCGGACCCGGGCCGCCAAGATCGCCGGCATCGTCCGCGACATCCCCGACCTCGTCGTCGACGACCCGGCCGGCAGCGACGGTCGGCACACCCGCGTGCTGGTGCTGGGCTGGGGATCGACGTACGGGCCCATCGTCGCCGCGGTCCGCCGGGTCCGCAAGACCGGCCGCCGGGTCGCCTACACCCATCTTCGGCACCTGAACCCGTTCCCGGCCAACCTGGGCGCAATCCTGCGCTCCTACGACCGGGTGATCGTGCCGGAGATGAACCTCGGCCAGCTCGCGCTGCTGTTGCGAGCGGAATATCTCGTGGACGTCCAGAGCTATTCCCGGGTACGCGGCCTGCCGATCTCGCTGAGCGAGCTTGCCCGTGACCTCGAAGCCGAAGTGGACCAACTCGAAGGAGTGCCGGCGTGACCGCCGTCGATGACCGCCCGACCACCGTCGCGGGTGGAAGCTACCGTGGCCTGGTCGGGGTGCCACTGTCCCTGGAACCACTGACCCGCAAGGACTTCACTACTGACCAAGAGGTCCGCTGGTGCCCGGGCTGCGGGGACTACGCGGTGCTCGCGGCGTTCCAGGGGTTCATGCCCGAGCTCGGCATCCGCAGAGAGAACACGGTGATCATCTCGGGCATCGGGTGCTCCTCCCGGTTCCCCTACTACGTCGACTCCTACGGGATGCACTCGATTCACGGTCGCGCGCCGGCGATCGCCACCGGCGTGGCCACCGCTCGCGAGGACGTCGCGGTGTTCGTGATCACCGGCGACGGCGACGCGCTGTCGATCGGCGGCAACCACCTGATCCACGTCCTGCGCCGCAACGTCAACCTGACCATCCTGCTGTTCAACAACCGGATCTACGGCCTCACCAAGGGCCAGTACTCCCCCACCTCAGAGATCGGCAAGGTCACCAAGTCCACTCCGATGGGCTCGCTGGACAACCCGTTCAACCCGGTGTCCCTCGCCCTCGGTGCTGAGGCGACCTTCGTGGCCCGCACCATCGACTCCGACCGCAAGCACCTCACCAGCGTGCTCAAGGCGGCGGCCGACCACCGAGGCACCTCCTTCGTGGAGATCTACCAGAACTGCCCGATCTTCAACGACGACGCCTTCGCGGCGGTCAAGGACCCGGCGACCTCGGCGGACGCGATCATCCCGCTCAGCCACGGCGAGCCGATCCGGTTCGGCGCAGAGTCGGCCCCCGGAATGGGCGGCCACCTCGGCGTGGTCCGCGACCGGCAGACCGGCGAGTTCCGGGTGGCCGAGGTGGCTGAGGTCGGCGAGGCGGCTCTGGTCGTGCACGACGCCCATCTGGCGGATCCCTCGTTCGCCTTCGGACTGTCCCGGCTCACCGATGCCGGAGTGCTGCATCGCGCCCCGATCGGTATCTTCCGCGATGTCGAGGCGCCGGCGTACGACGATCTCGCCCGGGAGCAGGTGGAACTCGCCCGAGGCCACGGCGACGGCGAGGAGGACCTGCAGGCCATGATCAACGGCGCCGACACCTGGCTGGTCCGCTGATCGCCACCGCCAAGGGATTCGACAACTGCCCGGTTGGCCAAACGGGGCAGGCCCTGAGCGTTCGAGTGAATGGCCTCAGCTGGTGAACAGGCGGTCGTAGTCGGACCCCAGCGTCGTGATGTCGAACCGGGCGATGACCTCATCGGAGGCTTCCTGACCCAGCCGTCGCCACCTAGCCACATCGTGAGTGGACTTGAGAATGCGTTCCGCCGCTTCGACCGGGTCGTCGACAACCCAATCGGAGGGAAACAAGGTCCGGGGCCCGTGTTCGCGGCCGGCGAAGAAGGGCCAGTCTCGGACTACCGGAATCGCACCGCTGGCCGCGCCCTCGAGCAGGCCGACATGCTGGCTCTCCCGGACCGAGGTGCTCAAGATGACGCCGATCTCTTCCAGAGCAGCGGGAACGTCATTGGTTTGGCCAATCCGGCGAATGGCGCCGATCGGTTCGAGCTCGGACAGGTCACGCTCGAAGGCCATGCCATAGTTGCGCCCGACAGCCGTCTGGGCGGCGTACAGGTCGGCGCCGATGAGGACGAGCCGGTAGCGCTCGTCCCTGGCCCGCAGTTCGCGGAGCACCTCGACGGCCCAGCGCACGTCCTTTACCACTGAGCTCAGCCCGACGAGCCCAAGGGTGAAGCGAGCTTCCGGCCCCTTCTCCCGCACACAGCGACGCAAGTTGACACCGTTGCTGATCACCACTTTCCGGGTGGCGGCCATGGCGAGCCGAGGTGTCGCGGCCAGCGTCAAGTCGCGTAGATGCTCGCTCACAAAGACCATCGTGTCGATGCGCGAGTAGTCGAGCAGGTGCGGCCAGACGGTGAACGCCTCGTAGCTGTGGAGGCGAACCACGAGGCGGGTCCTGCCCGGATCAAGCATCGTGAAGGCGTACGCGAGTGGCGTGCACCAGTCGAGGAAGACGACATCGGCCCACCTCAAATGGCGCCTCAGTCCCTGCTCGAGCTGTTTCTTCGCACGCTTGTCACCCGACAGCACGGACCTGAGCATCGCGTGGTAATCCCGAGGCCAAGCGCCAGCGGCGCCGAGCTGCGTGCGGTTGACCGTCCGCAGCTCCACGTCGTCACGACCTTTGAGCTGGTTGATGATCTCGGGGAGAAAGTTGACGTTGTCGAACGCCAGCAGCACTCGAATGATTTCAGCGTCCCGACCCATCGGCGCCTCGCGGCGACCCCCATCGGCCGTGAGCGCCTGGAAAACGACGCTTTGCTGCAGCGGCGCTGTGAAACCTTCTGGGTCTTTGGCCAGCGGTGATTCGACATCGTCGGCATGCACGGCACGGTGAAAGGCGAGCCGGGTCGCTTGCAGAAACGATGCTGTTGCCAGGCCGGGACGGCCCTTAGCGAGAGCGCTGTCGGCGTATCGCAGCTCGGCTTCGTAGGCATCAACCAGGAGCTTCGGTCGTGTCCCCTCCCGAAGGTCCGCAGTGACGATGTCGCCGTAGAAGCCCGCCTGCTGGACAAGCCTCGGGAATCCGGCCGCAACGTCGCCGGCCAGTTTCCGGCCCTCCTCTAGCTGTCCCCTTTGAATCAGGGTGCGAACCGCAGCGACACCCGCGGCTCTGCGAACGCTCGCCGGCACGTGTGGGGAGCTGAGCAACCGCTGTCGCAGCCGACGGGGCGCGGATCGACGAGCCAGCGAGATCGCAGCCCGCTTGGCTAGCGCGCGGGGGGACGCGTGCGGTATCGCGGTGGACACCATGGCTCGACCTGATGGGTACGTCGCGGCAATTCGCTCGAGAGCATCGAGGGCAGGAGGGAGACCAAGACGAGCCTCAGCCCGCTTGTTGATCTGAGCCAATTGCCAGACGGCGTACACCGCGAGGTTGTCGAGCGCCACGAGGACATCCGCGTTGGCGGCGTGTTTCATCGTCCACTCGTCGGCCTGGACGTGCAACCAGAATCTGATGACAAGGTCGTCGCTCCGGAAGATTCTGCGGCTGGCATCCGGTCCGAAGTCCACCGCCGCCTCGCGAATCAGACGAACTGCTGAGCGGTCAAAGCCAAGTCTGTCGGCCGAACCGGCAGTCCAATCCACGTAGCGGACTGTTGCGCCTCTCGCTTCGAAAGATCGCACCGCCTCGGCGAGCGTGAGCTCGAGAGCGGGGCGAACTCCCAGGATCAGCACCTCGCTCATCGAGCCACCCTGGCCACGAGACGCTCGATCGCCGGGGCCATGAGCGTATGCCGCTCGTATGTCGACGCGTACGCGCGAGCAGCGGCACGCTGCTCCGGCGTGGCGCTCTTGACGAGTTGCGCCGCCGCAGAGAAGGACCGAGCCAACTGCTCGGAGTCAAGGCCATGTGCGTCGGTCCAGAGTGGGTAGTGCTGCAGCAGGAAGGACGCGTCATGCTCCTTCTCGTGCAACGACACGATCGGGAGTCCGGTCGCCATGTACTCATACACCTTGCCCGATGTCACAAACCGTCCGCCGATCAGGATGAGCAGCAACGCATCCCAGGTCGCGTAGGTCCTGGCCACCTCCGCCTTCGGCACCGGTCCTCCGAAGACGACGCCGTCCTGCCTGGCCGAGAGCAGCAGTTCAGTCCGCGGATTAGCGTGTCGTGCATAGCTGGCTCCGTTGTGGCCGCGGATCTCCAGTACGGCGTCCTTGAGTGCGAGGTCGGTCGCTCGGGCCGATCGCCAAGCCTCGATCACGGTGGTCAAGACCGAGGGTGGGAAGTTCACAGTACCGAGGTAACCGAACCGCAGCGGCCCGTCTATGGGCGCCGGGTCTGCGATCGGAACGCTCTCGCGGTCGAAACCGTTTCGGACAACCTCGATCCGGTCAGCTAGGTGCGGATAGCGCGAGCGGTAGTGCTCGGCGATCGGTTCATTGACCACCCATAGGCTCAGTGCGCCGTCCAGGGCCCGCGACTCCCACCGGCCCGCGGCCGACTTCAGCGGAAAGGCCACCTCGCCCGCCACCACATCGATCGACCAGCCGTCACGGAAGTCGACGGCGTACGGAACACCGAACTGGTCGTGCAGGCGGAGAGCCGCAGCCAACGTCGAATACGGCACACAACTCACCACACACAGATCGAACGGCGTCTCCTCCTGAAGCCGGACCGCTACCTCTTCGAACTGTCTGCGCCAGGCACCGAGCTTCCGCTCGGGGAACTGTTTGATCGCCCGGCGGTCATACTCCTGGATCCAGCCGAGTGGGTCGCGAGCGCGTTGACGGCTGAACGTACGGATGTCGTTGTCCAGATCCCAGCGTCGGACGGGGACTTCGACCACGCGCACGCGGGGATCCACATGCTCGAGCATTGACAGATCCAGGCCGGTCTCGACCGCCCAGCAGTCTCGATCACCATTGACGACCGTGACATCCCAGCCGAACGCCGCGAACTGGTTGGCCATCTCGCACAGCCGATACGCCGAGCTCTTGGCCGCTGGCGGAAAGCCAAGAGCGAAGAAGAGCAACCTGGGCGCACGCCCGGTCGTTGGGTCCCCCGACACGATGGTGACCTTAGCAACTGAGGGTCATCTCGACGGTTCTGGCGCCGCGTTGCTCCGGGTGTGCGATGGCGACCATCATGAGTTGGGGCGGCGAAAGAGCAGGATCTTCGATGTCGGTGCTTCGTGGGTACGCATCAGGACGCCGTCGAGCGCATACATGGCAGGACCGATAAACCGCGCTCGCGCAGGGTGTTTCTTCGTGCTCGAAACAGCAAACCACCACTTCCAGTAGAGATTGCCCTTTCGTTTTGAGGAGTACTCGATCGGAT
This sequence comes from uncultured Actinomycetota bacterium, assembly GCA_963711015.1. Classification (GTDB taxonomy): domain Bacteria; phylum Actinomycetota; class Actinomycetes; order Propionibacteriales; family Propionibacteriaceae; genus Microlunatus. Next base: position 55,182 of record CAVQCQ010000004.1, read on the forward strand.
TGCCGGCCAGCACCGTTGTGGCCTCGACCGTCACGAACGTCATGCCGAGTTCACGCAGCGGCTTGCGGTAGCTCCGCAGCACTCTCGCCCGCGACGAAAGCTTCGGGTCATACGGTTTGTGCTTCTTCTTGATCGTCAGGGCTGGCTCGACAAGCAGCAGAGATCCACCGGGCTTCACCGCAGCAGCGACATTGCCCAACGCTCGTAGAAAATCGTCGTCCTTCGTCACGTGCAGGAGGACCTCGGTGGCGGTGACAAGGTCATAGCCTTGGTTGTCCTGGTGCCCACCGCGGGGCAAGACACCCTCGGGGCTGCTGACGTCGGCCTGCCAGAACGTGCCGTCAGGGTGTGACCGCTGGACACGGTCCACCGCGGCCTGAATCAGATCACATCCATCAACCTTGTATCCGAGTCTTTTCCACATCGGCACCCAGTAGCCGGTACCCACACCGACCTCGAGCATTCGTCCGCCCCTCTTGGCCACTAGGCCATGTCGGCGGGCGAAACGCTTGAGGTTTCGAGCCTTTGCTCGATAGATCCAGGTGTTGATGTCTCCGGGAAGTGCCGACTGGCCCACGGCGCTCAGATCCGTACGACTATGGAGGTTTTGCCAGTATTCGGACTGGGAGTACGACAAGGTCTGGCTCCTCATTGCTGGTCGTCGAATCAGCTCAGGCGTCCGTGGTGGGACTTGGGCGTAGTTCCTCCAACCAGCTGACCGGATGCCCCCGCGTGTTCCGGGCGTTGGTAAGCCTAGTGGGCTGCTGTTCGCGTGCTGGTGAATGAAACTGAAGCTCCGCACGTTGTGTCGCGCGACGATGATCAGCGCCAGCAACGCTAGGCCTGTTCGCTGATCGTCAGCGCCGCGTACTCCGAGCGCTGAGCTGGTCGGCGCGCAACCTCTCGTAGACCGAGTCGAGCACCTTCGCAGAGTTCTCCCACGTCCACTCCTCGAGTAGGCCGGGGGTGTGGTAGGCCCTCCGGTAGCGATCCGGGTCGGCCAGCACTGACCTGACGGAGCGCGCGAAGTCTGCGACGTTCTCGGCCTCGAAGACCTCACCTTGCCCGGTGCGGCGCACCGTCTCGGCCATCGTCCTGACGTCGCTGACCACGATCGGCAGCCGGGCGTGGGAGTACTCGAGAAACTTGGTGATCAAAGCGATCTCGTGGTTGGGGTAGTGCAGGATCGGGATCAGCCCGACGTCGGCGCTGGACAGGAACGGCACGATCTCGTCGACCGGCACATAGCCCACCAGGTGCACCCGGGTGTCGACTCCGAGCTCGGTGGCCCGCTTCCGCAGACCCACGACGTAGGCCGAACTCGGTGTCGCAACGACCAGGGCGAGATGCACCTCCGGTAGCAACGCGAGCGCCTCGATCACGGTGCCAAGCCCGCGTTGCGGGGCGGCCGCTCCGCTGTAGACCAGCAACGGGATCTCCGGATCCAACCCGCATACGGCCCGGATGCTGGGCGCCGACCCGATTGAACCCCCGTGCCGGACCTCGGGAGCGTTCATCACCACCGTCGGTCGGGCCTTGAGACCATGTTCGGTCACCAGCAGGTCGGCCAAGGCATCGGAAACCGTGATCACAGCGTCGGCGTAGGGCGCGTACTCGCGCTCGTGCGCCATCTGCGCAAGATGCCAGCGGGGATCGGTGTTCCACGGCTTGATGCCCGGGAGGAACTCATGGGCATCCCACACCAGTTTGGGGTCCCGTCCTTTGGCGCGAGCGCGGAGCACGGCTCGCGCCGCGACGCCGAGCATCCGAAAGTCGTTGGCGTGGATGATATCTGGCTTCAGGGAATCGATGATCGGTCCGTAGGCCAGTTCCCACTCCCACAGACCTGGCTCGAGTCGACGCCACGACCGGTCACCCAATACTCGACGCCAGATAGCCGTGGTCCAACGATCGAGCGGCGCAGCCATGGTCTTGCGGCGAGCCTGGAGTTCACGAGTCTTGGCTGCTCTGAGGTTTACCCATCGTCGGGTGACCGCCAACGCCAGCCGTCGGCGAAGCAATCCGAGATCGGCCCTCCTGGTGAGCTTCTTCTTTCTCCCTGCGCTGTCGACTCTGGCCGCCGCCCGACGAGTGTCGAAGTCGGCTTTTCGTGCCTTGACCTGCTGTTCGCGGTATGGCGCCAGATCCGATCGGTGGTAAGCCAACGGCGATCTGAGGTGCCCGCCGCGCAACATATGTGGCGGTCGGTTCAGCTGTCGACTGACCTCGACCAACTGCACGTTGGCTCCACCGAGCCGCCATTTTGTGCGCTCTTTACCTTGCCGACGTCCCAGAAGGGTGACGTGCCAACCTCGCGCTGCCGCCGATCGGGCCTGTTTCTGAACCCGAGAGTCCCGTATGACATTGTTGTCGACCAGCATGACAATGCGGCCCCGGCGTGCTTTGGGAGTCTTCTTCGGCTCTTGCTCGGGACGACCGGTCAAGAAGTCGGCAAGACTTTCCACCGAGAACTGACCGTCGTGGACCTGGCGTACGAAGGCCGGCCCCTGTGCTGCAGTGAGACCGGCCGACTCCGGGTCGTCCAAGATCTTGGTCACGGACTCCGCGATGCTCTCTGGGGTCACGTCGAGAATGGGAAGTTCGAGACCCGTCCGACGGTGAATGTAGTCACGGACCTCTCCGGGAATGTCACTGAGAACGATGCGGCCGGCCGCCAGTGCCTCACAGGCGGCAACGCCGTAGACGCCGATTCCAACCTGGTCCACAACGATGTCGGCCTGGGCGTAAACCTCAGGCATGTCCAGCGGTGCGACCTGGGTGACACACCGATAGTTGATCAAGCCGCGTCGATCAAGATCCTCGAGCACTGGGTCGATCAGCTTCGAGCCCTTCAGGCGCGAACCGCCTGGCGCATGCACAACGGTGGGAGGTCGACTGCTCGCAAAAGGCGGGCGAGCCGTTGCCCACATCTTTGGCTGAACCACCAGCGGGCACCAGCTGCCGTTCGGAATGAAGGCCAAGAGCGATGGAGTCGAGACGTAGACCGGCCCGGGAAAGTTCGTGAAGAGGTCGACGGCATCTTTCGCTTTTGTCTCCAGCGCAGCGACATACTCCGGATCCAGGTCAGGGAAAGGCGACCAGCGCTGTTGCGCGGTGAAGACACTCGGAATGCGAACATCGGAGCCGTGCGCCATCAATGCGACGCTGAGCCCTGCCTGCTGCAGATCAACAATATCGGCCCGAGCGTCGCTTTCTCTGGCACCGAAAACCGGCCGATTGGATTCCAGAATCGCATGGGTGAAGGTGCAATGGACGTGGCGGCGAAACTCCTCAGCCCATTGCGTATCGTGACGGAATTGCTCTGCCGATACGAGGTAGTCAGCCGGAAAATCAACGTGCTCGCGCGCGAAGGTGAAATTTGCGGCCATCGCATCGGGACAATGGTTGGCGATAGCTCGCGCCCACGCATAACCCTGACCTGCCGAATTGGTGGGGCCGATGAAGACTCGCCGAGAAGGAAGGGCTCCTGGCACTTCAGACTTCGCGGGCGGCACGTCGGCGATCGTACCAACCGATCCGACGCCTGATCCGCCGCGACGCGACTGAGCAGCCTGCGGCCCATTCACCTCATTCTGGTGATGCCTCAGCTCAGGTACGAGTGACAAGTTGCGAGGGGTAACGGCTGACGGCGGTAGTCAAGGATGCTTGTCCGACGATCACCGGATTGCCGGCGCGACTGCCGCCGCCCGATGCGCCGAACGTACTCATCGTCCTGCTCGACGATGTCGGGTTCGCCGCCTCCATCACATTCGGCGGGCCCTGCCGTACACCGACGGCCGATCGGCTCGCGGCAGGCGGCCTGCGTTACAACCGTTTCCACACCACCGCCCTGTGCGCACCGAGCCGGCAGGCGCTGCTCACCGGCCGTAACCACCATTCGGTCGGCATGGGCAGCATCACCGAGACCGCAACATCGGCGCCGGGCAACAGCTCGGTACGGCCGAACACGAAGGCCCCGCTGGCCCTGACGCTGAAGTTGAACGGGTACTCGACCGCCCAGTTCGGCAAGTGTCACGAAGTGCCGGTCTGGCAGTCGTCGCCGATGGGCCCGTTCGATGCCTGGCCGACCGGCGGGGGCGGGTTCGAGACCTTCTACGGCTTCATCGGCGGGGAGAACAACCAGTGGGACCCCGCACTGTACGACGGCACCACGCCTGTCGAACCACCGGCGACCCCCGAAGAGGCCTACCACCTGACCGAGGATCTGGCCGACCGAGCCATCGGCTGGGTGCGTCAGCAGAAGGCGTTGATGCCGGACAAGCCGTTCTTCGTCTACTTCGCCCGGGTGCCGACGCACGCCCCGCATCATGTGCCGAAGGAGTGGGCCGACCGGTACACCGGTGAGCCGCCCTGGAGACGCCGGAGTTCATGCTGAGCAAGGTGTCGGAGTTCGGCTCGCCGACCTCGCACAGCCACTACTCCGTCGGCTGGGCGCACGCCATGGATACCCCGTTCCAGTGGACCAAGCAGGTCGCCTCGCACTGGGGTGGCACCCGCAACGGCACCATCGTGCACTGGCCCAACGGGATCACCGAGCAGGGCGGACTGCGCTCGCAGTTCACCCACGTGATCGACGTGGCGCCGACGGTCCTCGAGGCCGCGGAACTGCCCGAGCCCACCTCGGTGGACGGCGTCATGCAGTCGCCCATCGAGGGCACCAGCATGCTCTACAGTTTCAATGCACCGGACGAGGCCGAGCGTCACGACCTGCAGTACTTCGAGATGTTCGGCAACCGCGGCATCTACTACAAGGGATGGAGCGCGGTCACCAAGCACCGGACACCGTGGGTCATGGTCGGTGGAAAGCTCGCTGCGTTCGATGACGACCTCTGGGAGCTGTACGACGGCAGCACCGACTACAGCCAGGCGCACGACATCGCCGCCGAGCACCCCGAGATGCTGGCCAAGCTGCAGCGGCTCTGGTTGATCGAGGCCACCAAGTACAACGCGCTGCCCATCGACGACCGCACAGCGGAAAGACTCGATTCGACGATGGCGGGCCGACCGACGCTGATCCACGGGACCTCACAGCGGTTCTTTGCTGGGATGGGCCGGTTGTCGGAAACAGTGTGGTCAGCATCAAGAACCGGTCGTTCTCGGTCACGGCCGAGGTCGAGGTCCCCGACGACGGTGTCGAAGGGTGATCATCGCCCAAGGCGGCAGGTTCGGCGGCTGGTGTGTCTACGCCAAGCAGGGCACGGCGCAGTTCGTCTACAACGTGCTCGGCATCCACGAGTTCGCTACTGAGGCCGCCGAGCCGATCCCGACCGGCACCCATCAGGTGCGAGCCGAGTTCGCCTACGACGGTGGAGGGCTGGCCAAGGGTGGCGATGTCGCCTTGTACTACGACGGCCGGCAGGTCGGGACCGGCCGAGTCGGAGCCACCCAGCCGATGATCTTCTCCGCCGATGAGACGACCGACATCGGCTACGAGTCAGGCACCACGGTCACCACCGACTACACCGCACACGGCAGCCGGTTCACCGGCAAGATCAACTGGGTGCAGCTCGACGTCGGTACTGATGATCATGACCATTTCATCGCCCCCGAGGAACGGCTTCGGGTCGCCATGTCGCGGCAGTAGACACCGAGCTGTCAGGCGCTGCGGGTGCTCTAGCACCCGCAGCGCGGACAACTCGGCAGGTAATCTCGGCCGGTGTCATCGGACCGGACCCGCCGCGGGATCGTCTACGGGCTTGCCGCGTACGGCCTCTGGGGTGCGGTGCCGCTGTTCTGGCCGCTGGTCAGTCAGGCGAGTGCGCTGGAGATCCTGGCCCACCGGGTGATCTGGTCACTGGTCGTCTGTGTGCTGCTGCTGGTCACCGTGATTCCGAAGGGCTGGTGGGCTCGTGTGGGCAACCGGCGCAGCCTGCTGCTCCTGGGCACGGCCGCGGCGCTCGTCTCGGTCAACTGGGGCACCTACATCTGGGCGGTCAACTCCGGCCAAGTGGTCGAGACCTCGCTCGGCTACTACATCAACCCGATCCTGTCGATCATTCTCGGTGTTGTCGTGCTCCGAGAACGGCTGGCCCCGGCACAGTGGGTGAGCGTCGGCCTGGCCGCACTGGCGGTGATCGTGCTGACCATCGACTACGGGCGGCTGCCCTGGATCGCGCTGACCCTGGCCACCACCTTCGCGACCTACGGCTTTATCAAGAAGAAGGTCAACGGCGGAGCGGTCGACACCCTCGCGGTCGAGTCAGGGCTGCTGACGCCTGTCGGCCTCGGCTACCTGATCTTCCTGCAGGCCAACGGAACACTTACCTTCGGACATCTCGGCTTGCCGCACAGCCTGCTTCTGATGGCCACCGGCGTGGTCACCGTGGTGCCGCTGCTCTTCTTCGCCGCGGCCACCACACGCCTCCCGTTGAGCACCCTGGGCCTGCTGCAGTACGTGGCTCCGACGCTGCAGTTCCTACTCGGCGTGTTGTACTTCGGCGAGGCGATGTCCATCGGCCGCTGGATCGGCTTCAGCCTCGTCTGGCTCGCCCTGGTGATTCTGACCGTTCATGGCGTACGCGCTGCCCGCCAGTCCCGGCGGGCGCCGACCGAGGCGGTCGCCGAGCCCGTCTAGCAGATTCGCCGACGCCGAGTGCTTGCTCCGGCCGAAAGTGTTCCCAGTCCTGACTAGAGTCACCTCATCAGTTGCGCACGACGCCGGGGCAGGAGATCGACATGAGCTCGAACAATCCCTACGGGGGCCCGCCGCAGGGGCCCTACGGCGAGGGCGGAGGGCCGGGTCCCGGCGGCCCGCCGGGGCCGTACGGGCAGAATCCGCCCGGACCGTACGGTCAGAACCCGGCCGGACCGTACGGTCAGGGCACTCCGAGTCCGATGGGCCCGCCACCAGCACAGCCCGGCCCACCGCCCTACGGATTTCCACAGCAGCCACCGGCAAGCCAGCCGACTCCGGGCGGACCTGGATACGGCTTCGGTCCGTACGCCGGCCCAGAACCGCCGGGCTACGAACCGGGCGGACCTGGCAGTTACGGACCCTACGGGCCTGGCCAGCCGGTTCCCGCGCCGCCTCCGGAGAAGAAGGGTAAGGGCAGGGGCTTGATCATCGGTGGCGTCATCGCGCTGGCACTGATCCTGATCGGCGTGGTGACGGCGGTCCTGGTCCGTGGCGAGCCGACCGTCACTACGGTCCCGTCGCCCAATGCGAGTACGACCGGCTCGGTTCCCAGCACCAGCAGCAGCGCTCCGCCTACCAGCGCACCGCCCGCAGAGAAGGCCTCGGACGCGGTCAACGGCTACCTCAATGCCCTCGCGGCGGGTGATGTGACCGGCGCCCTGTCCTACGCCGCCGAGCCCGTCGCGCCTGGCCCGTTCCTGACCAGCGCGGTGCTCGCCCAGTCCGCGAAGCGTGCGCCACTGACCACCATCAACGTGACGCCGGTCGACGACGACAACGCCACGGATGTCCGAGCGACCTACAAGTTCGGCGACACCGACGTGGTCGAGAACTTCGAGGTGGTCAAGGTCGGCGACGTCTGGAAGCTGACCCGGGTGGTCAAGACCGTCGAACTGGGGCTGAGCCGGGATCCGGCGGTGCCGATGCGGATCAACGGCGTCAAGGTGAGTGGCAACACCGTCGACCTGCTGCCGGGCTCGTACGCCTTCACCACCGGTCTGCCTTTCGTCAGCTACGGGTCGGACAACGTGGTGCTGATCAAGAGCCCCAGCAGCGACGCCGACGTCTACTCGCTGAACGCCCGGCTGAGCACGAGCGGCAAAAAAGCGATCCGGGCGGCGGCGAAGTCGAGCTATCGGAAGTGCCTGCGGTCCAACGACGCGCGGCCCAAGGGCTGCCCGTTCAGCTGGACCAATCCGGCCCACAAGTACCGCAAGAACAGCGTGAACTGGACCCAGACCGGCGGCGACCCGTTCGACAAGACGAAGTTCGGTTACGCCAACGGCGAGGCGTCGGTCAGCGTGCCGCTGCGGGTCAAGCTGTCCGGGAGCTGCACCTTCAGCGGCAACTCGGGCACCTGCTCCGGAACGGTCACCGGAACGGCCGTTGCCGTCGGGAAGGTGACCGGAAAGTCGGTCAAGGTTCGCTGGCTCTGAGCCCTCGGAACGGCTGACTAACATGATCGGGTGACTCAGACCGGCGACGCAGCCCCCGCACTCGACTTCACCGCCTTCGACCATGGCGTACGCGTGCAGGACGACCTGTTTCGGCATGTCAACGGAACATGGCTGGCCAATGCGGTGATCCCGGCGGACAAGCCGCTGGCCGGCGCGTTCATGAACCTCCGGGACCGCGCCGAAGAGGCGGTCCGCGACATCATCACCACGATCGAGGCCGGTTCCGGAGACTCGGACGAGACCAAGATTGCCGCCCTGTACGCCAGCTTCATGGACGCCGACGCCGTCGAGGCGCTGGGCGCGGCACCACTGTCACCCCTGTTCGCCGCGATCGACGCCGTGACGTCGGTTCCGCAGCTCGCTCGGCTGCTCGGCCGGTTTGCCCGCAGCGGGGTCGGCGGCCTGGTCGGCGTGGACACCGAGTCCGATCCCGGTGACCCGAACCGTTACGTGATGTTCGCCGGCCAGGGCGGCATCGGCCTACCGGACGAGGCGTACTACCGGCTGGACGATCACGCCGCGATCCGCGAGGCGTACCAGACCCATCTCCGCACCTCCCTCGAGCTGGCCGGAATCGGGGAGGCCGCCACCCAGGCTCAGCGCATCTTCGCGCTCGAGACCGAGATCGCGGCCACCCACTGGGACAAGGTTCGCTGCCGGGATCTGCGCCAGATGTACAACCTGATGGGGCTCGACGACTTCGTGACGTCCGCGCCTGCGCTGCATTGGCGAGAGTTCCTCGACGGAGCCGGGATCGACGAATCCGCGATGAGCGAGCTGGTGGCGATGCAGCCCTCGTTCTTCGTCGAGGTCTCAGCGCTGCTCAGCGAGGATCGGCTGTCGGCTTGGCTGGCCTGGGCCAAGTGGCGGGTGGTCAACTCGTTGTCGCCGTACCTGTCGAATGCGTTCGTTGACGAGAACTTCCGGTTCTACGGCACCGTGCTGTCCGGTACGCCGGAGCTGCGCGAGCGCTGGAAGCGCGGCGTGTCACTGGTCGAGGGGTCGCTCGGCGAGGCGGTCGGCCGGGTCTACGTCCAGCGGCACTTCTCAGCAGTCGCCAAGGAGCGGATGGACATCTTGGTGGCCAACCTGATCGAGGCCTACCGGCGCTCCATCATCGACCTGGACTGGATGACCGAGGAGACCAAGGAACAGGCGCTGGACAAGCTGGGCAAGTTCCGTCCGCACATCGGTTATCCGACGAAGTGGCGGGATTACAGCAAGCTGGAGATCTCCGGCGACGACCTGGTCGGAAACGTGATGCGGGTGGCCAGCTTCGAGCTGGACCGCTCGATCGCCAAGATCGGCCAGCCGATCGACCGCGAAGAGTGGCTGATGACTCCGCAGACGGTCAACGCCTACTACCACCCGCTGAAGAACGAGATCGTGTTCCCGGCGGCGATCCTGCAGCCGCCGTTCTTCAACGAGCACGCTGACGACGCGGTCAACTACGGCGGGATCGGTGCGGTGATCGGCCACGAGATCGGTCACGGCTTCGACGACCAAGGCTCGACCTGCGACGGTGACGGGGCGCTGCGGGACTGGTGGACCGAGAAGGACCGGGAGGCGTTCGAGCAGCGGACCGCGGCGCTGGTCGAGCAGTTCGACGCCCTGGAGCCGAAGCAGACACCCGGGCATCGGGTCAACGGCAAGCTCACCATCGGAGAGAACATCGGTGATCTTGGTGGGCTTTCGATCGCCTACAAGGCGTACGCGTTGTCCCGGAACGGGACCAGCCCGGAAGAGATCGACGGCTACACGCCGGAGCAGCGGCTGTTCCTCAGCTGGGGTGCGGTCTGGCAGGCCAAGGTCCGGACCGAGATGCTGCTGCAGCGGCTGGCGACCGACCCGCACTCGCCGGCCGAGTTCCGGTGCAACCAGATCGTGCGGAACGTGCCGGAGTTCTACGCCGCGTTCGACGTGACCGACACGGACGCGCTCTGGCTGGACGAGGACCAGCGGGTCAAGATCTGGTGATCGCCGACGGCGAGCCGGCCTCGATCGAGGAGCTGGCCGCGCTGATCATCGCGCGCGCGGACGGACCGCTGCCGATGATCATCGCCGTCGACGGCCACAGCTCCAGCGGCAAGACCACGCTGGCAGGCCGGCTCGCCGCCGCGTTGCCCGCTGCAGCCGTGCTGCACACCGACGATCTGGCCTGGCATCAGGGAGTCTTCGCGTGGGACGAGCTGCTCCTCACCTCTGTGCTGCCGGTCGTTCGATCCGAGGCTCCGCTGGACTTTCGGCCGCCGCAGTGGGTCGCCCGCTCGCGTCCGGGCTCGATCACCCTGCCGGGCAACCTCGAATACCTCCTCATCGAGGGCGTCGGGGCCAGCCAGCCCTCGCTGCGGTCCGCGTACGCCATGATCATCTGGGTCGAGACCGACGAACCCACTCGCCTCGCCCGCGATCAGATCCGCCTCGCCGCCGGAGAGATGACCCCCGCCGACTACGCCAGCTGGATGACGGAGGAGAACGCCTACACCACTTCCCAACGCCCGTGGGAACATGCCGATCTTCTCATCTCCCCCGACCTCCTCATCTCCCCCGCCCCTGACCCCCTCTCGTCGCCGCCCCGGTCAGAATCGGACGCTGCGTCCGTTTCTCGCGCTGAGCGCCGGTTACTTCCGGCGTACAGCGTGAAGATCCGGCGTGCAGTCTGAAGAAGTTATCCACAACTTCTCGATGGGCTCTCGATGGGGGCTTGACAACACTTCAGAGTGCTCGCATGACATCGAATCTCGGGAGGAATTACCCCTTCAATGGCGTCGTCTTCAGCCGCGCTCAAGCACTGGACAGCGGCGAGACCGACCGAACGCTGGCCAATGCAGTACGCGAAGGCCTTCTGGTCCGCCTGCGTCAGGGAATGTACGTCGGCGCCGACGTCTTCCACGCCGCCGATGACGCCGGCCGCCATCTCCTGTCGGCGCGCGCCGCGGTCGCCGCGCAGCAGGGTCGCGTCGCGCTGACCGGAATCTCAGCCGCCGCACTGCACGGTTTCGCGATCTACGGCCCCAACCTCGATCGGCCTCATCTGGTCCGGCTCGACCGTGGCTCGTCGCGTCATCGAGCTGGCACGAGTCATCACATCGTCCGGCAGGACATCGAGCCCGATCTCACCGAGGTCGATGGGCTGCTCACCGTCAACCCGGCCCGCGCGCTCTGGGAGGTCGCCTGCAGGACCAGCCTGGAAAGCGGCGTGGTGACAGCCGACTCTGCTCTTCGTCAAGATCCCGACCTGTCGCAGCGACTGGATGAGATCGCGCGCAAGTTCGTCCGCTTTCCCGGATCCGCGCGAGGACGACTGGCGATGAGCCTGGCCAGCCCGCTGTCCGATTCGCCCGGCGAATCCGTGACCCGCGTTCAGTTCTTTCGCTTCAAGATTCCTCAACCAGAGCAGCAGTTCCACGTGTTCGACCAGCACGGGGAGCTCATCGGAATTGCCGATTTCTACTGGAAGGAATGTCGCCACCTCGGTGAGTTCGATGGCAAGGCCAAGTACGAGAAGTACCGCCGGCCCGGGGAGACCGCCGCCGATTGCGTGGTCCGCGAGAAGCGCCGCGAGGACCGAATGAGAGCGGGAGGACGTGGCATGTCGCGATTCGTTTGGTCGGACGTGATGCCGAACCGTGCGCGTCGGACCATGGACGAGCTGCGGATGGCATTGGTTGACAGCAAGCGGCTCTACGTGACCGTGCCCGACCGAGCAGCAAGCTGAGTCGAGCTTCCGCACTGCACCCACCTTCTTCGCGCTGTACGCCGGAAGTAACGGGCGTCCAGCGCGAGGAACGAACGCAGCGTTCGAAACCGGCAGGGGGCGACGGGGGTCAGGACGAGCGGGTGAAGACGGTCGTGCAGAGGTCGGCGAGGGCGTCCCGGGCCGGGCCGGCGGGGAGCGGGTCGAGGAGGGCACGGGCGTACTCGGCGCGCCGGCGGACCTCCGAGCGGGCCTGTTCGATGCTCGGGTGGCGGCGCAGCAGGTCGAGCACCTCGGCGAGGGCGGCGTCATCATGCAGGTCCGAGTCGAGCAGCTCCAGCAGGCGGGCGTCGGATGCGTCGGTGGACCGGCGGGCCAGCAGGGTGGGCAGAGTGGCGATCCCCTCCCGAAGATCGGTGCCGGGGGTCTTGCCGGCCACGTCGCTGGTGATGTCGATGATGTCGTCGCTGAGCTGGAACACGATCCCGATCTGCTCGCCGAAGGCCGCCATCGCCTGCTGCACCTCGGGCGAAGCGCCGGACAGCTTGGAGCCGAACAGCGCCGACGTGGCGATCAAGGACCCGGTCTTGTCGGCGACCACCTGCAGGTAGTGGTCCAACGGGTCCTGCCCGTCGACCGGTCCGACGGTTTCGGCGATCTGGCCCTGCACCAGCCGTGAGAACGTACGCGCCTGCAGCTTGACGTACTCCGGCCCGAGCTCGGCGACAACGTCCGACGCCCGCGAGAACAAGAAGTCGCCGACCAGGATGGCCACCGTGTTGCCCCAGCGCCGGTTGGCACTCTCCGAGCCGCGGCGCAGGCCGGCCTCGTCCATCACGTCGTCGTGGTAGAGGCTGCCGACGTGGGTCAGCTCGACGACGACCGCTGCCCTGGTCACGTCGTCGGCGGCGGCGCGCGGCCCGATCAACGACCCGAGGATCACCAGCAACGGCCGGAACCGCTTGCCGCCGGCGGTGATGATGTGCTGGGCCGCCTCCGTCACCATCACGCTGTCCGCCTCGGCCGCCTTGAGCAGAGCCGCCTCGATCGCCGCCAGGTGCTCGCGCACCTCCGGCATCGAGTCGTCGGGGACAATCACGCCCACAACCTAGCCGTTACCGGTCGGGACAACCCGGTTCCCTTCCACGAGGTGGCACCACCCGCACGCCTAGCGAAGGAACTCACCAGCCTGCTGCGCCAGGTCAAGGATCGGCTCCGGGAACACTCCGAACACGATGGTCGCGACGGCCCCCGCTCCCACCACGGCCAGGGTCGTCCAGCCTGGCCGGACCACCTCGGTCCGATGCTCGGTCGGGTCGGTGAAGAACATCAGGACGATCACGCGGATGTAGAAGAACGCGGCCACCACACTGATCACCACGGCGACCACGACCAGCCACTCGACGCCCCCGCTCCACGCCGCCGCGAACACCGCCCACTTCCCGATGAACCCGCTGGTCAGCGGGATTCCCGCGAAGCTCAGCATGAAGATCGAGAAGATCACCGCGGCCAGCGGCGACCGGCGGCCCAGCCCCACCCAGCTGCTCAGCAGGGTGGCCTCGCCACTGGGGTCCCTGACCATGGTGACCAGCGCGAAGGCGCCGATGGTCGCCGCCCCGTACGCCACCAGGTAGAACATCACCGACGAGATGCTGGTCAGCGACCCCGGCTTGCTGCCGGTCACCTCCTGCGACGCACCGACGAAGGCGGTCATGATGAAGCCGGCGTGCGCGATCGAGGAGTACGCGAGCATCCGCTTCACGTCGGTCTGGGTGATCGCCAGCACCGACCCGACCGCCATCGTGGCCACCGCGATGATCGCCATCAGCGGCTGCCAGTCCCACCGGTCGCCGCCGAGGCCGACGTAGAAGACCCGCATCAGGGCGCCGATCGCCGCGATCTTGGTGCAGGCGGCCATGAAGCCGGTGACCGCGGTCGGCGCGCCGGCGTAGACATCGGGAGTCCAGGAGTGGAAGGGCACCGCGCCGAACTTGAACAGCAGTCCCGACCCCGATCAGCGCCATGCCCGCCAGCAGCAGGCCGGGCGCCTGGTTGTTGGCGCGCAGGGCGTCGTCGATGTCGGAGAGGGTGAACGACCCGGCGTAGCCGTACAGCAGCGCCGCCCCGTAGAGGAAGAACGCCGAGGACAGCGCGCCGAGCAGGAAGTACTTCAGGGCCGACTCCTGCGACAGCAACCGGCGCCGCCGAGCCAGTCCGCAGAGCAGGTACAGCGGCAGCGACAAGATCTCGAGCGCCACGAACATGGTGAGCAGGTCGTTCGACGCCGGGAACAGCATCATCCCGGACAGCGCGAACAGCGCGAGCGGGAAGACCTCGGTGTGTTCGGCCTTGAGCTCGATCGCCTCCCGCTCGGCCGGCGTACCCGGCACGGCCGCAGCTTGGGCGGCGAACGGGCTCGCGTTCTCGATGGACCGCTCGGCGAACAGCAGGATCGACACCGCGCCGAAGACGAGCAGCAGCGTCCACATGAAGTAGGTCGGTCCGTCGATCGCCAGGGAGTTCACCGCCGCGATCGCCTGGTCACCACTCGCCCAGTTGATCACCGTCGCCACGAACGCGGCGGCGATCGAGAGGAAGGTCAGGAAGAGCTGGACGGTACGCCGCAGGTCACGCGGCACCAGCGCCTCGACGAGGACGCCCAGGCAGGCGCCGATGAAGATCACGAATATCGGCATCAGCAGCCCGTACTCGATCACCGGGGCCTCGATGTCCAACGGAACGGCGAGCATGATCATCATGTCTGCACCTCGCGCCCGCTCGGAACTTTCGGATCCCGCCTTCCTCCACGCGCTCGGCACCTAGTAGAGAAACCAGTCACTACAGACGGCGGCGCCTCGCTTGGTCGTCCAGGCGGGACCCGGTCCCTCGCTACCCGACGCTCGGTGCTCATCGACCCCCCTCCGCGGTCACCCGGGGCTCGGGGTCACTCACCCCGATCTCGGTCATGCTGGTCTGGATCGTGGGTTCGATCACATCCAGCATCGGCTTCGGGAACAGCCCGAGCAACACGATCAGGAACACCAGCGGCACCATGGCCAGGCGCTCCCGGCCGTCCAGGTCGGAAGTGATCGTCTCCCGGACATCCGGCGTCACCGGGCCGGTCATGGTCCGCTGGTACATGATCAAGATGTAGAGCGCGGCCAGCACGACGGCCAAGGTGGAAACCGCGGCGTACGCCGGATAGCGACTGAAGGTGCCCGCCAGCACCATGAACTCCGAGACGAAGCTGGACAGTCCCGGCAGGGAGAGCGTCGAGAGGCCGGCGAACAGCAGCAACCCGGCCAGCACCGGCGCGACGGTCTGCACCCCGCCGTACGCGTTGATGTCGCGGGAGCCGCGGCGCTTGATCAGGTAACCCGCCATCACGAACAGCGCCGCCGTGGACAGGCCGTGGTTCAGCATGTACAGCGTCGAGCCGACCAGGCTCTGGCTGGTGAACACGAAGATGCCCAGCACGATGAAGCCGAAGTGGCTGATCGAGGTGTAGGCGATGAACCGCATCAGGTCCCGGGTCCCGATTGCCAGGATCGCGCCGTACAAGATCGAGATCACGGCCAGCACGATGACCACCGGAGTGGCCCAGAGGCTCGCCTCGGGGAACAGCTCCAGGCAGAACCTGATCATGCCGAAGGTGCCGATCTTGTCCATGACCCCGACCATCATGGTGGCGCCGCCCGGGCTGGACTCCTCCGCCGCGTCGGGCAGCCAGGTGTGCAGCGGCACCAGCGGCGCCTTGATCGCGAACGCGAACATGAAACCCACGAAGAGCCAGCGCTCGGTGGCGGTGCCGATCTCCAGCTCGCTCAGGGTGCTCAGCAGGTAGCTGGCCTCGCCCGCGTCGGCCGACAACACATACAGCCCGACCACCGAGGCCAGCATGACGAAGCCACCGAGCAACCCGAAGATCAAGAACTTGGCTGCCGCGTACGTCCGGCGCGGCCCCGGCCCGAACCCGCCGATCAGGAAGTACATCGGGATCAGGATGACTTCGAAGAAGACATAGAACAGGAACACGTCGGTGGCCAGGAACAGGTAGAGCGCGCAGGACTCGACCGCCAGGATCAAGGCGAAGAACACCCGGGCGTCGTACTTCGCCGGCAACGCTCCCTGAGCTTGTCGAAGGGCGCCCTGGGCGGGCCCCTTCGATGGGCTCAGGCCAGCGCCTTCGACGGGCTCAGGGCGCAAGTCGTCGTCGAAGTCCCGCCAGGAGGCGAGAATCACCACCGGCGTGACGATCACGACCAAGATCACGAGCGTGAGCCCGATGCCGTCCAGGCCTAGGGCGTAGTACGCACCGAGCGGTCGGATCCAGGGCACCTGCTCGACCAGCTGCATGCCGCCACTGGGCGAGAATCGCAACGCCACCAGAGTTGCCACGAGGGTGGTGAGCAGCGAGGCAGCCAGGGCGATCTCGCGCGCCAGCCGAGGGCCGGCGATCACCACGACGACGGCACCGATCGCCGGCAGCAGGGCGAGGATGGTCAGCCAGGGCAGGTTCACGACATCCCCCTCAGCCCAGCCGACCGAGAATGATCACGATGCCGACGATCGCCGCGCCGACCGTCATGGTCAGCGCATAGGTGCGGACGAACCCGTTCTGCACCCGGCGCAGTCGCGCGGACAGCCCGCCGATCGTGGCCGCGGTTCCGTTGACGGTCCCGTCGATCGCGCCGTCCTCCAACCGCACCAGGCCGTCGGTCAACCGGATCCCCGGCCGCATGAACACCGCCTCGTTGAACGCGTCGCCGTACAGGTCGTTCCGCCCCGCGAGCACGAAGGGTGAGTTGCTGGCCGGCTGGGTTGCCGGGATCTCCCGCCATGGCCCGAACTGCCAGACACTGATCGCCACGCCTACAGCCACCACCGCCAAGGTGCCGACGCCGGCCGCGGAGAAGTGCAGGAGCCCGGCCGCTTCGGCGTGTTCGCCACCGACCGCGGGGTCGAGCCAACCCGAGATCCAGTTGTTCAGCACCAGGCCGCCGAACACCGACGCCGCACCGAGGATGATCAGCGGAACAGTCATCACCAGCGGGGACTCGTGTGGATGCACGTTGTCGCGCCAGCGCCGCGAGCCGAGGAAGGTCATCAGCATCATTCGGGTCATGTAGAACGCGGTGACCCCGGCCCCCAGCAGCGCGAGCAGCCCGATGGTCAGGTTGTACTCGAACGCCGCCTCGATGATGTGGTCCTTGGAGTAGAAGCCGGCGAAGAACGGGAAGCCGATGATCGCGAGGTAGCCCACCGAGAACGTGGCGAAGGTGATCGGCAGGATCCGGGCCAGACCCCCGTAGTGGCGCATGTCCACGTCGTCGTTCATCGCATGCATCACCGAGCCGGCTCCGAGGAACAGGTTGGCCTTGAAGAAGCCATGGGTCAGCAGATGGAAGATCGCGTACGCGTACGCCGCCGGGCCGATGCCCGCGGCCAGCATCATGTAGCCGATCTGCGACATGGTGGAACCGGCCAGCGCCTTCTTGATGTCGTCCTTGGCGCAGCCGATCCAGGCCCCGAACAGCAGCGTCACGGTGCCGACGATCACCACCGCGGTGCTGGCCGCTTCCGACTGGACGAAGATCGCGTTGCTGCGCACGATCAGGTAGACGCCCGCGGTCACCATGGTCGCCGCGTGGATCAGCGCCGAGACCGGCGTCGGGCCCTCCATGGCGTCCAGCAGCCAGGACTGCAGTGGCACCTGGGCCGACTTGCCACAGGCGCCGAACAGCAGGAGCAACCCGAGCAGCAGCGCGACCGTGGGACCGGCCGACGCCATGCCTTCGTTGACGTCGACGAACGCCGACGAGCCGAAGGCCCACAGCATCAGCATGATCGCGAGGCTCATGCCCATGTCGCCGACCCGGTTGACCACGAAGGCCTTCTTGGCCGCGGTGGCCGCGGTCGGCTTGTGCTGCCAGAACCCGATCAGCAGATAGGAGGCCAGGCCGACGCCCTCCCAGCCGACGAACAGCACCAGGTAGTTGTCGGCCAGCACGAGCAGCAACATGGCCGCGACGAACAGGTTGAGGAAGGCGAAGAAGCGCCGACGCCGCTCGTCATGGGCCATGTAGCCGATCGAGTAGACGTGGATCACACCCCCGACGCCAGTGATCAGGAGCACGAACAATATGGATAGCTGGTCGATCAGCAGGCCGGCCTCGATGTTCCACTGCCCGATGGAGATCCAGTCGTACAGCGGCACGGAGACCGCGCGCTGTGCCTCCTCCGCACCGAGCAGCTGGGCGAAGTAGACGACGCCGAGCACGAACGAGGCGAGCGGGGCGGCGGCCCCGAGGTAGTGCCCCCAGGAGTCAGCAGCCTTGCCGACGAGCAGCAGTACGCCGGCGCTGACCAGCGGAATGACGATCAGCAGCCAGGCCAGAGTGAAGAACCCGGTGGCGGGCACCGGAGTCACGACTTCGAGCAGCATCCGCAGTTCCTTCAGAACTTCAGCAGGTTGGCGTCGTCGACCGAGGCGGAGCGCCGGGTCCGGAAGATGGTGACGATGATCGCCAGCCCGACCACGACCTCGGCAGCGGCAACGACCATCACGAAGAAGGCGGCGACCTGGCCGTCCAGCTCGCCGTACTGGCGGGAGTAGGTGACCAGAGCGAGGTTCGAGGCGTTCAGCATCAGCTCGACGCACATGAAGGCCACGATGGCGTTGCGGCGCACCATGAAGCCGACCGCTCCGATGGTGAACAGGATCGCCGACAGCACGATGTAGTAATCAGGATTCACGCTTGTTCGGCCTCTCGCTCGCGCCCGGTCGCGCTCCCGAGCTTCGCTCTTCCTCCTCGCGCGACGACGCATCGGATGGCCGGCGTGACAAGCGGTTCGCCAGGGCGTCGTCGCGCTCGTCGTCCAGAGCGAACCCCCGCGCGACCTACCCGACGCTCGCGAGTCACGTTGACTCCTCCTCGGGAGATGGCGTGACCGCCTGCACGGTCTGGTCGATCGGCTTGACCAGATCGCCGGCGTCCAGGATCGTGCCGCGGGCCCGCAGGGTCGGCGAGACCGATTTCTCCGAGGCGGTTCCGTCGGGCAGCAGGGCCGGGGTGTCCACGGCGTTGTGCCGGGCGAAGACACCGGGAGTAGGCAGCGGGCCGGGATGCTGACCGGTCTCGGCGTACCGGCGCATCCTCATCGTCGCGAGGTCGGCCTGCGTCTTCCGATTCACCAGCCGCTCACGGTGGGCCAGCACCATGGCTCCGACGGCCGCGGTGATCAGGAGCGCCGAGGTGGCCTCGAAGGCGAACACGAAGCGGTTGAAGACCAGCGCGGCGATGCCCTGGGTGTTCCCGCCCTGTTCCCGGTTGGCGAAATCGAGCCCGATCGGGTCCGCAATCAGCGCGTTGCCCACGGCGAACACCAGCAGCGAGCCGAACCCGATGCCGGCCAGGACGGCGAGCGGTCGCTGGCCCTTGATCGTCTCCACCATCGAGTCGGCCGTATCCACCCCGACGAGCATCAGCACGAACAGGAACAACATCAAGATCGCGCCGGTGTAGACGATGATCTGGACGGCGAACAGGAACGGCGCCTCCTGGGCCGCGTACTGCACCGCCAGAGAGATCATCACCGCGGCCAGGCAGAGTGCAGAGTGCACCGGCTTGCGCGCCGCGATCATGCCGATCGCGCCCAGGATCATGACCGGCGCGAGCATCCAGAAGGCGATCTGCGCGCCGAGCGCCAATGGCACCACGGTCATGAGCTGAGCCTTGCTCTCTTCTGCGCCTTGCGAGCCTGCTTCTCCTGTTTCTTCGCCTGCTTGTGGATCTGCTCCCGCTTGGCCGGCCAGCCGACGTTGTACGCCGGCGGCTCCACGTCGGAGAGATCACCGGCCCGGTCGTCCGGTCTGCCCATCTCGGGCAGGCCGAGGAAGTACGCCTGCTCGTCGTCCCCGAGCTGGCGCGCATGCGGCGGGGCCGTCATGCCGGGCAGCAGCGGCGCCAGCAACCGGTCCTTCTCATAGATCAAGCTGCCCCGGCTGTCGTCCGCCAGCTCGAACTCGTTCGTCATGGTCAGCGCCCGGGTGGGACAGGCCTCGATGCAGAGGCCGCAGAGGATGCAGCGCAGGTAGTTGATCTGATACACCCGCCCGTAGCGCTCGCCCGGCGAGAAGCGCTCCTCCTCGGTGTTCTGCGCGCCCTCGACATAGATCGCATCCGCGGGGCAGGCCCACGCACAAAGCTCGCAGCCCACGCACTTCTCCAGACCATCGGGCCAGCGGTTCAGCTGGTGCCGACCGTGGAACCGCGGCGCAGTCTCCCGTGGCGCGTTGGGGTAGTCGATGGTGAAGGTCTTGCGGAACATGGTCCGAAAGGTGACCCCGAACCCCGCTACCGGGTCAAAGAAGCCCATCAGCCCTCTCCACTCGTCGAGTCAGGCGATGTGCCCTGAGCTTGTCGACGGCGTTGTCCTGAACCTGGCGAAGGGGTGGCATTGCCCTTCTCCTCCGACGGCCATTCGTCCTCACCGGCCACGACCGTAGCGAACTCCGGCAGCACCTGGTCACCTCTCGGTGGCACCGGATATCCGCCGGCAAAGGCATCGAACTCTTCCAGCGATGACTCCGCAGCCACTTTCGGCTCCTCTTTGCCGCCGAAGAAGGTCAGTGCCAGGAGGGCGACGAAGGCGATGACCGCACCGACCCAGAAGCCCGTGCCGCTGAACCAGTTCTCGCGCTGGCCCACTCGGAGCACCGCGATCATGATCGTCCACACCAGCGACAGCGGGATCAGCCAGCGCCAGCCGAACCGCATGAACTGGTCGTAGCGCAGTCGCGGCAGGGTGCCCCGCAGCCAGACGAAGATGAACAGCAGAACGAGCACCTTGAGCAGGAACCAGACCACGCCCCAGTAGCCGTCGTTCGCCCCCGGAATCAGGTTGAACGGCAGCGGCGCGTAGTAGCCGCCGAGGAAGAGCGTGACGGCCAGGGCGGAGACCGTGATCATGTTCATGTACTCGGCCATGAAGAACATGGCGAAGCGCATCGAGGAGTACTCGGTGTGGAAGCCGCCCACCAGCTCCCCCTCGGCCTCGGGCAGGTCGAAGGGCGCCCGGTTGGTCTCCCCCACCATGGAGATCAGGTAGATCACGAACGAGGGGAACAGCTGCACGGCGAACCACAGCGGCACCCCGAAGACGGTCGACGACTCGGCCTGGGCGTCCACGATCTCCGAGGTCGACAGCGACCCCGCGTAGAGGAAGACCGCGACCAGAGCCAGACCCATCGCCACCTCGTAGCTGATCACCTGAGCGCTGGAACGCAACGCCCCGAGCAGCGCGTACGTCGATCCCGACGACCAGCCGGCCAGCACGATCCCGTACACGCCAACCGACGCGATGGCCACGATGAACAGCACCGACACCGGCAGATCGGTGACCTGCAGCGGCGTGGTGATGTCGGTGAACGGCACCCGGACCTCGCCGGCGATCGGGATCACGGCGAACGCGGTGATCGCCGGGATCGCCACCACGAACGGCGCCAGCATGAACACCAGCTTGTCCGCCGCGGTCGGGGTGAAGTCCTCCTTGAACATCAGTTTCATGCCGTCGGCGAGGGACTGGAGGAGCCCGAACGGACCGTTCATGTTCGGCCCTTGTCGATGCTGCATGAAGGCCACCACGCGGCGCTCGTACCAGATGGTGAACAAGGTCAGCACCAGCAGAACCACGAACGCGAAGAGGGCCTTGAGCACCACGACCCACCAGACGTCGTTGAAGAAGACCTCGAGATCGAGCGGACTCACGCGGTCACCTCCTCTGCTTCCGCGGCCACCGGAAGAGACTCAACGGAGCTGATGCGCACCACATCCCCAGCTCCCGCGGCCAGATGCCACGGCACCTCGATGCCCCAGGCCCGGCCCGGTACCCAGACCACGCCGTCGGCCATGTCCTCCTCGATCACCACCGGCAACGTCAGCGCCCCCCGGTCGTTTGCGACCTCCACATAGTCCGCCAGGCCGGCCGCGACGGCCGTCGCCGGGCTGACCCGCGCCACCGGCTCGGGCGCGGTGGCCTGGAGATTGGGCTCACCGTCCAGCGCCCGACTGTGGTCGAGAGCCATCCGCCAAGTCGCGAGCACGACCTCGATCGGGCCTCCGTCGGCTGCCGGCTCGACCTCGGCCGCCAGCAGGGCCGAGTAGTCCGGCGCCTCGCTCCGTTCCCCGTCCCAGGCGCCGAGCTCGAGCAGCTCGGCGCGTGCCTGCGCGGCGGTCCGAAAGCCGAGGTCGCTGTCCAACCCGTCGGCCAGTGCGGCCAGCACGCGTAGATCGGACATGCCATGGGGTTGCGGGATCACCACGTCGAAGCTGCGGTGCCGGCCCTCCCAGTTCACGAAGGTGCCGGCCCGCTCGTGGATCAACGAGACGGGGAACACGACGTTCGCACGCTCGGTGACCAGGGAAGCTCGCGTCTCCAGGCTGATCACGAAGTTCACCGACTCCAGTCCCTCGAGCACCGCCTCCGGGTCACCGAAGTCCCCGGGATCAATCCCCGCCACGACCAGAGCGGCCAGTTCGTCGTCGGCCGCCGAGATCAACATCTCGTCGCCGTCCCGGCCCTCCAGCGCCGGCAGGGAACCGATCCCCCACGTCGTCTGGGTGTCCACCCGCGCCGCCGCGTCGGCCAGCGGACGCCCGCCGGGCAACAGGTTCGGCAGGCAGCCGGCCTCCACCGCTCCGCGATCGCCCGCCCGCCGGGGCACCCAGGCGATCCGGGCTCCGGTCCTGGTCGACAACCGATGGACGGCGCTGAGCGTTCCGGAGAGCGCGGCCGCCCGCTCGCCCACCAGGATGATCGAGTTCTCGTCCAGCTCCACATCGCGCGGGAGCTTGTCCAGCTTCTCCGCCTCCGCGCCGGGCAGCGCGGCGATCAACTGGGCACCCAGCTTGCGGGCACCGTTGCTCAAGAAGGGCGCCAAGGTCCACGAGATCAGTCCGCGCTTGAGCATGGCCTTGCGCAGCCGCAGGAAGATCGCGCCGGCCTCCTCCTCCGGTTCGAAGCACACCAGCAGCACCGAACTGGAGTTCTCCAGATCAGCGAACGTCACTCCCAGACCGGTACCGGCAACGACGTAACCGAGGAAGTCCGCCTCCTCGTCGGAGTGCGGGCGGGCCCGGAAGTCGATGTTGTTGGTGCGCAGCACGGCGCGGGCGAACTTGGAGTACGCGTACGCATCCTCCAATGTCAGCCGGCCGCCGGTCAGCACGCCCGCGGCGGAGCCGGCCGCCTTGAGCCCCTGCACAGCGGCATCGATGGCCTCGGGCCAGGATGCCGGTCGGAGCACACCCCCCTCGCGGACCAGCGGGTGCCGCAGCCGGTCGTCGGAGCGCCCGTACGCGAAGGCGAACCGGTCCTTGTCGGTGATCCACTCCTCGTTGACCTCGGGATCGTCGCCGGCCAGCCGGCGCATCACGACGCCGCGGCGGTGGTCGACCCGGATCGCCGACCCGCACGCGTCGTGCTCGGCGATGGACGGCGTGCTGACCAGGTCGAACGGTCGGGAGCGGAACCGGTACGCCGCGCTGGTCAGCGCACCAACCGGGCAGATCTGGATCGTGTTGCCGGAGAAGTACGACTCGAACGGCTCCTTCTCATAGATGCCGACCTGCTGCAGCGCGCCGCGCTCGACCAGCGCGATGAACGGGTCGCCGGCGACCTGCTCGGAGAACCGGGTGCACCGGGCACAGAGCACGCAGCGCTCGCGGTCCAGCAAGACGTTGGCCGAGATGGCGATCGGCTTCGGGAAGGTCCGCTTGAGGTCGGTGAACCGGGTTTCGGCGTACCCGTGGCTGAGCGCCTGGTTCTGCAACGGGCACTCCCCGCCCTTGTCGCAGATCGGGCAGTCCAGTGGGTGGTTGATCAGCAGGAACTCCAGGTTCCCGTGCTGTGCCTTCTCGGCGACCGGCGAGGTGAGCTGGGTCTTGACCTTCATCCCGGCTGCGACCTCGAGCGTGCAGGAGGCCTGCGGCTTGGGAATCGGCCGGCCGTTGCCGGCGTCGGGCACCTCGACCAGGCACTGCCGACAGGCACCGACCGGGTCGAGCAGCGGGTGGTCGCAGAAACGCGGGATGTCCACCCCGATCAGCTCCGCCGCCCGGATGACCAGAGTGCCCTTGGGCACTGACACCTCGACGTCATCGATCGTGCACGTCACCAGGTCTTCCCTCTTGACTACGCCTGCGTCACGACTCGCCGCCACCGTCATCGCACTCCACCCTTCGACTTGTCAGCGTGGGTCGTCGCTATGGCGACGGTGCACGCTGACAACTCGGTCATGAGGTCGCCCCAATGGGTTCTCGGACGAAGACGGTAGTGCGCTCGTAGGGGAACAGCTCCCAGGCCGGCGTGTGCATCGCCTGCTCGAACTCGTCCCGGAAGAAGGCGATCGCCGAAGTGATCGGCGAGGTGGCGCCGTCGCCGAGCGCGCAGAACGACCGGCCGAGGATGTTCTCGCACAGGTCGAGAAGCTTCTCGATGTCGCCCTCCTCGCCGCGGCCGGCTTCCATCCGCTTCAGGATCTGCACCAGCCACCAGGTGCCCTCCCGACACGGCGTGCACTTACCGCACGACTCGTGCTTGTAGAACTCGGTCCAGCGCAGCACCACCCGTACCACCGAGGTGGTCTCGTCGAAGCACTGCAGCGCCTTGGTGCCGAGCATCGACTTCACACTCGCCACGCCCTCGTAGTCCAGCGGGATGTCCAGGTGCTCCGCGGTCAGCATCGGCGTCGACGAGCCGCCGGGCGTCCAGAACTTGAGCCGGTGTCCCTCGCGCATGCCGCCGGCCAGGTCGAGCAGCTGGCGCAGCGTGATGCCCAGCGGCGCCTCGAACTGTCCCGGGTTGGCCACATGCCCGGACAATGAGTAGATCGTCATGCCGTGCGACTTCTCGGTGCCCATCAGCGAGAACCAGTCGGGCCCGTTCGTGATGATCGACGGCACCGAAGCGATGGACTCGACGTTGTTGATCACGGTCGGGCTGGCGTACAGGCCGGCGATCGCCGGGAACGGGGGCCGCAGCCGCGGCTGCCCTCGACGCCCCTCCAGGGAGTCCAGCAGCGCGGTCTCCTCCCCGCAGATGTACGCCCCCGCGCCGGCGTGCACGATGATCTCCAGGTCGTAGCCGGTGCCCAGGATGTTGTGGCCCGCGTAGCCGGCCGAGTACGCCTCGCGCACCGCCTGCTGCAGCCGCCGGACCACGTGCAGCACCTCGCCGCGGACGTAGATGAAGGCGAAGTTGGCCCGGATCGCGTACGCGGAGATGATCACGCCCTCGACGAGGGTGTGCGGGCTGGCCATCATCAGCGGGATGTCCTTGCAGGTGCCCGGCTCGGACTCGTCGGCGTTGACCACCAGGTACTTCGGCTTCGGGTTGTCCTGCGGGATGAAGCTCCACTTCATGCCCGTCGGGAAGCCGGCCCCGCCGCGACCACGCAGGCCGGAGTCCTTGACCATGGTCACCACGTCGGCGGGCGCCATCCCCAGCGCGGTACGCAGCGCAGCGTAGCCGCCGCCGTGCTCGTAGTTGGTCAGCCGCCAGGCCCGCTCGTCACCCCAGTTCTTGGTCAACACCGGGGTCAGCAGCGGAATCTCCGAAGTCTTCGGATCAGCCATCCGGCTCATCCTCCTCGGGCTTGCGCGGAGCCTCCCAGCCCCGCTCGCGGGCGATGGTCAGCCCCAGCAGTGAAGGGCCGACCGCCGTCGGCCCCTCATCGGCGCGACCGTCCGGGAAGCCGGCGAGCACCCGCTCGGCCTCCTTCCAGGTGCAGACCCGGGCGCCCCGGGTGGCGTGGATCTCGTGGCCGGCGCGGATCCGTTCGGCCAGCTCGATCGCCTTCTCCGGTGTGGTGTTGTCGAAGAACTCCCAGTTGATCATGAGCACCGGTGCGAAGTCGCAGGCCGCGTTGCACTCGACGTGCTCCAACGTGATCAGGCCGTCGGCAGTCGTCTCGTCGTTGCCGATCCCGAGATGATCTTGGAGCGCCGCGTACACCACGTCCCCGCCCATCACCGCACAGAGCGCCGTGGTGCACACCCCGAAGTGGTACTCCCCGACCGGGCGGCGCTTGTACATGGTGTAGAAGGTCGCCACCCCGCTCACCTCGGCCGCGGTCAGACCGAGAATCTCCGCGCAGGCCTCGATCCCGGCCGGGGTCACCCGGCCCTCGACACTCTGCACCAGGTGCAGCATGGGCAGCAGCGCCGACCTGGATTGTGGATAGCGTTCGGCGATCGCGGCCAGCTCGGCGCGTGTCTCGTCGGTGATCGTCACGTCCGCGGCCGAGTAGTCCAGGCTCGGCTCGTCGAAATGCGTCTTGAAGTGGCCGTGACCGACGAGCTCCTCGCTGGCCACGTCTCCGCCGGCGTGCCCGTTCGGCGACGGCGGAGTCGGTTCGATCAGCTCACTCATGGCGTCCTTTCAGCCGGGGAGGAGACAACCCCTGCTCGGGGACACGGGGCCTCCGTCCGGGTGGGCCGGGCGTTTCGAGCGGAACGGAGCGCAGCGGAGTGCAGCGAGGAGGGCGGGACGGAGGCCCTGTGTCCCCGAGCGATCTGGGGTTGGCGACGGGTGGTCATCGGTCGACGCCCCCCATCACGGGATCGAGCGAGGCGACCGCGACCACCACATCGGAGACCATCGAGCCCTCACACATCACCGGCATGGCCTGCAGGTTGGTGAAGCTCGGATCCCGGAAGTGCGCCCGGAACGGCTTGGTGCCACCGTCGGAGACGACATGAGCACCGAGCTCGCCGCGCGGACTCTCGACGGGAACGTACGCCTGCCCCGGCGGCACGCTGAACCCCTCGGTGACCAGCTTGAAGTGGTGGATCAGCGCCTCCATCGACTCACCCATGATGTGCTTGATGTGTTCGTTGGAGTTGCCCATTCCGTCGCTGCCGATGGACAGCTGCGCGGGCCAGGCGATCTTCTTGTCAGCGATCATGATCGGCGCGCCGACCATCTTCTCCAGCCGCTCGACGCACTGCTCGATGATCTTGAGGCTCTCCCACATCTCGTTCAGCCGGATCCGGAACCGCCCGTACGCGTCCGGGGTGTCCCAGGTCTGCACCTCGAAGTCGTAGGTCTCGTATCCGCAGTAGGGCTGCTTCTTACGCAGGTCCCAGTCGTAGCCGGTGGAGCGCAGCGGTGGTCCGCTGATGCCCAGGGCCAGACAGCCGGCGAGGTCCAGATAGCCGACGCCGCCGAGCCGGGCCTTGAAGATCGGATTCTCGTTGCAGAACGCGGCGTACTCGGGCAGGTGCCGGCGCATCCAGGCGACCAGGTCCTTGACGTGGTCGAGGGCGGTGTCCGGCAGGTCCTGGGCGACGCCGCCGGGCCGGATGTACGCGTGGTTCATCCGCAGGCCCGTGATCAGCTCGAAGGCGTCCAGCACCTTCTCCCGCTCCCGGAAGCCGATCGTCATCACCGTGAGTGCGCCGATCTCCATGCCGCCGGTGGCGATGCAGACCAGGTGCGAGGAGATCCGGTTGAGCTCCATCATCATCACCCGGATGACGCTGGCCTTCTCGGGGATCTCCGCCTCGATGTCCAGCAGCCGCTCCACCCCGAGGCAGTAGGTGGTCTCGTTGTACAGCGGCGACAGGTAGTCCATCCGGGTGCAGAAGGTCACGCCCTGGGTCCAGTTGCGGAACTCCATGTTCTTCTCGATGCCGGTGTGCAGGTAGCCGATGCCGCACCGTGCCTCGTGGACCGACTCGCCCTCCATCTCCAAGATCAGTCGCAGCACGCCGTGGGTGGACGGGTGCTGCGGGCCCATGTTGACCACGATCCGCTCGTCGCCGCGCTCGGCCTGCTCGGACACGATCGAGTCCCAGTCCTGGCCGGTGACGGTGTAGACCTGGCCCTCGGCGGGCTCGTCGACCGATGCGGCGAAGGGGTCTTCGGTCGCCGTGCTCACGAGTAGCTCCTTCGCTGGTCCGGCGGCGGAATCGTCGCGCCCTTGTACTCCACCGGAACCCCGCCGAGCGGGTAGTCCTTGCGCTGCGGGTGGCCGGGCCAGTCATCGGGCATCAGGATCCGGGTCAGCGCCGGATGTCCGTCGAAGACGATGCCGAACATGTCGTACGTCTCGCGCTCGTGCCAGTCCGCGGTCGGGTAGGTGGGCACGACCGAGGGAATGTGTGGGTCGGAGTCGGGGACCGACACCTCCAGCCGGATCCGCCGGTTGTGAGTCATCGACTGCAGGTGGTAGACGGCATGCAGCTCCCGCCCCCGGTCGGCCGGGTAGTGCACCCCGGACACACTGCTGCAGAACTCGAAGCGCAGGTGCGCGTCGTCACGCAGGTGCTGCACCAGCTCTGTCAGGTGATCACGTGCGACGTGGAAGGTGACTTCGCCGCGATGGATGACCACCTTGGTGATCACATCGGAGTAGTTCGGCACCAGCTCGCCCACCCGCGCGTACACCTGGTCCTCCCAGCCGCCGAACGGCGGCAGAGACGCGGGCGGAAACTCGATCGTCCGGGTCAGCCCGCCGTACCCGGAGGTGTCTCCGGTGCCGCGTACGCCGAACATCCCTTTCCGGACTTCCAGGACCTCTCGGGTCGGCTCGGCCTTGACCACCTCCGCGTCCGGGACCTCGGTGCCGGCCTCGGTCGACACGTCCTCAGCCGCCTCCGTCGCTTCGGTGCTGACGGCCGGCGCCGGTCCGGTCAACGACTCAGGCTTGGTCCCGGCATCGGGCTCGGACTCGCCCTGCGGGTCGGCACCCTTGATCGGCGCCTTGGCGTCGGACTCCTCGTGGATGGTCTCAGCGGGCACCGAGCTCGAAGCCGCCTTTTTGCGGGGCGAGCTTGTTCGCTTGCGCGCTGAGCTGGTCCGCCTGCGCGGCGGCCGCTTCTCGTCGTCACTCACCGGAGTAGACCCTTCAGCTCACCCAACGGCGGGGCCTCCAGCTGGCGCTGCTCAGCCTCCTCGTTCGCCGCGATGGCGTTCAGGCCGATCGGGGTGTTGCGCACCTTGTCCCGCAGCTTGAACATGGCATCGATCAGCATCTCCGGTCGCGGCGGGCAGCCCGGGAGGTACATGTCAACCGGCACCACGTGATCAACACCCTGAACGATCGCGTAGTTGTTGAACATCCCGCCCGTGCTCGCGCACACCCCCATGGCGAGCACCCACTTGGGGTTGGGCATCTGGTCGTAGATCTGCCGCAGCACCGGGGCCATCTTCTGGCTCACCCGGCCGGCGACGATCATCAGGTCGGCCTGTCGCGGCGAGGCCCGGAACACCTCCTGGCCCCAGCGCCCGGAGTCGTAGCGGGGCGCGCCGTAGGTCATCATCTCGATCGCGCAGCAGGCCAGCCCGAACGTCGCCGGCCAGAAGGCCGCGCTGCGCATATAGCCGAACAGGTCCTCGAGCTTGGTCAGCAGGACCCCCGTCGGCAGCTTCTCCTCGACTCCCATATTTCAGACTTCGCTTCGCTCAGTGGCCATGATCGATCTTCAGTCCCATTCCAGGCCTCCCCGGCGCAGCACGTAGAAGTAGGCGATGAACACCGTGGCGATGAACAGCACCATCTCGACCAGCGCGAATGTGCCCATGATGTCGAAGGAGACCGCCCAGGGGTAGAGGAAGACGATCTCGATGTCGAAGACGATGAAGAGCATCGCCGTGATGTAGTACTTCACCGGGAACCGGCCGCCGCCCACCGGCTGCGGAGTGGGCTCGATGCCGCACTCGTAGGAGTCGTACTTGGCCCGGTTGTAGCGGCCCGGACCCACCAGAAGGCTGGTGATGATCGTCAGGGCGACGAAGCCGGACGCGATGGCCAGCAAGATCACGATGCCGACGTAGGGACTCATCGTCCGGGCTCCGATCCTTGCTCGTGAATTCTTTCACTAACTCTCCGGACCCACTCTACGACGCCGGGACCCTACCTCAATACTGAGGCCGACTAGGGATAACACCGTGAATTACGCAACGTCCACGGCGCGAAATAACCGGTGGAACACTGGCTCCCGTGAGTGGTCCGGCGGCGGCGTGGGTCGAGGAGACCGACGTACTGGTCGTGGGCGCCGGACCGGCCGGGTCCGCGGCCGCCACCTGGGCCGCGCGCGCCGGATTGGAGGTGACCCTGGCCGACGCGGCGGCCTTCCCGCGGGACAAGTCGTGCGGCGACGGCCTGACCCCGCGGGCCATGGGTGAGCTGGACCGGCTGGGGCTCGGCGACTGGACCCGGCAGCACGCGGTGAACGTGGGGCTGCGGGCCCATGGGTTCGGCCAGGTGCTGGAGCTGCCCTGGCCAGGTGGGTCACTGCCCGCGTACGGATCGGCGGTGGCCCGCACCGAGCTCGACGACCGGCTGCGCGCGACGGCGCTCGACGCCGGAGCGCGGGCACTGCCGCCGGCCAAGGCCGTCGACGTGCTCCGCGACGGCGAGCGGGTACGCGGGGTCGTCTTCGCCGACGGTCAGGAACGGCGAGAGGTCCGTTGCGCGCGGCTTGTGGTGGCCGACGGGGTGCGCTCGCCGCTGGGCCGGGTGCTCGGGCGCCAGTGGCACCGCCACACGGTCTACGGCGTGGCCGCTCGCGCGTATCTCGACTCCGAACGCGACGACAACTGGATCTCCTCTCATCTCGAGCTGCGCGGGCCGGCCGGCGAGCTGCTGTCGGGCTACGGCTGGATCTTCCCGCTCGGCGGCGGGCAGGTGAACCTCGGCGTCGGGACGCTGGCCACCGCGAAGCGGCCGGCGAACGTCTCGCTGCGGCCGCTGCTGGAGTACTACGCCGGGCAGCGGCGGGAGGAGTGGCGGCTCGGGACCGAGATCCGCGTGCCGACCTCGGCCCTGCTACCTATGGGCGGGGCGGTCAGTGGGGTCGCCGGGCCCAACTGGGCGCTGATCGGCGACGCCGCGGCCTGCGTGAACCCGCTGAACGGCGAGGGGATCGACTACGGGCTGGAGACGGGCCGCTTCGTGGCCGACCTGCTGTCCGAACGGACCGACCTGGGCCTCGGCTGGCCCGCGCTGCTCCGCACGCACTACGGACCGGCGTTCTCGATCGCCCGTCGGTTGGCCGGACTGATCACGGTGCCGGGACTGCTGGCCCGGCTCGGCCCGATCGGAATGCGATCCCGGTTGTTGATGACCGTCGCGCTGCGGGTGATGGGCAACCTGGTGACCGAGGCCGACCGCGACCTGGTGGCCCGGGTCTGGCGACTCGCCGGCCGAGCCAGCCATCGGCTCGACCCCCGGCCGCCCTTCGCGTAGTTCACGTGCGTGGCTGGTGCCTGGCGCCGCCCCTCAGAATCACACCCCAGATGGCGCCGGCACCAGCGGCTCAGTCCTCAGTCGACTTCGCCCGACGCCACCGATCTGGTGCGTCATTCTGAGGGCGCGAGACGGACGTCGAAGCTGCTCGGGGGTCGCACGAAGCGGAAGTAGTGCTGCTCGGCGCGCTCCCAGAAGGCCGCCCAGTCGGGGTCGTCGGCCTTCCGCCGAGCCAGCCTGTCGGCGCGGGTCGCCTCATCCGTCTCGACCAGGACCGCGAGATCGACCAGATCCGCCAGTTCGGACCGGGCCGAGTAGACCCCGTCGACCACCACCACGTCACCCGCCCGCAGCAGCCTGGGCTCGGCCAGCCGTCCGTCGCGAGCGTCCCAGTCGTAGGGCCGGAAGCGCGCCGCCTCGCCCCGGGCCAGCGGCTCGAGGGCCTCACTCCGTAGCCGGCGCCAGTCGATCACGATGTCCGCCGCCTCGGCCGCGGACATCCGATTGCGGTCGTCGGGCGCCAGACTCGCCAGCGCGGGTTGGTAGAAGTCATCGCCTTCCAGCACCGTCCCACCGGCCCGGAGGGCCAGCGCCGTCGCCAAACACGACTTGCCCGCGCCGCTGTGACCGTCCAGCGCGACGACCACAGGCCGACGGTGCGGGAGCGCATCCATGATCATCTCGATGGCGGGCGATGTCTGAAGTCGCCAGACCAGCAGCTGGTCGGGCGTGTCGACGTCATACGCATCGCGCATCTCCAAGGGGATCCGCACCGGATCCAGTGCGGTGATCAGTGGTCGCGCCGACTGGCCGGCCGCCTCCTCCGGTCCGGCCAGGTCCACGAGTCGCCGGGCGGCGCCCGGTCGCAGAGCGAGCTGCAGCGGCTGGAGCCGCCCAACGGCATCGACCCCGACGGCCGCCTCGTGGTCGGCCAGACCTGCCAACAGGGTCAGCGCGCCCTCACCGGCGGCCGGCGCATCACCGGGGACCACGACGACGGCGTCAGGAGCCGCGTCCAGCGCGGCGCGCAGTCCGGCGACCAGTGCCGCGGCCGGGCCGCCGCCTGGCGGTTGTTCCCGGGTGAATCTGGCTGGCCGCGTGGTTCGACGCCGTGGTCCGACCACGACGACCGCCCACTCCTGGGGCAGAGCGGCCAACGTGTGGTCCAAAAGGCTCTGCCGGTCGACCCTGGCCGCGAGCTTGTCCGATCCGAACCTCGACGAGGCGCCGCCGGCCAGAACGACCGCTACGACGTTCAACCGCCGAGCGCGTCGCGCATCGGGACGAGCTTGGCTTGGGATTCGGCGAGTTCGGCGACCGGATCGGAGCCGGCGACGATGCCGCATCCCGCGAACAGTCGCAGCTCCCGCGGGTCGGTCTCGCTGACCAGCCCGCAGCGCAGTGCGATGGCCCACTCGCCGTCGCCACGCGCGTCGATCCAGCCGACTGGCCCGGCATAGCGTTCCCGGTCCAGGTGCTCCAACTCGGCGATCAGGTCCCGGGCCCGGTCGGTCGGCGTCCCGCATACTGCCGCCGACGGATGGAGGGCGGCGACCAGGGCGAGCGAGCTGGCCGCCGTGCTGGCGACCCCGGTGACGTCGGTGGCCAGGTGCAGCACGTTCGGCAGCCCGAGCACATACGGGGCGTCCGGCACGTTGATCGCCGAGCAGTACGGCGACAGGGCGCGGGCGACCGAGCGCACCGCGTACTCATGCTCCTCGAGGTCCTTGCTGGACTGGGCGAGCGCCGCGGCCAGGTTCAGATCATGATCGTCGTCGCCGGTCCGGCGGATGGTGCCGGCCAGCACCCGGGAGATCGCCAGCCCGGCCTCCCGCTTGATCAACATCTCGGGGCTGGCTCCGACCAGGCCGTCGACCAGATACGTCCAGCATTGCGGGTACGCCGCCGCCAGCTGGGCGGCGGGCCAGCGCAGATCGACGTCCTCGGCGGCTCGGGCGACGACGTCGCGGGCCAGCACCACCTTGTCCACCTGGCCCTGGCCGATTCGGCGTACTGCGTCGCCGACTGTGGCCCGCCACTGCGACTCGGTGAGCGCGCCCTCAGCGAACCGGACGCCCTTCGGAGGTGCGGCGGTCGGCGGCCGGGCCAGAGCCGGTGCGGGTCCGTCGGGCTCGACCTCGGTCAGCCAGCAGCGGCCGTTGCGCCGGCCGACCACGGTCTGCGGGACGATCATCCGGGACTGCGCCTGAGTGTTCTCCGGGTCGAAGACGAAGCTGCCGAAGGCCAGCAGGCCGGCACCCGACGGCGCAGAATCAAGCTCGGTGAGTATCTCGGTGTGAGCGACCAGGTCGGACCACCACTCGCCCGCTTCGGCGATGCTGGCGGGCTTGTGCCGAGCCACCTCGCCGAAACCGATCACCCCGTCACCGCGTCGCAGCCACGCGTAGGCATCTCGCGCCGGCAGCAGCGCCAGGAGCGGTCCCGGCTCCTCGATCTCCGTGGTCCGGACACGCAGCCGCGGCGGGCTGGGATCCTCACCGGTCACGGCGCCAGCGTAGCCGCGATCCCCGGCGATGAATCTGTGTCATCGGTCACGGCGGACTCCCCTGCAGTTTCGGACGCAGCGTTGGATTCTCGCGCTGTGCTCCTGTTGCTTCGGGAGTGCAGCGTAAGAATCCGGCGCTCAGTGGCGGGCCGCTCCGACATATCCATTGGTCGCCGAGGCCCGCACTCGGGACCATGGAACGGTGAGCCTGCCGTTGACCGTGCCCGTGGCCGGGACGGCCGTGCGTCCGCTCTGGCCGGAGCTGCCGGTCGCCGTGCGACACCGAATCGAAGGCGCCATCGGCGCTGCGGTGGTTGCGGCTGCGTCTCAGGACAGCGGGTTCACTCCCGGGTTCGCCTCCCGGTTGCGGCTGACCGACGGTCGCCGGGTATTCGTCAAGGCCACCGATGCGGGCCGTCCGTGGCTGCTGGACTGCTATCGGCTGGAAGCGGCCAAGCTGGCACTGATCCCGTCTGCAGTGCCGGCGCCACGACTGACACTGGTACTGGACGAGCCGATCGACGGGAAGCCATGGCTGATCTTGGTCTTCGACGACATCGACGGGCGGCCGCCACTGCGGCCGTGGCAACCGGATGAGGCACGAGCGGCCCTGAGCACAGCGACGATCATGGCCGAGGTACTCACTCCGCCACCGCCCGGCTGGGCTTGGGCTCGGCTGGCCGAGGAGATCTTCGACAGTCCGCCGGACTGGTCGAGCCTGCGCGCCAAGCCCGACTGGGCGGCGTACGCGGACGCGCTCCGGGCGTACGCGGACGCCAGCCATGAACTCCTGGCCGGAAGCACCCTCGCACACCTGGACTGCCGCGACGACAACCTGATCATGGACCGCGACGGCCGGGCCTGGGTCTGCGACTGGAACTTCCCGGCGGTCGGACCCCAGTGGACCGACGCGGTCTGTCTGGCCATCTCGATGTACGGCGACGGATTGGATGTCGAGGTGCTGCTGGCCGAGACCGGGCTGGTCAGCGACCAAGATCGCGACGGCGTCGACTGCCTGCTGGCCGTCCTGACCACGTACTTCCTGCTGCAGTCGGTGCAACCGCCCAACCCGACGTCGCCGTACCTGCGCATCCATCAGACCTGGTACGCCCAGGCCAGCGGCACCTGGCTCAAGCAGCGCCTCGGCTGGACGTGAGCCAGCGCCGCACTCTGCCCCGTGAGAATCGGACGCTGCGTCGGTTCTTCGCGCAGTGCGCCGGAAGTAACCGGAGCACAGCGCGAGGAACGGACGCAGCGTTCGATCCTGACCAGTGGCAAAGGGCGTCAGGGGGTCAGCGCTTCTTCTGCTTGTTGGCGGCCAAGGCCGCCTCGCGCTGCTTCTTCTGCTGCGCCAGCAGTTTCTGCTGCTCGGCCTGTTTGGCCCGCATCGCCTCGGCGTCCAATGAGTTCAGCAGGATCGCCGCCGCAATGGCACTGATCAACAGCGACCAGAGCGGGGAGAAGCCGAGCGCCATCGGCGCGGTGCTGATCAGACAGACGTCGAAGCCGCGGAAGACGTTGGTGACCAGGCCGGGAGGGAACGCGCCGGCCTGGGTCGCCACCATCGGGGCACCGAAGTCGACGCCCTTGGCCTGGGTCCAGCGCACCGCCGCGAGCAGGCCGGCGGCCGCGGTGGCGACCGCGGTGATCAGTGCCTCGTCCCAGAACCGATCCGGAGCACCCGGCCCGATGCCCGCGAAGGCCGGGATGGTGGCCAGCGCCCAGAGCCCCGCCAGCGCGGCCGGCACTGCGATCGAGGCCAGCTTGATCTTGGAAAGTGGGAACGGCAGGCATCGCGCCAGCCCGCCGGTTCGGGTCAGCACGCGCAGGCCGCCCAGCAGCGGGATGGTCGCGCCGAACAGCGCGAGGGCGCCGAACACCGGGGTCACCACGCCCATGCCCAACGCCTCGGCCGCGTAGGGCACGACGATGGTCCCGAGCAGCACGATCAGCGGCTGCGGGAAGCGCCACAGCCGCTGCCACTCTCGCCAGATGATCGCCCCGAGCCCGACTCCCTTGCCGCGGCGCGGTGTCACGTGGCCGCGCTCGACCGCGCGCCGCTCGACCACGATGTCGCGGGCCAGTCCGATGTCCAGCGCGAAGAACGACCCGGCGATGCCACTGACCAGGGCACCACCACTGAGCAGCCGGGCCCGCCGCATCCGACCCAGCCGGATCCCGGCCAGCACCACACTCAGCACGAGCACCAGTCCCGAGAACCCGATCATGATCAGCCCCAGCTCGATCCCCCGGTCGGTCGACAGGCCGAGGGAGAACAGGTCGGCCGCCACGCCGACGACGGCCACCAGAGCCGCCAGGCCGAGCAGTCCGAACACGTACGTCGCCAGCCTGGTCAGCCGGTGCCGCTCCACGCCTTGCTGGGCAGCGGCGAACGCCACCGCAGCAGCCCCGGAGAGTGCCGTCGCCGTGGCCCACACGCCGACACCGGACGGACCCGAGCCGGTCAGCGCCGAGATCAGGGCACCGATCGCTCCCCCGGCGACACCGGCGATCATGATCGCCGCCACCAGCCGGGCCCGCAGCAGCTTGGCGCGGGAGATCGGGGCGTCCAGCAGCCAGAATCCCTCCGCCGCCGAGGCCAGCACCGGGCCGAACAGCCGGCTGGCCGTCAGCGCCACCGCAACCGTGGCCGCAAAGGCCGCCCAGGGCAGCAGTGCACGCGCCGACAGACAGGAGACGGTGGTACAGGCCGCAACGGTGCGCTGGGCCTTGAGGACGACGTTGACGATCATGGCGCCGAGCATCAGGGCCCCGATCACCACGACGTACGCGTCGTTGAAGGCCTCCCACAGGTTCCGGGTGGCCCGGCCGCGCCGCCAGTCCCGGATCATCCCCTTGAGCTCCCGCGGCGATGCGGGCTCGAGGACGGTCTCGTCCAGTGTGCTCACCCGCGCGGTGCTCCGAGTTCGACCACCCGGGTGGCGACCGTCTCAACGAGCACCGGATCGTGACTGGCGAACACGATCGCCAGACCCTGCTGCCGCTCGGCCTTCAACCGCCCGGCGAGCCAGGCGACCCCCTCCACGTCCAGCCGTTGTTCCGGCTCGTCCATGATCAACAACTTCCGCGGCCGGACGAAGGCCGTGGCCAGCGCCAGCCGGCGGCGCTGACCCGAGGACAGGGTGCCCGGCAGCTGGGCCGACTGCGGCACCAGCTGGACCTCCTCGAGCACCTCGTCGACCAACGCGTCGGGCTCGGCCAACCCGTGAGCCCGGGCGAGCAGGTCCAGGTGCTCGACCACGCTCAGGTCGGGGAAGAAGTCAAGATCGTCGATGACGGTGGCCACGTCGCGGCGGATTTCCGGCGAGGCTTCCGACATCGGCTGACCGCACACCTCGACCGTGCCGTCATCCGGACGATCAGCGCCGACGAGGCACCGCAGCAGCGTCGACTTGCCGGCTCCGTTCCGTCCGGTCAGCGCGACGGCTTCGCCGCCGCGTACCTCGAGGCTGAACTTGTCGAGAATCGTGTTCGGTCCGAAGGCGCGCCGCAGTCCGGAGACCTTCAACACCGATGTGCGTTTCGCCATGCGCTCGATTGTGCCCGGTGCGGGCCGCCGATCATCACGCGGCGCGTACGCGGACGCCTGCCGACACCCACCTACGGGTCGGTAACAAATCGATCAACCAACCAATCCTCATGGGCCGGGGCGCCGAAGTCCTCGTGACACGGGCCCCGGGTGTCGGAGCAGCACCACCAGATACGACGATCCCCGGAAAGGCCCCCGCCTATGATCGCGTCCGCGCGCGCTTGCCAGCTGTCGTCGGCGAAGACGAATCTCTTCGTCCTCGAGCCCGTGTTGCTCCCGAGGTCTCGTGCATCTCGTCCCTAGGGTCGTTCCCGTGGAAGCTGCCTCGTCGGGCGGGTCCGGGGACAACCCACCCCCAGCGGCGCCAGGCGAGCAGCAGCCGCGCGGGCGGGAGGCCGAGGCCACCCAGTTGGCCGAGCTGATGAGCCGGTGCGCGCGAGGCCATGAGGATGCGTTCACCGAGCTCTACGACCTCACCTCGACGCGGATCTATTCGATCATCCTGCGAGTCCTCCGCTCCCCTGACCACGCCGCCGAGGTCACCCAGGAGGTCTACGTCGAGATCTGGCGGCAGTCGGCGCGCTACGCCCCGGACAAAGGCAGCGTGATCGGCTGGATGACGACGATGGCCCACCGCCGGGCGGTGGACCGGGTGCGGTCAGTGACCAGCGAGGCCGCCCGCGACGAGCGCTACTCCTTCACCGGCATCGAACGCGACGTCGACGTGGTGTGGGACAGCGTGGCCCAGCAGTTCGACGTGGAGAGAGTGCGCAGAGGTATGGCGTCGTTGACCGCCATCCAGCGCGAGGCACTGACTCTCGCCTACTTCGGGGGTTACACCCAAAGCCAGGTGGCCCAGCTGCTGAAGCTGCCGCTCGGCACTGTCAAGACCCGAATCCGTGACGGCTTGATCGGCCTGCGCGATGCCCTAGGAGTTGAAGCATGAGCGAAATCCACGGCGCCGTCGGCTCGTACGTCGTTCATGCGCTCGACCCGGCCGAGCTGGACGAGTTCGAGGCCCATCTCGCGGCGTGCCCGACCTGCAGCCGCGAGGTCGTGGAGTTCTGCGAGACCGCGGCCGCGCTGTCCTTGGTCGCCCCGGTCACGCCTCCGCCGCCCACCCTGCGCAGCAACATCCTGGCGGCGATCAAGGAGGTCCGGCCGCTGCCTCCCGAGGTGCCGCCGGCTCCGGTGGTCGCAGAGCCAGGTGAGCCCGCACCTCGCCGGGCGCTGCCGAGCAGCCAGCCCCCTTCGCCGGACCTGGCGACAAGGGAGCCCGCGCAACCGATCGACGAGCTGGCGGTACGCCGGCAGCGTCGTCGCACCCGAGTGCTCGCGGCCGCGGTCGCTGCCGTGGCGGCCATCGCGTTGGCCCTGGGCGGCGTGGTCTACAACCTGGTGCAGCAACGCCAGGAGCTGGTGGTGCAGGAGCAGCTCCGGGCCGAGCAGGAGCGGCTCGAGGCCGAGTTGTTGGCGGCGCCGGACGCACGGATCCTCACCACCGAGACGGCAAACGGCGGCCAGGTCTCGTTCGTAGTCTCCGAGGACCTGAATCGAGCCATGGTCAACGGCGCTGGCCTGCCGGACGCCGGTCCCGGCAACCGCTACCAGCTGTGGACATTGGAGACGCCGCAATCCACCCCGGTTCCGGACAACCAGTTCGATGCCGGACCGGACCAGGAGACGTTCTTCCGCGGCGACATCGCCGACCAGGCTGTCCTGGCGATCAGCATCGAGCCGGCGGGTGTGGTCCCGGCAGCTCCGTCCGAGGTGCTCGGCGGCGTCCAGCTCTAGAGCAGGTGGGCGTCACCGCCGGCGGCGGCAGTACGGATCCAGTGTCAGTGCCAGGTGGCAGGCTGTGCGCTGTGCCCGATCCCGACACCGAAGGCCGCCGCGCCACGCTGGAGAAGCGGCACGACGAGGTCGCGGCGATGTTCGACCGGGTCGCGCCCCGTTACGACCTGGCCAACGACGTGCTCTCGCTCGGCCAGGACCGCGCTTGGCGTCGGCACACCGTCGACGCAGTCGGCGCTGAGCCGGGCCAGCTGATTCTCGATCTGGCGGCGGGCACCGGCACGTCCAGCGAGCCCTTCGCCGTCGCCGGGGCGACGGTGGTCGCGACCGATCTGTCCCTCGGCATGCTGAAAGTGGGCCGGCAGCGCCGGCCGGAGCTGAGTTTTGTCGCCGCCGACGCACTCCGCCTGCCGTTTGCCGACGCCAGTTTCGACGCGGTGTCCATCGCCTTCGGGCTGCGCAACGTCGAGGACCCGTCGGCGGCGTTGCGGGAGATGCGCCGAGTCACCCGGAGCGGCGGGACGCTGGTGGTCTGCGAGTTCTCCACGCCGACGTGGCGACCCTTCCGCGCGCTGTATGCCAACTATCTGGTCGCGGCCATCCCGCCGATCGCCCGCGCAGTCTCGTCCAATCCGGTGGCCTATGAGTACCTGGCCGAGTCGATCCAGGCGTGGCCGGACCAGTCGGGCCTGGCCGACCTGATCATCGCGGCCGGCTGGCGAGACGTCGAATGGCG
The DNA here is from genome assembly GCA_963711015.1 of uncultured Actinomycetota bacterium. Classification (GTDB taxonomy): domain Bacteria; phylum Actinomycetota; class Actinomycetes; order Propionibacteriales; family Propionibacteriaceae; genus Microlunatus. Next base: position 94,832 of record CAVQCQ010000004.1, read on the forward strand.
CAACCTGTCCGGCGGCATCGTTGCCCTGCATCGAGCCAGACGGTAGCTCGTGTCCATCTTGCTGGATGCGTACGCGACGCGCAGCTGCCCGGTCAAGACCCACAACGCGTACGACCCGACGGTCCCTCTCTCCCCCGGCGAGACCACCGATGGCCTGACGGAGTTCTTCGACGGCGGGCAGAGGTTCGAGGCCGTGGTGCTGGAGCAGTTGATCACCAGCTGCCGCGGCAGCGTGGTCGACCTCCGGCTGCTCGAGGCGGACGAACCGGGCCGGCAGACCGAGGCCTGTGTGCGGGCGATGGCCTCGGGGGCCGCGGTGATCATCGGCGGTCTGCTTCCGGTTGACGGCGCTGGTCACCGGGTGGGCCGACCCGATCTGTTGGTCCGTGGCGCGGACCGGCCCAACGGCACTGCCGGATACCACCCGGTCGAGGTCAAGTGGCACAAGATCTGTGAGCGACCGCGGCTGCCTCTCGAGGAGGGTGAGGAGCCACCGGCCATCCGCTACTCCTCGCTCGCCGAGCCGGCGCTCAGCTGTGCGGCGACGCTGCCCGGACTGTCGCTTCGGGTGGGCAGCCGGTGGGGCGATCTGGTGCAGCTGGCCCACTACCACCGGATGCTCGAAGCCTGCGAGTTCGCCGCCGAGCCGGCCTTCGGTGCGGTGATCGGCACCGACGGGTTGTGCGACGAACCCGTGCTGGTCTGGGCGGATCTCAGGGAGCCGCTGCTGCGCACGTTCTCCCGCAGCCATCCTGACGGTTGGCGGTTGCGCAGCGCTCTGGAGCGCTACGACTTCGAGCACGCCTTTCGGCTGGAGATCGCGGCCGTGGCCGCGCAGCAGAGCGGCCACCCGGAGCATGACCCGGCGCCGCTGGTCCGGCCGATCGTCAATCCGGAATGCGGCCGCTGCCCCTGGTGGGAGCACTGCCTGCCCCAGCTGCATCCGGACGACGTCAGTCTGCGCATCGACAAGGGCGCACTCGACTCGCGCGAGATCGTCACCCTTCGCCGCCGGGGAATCACGACGATCACCGATCTGGTCGACGTCGATCTCGACGAGCTGCTGGAGTGGTACCTGCCGGAGGTGACCCACCGCAGCGGCGCCGAGCTGCGGCTGCGGACGGCGGCCCGCCGGGCCCGGATGCTGCTGGAGGGGACCTGGTTCGCCCGGGAGACCACCGGCCCGATCGAGGTTCCCACCGCCGAGATCGAGATCGACTTCGACATCGAGAGCGCCCTCGACGGCCGGATCTACCTCTGGGGGTTCCTGGTCGACGGGGTCTACCACGAGTTCAGCCGGTTCGACGATCTCGACGACGCCTCGGAGACTGCGCTGGCCGTCGAGACCTTCCACTGGTTGCGCAGCGTGGTCGAGGGCGGGAAGCGAGTCGTGGTCTACCACTACAGCGGCTATGAGGTGGCTCGGATCCGTGCCCTGGCCGACCGCGAGCACGACCCCGTGCTCGACTGGGCCGCGGCGTACGCCGAGGAGCACTTCGTCGACCTTCTGGAGATCGTCAAGTCCCACTACTTCGGCGTCGCCGGCCTCGGCCTGAAGCTGATGGCCAAGCACGCGGGCTTTCGCTGGCGTGACGACGACCCCGGCGGACTCAACTCCCAGCTCTGGTTCGCCGAAGCCGTGCATGCCTCGGAACCAGAGGTGCGCGCGGCCGCGCGGCAGCGGGTGCTGGAGTACAACGAGGACGACGTGATCGCGACCAGCCAGGTCAGAGCCTGGCTGCGAGCGCAGTGATTCCGGCGTCCAGGGTCCGTCGATGGGCTCGATCCACCACGGCGTTGACCATCTCGATCCCGGACGGCGGGGTGGCCAGGATCGTGGACAGCTCCTCAGCCTCGGACACCTCCGCGTACCCACAGCCGAGACCCTCGGCCAGCCGGGCGAAGTCCACGCGGGCCGGCGTGCCGAACAGCCGCTCGTACGCCGCGCTGTGCGCCGGCAGACCCGGCTCGAGGGTCGCGAAGATGCTGCCGCCGATGTCGTTCGCGATCACCAGCCGCAGGTCCGGTCGCGGTTCGCCGTCGGGCAGGGCCAGCCCAGTCAGATCGTGCAGAGCGGTGAGATCACCGAGCAGGGCGTGGGTCGGACGCTCGCTCGCCAGCCCGATCCCGATCGCCGTCGAGATGGCGCCGTCGATGCCGGCCAGGCCGCGGTTGGCGTAGACGACAGGCGGGTCCGCGCTGATCGGCGCCAGATCGAGGTCGCGGACCGGCGAGGATGAGCCGACGAACAGTCGGTCGCCGCTCGTCAGCCCGCCCCACAGCCGGGCAGCCAGGGCCGGTCCGCTCAGGTAGGTCAGCCCGGCCAGCAGCCGGTCGAGCTCTCCGCGCAGCTCGGCATCGGCCGACTGCCATCGGGCGAGCCAGTCGTTCTGGACAGCGCCGACGAAGCGCACGGCGTCACCGATCACGCTGGCGGTCCGTCCGGGGTCGATCCAGTCCGCGTACGCGGAGACCACCACCAGCTCGACGTCGGTCCGGGCCAGCAGCCGGCTCACCGGGCGGGACAGTGTCGGGTGGCCGACGACGACGACCCGCTCGATCTCCTCGGCCAGGCTGGACGCCAGCAACAGCCGCCCGGCGGCCATCGCGGCCGGACCGCTCCGGGCGTTGCTGGACGGTTCGGCGACCAGCGGGATCTGCGCAGCCGCCGCGATCTCGGCCATCTCGGCACCGCGATCCGGCTCGTCGTCGCCGGCGATGATCACGGTTTGCGGCCCGGCCGGCAGCTCCACCGGGGCGCTCGGCGCCGCTCCGGAGACGCGGAGGTCTGGCCGGGTCGGCGGCCGGTCGAACCCGGTCGGCACCAAGGGATCGCTCAGCTCCACGTTCAGCTGCACCGGACCGGGAAGCCGGCTGCGCAGCCCGGTCGCCGCCAGGATGAGCCGGGCGGTCTCGAACCGCCAGGTCGCGGGGTCCGGGGCCAGGTCGGACAGGGCGGCGAACCCGCGCACGTGCCGGCCAAACAGATGATCCTGGTCGGTCGTCTGGTTCGCCCCGGTGTTGACCAGCGAGCGCGGCCGGCTGGCGCTGATCATGATCAGCGGGACATGACTGTGCCAGGCTTCGAGGACGGCGGGGTGCAGGTTGGCCACGGCCGTGCCCGAGGTGGTCAGCACCGCGACGGGCGCACCCGACGCCTTGGCCAGACCGAGGGCCAGGAAGCCCGCGCCCCGCTCGTCGATCCGGACGTGCAGCCGGAGCAGGCCGATCCGGTCCGCCTCGTAGGCCTCGTACGCCAGGGGTGCGCTGCGCGAGCCGGGGGCGAGTACGAGCTCATGGACACCGTGGCTGATCAGCTCGGAGATGATCACCCGGGCGCACAGGGTCGCGTCAGCCACCGCGTCCTCGGGCCGGTCCCCGGGATCGACACAGCTCTCGGGTCCGCATGAGTCGAGCCTGCCAGAATCGCGCTACCTCGGGAGTCGCTGCCGTCCTCGCCATTGCGGCGCGATCTGGTTCGACATCCCGCAACGTGATCACGCCGTCGACGGCGGTCAGCGATGGCGTCGCCAGGTCGTCGGCCAGCAGGCCGGCCGTGTTGAGACCGCACGCGTAGGGCAGTTCGGGCAGGGCGGCCGCCAACGCCAGCCCGGCCCGCAGCCCGATCGACGTCTCCAGCGCGCTGGAGACGACCACCGGAAGCCCGATCCGTTCCGCGATCTCCAGACCGGCGCGTACGCCGCCCAGTGGCTGGGCCTTGAGGACGGCGACATCGGCGGCGCCCCGCGCACGCACCAGGTACGGGTCTTCGGCCCGCCGGATCGACTCGTCGGCCGCGACCAGCACATCGACGCCGGTGCGGGCCAACCAGCGCCGGAGCTCGGCGAGCTCATCCACGGTGCGGCAGGGCTGCTCGACATACTCCAGGTCGAAGCGCCGCAGCTCCCCGATCGCCCGCCGCGCCTCGTCTCCCGACCAGGCACCGTTGGCGTCGACCCGGATCCGGCCTCCCGGGCCGAGAGCATCTCGCACCGCTTCCACTCGGGCGAGGTCACGGGCCAGGCTGCCGCCGGCCTCGGCGACCTTGACCTTCGCCGTCCGGCAGCCGGCTGTCCGAGCCAGTGCGTACGCCTGATCCGGGCCCAGCGCCGGGATGGTGCTGTTGACCTCGATCGCGGTCCGCACCGGAGGCGGCCAGCCTTGCTCGGCGGCCTCGTCGGCAGCGCGCCACCACGGCACCAGCTCCGGACCGTCGTAGTCCAGGAACGGGCTCCATTCGGCCCAGCCGGCAGCGCCCTGCCAGACCAGTCCCTGCCGCTCGGCCAGGCCGCGAAAGCCGGTCGGCACGGCGATGGCGTACGCGTGCAGCGCCTCCTTCACCTGGTCAAACTAATCTCTTCCCGTGAGCGCCACCGGCACGCGGCTCCGTCTGGTCGAGACCGACGAGCTCACCGACGCGCTGCGCGAGGCCATGGCCGGTGGTCCTCCCGTTGCTCCCCTCTCGCCCGATCCCGTCGAACGCCGCCGCGCCCTCGCGGTCCTTCAGCCCGCGCGTGCGATGACCGAGCCGGATGCCGCAGCCGTGCTCGTCACCTCCGGAACGAGCGGCACGCCCAAGCCGGTGGTGCTGTCCCGGGCGGCCCTCCGCGCCGCGGCCACGGCGACGCACGCCCGCCTCGGCGGAGCCGGCGACTGGATCCTGGCGCTGCCGAGCCACTACGTGGCCGGCTTCATGCTGTATGCCCGGACGATCCTGGGCGGTACCCGGCTGCAGCCGGTGCGCACCGACCTCGCGGACCTGGCCGGAACCGGCGGCGGGAGCCGGCGGTACCTGGCCCTTGTCCCCACCCAGCTGGTGCGGGCCAGCCAGGACCCCGCGGTCTGGGCCGCGCTTGGCGATCTCGATGCCGTCCTGCTGGGCGGAGGTGCGGCAGACGATGCTCTGGTCGCCCGGGCGCTCACCGACGGCATTCCGCTGGTCACCAGCTACGGCATGACCGAAACGTGTGGCGGAGTGGTCTACGACGGCCGACCGCTGGACGGCGTGTCGATCGAGCTCGACGCGGAGAACCGGATCATGGTCGGCGGGCCGATGCTCTTCTCCGGCTACCGGCTGCAGCCGGCCGTGACCGCCGAGTGCCTCGTCGACGGCCGGCTGCGCACCGCCGACCGCGGACGCTGGCGGCACGGCAGGCTGCAGATCCTCGGCCGGGTGGACGACGTGATCATCAGCGGTGGCCTGACGATCGATCTGGCCGCCGTCGAGCGCATCGTCCGGACATGGGCCGGCCCGGGCGGCGAGGCGGTCGTCGTCGGCGTGCCGCATCCCGAGTGGGGAACGGCGCTGGTCGTGGTCTCCGATGGATCCGGCGAGCTCGCGGAGGTGCAGCAGCTCGTCCGGCGCACCCTGCCGAGCTATGCGGCTCCCCAGGCCCACGTGCGACTGCCGAGCCTGCCCAGGCTGGCCAGCGGCAAGCCGGACCGGCAGGCGATCCGCGATCTGGTCATGGCGGAGCGGGCGGCGACGTGACCGCGGTGCTGCCTCGACCGACCCCGGCGCAGTGGGTGGCGGGCGCGCGCCCGCGTACGCTGCCGGCCGCCGTCACTCCCGTGGTGGCCGCCTGCGGCCTGGCCGCCTTCGATGACGCCTTCGTCCTGGTTCCGGCGCTGCTGGCCCTCGTGGTGAGCCTCGCCCTGCAGGTCGGCGTCAACTACGCCAACGACTACTCCGACGGCATCCGCGGCACCGACCGGGTCCGGATCGGGCCGCTCCGGCTGGTCGGCTCGGGGCTGGCGGAGCCCAAGGCGGTCCGCCGGGCGGCGATGATCAGCTTTGCGGTGGCTGCGGTCGCCGGACTGGCCCTGGTGATCATCACGCGACAGTGGTGGCTGCTCGGCGTCGGGGTGGCCTGCGTGCTGGCGGCCTGGTTCTACACCGGAGGGAAGCGGCCCTACGGTTACCTCGGGCTCGGCGAGCTGTTCGTCTTCGTATTCTTCGGCGTGGTCGCGGTCTGCGGCAGCTACTACGTCCAGGCCGGCCGGGTCACTGTGCCGGTGCTGCTGACCAGCGTCGGCATCGGCGCCCTGACCTGCGCGATCCTGGTCGCCAACAACCTGCGCGACATCACCGGCGACGCCGCCGTGGGCAAGCGCACCCTGGCCACCCGGCTCGGCGATGCGCGTACCCGCCTGCTCTATGTCGGGCTGGTGCTGGTTGCGGCGATCATGATCGCGGGCGTTGCGGCGCTGACCTCCTGGTGGGCCCTGCTCGGTCTGGTCGGACTGAGCATGATCGTCCCCGCCGTCCGGACCGTGCTCACGGGCGGCCGCGGCCCTGCCCTGATCGGCGTTCTCAAAGCCACCGGCACCGCCGAGCTCGCCACCGCCCTCGGCCTCGCCGCCGGCCTCCTCCTCGGTCGCTGACCGATCCGCAGTTTCCCATGCAACATGGGAAACTCGCCGAATCCATAGGAAGCTTCCTATGGAGAGAGTCGGTTTCCCATGCAACATGGGAAACTGACGGGGGTGCGAGCGAACAGGCTGGTCAAATGATGGGTGGCCGGCCGGCCCTCGCCATCCGCCAGACCGTACGCCAGCGCATCGGGCGCCGTTCGCCGGCCGGAGTGCGCAGGCCGATCCGGTAGCCCCGCAAGGTCTCGGCCACACCCTCTCGCGACCGTAGTCGAGCGGCGGTGACTGCGGCCCAGTTCAGGACATACAGCGCACCGACCGGCCAGGGCAGGTTGCGCCGGGCCAGCCAGACCCGGTTCCGAGCCTGGAACCGGTAGAACTCCGCGTGCCGGGTCGGCTGGATGGCCGGGTGGAACACCTCGATCTCACCGTCGTAGCGGACGTGGTAGCCGGCGTCCCAGACCCGCCACGCCAGCTCGATGCCCTCGTGGGCGTACCAGAACGGCTCGGGCCAGCCCTCCGCGTAGTCGAAGGCCGTCCGGCGCACCGCAACGGCGCCCTCCCAGATGTTCATCGCCGGGCTGCTGCGACCAGGGTCGCCCACCCGCATCCGCGGGGTCCAGCGCCGCGGCGCAGTTCGGCCCTCCGGGTCGACCACGCGCGGCTGGATCAGTCCCAGTTCCGGATCGGCCGCGAAGGCGGCCGCCATCCGGGCCAGCACGTCGGTCCGGGGCAGACAGGCATCATCGTCGAGGAAGAAGAGCAGATCGCCGCGTACCAGCGGGACGCCGGCGTTGCGGCCGGCCGGGATGCCGAGATTCTCCGGCAGTCCCAGTCCTTGCACGCCGCCGGGCAGGTCGGCCGGCGTCCAGCCGTTCCCGACCACCACCACAGCAAGATCGACGTCGGCTTGCGACAACAGCGAGGCCAGGCCCCGGCGCAGATCATCCGGCCGGTTGCCCATGGTCAGCACCACCGCGCCGACGGTCGGGCGTTGTGGGTCGTTCATCGAAGCCGCGACGAAGCCAGTACGGCCGCCAGGTGCCCGACAACGGTGACGGCTGCGGCCACGACCAGGCCGGCCAACAGCACCTGGGTTGCCAGCCCGTCGAGCGCCAGGTCGACCAGTGCGGCAACCAAGATCAACAAGGACATCTCGACGGAGTGGAACACGCGATGGAACGGAACGAAGCGGGCCATCCGGCGCGCCGAGCGCAGCGCACCGCCGGTCGGGACCCGAACCTCCTCCGCATCCTGCACCTGGCTGAGCCCCGCATAGTGCCGCGAGACGTGGACCAGATCGTTCTCGACCTTGTTCAACGCCACCAGCAACCCGAGGAGGAGCCCGGCACTGATCCAGACCCCGGCGACCTGCGGGCCTCCGGATGCGCGTACGCCGAGGGCGACGGCGATCCCGCACTCGGCGACGTAGTGCCCGATCCGGTCCAGGTAGACCCCGCGCGGCGACGAGGTCTGGCGCCACCGGGCCACCTCGCCGTCGCAGCAGTCCAGCAGCATCTGCAGCTGCACCAAGACCACGGCCAGGACGGCGCCCGCCAGGCTGGGCCAGCCGGTCGCGACCGCGGCGAGGGCGGCGCTGGTGATCATCAGCCAGGTCACCCCGTTGGCCGAGAACCCGGCCCGCAACAGCAGCCGGGTCAGGTAGGGCGAGACGTCGCGCAGGTAGGCGCGCGCGACCCAGTGCTCAGCGCCCGCCCGGGTCCGCACACTGGCCGGCTGGGTGACCTCCCGGAGCTCGGCGATCGTGGGGTGCTCCGGCCGATCGAGCATCAGAACAGCGTAAAGCAACAGTGTTCCTCAACCGGCCCGCAACGCATACTCTTGGGCTATGGGTAGGTACCTCCCTCTCGTCATCATCGCGCTGTTGATGATCTACTGCGTTGTCGAGGTCGCCCAAGCACCGCGGTACGCCGTGCGCCGGATGCCGCGGTGGGCCTGGGCCACCGTGGTGATCTGCCTGCCACTGGCGGGCGCCGTCTGTTGGCTCTTCCTCGGCCGGCCGAACGCCGAGTCTCTCGGCAAGACCAAGCCACCGCCGCGGTTCACCGCACCGGACGACGACGCAGACTTCTTACGGGGCTTGTAGCGCCGCATCGATCGCCGCCGCAAACCGGCGGCTGCTGGCCCCACCGGCCACCTCACCGAAGTAGTAGTGCGCCAGGTCGGCCAGCCGGGGATCTGCCGCCGCCCCCACCCTGTCGACCACTGAGCCCGCCTCGTCCGCGTGCAGCAGCGGCAGCCCGTCCAGCAGCGGCGACGAGGGCCGGTATGCCGCCCGGTTCACGGGCTCGGTGATCACCAACGGCTTGCCGGTCGCCAGCCAGTCGTACCCGACGGCCGAGATGTCGGTGATGCAGACATCGGCGAAGGCCCACTGCCAGCCGTACTCACCCTCGTCGACCAGGTGCCGGTCGCCCGCCTTGGCCAGCCGGCTGCGGATGATCTTGTCGGCCCGGGCATGGTCACTCGAAGCCCGGCCGGTCCGGGGATGTGGCCGGTAGATCACCCGGACGTCCTCATCGGCCAGCAGTGCCTCCACCATCGTCTCCCCGTGGCTGGCCAGCGAGCCGTACGCGATGCTCGGCCGGTCACCCTCCCAGGTCGGCGCGTACCACACCCGCAGACCGGTGCCCTCCGCCCAGTCCGGTGCGCCCGGGTAGTCGTGGTCGAGCTGCGGCCGGCCGATCCCGGCCGTCCGCGTCTCCGCATCGAACCCGCGCAGCTCTCGTTGCAACCGGTCCCGGCCGGCGTCGCCGCCCACGAAGGTCAGGTCGTACGCCTTGTGCTGGTTGGAGACACTGCCGCCTTTGTCACTCTCGCCGTGACCGATCTGGATGTGCAGGGGCGCTGCGAAGCGCAGCATCCGGAAGTTCGGCTCGACCTGGTTCAGGTAGAGCACGATGCGGATATCGCGCTCCGACACCACCTGCTCGAGCGCCGCGCTCCCTTGGGCGAAGGCGACCGGCAGGCTGCTGGCGGCCAGCACCAGGTCACCGGTATCCGGCCGGTCGACTATGACGAACACCGCCCGATCCTCCGCCAGCCGCTCCAGCGGTCGCCGCCACTGCTCGAACTGGTAGAGGTTGTCCGGCCCGGTTCCGAAGAACACCGCGATGCCGCCATTCGGCACCATGCCGTTGCGCCCGGCCCGCTCGGCGAAGCCCGGCGCCGCCAGTTGGTTGCGCACCCGGCGAGCGGCGGCCTCGCCCAACCCGAGCAGCCGAGAGGCCTTCACTGCGGCGGAGTGTCGACCTTCTCGGCCTCCTGCGGCTCGACGACGTCACGGTGGTAAGCCAGCCCGGTGTCGGTCTCGGTCCGATCACCGCTCCACTCGGTGTGGTAAGTGCCGTCCTTGTCGATCCGGTGGTAGGTGTGGGCGCCGAAGAAGTCGCGCTGCGCCTGGATCAGCGACGCGGGCAGCCGCTCGGCGCGGATGCCGTCGTAGTAGGCCAGTGAGGAGGAGAAGGCCGGAGTCGGGATGCCGTTCTGAGCGGCACCCGCCACGACGCGCCGCCAGGCCGCCAGGCAGTTGCCGACCTCGTCGGCGAAATAGTCGTCGGCAAGCAGCAACGGCAGCTCGGCATTGCGCTCGTACGCCTCGGTGATCCGGTTCAGGAAGCGGGCCCGGATGATGCAGCCGCCTCGCCAGATCCGGGCCATGGCACCGCGGTCGATGTTCCAGCCGTACTCGGCACTGGCGGCCGCGATCTGGTCGAAGCCCTGTGAGTACGCGACCACCTTCGACGCGTACAGCGCCTGACGGACGTCCTCGACGAAGGCGTCCCGGTCGGCGACCTGCCATTCCCCGGAATGCCCGGCAAGGCGGGCTCGGGCCGCTTTCCGCTGTGGCGCCGAGCCGGACAGCGCCCGCGCGAAGGTGGCTTCCGCGATGCCGGTGATCGGTACGCCGAGATCGAGGGCGTTCTGCACCGTCCAGCGTCCGGTGCCTTTCTGCTCCGCCTGGTCCAGCACGAGGTCGACGAACGGCGTTCCGGTCTCGGCATCGACATGACCGAGCACCTCGGCGGTGATCTCGATCAGGAACGACTCCAGGTCACCCTCGTTCCAGGTGGCGAAGATCTTCGCGAGCTCGGCCGCATCGGCCCCGGTGGCCTGCTTGATCAAGTCGTACGCCTCGGCGATCAGCTGCATGTCCGCGTACTCGATGCCGTTGTGCACCATCTTGACGAAGTGCCCCGCGCCATCCGGGCCCACGTAGGTGCAGCAGGGAACGCCGTCGACCTTGGCGGAGATGCTCTCCAGCAGCGGCCCCAGCCACTCATAGGACTCACGCGAGCCGCCGGGCATGATCGACGGGCCGTTCAGCGCACCCTCTTCGCCACCGGACACCCCGGTGCCGACGAAGTGCAGGCCGAGCTCGGCCAGCTGGGCCTCCCGCCGGATGGTGTCCGGGAAATGGGCGTTGCCGGCGTCGATGACGATGTCGCCCGCTTCCAGCAGCGGGACCAGCTCGTCGATCACCGCGTCCGTGCCCGGGCCGGCCTTCACCATGATCAGTACCCGACGCGGCTTCTCCAGCGAGGCAACGAAGTCGGCCAGGGTCTTCGACGGGATGAACGTGCCCTCCGAGCCGGCCTCGGCGATCAGCGACTCCGTCTTCGCGTAGCTGCGGTTGTGGACCGCCACTCGGTGACCGTGCCGGGCGAAGTTCCGGGCGAGGTTGCGGCCCATGACAGCAAGGCCGGTGACACCGATCTGGGCAGCTTCAGCCATTCTGGGGAACTCCTTAAGGCGTTTATGAGACCATCGATGTGAAGCAGCGGGGACGCTGCGCAGTGGCCTCAGCGTATCCTTCACGCTGATCGCGATGTCGCCGCTCGGTAGGCCGTCTCGACCACAGGCTGGAGGGGAACGCCATGCTGCAGCCGCTTGGCATCAATGCCGAAGCGGAGGCTGTATACGTCGCGCTTGGACCGTTGTCGTCGGCGTCGGTTGACGACCTGGCCAAGCTGACCGGCACCACCCCGGACGAGGTTCGCGACACCCTGGAAGAACTGCGGAAGCTCGGCCTGGCCACCGTGTCCTCCCTCGGCCACTGGCGGGCGCTGCCCCTCCTCGAGGTGGTCAACACCCTCAAAGCCCAGCGGCTCTCCGAGATCGACCGGGCCAGTGTCGCGGCCGAGGCACTGCAGAGCCACCTGCTGGCCGCCGGCGCCACCCAGGAGGACGACGTCAAGATCCTGGTCGGTCGCGAATCCATCGTCGCAGCTCACCGCGAGCTGCTCGACGCCGCTCGGCGCGAGATCTGCGCATTCGACAAGCCGCCTTATGCCCAGGCCCGGCCGGATGTCACCGAGGAGGGGCTCAGCGTCGAGCCGGAGTGGCAGGCACTCGAGCGCAACGTGACCTTGCGGGTGGTCTACCATCCCGGCTTCGACCCGGAGCGGCTCACCGAGCTCGGTCTGTTCGCCAAGAAGGGGGAACGATCGAGGACCGCTCCGGTGCCGATGAAATTGATCTTGGTCGACTCCCACACCGCGTTGATTCCGTCGATGCGCTCCTACACGCCCGGCCATGAGCTGCGAGCGTCGATCGTCAAGCACGCTCTGCTGGTCGAGGCGCTGCAGTGGCTGTTCGAGGCGGTCTGGGACGCGTCCGTCCCGATCATGGCCTCGTTCTCGGCCGACTCCGACCCCCGCCGCCAGATGCTGGTGTCGTTGCTGATGACAGGCTCGACCGACTCGGCGATCGCCAACACGCTGAACATCAACGTGCGATCCGTCCGGCGGTGGATATCGGAGCTGATGGACGAACTGGGCGTCACCACTCGATTACAGCTCGGGGCGGCGCTGGTGCGCTCCGACGCCCTGCGCGGCGGAAGCTGAGGTCACCCGGGACGCCTGGGAAGCCACGCCCGCGGTCCATGTGAACCGCGGGCGTCGCCCAGGGGGAGGAGATCCGAGCGGAACCTCGGGGAAAGTTCCACACGGCCTTACCAGGCTCGGCAACGCTCACAATCGCTGCCGAGCCTCCGGGAACGTCAGGTGTCCCGGCTTCCTTACGGAAGATCTAGTGCTGGCTGCCTGACTCAACCTTAACGGACCCGCGGCCGATTTCACCAGGTTCCGGCATTGTCAATGTGCTCCGAATCAGCACGGAACTGGCTGACAACCCCGTGAGGCCCAGCGGAGGGGCCTACGACCCGCCGTAATCAGCCGAGGGTGTGACCGCTGAGGGTGTGACCCTTGAGGGTGTGACCCCTGAGCGTGTGGCCGGCCTCGGCGCTCACCGGCGCGAGCAGGATGACGGCGCTAGCGGCAGCCGCAACGGTGCCTGCGGTAACGAGGCGGACAGCGCGACGAACAGAGCTGGAGTGCATGAGAATTCCCTTCATTGCGTCCCTTGTGCGGAGGCTTTTGCCGCCCGCTGGGGATCCCTGACGTTTCATTCAGGAACCTACGCACGCAATGAACGCGAGTCACGCTGCCGCGATAGCAGGATTAGGACATGACCTAAAGTGGACACGACAAAATCGCGTTAGGTGCCAAGCACTACCAACGCGTCCTGACGGGCAGGACCCGGTTTGCGCGTTTCGGTCTGTGGCCCCCGTGGCCACAGAATCGCCCCCCGTACCAGGTGACCGTCACCGATTGCGCGCGCCGTCAACCGACCCACTCGACAGGTTGGTCGCCGCTGGCGAAGCCAACCCGTACCGAGGTCAGCGTCCTCCGCGACGGGCGCATTCGTCAAGCACGCTGGGAAGAAAATGTCCGAAGAGCGCCCCAACGAACCAAGATGTGACCCGTCACCCTAAGGCTACGGCCTGGATCTCGATGTCGGATCCGCCTGACACGATCAGGTCCAACAAACCCAGTCGTGTCGAATCGAGACTCCCCCATGCGCTGTCACTTCATCCCGCCCTATCTGCTCCGCCACATCGCTACCGCCGCTGACAGCCGGCGTGCCGGACGGTGCGGCGCAGCAACGCTCGCCCTCGACAGCCGATTGCGCGCCACACGCGACGCTCGGCACCGCGCCGCGCTGGACACCGCACCAGACCGGATGGTCGGGGAAGCCCCGGCCGGAGCGGGCGGCCGGATCATCCACACCGCGAACAACACCGAGGTACTTCCCGGCGAGGTCGCACGGAAGGACGGCGATCCACCGGTCGGCGACGCGGCAGTCGACGAGGCGTTCGACTCCTCGGGCCAGGTGCTGAGCGTCTTCGCCGAGCAGTTCGGCCGCCGCTCGGTCGATGGTCTGGGCAGCACGTTGTCCATTACCGTCCACTTCGGGACCAACTACGACAACGCCTTCTGGGACGGTCGCCAACTGGTCTTCGGCGACGGTGACGGGGTCATCTTCGAGCGGTTCACCAAGCCGGCTGACGTGATGGCGCACGAGTTCACCCACGGCGTGATCCAGTTCACCGCGGCCCTGGCCTACCAGGACCAGTCCGGAGCGCTGAACGAGAGCATCAGCGACGTCTTCGCCGCGATCACCACGCAGCTCGTCGCGGGCCAGCGGGCGGACCAGGCCAGCTGGCTGATCGGTGAGGGTCTGTTCCGACCGGGCATCAACGCGGTCGCGCTGCGATCGATGCGGGAACCGGGAACGGCGTACGACGACCCCCAGATCGGCAAAGACCCGCAGGTCGGCCAGATGGCCGACTTCGTCCAGACGACCGACGACAACGGTGGGGTGCACATCAACTCCGGCATACCCAACCGGGCATTCACCCTGGCCGCGTTGGAGATCGGGGGCTTCAGCTGGGAGACGGTGGGCCAGGTCTGGTACGACGCCGTGACGGCCGGCGAGCTGTCCCCCCGCTCGGACTTCGCCGCGTTCGCCCAGGCAACGCTGAACTCGGCGGCTCGCCGGTTTCCCGACCGGTCCGAGGTGGCGGATGCCGTACGCCGGGCGTGGCAGACCGTCGGAGTCCTTGGTGTCCCGGCTCCGACGGGGCCGGCGCAGAACGGGGTGGACAGCCCAGAGCTCGGGAGGGTGGCGGTACGCCGCAGTGGCGGCTTCGCCGGCGGCGTACGCACCGCCGAGCTCGATCTCAACGCCGATCCCGAGGGCCCGGAGGTTCGCCGACTGCTGCTGCAGGTGAGCGTGCAACAGCTCTCGGTCAGCCGGCCGACTCCGGATCGGTTCGTCTACACCGTGCGCTACGGAGCGTGGCATTGGACGGTCGGCGAAGAGGATCTCACGCCAGAGCTGCGGCGGGTGGTGCAGATCGTGCTGACCAGAGGTGGTTGACCGACCTTTATAGTGGCCAGCGTGCCGACGCACACTCGGGGGAGCGGACACTATCCACGCTCGGTCGGCCTGCTGGGAGCCGGATACCTGGCCGTAGCGGTCGCCGAACGGCTGCGCCAGACGCTGCCGGCGACGACTCAGATCGTGACCTTCGCGCGCGACCCCGAGGTGCGGGACGCCCAGCTCCGGGTCGGGATCGCCCGGGCGGCCAGTCCCGCGGATCTGGCCGCCCGTAGCGAGATGGTGCTGACCCTGGTCGACCGGGGCGCCGATGTCGAGGCGCAGTTCGACGGTCCGAGCGGTCTGCAGGCCGGTGTGCACAGCGCAACACTGATGGTGATCACCAGTGCGTTTCCCCCTAACCGGCTGCGTCCGCTCGCGCACCGGATCCTGGAACAGACTGCGGGTCGGTTGCGGCTGATCGACGCGCCGTTGAGTGGCCCGCGGTCGGCGGTCCTGCGTGGCGAGCTCTCGATACCGGTCGGGGCCCCGGCCGGTGGCTTCGCCGAGGTGGAACCGGTTCTGGCCCTGTTGGGTCGACCGATCCGCGTCGGCGGAATCGGGACGGCTCAGGTGGCCCACGCCTGCGAGCAGCTGGTTCGTGCGGCCACGGCGATGGGCCTCAGCGAGGCAACCATGATCGCCGAGCGGGCCGGCCTGGACACGGCGGAACTCTTGAGCAGCTGGGCGGCTGCCGGCGTACCGGGCCGGATTCTGGAGGCGGCTCGCGCGCAACTGTCGTCCCGCTCGACGGTGGCGGATCTACCGGCGCGGGTCATGGCGACGCCGCTGGCTATCGCAGCCGCTGAGGCCGATCGGATCGGCGTGGGCGCCGGCCTGGTCGCCCAACTCAGGGAGCTAGGCGACCAGCTTGATGATGCGGGGTTGAGCGACTACGAGCTCAGCGCCGCGTACCGCATCCTGGCGGCCCATCGCGAGCGGCCGCCAGGTCGCGAGGTCGGGATCTCAGGTGAGCTGCAGGATCACAATCACCAAGATGATGACCACCAGCACGCCGATGATGGTCCCGATAATTCCCCTGTTCATGGACAGCCCTCCTCTCCTACTTTTGGCTCCGGCTCGCTTTCGAGTCCGGGTTAACTCACGACGTCTCTGGGCAGTTTACAACGTAAACTGAACCCCGGCCTCCAAGTCGAGCAGTGACTGCTTGACCGAGAGTCCCCCGAGGTAGCCGCCCAGCGACCCATCGGACCGTAGCACCCGATGGCACGGCACGAGCACCGGGATGGGATTCGACGCGCAGGCCGAGCCGACCGCCCGTACCGCACGCGGGTGCTCAGTCGCCGCGGCCACGCCGGCATACGTGATGGTCTGGCCGTAGCTGATGCCGCTCAGGTGGCGCAGCACATCCAACCGGTAGCCGCGGGCCAGTCGCAGGTCCAGCGGAACCGTGAACTGCTGCCGGCGGCCCGCAAAGTACTCCTCCAGTTCGCGGACGACGGGCTCCAGCCGGCCGGGTGCGCGCAGTACCCGCGGACTGATCCGGTCAGCCAGGCTCTGCAGGACCGCGTCATGACCTTCGCTCGCGTACGCCAGCCGGACGAGGCCCTCCTCGGTGGCCGCCAGCAGTAGCGGTCCGAACGGGGAGTCGACCGTCCGGTATGCCACGTCGAGCAAGTGCTGATCGGCGGCGGCAACCAGCAGCCTGGCGTGCAGCCGGGACGCTTCCTGTGCCTCGCCGGTGGTCAGTCCGGCAAGCGGGCTGACGGTTTCGCTTGTGGCCATCAGGGGCCTCCTTCTTCGAAATGGGTGTCGGGTCGGTAGGTGCGGCGTAATGCCGCAATGCCGTCGGCGGCTGCTCGGCGCGCCGCCGGCACTGTGCCACCGAGCTGTTCGGCCACCTCGGCGTACGGCAGTCCGCCGACGTGGTGCAGCGCGACGGCGCGGCGTTGCTTGTCCGGCAGCGCGCGCAGTGCCGCCCACAGTGCCTCGTTCGGCGGCTGCCAGCCGTCCTCCGCCGCACCGCGGTCGGCGAGGTCGGCCACCGGCAGCGGACGGCGTCGATTCGCCCGCGTCTGGTCGATCGCCTTCCGGTAGGCAATGGTGACCAGCCAGCCCTCGATGCGGGCGTCCGCGGGCAGATCCGGATAGGCGCGCAACGCCGCAAGGAAGGTCTCAGACCAGACGTCGTCCACGTCCGGCCGGGCGAGCAGTGCCCGGCAGATCCGGAGCACTGTCGCCCCGTGGTCAGCCACGATCTGCTCGAACGGTCTCTTCATGCCCACGCCCTAGTAGACGACCTAGCCTGCCGGAACGTGAGGTCGGACCCCCTGTCGGTCCCCCTGTCGAAATCGGACGCTGCGTCGGGTCTTCGCGCTGTACGCCGGAAGTATCGGGAGCACAGCGCGAGAAACGGACGCAGCGTTCGATTTCGACAGGGGGACCGAAGGGGGCGTCGCGTCGATCTTGAACCGGCCAGGCTGGTGGGCTGAACCACGCCTGGGGACCGGCGAGGGTGAGACGTGATCACCATCCGGCCCGTTCGCTCTGAGCGAACCGGCGCGGGCTACTGCAGGGCCGAGGTCAGCCGGAGCACGTTGTCCAGGTAGCGCTTGATCAGCGGCCGCTGACGCCAGATGTCGAGGGTCAGCTCGGTGGAGATCGCCCGGTAGTGATCCTCGACGGCCCGCAACTCGGAGACGAAGCCCGAGTCGAGGAGCAGCACCGAGACCTCGAAGTCGAGATTGAACGAGCGGATGTCCATGTTCGACGAGCCGACCACCGCGGCGACGTCGTCGACGCTCATGTGTTTGGCGTGCAGCACCGCCGGTGCGGGATACATGAAGATCCGTACGCCGGCCTCCAGCATGACCGTGTAGTAGGACTTCTGGGCATGGTCGACCATGAACTGGTCGGCCTCCTCGGAGACGAACAGCTCGACGGCCACCCCACGCTGCGCGGCTGTGGTGATCGCGTACAGCAGGGACTCATCCGGCACGAAGTAGGGGCTGGTGATCGACAACCGCCGGTGCGCCCCGTAGATCAAGGTGTTGAACAGTCGGAGGTTGTTCTCGTCGGGGAAGCCGGGACCGCTCGGCACGACCTGGCACACCACTCCGGAGCTGGGGTCGAACGGTGGCAGCTCGAAGTAGTGGTCGGGCAGCACTTCGCCGGTCTCGATGTACCAGTCGGTGGCGAAGACGATCAACAGTGACTGCGCCACCGGACCCTCGGCCCTGATCATCAGCTCCTTCCAGCGGCGGCCCGCCTTCTCGTGCTTGGGCTTGTGGTAGCTGGGGTGGATCAGGTTCTGCGAGCCCGCGAAGGCGATCCGGCCATCGATGACCACGATCTTGCGGTGGTTGCGGAGATCGATCCGGCCCCAGCGGCGCTTGAGCGGTTGTAGCGGCAGCATCGGGTGCCACTCGATCCCGGTGCCCTCCAGCCGCTTCAGCATCTCGGCGTACCCGCTGGTCCGGATGCAGGCCAGGTGGTCGTACAGCAGCCGGACAGCGACACCGCGCCGGACTGCGTTCACCATCGCCGTGAACAGCGGATCGGTGACGTCGTCCCAGGCGACGATGTAGAACTCGACATGGACGTGGTGCTCGGCGGCGTCGATCGCCGCGGCCATGTCATCGATGGAGGCCTGGTAGTCGGTCTGAATCGTGATCACATTGCCACCGACCGGATCGAGCCAGCCGAGCCGCTCGTTGAGCACGATGGTGCTGCCCACCCAGTTCGGCCAGGTAGGGATCTCCTTGATCGCCGGATAGCGGTTGCGCTCCTGGACCACGACACCCACCTGATGCTGCGCCTCGCGCCGCCGACGGTTGACGAAGGGACTGCCGATCATCAAGAAGATCGCGATGCCGATCCCGGGCACGAAGAAGATCAGAATCAGCCAGGCCATGGCTGATGTCGGCTTCCGTCGCTCGGGCACCAGGCCGAGTGCCACGACCTTGACCGTGAAGTCCAGGATGATCCCGGCCAGCGTCGCCCACAGCGGCAGGTTGAGGCCCTCCCAGAAACCCATCACGACTCCCAGATGATCTTTAGGTGGCTGTCACGAACGTTAGTGCACCGAGCTGCCCTGACTAGGCTGGCCGGCATGGGTGCTGAGGCCATGGACTATGAGCGTGACCCGCGGGTGGACGACTACATCAACCCGCTGCCGACATGGCAGGCGGAGATCTGCCAGCAGGTGCGCGATCTGGTGCATCAGGCCGATCCCGAGGTCACGGAGACGATCAAGCGACGCGTCCAGCCCTACTTCGTGCTGCAGGGGAACATCGCAGCGCTGCTCGCCACCAAGGACCATGTCAACGTCTTCCTCTACGACGGCACGATCGTCCCCGACCCGGACAACATCATCACCGCGGGGCACAACAACACGACGGGGCGGATGGTCTCGATCTACCAGGACCAGGAGGTGCCGGCGGGCCCGTTGCTGACGATGTTCCGCCAGATCATCGCCAACAACCGGGCCGGCGGCTGGCGCAAGATCAAGGCTGGCCTGGTCGAACAACCCTGACGACGTCGGGCAGCCGTCGCGCACGCCGCTCGGAGTTACGATGAGCGCCAGCTTCTCGTCGTTCTCCGCTGGATGGGGGCAAGCATGACGATCCTTTCGACCCCGGTGCTCGGCGGTCCCGAGCTACCTCAGGTCCGGCGCCTGGTCACCCCACTGCCTGGTCCCAAGTCCCAGGCGCTGCTCGAGAGGCGGGCCGTCGCGGTGCCCGACGGGGTCAGTCAGATGATGCCGGTGTTCGCGGTCTCGGCCGGCGGCGGCGTCGTGGTCGATGTGGACGGCAATTCCCTGATCGACCTGGGCTCCGGAATCGCGGTGACCAGTGTGGGCAACGCCGACCCCGCCGTAGCCGCAGCCGTCGCGACCCAGGCCGCCTCGTTCACCCATACCTGCTTCATGATCACCGGATACGAGGGCTACATCGAGGTTGCCGAGCGGCTGAACCGGCTGACACCCGGCGATCATCCGAAGCGGACCGCGCTGTTCAACTCCGGGGCCGAGGCGGTCGAGAACGCGATCAAGATCGCTCGGTCCTTCACCCGGCGGAACGGCGTGGTGGCCTTCGACCACGCCTACCACGGCCGGACCAACCTGACCATGGCCCTGACGGCCAAGTCGATGCCCTACAAGAGCGGGTTCGGGCCATTCGCCGGAGAGATCTACCGAGCGCCGATGTCGTATCCGCTGCGGGACGGGCTGGACGGATCGGAGGCCGCCCGGCAGGCGTTGACGTTGATCGAGAAACAGGTCGGTGCGCCCAACCTGGCCGCGGTGATCATCGAACCCATCCAGGGCGAGGGCGGCTTCGTGGTGCCGGCACCAGGATTCCTGGAGGCGCTGGCCTCATGGTGCGCGGCCAACGACGTGGTGTTCATCGCCGATGAGGTGCAGACCGGATTCGCCCGGACCGGAGCGATGTTCGCCAGCGAGTACGTCGGTCTCGTTCCGGACCTGATGGTCATGGCCAAGGGCATCGCCGGCGGGCTGCCGTTGTCCGCCGTCACCGGCCGCGCCGAGATCATGGATGCGCCGCACGTCGGCGGGCTCGGCGGCACCTACGGCGGCAACCCGGTCGCGTGTGCGGCGGCCCTGGCGGCGCTGGATGCGTTCGAGCACGGCGGGCTGATCGAGAAGGCGCAGCGGATCGCCGAGATCGCGTACGCGCAGCTTGGTCGGGCGGCGAGCGCCGACCCGCGGATCGGCGAGGTACGCGGTCGCGGCGCCATGATCGCCATCGAGCTGGTGGAGCCGTCGACCGGTACGCCGGACTCTGCCCTCACCGCACGAGTAGCTGCGGCCTGCCACGCCGCCGGAGTGATCGTGCTGACCTGCGGCACCTACGGCAACGTGCTGAGGCTGTTGCCGCCGCTGGCCATTCCCGAGGACCTGCTGGTCGAGGGCCTCGACGTGATCATCGAAGCTCTGACCGCCGCCTGAACCCGCCCAGCCGGTCAGCCCTCGAACCCGTGTTGTCGGTCAGGTGCCGGCCGCCTTCCCGGGATAGCTGGGATGGCTGGGATGGCAGGAGGCCGAGGTGGACGACGGCGCGTCCAGCGCAGGGTTGGCGTCGAAGAAGCCGAACGGCTTGAGCCAGAACGAGACGGTGTCGGCTGGCATCACCGGCCAGTCCTCGGTCCGGGTGATGTGGTGGATGCCGAAGACGTACCAGAGCACCACGTCCGCGCCGGCCAGCGGCGCGTCCGCCTCGATCCAGCGGGTGATCCCGGTGTCGGTCGCCGACTGGGTCGGATAGTCGCCGGCCGGCCAGCGTTCGGCGTCGTCGTACGCGGTGACCCACAGGGTGTGCCCGACGACCGGGGCGCGTTGGTAGACGGGTGATGCCGGGTCGAGCAGCGCCGGGATGGCGGCCCCGGGGACCAGCTTGTATGCGGGGTGGGCCCCGTGCCGGTTGGTCCGGTTCGGGTTGGCGATCTTCCAAGCCCGTTGGGTCTCCCAGCGGAAGTCCCGCGCCGACACCGCCTCCGACGTGATCGCCGTCGCCTCGGTGGTCAGCGCCAGCCCGTACGGGTTGTCGGGGCCGATCGGCGCGGCGACCGAGTCGACCTCGTACACCGTGTTCTCGCCCCCGTCGACGTCCAGATCGAGCCGGGCGACCAGGAAGTGCTGGTGGAACGGCGCGTAGGTCCGCTCGTCGACCAGCGTGCCGTACGGCGAGGTATCGCCGCGCTGCGCCAACGGCGTGGTGACCATCAGCCCGGTCGCCCGGACCTCGCACTCGATGTTGCCGTCGGCGTACAGCCGCCAGTAGATCAGGTACTCGTAGTTGGCCACGGTGGCATGGATCGAGATCACCATCCGGCGCATCCGGCGGACCTGCGCGCCGGTGTCCGCATCGACGTGCTTCCACAGCACGGCGTTGTCCTCCTCGTGCAGGCAGATCGCCTGCGGGATGACCTGCGGCTCGCCTCGGCTGTCCGGCACCACCGCATCGAGGTAGACGATCTCGCCCAGGCAGTCGCAACCGAGCTCGAGCGAGGTGGTCATATAACCCAAACCCCACTCGCCGATGTCGAACGCCGTCCGCCGGTAGTGGTCGAAACTCGGGTCGCGGTAGGGCACGACCATCTCGGCGAAGGACAACCGGTACGCCACGTCGCGGCGGGTCCCGTGATCGTCGAAGGCGAGCTGGTGGAGCACCGGGCCCTCGCGATAGTTGAAGCCGATCCGCAGTGACCAGTTCTGCCAGCGCAGCTCGTTGCCGTCGAGGGTGAACGAGACGCCCTCGGGCTGGCTGATCTCCAGCGGCTTCAGGTCGGTCCGCTCGGCGATTCCACTGACCGACGGGTCGTACTCCGCGTCGACCTCGGGCAACCCGTAGTCGTGGTGGTCCTCGATCTGGAGCACTTCGAGGGTGTTCATGTCGAGGATGATCTTGAGTCCGGAGACCGGGTGCGCGTACGGGTTGCCGCCGGGGACGGCCCGCAGCCACACGTCGGTCCAGCCGAGCCGGCGGTCGCGCCACTGCGCAGGCATCACCGCCGCGCCGTAGGTCCAGACGTCGAACAGGACCAGAGCCGGGTCGTCGATGCCGCGCGCGGCGAGCGCGGCGAGGACGCCCTCGTGCTTGTGCAGAGCATGGTCGACCTCGTGGTACTCGTCGACGGTGAAGTTCGGGCATACCCCGGGGACCTGGGTCCAGGAGGCGACTCGGTCGCCGGTCAAATCGACGAGCGCCTCGTAGGTCTGGTTCGTGCTGCGGTCCCAGAGCACCGCGAAGGCGTGCCGCGGCACCGGGTCCTCGGGGCACCAGGCCAGCACGTCGGCCTTGGCCGGCTCGCGCAGCTCGACCGAGGCGAACCTCCAGGAGTCGCCGAGTTTCCGGTCGCGGCGCAGGATCGCGGCGGCAGCCGAGAACTCCTCCCGGCTCAGCGGATCGAGCGGATGCAGCACTGGTTCCCCTCCCTCCGGCATCGTAGCGAGGCGACCCGGCTCAGACCTGTCAGGCGCTGAAGGTGTAGAGCGGCGGCCGGCGAGGGTCAGCTGGTCGCGGCCGTCGGTGCGGCGGACGGTGCCGACCAGGTCCGGGTCGATGCCGGCGACGCGGACCTGGTCGGGGCTCTTGAGGGCGAGGCAGCGGGTCGGTCTTATGTCCAGGTCACGAGCGGATCCGGTGGCCGGTTCACCTGAACCGGCTCGGCGTACGGGCCGTGCTGTCGGTAGGTCCATGACTCACCCCCGTTGCCGGATGGAAGGGTTGGCCCATGACCCGTGCGGAGCCTCCGCAGACCCCGCCGACGGCGGGAGAGGCGTTGGTGCGCGCACTCTACGAAGAACACGGCCGGGCTCTGCTGACCTACGCGACCCGGCTGACACGGGACCGGGCGGCGGCAGAGGACGTGGTGCAGGAGACCTTGATACGCGCATGGCGCCACCCAGACGTCCTGGTGAACGGTCGCGGGTCGGTACGCGGCTGGTTGCTGACCGTGGCCCGCAACATCGTCACCGACAAGATCAGGGCTCGAGCCGCACGGCCGGCCGAGGTTGCGGAGTCGGTGCATCAGCCGGCCGCCGTCGAGGTTGACCATGCCGACTCCGTGGTCGACAGCATGCTGGTGATGGGAGCGATGGAGGTCCTGTCCGTTGATCATCGCAGCGTGCTGGAGGAGATCTACTTCGCCGGGCACAGCATCGCCGAGGCCGCCGAGGTGCTGAGCATCCCGCCCGGCACCGTCAAGTCGCGGTGCTACTACGCGCTGCGCGCCCTGCGCTCGACCCTGGAGCCGGAGCCGGTCGCGACCGGGGAAGGGGGTCAGCGATGATCGAAATGCACCGCGAGCGCGAACTGCTCGGCGCGTACGCCCTGGGCGCGTTGACCGAGGCCGAGGCGGCCGAGGTGACCGTTCACCTGGAAGGCTGCCCGCTCTGCCGCCGGGAGCTGGCTGAGCTGCAGCAGGTCCGCGACCTGCTGGATGAGCTGCCGCCGGAGGTGTTGCTGGACGGACCGCCGAGCGACGGCGACCTGCTGCTGCAGCGGACACTCCGGCAGGTGCGGGAGGAGGAACGTGCGACCGTGACTGGGCGTGGGTCGGGTGTCGCCGTCGGCCGGCGCCGCTGGCTGGTCGCGGTGGCCGCGGCCGGGGCCGCGGTGGTGCTCGCCGGCGGTGGGATCCTGCTCGGTCAGCGGCTGCCAGGCCAGGTGGTGCAGGCCGCGCCGACCGTGACGACCACCGCCCCGGCACCCACGCCCTCGCTGCCGCCCGGAACCCGGACCGTGTCGGCGACCGATCCGCAGACCGGCGCGACCCTCGCGGTGACCATCAAGCCGGCCGCCGGCTGGGTGCGGCTGAGCGCCAAGGTTGGTGGCATTCCCGAGGGAGAGGAGTGTCGGCTGATCGTGGTCGGGGCGGACGGCGTACGGGAGACCGCGGGCAGCTGGCTGGTGTCGGCCGCCGGTGAGAAGGACGGCACGGCGTTGGAGAGCTTCGCCCTGGTGGCCCCGGCCGAGGTCGAGTCCGTGGTGGTCGAGAACTTCGCCGGTGAGACCTTCGTGACCGCCACCGTCTGACCCCTCCCCCTCTCGCAGAATCGGACGCTGCGTCGGTTCCTTGCGCTGGACTCCGGTTACTTCCGGCGTGCAGCGCGAAGATCAGACGCAGCGTCCGAATTTGCAGGGGAGGCGTCAGCCCATCATGTTGACGAACTTGCGGGCCTGGTTGCCGGCGTCGGTGGCGCGCTCGTCATTGAGCACCAGGTCGTACGCGGCCCGCGCGGCTCCGGCGACCAGGCGGGTGAGCCGCCTCAGCTGCTCCAGATCGCCAAACTTCGCCGCCTGATCACGTACGCGAGAAGGTGACGAACTCATACCCCTTGGCTTTGTAGTCGGCGATGATCCGGGGCAACGCCCGTACGGTCTGTGCCGGCGCCGAGCCACCGTCGTGCAGCAGAACGACCGGGTTCTGCTGCGCCAATCCCGCCTTGGCGCGCCTGCGGATCGCCGCTGCACTGGTCGTCGTCCAGTCTCGGGTGTCGACCGACCACAGCGCCATCGACAGCTGCTCGGCCCGGCAGACCCGCCGGGCACCCTTCACGACACCACCCGGGGGCCGGAAGTAACACGGCTCTTCCCCGACGACATCGCGAATCACCGACTGCGTTCTCTTGATCTCCCGAGCCAACGCCTTCCGCTTCCAGCCGACAGAGCTGTCGGGGATCGAATGCGACCAGCTGTGATTTCCGATCGCGTGTCCCTCTGCTGCGATCTGCCGCAGCACGGCCGGCCGGGCCGCCACCATCTCCCCGACCACGAAGAAGGTGGCCCGCACATCATGGGCGCGCAAGATCTTCAGCACTCGGCGTGTCGATGGGCCGGGGCCATCGTCGAAGGTCAAGGCGACGGTCTTGGCCGCTCGCGCTGATGCCGGGGCCGACGTGATGGGAGTGGCTGCCCCCTCCGGGCATGGCGTTTGCGTGTCGTGGGAGACCGGCTCGAGGGTCGCCGCAGGCCTGACTTCGGTTGGCGTCACCGAGCTCCGACTGGTCAGTGCGTTGGCCGTGAGCAGTAAGAGGATGGCCGCCAGCGTGATGAATACGACGACGAGATCCCACAGCACGCGTGCTGATGTGGTGCCCCGACTGGCCACGTGTCCCCCGGCTTCAAGCGCTTACGAAGATCGTGACAGTCGCAGGGCGTGCGGCCCGGGAGGAGAGATCGGGTGTCGCGACGGCGTACGCACTGCACGCCGCGGTTTCGCGCTGTACGCCGGAAGCTTCCGGCGTACAGCGCGAGAAACGGACGCAGCGTCCGAAACTGCAGGGGCGTCAGCGTCAGCGTCAGCGGGCGAGGGCGAGGGCGAAGCCGCCGTCCCAGTTGATCTTCTCGCCGATGGCCAGGCTGACCTGCAGGAAGCCGAGGGACTCCAGCTCGCGGGCCCGGCTGAGACCGCCGACGTCGATGGCGTCGAGACCACCCGCCGTCACCGCGTCGGACAGCAACGCCTTGGCCTCGGGATCATCGCCGGCGATCAGCACGGTGGTCTTGATCGAGTCCACCTGCTTGGCCGCCAGAGTCGCCGCGAAGTTGGTGTTGAACGCCTTGAGCACACGCGAGGACGGCAGCGCCTTGGCCAGCTCGGCTGCCGAAGAGCCGTCGGCGGGAACGGTGAGAGAGTCGAAGGTCGAGAAGTCGATCGGGTTGGTGATGTCGACCACCGTCTTACCCGCCAGCTGGTCGGCGAGCTTCTCGGCGATTCCCGCCACGGCCGGATACGGGACGGCGAGCACCACGAGGTCGCCCGTGACCTTCGGATCCTCGGTGCTGGTGGTGATGTGGTCGACGGTCGCACCGCCGGCAGCGAGAACGCTCGCGATGGCGGTGCCCATGTTGCCATCGCCGAAGATGGTCACTCTGGTCATGGAATGCTCCAAACTGATTGGTTGTAGGTACAAGTAAACGATAGCCCAATAAGGTTGTAGATACAACTTTTCTGCTAGGCTGTTCGTGTGAGTGAGGTCACGTGGCTCGACGAGGAACAGCGCATCGCTTGGTTGCGGTTCGGCGCCGTCCTGGAGCTGCTGCCCGCGGCACTCGACGCCCAGCTCAGCCACGACGAGGATCTGACCCACTTCGAGTACTTCACGCTGGCGATGCTGTCCGAGGCGCCGGACCGCACGTTGCGGATGACCGCCCTCGCCGAGCGCACCAACGCAACGCTGCCGCGGCTCTCCCGCGTGATCTCGCGACTGGAAGGCGCCGGACTCGTCGAGCGACAGCCCTGCCCGCAGGATCGCCGAGCCACCAATGTCGTGATGACCGGAGCAGGCTGGGACAAGATCGTCCAGGCGGCGCCCGGGCATGTCGCCGCAGTTCGCGCGTACGTGGTCGACGTCCTCAGCTCGGCGCAACTCCGCCAGTTATCCGACATTTGTTACCGAATCTTGACCAAACTGGACCCCCACGGAAAGACCTTCGCGACTTTTTTGTGACCTGGGAGAGTTGGCGGCGAGGGGTGCCGTACGGCAGACTCGGGCGGGCCGGCCAAAGCTGGAGCGCTGGCTGCTGCAATGCCGCTGCTGGGGATGTGGCGGCTGCGTTCGGGGTTAGGACTCTCTCGACTAGGGGATTTACATGACAGAGCTGGACCGGTCTCACGGAACCGTGACCAGGGGTACGCGGCGCAGGAGATCGCGCCGCCTGATGATCGCCTTCGCAGCGCTGGTCTCGACCATCGCGCTGATGGTGGGCGGGCCGACCGGAACGGCACTCGGCGACGAGAACGACGAGGACAAGAAGAAGGCGTCCACGGAGGCCAAGGTGCTGGCGGAGGCGCCGGCCTACACACCGAACAGCCACACGACGTTCAACAACCCGAAGTCTTCCACTGCCTCGCAGCGGAAGATCATCGACGAGCTGAACAAGTACATCGACAACACCCCGAACGGCGGGACCATCCGGTTCGTTGCCTACCTGTTCGACGCGACCACCACCGCCGCCGCCCTGGTCCGCGCCCACGACCAGCGCAACGTGAAGATCCAGCTGCTGATCGACGATGGTGAGAACAGCCCGGCATTGGTCCAGGTCCGCAATGCGGTCGCCGACAGCAAGAACGGCAGCTGGGTGAAGAAGTGCAGCAATGGCTGCCACACCGACTCACCGTCGATCATCCACTCGAAGATCTTCACCTTCTCCCAGGTGGGTAACGCGAAGTGGGTCTCGGTCGTCGGCTCGGCGAACCCGTGGTACCACAACGTCTTCAACAGCTGGAACAACATGCAGACGGTTGTGGGCAACCAGACGATCTACAACTCGCTGAACAGCTACATCAACGAGATGCTGGTGAATAAGGACGGCCGCGACGCCTACAAGACGACGTCCAGCGGCGCCTACAAGCTCTACTTCTTCCCCAAGCTCAGCGGCGACCCGATGATCCTCGAGGTCCTGCAGGGCGTCAAGTGCACCGGAGCCACCGGCGGCTACGGATCGGGCGGCAGGACCGTGGTCCGGATCGCCATGTGGGGCTGGGCCACGGCGCGCGAGGACATCGCCAAGCAGCTCAACACACTGCATCAGCGCGGCTGCATCGTCCAGGTCCTGCTCAACAAGGACCGCACCAGCAAGACGGTGTTCGCCGCCCTGCTCAAGTCCAGCTCCAAGTACGGCAAGATCGACGTCTACGACGGCTGGTACGACTCGAACGACGACGGCGAGGCCTCGCTCTACGTCCACCACAAGGCGCTCATGATCAACGGCAACTGGTTCAGCGATTCGAGCACCAAGGTCGTCTACACCGGTTCGCAGAACTACACGCATGAGGGTCTCCGCAAGAACAACGAAGTCGTGATGCGGATCAAGACCGACTCGGTGTACAACGCCTTCTACAACAACTTCGCCTACATCCGGAACAACTACACCAAGGGCAAGATCACCTCGGTTCCGTCGTTCGTCGGCGAGCGGAGCGCGTCGACGCTGCGGGCGAAGGCCGGCGAGGAGCAGCCGGAGATCGAGGCTCTGACCCAGGATCCGGGCTGGTACGTCCCGCCGGGTGAAGTCGCCGACCAGGGCTGATCCCGCTAGCCCAGCGGTTCGGCCGCTGCGGTGGACCGCGCCACGTTGATCGTGGACGCGTCCGCCGCAGCGGCGAACAGATAGCCCTGGGCCAGGTCGCAGTCGAGTGACTTGAGCACCTTGAGCTGCGCGGGTGTCTCCACACCCTCGGCCACTACGCGTAGCCCGAAGGCGTGTCCGGCCTGCACCATCAGCGCGAGCAACCGGGAGCTGGCCGGCAGCTCACCCGCCACGTAACGGCGGTCGATCTTCAGCAGATCGACCGGCAGCTGCTGCAGCCGGGCGATCGAGGCATGGCCGGTGCCGAAGTCGTCGATCCCCACCAGCACGCCGAAGCCGCGGACCGTGTTCAGGTTCTGTTCAGCGCCGGTGTCATCGGTGATGGCGGTCTCGGTGATCTCCAGCAGCAGCTGGTTCGGACCGACGCCCGATACGGCGAGGGCCGCCAGCACGTCATCGATGAACCGGGACCGGCCGATATGCCGGCCGGAGACGTTCACCGACACGATCAGATCGTCCGACCCGCGTTCGACGTTCCAGCGAGCCAGCTGTTCAGCCGCCCGGGCCATCACCCAGGCGTCCAGATCACAGATGAGCTCGGAGTACTCCGCGACCGGCACGAACTCCAGCGGAGGGACCAGCGAGCCGTCCGGGCGGCGCCACCGCACCAGCGCCTCATAACCCTGCACCTCCGCACTGGCGACGGAGACGATGGGCTGGAAGTGCAACACCAGCTCGTCCGTCTCGATCGCCCGGGCCAGCGCCCGTTCCAGCGCCGCCCGCTGGCTCAGCTCGGCCCGCAGGGTGCGGTCGAACGCCTCCACCCGGCCGCGTCCTGAGGCCTTCGCCCGGTAGAGCGCAGTGTCCGCCTCGCGAAGTAGGCTCTCAGCCTCGACACCCGCGGCGCCGCCGACCGCTACCCCGATGCTGGCGCCGGTCCGGACCCGGTATCCCTCCCCGACCACGATCGGCCGCGACAGTGCGGCGACAATCCGATGGGCGACGTCGACCGCGGCGGCCTCGTTCTCCACGGGCTGCAGCAGCACCACGAACTCGTCCCCGCCGAGCCGGGCCAGCACGTCGCCTTGCCGGACCGTCGCTCGCATCCGAGCCGCCACCTCGCACAGCACCTGGTCGCCCGCCTCGTGACCGAGGGTGTCGTTGACCTTCTTGAAATCGTCGAGGTCGATGAACAGCAGCCCGGCCCGCCGGCCGCGCAGCTGGGCCTGATCGAGCGCGTCGTCGATCAGCCGGAGGCCGGCTGAGCGGTTCGGCAGCCCGGTCAGCGCGTCGTGCGCCGCTTGATGAGCGAGGTCGGCCTGGGCCTGCTCCCGTAGCCGGTTCGCGGCGACGATCTGATCGATCGCCACCTTCATTCGACCGACGACGACCAGGAACATCAGCAGCGAGGCGATGACCACGGCCCAGACGTCCAACCGTAGGCCGATCACCTGCTGGACGGCCAACGTCACGGGAGCCACCAGCAGGGCCACGGTGAGGGCCACCAGCCGGCGCCGGCTGAAGCGGGCGGGTGGCTCGGGCGCCGGGAGCGCGACCTCGGCCATCGACGGGTGTAGTGCTGCGGCTCCCCAGACCATGTAGGACATCAGCCAGACGAAGTCGAAGGCGCTGGCGCTGTCAAAGGCGAGCAGGTTGAGCGCCGAGGCCGTGGTGTCGGCCCCGATGAGCAGCGCCACCGCGAGACTCAACAACCGGAGCGAGGCGTTCCAGCCGCCGGGCGTCATGATCAGCCGGACCAGCAACCCGACCAGCAGCAGATCACCGGCCGGATAGGCCAGTGCCACCGCGGCAGCGGTCCAGGAGTTCTGGTAGTCCAGAACCATGGGCTCGGCCAGCAGGACCCAGAGCAGCAGCCCGACACCGATGGTGACGATCAGACTGTCCAACAGACCACCGAGGTCATGCCGCGGGATCCGGCGCCGAACCAGCAGATAGAACCCGGCAGCCAGGAGCGGGTACGCGACGAGGTAGCCGACGTCGGTGGCGGAGGGAAAGCGATCGACGCCGAACCCGTGGAGCAGCACGGTGCCGATCACATCGCCAACAACCCAGAGCAGCTGCCCGACGCCGATCAGATACCAGGGAACTCGGTAGGGCGGCCGGTGCAGGGCGATACCGAGGCCGATGGCGAGCGCGCCGGTCAAGCCGATCAGGACGTACGCGACGTCTCGCGCCAGTCCCAGCGGAAGCAACCGGTAACCGATGACGACGACGAGCGCATAGCCAAGGAACCACGACCAGGCCCAGCGGCGGGCCAACGGTACGAACGCCACAGTCAAGATCTTCTTCCCGATGTCGGTCCCCCGCGCTGATCGAGGCGAATTTTATCGGTTGGAAGCCTCCTGAGGCGCAGAAATCTGCGCAATCGTCCGGTCGGTCAGTTCATCGAAGGTCACGCCGTCCATTCCGGGGATGGAGGTGGTCAGCCGGTTGTGCAGTGGCCCCGACCACTGGGGACCGATGGCGTCGGCGCCACCGAGGCCACCGGCAACCGCGCCGGCGGTGGCACCGTTGGAGTCGGTGTCCCAGCCACCCATCACGACGAGAGTGATGGTCCGGTCGAAATCGCCGGCGCCCGCGGCCAGCCCGTAGGTCAGCAGCGCGGCGTTGTTCAGCACGTGGACCCAGTGCAGGCCGGAGAACTCGGCCTCCAGCCGCGCGTACGCCTCGGTCGGCTCGTCGACCTCGGCCGCCAGATCACGACCGAACCGCACGGCCCTCGCCAGCCGGCTACGCGGGGGCAGCACGGTCGCGGCGGCATCGAGCACCGCCTCGACGCTGCCGGCGCTGATCGCGGCCGCACCGAGCGCGGCGGCGTACAGCGCGCCGTAGATTCCGTTGCGGGTATGGCTGACCGAGGCGTCGCGCCACGCCCACTCGGCCGCCCGCTCGAGGTCACCCGGGTTGACCCAGCCGTACAGGTCGGTGCGGATCTGCGCCCCGATCCACTCGCGGAACGGGTTCCGGATCCGGGCGCTCTGCGGTGGTCCGATGCCGTCGAGAAGATTGCGGTAGGCCACCCGCTCGGCGGTGAAGGTCCGGCCGGCCGGCAGGTCGAGCAGCCACGCCATGGCAACGTCGTCGGCGGTGAAGCTCGGACCATGCTGCTCGATGACTCGCAGTGCGAGCAGGGTGTAGTTGAGGTCGTCGTCCTCGGGCGTTCCGTCGAGGTTCTCCTCGAGGCTGGTCGGGCGGCTCTTGGCGTTCCACGGCCAGCGCGCCGAGATCTCCGGATCCAGGCCGGCGGCGGTGAACCAGCGGTCCAGGGGCCAGCGCCCCTGCGCGCGGAGGATCTCCTCGATCCCGGCCCGGGGGATCTTCTCGACCGGCTTGCCCAAGACGCAGCCGACGGCGCGGCCCAGCCAGGCGCCATGGATGCGGTCTCGCAACGCCGACTTGTCAGGCGTTGCGAGGGCTAGAGCACCCTCAATGCCTGACAACTCGGCGAGGATGTCCGGCCAGTCGCTGGGTTCGTCGGCGACTCCGACCTCGGGCAACGCGTCGAGCTCGTCGAGCAGCTCCCGGGCGAGATTGGCGAGCTCCGGGGAAACCGGCTCGGGAGACAATCCGTCGGCCAGCTCGCCCGTGGCTCCGCCGGCCTGCACCCACCGTTGCTCGATCGCGGCGACATCGCGGCCCTCGGCGGCCGACTGGCGAAGCTCGGAACGCAACAGCTCCTCGGGCTGGGCCCACGGCAGCCGCATCATCGAGGCCCGGGCCGGTACTCGCGGACCGCAAGGGCCAACCGGTCGCCGATCACTCGCAACGGTCCGGTGACCGTCTGCCGATCACCGGACCGGACGGCGGTCAGCAGACCCTGGTACGCGCCCAGCTCGGCCGGGCGCAGTGCTTCCGGCCCGCCCCGGACCCGGTCCAGCCGGACGCTGTCCTCGTGCCGGATGGGGATCAGCGGCAGCGACTCGCCGTCGGTGACATCCAGCTGGATCTCTCCAGCACGAACGGCGATCCGGCCGACCAGGGTCACCTCGGCACCACGCAGCCGGTAGCTGCCGTTGACCACCCGAGCGAACTGCTGGTGCCAGCGGTCCAGTGGCGGGAGACCGTCATCGCCGAGCACCAGCGATGCGGTGGAGGCCTGCGCATCGGGCACCGGCTCGACATAGGCCACCCGCTCGAGCTGCTGCAGCGCCTCGTACGCCCCGGCCCAGCAGGCCCCGATGCCGTACGGGCACAGGCCGGTGATGCCCAGGACGACCTCGGTACCGGCCGAAGGCTTGCGTGCTGCGCCTGGCGAAGCGCCTGACGATCGCCCTTCGACCGCCTCCGAGCTCATCCGCACGGACTCCGGCTCCAGCATCCGAAGCGCACCCAGCGGCGCGGGTGCCGGCCGGACCTGGACCACAGTGGCGACCGAGGGTACGCCGGCAGCGTTGAGCACGAACATCAGGTAATGGCCGGGCGGGCACTCCCCTGGACCGGGCGGAGCGGTCACTCGGACGGTGCCGCCGACGACCTGTACGGCCAGCTCGTTGAAGCGCTGGTTCATGTCCAGCGAATGGGTGACCGAGCCGAGCCGCAGCCAGGTGACCCGCTCCACGCCCGCCGGCTGGTCCACTCCGAGCGTGAACGTCTCGCCGTAGCCGACCGCCGCCGGTGCAGCCGTGATCACCAAGCGGTCGCCCCGGAACAGGTAGGGCGGGGAGAACACCTGCGCCTCGGCGTGGCTGTCCACCGCTGCGTTGGGCGCGTCGACGCTGTTGTCCGGTCGGTACTCCCCACCGCCGGCACTGAGCACCCGGCCGTCAGGGAGCAGCACCGAGGTGGCGTGATAGCAGCGATCCATCCGTTCTGCGGCCAGCGTGGTCCAGTTCTCGGTGACCGGGTCCCAGAGCTCGGCCTCGTGCACCGGCGCCCCTGGGGCCAGGCTGTTGAAGCCCGCTCCTCGGGTGCCGCCGGTGACCAGCACTGAGCCGTCTGGGAGCAGGGTCGCGTTGTGCTGGCGTCGCCGAAACGTCATCGGGTTGGTGAACCGCCAGGCCGGAACAGCATCCGAAGTGTCGAGTATCTCGACCGCGTTGGTGGGCATACCATCGCCCTGATCATTGCCGCCCCCGAGGTAGATGATCTTGTCCGGGCGGTAGCCGACGGCCGGGCAGTAGTCCCGCTCGGCCATGGCCCGCTGACCGGTGGCGTTCCACTGCCCCACACCCGTGGTGGTCAGCGTCCAGGTCTGGGCGAGCTGGCCGGACATCACGACGCGATCCTCGCCGGTGACGTGCAGCCGTGGGTAGAGCGGAAAGGGCGCCCCGCCCGGCAGGGTCGGCGCGGACGTCCAGGCACCGTCGGCCCAGACCTGGGGCACGACGTTCTGCACCACGTCGTTGCCGCCAGCCGGCTTGTAGCTGCCGCCCATCACGAGGATCCGGCCGTCGGGCAGGGTCACCGCCGTGGGGTACCAGCGACCGTTGTTCATCGGTGCGGTCGGCGTCCAGGTGTTCTCGACCGGGTCGTACAGGCAGGCCTGGTCGATGCCGCCGCCGTCGGACTCGTGCCCGCCCATCACCAGCAGCCGGCCGTCCGGCAGGAAGGCGTGCCCGGCACAGAACAGGTTGATGTCAGCACCGCCCGCCGCCTTCGGCTGTTCGGTCAGCTGCGACTGCCCGGTCGCGGGGTCGAACAGGAACGGCTGGCATTCGGGTACGTCGAGGTCGGCATCCCCCGGCATCCTTCGGCCCCAGATCAGCACCTGTCCCGTTGGCAGCAGTGTGCTGTGCACGGCGACGTTGATCAGACCGATCACCGGGCCCCAACGGCCGAGTGCCGCGGGGTCGCCCACCTCGAACCGAAAGGGCTGCTGGCGGGCCGCGGCCTCGTCGTCGGTGGCCGCGGAGAAGGCGCCGGCCGAGTGCAGGAACGTGATGTCGTGATCGCTGTAGGGGATCCGCAGGTAGTACTCGACCTGCTCACCGATCCCGAACGGCGCGGTGATCGTTCCCCGGTAGTACTTGTTGTTGCCGCCCGCCGAGTCGAAGATCATCGGCTGCTCGCTCCACGCCATCTCGGTGCTGCGCCGGAAGATCACGGCGCTGCCGACCTGCAGCTGGTTACCCGGGTTGCCGCCTGGACCCTGGTCCTGGTTGCCGCTGAGAATCGTCACCGGTGTCCCGGCCGGGATCGCTCCAGCGGGATCGCGCATCCCGCCGCGTCCGCGAGGCTCGGGCTGCGCGGGGATATGCCAGGCGTTTCCGAGGTTCGCCACTGCTGGACGGTACCGAACATGTGCCCTGAGCCTGTCGAAGGGTGCGTCTCGGCCTTCGACAGGCTCAGGCCGCATTCGGACTACTGGGCCGTCCAGATCGGCTCGGAGGCGTATCCGTCGCTGTGGAAGACCTGCCGGTCATCCGTCCCGTCGGCGTTCATGAGGTAGATGTCCGACACGTCGTCGGTCCCGCGACGGAACAGGATCTGCGACTCGTCCGGCGACCAGCTGGGGCCCTGGTCGAGGTGCCCGGTGGTCAGCGACGCCGTGTCGGCCGGGCCGCCATCGGCGACGTCGATCTCGATGATCTCGCTCAGACCACCACGGGTCCGGGTGGCGAGCAGCCGATCACCCGATGGCGACCAGGTGGGATCGGAGAACTCACCGGCCTCGCCCGGCAGGAGCTGCTTCGGCTTGCCCTTCCCGTCGGCCCGCACCTGGTGCAGCGACCCGCCCTCGACCCCTTCGATATCCGCGCTCCAGTAGGTGATCTCCTTCCCGTCCGGCGTGAAGGCCGGGTCGCCGAGCCGGCCTCGGGCCAGCACCCTGACCAAGGTGCCGTCGATCCTCATCAGGTTGAGCACGCCGCGCCCGCCGGGGGCCTCGACACAGACCAGGGCCAGCAACCCGTCCGCGCGCACCGTCGGTCGCGACATCCGGGGGCAGGCCGGTGACCCGTCCTTGAAGAGCGCCCGGTCCTTCTTACCGTCGGCCGCCATCGCGCGCAGCGTGATGACGCCCTTGGAGTTCTCGTGCAGGTAGAGGATCGTCCGCCGGTCGGGGGTCAGCTGGACACCTCGTCGCGGCCGGCCCCTGAGCAGCACCTGCTTGGCGTCGCTGTCGACCGACACGGTGGCGATGGTCCAGCGCCCACCGTCCTCGTATCGCCAGACCAGGGTGTCGTCGGCGAGTGGCTTGGCCGACTGCGGCAGCAACGATGCCGGCGAGGCGGACGCGGACGGTGACGGTGACGCCGACGGTGAGGCCGACGGTGAGCTCGAGCCCGCCGGGCCGGCCACCAGCCGCCGTGACTGGACGACCGCCAGCACGATTCCGGCAATGACGCCCACGAGAAGCAGGCCGATAACGACGAACGGCAGCGGATTGCGGCGCTGCCGCGAGGGAGCGGAATCGGGCACCGTGTGGGGCTCAGGATCGGGTTGCAGCGGTGCGGCGTACGGTCGTGGAATCGTGTCCGTCGACCCGCTCGGTGCCGGGTTGGCGTCGAGCCCAGTCTCGGGTTCATCGCCCGAGGGGCTGGGTGTGCTCAGCACCACCGTCTCCGCCGCGGGTCCGGTAAGACTCGGAGCCGGCTGGAACGCGGACCGGAGCTCGGCGACCAGCTCCTGGCAGGTCGGTTGCCGGGCCTCCGGGTCCTTGGCGAGCGCGCGCCGCAGGACGTCGTCCACGGCGATCGGGAGGCCGGGACGACGCTGCGACACCGCCGGCGGGTCCTGCGACATGTGCGACCAGAGAACGGCCGCCTCGTCCTCGCTGGTGAAGGGTGGCTGCCCGGTCAGACCCTCGAAGATCACACAGGCCAGGGAGTAGATGTCGGCGCGGTGGCTGATCGGGGCGTTGGAGATCTGCTCCGGAGCGACGTAGCGGATCGTCCCCAGGAACTGTCCCGCCGTGGTGATGCTGGTGTCACCCGAGACGCGCTTGGTCAATCCGAAGTCGCTCAGATAGACGTGCCGCCGGGTCACGTCGCCGTCCCCGGCCAGCAGGATGTTCTTGGGCTTCACATCGCGGTGCACGAGCTCGCGGGCGTGGGCCGCATCCAGGGCCCCGGCCACCTGGCTGAAGACCGCCAGGGCTTCGGCCGGGCTGAGCTGACCTTGGTCCTTGAACACCGCGCCCAGGGTCTCCCCGTCGACGTAGCGCATCACCAGATAGAGCTGACCATCCGCCTCGCCCGCCGCGTAGATCGGGATGATGTTCGGATGGTCGATCGAGGCGGCCAGCTGCGACTCCTGGGTGAACCGCAGCCGAAAGGTCGGATCTTGGGCCAGTTCCGGGGCGATCACCTTCAGCGCGACCATCCGGCCGCCCAGTCCGACCTCACGGGCCCGATAGACGACCGCCATGCCGCCCCGGGCGACGTATGCCTCGATCTCGAAACCGGCCAGCCGGTCCCCGACATCGAGCACGCTGAACACCAACCTCCGCTGTGGACGATCCACTGCCTGCCGAGAATATCTGCCGACACTGCTTGAGGCAGGATGTCCGCATGTCCAAGATCTACGCCGATGCGGCCGCGGCTCTGGAGGGCTTGCTGGCCGACGGGATGACGCTGGCGGTGGGCGGGTTCGGGCTGTGTGGCATCCCGGCCGACCTGATCGATGCGGTGCGCGACTCCGGCGTACGCGACCTCACGGTGGTCTCCAACAACATGGGCGTCGACGGGATCGGTCTCGGGGTGCTCCTGGAGTCCGGCCAGGTGCGCAAGGTGTTGTCGTCCTACGTCGGGGAGAACAAGCGGTTCGCTGCCCAGTACCTGTCCGGTGAGCTCGAAGTGGAGTTCAACCCCCAGGGCACGCTCGCCGAGCGGCTCCGCGCCGGCGGCGCGGGGATCCCGGCCTTCTACACCAGGACCGGGGTCGGCACCCTGGTCGCCGAAGGCAAGCCGCACGCGGTCTTCGACGGCGAGACCTACGTCCAGGAGCGCGGCATCGTCGCCGACGTCGCCCTGGTGCACGCGTACGCGGCGGATCCGGACGGCAATCTCACCTACCGGCTGGCCGCCCGCAACTTCAACCCGGTGGTCGCCACGGCCGGCAAGATCACCGTGGTCGAGGCCGAACACCTGGTCGGGCTCGGCGAGCTCGACCCGGACCACATCGTGACGCCCGGGGTCTTCGTGCAACGGATCGTGCAGTTCAGTGATCGCGAGAAGCACATCGAGTTCCGGATCACGCGACCGAGGCCGGAACTCGCGGAGACGGAGGGCTGAGCTCATGGTGTGGACCCGCGATGAGATGGCGCAGATTGCGGCGCGTGAACTGGACGACGGCGACTACGTCAACCTCGGGATCGGCATTCCGACGTTGGTGGCCAACAACCTGCCCCCCGGCATCCGAGTGATCCTGCAGAGCGAGAACGGCATCCTCGGGCTGGGGCCGTCCCCGTACGAAGGCGACGAGGACCCGGACTTGATCAACGCCGGCAAGCAGACGGTCACCCTGACCCGCGGCGCGTCGATCTTCGACTCCGCGACCTCGTTCGGGATGATCCGCGGCGGCCACGTCAAGGTCGCCATCCTCGGCGCCATGCAGGTGTCCGGCTCGGGCGACCTGGCCAACTGGACCATCCCCGGCAAGATGGTCAAAGGCATGGGCGGGGCGATGGACCTGGTGGCCGGGACACCGCGGGTCATCGTGCTGACCGAGCACAACGCCAAGGACGGTACGCCCAAGATCGTTTCCGAGTGCTCACTGCCGCTGACCGGGGTCGGTGTGGTCGACCGGATCATCACGGAACTGGCGGTCTTCGACGTCGACGATGGCGGCCTGGTGCTGCGCGAGCTCGCACCGGGTGTCACCGAGGGGGAGGTGCGGGATCGCACCGAGCCGGACTTCCGCAGCGACGTGAGCTGAATGAGTGCCCGCTCTACCAGCGGCGGAGCCTCTTCTGCGCGCGTGTGGCCCTCCATCCCGAGTCGTTCGGGCACTTAGCGCCCAGAACGATGCCGCAGGCTAGACGCGGACCCGGTAGTGGAGGTAGACGAAGCCGCTGTCGAACCGGCGTTCCTCACTGAGCTCCAGATCCAGCCGGAGTCCGACCGGAAACAGCGGCGTGCCGCCGCCGACCACGACCGGCACCAGATAGACCGAGACCTCGTCCACGAGACCGGCCTGGAGAGCCTGGGCGGCGAGGTCGGCTCCGCCGATGCTGAGATTGGCGGTGGCGTCGGCCTTCAGCTGCCGGACTTCGTCGGGGTCGAACCGCGGCTCGATCCGAGTCCGGACACTGCTGACCTCGGCCAGCGTCGAGGAGTAGACGATCTTGTCGGCCGCCTGCCAGACCTGCGCGTAGTCCCGCTCCACCGCAGAATCCGCCTGCTCGTACGCGGTCTCCCAGTACGTCATCACCTCATACATCCGACGGCCGTAGAGGTAGGTGCCGATCGGTCGCTCGCGCTCGTTGACGAACGCATGCACCTGATCATCCGGCGCCGCCCAGTCGAAGTTGCCGTTCTCGTCGGTCAGATAGCCGTCGAGAGAGGTGATGCCCGAGTAGATCAGTCGGCCTGCCACCCCGTCAGCGTACGGGCAGCACCTGGTCGTGCTCGAGAACGTCGACCAGCCGTTGCATCGTGGCCAGCGTGGTGCGCAGGTCGTTCAGGTCGAGCTCGGCACTGATCCGATTGGCCCAGGGATGGGCGACCAGGCTCACCTGCCGGATCGCCCAATAGCCGGCCTCGGTGCAGCCGAGGAGCTTGGCGCGGCGGTGTGACGGATTGGGCCGGTACTCCGCCAGGCCGTGCTCGACCAGCAGGTCGGCCACCCGGAGCACGCCCTGCCGAGTCACCCCCATCCGCCGGCTGACCTCGGCGACGGTGTGCGGCTGGTCCAGGACGCCGCCGAGCACTTGCCACCAGGCGGCGGTCAGCCCGCCGTTGACCGCCAGGGTCTGGGCGGCGTCCAGCAGTCGGGCGTTGAGCCGGAAGGTGGTCAGGATGATCTTGGTCAGCGTCTCG
This sequence comes from uncultured Actinomycetota bacterium, assembly GCA_963711015.1. GTDB lineage: Bacteria > Actinomycetota > Actinomycetes > Propionibacteriales > Propionibacteriaceae > Microlunatus. The sequence goes on from CAVQCQ010000004.1 coordinate 133,902, forward strand.
GCCGCATCGGTCTGGGGAACCGGTTCGGGCCAGGCCGAGCGGGCCGGCACCGTCACGCGGCCGCCGCCATCAGCGCCGGGTAGGCGCTCTGGTCACCGTGGTACATGACCGCCTCGTACGCGGCCAGGGTCTCGTCAGTGGCGAGGCCGAGCCGACGCAGCGTCGCGCAGGCGAACTGGACCGGGCTCTGCGGACCGGCGGTGACGAGATCGCCGTCGATCACCGCCCGCTCCTCGGAATAGTGCCTGGCGCCGGCGTAACCAGTGGCGGCGAGATACTCGGCTGCGGCACTGGTGTGATCACGGTCATCGAGCAGCCCGGCCCGAGCGAGCCCGAACGTGGCTCCACAGATCGCGGCCACCGGAGTTCCGGCCTCGAGGAAGCGCCGGGCGGCATCGGTGAAGGGCTGACCGCGGCCGTCGTCCCACATCTCGGCGCCGGCCAGGACCAGCAGACTGCTCGCTTTCGGATCGAGCTCAGCGAGCGCCTGATCGGGCACGATCCGCAGCCCGCCCATGGTGGTGATCGGCTCGGTTGAGGTGCCGACGGTCACGATCTCGAACGGCCGACCGGTGAACCGTCCGGTTCGCAGCTCCACCAGCAGGTAGCCGATCTCCCAGTCGGCGAAGGTGTCGTAGACAGCAATATGAACAGGATTGGACATAGACAACATACTGTCATATTGACAGTTAATTGTCAAACAGCTTCATCTCCGGTTGCACCTCGGGCGGGAGCTCACGGACCGGCACGACGACGGTGTCAGCGGTACGCCAGTCCAGCGCAACCAGATCGCGGCGAACCTCGTCGAGCGCCTCCACCGACGGATCCATTCCCGGCCGAGGAACGACGAAGGCCTCGACGTGGAACACGTGCCCCTCGTCGCGCACCCGGGTTCCGGCGGCGGCCACCCAGTCGAGCCCGTTGAGATGGGTCTCGATCTTGTCGATGACCGGATGGGTCTTGGTGTTGTCGTAGGTGGTTGCGCGGACGTCCATCAGGTCCCGAATCGCCGAGCGCATGTTCTTGATGCCATCAGACACGATCGTGATCGAGATGAACAATGCGGCAGCAGCATCGGTCCACCACAGGCCGAGACCGATGCCGGTGACGCCGACGATCGAGCTCAGGGCGGTCAGCCAGTCCGCCTTGTTCATGTCGGCGTCGGCGTACAGCACCTTGTCGTGCAGGTCCTCGGCCAGCTTCAGCTTCGCGCGCCCGAGAATCACCGGTGGGATGCCGGTGACCACCATCGCCCCGATCATCAGCCAGCCGAGCCAGATGACCTGGCCGAACAGCTGCACCGAGCCGATCGCCGGATGCTCGGTGGTGATCAACCCGATGGCGGAGTCGATGATCAAGAACGTCCCCATCGCAGTCAAGGTCACGCCCGCTACCAGGTGCGCCGCTCCGATCGAGCGGTGGTACCCGTACGGTCGCTGCCGGGTGGGCGGCTTGCGGATGATCTTGACCGCGATCAGGAACGCGATCGGCGGCGTCAGGGAGAGCAGGTCTTCGACCCAGGCCACCTTCATCGCCTGGGAGTTGCCGAGCACGAGGCCGACCAGGATCACCGCGAAGACGAGGAAGACGATGGTCACCCATTCCAGGCGGATGGCCTTGCGCAGCACGGCCGCCTGTTTCCCGGGCAGCTCTGTCCTCCCGAAGGTGACGGTGCTCATCAGGTCGACCTCCGGTCGGGGCTCATGGCCCGCCCTGGGACAACAGATACCGCTCCAAGGTCACGAGATAGGCGTTCTCCCCCATCGGCGCGGCCATCACCAGCTCGACCTCCTTGCCGGTCGAGTCTCGCGCTCTGGCGTAGGGCTTGGTGATCGCCGCCTTCTCGGTCCACGGCGTGTCGGCGGTCAGGCCGCCGATCACCAGCTCGAGCTCGCCGTGCTCCAGGGCGGTGATCAGCGGCTCCTCGCCGCCGGTCACCCAGACGGGCCGGGCGCCGATCGAGGCGGCGAACCCGGCAGCAAGGTCGACGTCGCTCCCGGATGGCGGGCCGTCGGGAACCACCACGGTGTGCGGCGGATGCGGTGAGACGCCGACCCGCAGGGTGCCGCCCCGGACCCGTTCCAAGGTGTTCTCGGGGTCGGCCGGCATCTCCAGGCCGCAACTGGTCAGCAGCAGGGCGGCGCACAGCGTCCCGAGCAGACGGATCCGTTGCCGCATCAGCGCTCTACAAGATCGGCCGGCCGCCCGTGACGGCGATCCGGGCTCCGGAGATGTAGCTGCCGGCGTCGGAGGCCAGCAGCACGTAGACCGGGGCCAGCTCAGCAGGCTGACCGACCCGGCCGAGCGGCGTGTCGGTGCCGAACTTCTCCACCTTCTCCGGCGGCATGGTCGAGGGGATGAGCGGCGTCCAGATCGGACCGGGCGCGACACTGTTCACCCGGATGCCTTGCTCGCCGAGCATCTGGGCCAGGCTGGCGCAGAAGTTGGCGATCGCCGCCTTGGTCGCCGCGTACGGGGCGAGCTGCGGGGACGGCATGTCGGAGTTCACCGATGACGATCCGATGATCGAGGAGCCTTCTTTCAGATGGGGAAGTGCCGCCTTGATCAGGTGGAACATGGCGCTGATGTTAGTGCCGATGGTCCGGTCCCACTCCTCGTCGGGAACATCGAGCAGGGAGTCCCGGCTCATCTGGTAGGCCGCGTTGCTGACCAGGATGTCCAGCCCGCCGAGTTCCTTGACCGCCTTGTCGACGAGATCGCGACAGTGCTGCGGATCCATCAGGTCCCCCTTGACCAGGACAGCGCGCTGTCCGGCGTCGGTGATCAACTTCTCGACCTCTTTGGCGTCGTCGTCCTCACTGAGGTAGCTGATCAGCACGTCCGCGCCCTCGCGCGCGTACGCGATCGCTACGGCCCGCCCGATCCCGGAGTCGCCTCCGGTGATCAACGCCACCTTTCCCTCGAGCTGCCCGGTCCCGCGGTAGCTCTCCTCACCGCAGTCCGGCTTGGGCCGCATCTCCTGCTGGGTACCCGGAAACTCCTGCTGCTGAGCTGGTTGGTTCATATCGGCAACCTACCCAGGGGCTTGGCCGGCCAATCGCCGGCTGACCGACGCCACTTACGCCGAGTTGTCAGGCCACCAGCTCATCGACCAAGGCGATCCAGCGGTCATGATCACCGATCGGCCAGGAGTGCGGTGCGCCGGGCATCACGAGAACGCGGCGCTCGGGGCCTTCGCAGAGCGAGACGGCATAGCTGTGGTCGGAGAGGGTGTCGGACTCAGCGTGCACCACGGTCACCGGAGCCGAGACGTCGGGGAGGACATCCTCCAGATGCACCTCGATCGCCGACACGAAGCCCTGGTAGATCCGGCGCGGACCGGCCCGCAACCAGTCCGGGACGTGCTGGCGCAGGCTCGGCGCATCGGGATGGTCCTCGCCGTGCCGCCAGGCCGCGAAGAGCCGGATCCGGCTCCGCCGGGCCGGGTCGACCGTAGGGCTGACCAGCAGCAGCTGTCTGACGGGCAGCTGGGTCGCGGCGACGGCGGCCGCCTGGGTGCCGACCGAGAGCCCGACCAGCAGGTCGACAGCGCGGTCGCCACGGTCCAGCTCGGCAGCCAGGTCCACGCCGTACCGACGCAGGTCGGTCGGCTGGCCACGCCAGGCCGGCGCCGCCCGGAGATCGACCTCGTGACCATGCCGGGCCAGCGCCTCGGCGGCCGGCACGGCATAGCTGCGCACGGCGAGTCCGGGAACGATCACGATCCGAGCCACGCGTCGATCATCGCGCACCCGCCGCGTCGGGCTGCGCAGCCACGGTCCCTGGCACACTGGCGCAAATGAGCGCCGAGCATCGGTTAGCGAGGGGCGGAAGACATGAGTGACCTCGACCCGGGCAAGCTGATCGCCTCGTTCGACTCGGCCAGCGTGCTGCACGATGCCGTCATCGCCGCGCTGCAGGGGCAACCGTTCCCGCACCTCGGCGCGCCGCGCCGGCACGCGCTCGCCATCCGGGCCGGCGGCCACCTGCCGTGGCCGATCCTCAAGCACATCTACACCCGGATCGGTGCGGCCGAGGGCATCGATCCGCAGCGGCTGGGCGATGCCGACATGGCGGCCGTGGCGCAGTGGTTCGCCGATCAGGTGCCGGACCGCCGATTTCCCGCGATCATGATCGGCTCCAGCAACGGGGCGCTCGCGCATCTCGCGGCCGCGCTGGACGTGCCGTGGCTGCCCACCACCGTGCTGGTGCCGGTGGCGCACGCCGACGATCCTGATCGTCCCGACCGGGTGCTCGAGTTCGGCGCCGAGGTTGCTCCGGCCCTGCTGGAGCGCAACCCCGACATCGCGTTGCACCACATGCACGACCCACTGCAGGACAAACTGATGTCGCGGTGGATGAGCTACTTCCGGGTCAAATGGCGCGCCCTGCCGACGGCGTACGCGGACCTGGTCCGGAGCCGGTTGCGGCCGGGCGGCCAGGTGATCATGGTTGACGACACCTCGACCTGGCCGGTGACCCGGGTCGCCGAGCGGCATGTCTTCCAGGCCGGCGGCCGGGGCGGCTCTCCGCCTCGGGACTTCCTCAGCCGACCGCACACCCCGCCCGCCGACGAGGTCGCGTCCGAGGCGGAGTGGGGGCTGGATCAGGCTTTCGCCGCCGACCTGTCCCGCTGGTGCGCCGCAGCATCCGTGCCGATGAGCACGATCAGCTACGACGGGCCACAAGCGGCCGCCGCCGCGGTCGCGGAGACGATGCGGAACTGGTACCGCTCGCGCGGCGAGGCCGGGGACCGGCTGGTGGTCCCGTCGTTCGTGCTCGGCGACCCGTGGAGCACCGTCAACTCCGCCGCGGTCCCCTTCTGGACGTTCTTCGCGGTGCAGCCCGCCCGGCAGGCCCTCGACGACTACCTCGGCCGGGCGGAGCCCTTTCACGATGTGCATCTGTTCTTCTTCGAGCACGGCGTACGCTCGCCGGGCATCGCGACTCCGGCCGACTTCGCCGACACGGTCCGCCGGCACGGCGCCGCACCGCACATCGAGGCCGTCGACGTGGCGAAGTTCCCCCACGACATCGGCACACTGGGCCGCTACGGACCGGCCTTTCGACGGCTGCCCCGAGCGCGTGCGCCCTGGTCGCCGCTGCCGGTGGCCGACGCTCTCAGCGCCCTCGGCCGGCATGGTCTTGCGGTGACCCGGGCTTCAACCAGCCAGGAACGCGCGTAGCGTCTGGGCGTTACGAACGGCGTGTCCGTGGCCGTCGTTGTTGAAGTAGGCGTAGACGTCGTGCCCGCCCGCGCACCACTCCCGGATCCGGTCGGCCCACCAGCCCAGGTCGGCGTCGCTGTAGCAGCCGGCGTAGAGATGATCATGGTCGGGCCCGTGCAGCCGGAGGTAGACCGGCTGGGCCGTCGCCCGCAGTACGCACGGCAGCCGGGCGCCGCTCAGCACCACGTACGCCGCACGGTGCCGGGCCAGCAGGTCGAAGACCGGCTCACAGTGCCAGCTCGGATGGCGCAGCTCGACAGCGACCCGGATCCAGTCCGGCAGGCAGCGAAGGAAGTAGTCGAGCCGGGTGTCGTCGCGGGCCATGGCCGGCGGCAGCTGGACCAGCAGCACGCCGCGCCGGTCGCCCAGCTCGTGCCAGCAGCGGGCAATGCGCTCGACCCACACTTCGGGGGCGTAAAGCTGCTTGGCATGGGTGAGTCCGCGCGGGGCCTTCACACTCATCCGGAACCCGTCGGGTAGCCGGCGTCGCCAGCCGGCGAACGTCCGGTCCCGGGGCCATCGGTAGAAGCTGGCATTGAGCTCGACGGTGTCGAACCGCTCCAGATACCGAGCCAACCGGGCGCTGACCGGAAGGTCCGGCGGGTAGAGCACGTGCTGCCAGTGGTCGTAGCTCCAGCCCGATGTCCCGACATGGGTGGCGCAGGTCACCGGGAGATCGTAGGCATCCGACCAAGCGCCGTCGCCGCACCTTTACGTTGTAAGTTCAGTCGGGTGAGCGCACCGCCGGACTTCGAGGCGCTCTACCGCCGTGATGCCGATCCCTGGCGGGTCGGGAGCAGCGCCTACGAGCAGCGCAAGCTCGACATCGTGATCGCTGTCCTCTTCCGCCCGCGGTACGCCATGGCGTGGGATCCGGCGTGTGGTACCGGGCATCTGGCCCGGCGACTGGCCCGCCGGTGCGATCGAGTGTTGGCCAGTGACGCCGCTCCCCGGGCAGTGGAGCTCACCCAGCAGACCTGCGCGACGGAGCCCAATGTCGAGATCCAGGTCCTGCGGCTGCCTGAGGCTCCGAAAGAACCCTCCTTCCGGCCGGACCTGGTCGTGCTCAGCGAGTTCGTCTACTACCTCGACGACCGGGATCGGGCAGCCGCACTTCGAGTCGTCGATGAGTACGCCGCGCCGACTGCCGAGCTCCTGGCCGTGCACTGGAGCCACATCCCGGACGACGCCTGGCTGAGCGGGTCGGCCACCCAGACCGAGATCGTGGCCCGACTCACCGATGGGGACTGGCATCCGGTCCTCCACCATGTCGACGAGGAGTTCGTGATCGATACGCTCCGGCGTGACGCGCCCACGCCATGACCGCCCTCACACTGACCCAGCCGCTGCCGGCTGCGGTGCAGCCGCCGGCCCGGAGCGACCTGCGCGCCACTCTCGAGCACCTCGTCGGCGATCGGGACTGGGCCGGCCGTACCTGGTCTGAGTTGATCGAGGACCTGCTTGCCCTCGGCCGCACCGACATCCCGATGGCGCGGCTGGCGGAGGGACACATCGATGCCGTGCGCATTCTCGACCAGGCCGGACGGACACCGCAGCCGGGTGCACTGTATGGAGTCTGGGCGTCGCGCTCGGAGCAGACCGGCGTCCGCGCGACGCCGGGTTCAGAGGGGTCCTTGGTCCTCAGCGGCACGCTGCGCTTCGCCTCCGGCGCCGGCCTGCTGGACCGGGCCCTGGTCCCGGTGTGGCTCGACGACCGGCGCCATCAGCTCCTCGATCTCGAGGTCCGCGACCTGCCGTTCGACGCATCGGTCTGGCACAGCGCCGCGATGGCGGCTAGCCGTAGCTACGACGTGCGGGTGGAGCTGACGGCGAGTCCCGAGAGCCGGATCGCTGAGACCTGCTTCTACCTGGAGCGGCCCGGCTTCTTTCCCGGCGGCGTCGGCGTGGCCGCCTGTTGGGTGGGCGGCGCCGCTCGCATCGCGGATCTGCTGCACGCCCGGCACCCGGGGCCCAGTCCGGCCCAGCAGATCCGGCTGGGCCGGATCCGCGCCGATCTGACGGTGGGCGCGGCCGCCGTGCGGGCCGCAGCTGCTCTGCTGGACCACGTCTGGGGGCGGTCCGAGGTGGACTGGCAGATGCTGGCCACCGAGGCCCGCGCGGTGGCGGCCGAAGCCGTACGCCGCATCCTTGCGGAGGCCCGGTTGATCACCGGACCGACCGGCCTCGCCCTTGACGCCGCCCTCAGTGCGGCCATCCCCGACCTGGAGCTGTACGCACTGCAACAGAACAGCGATGGCGACGCGCGGCTGCTCGGAGATCCGGAGCGTCGGCGATGAGCCGGCCGGGCCTGGTCATCGTCGGCAGCGGGCCGGCCGCGTTGTCGGCGGCGCGAGCCTTCCGCGACCACGATCGGCAGACCCCGGTGACGATGCTCAGCGCGGATCGTTACCCGCCCTACGCCCGGCCTCCGTTGACCAAGGACTACCTGCGCGGTGAGTCCGGTCCGGACGATCTACCGCTGGTCGAGCCCGGCTGGTACGCCGACACCGGCGTCGAGTTGCGCCTCCGCACCTTGGTCGCGGGAGTGGACCCGGGCCTTCGCCAGATCCGGCTGAGCGACACCTCGACGGTGACCTACCGCGACCTGGTGCTGGCCACCGGCTCACGACCGGTCCAGCTCGACGTTCCGGGCGGCGACTTGCCGGAGCTGATCTACGTCCGGGACCGGGTCAGCGGCGAGCGGCTGCGGAACCTGGCGGAGCGGGCCGACACTCGGGTGGCGGTGATCGGCTCGGGCTTCATCGGCTGTGAGGCGGCCGCCAGCCTGGCCAAGCGCGGACTCGACGTGATCATGATCACCGACGAGGATGTGCCGCACACCAGCCGGCTCGGTCCGGAGGCAGGATCGGAGATCGCCGGTTGGCTGCGGGCGGACGGCGTGACCGTGCGCACCGGCTCCGGCGTTAAGTCGCTGGAGCTGCGGGGTGGGCAGTGGGTGATCACCTTGGCTGACGGGGATCGGGTGCCGGCCGGCGCAGTGGTCTGCGGCGGCGGCGCGCAACCTGAGCTCGACCTCGCGCGCGACGCCGGTTGTGCGATCGACCACGGCGGCGTCGTCACCGATGCGCAGCTGCGCACCAGCGTTCCCGGGATCTTTGCCGCCGGCGACATCGCGTACGCGCAGAACCGGGCAGCCGGGCGACCACTGCGGGTGGAGCACTGGGGCGAGGCGGAGAACCAGGGCACGGTCGCCGGGGCGGTCGCTGCCGGTCAGGACTCCGCGTGGGACACCGCCCCGGGCTTCTGGTCAGAGATCGGCGGCCGGACCTTGAAGTACGTGGCCTGGGGCGACGGCTACCAGACGTGCGCGCTGTCCGGCTCGCCGAGTCGCTGGTTCGTGGAGTACCGCGTGAAGGATCGGCTGGTCGGGGTACTGACGTATCAAGACGACGACCGCTATGGACGCGGTCGCCAGGAGATGGAGTCCAGGGAACGGAAGGACTGAATATGACAGACCGCCAGCAGCGAACCAACGCCGACGATCCCCCGGGCGCCGACGCGGACCGGCCGACCGAGATCCCCAAGCGAGGTTGGTTCCAGATCGCCAAACGGGGCTGGGCCGAGGCAAAGGCCGACCAGGTGCCGCTGCTCGCGGCCGGGGTGGCCTTCTACGCCTTCATGGCGATCTTCCCGGCCATGATCGCGGTCACCCTGCTCTACGGCCTGTTCGCCGATCCGGCGACGATTGCCGATCAGGTCGACGCCGCCGGCGGGGCGCTGCCGGATGACGTCCGAGCCCTGCTGGTCGAACAGCTCCGCAACCTCGCCACCACCCAGCGCACCGGGGCCGGCATCGGCGTGATCATCTCGCTGGCGCTGGCGCTGTGGAGCGCGTCCGCCGGGGTCAGCAACTTGATCACCGCGATCAGTACCGCGTACGACGAAGAAGAGCAGCGCGGCTTCGTCAAGAAGCGCGCACTCTCGCTGGCGATGACCTTGGGGGCGGTGATCCTGCTGCTCGTCGTGCTGGGGCTGGTCGCGGTGCTGCCGATCGTGCTGCAGATCTTCTCCGGTGGCGCGCTGCGCGTCGTGCTGGAGATCGCCAGGTTCCTGCTGATCGCGGTGGTGGTGGCGCTCGCGCTCGCTGTGCTCTACCGGGTCGCCCCGGACCGCGACGCGCCCAAGTTCCGCTGGGTCTCGGTCGGCGCAGTGGTGGCCACCCTGCTCTGGCTGCTGGCCTCGATCGGCTTCTCGATCTACGTCGCCAACTTCGGCAGCTACGCCAAGACCTACGGCGCGTTGGCCAGCGTGGTCATTCTGCTGTTCTGGCTCTGGATCACCGCGTACGCGATCTTGCTCGGTGCGGAGATCAACGCCGAGGCCGAACAGCAGACCGCCAAGGACAGTACCCGCGGCCCGGAGCGCCCGATTGGGCAGCGTGGTGCGGTCAAGGCCGACTCCATTCCCGACGAGAATGCGGGGTCTGAACCGAAGTCGGATACCGGAACCGAACCCAGCCGGGCAGGCGTTGCCGGGCGCAGGGACCAGACTTGACCTGGACCAAGGAAAGGGCCAGCCAATGACCGAATCAACGTCCGCCACCCAGCCGGCGAAACCCGCTTCGTCCAGACCGGAGGCCACGCCGGAGGAGCTCGAGGCCGACATCGCCGCGTCGCGCGAGCGGCTCGGCACGGCGGTCGAGGACCTGGTGGACCGACTCAATGTTCCGGGCCGGGCCAGGCAGAAGGCTCAGCAAGCGAGCGGCCAGGCCAAGCAGGCCACCGCCTCGCTCGTCGACCGGCTCAAGGACCTGCCGCCGGCGGTGCTCCTCGCCTCAGCCGGCGGGGCGGCGGCTCTGGTCGTCCTCGTGATCATCAAACGCCGCCGATGACGATGCCGGCGAAGTACCGGGTGGTGCTCGAACCATGACCGCCCCGGAGTTGACGCGCGGCCCGGTCGCTTTGGTGGCGGGAGCCTCGCGCGGCCTCGGGTGGCTGATCGCGCGCGAGCTCGGACGGCTCGGATTCTGGGTGATGATCTGCGCCCGGACCGGCGATGATCTGGAACGCGGTGCGGCCATGCTGCGGTCGGAGGGAATCAACGTCTCCACCATGGTGTGCGACGTCAGCGACAGTGCCGCCGTCACTCGCCTGGTCGAGCGCACCGAGTCGGACCTCGGGCCGATCGAGGTCGTGGTGTGCGTCGCCGGAGTCATCCAGGTCGGTCCGCTCGAGGCGCTGGATCGCTCGCACTTCGAAGCGGCCGTGGACGTCATGCTCTGGGGGCCGATCAATGTCGGCCTCGAGGTCGCCCAGCGGATGCGGGCCCGCGGCCACGGCCGGATCGGCGTGATCACCTCACTGGGCGGGCTGATCTCCGCACCGCACCTGCTGCCGTACAGCACGGCCAAGTTCGGCGCGGTGGGATTCGCCCGCGGACTGCGGTCCGAGCTCAGCGGGACCGGCGTGTCGGTGACCACCGTGGCGCCCGGTCTGATGCGTACCGGCTCCCACCTCCGGGCAACGTTTCTCGGCGATCACGGTCGGGAGTTCGCCTGGTTCGGCGCCGCCGCGTCGCTGCCCCTGCTGTCGATGGACGCCGAGCGGGCGGCCGGCATCATCGTCCGCGGCATCCTCAACCGGCGGGCCGTGGTCACCACCACTCCGCTGACCAAGATCGTGCCGAGGGTGGACGCCCTGTTCCCGGGCCTGGCGTCGGCGGTGCTCGCGTTCACCACCCGCCGGCTGCTGCCCGAGTCGCCGGGCGGGCCGGCCAGCCGTCGTGGCCTGGAGGGCTGGCAAGCCGAGAAGTCTCTGTCGCGGCGCTCCCAGGTGATCCTCGACGGCCTGAGCACGCTGGGTCGCCGCGCTGCTGCCCGCTTCAACGAGCGGCGCGCCTAGACCAGCAGAGCTGTCGACGCGCACGATTTGTTTGCACCCCGGTGCGGGTGCGGTGAGGCCCGCAGGGTGCTGGGACGATACTCCCTCCCATGGGAACGTTGATCCGATCACTCGCCGACGTCGGCCGCGATGATCTCGAGACGGCTGGCGGCAAGGGTGCCAATCTCGGCGAACTGATCCGCGCCGGGTTTCCGGTGCCACCCGGGTTCGTCGTCACCACCGAGGCCTACCGGGCGGGCGCGATCACCGACGCGCTGCGTGCCGAGCTCGCGGCGGCGTACGCGGAGCTCGGCCGTCCGCCGGTCGCGGTGCGCTCGTCGGCCACCGCGGAGGATCTGGCCGAGGCGAGCTTCGCCGGTCAGCAGGACACCTATCTCAACGTGCGGGGCGAGGACGCGCTGGTCGAGGCGGTGCAGGGCTGCTGGGATTCGCTGCAGAACCCGCGGGCCATCGCCTACCGCGAGCGGCAGGGCATCGACGCGGCGTCGGTGAGTATGGCCGTGGTGGTGCAGACGATGGTCGAGGCGGATGCGGCCGGAGTGATGTTCACCGCCAACCCCGCCAACGGTCGGCGGGACCAGACCGTGATCTCCGCGGCCTGGGGGCTCGGCGAGGCGGTGGTCAGCGGCGCGGTGGACACCGACAACCTCGTTGTCGCCAAGACGGACGGCCACATGATCACCCGCAGCACGGCCGACAAGGCGATCATGACCGGGTACGCGGCCGCCGGCACGGCCGAACGCGAGGTCGCTCCTGATCTTCGCCGCGAGCCGGTGCTCGACGATCAGGCCGCGACCGAGCTGACGGCGTTGGGGACCCGGATCGAGGTCCACTTCGGCGCACCGCAGGACATCGAGTGGGCTCGGGCGGCCGGGGAGTTCTTCATCGTGCAGTCCCGGCCGATCACCGCACTGCCGCTGCCCGAGGCCGATCCCCCGACCGACTGGAGCGTGCCCGACCGGACCGCGATGTACGTCCGGGCCAGCATCGTCGAGCAGCTCCCGGATCCGCTGACCCCACTGTTCGCCGACCTGATCGACGGCAGTGTGACCCGGTCGCTGCAGGCGCTGTTCACCGAGCTGATCGGTGAGTCCGTGATCCGCGACAGCGACGTCGATCTTCCGACGATCAACGGCTACGCCTACTACCGGTACAGCCGCTCGGGAATGGCCCGGCTGATGCTGAACAGCGGCGGAGCGTTCAAGTTCCTGCTGGGCGGCGGGCAGCAGGGCGGGGTGGGCCGGTGGCGGAACTACGCGCATCCGCGCTATCGCGCAGTGGTCGACCGCTGGGAGGCGCATGACCTTGATCAACTCTCGACAGTGGAGCTGCTCGACGGCGTTGCCGAGCTGCTGGACGCCGGCACCGAGTACTACACCTCGGTGCAGACGATCATCCCGATCGCGGCGACCAGCGAGGTGCTGTTCACCCAGTTCTACGACCGGCTGGTGCGACGGCCGGGCGATCCCGCGGCGCCGATCTTCCTGCTCGGCTTCGACAGTCTCCCGATCAAGGCCGAGAAGTCCCTGTACGACATGGGCACGTGGGCGCGGTCGGTGCCCGGCCTGGCGGATGACTTGCTGGCGACGCCGACCGAGCGGCTGGTCGCGGTACTGCATGATCATGACTCGGTTGTTGATCATGCAGGCCTGACCGAGTGGCGGCAGCGGTTCCAGGCGCACCTGGACGCGTACGGGCACACGATCTACAACCTCGACTTCGCCAATGCTGTGCCGGCCGACGACCCCGCGCCCTTGATCGAGACCCTCCGGTTCTATCTCCGGGGCGAGGGAACCGATCCCTACCGGCGGCAACAAGAGGCGGTGGAGCGGCGGGAACGCGAGACCCGGGCCGTGCTCGAGCGGCTGGATGCGGCGCGGCGGAAGGGGTTCTTGCGGTTGTTGCGCTGGGCGCAGCGGGTGGCGCCGATCCGCGAGGACGCGCTGGGCGACGTCGGCCTGGCCTGGCCGCGGATGCGACAGATGCTGCTTCACATTGGACGGCGCCTGGCCGCCGGCGGGGTGCTGAGCGAGCCCGACCAGGTCTACTGGCTGAGCCGGGACGAGGTGGCGCGGGCCGGCGCGGCCGTCGAGCAGGGCCTCGAGCCGCCGTCGCGAGTGACCGCGCTGATCGCCGAGCGCCAGGAGGTGTGGCGCGGACGCCGTCGGGTCACCCCGCCGCAACTCCTGCCCGACCAGAACTGGATGCGGATCTTCAGTTCGATGATGCCCGCGACGACGGTGGAGCAGGGCGAGGACCGGCTGACCGGGATCGGCGCCAGCGCCGGGCGGATCACCGCGGCAGCCCGGGTGCTCGGCGGACCACAGGACTTCGGCCAGATGCAGGCCGGTGACGTTCTCGTGGCGAGCATCACGACGCCGGCGTGGACGCCGCTGTTCGCGATGGCCTCGGGGGTCGTCACCGACATCGGCGGGCCGCTCAGCCACAGCTCGATCGTGGCGCGGGAGTACGGCATCCCGGCGGTGCTCGGGACCGGGGTGGCAACCCGCCGGATCACCAGCGGCCAAGTGATCACCGTTGACGGGGATGCCGGGACGGTGGCTCTGACCGAACTCGATGATCATGAACCTGAGATCGCGAGAGCGACTCGTGATCGATCGCGGACAGTACGGACAGTGGCTATCGCGGGCGGCAGCATTGCCCTGGGTGCAGCGGCTGTGTCGATCCTGCGGCGACGGCGCCGTCGACGTGCTTCCATGTGACCGTGCGCGTGCTGTTCAGTACCACCGCCGGGGCCGGCCACTTCGGCCCGATGATCCCGATCGCGCGGGCCTGCATGACGTCAGGTCACGATGTCGCGGTCGCGGCGCCGGAGAGCTTCACCGGTCAAGTGCGTCAAGCCGGGTTCACACACCTGCCCTTCCCCGACGTGCCGGGCGAGGAGATGGGGGCGGTGTTCGGGCGCCTCCCGATGCTGCCGCGCGAGGAAGCCAATCGCATCGTCGTCGGAGAGATCTTCGGAAGGCTCGACGCCCAGGCCGCCTTCCCCGTTGTGCTTCAGACCATGGCGAGCTGGCGGCCGGACGTCGTCGTACGGGATCCGTGCGAGTTCGGCGCGCTGATCGCCGCGGCCCGGCTGGGCATTCCCCAGGTTCAGGTCGCGATCGGAGTCGCCGGCATCATGCGCACGTTCGCGGACTGGGTGGATGAGCCCCTTCGCGAGCTGGAGCAACGCGCCGAGCTCGACCAGATCCTGGGTGCGGACAGGATACGGAGCACGCCGACGTTCACCTCGGTACCGGCAACGTTGGACGGATCGGCCGACGAGCAACGGGACGACGACCGCGCCCCCGTCTGGCGTTACCGCACGCCGACTTCCGCCGCCGACGACGCCTTGCCGGCTACCTGGGGTGATGCGGCCGTCCCGCTCGTCTACGTCTCCTTCGGTTCGGTCACCGGCTCCCAGGAGCGCTTCGGGGGCATGTACTCGGGAGTGCTGGCGGTCCTGGCCGATCTGCCCATCCGCGTTCTGATGACCACCGGGAACGGCTACGACCTCACTCACCTCGAGCCGTTGCCGGCGAACGCCTACGCGATCAAGTGGTGGCCGCAGGAAGCCGTGATGTCAGAGGCCGCGCTGGCCATCGGACACGGCGGCTTCGGCACAACGATGACCGCACTGGCCGCCGGCGTTCCTCAGCTCGTGATGCCTCTGTTCGCCGCACGACCAGTACTTGAACGCCGAGCGAGTTCAGGCTGTCGGCGCAGGACTCCAGCTGCCGGACGGATACGAGTCCATCGACCAGGTGCCGGACGCCGTCGGTCGGCTGCTTGGCCGATCGGCCTTCACCGAAGTCGCGCGGGGCATCGCCGCGGAGATCGCCGCCCTGCCCGATGTGGCCGGCGTGGTCCCGATCCTCGCTGGACTGCGCGGCTGATCTCAGGGCTCCGACCAACGAAGACCCTAACAGGGGTTGACAATTCTTTAACACCGTATAAACATACTTGCACCATGTCTAAACCGACAGCATCCAGTTGGCGCGATGCCCGGCGGCGTGATGCCAGTGCCATCCTGGTCTCGACCGCCTGGGAGATCGTGCGTGAGGTCGGCCTGGGCGGGCTGTCGCTTCGGGACCTTGCCAGGCGGGCGGGGATCACCACACCAACCGTGTATGCGTACTTCGAGTCCAAGAACGCGATCTACGACGCCATGTTCAAGGAGGCGGCAGAAGCTTTCGCCAAGAGCAAGGCCGAGCCGATCGAATCGGACGACCCACACACCACGCTCGCGATAGACGCGAAACGCTTCGTGGACTTCTGCACCTCGGACGTGGCGCGATATCAACTGCTGTTCCAGCATCTGCTGCCCGGCTTCGTTCCGTCAGAAGAGTCCTACGCGCCCGCGGTGCGAGCCCTCGAACTGACCAGGGAAAGGCTCGCGGACAACGGCGTACGCAATCCCGCGCATGCCGACATCTGGACAGCGCTGATGACCGGCGTGGTCGACCAACAGATCGCCAACGACCCGGGCGGCGACCGGTGGAGCCGACTCGTCGACGAGGTCGTGGCGATGCTTCTCGCCCATTGCGCCAAGGTCGAACTCACTCAACCCGAAAGCAGGAGATCACATGCCTGAGATCACCCAACCCCGTTTGCATCATCTGGCCCTCACTGTCGCCGACATCGACGCCAGTGTCGACTGGTACGGCTCGATCTTCGATGTTCATCCGGTGCTGGACGTACCGCATCCGGGCGGCGTTGGGAAGATCCTCGCCGATGCCGACCGGCAGCTCATGATCGCGCTGCACCGACACGAGGCCAACGACCGGCAACGCTTCTCCGAGACGACGACCGGGCTCGACCATGCCGGCTTTCTGGTGACCAGTCGGCATGATCTTGAACTCTGGCAAGATCATCTCGAGGCCCACGGCGTGACGCGCGCTGAGCGGGCCGACCAACCACTGACCCAGTCGCCGATCGCGGACGAGCCGTACGCTTCAGTGCTGGTCTTTCGAGATCCGGACAATATCCAGCTCGAGCTCTTTGCCCCCGCCGGAACGAGAGGGTGAAAGCATGCGCGTTTCAAGGCCCGCAGCCGATGTTGTCGCACTCGCCGACGCCGCTGAAATCCCCGGGCTGGGCTTTCTGCCGGTGAACGCCTACCTTCTGCAGGCCGAGCAGCCACTGCTGGTGGATACCGGAATGCCCGCATCCCGAGGGGACTTCTTGCAAACTCTCGGGACCCACGTCGACCCGGCCGACCTCCGCTGGATCTATCTGACCCATCCGGACCGAGACCATACCGGCAGTCTGATGGAGGTCCTCGAAGCTGCGCCCGCCGCTCGCCTGGTCACGACATTTCTCGGGCTGGGGATTCTGTCCCTGGAGTACGCGATCCCTCCCGAGCGCATCTTCCTGCTGAAACCGGGTCAGTCACTTGATCTTGGTGACCGGCGGATCACCGCCTTCCGGCCGCCGGTCTACGACAGCCCGGCGACCACCGGCTTCTATGACGAACTGACGGGTACCTGCTTCAGCTCCGACTGCTTCGGAGCTCCCATGGCGACAGCCGATCAGGCCGTTGCTGATGACATCGGGGCGGTACCCCCGGATGACCTGATCGCGGGACAGCGACTCTGGGCGACCGTTGACAGCCCCTGGGTCACCGGTGTGGACCGGAGTGTCTTCCGCGCATCGCTGCAACCGCTGCGGAAACTCAACCCTCCGGTGGTGCTGTGTAGCCATCTGCCGCCGGCCCCGGCGGCGATGGCGACGCTCCTCGACACCCTCGAGAGTGCGCCCGACACGGACCCGTTCGTCGGACCAGACCAAGCGGCATTGGAGGCGCTGCTGGCTCAGTTCGAACCAGCAGCGAGCTGAGCCACGCGCCCGGACGACGATCTCCGGTCACCGCGGAGCTCGCCGAGCTCAGGACACCGCGGCCGGTCGGATGTTGGCGTTGCGCCTGAAGATGTTCTCGGGGTCATACTTGGCCTTGATCGCGGCGAGCCGGTCGTACTTAGGCCCGTACGTCCGCCGGACCTCGTCCTCGTCCTGCCGGTCCAGAGCATTGACGTAGGAACCCGAGCCCAGCATGTGCGGTCGGAGCGCGGACCAGAGCGACCGAACCCATTCTCGCTCGGGCGCTAGGAGTTCCGGCACTGGGCTCAGCGCGATGAAGAAGCCGGCATAGCGTGGACTGCGCCCGCCGCCGAACGCCGTGTCATCCTCGCCGACCTCGCTGTAGGCCTCATCGAGGCGGTAGAGGAGCGCCACCGAGAACGGCGACTGCTTCCGAGGAACATGATCGACGAACGCCGCGATGACGTCGTCGGTCAGATCCTCCAGGTAGCCGCCTTTGTCGTACCCGTACTTGCCCCACGCGTTCGGTTCGTCCTGCATCTGTTGCAGAGCCACGTACGGCATCGGTCCGACCAACTCGAAGAGTGGCGGCACAGCAGCCCGGATGCGTTCCACCAGACTCTGGTGAGCCGCCGAGTCCTCGAAGCCAACGAGCAGGAGCGCGTAACCGACCTTGTGGTGATGCTCCTCTGGTACGAAGGGAGCGGGAGGGGCCGTGAGCCCCGCCGCGATCAAGACGTTCATCGATCGTGGCAGCCCAGGGATGATGCTGCGCATCATCCTCATCGCCGCGTCCCCCTGCTCAGCAGACCAGAAGAACAGGCCGAGGTCGACCATGGGCCCGACCTCGTGCAGACGGAACTCGAACTCCGTGACGACGCCGAAGTTCCCGCCTCCGCCGCGGATCGCCCAGAACAGGTCCGCGTTCTCCTCATCACTGGCGCGCAGGATGCGGCCGTCGGCGACCACGATCTCGGCTGACACCAAGCTGTCGATGGTGAGCCCCGCCCGGCGGCCCAGCCAGCCCATGCCGCCGCCAAGGGTCAGACCACCGACTCCGGTGTGGCTGACGAGTCCGGACGGCACGGCGAGCCCGTACGGCTGGGTGGCCGCATCGACCTGGCTGAACAGCGCGCCGCCTTGGACTCGAACGCGACGAGTCTCGAGATCAACGCTCACCTGGTCGAGCCGGCTCAAGTCGATCATCAGTCCGTCATCGCACACCGCCTGCCCGGGCATGCTGTGCGCGCCGCCGCGTACGGCGATCTCCAAGCCTTGCTCACCTGCGAACCGGATGGCGACGGCCACCTCCGCTGCGGACCGGCATTGGACGATCACGGCCGGCCGCCGGTCGATGTCGGCGTTCCAGACCTTGCGGGCTTGGTCATAGTCCTGATGGTCCGGGGTGATAACCGACCCGTTCAGGGACTCTTTCAACGACTCGAGCGATGCGGCAGTCGGCATGTGCTCTCCTCCCGTGGCCAGGCACCGTGCCTTCGGTCGAGCCTAGGGGCTGAGCAGGGCCCCTGCAGGCCGCCGGGAGAGATGCCCGACAGGATGGCGTGCTGGACCGGTGACGACGACCACCACGGAGCCGGTGGTCGAGGGCGCGCCGCCCTTCTGCTGGAACCTGGTGTCGGCGGTCGAGTTCTGGCCGGTTCGAGGCGGCCCAGGGCGTTGGATCACGCCCAGTTGGTGCATGGTGGAGAGAACACTAGATCGTTGACCATCCAAACAGGATCGCCTTCTGAAGAGCCGGCTCGACAACGTGCAACCGGAAAGGCACCGACGATTGCATGGCGCGGATACTGGCATGCTGGACCGGTGACGACCACCAGCACTACTGCTCCGGTGGTCGAGGATCCGCCTCGCTTCTCCTGGAACCTGGTGCCTGCGGCCATCGTGTCGCTGTCGGGGTTCCTGATGTTCGGCCTGCAGCTGGAGCCGGTGGCGTACCCGGTCCTGGCCGCTGGCATCGCCCTCGGGTTCCTGCTCGATCGAGATCTCGGCCGCAGCCTGCTGTTGATCGGCCTCGGCATCGCTCCGATCGGTCTGATCTCAGTTGCGGCGGACATCCGCTGGGGCCACTACTTCCTGGTGGCCGGGGTGCTGACCATCGCGGTGCTGACGCCGTACCTGCTGGACCGGTTTTTGTTCCGCCGCCACGTCATCCGGTTCCCCATCCGCAGCGGGCGGCACTGGACACTCAGCGAGAAGATCTACATGGTCAGTGTCCCGGCGCTGGCCTGGCTGATCATGCCGTTCTACTTCATCAACTCCGGCACCTACCTGAACTGGCCGGCTCCGCGAGAACCCAGTGAGTTGGCCCGCTTGTTCGTCGGGGTCAACGCCGTTGGGTTGTGGGACGAACTGTTCTTCATCTGCACCGTCTTCACTCTGCTGCGACGGCACTTCCCGACCTGGCAGGCCAACCTGCTGCAGGCGGTGATCTTCGTGTCCTTCCTCTGGGAACTGGGCTACACCAGCTGGGGGCCGTTCCTCACCTGCACATTCGCCCTGGTGCAGGGCTACCTGTTCGCCCGCACCCGCTCACTGCCGTATGTGCTCATCACGCACTTGACCTTCGACTGTGTCCTGTGGCTGATCTTGGTGTACGCCCATAACCCGGGTTGGATACCCCGGATCTTCCTGTACTAGCTGGCTATTCACGGGACGCGGTACTGGCTCGCGGCACGACAGCGACGGGCAGCTGCGCGCGCCGGATCAGTGAGAAGCGCTCCGCCGACCGGCCGACCACTCAGTAGAGCGTGAGCTTCGCCGGGATCCGCTGGGCGATCCGTACGGCCGTCCGCAGCGCCTCGCGAGCGTCCCGGGTGTCGATGTAGGCCCCCCGATGCTGGATATCCGCTCCGGCGCGGACGTCTTCGGCAAAGGTCGGGCCAGGCCGTGCGCCGCCGAGGTTGAGGCGACGTTGCGGTAGAGCGTTTGGTCGCCGACCCTGTTCCGAGCCTGGTCCTGGATGCTCTCGGCCTGTTCCCGGACGTAGGTCGCCCATTCGGCGTCAATGTGCCCGGACCCGAGGGGGTGAGCTACGGCGGCTGTAAACCAGATGACCAGTACGCGGACCGTGGGCCTAGGTTGGTGCCAGTTCTGAACCGGGAGGCCAGATGAGTGCAGGCGACGCCGTCGATCGGTTGGCGACGTACGGAAGCCTTGCGCCGGGTCAGTCCAATCACCACCAGCTCGATAGTCTCGATGGCCGGTGGCTGGAGGGCCAGGTCTGCGGCGAGTTGATCAATGCTGGTTGGGGTGCGGGTCTCGGTTTCCCGGCGCTCATCCTCGATCCTGACGGCCCGGCGATCTCGGTACAGGTTTTCGAGTCGACGGACCTTCGCGATCACTGGGCACGTCTCGATGACTTCGAAGGAACTGGCTACTTGCGGGTGGTGACCAGCGTTCGCACACCCGAGGGTGACGTCACGGCCAACATCTACGTGCTGGCGGATCAGGGCAGCGGGGAGTCATGAGCGCTGACAATCGAGCCAGATCGGCCCGAGGTGATCATGACAGTCCTCAGCCGGTGATCGTGCGGGCCGGCGTCGCCGACCAGGCGCACCTGCTCACTCTCATCGAAGAGTTCTACGAGATCGATCGTCATCCGTATCGGGAGTCGCGGGTGCTCGACGGCCTCGTCCCGCTCCTTCGTGATGATCGCTACGGCCAGGTCTGGCTGATCGCGGACGACGGCAACCCCCGGACAGAGGCGGACGGTTATCGCTTCGAAACCGAGGACAGCGTCTGGATGAGCCGGCAGCTCGACGGCTGATCTCAGTCCGCGTTGGGCGTCCGCAGCGCCTGGAACTCCTCGGCCACCGCCCAGACCCGTTCACCGAGCTCGACCTGCGTGAGCAGGATCCCGATCGCGCCGTCGGGATCGACGAAGAAGTCGGTTCCCGCTCCGCCGGACCAGCCGTAGCGGCCCTGCTGCGGTCCCTCGGTCTTGACGG
Organism: uncultured Actinomycetota bacterium; assembly: GCA_963711015.1. Classification (GTDB taxonomy): domain Bacteria; phylum Actinomycetota; class Actinomycetes; order Propionibacteriales; family Propionibacteriaceae; genus Microlunatus. The sequence goes on from CAVQCQ010000004.1 coordinate 154,782, forward strand.
CGACACCGAATCCCCACCCGGTTCCGTCCCAGAAGCCCGGAAAGAAGCTGTCTGGCTTCTTGCCCTCGGCCGGCACCTGATCACTGGTCATCTGGTGCAGGTGCTCAGCCGAGATCATCGGCACGCCGCCGGCCCGGCCACCGTCGACCAGCATGCGCGTCAAGCGATGGAAGTCACGGGCGGTCGACACCAGCTCGCCGTGACTCACGTCGAACGGCGGCGGCCCGGCGTAGAAGCCACCGCCGGCGGGCTCGATCTCCACCAAGCCGTCGTCGCCGTGCCGGTACGCCGCCGGCAGCCGGTCGAGCTTGTCCTCCGGCACCCAGAGCGCCGTATCGGTCATCCCCAGTGGGCCGAAGACATCCTCGGCCAGATGGTCCCCGAGGGGCCGGCCGGTCAACCGTGCCATCAGGATGCCGAGTAGAGCGTACGAGTGGTGATACCGCCAGCCCTCACCGGGCTGGAACGTGAGCGGGAGTTCGGCCAGCCGAGCCAGCCACTCGTCCGCTCCCAACGTGACCGGCTCAGGGCCCGCTTCGGTACCGTTCTCTGCCATCGCCCGCTGCAACGGAGACTCCACGGTCGCCATGCCGTAGCCCGACATGTTGGTCAGCAGGTGTCGCAGCGTGATCGCCCGGCGGGCCGGTACGGTCTCGTCGAGTTCCGAGACCGGACTGACGAGCACGCGACGGTCGGCGAGCTCGGGCAACCACTCCTCGACGCTGTCATCAAGCCCGATTCGTCCCGCATCCACCAGCCGCAGCGCCGCCACGGCGATGACCGGCTTGGTCATCGACTGGATGCGCATGATCGCGTCCTCGGGCATCGGCCTCCCGCCGACGGAGGCCACGCCGGCTGTGACCAGCTCGACCTGCCCGGAGTCCAGCAGCGCCACAGCACCGGGGAGGGTGCCGGACTCCACGTGACGAGACAGCAGTTCCTGTAGCGCCGATCTCACCCGAGGACTCTGCCATACGCCGATTGACCTCGCGACACCCGATCAAGATCGCCGAGGGTCGGCGAGGTAGCCGCTGAGGTGTTCGATCACCTCACGTGCGTCGTCGGAGATGCCGTGGATGAACGTGGACTTACGCCGCCGCAGGACCGGAAGTCCGAGCGCGTACATCCCCGGGCTGTCGACCGTCCCCCCGTCGTGGCGCAGATGGCCCTTCGGGTCGATCACGGGCACGTCCAGCCACCGGTAGTCAGGCCGATATCCGGTTGCCCACACGATCGTGCTGATCTCGCCGCTGCGCAGGTCGAGCTGCCACCGGGCGGAAGCGGGCACCCGGGTCGGCGGGAAGCGCTCGGGCGGACCGACGTCGGCCGCGCAGCCGCTGCGCTCAGCCCACTCATCGAAGGCCTCCAGCCGACGTTGGAGCTTGAGGTCGGCGAGTGAGAAGACGTTGCGCAGGCCACCGGAGAACAGGGCAGCGCCGTCCCGGACTGTCGCCCACCGGCCGACGAGCTCGACGCCCAGGTCAACCAGTGCGTTGAGGTCGAGGGTCTCGCGTTCGGGCGTGCCGACGAGCTGCGGTGAGGGAAGTCTTCGGGCCCGGGTCAGGTCGTCGACCTCGTCGTACCGCTCATCCCAGACGCCGGTCCGGTGCATCCACCAGAGCACGTCGCGGCCGCGGTAGGTACGTGGCAACCGGACGTGTTCGCCGACCGACAGCGTCACCAACCGGCCGGACCGCGCCAGCTCGGCGGCCAGCTGGACGCCCGTCGCCGACGCTCCGACCACGAGTACCCCGCCAGCGGGGAGCTGGCCCGGACCGCGGTAGTCGAAGGTCGTCACCTGGGTGACCGACGCCGGCACCGCAGTACGGAACGCCGGCACCGACGGCTGGTTGAAGGCACCGCTCGCGACGACCACGGTGCGGCCATGGATGTCGCCGTCGGTGGTCCTCACGTGATAGCCGTCGTCGACGCGGCGTACCGACGTCACGGTGGTGCCGGTGCGAACCGGGGCTTGGGACGTGGTGGCGAAGCGCTCGATGAAGTCGACCACCTCGCCCATCGTCATGTAGCCGTCCGGGTCCGGGCCGTCGTAGGCATGGCCGGGCAGGCGGCTCAGCCAGTTGGGCGTGAGCAGCCGTAGCGAGTCCCAGCGCTCGTGGCGCCAGGAGTTCGCGACCTCACCGCGCTCGAGAACGACGTGGTCGATCGAGCGCGCGCGAAGATGATGGCTGGCCGCGAGCCCGGCGTGCCCGGCGCCGATGACGACCGCGGTGATGCGCTCGATGGCCGGTTCCCGAGTGCTACCGAACGTTCAGCGCCTCAGGCGACTTCGACGGTGACGTTCGTGGGGTTCGTCAACGCGTCGAAGACGGCCGAACGCTTCTGGGACTGAGCCACGATCGCCTCGATCTCCTGCTTCGATGCGTCGGCGTCGATGGTGAAGGTCACCTTGACGTCGTTGAACCCGTTGCGGACATCCGGATCGGCACCGAGGATGCCCCGGATGTCGTGCTCGCCCTCGACGGTCGCCTCGACCGAGCGCAGCTGGATGCCGCGGTTCTGGGCGACGGACGCCACACCGGCGGTCAGGCAGCCGGCCAGGCCGACGAGGAGGTACTCGATCGGGGTGATGCAGTTGTCGGTGGCCGCGAAGATCTCCGGATGGTCGGCCTCGAAGGTCGTCTTCTGCTTGTGCTGCTGCTCCTGACCCAGACCGAAGTAGTTCTGGATGGTCGTCGCGCTGTGCACGCCGTGCTTCCACGTGGACGTCGCTCGCCAGGTGAACTGCGCCGCCTCGGGCGCGCCCTGCAGCACCTCACGCGCCTCCAGCAGAGCCTGGACGTTGACCCCGTTCTCCGCGGTCTTGTCGTTGTCCGTCACTGTCATGTCGATAGCCCCTTCGCCTCGAATGGAATTCCCCAGCGGAATCGCCTGAAAAGAGTCAGAATCACCTGACAAGATACGGCGATCGCTGGACTACGCTCGCGCCCATGGCGTCGCTGAGACTCGCCGCGGGGTCGGTCGGCAGCGTTGAGACCCGATACCTGGATCTGCCGGGGCCGGTACCGCTGGACTGCGGACGCGACCTGCACCCGGTCCGGGTGGCGTACGAGACCTACGGCACCCTCTCCCCCGCTCGGGACAACGTCATCCTGGTCTGCCACGCGCTCAGCGGCGACGCCCATGCGGCCGGGGTGGCTGTGGCTCCGCCCACCGAGGGAACTCGCGACGGCTTCGCGGCAGAGGACCGGGACGGCGCACGCGGCAAGGCCCTCGGCTGGTGGGACGGCATGATCGGGCCGGGCAAGGCCTTCGACACCGACCACTTCTTCGTCGTCTCGACCAACCTGCTGGGCGGCTGTCGCGGCACCACAGGGCCCTCATCGATCGATCCGGTGGCCGGCCGTCCCTACGGCTCGGACTTCCCGGTGATCACCGTTGCGGATATGGTCCGGACGGAGCGGGCCTTTCTCGACGTCCTCGGCATCGAGCGTCTTGCGGCGGTGGCCGGCGGCTCGCTCGGCGGGATGCAGGCCCTGGAGTGGGCGGTCCGGTTCCCCACGATGGTCGACGCGATCGTGCCGATCGCCAGCACCCACGCCCTTTCCCCGCAGGGCATGGCCTGGAACGCGATCGCCCGGGAGTCGATCCTGCGCGATGCCGCCTGGCAGCGCGGCCACTACTACGGCACGGGGCGCAGGCCGGACGCCGGTATGGGTGTGGCCCGGATGGTCGGTCACGTGACCTATCTGTCCGCGCCGGCTCTCGCCGACAAGTTCGGCCGGCGACTTCAGACCGGCGACGACATCCGCTTCACGATCACCGATCCGGAGTACGAGGTCGAGAGCTACCTGCGCCACCAGGCCGACTCCTTCGTCAAGCGCTTCGACGCCAACACCTACCTCTACACCTCGCGCGCGTTGACCTACTTCGATCTCGCCCGCCAGCACGGAGGCGGATCACTGGCCCGGGCGGTCGAAGCCGTGTCGGCGCGTACGCTGCTCATCGCGTTCAGCTCCGACTGGCTGTATCCGCCGTCGGCCTCGAAGGAGATCCACGATGCCCTGCTCAGCCTCGACAAGCCGGTCGAGTTCCACGTGATCGAGGCACCGTACGGTCACGACTGCTTCCTGCTCGAGGAAGCGCGACAGACGCCGATCATCCGGCGGTTCCTCGCCAGGCAAGAGGAGAAGCCGTGAGCACCGAGGCGCACCGGATCGAGGCCGAGCACGCCTACGGGTTCGAGACTCGGCAGCTGCACGCCGGCCAGCGACCGGATCCGAACACCGGCGCCCGGGCGGTGCCGATCTTCCAGACCACCAGCTACGTCTTCGAGGACCCGGAATCGGCGGCGGCGTACTTCAACCTGCAGGAGTACGGCAACACCTACTCACGAATCATGAACCCGACCGTCGCGGTGTTCGAGGAGCGCGTGGCGAACCTCGAAGGTGGCTGCGGCGGGGTGGCCTTCGCCAGCGGCATCGCTGCGCAGCACGCCGCCCTCTTCACCCTGCTGCTGCCCGGCGACCACGTCGTCGCCTCCGCAGCGCTCTACGGCGGGACGGTGAACCAGTTCAAGCACCTGCTGCGCAAGATGAGCGTTGAGCTGACCTGGGTGAATCCTGACGACCTCGCCGCCTGGCGAGCGGCGATCCGAACGAACACGAAGGCGCTCTTCGGGGAGACCATCGGTAACCCCGGTGGGAACGTCCTGGATATCGAGGCCGTGGCGTCTCTCGCCCATGAGCACGACATCCCGCTGATCGTCGACAACACGTTCGCGACGCCGTACCTGTGCCGCCCGATCGAGTGGGGTGCCGACATCGTGATCCACTCGGCGACCAAGTTCATCGGTGGCCACGGCACCAGCATCGGCGGTGTCGTCGTCGAGGCGGGCACCTTCAACTGGTCCAACGGACGGTTCCCGGTCGTCGCCGAACCGTCGCCGGCGTACCACGGCTTGCAGTTCCACGAGACCTTCGGGACCTACGGGTATCTGATGAAGCTGCGGGCCGAGACGCTGCGCGATCTCGGCGCGGCGCTGTCGCCGTTCAACGCCTTCTTGTTCCTGCAGGGGCTGGAGACGCTGTCGCTGCGGATGGAGCGCCACGTCACCAACGCGTTGGCGGTCGCGGAGTTCCTGGAGGCGCACGAGCTGGCGTCGAACGTGACCTATCCCGGGCTGCCGGGGAGCGCGTACGCGGCGCTGGTCGACAAGTACCTGCCGCGCGGGACCGGCGCGGTGTTCTCCTTCGACTGCGCCGGCGGGCGCGAGGGCGGGCAGGACCTCATCCGGGCCGTGACGCTGTGGTCGCATCTGGCCAACGTCGGCGACGCGAAGAGCTTGATCATCCACCCCGCCAGCACGACCCACCGCCAGCTGAACGACGACGAGCTGCGGGCGGCCGGCGTGGCCCCCGGCACGGTGCGGCTCTCGGTCGGCCTCGAAGCGATCGAAGACCTGATCTGGGACTTGGAGCAGGGCTTCGCGCTCGTCGCGGCCAGCGGCCCGGAGGTGGCGGCCCGATGATCGATCTCGCGCCGTACCAGGATCCGCTGAAGATCCAGCAGGTGCTGTACGCCGCGCGCACGGTGGCGATCGTGGGCCTGTCCAAGAACGAGCTGCGGGCCAGTCACTTCGTCGGCTACTACCTGCGGCGGCACGACTACCGGGTGTTCCCGGTGAACCCTCGCGAGTCGGAGATCTTCGGGATTCCCAGCTATCCGAGCCTCGCCGAGGTCCCGGAGCCGGTGGACATCGTCAACGTCTTCCGCGCACCGGAGGCGCTGCCGGCGATCGCCGACGAGGCGGTGGCGATCAAGGCTTCGGCCCTCTGGTGCCAGTTCGGGGTGATCAACGAGGAGGGCGCGCGGATCGCCGAGGACGGTGGCCTCACGGTGATCATGGACCGCTGTATCAAGGTCGAGCACGCGCGCTACATCGGCCGGATGCACTGGCTGGGTTTCAACACCCAGCGCATCACGGCTGTCCGCGGCGGACTGCAGTAGCGGCTTCGAGCTCCGCACTCTCGACGCCGATGCCGTCGAGCCTGTCGGAGGCGCGGTGCATGACCACGGCCTGGATCAGAAGTCCGACGGCAGCCACGACGCACAGCAGCGCCGGAATCAGGAACACCCCGGGAACACCGAACCAGCCGACGCCTAGGCCGCCGGCGACGCCGCCGATCGCGGCGGAGAACCGGATCGCGGAGAAGTAGAGCGTCGACGCTGTACCGATCCCGGTCGGGTAGAGATCCTGAGCCACGATGATGCCGATCCCGCCGAGAGTCGCCCACATCGCCGAGTTGAGGACGGTTGCGGCGATCAGGCCCCACTCGCTGTCAGCGGCCATGAAACCGAGGTTCGCCCCGACTCCCAGCAAGACGTTGACCACCACCAGCCGTTGGGCACCGAACCGGTCGGCCAGCACGCCCATGATCGGAATGAACACGAGCATGCCGACCGACTGGACAGCGATCACCACACCACGCAACCAGTCCGGGGTGTCGAGCTGCAGTTCCATGTAGATCGGCAGGTAGGCGAATCTGATCGTGTCGCCACACATCGCCAGCACACACAGGCTGAGGAACGTCACCAGGGGCACCAGGCTCGGGGAGCGGAACGCGTTGCGGCCGGCCGGGCTGTTCGGGGCCACTACCAGCTCGGGCGCGGCGCGAGGAACGGTCTGACCGATCATCGGCAGGGCCTGCAACACGGTGCAGACCCCCGCCGCGACCAGCGTTAGGCGTATCCCAGCGACACCGCCGAGCACGCTGCCCAGCAGCGGGCCGGTCATGAAGCCGAGACTGAACCCGAGCCGGACCGTCGACATCACCCGGTTGTCGGCACCGGTCGGAGCATGGGCCAGCTTGTCCCGCACCGCGGCGAAGATCAGTGAGCCCGTCGCCCCGGCGAACCCGAGCACCGTGAGGTTCAGCGCGTACGCCACCCACACCTCGGTGGCGAACGCCATCGCGACCCATCCGACCAGGCCCACCACCGCACCGATCTTGAACAGCGTCAGCCGGTCGGTCAGCCGATCGGACCACCTGCCAACCACGAATCCGAGGACCGGAGCAGTCAGGTTGGTGAGGAAGAACAGACCGGCCACCGCCAACGACGCATCCAGATCCTGCACCAGGAACAGTGACAGCTGGGGCATGGCGACCGAGATCGCCAGGCCGGCGAAGAACAGGCTCAGGGCCGCTCGCCGGTACAGCGGCGACCGCAGGACGAGACCGAGCGCCGAGCCGGGCGGCGGCGGAACGGCTGGCTCGGGCATCCGCCCACCGTAGTTGACCGCGCAAGCACTCCTGGACTGAGCGACTCCTCGGGCTTGCGAGGTGGATCCGGGCCGATGACGACCCGGATCCACCACGCATTTTTCTGACCGGCTGCGCGTCAGAGGAGTAACGTGCAAAGTGGCGTGCCGGGAAGCCTGGTCGGCGATTGAGTTTCGTCGTCGAAGGAGATTTCCATGAGTCGCGCCGTCGCCTGTCGCCGTTCGGACCGAGGGCCTGACCAAGCGTTTCCGCACGACCGTGGCCGTGGACCAGCTGGACCTCGAGGTGCGCACCGGCGAGGTGTTCGGACTCCTGGGTCCCAATGGGGCTGGGAAGTCGACCACGGTCCGGCTGCTGCTGGGCCTGCTTCGAGCGAGCGCGGGCCGCGCGCTGATCTTCGGCACCGATGCCGTCGACGCCGTGGTGGCCCATCAGCATCTGGCCTATGTGCCGGCCGATGTCGCCCTCTGGCCGAACCTGACCGGTGCGGAGACGCTGGCCCTGCTCGGCAACCTCGGCTCCATCCGCCCCGACCGCGCGTACCAGGCCGAACTGGTCGAGCGGTTCGAGCTGCAGGTCAACCGCCGGTGTGGGACGTACTCGACCGGCAACCGGCAGAAGGTTGCGCTGATCGCCGCCTTCGCCACCCGGGCCCCGCTGCTGGTGCTCGATGAGCCGACCAGCGGTCTGGATCCCCTGATGGAGCAGGAGTTCCGGATCTGTCTGCGGGAGGCCACGAAGCGCGGGCAGACGGTCTTCCTCAGCTCCCACCATCTGGCCGAGGTCGAAGCCGTCTGTGACCGGGTCGGCATCCTCCGCGCCGGCCGGCTGGTCGAGGTGGCCGGACTCGCCGAGCTCCGCCGGTTGCGGGTCACCGAGGTGACGGCGACTTCAGCGGCCCGCCGCCTGACCGCAAGAGAGCTGGCCGGCCTACCCGGCGTTCACGCCGTCGACCGGCGTCGCCGACGACGCATGACGCTGCGGCTCAGCGGTCCGCCCGGGCCGGCGCTCGGCCGCCTGGCCACGGCCGACCTGGCCTCGTTGCAGGTCCACGAGCCGTCCCTGGAGGAGATCTTCCTCGGCTACTACGGCCGGGAGGAGACATGACCGCCGTCGTCGCGACCGCCGATCGGCTGCGGACTACCCGGTCGCGCCGCGCCGGGCCTTCGCCGCTCTCGTCGTACTCGACCTGCGGCTGGTCCGCCGCGGCGCAGTCGTCCTGATCGCGCTGATCGCCGGACTGACGGCGATCGTCGTCCTGGCAGTACGCGCGTGACGTTCGCCGTCCCCGGAGGACGTTCGGAGCCTGGAGGTGCTCGTCGGCAACCCGGCGATCCGAGTGCTGTTCGGCGTGCCGCGCGCGCTCGACCATCGCCGGCGGCTTCACGGTCTGGCGGACCGGCACCTTCGCGGCCGTGGCCGCCGCGGCCTGGGCGCTCGCCACGGCGACCCGGCTGACCCGCGGACAGGAGGACACCGGCCGAGCCTGGCTCACCCTGGTCGGGCCGCTCCGGCTCCGGCTCGGCCTGCTGGCCCATCTGCTCGTGGTCGCGGCCGTCGTGATCGTCCTCGGGCTGGCGCTCGGGCTGGCCATGATGGCTGACTGGCGCCGGGCGGCGCGGAGCGGCGATCGTACGCCACGGGCACCGCGCTCGTCGGCCTGCTGTTCGCCGCGGTCGGCGCCGCCAGCGGTCAGCTGCTCGGCGAGCGGCGGGCCGCGACGGGATTGGCGGCCGGTCTGCTCGTCGTCGGACTGCTCGTGCGCATGGTGGCGGACGGGGTCGAGTCGCTGGCGTGGGCGCTCCTGGGTGACGCCGTTCGGGCTGCTGTCGCTCAGCGCCGCCGTACGCCGAGCGACCGGTGGGCGCCGCTCGGCGTCCTGGCCCTGGCGCCGTGGCGGTCGGTGCTGCGGCGTGGGTGATGGCCGGCTCGGCGCGACGTCGGCTCCGGCCTGCTGCCCGGTCGGCAGGACCGACGGCCGCGGCTCCGGCTGCTGTCGCGGGGTAGGGGCTTCGCGGTGCGCCGGATCGCTGCCGGCCTTCGTCGGCTGGTCGCTGGCGCTGGCCGCGTACTTCCTGCTGATCGGGCTGCTGGCCGTCTCGCTGACCGACTTCCTCGAGGCCAATCCCCGGTTCGCCGAGCTGGCGGCCGCGGCCGGGTTCGCCGATCTGGCCACCGTGCAGGGATACGTCGCCTCTCTGCTGCTGCTGCTGCCCGTGCCGCTCGGACTGTTCGCGGCGTCCCGGGTGGCCGACCAGGCCCAGGACGAGGTGGCAGGCCGAACTCGCCTGCTGCTCAGCCGCCCGGTCGGACGGATCCGGTGGGCCGGGCTTCACACGGCGGTGGTCGCCGCGGCCACGCCTGCTCCTGGCCCTGCTGTCCGGCTCGGTCAGCTGGCTGGGCATCCGCGCCGTGGGCGCCGGGCTGGGCTACGGCGAGGCGGTTGCCGGGTGCGCTCAACGTGGTGGTCGTGGCGTGGCTGTCGCTCGGGGCGGCGGTGCTCGCCCTGGGCTGGGTGCCACGGTTCGTCACGCTGATCGGGCCCTGCCCGTGGTCGGCGGCTTCGTCGTCTGGGTTCTTGGCCGACACCCTCGACTGGCCCGGAGTGGGTAGGCCAGCTCTCCCCGTTCACACATCTCGCCCCGGTGCCGGCCGACGACCCGAACTGGCCGGCGCAGGCGGCGATGCTCGCCGATCGCCGCTGCGCTCGTTCTCGTCGGTCTGGTCGGCTTCGCCCGCCGCGATCTTCGCGGCTGAGTCGTCCACTAGGCTCACGCGCGTACGTGGTGCGCCGGGAAGTCTGGTCGGCAGCTGCAGTCGGCGATCCGCCGAGCTGCAGTCCCGGACGATGAGAGGTTGACCGGTGAGCTTCCCTCCGGCCTGCGTCACGACCCCGCGATCGCGCGTACGCTCGGGCTGTGCACGCCGAGCAGATGGCCGAGCCGATGCCGGTGGTCGATCTGGACTCCAGTGCCCTGGAAGCAGCGCAGCTCCTGGCCGAACAGCGCCTGCCGGCGCTGGTGGTGACCGAGCGCAACGGGACGCCGCACTCGATCCTGCCCGCCTCTCAGGTCGTGCGGTTCCTGGTGCCCGGGTACGTCCAGGACGACCCGACGCTGGCCCGGGTGATGAACGAGTCGATGGCCGACCACGCCGGGGACAAGCTGGGCAGCAAGCGCGTACGCGACGTGCTGCCGACAGGACCGGCGCGAGCTGGCCGCCGTCAACCACGACGACACGATCATCGAGGTGGCGGCGATCATGGCGCGGCTGCGCTGCCCGCTGGCGGCGGTGATGCGGGACGGCAAGCTGATCGGCGTGATCAGCGCGTCCCGGCTGCTGGAGCTGGCTCTGCCGCGTCGCTGAGCGGGTCCGCCCCGACCGGAGGGCGGGGCCCGGTGACCGCGATCGTCTCGGTCGCCGTCTTCGTCGTCGCGTACGTCCTCATCGCCACCGAGCGGGTCCCCAAGGTGACGACGGCGCTGGCCGGCGCCGGGGTCATCCTGGGCCTCGGCGTCTCCTCGGCGGAGGACGCGTTCTTCTCCTCCGAGACCGGCATCGACTGGGACGTGATCTTCCTGCTGTTCGGGATGATGATCATCGTCTCGGTGCTGCGCCGCACCGGGGTGTTCGAGTACGTCGCGATCTGGTCGGTGAAGCGGGCCAAGGGCTCGCCGTTCCGGGTCATGCTGCTGCTCGTTCTGATCACCGCGCTGGCCTCGGCCTTCTTGGACAACGTCACCACGGTGCTGCTGATCGCGCCGGTCACCCTGCTGATCTGCGACCGACTGGCCATCTCGCCGGCGCCGTTCCTGATCGCGGAGGTCTTCGCGTCGAACATCGGTGGGGCGGCGACCCTGATCGGCGACCCGCCGAACATCATCATCGCGAGCCGGTCAGGACTGACCTTCAACGACTTCCTGATCAACATGGCGCCGATGGCCGCCCTGGCCCTGGCCGCCCTGTGCGCCATGCTGCCGCTGTTGTTCCGGGGATCCTTCCACGTCGATCCCGAGCGGGCGGCCGACGTGATGGGTCTGGACGAGCGGGAGGCGATCAAGGACCGCCGGCTGCTGGTGATCTGCGGCATCGTGCTGGCCGCCGTGTTCACCGGCTTCATCGGCCACACCGCGTTCCACATCGAACCGTCGGTCGTGGCCCTGCTCGGCGCCGGTGTGCTGCTGCTGCTGTCCCGCAGCCGGGCCGGTGACGTCATGCCCGGTGTGGAGTGGGAGACGTTGGTGTTCTTCGCCGGCCTGTTCATCATGGTCGGCGCCCTCGTCAAGACGGGGGTGATCGGTCGGGTCGCCGAGGCGGCTGCGAGCGGCCACCGGCGGTGACGCTCTGACCGGCGCGATGCTGATTCTGTTCGTCTCGGCCCTGCTCAGCGGCGTCGTCGACAACATCCCCTACACGGCCGCGATGAGCCCGGTCGTGGCCCAGCTGACCGACGGGGTTGCCGATCCGGTCCAGGCTGAGGCGCTGTGGTGGTCGCTGGCGATCGGTGCGGACTTCGGCGGCAACCTGACGGCGATCGGAGCCAGTGCCAACGTCGTCGTGCTGGGCATCGCCAGCCGGTCCGGTTCGCCGATCTCCTTCTGGGAGTTCACCCGCAAGGGCGCGATCGTGACCGCGGTGACCATCCTGCTCGCGGTGCCCTACCTCTGGCTGCGCTACTTCTGACGGCTCGGCGTCCCCCGGCGGCCCGACCGCTAGACGCGGATCTCCTGCACCACTCCGTGCAGCTGGTCGATGGGCACGTGAAGAGTCGAGGCAGTCACTCCGGATGGCCAGACCTCGTCCAGGTCGTCGCGTTCCCGGCTGGTGTGTTCACAGTGGTCGACAACCGACGCCACTCCGGATGCGGTGACCTCGAGCCACTGGCCGTCGGAGTCGCGGATCTCGTCGATCACCAGGCAGACCTCGCAGCCGGGCGCGTACTGACAGATCTCGTTGAACTCGGGCACCCGGATGGTGATCTCGTCGTCGTGCACGGCGTAGCTGACCACGACCGAGCGCGGGCCTCGGCCGGTTGAGTACGCGAGCAAACCCTCTCGGCGCCGGAGCAGGCAATCGCGGCACTCTCTCGGCGAGAGCCGGCGCGCGGGAAGCGAAGGGTCGATATGGGGGCCAGTGGTCATGCGGATCTGGGAGTTTCCATCCTTTCGGCTGTCCCGAGACGCCAGCGGGCAATCACTCAGCCTAGCCGAGTCCGCCCTCGTCGTGGGGGGTTTGGGCGCTGAGGGCGAGCCGCATGATCACCCGCTCGGCAGTCGGCCGATCCACGCAGCGGAAGCCGAGGTCCGCAAACATCTGCTCCCGCCCGACGAACGCGTCGGCCGAGCGCTGAACCGTGTCGGCCAGGGGCCAGCCTTCGATGGCGGCAGCACCCTCCCGACGGGCCAGGGCCACCGCTGCGCTCACCAGCGCATGGCTGACGCCTTGGCCTCGATGCCCGGCCCTGACGAAGACGCAGGGCAGCAGCCAGACCGTCTCGTCCTCGGCCGGCGCGCGGTTCCGCATGATCTCGCTGCGGGGACTGGTGGCCGCGATGTAGCGGGAACGCGGTCCGCACGCGCACCAGCCGATCGCCTTGCCCGCGTCCGAGGCCAGGACTCCCATCGGCGTAGCACTGACGCTCGCCATGGTCGCGAATCGGCGTTGGTTACCGCCGTTGAGCCAACCGACGGCGAACTCACGGCGGGTCACGCAGAACGTCATGCACCAGCAGTGACGACTGTTCCGCTGGCTCTCGAACAGCTCCGCCAGTTCGGTCAGGTCATCCGGTCCCACGGGCCGAGTTTCGACCGGTCCGCCCACGATGTGGAGGCTACCTGCAGACGGCCGTCAACTGTCCTGGTCCGGCCTCGGCACGAGAAGCGCAGCGAGCAAGTCGGCGCGACCACGTTGCTCCCGCTCATCGGTGGCCGAGAACCACGAGCAGGCGATGCTCAGGATGACGACACGTCCGCTGTCGAGAAGCCGCTTCACCGATGTCAGCACGTCGGCTGACGACGGGCCACCGGAGACGGGGAACCTCAGCCCCGAGACCTCGGCGGCGTCGATGACGTCGAGGTCGACGTGCAGCAGAACGGGACCGTCCGGAAGATCATCCCGTCGCAGCCCTTCCACCGTGCTGCGCCGGATCGCCGAGCCGGCCAGGTAGACCTCCTCGGGAGGATCGAGGTCCCGGGCATCGACAAGGACGGTCGCGTTCTCCGGCACCGGCCGAATACCTAGGGGCGTAGCGAGCTTGTCGGCGTCACCACCCAAGGCCATGCGCAACGCCAACCCACCGAGGTAGCCCGACGACGTCGATGCCAACGTGTGCAGGTCGCCGTGCCCGTCGAACCACACCAGCGATGGATCGATGCCCGCCCGCTGCGCACCGGCCAGGGTGCCCAGCACGGAAAGACAGTCCCCGCTGACCACGGTCGTCAACGACCGGGACGTGACCTCCTCGGCGATCGTGGCCGCCAGCGCTTCGTACAGCGCGGTGAGCCGCGACCATTGGCCGCCGGTCGGAAGGTCGGGCTCGACGATCGAGAAAGCGACGTCGCCGGGAAGCGGAAGGTCGCCGCTGCTGAGGCGCTCGTCTTGATGGAAAGGAAACAGAACCACCGCCACCGGGCGAGGGTATCCCGGCTCCGATGATCACATCCCGCAGCACGCCGCCGCCAGCGCCGTCGTCTCGGCCAACACGACGATGCCGACGATGTCGAAGCCGCACCGGATCGCCATGAGGGCACCCGATGTGACGAAAGCCAAGATGCCAAGGAGCTCCAGGATGTAGGTGACGGTGTCTGCGCTCACCGAGGCAGCCTAAGAAAACGCCGCCGGCCGCCTGGCTCAGGTGCCCATTGGGGCATGCTGGACAAGACCACTGTCGGGCCAGCAGGGACCTTCGACCGGGGCCGGTTCGACCTGTGGATGATGGAGCCCAACATCGGGAGGCGGCTGAATGGACTGGTTGCTCATTGGCGTCATCGGCGTCATCGTGTTGGCGCTGGTCTTCGACTTCACCAATGGCTTCCACGACGCCGCCAACTCCGTGGCGACCGTGGTGGCGACGCGAGCCTTGCCGACGCGCTGGGCGCCCTGGTTCTCCGCAGTCTTCAACTTCAGCGCGTTCTTCGTCGTCGGCACCGCCGTCGCCAACACGGTGGCGAAGGTGGTGAAGCACGATTCCGAGGGGATCGCCGTCGTGTTCGCCCCCTCGTGGCGGCGATCACCTGGAACTATCTCACCTGGTATGTCGGCATGCCGTCGTCGTCCAGCCACGCGATCATCGGTGGATTGGTCGGCGCCGGGCTCGCTGCGGGCGGTCTTGCGGCCATCAACTGGGGTGTCGTCCAGACCGCGCTGATCGCCATCGTCGTCTCGCCGGCGGTGGCGTTCACGGTGGCGTTCTTGGCCATGGTCGTGCTGTCCCGACTCCAGCGACGGCTGAAGATCAACGACGATGCCAAGGCGTTCAAAGGCTTGCAGCTGCTGTCGGCCGCTGCCGTGTCGTTCGGCCACGGTGCCAACGACGCCCAGAAGACCATGGGGATCATCGCCGCGGTCCTTCTGGCCGGTGGGTATATCACCCTGCTACCGAACGGGAATCTGCAGATCGACTGGTGGATCCCCTTCCTTGCCTACAGCGCCATCGCGATCGGCACGGTATGGGGCGGCTGGAAGATCATCGAGACGATGGGTCTGCGGATCACCTCGCTACGCGCCAGTTCCGGCCTGGCGGCCAATATCGGCGCCGTGACCGCGATCTTCGGCGCCACCGGAATGGGGATCCCGATCTCGACCACCCACGCCGCGGCGTCCTCGGTCACCGGCTCCGGCGTCGCCTCCGGTCAAGGAGTCAACCTCCGGGTCGTGAGGAACATGGTGGCCGCATGGATCATCACCATTCCCTCGACGGTCGTCATCGGTTGGCTGATGTATCAGCTGACCCAGCTCCCCGGCGCGGCCGCCTGGATTGCGGTGGGTACGGTCCTGCTCGTGCTCGGCGGCTGGATCGCCTGGGCCATGGCCCGCGCGCTGCACGCATCCGATGTCGCCGCCGAGATCCCCACCGATGAGGAGCTCCGCGAGCCCGTGTCGGCAGTCCCACATCTCGAGGGCCACGCGCCGGTTGAGTAGCTGGTCCGTTGCTGATCATCGTGCGACAGGTCCAGACTGGCTACCGTTCACCGTCACCCGCGAGAGGACGGCCCTGCTGTGCCGCGGAAGCAACGATTGACCTGGAGCGTGCTGCTGCGGCTCGCCCTGGCCGTCACCTGCTTCGCGACCCTGGTCGTTCTCGGCGGCGGCGCCGCGCTGTGGCTGGTGGAGGGCGAACGACCCGAGAGCACCATCCGCTCTTGGGGTGATGCGGTGTGGTGGTCGCTCACCACCTTGACGACGGTCGGCTATGGCGATCACGTTCCCGTGACCACCACGGGGCGCTTCATTGCCGCCGGTGTCATGGTGGCGGGAGTCGCCGTCATCGGAACGGTGGCGGCGATTGTCGCTCTTGCGGTGGCCCTGCGCGTTGCTCGCGAGGAGGAGCTGGCGTTCCAGGTGACGGCCGAAACCCTGGAGCAGCGACTCGACGTACACCTCGCTCGGATCGAGGCCAAGCTGGCCGGTCTGGATGCGCGATGGCAAGCGAGCTCGACGGAAGTCGATGACGCCGCCCGCAGCGGGCGAGACGATCAGTAGGACCCGGTTCGACGTACCAATCTCGTTCATCCGTTGTTAACCTGTTGTTAACCGGCTTACCCTGTCCAACGCCCGGGCCCGGCCTCTGCGTGGGTTCAGTGGTGTGAGGCGCGGAGGTGGGAGCGCGATCTTGACGCACTCGGGCGGGCACCCGACCAGCCGCGGAGTGCACCGGCACCTGCCGATACTGACCTGGCTCCCCTGGCCCATCGTCACCGGCTTCGTCTTCGGCCTCACCATCCTGGTGATCATCGGTGAGCTGCCCAACCTGCTCGGCATCCCCGTCACACCGGGTGATGTCCTGCACCGGATATCTGTGCTCGCCCTCAACCTCGACCAGATCACACCGATGACGGCCGCGGTTGGTGTCAGCTCATTGGCGGTGTTGTTCATCGGGCAGCGCCTGCTGCCGCGGGTGCCCTGGGCGCTCCTCGTCCTCGCCCTCGGGCTGGTGGCATCGAACTGGCTCGACCTGGCCGCCCGCGGTGTGGCCGTCGTCGGTCAGGTGCCGAAGGGATTGCCGACGCCCTCGATCCCGCTCGTGCCGCTGGATCGGCTCGTCGACGTTGCCTTCGCGGGTGCCGCCATCGCGTTCGTCGGCCTGGCCGAGGGGTTGAGTGCCGGACGACTGTACGCCGCCAAGGGTCGTTACCGCCTGGACACCGACCAGGAGCTGATCGCCTTCGGCGGCGCCAACATCGGCTCCGGCGTGTTCGGCGCCCTCGGCGTCGCCGGGAGCCTGTCGAAGACCGCCGCTGCGGATCGGGCCGGCGGCAGATCGCAGGTCAGCGGCCTTTCGGCCGCGGCCATCGCGATCGTCGCGATTCTCCTCATCGCCCCGACCCTTTCGGCTTTGCCGAAGGCAGTTCTCAGCGCCATCGTGATCAACGCGGTATGGGGTCTGATGGACCTGGCGGCCATCCGCCGCTACCTGAAGGTGCGCAAGAACGACGGCGTCTCGGCCATTGTGGCCGCTGTCGGCGTACTCGTCGCCGGACCCATGCTCGGCCTGCTGTTCGCCATTGGTCAGGCAATTCTCGGAATGGTGTACCGGTCGAGTCGGGCGGAGGTGGAGATTCTCGGCAAGATTCCGGGCGAGAAGGCCTCCTGGGGCGGCGTACGCAACCATCCGGATCGCACCACGATCCCCGGCGTCCTGGTGGTGGTTCGGATCAACGTGTCGCTGTTCTGGGCCAACGCGGCCGGAGTGCTGGACGCGATCCTCGAGATGGTCGATGCGGCTCCGGATACCAAGGCGCTGGTCCTGGACCTCGAGGCGAGCCATCAGTTCGGGGTCACGACGTCCGACATGCTGTCCGAGATGCACGAGCAGCTGGCCGCCCGCGACGTCGATCTGTACCTGGTCGGGTCCGTTGGCCGGTGCGAACAGTCCTCGCGCGTTCGGGGCTCCGCGCACGCTTGGGGGAGGACCACATTTGGCACGGCATATCCCAGGCCGTACGGGTGGCCCGCCGGAAACACGGGATTGCTCGTCGCGGGCACTCGGGCCCCGACGTGATCACTGTCGACGAGGCTGAGGATGTCGGGGTGGCCGAACACGAGGTCGTCGCGACATCGGAGCTGGACGACGTCACGGAGCGTGAAGCGCCCCGCCGCCTGCGCTGATTACGCTTGCGGGCGTGAGCAGGATCTTCACCATCAGCTTCGCCTCGGTCTATCCCCACTACGTGACCAAGGTCGAGAAGAAGGGGCGCACGAAGGCCGACCTCGACCAGGTCATCGGCTGGCTCACCGGTTTCGATGAGTCCGAGCTGAGTGACCACCTCGCCGCGGGTACGACATTCGAGGGCTTCTTCGCCGATGCCCAACTCCACCCGAATGCCTCGTCGATCACGGGGGTGGTGTGTGGGGTACGCGTGGAAGCCATCGATGATCCGCTGATGCAGAAGATCCGCTACCTGGACAAGCTGGTCGACGAGCTCGCCAAGGGAAAGCCGATGGACAAGATCTTGCGAGGATGACCATTGGGTTACTACCTGCTGGAGTACGCGCTGGTGGACGACTATCTCGCCCGGCGAGCCGCCTTCCGGGATGAGCATCTCGCGCTCGCTCGGGAGGCCCATCGCCGTGGGGAGCTGATTCTTGCCGGCGCGCTGACCGAACCACCAGATCGAGCGGTTCTTGTCTGGCGGACCGACGATCGCTCCGTCGTCGAGCGCTTCGTTGGCGATGATCCCTACGTCCGCAGTGGCCTGGTGACCTCTTGGACCATCCGGCCCTGGACCGTCGTCATCGGCGAGGCGGCCATGCCGTCCTGATGGAAGAGGTTGCATCTGAAGCCTCCCGGTGTCACGGGCGGGCCAATTCCGCATCCGCGAGATGAGGAACGCCTGCTGGTCGAGACCTAAGCGCCGAGTACTTTCGAGACAGACGCCGTCTCGTCGGCCCTGCGGCGCTACGCTTCGCTCAGAGCCGCGTCACCCGAAGCGTGAGGAGTGTGCGGCATGGCCGAGATCCTCCCGCGTTGGGAGTGGCGGACCTTCGCACAAGTTGTCCCCAGCGCCGACGCCATCTTCGATGCGATGACGCCAGCCTCCGTCGAGGAGAGCGACGAGCTGTACCTGCTGGTCCCCGGCGGAGACACCGTCAAGGTCCGGGACGGGCTGATGGATGTCAAGGTGCTGCGGGAGACCGATGTGCACGCGCTCCAGCGGTGGGAACCGATCCTCAAGGCTCAATTCCCGCTCGACACGGCTGACGCCCGCACAGTCTTCGCAGGGCTCCGCACACCGGTTCCGTTCATTCCTCCCGATGGGCTGACGCTCGATGCCGTCCTGGCGGCAGCGGATTCTGGCGCAGCGGGTGGTCTGCGCGCGGTCCCGGTCCACAAACGGCGTACCCGCTATGCCATCGGCGGCTGCCAGGCCGAGCGGTCGGTGATCGAGGCCGGGGGCCACCGCGCAATGTCGATCGCGGTCGAGTCGACTGACCCGGCGGCGGTCGTGGCCGCGATCGATTCGCTCGGCCTACCGGACTACTGCAACATGGACGTCCCGACGGGACTGCGCTTGCTCCTTGATCGAGTGCCGGAGCGCTACGCGGTCATCGACACCGGGACCAACTCGGTCAAGTTCCACGTCGCGGAGCTCGACACGGGTGGGCACCGACGATGGCGGACCGTCGTTGATCGGGCGGCCGTGACGCGCCTCGGTGAGGATCTCGAGGCAAACGGAGAAATCGGGGCCGAGCCGCTCGAGCGGACCGTGCGGGCGATCACCGACATGGCTGAGGAGGCTCGTAGCCTCGATGTCAGGGCCATCGCGGCGGTCGGCACGGCCGGCATGCGGCTCGCTCGCAATGGGGCCGAGGTCGTCGAAACGATCCGGGCACGCTGCGGGATCACGCTCAACGTCATCTCGGGTGAAGACGAGGGCCGGCTCGCCCATCTCGCGGTGGCGACTGGCATCGGACTCGGTGATGGCAGGATCGTCGTCTTCGACACAGGCGGCGGCAGCTCGCAGTTCACCTTCAGCCACGGGCCGGCCGTCGATGAGCGGTTCAGCGTCAACGTCGGCGCAGTCCGGTTCACCGAGCGGTTCGGGCTGGCGAAAGCAGTCTCAGCCGACGTCGTCACGGAGGCGATGGCGGCCATGACGGCTGACCTGTCTCGCCTTGACGGGCGGGCACGACCGGACGCGATTGTGGCGATGGGCGGCGCCGTGACGAACCTCGCTGCGGTGAAGCACGGCCTGGCCCGCTACGATCCCGATGTCATCCAAGGAACGGTCCTGGACCGAGCCGAGATCGATCGACAGATCGAGCATTACCGAGGCTTGGACGCGGCGGGGCGCCGGTCGATCGTCGGGTTGCAGCCGGCGCGCGCCGAGGTCATCCTCGCCGGCGCGTGCATCGTCCGGACGATCCTCGACCAGCTCGACGGCGAGGCGATCATCGTCAGCGATCGCGGACTGCGCCACGGTGTGCTCATCGAGCGCTTCGGGTCGGGGCCCGACCGGACGGCCGTCTAACGGCGGACGTCACGAGCACCCATGCGACTCAGGTCGGTCGCTTCTCCTCGCGGACCCGTCTAGTTGGCTTCGGTGTCGCGTAGCTCCTTGGCAAAGAACTCCAAGGCCGACCGCGTCTTGGTCTCCTGCGGCGCCGCCAAGTCGATCCCGTGTGCGCTCAGGTACGCCCGGGTCTCCGCGGCAGCTGTGAACGCATCGGCTGGCGGACACTTGGTGGAGAGCTCGAGAATGCGAGACCCGTCCGGGTAAGCCCATAACTCGACAACCACTCGACGGTCGAAGTCGCGAGGAGTGAATTTCAGCTTCAAGACGTTGACGGGGCCCATGATGGCGAGGTCGTCGAGCTGCAGATCGCCCGGCGCGTGCGAATGGAACAGGGACCGTTGCTTCTTGTTGAAGAGCTTGCTGACCGGTCGGCGGCCGGCAAGCACATCAACGAGCTTGGCGTCCGGCACCTCCACCTTCATTCTTCCAGAACAGACGAACCCGCCCGGCAGTGCGTCGATCTCGACTCCGAAGCCTGGCTCCTTGCGCAAGGCAGGGCTCATGTGTTCTGGCTGGATCGGCCGCAGCTTCACCACGGAGTCGCCCGGCTTTCCTTGAATTCGGCGCCCGCGTACCACCACACCGTGCTGGTTGAGCTGCAAGTCCGGCGTGTCGAAGAAGATCACTTGCCGGATCTGCGCATCCAACGGATCGATGCCTAGTGCCCGCGCTGCCGACCGCCTGTTCGCCTCCGGGACACTCAGCTTGAGCTCGACACTGTCAGAACCCTTCAGGAGCTGGAGCAGCTCTCCCACCTGTTCAACCGAGAGCGACGGCATGCTCTGGGCAGCGCTTCC
The DNA here is from genome assembly GCA_963711015.1 of uncultured Actinomycetota bacterium. GTDB lineage: Bacteria > Actinomycetota > Actinomycetes > Propionibacteriales > Propionibacteriaceae > Microlunatus. Next base: position 175,557 of record CAVQCQ010000004.1, read on the forward strand.
AGTGCCAGTCGATTTGCGCCTCTTTCGTCGGGCATTGGTCTGGGTCGCCACCGGTACCTCCTCGGGAGGTTCCTAGGCTAATGCGCACTCGAGTGGTCTTGCACCACCCCGCGCAGGGTGATCGTGAAGCGGGGCTGCTGTTCATCGGCCTGCCACTGACCACGATCGTGAGCACCATCCTGGCAGGGCTGCCGCCCGCGGCCGTTCTGGACGATAATCATGCTCGATGGACGTCTTGGTGACTGGGCGCCCGTAAGGGTCACAGCTCCTGGCCGACCGCCGCATGTCTATCTGGAAGGGGGTGGTCGGCATGACTGCTGGCGCACCTGTCAGTCCGACGGCCGCCAACGCGGAACCCGCGTACGCGCGCTCGCCTGAGGCGGTGGTTTCCGACCTCGGCTCCGACATCGAGCGAGGGCTGTCCGACGCCGAGGTGGCTCAGCGGCAGTCGACCTACGGCTTGAACGAAATCGCGGCGGAGAAGCCGCCGTCGGTGGTGGCGGTCGCGCTGGGACAGCTGCGCGATCCGATGAACATCATGCTGGTCGCCGTCACCCTGGTCAGCATCCTCATCGGTGAGGTTGCGACCGGTCTCATCGTCGCGATGTTGATCGTGCTCAACGTTGTTCTCGGTTCGCGGCAGGAGCTGAAGGCGCGAGCCAGCGTGGATGCGCTGGCCAAACTGCAGGTCCCGCAAGCTCGGGTCGTGCGGGATGGTCAGGTCCAGGTCATTCCCGCGACCGACATCGTTCCCGGCGACGTGATCAACGTCGAGTCGGGTGACATCATCCCGGCGGACGGCCGCATCTTGCGTTCAGCGACCCTGGAGGCGCAGGAAGCCGCGTTGACCGGTGAGAGCGCGCCGATCGCCAAGGACGCGAATGCCCTCGACTCGACTGACGTTGGTCTGGGTGATCAGACCAACATGCTGTTCCAGAACACCTCGGTCACCAGGGGCACGGGCTCGATGGTCGTGACCGCAACCGGCATGCAGACCCAGATGGGTCAGATCGCCACCATGCTGACCAAGGTCTCACGGACCCGATCGCCCCTGCAGAAGGAGCTCGACTCACTCACCAAAGCGCTCGGCCTCATCGCGTGGGGTGCCGTGGCGGTCATCGTCGTCGTCGGAATGATCCGCGGCATTCCGGCCCAAGAACTGCTCCTGTTGGGCACGGCGATGGCGATCTCGGCCATCCCCACCGGGCTGCCGGCCTTTGTTTCAGGGCTTCTGTCGATGGGCGCGAAGCAGCTGACCGAAGCCAAGGCGGTCGTGAAGAACCTCACTGACGTCGAGACCCTTGGTGCCACCAGCGCGATCAACACCGACAAGACCGGAACGCTGACCCTCAATCAGATGATGGTGTCGACGCTCTACGCGAACGGATCCTGGTTCACGGTGGGCGGCGAGGGCTACGCCAAGACCGGCCCGATCACCTCGGTCGCCGGCGCACCGGTGCCCGATTTCACCAGACTGGCGTTGGGACTGGCGCTCGACACCGACGCCGTCGTCGGCGACGACGGTTCGGTGATCGGCGATCCAACCGAGGCCGCCCTGGTGGTCCTGGCGGCGAAGATCGGGGTCGACGTGGAAGAGACCCGCCATGCATACCCGCGGCTCGCCGAGGTGCCATTCGACTCCGAGTACAAGTTCATGGCGACCTTCCACCGAATCGTTCTGGACGGCGCCGAGCACATCGTCGAGCTGGTGAAGGGTGCGCCGGACGTCGTCCTTGCCCGCTGCACCATGTCAGGCGGCCCGCTGAGCGGCTCACAGGTTCCGATCACCAGCGCCGGGCCGGGGATCGCGGCCGCCAACGAAAGGATGGGCCAGAACGGGTTGCGCGTGCTCGCTTTCGCCATCCGACTCATCGAGGGCGATGCGAACCGGGCGGCGATGACAAGCGACCCGATGTCGCTGACCCACGATCTCGCCTTCGCAGGAATGGCCGGGATCATCGATCCGCTACGGGCGGAGGCCAAGGGTGCGGTCACGGTCGCCCTGGCGGCCGGCATCGACGTCCGGATGATCACCGGTGACCACGCTGTCACCGCCCAGGCGATCGGGCAGTCCCTCGGCCTGGGTCCGGGCGCGATCAGTGGCGCCGATCTGCGGAAGCTGTCCGACGACGAACTCCGCCGCCGGCTACCAGAGCTCCACGTGTTCGGCCGGGTGACCCCGGAGGACAAGCTCCGACTGGCGAGGACGATGCAGGAGGACGGTCTGATCGTCGCCATGACTGGCGATGCGGTGAACGACGCGGCAGCGCTCAAGCAGGCTGATATCGGTGTGGCGATGGGAAGCGGGAGCGAGGTCACCAAGCAGGCCGCTCGGATGATCCTGACCGACGACAACTTCGGCACGCTGGTGCACGCGGTCGAGATCGGACGTCGCGTCTACGACAAGATCGTCGCCTACGTGCGCTATCAGATGACCCAGCTGATGTCCCTGATCTTGTTGTTTCTCGCCGCCACCGCCTTCAACATCAACAGCGGGGTGGCGCTGACCCCGCAGATGGTGCTGTATCTGTTGTTCTTCGCGACTGCGGTGGGAGTCGCGATCATCGCCGTCGATCCGGGCGACCCGGACGTGATGCACCGGCCACCGCGGGATCCCAAGCTCGCCCTCACCAACCGCGCTGCGGTCATGATGTGGATCGGCTACGCCGTCGCGCTGTTCGTCGCGGCCTTGCTTCCACTGGTTGCCGGCCCGGACACGCCAAGCACCGACCACGCCACCGTCTCGCTGACCATGACCTTCGTGGTGATGGGGCTCGGGACGGTGTTCAACGCGATCGTGAACCGGCGGGACCCGGCAAGTGGCTTCGGCCCGCCGATCCTGAAGGCACTTGTGATCGCGTTGATTCCGCTCGCGATGCTGTTCTTCGGAACTCAGTTGCCAACGCTGCAACAGGCCCTGCTGACCACCACCCTCACCCCGAGCCAATGGCTGATCTGCGCCGGCCTGGCCGCACTACTGCCGGTCGTCGTCGAGATCAGCAAGGCGATTCGACGCCGTCGCACGCCCAAGCCCGGTCGGGCCGACGTCCAACAAGCCGTCAGCCCCGAACGAGCGCACCGAACGGCATCACCCACCAACGGGCAACAACACTGACGACATCAAGACATGACCGACGGGGGCAGCCGCATTGGCATGTGGAACGGGCTCGATAATCGACGATGCGTAGAGATCACCTCGACGCCCCCACCTCGCCGTCACACGGAACGCCACAACCCGCGGATTAAAATGCGATCGTCCGCGCCCAGTCAGGCATCTCCAGGTGACAGGCGGCCGTTGGCCTTGCGGCGAAATGCCAACACTGCGGCTTATCAGGGGCGCCAGCCAACGAACCCACCGAAACAGCAGATCCGCTGAAGGATCGACTGCGGTCTTCTCTCCTTCGCATGGGGAGAAAACCGCCCCGGGCGTGGGGGGCCTACCGGCTGGGCTGCGGGGGCCCTGGCCCGCGACTCTGAAGTGTGGCCATCAACGGCCCAAGGATCGAAAGGCCGTCATGTCTGTCATCCGGCGACATCCTGTCCTCACCTTCTTCCTGCTCGCGTACGCCCTATGCTGGGCTCCATGTCACTGCTCGCCGGCGGGATGCGGCGTGGAGCTGACGGCGCTGGCGCCGGAGCAGCTCAGGGGGTGAAGACGACTTGGACGACCCGGTCCAGCCGGCGTCGGGTGTTGGCACCGTTGCTGTACTTCGCTGCCCAGGAGGCGATCAACAAAGCAACCCGACACACGCCCATCCGCAGGTCTTGGCTCGTCCTCGTCGACTCGACGTCTGAGCCCAATTCCCCCGCCACTGCTTGGACCGTTGCCGTGCGAGTCGACCGAGTCCTGAATCCGGCGGATCAGTATTTTGTTGCTTTCGACTTGCCATGTCGAACAGGCCCTTTGTTCGACACTGTTGAGAGTCGTTGCGACACGCCTTGATATCTGGGCTAGACGAACACAGTGCGGTGCGGTTGTCGGGTTACCCATGGGCTGCTTAGTCTTTTGGGTAACCGAACGGGTCGGGAAGAAGCAGCATGGCGCAGCGCATACCGCATGTCTCGGATGGAGTCCTCCACGCCTACGAGCCGCTTTGGGCGGCGTCGATCGTTGTTGACTCGCCGGCGTGGTCCGCCTGGTTGGAGGATCCGGCGACCCGCTCCTTCTCCTTCCAGGGGCCAAGCGGAACTTTGACGGCCCGCAGGGAGCGCCGTACCGGGAGCCTCGAAGGGTATTGGACCGCGTATCGCAAGCAGGGCGGAAAGCTGCGTAAGTTTTACCTTGGCAAGGCTGCGAACGTGACTCTCGGGCGACTTGATCACGCGGCTGAGTTGCTGGCTGGATCGGGTCGCGAGGCCGAGGCAGACCTGAATCTGGGAGGGCCGCCGCCTGGCGCCGGAGGTGACCCGCTCCTTCTGACCAAGTTGTCCATGCCTTCGGCACGCCCTTCGCTGGTGCCGCGCCGAACTTTGTGTCAGCGAATTGACGAGGGGGTGGAGCGAAAACTCACCCTCATCTCTGCGCCCGCCGGATCCGGCAAGTCAACCTTGCTGAGCAACTGGGTCGCAGCGTCATCCACTGGCGGCCGGTTGGTCGCGTGGCTCTCGCTGGATGCGCGCGACAACGACCCGGCCCGGTTCTGGCGCTACTTCCTTCAGGCTCTGTCTCGCCAGCAGCCGGGCCTCGGGCAAACCGCCTCGGCGCTGCTCGGCTCTCCGCAAGCGCCACCCATCGCCACGATCCTGACGACACTGATCAACGATCTGGACGTCCAGCCCGTTGACGTCGCTTTGGTGCTCGACGACTACCACCTGATCGAGTCCCAGGAGATTCATGAGGGAATGAGCTTCCTACTCGATAATCTTCCTCCGACGGTGCACCTGATCATCGCCACGCGCGCTGACCCTCCGCTGCTGCTTTCTCGGCTGCGGGCCCGCGGGGAGCTCGTTGAGCTCCGGGCGACTGACCTTCGTTTCAGCGTCGAGGAGGCGGGAACCTTCCTCAACCAGGTCATGGGCCTGCAGCTGGCCGCGCGGGATGTCTCGGAGTTGGTGGGCCGCACCGAAGGCTGGGTGGTGGGCCTACAGATGGCGGCCTTGGCCCTGCGCGACCACCCCGATGTCGCCAGCTTCATCACCGCTTTTACCGGCAGCAACCATTTTGTGATGGACTACCTGGCCGAGGAGGTCTTGGCTCGGCAGCCACCAACGCTGCGCTCCTTCCTCCTTCAGACCTCAGTTCTGGACCGGATGTGCGCCTCCCTCTGCGAAGCGGTCACATCCCGGCCTGACAGCCAAGAGATGCTGGTGGGCTTGGAGCACGCCAACCTGTTTGTGGATCCGCTGGACGAGGTCCGTGGCTGGTATCGCTACCACCAGCTGTTCGCGGACGTGTTGCAGCAGCGCTTGGGTCACGAACAACCCGAGATCCTCTCCGAACTCCAGCGAAAGGCCAGTGAATGGTTCGAGAGCCAGGGGTTTGTCGTAGACGCGATACAGCACGCTCTTCGCGGCCGCGATCTCGCTCGCGCTGTCCGGCTCATCGAAGCGGCCGGCATGACGCTGATCTTGAACCAGCAGATCCAAACCGTGCTCGGCTGGATCGACGGTCTACCCGATGCACTTGTACGCGGACGTCCCGTGCTGCACATCCATCGCGCCCTGGGGTGGGCTTTCTCCAATCGCCAGGACGCCGCCGAGGCAAGCCTGCAAGCCGCCGAACGGTGCCTGCCCGAAGAATCGACTACCGATGAAGTTCGCGCAATCCGTGGTCGAGCAGCTGTCATCCGGGCCGGGATAGCGCGGTTCTCGGGTGATCTCCAACGGGCCGTCGTCCTAGGGCACCATGCGCTGGAGCTGCTGCCGCAAACCGACGCCACGGCACGTGAACGGGCGGCGGCTATGACTAATGTGGCGCTGGCTTTCCAGGTGAGCGGTGATGTCAGCGCCGCCCACGAACGTCCGTTAGAAGAGGCAATCGCAGCCTTCTCGGCAGCCGGCGCCCTTGTCCCATTGTTGAACGCCACCAACTATCTCGGGCGGTTGCAGATGATGCAGGGGCACCTCCGAGCGGCCGCTGCCACCTACGCGGGGGCGGCCGAGGCGGTGTCAGGTCGTGACGGGGTACGCGTGGCGGCGAACAACCCGGCCTACAACGTCGGCCTTGGCGAGATCCACCTTCAGTGGAACGATCTGGACGTCGCCGAGCGCCACCTGAGGCGGGCTGTCGAGTCGGTCACTGGGGCATTTACAGTCGACGCGAACGTGGTGACCGGAAGCTACCTCTTCCTGGCCCGTCTGCAGCAGGCTCGCGGGCAGCTGGCCGAGGCCGCTGCAACGCTAGACACCTTCGCCAGTCTCGCTCGCCAGCGTAGTTTCTTCCCTCTTCTCGTCGAACGGGGTGAGGCCGAGCAGGCCAGGCTTGCCCTCAAACAGCATGACCTACTTGCGGCTGTTGATTGGACCGAGGCGCGCGGACTTAGCGCGGAAGACCCCAACTACCCTCGCGAGGAGCAGTATCTGACCTTGGCCCGCGTGCTCATCGCACAGGCCAAAGACGAAGCAGCCGGTTCACACCTGACCGAGGCTCTGGAGCTGCTCAACCGGCTGCTCAAGGCGGCAGAAAATGCCAGCCGCGGAAATAGCGTCATCGCCATCCTGGCCGTCTATGCAATGGCACTGCAGGCGCAACATCAGCTAAATACTGCCGTCGTCGTCCTGGAGCGAGCATTGACACTCGCCGAACCCGAGGGTTACGTCCGCGTCTTCGTCGATGAGGGAGCGCCGCTTGCGGCGCTGCTGACCAAGCTACTCAAGTTGCGGCGCGGAGAACCTCAAGGCACCCGGTCAGACTCGCTGATTGGCTACGCGCGACGGCTGCTGGCGATGTTCGAGCCACCGGCCGGGGAGGGCCACAGAATGCCTGTCGACGCGTTAACCGCGCGGGAACGCCAGGTGCTGGCATTGATCGCTGCGGGTCTGTCGAACCAGGAGATCGCCGCCCGCCTGTTTGTCGCCACGAGCACGGTCAAGTCGTACGTCAACAGCATCTTTCGTCGGCTCGGCGTGGCGAGCCGAACGCAGGCCGTGGCCGAGGCACGAGCGCTGCATCTCATCTCCGGCTAGTTACCCACCGCCCGAGAAGCTCCACCCGATCTACCAACCACGGGTGGATCCCCTCTGAGTCGATCGTTCCTACGTTGGGTGCTGTGGCGGTCTACGACATTCGCATCGAAGGTCAGCTGGATACGCGCTGGACCGAATGGTTCGACGGGCTGATAATCACCAACTTTGAGAATGACACGGTTCAGCTGACTGGAGAACTTGTCGACCAAGCAGCACTGCACGGGACGCTGAACAAGGTACGGAACCTCAACTTGACGCTCATATCGGTGACCAGTCTCGGCAGTCCGACCGGCAAGCAAGAAACGGTCCCTACATCAATCGGACAAAAAGGAGAATCCAATGCCGGAGCAACGAACCACCTCAGAACCCGCGCCACCGAGCACTGATCGTCCCCTGCGCCAAATCGTTGTCTTCCTCGGCTCCACCTACGCGATCGCGGTCGCGATTGCCCTTGCGCTACCGCACGCCGGCAGCATCACACCGCTGCTCAGCATCGCCGCGCCGATACTGGGGTTCGCAATCACCATGGCGTTCGCCGTCCCCCGCGGTCAACGAGGAGCCATCTTGAAGGGAGTCGGGTTTCATCCGCGACGAGGACGGGGCCTGCTGATCGCTGTCGTCGGGCCGGTGCTGATTGGAGTGTTGAGCTTCGGTGTCGCTGCTGCGTTCGGGGTCGTTCGCTTCTCGGGCCTGGGCGCTGTCTCGGTCGGCGGCGGTCTCAACATCCTCGTAGGCGTGATCATCGCGACGTTTGTTTTCCTCGGCGAGGAGATTGGTTGGCGGGGATATCTGCTGTTTCGCCTGGCCGAGGTAACCTCACCGCGGGTCGCGGCCATCCTCACCGGCGCCTGCCATGCCATCTTCCATCTGCCGTTACTGCTGCTCACCACCACCTATCAGAGCGCGGGTCAACGCTGGATTGTGGTCCCGATGGTGATGGTCACCCTCACCCTGGCCGGCGTCTGGTACGCATGGCTGCGACTGTCGTCCGGAAGTATCTGGCCGGTCTGCCTGTCCCACAGCGTCTTCAACAACGTGATGGAGAGCCTCGCCGGGGTGGCGATCGTGAGCTCGGCGGCGACGATGGCCTACGTGACCACCGAGACCGGGATCGTCACCATGCTCATCATGGTGCTGGTCGCGGGCTTCTTGTTGGTCCGCAAGGCCGCAGACTTCGACAAAGCCCGGCCAATAGCTCAGCGGCCGACGACGGAGCCACGCGTCGGTGCAAGACACGGGCAATAATGTCCCGCCCGGCTAGCCCGCCCTCAGTCATACAGCGGCATCAGCTCACCACCTACTTCTGCCTGACGTTCGCGATCTCCTGGGTCATCTGGCTTGGGCTGATACTCGGGTCACTCCACATCCATACCCCAGCGGGCGCGGTCCTCAACGTGGTCGCAATCGCCGGCCCGAGCATCGCCGCGCTCGTGCTGGCAGCTGTATTGGGGCGTGGTGTACTTCGGCGACTACTTGCCGGATTCTCGCCATCCCGGCTGTCGGTGCACTGGACGGCGGTAGCGCTGCTGCTGCCGCTAGCAATGATGGTGGCCGCGATCGCGGTCTCGGTTGCCGCCTTCGGTGCTCCTCGCCCTGCGGTGACATTCAGCGTGGCTGGCATGGTGTTGGCCGAGTTCGTGCGGGTGCTGTTCCTGGGTGGGCCGGTGGGGGAGGAACTCGGCTGGCGCGGCTTCGCCCTGCCTCGGCTGCAGCGGCACCGAAACGCGTTGGACGCCAGCATCCTCCTCGGGCTGGTCTGGGGGTTGTGGCATCTCCCCTTGTACTTCGTGCTGGGGACCGGGCAATCCGAGCTGCTCCGGGCCGGCACCAGCCCGACCTTCGCGATCGGTGGGTTCATCGGCTGGACGATCGGTCTCTCGGTGCTGTTCACCTGGCTGTTCAACCAGACCGGAGGCAGCCTTCTCGTGGTGATCCTCTTCCATGCGGCGGTGAACCTGTCGGTGTTCCTGCCGACCGCGGTCGGGTCGGGAGGAGCGGCGTCCCTGCTGAATGTGCTGATCACCTGGCTCGTCGCCATCGGAGTCGTGGTTCGTTGTGGGCGGGCGCGGCTGGCGTCCCCGCCCCGGGTAGAGGTGGCGACCGCACGATGAGCACCACTACACCCGCCGCCCCGCCGACGACCATCGGCCTGCCGACGACCATCGGCCTGATCGTGGCGCTGACCGGCCCGTTCCTGGTCCAGTTCCTCCTCGCGCCCCTGGTCCTACAATCGCCACTTCGACAGACAACCGCGGTGCTACTCGGCCAGGCCATGCTGTGGCTGCTGGCCGTCACCGTGATCGCCATCACCCGCGGGTGGGAGCGCAAACCCTGGTCCTGGCTCGGCCTTCGCCCCATCTCATGGCGAGCGGCGCTGCTGGCCGGCGTCCTCGGCGTCGTGCTCTTCGCCGCTGTCGCTGCATTGACCGCGGCCGTAAACCGGCTCATGCCGCCATCGGATGGTGGCACGGTGGACAGCGTGGCCGACAGCGCGCCGGCCTGGTTGCTCCTGATTACGGTGCTCACGGCCAGCGTCACCGAGGAACTGCTCTTCCGGGCGTACCCGATCGAGCGTCTGGCCCGCCTAACCGGCAAGCGATGGCCGGGGGCACTGCTCGGGCTGGCCGCCTTTGTCGCGCTCCACCTGCAGGGCTGGAACCTAGGCCACGTCGTCGGCGTGGTGCTGCCCTTGGGCGCGGTCATGACAGTCCTCTACCTGTGGCGGCGCAATCTCGTCTTCATGATCATTATCCATTTTGTCCTTGATCTGCCGATCGTCCTGCTCGCCCTCGGCGTTCTGCCACCTCTCTAGCCCGGTGAAGCTGACCAGGAGATCTCATGACTCAGACCGCCACTGACATCGACGCCGGCCGCCGCCGCTTGCGCGAACGTCACGGTCCCGGCCCTGGGTTGCGCTGGCCGCAGCGGCCGTCGGGTTCGCCGTTGGCTTACTGGGCATCCTGTCCTTCATCTTGGTTCTACCGGTGATCGGTATGGTGCTGGCTTTGATTCGCCACCGGACCAACCGACGCTCAAGCAGCGCTGCAGTTCTACCGGAAATGGAGCCAAGAGGCATCGGATGAGATCAGCTCCTTCGCCATCCTCTGGCATGCGCCCGAGATTGAGGAGATTCCGGCTAAGCACCACGGCGCACCGACCGTCATTTACCAACGGACTAGAAGGTCGGGCTACTGCGGCTGCTCTAACACACGGGCAGGCCTTGCAACCCGCCGCGGTCGACATCGCCCTGGTCGAGGCCGAAGCCCGAGGGACCGTTCTGGACGCGGGGCAGAAGCAGATGGTGCGGACGGTCGCCACGGACCGTCGCCGGGTCCAGCTGGTCCTCGCGCCGGCCGGGGCGGGCAAGACCACCGCCCTCAAAGTGCTCGCCGACCACCAGAAGGCGATCACAACGGTCCGGCGGTCACGCCTCTCAACACACCCGTTGGCAAATTCCGCGAAGTAAAGTGAGGGTAAAGTGAGGCTCACTCATGGATGCTGTGTTGCATCTATGGATTGACTAGGACTTTTGTAGGCCCCGTGGGACTCGAACCCACAACCCGCGGATTAAAAGTCCGCTGCTCTGCCAGTTGAGCTAGAGGCCCGCGCGACGGTCGCGCACCGGGACAGTGTCTCAGACGCAGCAACTAGGAGGCGGCGCAGTTAAGTGTCGCGGCCTAGCCCGGGCACGACGGCGACCTTCATGCTTTCTGGGCTCATGCTGGTGCGCATCGCGGTCTCGACGTCGGCCAGGCCGAACTCGTGCGTGACCATCTCCTCGAACGGATAGCGGTCGGCGAAGCGCTCCAGCAGCCGCAAGGCCGGCCCGTACCCCGTGCTCGGGTGGTTGGTCAGGCCGACCAGGCGGATGTTCTTGCTGCAGATGTGCCGGTGGACGTTGAGGCTGATCTCGCCGGTGTCGGCGAAGTTGCCCATCTCCAGCATCATCCCGCCACGCTTGAGCATCTCGATGCCCTCGACGAAAGACCGCGGCGTGTTCGCCATGTGCAGGACGACATCGGCTCCCCGCCCGGCGGTCAGCGTGCGAACCCGATCGATCCGTTCCTCAGCGGTGGTCGAGGAGACGTCGAGAACCTCCTCGGCGCCACAGCGCCGGGCCCAGTCCAGCCGGTACGGGCTGAGATCGGTCGCGATGATTTGGCCGGCGCCCATCATGTCGGCCTTGGCGATGTGCAGCAGGCCGAGCGGCCCGGAGCCGATGACCACGACGGTGTCGCCGGAGTTGAAGCCCTCCATCGCGTAGGAGGAGAACTCCTTGATCTTGTCCAGGCTCGCCGCGCAGGCCATCAGCTCGGCGAGCACGGCCACCCGCGCTGACAACCCGTCGGGCACCTTGTAGACGAAGGTGTCGGGTCGCAGGTAGATGAACTCCGACCAGCCGCCGAGCAGATGCGGCGGCTCGGCGCTGGTGAAGGAGTTGCCGTAGCAGCGGGAGTTGTCGCACCAGACGTAACCCATCACGTGAGTGCACGGGTAGCAGTGGCCGCAGACGATGTCCGGGCACATGGTGATCCGGTCGCCCACGGCGAGCCGGCGTCCGTAGAACTCGATCCGTTCCGCAGCCGTCCGGGTGATCTCGGCGACGACGCCGACATTCTCGTGCCCCTGGATGATCGGGAAAGGAGTGTCGGTCTCGGCCGGCGTGCCGGCGTACTGCTTGGTCTCGCCGAGGAAGGTGTGCTTGTCGGTGCCGCAGATGCCCGACATCTCGACCTGCAGCAGCAGCGCTCCGTCGGCGAGGGTCGGCCGCGGGAACTCCTGCACCTCGTAGCGACCCGGGGCCACCAGTACGGCAGCTCGTACGTCGTCGGTCATGGTCGCCCTCCGGTCCGGGTCAGGTCGTCGTGCCGACACCGTACGCCCAGGCACACCGACGCTCCCGATACTTCGGGGGCGTCGGTGTGCGTGTGGGGCGTGAGGATTGCCTCAGGTCCCTTGATCAGGTCAGGTCAGCGGATCTCGGCATGACCCTTCCGCGGCAGCTCCAGCGGAGCGACCTTGGCCTGCGGCCCAACCCGGCTGCCGTCGGGGTAGAGCCCCGTCTTCGACTTGGCCAGCGTCCACACCGCATGCGCCGCAGCGTCGCCCATCTCGATCAGAGCTTGGGTGCTCAGGTTGGTGATGTCGTCGCACGCCTCGTGGTAGCACGGGTCGTACGGCACACCTGCAGTGCCGCCGTAGATCGCCGCCTGCTCCGGCGTCTTGAGATCCTCAGCACCGCTGAACAGGCCGCCGGCCGGGATGCCCGCCGCGATGAACGGACCGTAGTCGGACCGGCCGTCGAACGCCGTCGGCTCGCTTGCCAGACCCTGGCTCTCGAAGTAGCTGGTGAAGACATCCTCGATAACATCCGACCCGTCGGGTCCTGCTCCAGTGTCTGGCGTGTCGGAACCGTCACCGTCGTAAACGAAGCGCACGTAGTTAGTCGAACCCAGCATGTCGAAGTTGAGGTTCGCGTAGATCTTCGCCAGTTGCCGGTTACTGAGGTTCGCGACGTAATACTCCGAACCCAGCAGGTTGAACTCCTCCGCACCCCAGAAGGCGAAGCGCACCTGCCGCTGCAGCTTCTCGGTGTAGCCCAGCTCCGCCATCTCCTCAGCGATCTCCAGAATCGTCGCCGAACCGCTGCCATTGTCGTTGATGCCCGGCCCTTCGGGTACAGAGTCCAAATGAGCCCCGACCACGACGACCTCATCGGCGTTCTTGCCCTTGGGCGAGTCCGCGATCACGTTGGCGGTCTGGCGAATCTCGGACTCAGTGGAGGTGGTGACTCGAACGGTCACCGAGCCAGCCGCAGCTTCGGCGAGAGCG